>NZ_AADV02000049.1 GCF_000167195.1 Crocosphaera watsonii WH 8501 | reverse complement strand
GTGGGCTGGTGGATCAATCGAGCTCGGTCCCATTTAGAGTACTCCGGTGCTAAGAGACAATTTTGGTGTAGCTTTTATCCCTTAATCTCTGGCCACAGGACCAAAGACACGGGTTCCTCTGGGGTTGCCATCGGCGTTAATAATAACGGCTGCGTTATCGTCAAAACGAATAGTCATGCCACTGGCACGATTCACCGGTTGACGGGTTCGTACAATCACGGCGGTGACGATCTCGGAGCGTTTGACGGGCATATTGGGGAGTGCGTCTTTAACGACGGCGATGATTTTATCCCCAATTTTTCCATAGGTACAATTTCCGGTACCAAGAACACGCAAACACATGAGTTTACGGGCTCCGCTATTGTCGGCAACATTGAGATAGGTTTGCTGTTGAATCACGGTGGTAATAAAAGGGTTTAATGGGCGGTTAAAATGTCCTTAATCTCCCAGCGTTTGGTTTTGCTGAGGGGACGGGTTTCTCGAATACGTACACGATCGCCTTCTTGACATTTATTTTCGGGGTCGTGTGCTTTAAATTTCTTGGTTTTGACGACAATTTTTCGGTATTTGGGATGAGGAGACCGGTTTTCCACCGCTACGACTGCGGTTTTATCCATTTTGGTGCTAACCACTACCCCAACTCTTTCTTTAACAGCCATAGTTTTTTTATGCCTCTTCTGTGGTACTGGATGGTTGATTAATGTTGAGTTGTCTTTCCCGTTCGACGGTTAATAGTTGAGCCATACGATGACGGGTATGTTTAAACAGGTGGGTTTTGTTGTCTAACTGACGGGTGGCTTGCTGAAAACGCAGATCAAAGAGTTTACGTTTGGTGGCTAATATTTCCTCTGCCAGTTCTTCGTCGTTGAGTTTTCTAACTTCTTCTATCTTGGGTAGTGCCATAACTTAGATATACTCCTGTTGGCGTGTAACAAACTTGGTTTTGATTGGTAGTTTCTGAGCCGCTAGACGCATTGCTTCACGGGCAACGGGTTCCTCTACCCCTGATAACTCAAACATGATTCTTCCTGGTTTAACCACAGCCACCCAGTATTCGGGGGAACCTTTACCTGAACCCATCCTGGTTTCGGCGGCTCGCATGGTGACGGGTTTATCGGGAAAAATACGAATCCAAACTTTCCCACCCCTTTTGATATAACGAGTCATAGCACGACGGGCGGCCTCTATCTGACGGGAGGTGATCCAGCAGGGTTCTGTGGCCTGGAGGCCGTAATCACCAAAGTTAAGGGTACTGCCTCGACGTGCCAACCCTCTCATGCGCCCTCGCTGCTGTTTACGGAATTTTGTTCTTCTAGGACTTAACATGGGTCGTTAATAATAAGGTTTAACTTAAAATAGGGTTGATTATTCTTCGTTGGAACGGTCTTCAAACTGTTGGGGGCGACGTTTCTTTCTGGGGGTTGGTGCTGGTGCAGCCATGGCTTCTTGTTCTTGCCCTGGAATAACCTCGCCTTTGAATATCCAGACTTTAATGCCTAAAATACCGTAAATGGTTTGGGCGGTGCGATAGCAATAATCGATGTCGGCTCTAAGGGTGTGCAGTGGCACTCGACCCTCCCTTACCCATTCGCTTCTGGCGATTTCAGCCCCGTTTAAACGTCCACCTACTTGGATTTTGATGCCTTTTACTTCGGCCCGTTGGGCCCTTTGGATAGCTTGGCGTACTACACGACGGAAAGAAACCCGTCTTTCTAGTTGTTGGCCAATATATTCGGCGATCAGAGCAGCGTCAGCATCAACCCTTGCTACTTCGATGACGTTGATGCGAATTTGACGATTTTCACCAAGAGCTTTTTGTAAACCAGTTCTCAGTTGCTCGATACCGCTTCCTCCTCTACCTACTACAACACCGGGTCTAGCGGTGTGAATAGCCAGATCGATCTGATCTGCTTTTCTCTCGATGCGAATATCGGCAATACCGGCATTACTGAGATTTTTTTCTATATACTCCCTGACCACTAAGTCTTCTTGTAATAGCTCGGGATAGCGTTTTTTATCGGCATACCAACAGGATTTATGTTCTTTGGTAATACCGAGACGAAAACCAATTGGATGTATTTTTTGTCCCATATTGTTCTGTTAGTCCTCTTCTATTTCGGGGGCGACGGCAATGGTAATATGACAGGTGGGCTTGCGAATTTGATAAGCCCTTCCTTGCGCTCTGGGGCGATAGCGTCTCAACCCTGGTCCCCCATCTGCATAGGCTTTACTAACGACTAAGCTGCCTGGATCGAGTCCTTGATTATGTTCAGCGTTGGCAACGGCGGAGCGCAATAGTTTCAGGATTGGCTCACAAGCCCGATAGGGCATGAATTCTAGGATGATTAAGGCTTCACGATAAGAACGACCTCGAATTTGGTCGAGTACCCGTCTTACTTTGAAGGGTGACATCCGAATATAACGGGCTATGGCTTTGGCTTCTGTGCTTGTATCAACTGCCATGATGGTTGTGTCTATCTATAACTTCTTATTGGTAATGGGATCCAGAGAATTTAGAATTGTTAGTTTCTCCTACTCCCGTTGGTTATCTTCGAGCTTTTTTATCGCTCTTGGAGTGTCCCCGAAAGGTACGGGTGGGGGCAAATTCTCCGAGTTTATGACCGACCATTTGTTCGGAGATGAAAATAGGAACGTGCTGTCTTCCGTTGTGAACGGCGATGGTATGACCAATCATGGCAGGGATGATGGTGGAAGCCCGTGACCAGGTTTTGATGACCTGTTTATCTCCTTTTTCATTGAGTTTTTCAATTTTGCTGAGGAGACTATCCGCAATAAAGGGGCCTTTTTTTAAGGAACGACTCATAATAATTTCAACTAATTCAACTGTTTTAACGACGACGACGGACAATTAACCGCGAACTCGCTTTTTTCTTATTACGGGTTTTGGCACCTAATGCCGGTTTACCCCAAGGGGTCATAGGTCCGCTTCTCCCAACGGGTGCGCGGCCTTCTCCTCCTCCATGGGGGTGATCTACCGGGTTCATGACACTTCCTCTAACGTGGGGTCTGCGACCACGATGGCGGCTTCTTCCGGCTTTCCCTAGTTTGATATTACGGGCTTCTATGTTACCTACTCGACCGATGGTGGCGTAACATTCTTTTCTCACCATACGTACTTCTTTGGAAGGAAGTCTTAGGGTGACATAGTTTCCTTCTTTGGCGACTACTTGAGCGGCCGCACCAGCAGCCCTCACCATTTGACCGCCTTTACCAGCGATTAATTCTACGTTATGAACTTCTGTCCCCAAGGGAATTTTGTATAGGGGCAGGGCGTTGCCTATTTCAAAGGGAGAGTTTTCTCCTGAAATGACTTCTGTTCCTACTTGGATGCCAGCAGGGGCTAAAATGTAGCGTTTTTCTCCGTCTTCGTAGATCAACAAGGCAATACGGGCGTTACGGTTGGGGTCGTATTCGATGGAGGTAACAGTGGCTGGAATATCGTATTTATTCCGTTTAAAGTCGATGATTCGGTATAACCGTTTGTGTCCACCACCCCGATGACGGCTGGTGATTACACCTCGGTTGTTACGACCTTTTTTGTTGTGTTTGTATTTGGTTAGTGATTTTTCCGGCTTACTTTTGGTGATTTCCGAGAAGTCCGAGACAGCGGCTTGTCTGGTTCCTGGGGTGTATGGCCGATAAGTACGAATACCCATGATTATTACTTAGGTTCAGTTCGTTAATGAGCAGTTTATTAATGGTTCTGGGGTTATAAGTCGGGGAAGAGTGTAATACTATCCCCTTCTTCTAAGGTGACGATCGCTCGTTTATATAAGGGTTTATGTCCAATAAATCGACCCACACGACGCTTTTTGCGAGGGGGACGAATGGTGTTCACCGAAGTTACTTTGACTTCAAATAAACTTTCGATCGCTGCTTTTATTTCTGGTTTGCTGGCTTTGGGCAACACATCAAACACATATTTATTTTCTTCTAGCAGTAGGGTTGCTTTTTCGGTAATAATCGGTTTTATTACTAAATCTGCCAGATCACGGGGATTATATTCAGTCATTGTAAACCTCCTGAATTTTGCTTAAGGATTCAGAAGTGATGACAATTTTATCGGCGTTGAGCAAATCGTAAACATTCAAACTATCTGCTCGCAAAATCTTGACAAAACAGAGATTTCGTGCTGACAAATAGATGTTGTCACCGGCTTCTAGTAACACCAAAGCTACTTTTTCGCTGGGTTCTACGCCCCAACGGGCTAAGGCTGAAGCGAGTTCTTTGGTTTTGGGTTGAGGTAGTTGTTCGGTGAAGTTTTCTACCACGATCATATCTTCTACCCGAGAGGCGATCGCTGTTCTTAGGGCTAACCGTCTTTCTTTACGGTTCATTTTCTTGCTAAAATCTCGGGGTTTAGGTCCAAAAATGACACCACCACCTCTCCAGAGGGGAGAACGGATAGATCCGGCTCTCGCTCTACCAGTTCCTTTCTGTCTCCAGGGTTTACGTCCACCCCCTCTAACTTCTGCTCTGGTCTTACTAGAAGCGTTGCCTTGACGGGCATTGGCTAGGTGACGCACAACTGCACGGTGTAATAAGTGCGATGCGCTTTCTTCTTTGGCCACTTTTAATTCTAGGGTTGCCTGGCCAACTTCTTCCCCTTGCCAGTTTTTAACGTTACAATCAACCATTTTTCTTGACTTTTTTCTGGTTTACTTCTGGGTCAGTCTTATTTTTTACCAACGATGTTGGCTGGGGTAATATTTAATAAACCGCCTGGCTTTCCTGGTACTGCCCCTTTAATTAGCAATAGGTTCCGTTCTGTATCAACTCGAACCACTGTTAATTTACGGGTGGTGGTTTTAGCCGCACCGTATTGACCAGCCATTTTCTTACCTGGGTAAACCCGTCCTGGTGTAGTTCCTGCACCAGTTGAACCGGGTAAACGGTGGTTTTTAGAACCGTGAGTCATGTTACCCCGTTTAAAGTTATGGCGTTTCTGATAACCAGCAAACCCTCTTCCCATCGAGGTCCCAGAAACATCTACTAGGTCTCCAGTGCTGAAAATATCGGCTTTTACTGCTTCTCCTAACTGATAGGAAGCAGTATCTTCTACACGATACTCTTTAAGATGACGCAAGGGGGAGGCGTTGACTTTTTTTAAATGACCTAACTCTGGTTTGGTTAGGGCTTTTTCTTTTACTTCTAAATAACCGAGTTGGACGGCACTATAACCATCGGTTTCGGTTGTTTTAATTTGTGTAATGGTACATGGACCCGCTTGTACAACGGTGACAGGAATGGCTAGGCCAGATTCCTCCTCGAAGATTTGGGTCATACCGAGTTTGGTTCCAAGAAGACCAACAGACACGGCTTTTTTCCTCTATAGGCTAGACAACAGAATCTAGGTGCATTTTTCACACCTAAACAAGCGAGATAGTGTTTCCTCGCTTTGCTTTTATGAATACGCTCCAACGTAAGTTAGGCGGAATCAATATAAACAGTTAACGATAGGTTTAACCTGCCTGTGAAAACGGGTTAAGTTGGGGTGCCGTTACTCCCCAAGACTTAAAGCATGGTTGCTTCAGTATCTTGAAGCGGACTTTTTCTCACCTGTAGCCAAGGTCTATAATATAACTTTTGGCCACAACCAAACATTGTACAGGAAATTAGGGTAAAAATGCAAGGGTAATGGAAAACTTTTTTCAGTGATCCTTATTTTTGGTCGATATAAAATAAAAGGGGTGGCAGAAGGAAACTTTTGACCTCAGTACCCCCGCAAAGAAACAGTCCCCTAGTCCCGAATTTCTCACAAAATCTGCGATCACCAAACACAAAAGCCTTACAGGAAGTGGGTTTGAACAGAGCGGTCGCAGATTTCCCCAACCAACAGTCTGTTGTCAGATTTTAAGTTAAAATCAACCCGAATTAGACAAAGATGAAAAGATAAATCAATCACTCATTTTTCCAAAAAAATTATTAATAAAATCTCTAATAGTACTAGATTGTTAGAATAAAATATGCTATAATTTAATTATTAAAGCAATTTACCTTAAACTGATTTAATGAGTCCCAGTCATCCCCGAACCCCTCGTCAAGTAATCAACTTTAGTAAACAGAAAGGAAAAGAAATAATCGCTAATTTTGATGGGGGACTAATCACTTCAGATGCGGGGATTGTCTGGATAGCTGAGTTGGATAAAAAACTGGGAATTACCGAGAAGTTTGGTAACTGTTTTCAAGATCATCGTCATAAATCTTATGTAGATCATTCCGTTCATGAGTTATTAGCACAAAGGCTTTATGGAATTATTTTAGGCTATGAAGATGTCAATGACCATGATAAATTACGTCACGATCCTGCCCTTAAGATCGCTTTAGAAAAGCTTAATGAACTTGAAGATAAAAAGGGATGGTTAGCTGGAAAAAGTACAATTAATAGATTGGAATATTGTCCTGAGACTATTCTCGACCAAAAAACGAGTCGTTATCATAAAATAGAACCCAACTTTGAAGCCATTGAAAAATCTTTTGTCGAATTTTGTTTAGAGTCTTATAAAAAACCTCCCTTAAGTATTATATTAGATATGGATGTCACGGATGACCAAGTACATGGTAATCAAGAAGGGGCATTTTTTAATAGTTATTATCACGGAGTATGTTATGCTCCTTTATATATTTTCTGTGGGCATCATTTATTAGTGGCTAAACTTCGTTCATCTAATGTAGATCCAGCCGATGGAGCCTTAGACGAATTACAAAGAATTATCGGACTAATTAGAGAAAAATGGTCAGAGACTCATATCCTAGTTAGGGGTGATAGTGCCTATGCCCGTGAAGAAATCTTCTATTTTTGTGAAAATCAGCCTTTAGTTGATTATGTTATAGCTATGGGAACAAATGGCGTTCTTAAGTTACGAGCGGATGATGTAATTGAAAAAGCCAAACATGAATATGAAAAAAAACTAGCTCCAATAACTGAATTAATGGATAGTTTATTTCAGAAAAAAGAAGATTTAGAAGAAGTTAAAAAATTAGTACCAATTTCTACTTGGTATCGCTCTATTCGTTATAAAACAGAAAAGTCATGGAGTTGTCAAAGAAGAGTAGTGACAAAAGTTTGTTATGGAAGTGATGGCTTAAAAATGCGCCATGTGGTGACATCTTTGCCCGCTTCAAAAATTCCACCCTCAAAACTTTATACAAAAAAATACTGTCCGAGAGGCGAGATGGAAAATCGGATTAAAGAACAACAATTAGACTTGTTAGCTCATAGAACTTCAACTCAAACATTTCAAAGTAATCAACTAAGATTATGGATACATTCCTGGGCTTATGTTCTCATAAATGCTTTTCGTCAACACTGTTTAAAAAAAACTTCATTGGCTAAAGCAACTGTGGGAAGAATACGTCTAAATCTTCTTAAGTTGGGAGCCAGAATAAAGATTAGTTGTAGAAGAATTATTATCGCTATAGCTAGTGCTTGTCCTTATCAAGATATTTTGTCTATTGCTAACAAAAGAATTAAAACTATTCCTAATACTGGATAAGTAGAATAAGTTGTTTTTTAAAAAAGATATCTATCATAAGTTGTTGACTGACTGATACTTTCATTTAGTCTTATTTATCGTGGAGAAAATCAAAAGTTAATATAATTATTCCCTCTTAAACTCAATTTTTGGATAATCAAAGTCAATTTTTTTATTCATCTATATTCAAAATTTCTATTAGTCCTAAAAATTATCATTTTTCATCTCTGGATTGGGCTTTCAAATTAATTTGTGAGAAATCCGGGATTAGCGGTTGACTACGAAGTGGAGGAAGATTATCCCAAATTTGGTAATAATGACGAACGGGCAGACACCATTACTGCCAAGGTTTTGAGCGATTTTATGAACAATATCCGCAAAAACAAAACCTATCGTCAGGCAACCCCTACTCAGTCCATTTTAACCATCACTTCCAACGTGGTATATGGGAAAAAGACTGGTAGTACACCGGATGGACGTAAAGCAGGAGAAACCTTTGCATCTGGTGCAAACCCCATGCACGGACGAGATAGCAAAGGTGCATTAGCTTCTATGGCTTCTATTGCGAAATTACCCTACGATAACGCTAAAGATGGCATTTCCTATACTTTCTCTATTGTGCCGCAAGCATTGGGTAATAATGACAGTGCCAAGATCAATAATTTAGTGGGAATGTTAGACGGTTATTTCTACGATACAGGACATCATATTAATATTAATGTTCTTAATCGAGAAACTTTACTGGATGCAATGGATCATCCCGAAGAATATCCTCAGTTAACCATTCGTGTTTCTGGATATGCTGTTAACTTTATTAAGTTAAGTCGGGAACAACAACTAGATGTGATTAATCGTACTTTCCACCAGCGGATGTAAGTTTGTAGTTAGTCCTTTAGGACGAGAAAGATAGTCATCATCAAGGCTAAAGCCTTGACTACCTACTTATGTCCTTATATATTCTTGCTAGATGTTTATATTGTAGAGGTCAACGCTTCGACGATCCTCAGCGTTGATCCCTACCCAAATATTTAGCCGAACTTTTTGAAATTGGTATTATTAAAAAATTGCAAAATAGCTAATATGAATAAACAAATGATAACAACGGGAGTGATTCATTCTGTAGAGACTTGTGGGACTGTAGACGTTCCGGGGATTCGTTTTATTGTTTTTACCAAAGGTTGTCCTTTAAGATGCTTATACTGTCATAATGCCGATTGTCGTCACGTTGAAAATGGCAAGTTGGTATCTGTAGATGAATTGATTTCTGAAATTGAAAAATATCAATCTTACTTTAAATTTTCGGGAGGAGGTGTTACCGTTAGTGGTGGTGAACCTTTAATGCAGCCAGAGTTTGTTAAGGCTATTTTTGAAGAATGTCATAGGTTGGGAATTCATACCGCTTTAGATACTTCTGGATATGTTAACGTTAATATTGCTAAACCTGTTCTAGAATATGCAGATTTGGTTTTGTTAGATATTAAATCCTTTGATCCTAAAGTTTATAAAAAAGTAACCAATGTTTCCATTGAACCCACTTTAAATTTTGCCCGCTATCTCAACGAAATTAAGAAACCAACTTGGATCAGATTTGTCTTAGTTCCTCATTTAACCGATGGGTTTGAAAATGTTACTGGTTTGGCTCAATTTATTGCTCAATTTGATAACATCGAAAGGGTGGAAGTATTGCCATTTCATAAAATGGGAGAATATAAATGGGAACAATTAGGATATGATTATCAACTAACAGAAACTCAACCTCCTTCCGATGAATTACTAGAAAAAGTTATCAATATTTTTAAAAGTTATGATTTAGCGATCGCTACTTAATCGTTATCTTTTCTTATGACAGTCCCAAAAAAGCAGCCACCAATCAACATCAAGTCAACTTTCCTGATTTTAAAGTATTAGAATTTAACTATAGCAATCAGGAATGATTCATGAGAACATCAAGATCCCCCGTTCAGTTCCCCCCTTAGTAAGGGGGGTTAGGGGGGATCACAATTCACTTAATTCTCACAACTGATAACTGATTGCTATATGATTATTGGGGTAATTCCTATAATTTTTTGATACCGTAACTCACCAAAATTGTGTTTTTTGGTGCATTACGCTACGCTAATACACCCTACGAGTCTCTTAAGATTTAGTTTATAAACAGTCTCTAAAAGGTTTAGACCAACAATAATATAGCACTTCTCATACTCGTGAGGTACATAGTTTTTTGTAGATACGTTGCATGCAACGTATCTACACAAGGGTAGGGTGTACCTCATAAGTCTAAGAAACACTATATTAAATTAATCAGTAATTTTTAAACATTTTCCCAGTTTTGCGGCAATCATTTTACTCTTTCTGTCTCCTGCTATAACCAGCAAAATACTAATATTTTCTTAAGATTATAAACGTTATAATAAAAGCGAAAATTCATGTCATTGATATGAGGATGAATTACAAATGATAGTAAATAATCTAGAAAGCTTAAAAGAATTAATCGAAAAAGTCAAGGCATCTCAAGAAAAATACGCCACCTTTAGCCAAGAACAGGTAGATAAGGTCTTTAAAAAAGCTTCCATTGCTGCTAACTCTGCTAGAATTCAACTAGCAAAAATGGTGGTAAAAGAAACAGGAATGGGCATAGTTGAAGACAAAGTAATTAAAAATCATTTTGCTTCTGAAATCGTTTACAATAAATATCGAGACTCTAAAAGCTGCGGTGTCATCGAATTAGATGAATCCTACGGATTTCAAAAAATAGCTGAACCTTTAGGGATTATTGCAGGTATTGTTCCCACAACTAACCCCACATCCACAGCAATTTTTAAAGCATTATTAAGCCTAAAAACTCGTAACGCGATCATTTTTTCTCCCCATCCAAGGGCTAAGAAAAGCACCATTGAAGCAGCAAAAATTATCTTAGAAGCAGCTATAAAAGCAGGATGTCCAGAGCATATAATTGGTTGGATCGACGAACCCACCATTGAATTATCCCAAGCTTTAATGCAGCATCCTGACATCAAATTAATTTTAGCAACTGGGGGTCCAGGAATGGTTAAAGCAGCCTATTCTTCCGGTCATCCTTCCCTTGGTGTGGGTTCAGGAGATACCCCGGCAGTTATTGATAAAACAGCAGATATTAAAACAGCAGTTTCTTCAATTATTCTCAGCAAAACCTTCGATAATGGCATGATTTGTGCCTCAGAACAAGCGGTGATTGTTGAAGATAAAATCTATGAATCAGTTAGGGGAGAATTTCAAGAAAGAGGGGCTTATTTTGTAACAGCAGAAGAACGAGAAAAATTAGGTAAAACTATTATTATTAATGGTAAATTAAATGTAGCGATTGTTGGTCAACCTGTGAGTAAAATAGCAGAAATTGCAGGGATAAAAATACCTGAAGGGACTAAGGTTTTAATTGGTGAAATCGAAAAAGTTGGTTATGAGGAGCCATTTTCCTACGAAAAACTTTCCCCCATTTTAGGGATGTATCGGGGTAATAATTTTGAGGAAGCAGTTGAACGAAGAAATGGAACAAGTTTTAGAAGATATAGACATAAAGTATGACATTTTCTACGACGTTGAACCAGACCCAACTTTAGGCACTATAAATCAAGGTTTGGCTTTAATGAATAGCTTTCATCCTGATGTTATTATCGCCATTGGTGGCGGTTCTCCTATGGATGCAGCCAAAATTATGTGGTTAATGTCCGAACATCCAGAAATCGAATTTGAAGGGTTAGCTATGCGGTTTATGGACATTCGTAAACGGGTTTATGACTTACCCCCATTAGGAGAAAAGGCGATGATGGTGGCTATTCCTACCACATCGGGAACAGGATCGGAGGTAACACCTTTTGCAGTAGTAACGGATGAAAGTACAGGTATTAAATATCCTTTAGCTGACTATGCTTTAACGCCAAATATGGCCATTGTTGACCCCAAGTTAGTGATGAATATGCCAAAAAGTTTAACCCCTTTTGGGGGAATTGATGCCTTAACCCATGCCTTAGAATCCTATGTTTCTGTCTTCGCAAGTGAGTTTACCAATGGGTTAGCATTAAAAGCCATTGGACTATTATTTGAATATCTTCCCAGTGCCTATAAAAATGGTGTAGCCGATACCAAAGCCAGGGAAAAAGTACACTATGCGGCAACTATTGCTGGCATTGCTTTTTCTAATGCTTTCTTAGGAATTTGTCACTCCTTAGCCCATAAATTAGGATCTACTTTTCATGTTCCTCACGGGTTAGCTAATGCGCTGATGATTTCTCATGTTATCCGTTACAACAGCACCGATGCACCTTTTAAACAGGCTATTTTTCCTCAATATAAATTCCCTAACGCTAAGTTCCGTTATGCACAGATAGCTGATTATTTGCACCTTGGGGGAGACAGTGAAGACGAAAAAGTAGAAAAATTAATTGAAGCAGTAGAAAACCTGAAACGGGAGGTAGATATTCCGGCCACTATTAAAGATGTACTTGGGGAAAAAGATCAACAGTTTTATGAGTCTTTAGAAGTGTTATCAGAGCAAGCATTTGATGATCAATGTACAGGGGCCAACCCTCGTTATCCCTTGATGAATGATTTAGAGGATCTTTACATTTTGGCCTATGCTGGTAAAGATAAAAATGTTGAGTTGAATGGTTCCCAAAAAACTGAATTAATTAAGGTTTAAGGAGTAGATTAAGGAGGATTAAAATAATGTCAACGTAGGGTGGGCATTGCCCACCTTAGGTGATTTCTGATAAAGGAGATCCCTTATGATCCGCCCTAACCCCCCTTTTTAAGGGGGGAATAATTGGAAAAGTAGGTATATTCTCGAAGTGGAAATTACCTTACTCTTAGTATCAAAACCTCGTAGGCCGATGCACTGCTCACCTTACAAATTAACAACGTCAAAAATTTGTTGTGCTGTTAAATTCAAATCAGTAAAAATAGAAGAAATAAGGAGATCATTGCTTCTAAATTGTTGTACTTGATATTCTTCATCAACCAATTGATAAATAGAAATAGTTGGTTGTTTTGGATCACCAATATAACGTTTTCCTCCTAAACCTAAATAATCAACAATCCAATATTCAGCTATCCCTAAAGCTTCATAATCAACCAGTTTATGTCCATAATCATAACCCCAATTTGTACTAACAACTTCTATCACCAAAGGAACTGTTTTTCCTTGGGTAATAGTTGACCGTGTTTTCCACAATGGTTCATCATTTAAGCTAGATTTATCAAGAATAAGTACATCGGGGTTATAAGCGGATTTATTCGTATCAAGAGGTTTAATTAAAGCTTGTTTTGGTATCAGATAAGATAGTCCTAGTTGTTTAATTTGTACAACTAATTCCATCATAATAAAGCTAATTACTTCTTCATGATTTCCTATTGCTTGCATCTCAAAAATCGCCCCATCGTGTAATTCATAACGTCCGAAACCATCGGGATACCAGTCCCAAAATTCGTCTAGTGTTATTGGTTGAGAAATTGTTGTAATCATAGTTTATCAGTTATCAGTTATCAGTTATCAGTTACCAGTTATCAGTTACCAGTTATCAGTTATTAATTACGAGTTTTAAAGTTGTCCTAATTCTCGTAATTTAGCCTCTAATTCTTTAATTTTAGCCTCAGCATCTTCCGCCCTTTGTTCAGCTTTTTTAGCCCTTTTTTCAGCCTCTTGTTTCAATTTCCCTAATTCTACATAAGTTAAAAAAGGTTCATCCTTTGGGGTAAATATTTGTAGATCATGATCAGTGATTTCAAAGCGAATTTTTAAACGGGGACTAATCCATCCGTCCATTGTTTCAATTAAGTTTAAACTATTTTCTACTCTGCTCCAACCACAAAGATCGACTTTATCAGGATCATAAACAGAATATTCTTCCACCCCATAGCGATTATAAAACTCAAATTTTTGGATCATTTCTGCTAAAGTATTACCAGGGGAAAGTATTTCAAAAACAACTTGGGGAGAGAGGTTATTTTCTTCCCATTGTTTATAGGAACCCCGATCACCTTTAGGACGACCAAATACTACCATAACATCGGGAGCGCGTCTTAGTTTATTATTACCTTCCAGGGGATACCATAACAAGTCACCAGCAATAAAAACATCAGTATTATCTGCAAATAATAACGCTAAGTTTTCTTTAATGGTAACAATTAAGCGAAATTGTTTAGTATTATCGGCCATGGGTTGACCATCACTATCAGGGTAGATAATATTGTTTTCAGTTGGGTTAGTTATCTGCTGTACCATCGTTTTGATATTTCGTTGATAACATTAACTACATTATATAGTAATCAGTAATGATTCATGAGATTATCGAGACCCCCCCTTTAGTTCCCCCCTTAATAAGGGGGGTTAGGGGGGATAACTTCAACATTAATTCTACAACTGATAAATCATTGCTATATTAGTAATTAACTTCCCTCGCAATGACAATAAATATTTTTATGTTATGTTGAATTTTCCTAAATTGCGTCAGGTGGGCAAAGTTTTCTAAGATATAGTAAGTTTAAATATAGCCTTTCTCGGACTCATGAGGCTTCGCCGTGAGCGCGGCTCCGAACGGTACACTTAATTCCGAACTCCTAACTCCTAACTCCTAACTCCTAACTCCGAACCCCTAAAACTCTCTATTTTCCCCACCCCACAAGTTGATGCTCAATTGGCTAAAAAAACTCTGGAATTGGCTGAAAAGTCTCTTTAATCCTCCTTCTGACGCAATAGAAACAGATGAACCCAGTTTATCCGATGCTGAGTACGAAAGTGTCTTATTTACGTTGCTGGAAGCAATTAAAAAAGGAAGGTCTTGGGGCAGTTGTCAAGGGTTTTTAATAAGTCGTAATATCAAATCTGATAAATTAGCAGAATGGATAGAGGAGAAAAGTTTAGAATGGTTGGATAATAAAGATAATTATCAACAATTAGGGCAAGATTTAGAAGAATTGGGTAATATTGCATCAGGGAAACTGGGAAATATTGCGAGAAACCTGAGTTCGGAGTTAGGAGTTAGGGGTTCGGAGTTTGGAAATTTTCAAGGGAATAATCTACAAAATACAGAACCAAACCCAACCCCATCAGAAACACAAAATATAACCAGTTTCCAAACAACAACAGATGAAGTTCAAAGATTAATTGATCAAGCAGTTGAACAATATCAAAGGGGAGAGTATCAAGAAGCAGTTAATACTGTGGTTGAAATAACCCAACAATATCCTAATGATTATCAAGGGTGGTATTATTTGGGAGAATTAATGGGTACTTTTCAGCAATATGAACAAGCGATCGCATCCTACGACAAAGCTTTACAGTTGAAACCAGATTATCATCCAGCTTGGGTTAACCGAGGGGTAGCTTTATATGAGTTAGGAAGGTTGGATGAAGAGATCGCCTCCTACGACAAAGCATTACAGTTGAAACCAGATGATGATGTAGCTTGGAATAACCGAGGGTATGCTTTAGGTAACTTAGGAAGGTGGGATGAAGCGATCGCATCCTACGACAAAGCATTACAGTTAAAACCAGATAAAGATGAAGCTTGGTATAACCGAGGGATAGCTTTATTTAACTTAGGAAGGTGGGATGAAGCGATCGCATCCTACGACAAAGCATTACAGTTGAAACCAGATTATCATCCAGCTTGGGATCACCGAGGAATCATTTTATGTGACAATTTAGGGAGGTTTGAAGAAGCGATTACCTCCTTTGAGAAGGCGTTAGAAATTAAACCAGATTATTATTCAGCTTGGCATAACCGAGGGGTAGCTTTAAGTAATCTACAAAGGTTCAATGAAGATATCGCCTCCTACGACAAAGCTTTACAGTTGAAACCAGATTTACATCAAGCTTGGTATTACCGAGGGAATACTTTAGGTAACTTACGAAGGTTGGATGAAGCGATCGCCTCCTACGACAAAGCATTACAGTTGAAACCTGATTTTCCTGAAGCTTGGTATCACCGAGGGTTAGCAGCAAGTTCATCAACCGCAAGTGAAGGGTATATATTACGGGTAGAAAGTCAATTTATAGATACATTTCAACTGGAATTAACCGACGCTTCCAGACAACTAATTAACTACTTTCAATCCCTAGAAACAGGAGATTTTGGTGATCTCATTTCCTTCTTACAACAACCCAACTCAGACAAGTTAATACAATTTCTTAATCAATCTCAACTACAGTTAATTTCTCGGTTGAACCCTGAGTTAAATAAACGGGGATACGAAGGAGAATTAATTAGTTATCGCTACCCCTTAAATAAACATATTTATCAAGACAGTCACCCCGAAGGATGGGGATATTTACATCATAAAATTGGGGTAGCGCAATATGAACACCAAGAATATAATAACGCCATTAATAGTTATCATTGTGCCTTAGAAACTTTAACCGTTGAACAGTTCCCCGAATTACGGTTAGAAGTGATTCAAGATTTAGTTAAAGTTTATTTAGCAAAGGGAGATAAAGACAACGCTGATGATTATTTATTCCAAGGATTAAAACTACTTAATCAATTATTAGATAAGGTTCCCATTGAAGACGAAGACCAAAGATTAAGACTAGAAGCCAAATTTTTAACCTTTCGTCAACTCACGGTTAATGTTCTTTTAGAGAAAGGAGAAATTATCGAAGCATTACGCAACGCAGAATTAGAGAAAAATCGGCGTTTAACTCATATTATAGAAGGATATAAAACAGAAACTCAACTAAAAACAGACTCTAAGATTTATCCCAGTTATAAACAAATAGAAAGCTTATTGAACCCTGAGAAAGCAATTATTTACTGGTTTAATAGTCCAATGGGATTAATTACTTTCATTATCAAACAAAACGGATTAATACCATTAAACCCAAACCCATCAAAAAACGTCCCGCTTAATAACGGTGGTGGGGTAGAATCACTCGAACAATGGATAAAAAAATGGGATGAAGATTATCAAGACTATAGAGTTAAAAAAGATGAAGAAAAAGAAAACAAAAAAGAGCATCCTTGGCGATTTCATATCAGCGATCGCCTAGAAAATTTAAAAGATATCTTAGGTATTTCTGACATAGAAAAAGAATTAGAAGACATCAAAGAATTAATCTTAATTCCCCACCAAGACTTACATAGATTCCCCTTACATTTCATATTTAATCAAAAAGATTGGATAATATCTTATCTTCCCAGTTTACAAATAGGTTTAAACTTGAAACAAAAACAACAACAATTAAACAATAGTCAAAGAGAATTATTAAGTATAGAAAACCCCCGACAATATTTAAGGGATGAAGTTTGTACAGATGAGGAAAATAAGGAAAAGCATTTATTATATTCTGAAATAGAATGTGGGATAATTAACGCATATTTGGCTACAGTAGAACCATCCATAATCACTATTGAAGACTTTAAAAATCCTATAATCACTATTGAAGACTTTAAAAAAGCTATTCCCAACCATACTCACCTTCATTTTACCGGCCACGGTTATTATAACTTTGATGTTCCCAAAAGATCAGCTTTAGAATTTATCAATGAGAGTAGAGAGGAAAAGACTCAACTAACTGCTTCTGAAATAAGTCATCTTAACTTTAATTCCTATGAGTTAATAACCCTTTCTGCTTGCGAAACTGCCTTAAATGGACAGCAAACCATTGAGAGTGAATATGTAGGGTTAGTTAGTGCATTTCTCAAGGGTGGTGCAAACTGTGTTGTTAGTACCCTGTGGACAGTTGACGAAACTTCCAGCGCATGGTTGATGATTTATTTTTATCAACAATATCATTCAGGAATTGTACCAAAAATTGCTCTAGAAAATGCGCAAATTTGGTTGCAAAATGTGACTAATCAAGAATTAATTATCTGGTTAAGGAAACTTTTAGAATATGGAGAAAGTAAACAAGTTAATGGTGATATTCTACGTTCAATACAAGATGAAATAAATAAATATAATGAACAAAATCCCAAGAGTAAAGTGTATGAACAAGATTATTATTGGTTAGGATTTATTGTCCATCAATTATGAACTATGGTATAATAAAAACAGATAATCCTACTTGTTATATCATTTTCATAAACTTAGACTACAGGTGTTTATATTGTAGGGGTCAACGGCCGTTGACCCCTACACCGGATGTGTAGTCGGACTTTAGGAAATTGGTATTAGGAGAAAACCATGACTCAACCATCTAAACCACTAAAACCCAGTCAAAAAAGAACCTTAGACGCTTTAAAAATTGCCATTCAGCGTGTTGATATTGAGCAACTTCCTGAAGATTTAAGGGAGAAAATTAAGAGCATTGAAAGAGAATCATCAGAGTATAATTATCAAGTCATTGATGAAATAATAGCATCGATTGAAAATATTTCTCATTTTAATGCTGCTTATCAAAAAGCTAGAGATGAATTAACAAAAGACTACAATAGTAAAGAAAAAACTAAAATAGCAAGTTCCTACCCTTCAAATCATTCTCCTTCTAGGGCAAAAACTGAGCAAGAAATTAATCCTAAAGCATTATTTATTTTGCAAGAATTAGAAAACTATCCCTTGACATTAGAAGACTTAAAATATCGTTTAAATTTAAAGTCAGAGGAAGTCCATCAAATTGTCAAACAACTATGGAATGAAAGAAAAGTTAATAAAGTTTCTGGAAGTATTTGGTATAGTCTTTTTCCTATTACTAAACCACGAAGATTCGACATAACAGAAGATGATTCACATACCTCTTTTACCTTAACAACCCTTGGTGAAATAGAACTTCGTAGATTTAGCAATTATCGTTAATAAAATTAATGGATAATATACCACAATTAATACCCTATCTTTATATTATTTCAGGGTGTATTAATGCTATTATAGCTTGGATAGATTTGGAACAAAAATTAATCCGTTATTATGTCTTTTATAAACCGTTAGTCCTTAATAAACCCTTAAAAAATCTTCCTTTTGGGTTATGGTTAGCAATACAGATTATCTTTCCAGCTTTATTTATCTGGGTTACTATTAGTAATTGTACAAAGCCATCTACTACAATAGAATACGCTCAGTTAGGTGCTAATATATTAGTTTATGGTGTCTTTTTTCAAGTCTTTTCTGGGACAACTGAAAAGCTAGGTATGAGTCCCATAAATCTGATTATTCCCTTGACTTGGGCTAATATATTATATGAAGTTTACCTAAATTCAACAGAAGGAAAATTAGCAAGACAATTTTGGAGCAATCTAGAAACAGAACTAAAAAAGTTAAAACAAAGAGATTTATTAGAGGGACTTGATTATATTGAAAATTATTATTTTGTCCAACTTTTATAGGAAGAAGCAGAATGTAGCAAATGGAAAAATAGCTTATTAGAAATTCGACAAGAAAGACAGCGTAAAAGTAAATGTGAAAAATTAGTGGGTAAATGTTTTAAAGGAATTATCCCTCGTCAAGACTTAGGTTATTTCTGATAAAGGAGATCCCTTACCATCCCCCCTAACCCCCCTTTTTAAGGGGGGAATAATTGGAAAAGCAGGTATATTCAAGTGTGGAAATCACCTTACCAGAAGTTTTAAAACAGTTTAATATTCCTGAAGAATTCATTAATACATATTTTAAACAGTCTTAATCTTCCAAGTTAAGGTAAATATTTTTGAACAACACTCCATTATGTTAAGTTTTGCTAAATTTGACGGTTAAGTGACAATATAACTGTATAGTAATAAATTGAAAGAGAAATCACGGCAGTCGTTTGATGGTTGAGGACAGAAATAGTAATTTTGCTCTAAAGCCTAACGTCTGAGTGTTAACAAGAGGTATTGATCATGAGTAATAACTTAGCCCTGAAGCTTCGAGAAGGAACCAGTCATTCCCACACTTTAGCAGAGAATACAGCTTTTACTAAGTGTTTTCTCAAAGGTATTGTAGAAAGAGAACCCTTCCGTAAACTTTTAGCTGACTTTTATTTCTTATATTCGACCCTAGAAGAAGAATTAGAACGTCATAAAGATGATCCCATAATTAGTAAGATATATTTTCCTGAGTTAAACCGCAAACAAAACTTAATACAAGACCTAGAATACTACTACGGAGAAAATTGGGCAGCCGATATTTTCCCTTCAGTTGCTGGCCAAACTTATGTAGCAAGAATTAGGCAAGTTTCTCAAGTTGAACCGGCCTTATTAGTTGCCCATTCTTATGTGCGTTATATGGGTGATTTATCCGGTGGTCAAAGTTTAAAAAATATAGCCCGTTCGGCCTTAGAATTACCCGAAGGTAAAGGAACTCAATTCTATGAGTTTGAGCAAATTTCCACCCCAGAAGCAAGACGGGAATTCAAAGGAAAATATCGTGATGCTTTAAACGCTTTACCCGTGGATGAAGCCGTAGAACAAAAAATCATTGATGAGGCCAATCATGCCTTTAAATTAAACCGTGATGTGGTACACGAATTAGAAAATGATGTCAAAGAAGCCATCGGTGATCATGTATTTGAATTAATCACTCGTCAGGACATTCCTGGGGCAACAGAACATCCTCATGGTCAAGGTCATCCCCAGAATTTAGTTATTGCCGAGTAAAGCATCAACCCTATTTAAGTAAAGGGAAAAGTCAGGAAAATAAATCTATTTTCATTGAACTGACTGCCCCTTTTTTTGTGAACTATTCCAACTGATACATCCCAACCTTTGAGAGGGTAATTAAGAACATGAACTTAACAGCTAAAACAATTGAATTTGACCAAGAGTTAATCAAAAAATACGACAAATCTTTGCCAAGATACACCAGTTATCCCCCTGCGACTGAACTAAAAACAAAAGTAGGAGAACCAGAATTTCGTGCAGGGATTGCAGCAGGAAACCATAACAAAACCCCTCTTTCTTTGTATTGTCATATTCCTTTTTGTGAAACAGCTTGTTATTTTTGTGGTTGTAATACAATCATTACAGGTAATAAAAAAATTGCCCCTCCTTACCTAGAATATTTAATTAGTGATATTGAAAGAACCGCAGAACTTATTTCTGATAAGCGTAGTGTTAATCAAATTCATTGGGGAGGAGGAACCCCAAACTACTTAAACCAATCGCAAATTGATCAGTTATTTAATACTTTAGTTAAGAACTTTAATATTGACAAAAATGCCGAGATATCCATTGAAGTAAACCCCCGATATCTTGATCGAAATTTAGTCTTTTTCTTGAGAAACTTAGGGTTTAATCGGATTAGTTTTGGTATTCAAGACTTTGACCCGAAAGTACAAAAAGCTATTAACCGTATTCAACCCGAAGAAATGTTATTTAATGTCATGGGTTGGATGAGAGAAGCTGAGTTTGAGAGTGTCAACGTCGACCTTATTTATGGACTGCCTTATCAAAATCGACATACGTTTAAAAAGACAGTTGAAAAGACCATAGAATTAGATCCCAATCGTATTGCTGTGTTTAACTTTGCTTATATTCCTTGGATCAAAGCTGCACAGAAAAAAATGCCTGTGAATGAACTTCCCAATGCGTCAGAAAAGTTAGCAATTTTACAAATGACCATCGAAGAATTTAATAATAACGATTATTTATTTATCGGGATGGATCACTTTGCTAAACCCAACGATGAGTTAGCGATCGCCCAAGCAGCAGGTGATTTACACCGTAACTTTCAAGGATACACCACCAAACCAGAATCCGATCTTTTGGCCTTTGGCATGACCTCAATTAGTATGTTACACGATGTTTATGTACAAAATCATAAGAGAATCAAGCACTATTATAAAAGCTTAGATGCAGGACATTTACCCATCGAGAAAGGCGTTACCTTGAGCAAAGATGATATCATTCGCCGTTCCGTTATTATGGAATTGATGTGTCAATCTCAACTCTATAAAGATCGCATCGAAGAAAAGTATAATCTTCATTTTGATCTTGATTTTGACCAATACTTTGCCCAGGAATTAATCGATCTTCGACCCTTAGAAGCTGATGGTTTAATCCATTTACATAGCGATCGCCTTGAAGTCACCAATACCGGCCGCTGGTTAATCCGAAATATTGCTGCGGTGTTCGATCCCTATCTCAAAGGACGCAAAGGACAGTCCTTTTCTAAAGCCATTTAAGGGAGAGTTGAGGGGATTAATTTCCCTCAATCTTAACTCTATGTTTGAGTTCTATTAATTCTCCAGGTTGTGTCGATGAAATTAAATCTAATAAGGTATTTTCATTAACATTAAATTTTCTGTACCTACATTCTTCGTCTATACATAACAAATAGTCAAAGTCTAACGGATTCACGTCTGGATTAAGTAATAAACTGACTGGAGTAAACTTTTGATCAGGGTTAGACAGTAAATAATGATATATCCAGGAGTCTTCTCCTGCAACAAGGACAATATTAGACTCAGGGGGAATAGTATCCTTAAAGTCTAATAATCTAGAGTTTTTATCTCTATAAAAGTAATGATTTTCTGCATAATAAAGTCGATTTCGTCCCCAATTGGTTTTTGCCCAAATACTTTCGTGCATTATATTATGAGCCCATTTTAAGGGAATTAGATGTGACCCAGTGAGGGTTTGATTGGGAATTATATTTAGTGGCTTACTTTCATTAACAGCACAGGATAGAAATAAAATTAAGATGGAAGCATAACTAATTGATTTAATTAAAAATTTTCTTTTAAATTTAACCGATTCTATGAAATAAGCAACACAAACACCAGAAGCAGCAAAGAAGAGTGAAAAAAACCTTCCATTCCAAGGCATCCAAACCACCTTATAACAAAGAATTACTGCATACCCCATTAAAGTTAAACTTAATGCCTGTAAAGACTTTTTTCCTCTTAAAATTGAGTAAATGATTCCAGGTATTACTAATAAAAAGACAAAAGGACCAAACCAAGACAAGTCTTCATCCCGAATTTCTCACAAAATCTGCGATCGCCAAACACAGAAGCCTTACAGGAAGTGGGTTTGAACAGAGCGATCGCAGATTTCCCCAACCAACAGTCTGTTGTCAGATTTTAAGTTAAAATCAACCCGAATTAGACAAAGATGAAAAGATAAATCAATCACTCATTTTTCCAAAAAAATTATTAATAAAATCTCTAATAGTACTAGATTGTTAGAATAAAATATGCTATAATTTAATTATTAAAGCAATTTACCTTAAACTGATTTAATGAGTCCCAGTCATCCCCGAACCCCTCGTCAAGTAATCAACTTTAGTAAACAGAAAGGAAAAGAAATAATCACTAATTTTGATGGGGGACTAATCACTTCAGATGCGGGGATTGTCTGGATAGCTGAGTTGGATAAAAAACTGGGAATTACCGAGAAGTTTGGTAACTGTTTTCAAGATCATCGTCATCAATCTTATGTAGATCATTCCGTTCATGAGTTATTAGCACAAAGGCTTTATGGAATTATTTTAGGCTATGAAGATGTCAATGACCATGATAAATTACGTCAC
>NZ_AADV02000050.1 GCF_000167195.1 Crocosphaera watsonii WH 8501 | reverse complement strand
CGCTTAAAAGAGTGCTATTTAGATAACCGGAAAAAATGTACTAGGGAACACAACTGGTAAATCTGGGGAAAAGCGAAAGGATGGAAACTAGAACCATTTCCCAGAGGGAAGAATGCGAAGTTCTGAAGGAAACATCGGAGATGTGACACCTCAACTGCTCGAATAAATAAACCTATAAATAAGAATGAGATGTTGGAATAAAAGAATTGAACTGATTGAACTTACTCGAAAAAAAAGGAAAAGATTTATAAAATGATTAGTCTGATCATCAAAAAAGATGAAGAGATAAGTAGAAAGATTAAAGAAGCAGGAAAATTTATTTTAGCAACTAACTTAGTAGAGGAAAATAAATTAGAAGCTAGTGAAATTCTGATAACTTATAAAAACCAGCAATCTACGGAAAGAGGATTTCGATTTTTGAAAGATCCCTTATTTTTTACTGATAGTTTCTTCGTTGAAAAACCAGAAAGAATAGAAACAATGTTATTTTTAATGTCTTTGTGTTTGTTGATTTATAACTTGGGGCAAAGAGAATTAAGAAATTGTTTAAAAAGAGTCAAAAAAGGAATAAATAATCAAGTAGGGAAAGTAACATTGCGTCCGACTTTGAGGTGGATATTTCAATATTTTCAAGGTATTCATTATGTGATTTTAAACGGAGTCAAACAAATTGTCAATTTAACAGAAGAAAGGCGTTTTATATTGAGTTTATTACCTGCATCTTGTCAAAGATATTATCTATAAATTGAATTGGATAAAGCAAAAATAATAAAAGAATAAGAGTCTAATGATATCAAATGAGAAGAGGAAACTCTCCTTCGTTTGTGCTGAGTCTTGCTAAGTTTTCAATGAGTATAAATCTTCTTAATTTGATTATTTTTCCTAAAAATTTAATGAAAAGAGAAATATTCTTGCCCAGGTATGATTTTCGGACTTTTTAAAACTATGTATTTTTTTATACTACATTTTGAAGTGCGGAATCTGGGTTATATGTCGGCTTATAGTTTTGCTTTACTGGGAATTGGTCTAATTAGGGTTTGCTGAAAAAGTTTCTCCAAAATTTATGCCACTTTTGACCAAGAATTTTCTGACAAATCAATAAGTTTTAGTACATAAAAATTGTTTAAAGTATAATCAAAATTAATGAAAGGCGGTTTGATGAGTTCCCCCTGTTCTATTATTAGTAAATAAGGACAAAAAAAGCGACAAAAACTGCCTCAGAAGTTTAGAAAGATTGACAACTAAAAATGTAATAGCAATAGATGTAATGGAGGTTTCAGGGAGTTTTGTCATTACGAGATTTAGGCTAAATCTTCGTTTAGCTTGTCCAAACTTTCCCTCAATAGCATTACGGAAGCATTCATCGGAGTGGGCTTGTTTCTTTTCTTCTTCACTGACATTTTTCGGAGGTCTTCCTAACTTCGGACCACTGATTCTTATCCCTCTTTCCTTACACCAATTTCTGTTTTCCCTAGTTCGATAAATTTTATCTACATGGACGGATTCGGGATAATAGCCAAACGTTTCTTTATACTTTTCTACTTGTTCTTTTAAATGACAAGATTCATTGAAGTTTTCCAAACTTATTTTGTCTAGAAACACATAGTTATCTACACAGCTTACTGAGAGTTTAGCTCCAAACTCTATTGGTTTTCCTGCTTTTCCCCTCACTATTGGACGAATATGCGGTTGAGTTAAACTTACAATTCTTTGAGGAACACTCTGGGTCTTATTCTCCCACATTGACTGTTGTTGTTCATAAACTTTTTTGATAGTCTCTAGACAATTTTTCTGTCTTTTACTCAGATTTTCCAGGGAAGCCCCAGCTTGAAATAAGTCTTCTATATTTCCTAAATTTTTCTTAAGGTATTTTAACTGTTTCCCGATAGCTTTTCTTCTTTCTTGATAAGATACTTTTCGTTTTTTAGCTACTTTTAAGTATTCCTTTCTAGCAATTTTTCTAGAAGTTCTCGGCTTTTTTCTCAATTTTACTCTTAATGGTTTATAAAGATTATCTATTATTCTTTCTGTCTCAATTCTGGCTTGATTTAATATGCCTAAATCCGTTGGGTATTTGATGTCTGCTGGCGCACAAGTCGCATCTAAAATTAGTTTACCTTTATTTTTTATTTTTTCTCCTTTTTCTTGGAGACAATCCTTTTTTTTTACTTCTTTATCACTCTTGTCTATTTCTCTTTTTACTATTTTTTTATTGATTTTGTTTATCAATTCTCCATCAATTCTTTTCCCAAAATGAACTAGCATTGAAGATTCCAGTGGTGGCTCTTGTTGATAACAATTTAAACCTATAAAGTATTGTAGATAGGGATTTTCTCTAATCTTTTCTATAGTTTCTCTATCACTTATTCCTAATTTTTCCTTAATAATTAATGTCCCTAATGCCATTCTAAATAGTTTGGCTGGCGCACCTTTTTCTGCTGAAAAAAGTTTAGCATATTCTTCCTCAAAATCATCCCAAGGTATCAACCCTGCCATGATTACCCAACGATTATTGGGGGACAATTTGCCCTCGAAAGGTAATTCAAATTTTTCTGGGGGCGGTAAAGGTTGCTCCTCTTTTCGATACATTTATTCTTGACCAACAACTGGGAGGTGTTTCTACCAATTATAGCGGTTTGTAGCCGACAAAGCTGATCTTTTTTGCGATCGCGAATATGGGTGTAACCTTTTAAAGAATAGGGTTTTGCTTTTATTCAGCAAACCCTACTTAAGTCAGGATTATTATTCTCAAATCCACCATAACTCACCTGCTCAAATTCAATATAGGAAACATCATCATCTAAGATTTTGACTGTTGTGGTATTTTGCTCACCAATAACTACCTCATTATCTCCCATTTCTGGTTGTAGAGTTAACTGTAAGGTTTCTGTTCCTTCCCTGTCGTTATCATCAGGAATATCCAGATAAAGGGTGGTGCTTGTTTCGTCTGGATTGAAGGTTATCTGAGAGGAATAGTTGAAGTTTGTCCCAGATGTATCACTGATGTTACTAATCTCTATTTCAGCATTAGTGGAGTCATAAATATTCCCTGTTCTGTTGATAGTAATAGCTAGTTGATTATCCTCTCCTTCTATTTCTGAGGTTATATATTCTCCTTGTTCAAATTCTAAATAAGCGGTTTGATTGTCTAGAATAGAAATGGTTGTACTGGGGTTTTCTCCTAGGGTTACGTAATCGAATAAAGGATTAGTTACTAGGTTTAATTCTAGGGTTTCTGTTCCTTCTAATAACCCATCGTCCATTGGGGATAAATAGATGGTTTGTGTTGTTTCCCAGGGACTAAATGTTACCAGTTCTGGGAAGATAATTCCCGAGAAGTCTTCTTCATAGTTTGCGCTACCTCCTCCTAATTGAATTTCTGCATCTACACTGTTACTTAAGTCCCCAGAACGGGTTAAGGTTATGGCAACTTGAGGGTTATTTGGGTCATATTCTGTCACGATATATTCGGCTTTTTCAAAGGAAATATTGGCTATATCTTTGTCGAATATGGTAATATTTGTACTATGTTTTTCTCCAATAGCTATGTCAGGAATTCCTGAAATATTAACCAGTTTTAATTGTAAATTTTCTGTTCCTTCAAAGTTGCCATCATCTGTGATATCAATGTAAATGCTTTTCTCGGTTTCTCCTGGTTTAAATTCAATGTATTCTGTTAATAAATTAAAGTCTTCTCCTTGTGTTGCTGTTCCATTTTCTATTTGTATTTCTGCATAAGCAAACAGGTCTGTTATTTCTGAAAGGGTTGCTATTATTTCTATAAAGTTGCCGAAACTGCTGTTACTTTCTTCGTTGACTTTATAACTCACCTGCTCAAATTCAATATAGGAAACATCATCATCTAAGATTTTGACTGTTGTGGTATTTTGCTCACCAATAACTACCTCATTATCTCCCATTTCTGGTTGTAGAGTTAACTGTAAGGTTTCTGTTCCTTCCCTGTCGTTATCATCAGGAATATCCAGATAAAGGGTGGTGCTTGTTTCGTCTGGATTGAAGGTTATCTGAGAGGAATAGTTGAAGTTTGTCCCAGATGTATCACTGATGTTACTAATCTCTATTTCAGCATTAATAAGGTCATAAATATTCCCTGTTCTGTTGATAGTAATAGCTATTTGGTTGGACTCTCCTTCTATTTCTGAGGTTATATATTCTCCTTGTTCAAATTCTAAATAAGCGGTTTGATTGTCTAGAATAGAAATGGTTTTACTGGGGTTTTCTCCTACTGTTACGTATTTGAATGAAGGATTAGTTACTAGGTTTAATTCAAGGGTTTCTGTTCCTTCTAATAACCCATCGTCCATTGGAGATAAATAGATGGTTTGTGTTGTTTCCCAGGGACTAAATGTTACCAGTTCTGGGAAGATAATTCCCGAGAAGTCTTCTTCATAGTTTGCGCTGCCTCCTCCTAATTGAATTTCTGCATATACAGTGTTATTTAAGTCCCCAGAACGGGTTAAGGTTATGGCAACTTGAGGGTTATTTGGGTCATATTCTGTCACGATATATTCGGCTTTTTCAAAGGAAATATTGGCACTTTCATTATCTAAGATGTCAACCGTGGTAATGTATTGTTGTCCTAAAATAGTAGGATTTCCAATTAATTTTAGTTCAATATTTTCTGTTCCTTCTCTCTTAAAATCATCATAGATATCAATATAAACTTTTTTCTCAGTTCCTCCTGGTTGAAAATCTATCGGTTGAGGAAAGATTCCACCAAAGTCTGACCCTTCCTGCGCTGTTCTATTACCTAGATGAAGTTCTACACTATCAAAATTATCGGTATTTCCAGAACGAATGACAGTAATTTTTATTAGGTTGAGAAAGGGTTGACCTTTTTCAATTCCTGAATATTTAGCGGAAGAAAATTCGATGGAAGTTTGATTAGTAGTCATGGCAAAAAATATTTTCTAGATCAATAAAAAGAAAACTATGA
Organism: Crocosphaera watsonii WH 8501; assembly: GCF_000167195.1. Lineage (GTDB taxonomy): Bacteria > Cyanobacteriota > Cyanobacteriia > Cyanobacteriales > Microcystaceae > Crocosphaera > Crocosphaera watsonii. Next base: position 17,796 of record NZ_AADV02000050.1, on the reverse strand, counting down.
TGGTTAAAAAGTGATTATTTCAAAATAACTAGGTAACACTAATATTTTTTACTGCTAGCTCTTAGCTAGAAGTAAGATCAATAAAATTTCAATAATTTAATAATCGACAATTTATACTATCTAAGTATAGATTACCTATTAATGTGGAATAAACGGAGCCGTAAACATACTGAAATTATCTATTAAGTATTTATAACGAACCTTATAAATACTTAATAGATAAAATCTTATACTATAAATCTAATAGTTATTAATAACTATTAGATTCACAAGTGAAGTAATTTAATAATCAGTCTTCCTTCAATTTTTGGCATAATTCTTTGAAATCATCCCCTCGATGTTCAAAGCTTCGATATTGATCAAAACTTGCACAAGCAGGAGATAAAAGGACAACCTTTGCTTTAACTTCTCTTCCTATAGTTAAACTTCTTTCTACCGCTTTATCCATTGTTTCTAGAATTTCATAACTATGATAATCAGCGTCATGAAGACGTTTAGCAAAATTTTCCGCTGCTTCACCAATAAGTAATACTTTAGCAGCTTTTGATTTAATTTGAGCAATCCATTTATTATCATCTCCCTCTTTTCCTTCTCCTCCTGCGATTAAAATTGCAGGAGATTTTACTGACAATAAACCGACTTCTGCTGCATCATAATTAGTTGCTTTACTATCATTAATAAAATCGATTCCGTCAATGGTTGTGATATATTCTAAGCGATGAGGAACCCCTTTAAACGTTGCTATAGCTGAGGCGATCGCCCCTTTTTCAATCCCGGCTAATCTAGCTGCTGCAATAGCCATTAAAAGGTTTTGTTGATTATGAGAACCTGGCATTTTGAAGAGATTTAAGGGTAAAATTAATTCCCCAAAAGCCACAACCCAATTATCTTGAATATAAACCCCTTTACTAGAATCACAAAGTAAATTCTCTTTACCTTTTACGGTTGTCCAATAAGCATCGGCCCATTGATGTAAACCTGTTTGGTGTAGATAAGGATCATCGCTATTAAAGACTTGATATTCACTACGATATAATAAAGATGCTTTAATTGCGTAATAGTTTTCTAGAGTTTTATGACGATTCAAATGATCTGCGGTAAAGGTTGTCCATAGACCAATTTTGGGGCTTAATGCTTGGGATGATTCACTCTGATAACTACTAACTTCTGCAATAATCCAATCATAGTTAGAAGTGCTATCTTTTTGTAATTGAGATAAAGCTAATTCACAAGCAGCATAACCTATATTGCCACAAGAGGGTGCATTTAATTTTGCACCTTGGAAAATGGCTGCAACTAAAGCTGTAGTTGTTGTTTTACCATTTGTCCCTGTAATACCCACCCAAGGGGATGAGTTAAGATATCGCCAGGCTAATTCTAATTCTCCTATGGTATCAATATTCTTCTCACGGGCTTCTATTAAGAAAGGAATATCCCAAGGAACACCAGGACTAACGACGATTAATTTAGGTAAGGCATTAGAATTTAAGTTAGGGGTATGACCTAATTTAACTGTAATTCCTTCTGCTTGTAATTGTTGCTGTAAAGGGTTTAGATTCTCGGAAGTAGCACGATCGCTAATTATAACTTCCCATCCGTCTTGTTTGAGGCATTTTGCGGCAGCAATACCCGATCTACCTAGTCCGATAATATAAGCTGTGGCCATCGGTTTTATGGCTTCCTTGTCTATGGATAAATTATGGGTTATTTTAGCACTTTTTGACGATTAAACTCAAGATTAAAAAGTAACATAATTTCTCTGATGCTACAGTCTAGAAGACTGTGTTACCTCAAACTAAACAAGCAAGAGGGAACAATAAATATTCTAAGAAAAATAATCGCCAGATAAACTGATAAAACTGAGCAATGGAATTTTTGTCTTCTAAATCAACCCTTTGACTACGCCATAATAGTAAAGTTAGTAAGGCAACATGAGAACCTATTAATAATGGTTGATTGATATTAAAACTCGATAAAAGTCCAATTATTATCATTCCCAAGTAGCAGAATATAATCACACCACAAGAAATTTTAAATATTGCTTTTTTTCCTATCAAAATTGTGAAAGTTGTAATATTATATTCTTGATCACCTTCGAGATCAGGTACATCTTTAAAAATGGCGATCGCAACCGTAAAAATAACCACAAATGCCGTCAGTATCAACACTTCAGGCACTAAAAAAGAGGTGGATGTAAAAGAGTGAATAAAGTATAAAAACACCCCTAAATTAACAACAACTCCCCTAACTGTAAAAATACAAAAAGCAGCCAATAGGGGAAATCTTTTTAACCGAATAGGAGGAACAGAATAAGCAGTACCAATCAGTAAACTAAGAACTACTGTTATGCCTAACCACGAACCTCCTAACCAAGAAGTAATTATAGCTAGAAGTCCTGTAATACTAACAATGTAACGCCCTTGAATCTGAGAAAAATACCCTGATGCTAAAGGGAGATAAGGTTTATTAATTTTATCTATTTCTTGATCTTCTAATTGATTTAGTCCGACTATGTAAACATTACCACATAAACAGGGAAATAAAGCAATTAATAAATATTGAATATTCTCAAGATTAACTGTACTGTCTACAGTTGCTAAAGCAATTAAATATAAAGCTAAGACACTTAAACTTGTGCCAACAATGGTATGAGGACGAGAAAATTCCCATAAACTTGATAACCAAGCAAGGGGGGTTTTCCAAAAAATTCTAGGACTATTAATAGATGTTTGAGACATAAGATTGATAATGGATAGTGGACAATGGACAATGGATAATTAATAATCGTCATTCCGAGGAAAGAGGAATATCATTAATGTTTTAATTATAATTTGTCGTCTTATAAATAACACAATTCTCCCTTAATCTTTATCATCTTATTTTAGAATTACTAATCATTCTCCTTTCTCCATAAAGTAATAATTTATCTAAGGTTTGTAGTCGATTTTCCCAAACTTGAACTTGATAGTTATAAGTTTGTTTCTGGTTTCCCATCCAGTTAGGAAACTGTTGTTGAAATTGTCTTAAGGTTTGTTGGGCTATTTTCAAATTTTGCCGTGATGGGTTCATTGCTAATTGATTCAAGGCTTTTTCTAATTGTTTTCCTTGAGCATCCATGTTTTTAAAACTATCTTTGTCCATTTTTAACCCTTGTTTGTTGGCTAAAAACATCCACTCTTTTTGTAGAGATTGATAGCGAGCTAAGGCAGTTTTAAAAGGCTCACGATAGGGTAAAGGTTGGCTTTTTTCAGAGCTTTGAACCCGACTTAATACACCTCGTAAAGAAGGGGTTAAATTTTCAGTAGCAAAGAGTGAAAAACCACTGATGGGCAAATTACGAATAAATTGTAATTGATCGATAGTCACAGGATCAGGAACCTTCAATAAACGTAACCCAGGAATTACTAAAGAAGAGCGGGGCCAACTATCATCAAAAACCAATTCAATGCGTTCTTCCAAATTACCAGTATCGAGAGCATAGGTCATCAAAACCATCATATCAACCCATCCTTGTCGCATCCACTCTTCCCAATTTTGTTGTAAACGAAAGAGGCGATCGCGTTGTTCAATGGGAAAGACAGAAGCAGAAATAATTAATTCAGGTTTGACCTTTTTCAAATGACGAGAGGCTCTGGCAACGAAACTATCAACTTGATGAATACGAAACCCTGTCCATTGATTCCATAAAGGATGGCCTGGAGAAATTTCGATAGGATCAATCCCTGTCATTTCTTTAAAGAGATAACGAGATGACTTACTATACCCAAAAGTTTGATTAATTTGCGGTTGTTGAAAGGGATAACGAATGTAATCGAATTGAATCCCATCTACATCATAATTCCGCACAATTTCGTCGAATAACAACAGTAAGTAGTCCTGAACTTTGGGGTTGGCAGGGTCAAGAAAAGCCTTTTTAAATTGTTGTCCTTGATCAAAATAATTACCCTTTTTATCCGTTATCCCCCAATCGGGGTTACGGGAAAGTACGGGACCTAAGTAATTTTCCGGTTGTTCTAATACCTGATTATGACCTTGGTTGGCTGCGGCAAACACCCAAACCCAAGCATGAAGTTCCATGTTGCGTTCGTGGGCTAATTTAATGGCAACTTTGAGGGGGTCCCAACCTTTAGTGAGGGGGTTTTGTTCTGGTGCTACCGAGGAAGGGTAAATGGGATAACTGGCGTTGACAGTTTCCATGAAAACGGTATTAATACCGGCCTCAGCCATACGGTCAAATAGTACAGCTAACTCGGCTTCTGAACGGGTTTTGACAATACTACCCCGATCTAACCACATGGCCCGTACTTCCGGCTGAGCGACGGAGCGATCGCTAGGATAATTGTCCCAGAGACTACGACGGGCTTTTAACCACACTCGTCGAGCTTGATCGTATTGTCTTTGTTGTAATAATCCCTGAAATTTTTGCAGACTCAGCTTAGCTTGGTTTAACGCTTCTTGGGACTGACGCAGGGCTAAATTATTTTGCTTGGAAGTCGGATCGTTATGGGCTAGGGAGGCGATCAAGGTACTTTCAAAGCGAACAATGAGGTCAAATAACTCCTCTCTCATGGTTTGTGCCTGTTGAGGGGAAATACTCGGCACAGTGGGAGTATTTCTGTAATTCAATCCTTCAGAACGGCGATCGCTGATTAAGATTGGTGAAGGAAGAGAAGATTCAGGGGTTAAGTCAATTTCTATGAAAGGTTCTTCTGGGTTCGTCTGAGGTTGTTCTGGTTGGGGAATATAGTTAGGAGGTAAAATAGGGAAGGGTTGTTGAGGGACGTTGAGATCCACTATATTACAGGGTGGAATCTCTCGACTATTTTCGGCCACTAATTGATTGGTTTCGTTGATACCATAACGATTTAAAACAGTTTTTAACCAATTAACATCAAAAGCAGCAGAGGTTACTCCACTGAAACCCCAACGCCACCCTAAAAAAGTGGTTTGTTCGTTGACAACAACTGCAGGGGGGGTATTTTCTGTTAACCAGACAGCAAGGGGTTGAGCGGTAATAGCACTGGGAAGAATTACGCCACCAATCAAACTATCATTGAGGCTGGCCTGGTTAACTAAAGAAAGTTGGACCGTGTCTTGAACTCTGATAGTGGAGGGATTGGAAGTAGAAAAGCCCCAATAAGCTCCAAATAAAGCCCGTAACTGGTCTCTAACGACTGATTCCGATAAATTACCCGTGGGTCCGCTAATAATTAGATTTCCCCGTGCTTGTAACCAAGTTTCTAGGGCTTCTGCTTGCTGGCCTGTAATAGTTTCAACGTTGGGTAGAAATAGGGTACGAACGTTTCTGAGGTCTTCTGCTGTTTGCCAATTTTCTGCTTCGAGCAAACAGAATTGAATGCCTGTGGACAGAAGACGGTTACGAATGGATGTCCACTGTTGTTGATTTTCAGTACTTCTCACCACTCCAACCCTACCCAGGAGTGCATGGGAGGGTGTAATCAAGAAACTTGAAGCAATGAGGGGTGAAAGTAGTTTTAGAAGGGATTTGACCGTAATTTTTACGGCTTTTACCCCCAATAGCTTAGTTTGGTTTCTCTTGACTTTCCTCAACACAACACACTCCTCACTGTCTGATTTATTAGGATTTCCTAAGTTTTGATTATTTTATCGTAAACTGTGCCTATATGTGAGTTTATAGCGTTTCTCGGACTCATGAGGCTTCGCCGTGAGCGCGGCTCCGAACGGTACACCTAATATCGCGCCTCCGAACTCCGAACTCCGAACTCCGAACTCCGAACTCCGAACTCCTAAAACTAGAAAACTGTGTACCTCACAAGTATGGGAACTCTATAATCCTATTAATTCTCTATTCCCTTCAATAACTTCTCCAATTTCATAAGCTAATATTCCTTGATTGTTAAACCATTTTATACTCAGGTCTGATTTACTTTTAGGAACAATAACAACTAAACCAATACCCATATTAAAAGTATGGAACATAGCAGAAGATTCAACGTTACCCATGGCAGCAATCCATTGAAAAATGGGTAAAATTGGCCAAGTCCCTGGATTGATTTTAATAGATTGATTTTCCCTTAAACAACGGGGTAAATTTTCAGGTAAACCCCCTCCTGTAATATGAGCCATTCCCTTAATTTCTAGACCTGATTTTAAGGCTTCAAGAATGGGTTGTACATAAATTTGAGTCGGTGTCAAGACAACTTCTCCCAAAGTTTGCTCCCCTAGTTGCTCAAAGCGATCGCTCCAATTTAGATTATTCACTTCAACAATTTTACGAACTAAACTAAAACCATTACTATGTACTCCACTACTACTTAAGCCGATCGCCACATCACCAACATTAATTTGTGAGCCATCGAGCAGTTTACTTTTTTCCACAATACCGACACAAAACCCAGCCACATCGTATTCACCCACTGCATAAAAACCGGGCATTTCGGCGGTTTCTCCCCCCAATAAAGCGCAACCACTCAAACGACATCCTTCCACAATTCCCGTTACCACATCACTCAATTGTTGGGGGTTCAATTTTCCTGTAGCCAAATAATCTAAAAAGAATAAAGGTTTAGCCCCAGAAGTTAAAATATCGTTGACACACATGGCCACCAAATCAATACCAATGGTGTGATGAGAATTGATAGCTTGAGCGATTTTTAGCTTAGTTCCCACCCCATCGGTACCGGAAACTAACACAGGATTTTCATAACCTGTGGGTAACTCAAAATAGCCCCCAAAACCCCCTAATCCTCCTAAAACTTGCGGACTGTGGGTACTTTCCACAGAACGACGAATTTTATCGACAAATGAGCGACCGGCTTCAATGTTAACCCCTGCGTCTTGATAGTCCATAGAAAACTGGCGAAACTCTTATAAGTTGGATTCAGTCATTGTAACTGATATTGTCTTGTGGGTTTCATTCGAGTTGATCGGCAAAAAGTAAGAAACAAGATAAAACAGCTATCATAATTAAATCATTTAAGCAATTGATACAATTGATTCAACCAGATAAAATTATGCGATTTAATCTTAATTCAGTAGAAATATCGATTATTGTCCCTTGTTACAACGAGGAACAAGGTCTTGAGATACTTTTTGAGCGACTTTTAAGGATTTTAGATCGTCTAAGCTTATCTTATGAAGTGATCTGTGTTGATGATGGTAGCAGAGATCAAACCCTAGAGTATTTAATTGATTATCATAATCGTTATCCTGAGATTAAAGTCATTAGTCTCTCTCGTAATTTTGGTAAGGATATTGCCTTAACAGCAGGGTTAGAAAATGCCCAAGGCAAGGCTATCATACCCATAGATGCTGATTTACAAGATCCCCCCGAGTTAATCGAACAATTGGTTGCAAAATGGCGAGAAGGCTATGATGTTGTTTCTGGAAAACGTCGCTCAAGACAAGGAGAAAGTTGGGTTAAAAAGACAACAGCTAATGCTTTTTATCGCATTATTAGTCGTATTAGTAGTGTTCCTATTCCCCGTGATACTGGAGATTTTCGTTTACTAGATAGACGAGTGGTAGAAGCAATCAAAACCATGCCGGAAAGAACTCGCTTTATGAAAGGGTTGTTTGCTTGGGTTGGTTTCAAACAGACTTATGTATTATACGATCGCCCCAACCGAATCCAAGGTACTACCAAATGGAATTATTGGAAGTTATGGAATTTTGCCTTAGATGGAATTACTTCTTTTAGTTTAGTTCCGTTAAAAGTTTGGAGTTATTTAGGAGTTGTTTTATCCTTATTAGCCTTTACCTATGGAAGTTTTTTAATCATTAGAACGATTATTTTGGGCATTGATGTGCCAGGATATGCGTCTTTGATGGTAACAATTCTTTTTATTGGCGGTGTACAGTTAATTACGTTAGGAATATTAGGAGAATATTTAGGCCGTATTTATGAAGAAACTAAACAACGTCCTCTTTATTTAATTCGAGAACGTTATGGTTTTGAAGATAAACTAGGGTATAAACAGTTAGAAAACTCTAATTGAAGTTAATCAGCTTGAGCGAATTTTAAATAACTTTCACTTAATTCTTTAACAGCTAAATTATACAACTGTTCACCGTGTTCGGGGGTAGCTAAAGCTGGATTTGATCCCATTCTACCATCGGGATAATGAGATCGAAAATCTGAGGCTCCATAAATAGGATAACCGGAATTCACATCAGGAGATAAAGAAGCATTTTTAATAGACTCAGGATAAACAAATTGAGTTACAGCTACTTCCGAAGGAGTCGCATGAGATCCCTCTTGATCTCCGTATAATTCTTTGGCTTTTTGATAAACAGCACGACACATAAACCAGTTGCCAACTTTAGCGCGAACTTGAGTTGCTTGGGGAATATTAAGATGGGATAAATGATAATAACTCTCAGAAAAAGCAGCTTTCAGGGTGGCAATATTGCCCCCGTGACCATTAATAAAAAAGTAACGAGTAAATCCGGCGGCGGTTAAACTGGTAAGATAATCAAGGATCACTTGAATGAGGGTACTAGGCCGTAAACTCATGCTGCCAGGAAAAGCCGTATGATGTAAAGCCATCCCGACATTAATGGTGGGTCCTACTACGGTCTGAGTTGCTTCGCCTACTCCTTTGGCGATCGCTTCTGCACATATTGCATCGGTTCCGATCAACCCTGTTGGTCCATGTTGTTCGGTGGAACCAATGGGAATAATAATCCCTGTATTGGTTTGTAAATACTCTTCAACTTCGGGCCAGGTCATTAGATGTAGCAACATAGAGATTAAATGGTATAACAATTGTGAGGACGTTTTCCATTCTAACGGTTTAGTTTTTTTGTCTATATTGGCATAGAATCACAAATTAGGTTAATTATGTTGTCTTTTGATACCAATCAAAATCCCCCTAACCCTTCTGTCGTCAACACTCATCGCATCCTGGTGGTGGAGGATGAAGACGTTATCCGAGATATGATTGTCCTGGCCTTGGAAGATGAAGGTTATGAGATCACTGCGGTTAGTGATGGAAGAACTGCGCTAAATTTATTACAACAGGAAGCAAAAAATCCCACAGCAACAGCAATGGAATTTGATCTGTTGGTTTTGGATTTGATGCTACCTCAAGTAAATGGTTTAGATATCTGTCGTCTGTTGCGTTATCACGGCAATATTATTCCTATTTTGATTCTTAGTGCCAAGGCCAGTGAAACAGACCGTGTCTTGGGTTTAGAAGTGGGTGCTGATGATTATTTGACCAAACCCTTTAGTATGCGAGAATTAGTCGCCCGTTGCCGGGCTTTAATTCGTCGTCAAAAGTTCACCAGTTCTTCATCGAGTTCTGTTAAACAGTTTCGTGATATTACCCTCTACACCCAAGAATGTCGGGTGACATTAGCCGAAGAAGAAATTAATCTCTCTCCTAAAGAATATCGCTTATTAGAATTATTCATGAGTTATCCCCGTCGTGTTTGGTCAAGGGATCAACTGATTGAACAAATTTGGGGGCCTGATTTTTTAGGAGATACTAAAACCGTCGATGTTCATATTCGTTGGTTACGGGAAAAATTGGAACAAGATCCCAGTCAACCCCAATATTTAATTACGGTTCGGGGCTTTGGTTATCGGTTTGGATAATGGATAATTATCAATTTTCTATTGATAAAATGGCTTCCATTTCTCGAAATTCTGCGAGACTTTTCTCTGCTGCTTCTTGATCTAGAATACTAAGGGCAAATCCAACATGGACAATTACATAGTCATCTATTTTGACTTCAGGAACGTAAGCTAAACTTACTTCTTTAATAACTCCCCCAAAACTTACTTTTCCTTTTCTTAATAAAGGATCATCTCCGCTAATACTAACGACTTTTCCTGGAACCGCTAAACACATGATTATTTAAACCTCAATGGATGGATCTGGGATGTTATTGAGATTCGGAGTTTCCTCGTAATCTCATTTAATAGATGTGTTCTCTGTCTTCTTTTTTAGTGAAGACTCTCAAAAAATAATCCATAAGTACATTTACATCATGGATTAGCCTTTATGATACAGTAATAATAAATATTCCCTTAGCTGATTAATTAATTTTTTAGGGTTTGTTGCTTTTTAATAAACTTTCGTGAATTCAATGCGTCTTACTATTCAACCTTTTACTGTCCATAAACGGTTCCCTTTAACCATTAGTCGGGGAACTACTGCTAAAAATACTAATTTATTGCTCAAAATAGAAGCAGATAGTATAGAAGGATGGGGGGAAGCTTCTCCTTTTTCAGTAATAAAAGGAACAAGCATAAATAGTGAGCAATTACAACAAGATTTAAGAAATATTATTCCTAGTTTAGAAGCATATCATCCCCTACAAAGACAAGCAATAGAAACGGTTTTATTAGAAAGTAAGCTGCATTCTTCTCTGCGTGCTGCCATCGATACTGCATTGTACGACTGGTTAGGAAAAAAGGTTAATTTACCCCTCTGGAAACTCTGGGTATTAAAGGGCGATAGACTTTTTTCCACATCTGTTACTATTGGTATTAGTTCCCCAGAAAAAGCAGTGGAAAGAGTTAAAAACTGGCTCAATTTTATGGAGGTTAAACTATTAAAAATTAAGTTGGGTTCTCCCGAAGGAATAGAAGCAGATAAAGCCATGATTTTAGCCATTCGTGCAGAAACTCCCCATATTCCTTTAACGGTAGATGCTAACGGAGGATGGACATTAAAAGAAGCTATTGAGATGAGTGACTGGTTAGACAAACAAAATGTTAAATATTTAGAACAACCTTTACAAGTGGGAGATGAAGGTAATTTACCCCAATTATATCAGCGATAGCCTCTACCTATTTTTGTAGATGAAAGTTGTTTTCAGAGTGAAGATATTATCAAGCTTTCTCCTTATATTCATGGCATTAATATTAAACTAATGAAAGCAGGAGGATTGAGTGAGGTAATGAGAATGATCGCCGTAGCCAAAACTTGTAAATTACAAGTGATGTATGGTTGTTATTCTGATAGCAGTTTGGCTAATACTGCTATGACTCATTTAGCTGCTTATGCGGATTATTTAGACTTAGATAGTCATTTGAATTTAATAGATGATCCCTTTGATGGTGTTAGTCTCGAACAGGGAAAATTAAGGCTCAATAATTTACCAGGATTAGGGATCAAGTCTAGTTTGACATAAAGTTTATCTATTGCAATAAAGGTAAGAATAATGTTACGAAATAATAGACTAAAGGGGCAGTAAAAACATAACTATCGGTTCGATCTAAAATACCACCATGGCCAGGAATTAATTGACCGGAATCTTTAACCCCGGCATCTCGTTTCATCATGGATTCTGTTAAATCACCTAATAAACTAACAATACCAATTAATGCCCCTAAGACCATCCCTGTTACATACCAGTAAGGCCATTCTAAATACCAAGCCCCAATTTCTCCGACAACAACACTTCCTAATAGGCCAAATAATGCCCCTTCTACTGTTTTTTTGGGACTAATATCAGATAAGCGTGTTCGTCCTAACCATTTTCCCATGATATAAGCCCCAATATCCGCCGCCCAAATACAACCAAAGGCTAAACAGGTAACAGTTAAAGCAGGGGGAAATAATTTGGGTTCGGTCCAAGACTCAGGCCAATACCCCATAAACGGTAAGTTAATACTCGCTACATCCACCGTGGGAACTGCATGGGCAAACCCTACTCGTAATCTTACCCAATAACTGGGTAAATATCCTCCATAAAATAGCCCTAAGACTGAGGTAGAAATATCAGCAATACTGGCTAATTTTGGTTGAAATAATAGGTAAAAACAGATTAAAGCCCCAGTTAACGGGAATAACGCATCGGTTAGGGGTGGAGCGATCGCCGAACTAATTAGTAAGATTTGAGACACAACCAGGGTTGTTTTCGCTGCGGGGGCGATCCCTTTGGCGCGAACTAATTGAAAATACTCCAGTTGTCCCAAAAAGACTATGACACAAAGTCCAAGGGTAAAGTACCATCCCCCGATAATTAACATTCCCAAGGCGAGGAAAATAGCTACAATAGCTGTAATGATTCGAGTCCAAGGCATAACAGTAGAAAAGATTAAGGTGAGGAGTCAAGAGGCAAAAACATTAAGGATTCCTTATGAAAGGTTAACAAATTTTTTCCCTTCATTCGACCAATTTTCTATAATTGTTACCTAAAATAACACGGGAGCCTGAAAGCCACCGTCATTTATGCGGTGGACGGACGCTCAGATGATTTGCCGTGCGACGACAAATCCGCGTCCTCATGAAAAGCGACCCGATTGGTTTTAACCAAGGGAATGCGCACCAAGAAAGGGTAGTCTTAAGCTCTGGAAATCCTCAAAAGGTATCTGGTATGTTTTGTTGTCAGTGTCGATGGAAGTTCCCGACGCTGAAACAGTTAAAAATTGGATTGGGGTAGATAGGGGTCAAAATCAAATTGCTGTTGCTTCGTTGCCTAATGGGTTTGGGAAGTTTTGGAATGGTCGTCAAATTAAACATTTAAGAACCCAGATTCCGCACTTCAAAAAGTAGCATTAAATACTACAAGCCTGGGGTTAATAATTAAGTATAATTGCTTAAGCTCTTGAAGACAAAAAAGTGGGATAATTGCTTAAGTTGTTTCCTCTGTAAAAAAAGAGCGAAAAATGTCTTATTTAGAAGAAATACAAGTTAAAAATTTAGACCATTTAGGGATAGTAGCTGGTTTAATTGATGAAATAGGAATAGTCAAAATAATTAATAATAAATTAGGAATAGATGTTAGAGAAAAAATCTCAGCAGGTACAGTAGTTAAGTCTATTTTAATCAATGGACTAGGATTTGTTTCAAGACCTCTATATTTATTCAGTCAGTTTTTTCAAGATAAAGCCATTGAGAAATTGTTAGGAGAAAGAATTAAACCTGATTACCTTAATGATGATAAAATTGGGAGAGTAATGGATGAATTATATAAATATGGACTAAATGATATTTTTATTGAAGTAGTTTTAGAAGTAATTAAAAAATTTAAAATAGACCTTAAATACTCCCATTTAGATTCCACATCATTTCATTTAGATGGAGAATATAAAAGGGAAGAAGATAAAGAGAAACAGGAAGAAGAAAAAAATATTAAAGAAAGACCAATTTTTATTAAGAAAGGATATTCTCGGGATCATAGACCAGACTTAAAACAACGTGTCTTGGATTTAATAACAAGCCAAGATGGAGATATTCCATTATTTGTGAGAGTAGGAGATGGAAATGAATCTGATAAAGCTGTATTTGGAAAAGTTTTAGTAGAATTCAAAAAGCAAATAAAGTTTGATAGTATCATGGTTTGTGATAGTGCTTTATATGGTCAAGAAAATCTCCAACTAATCCAACATTTAAAATGGATAACGAGAGTTCCAATGACCATAAAAAAAGCAAAAGAATTAGTGCAAAATATAGAGGTGGAAGAAGTAAAAGATGAAGATAAAGAAAAAAGAAGTGACCTAAATTTAGAAAGTTATACCTGGAAAGAAGAAATTGTTACTTATGGTGGAATCAAGCAAACTTGGTTAATAGTCTTGAGTGAAAAAAGACAGAAAAGTGATTTGGAAAAACTAGAAAAACAACTTTCCCAAGAAGAGAAGAAATCCCAAAAATTTCTTAAAGAAATACAATCTGAAGAATTTGAACATCCTCAAGCTGCTCGATATAAATTAAAAGCTATTAATAAAAAATTGAGATTGTTGGAAATAAAAGAAGTTGAACTGATTGAAACTTACTCGAAAAAAAAGGAAAAGATTTATAAAATGATTAGTCTGATCATCAAAAAAGATGAAGAGATAAGTAGAAAGACTAAAGAAGCAGGAAAATTTATTTTAGCAACTAACTTAGTAGAGGAAAATAAATTAGAAGCTAGTGAAATTCTGATAACTTATAAAAACCAGCAATCTACGGAAAGAGGATTTCGATTTTTGAAAGATCCCTTATTTTTTACTGATAGTTTCTTCGTTGAAAAACCAGAAAGAATAGAAACAATGTTATTTTTAATGTCTTTGTGTTTGTTGATTTATAACTTGGGGCAAAGAGAATTAAGAAATTGTTTAAAAAGAGTCAAAAAAGGAATAAATAATCAAGTAGGGAAAGTAACATTGCGTCCGACTTTGAGGTGGATATTTCAATGTTTTCAAGGTATTCATTATGTGATTTTAAACGGAGTTAAACAAATTGTCAATTTAACAGAAGAAAGGCGTTTTATATTGAGTTTATTACCTGCATCTCGTCAAAGATATTATCTATAAATTGAATTGGATAAAGCAAAAATAATAAAAGAATAAGAGTCTAATGATATCAAATGAGAAGAGGAAACTCTCCTTTGTTTGTGCTGAGTCTTGCTAAGTTTTCAATGAGTATAAATCTTCTTAATTTGATTATTTTTCCTAAAAATTTAATGAAAAGAGAAATATTCTTGCCCAGGTATGATTTTCGGACTTTTTAAAACTATGTATTTTTTAATACTACATTTTGAAGTGCGGAATCTGGGTTTGAACTTCAAGGTGGTAGTATCGATGGTAACGGGACAATTCGGGGTAATTTAATCTCAGCAGGAACCCTCAACCCCGGTATCGATGGGGCAGGTTTACTCGTCCTCAATGATGGCATAATTCAAACCAACAATAGTCGTGTCAATATTGAAATAGGAGGTTTAACTGCCGGGGCAGAATTCGATCGCATCGAAATTCTGGGTTCAGCGGCCCTTAATGGTGTAGTTAATATCAGTTTAATTGACAACTTCTTCCCCATTTTAGGAGATAGCTTTGAAATTATTACTTTCCCTGGTGCATCGGGAGATTTGACCTTTACAGGTTTAGAATTGGGTAACGGTTTGAAATTCGATGTTATCGAAAATAGTGATAGTATCACTCTAGTGCAGCTTGGCGAAAGTAATCCACCAGATTTTTACAGAAACTTTCGTGACTAGCCACGACAATGTGTTTCAATGAAACTAACGGAAGAATCTCGAAGTTGATGTCCATGATAAAAGCATTGCCAATTAACCTCTCCAACCTACAGAAAACAGTACTCCAACAAATAGTGAGAGGGACAACAAACCCCTATCGCCTTGTTAGACGAGCCAAGCTAATCTTAGCCGCAGCATCAGGAGAGAGCAATAGTTCGATTAGTCGAAGATTAGAATTAGACCGAGTACAAGTGCGTCAGTGGCGATCGCGATGGTTTGAGGAGAGAGAAAAACTGAGTGCCGCCGAAGAACAACAGGTAACGGAGAAAGCATTAATGGTCTTGATCAAAGGAATTTTAAGCGATCGCCCAAGACCTGGAACAACAAAATCCTTTACGGTCGAACAAGTAGTCCAGATTGTAGCGATCGCTTGTGAAGAATGTGAAAAATCAGACAGACCAGTGAGCCATTGGACACCTTCAGAGTTGGCGGATGAAGCCATAAAAAGAGGAATTGTCGAAAAGATTTCCCCCCGTAGTGTGGGGCGTTTTTTAAAAAGAAGCGACATTACAACCACATCTCGTTCGTTACTGGTTAAATGCCAAAATTGATGATCCCTTAAAATTTAAAAAGCAAGTCAAATATATCTGTGAACTTCATCAAGAAGCTAAAACTTTGTTAGAACAAGGAATTCATTTAATTAGTACAGATAAAATGACAGGGATTCAAGCTCTTGAGAGATTATTTCCGAACAAAAGAATCAAGCCTAAACAAGTAGAAAAAATCGAATTTGAATATGAAAGACACGGAACTTTAAGCTTGATTGCGAACTGGGATGTGGCAAGAGGAAAAGTTGTTAGTCCCTCTATTGGACCGACAAGAACAGAACAAGATTTTTCTGAACATATCCAGAGAGTGATTAAGATTGATGAAAAAGCAGAATGGATTTTTATTGTAGATAAACTCAACACTCATAAATCGGAAAGCTTAGTCAAATTAGTAGCAGAAAGCTGTGGAATTACTATTGATTTGGGGAGAAAAGGAAAGGAGGGGATTTTGCAATCTATGGACAGCAGAGCAGATTTTTTATCAGATGAATCTCATCGAATTCGCTTTGTTTATATTCCCAAACATACATTGTGGCTTAATCAAATTGAGTGTTGGTTTTCGATCTTAGTCAGGCGTTTACTCAAAAGAATTACTGTCCGTTCAACTGAAGAACTATCCCAAAAAATTCTCAATTTTATTGATTACTTTAATCAACATTTTGCTAAGCCGTTCGTTTGGAAATTTAAGGGCTTTAAAGATCATAAGTGACTGGTGGATTATTTTTGCTAAGCTGCACTAGGTAATTGGAGTAATGAAGAAGGAGACATTACCATTGACTCAAACTCTAGCCTAGTTATCAGTGATAGCTTTAATACTCTCAGACTAGGAAACATTGATAATAGTCGAGGGGGTAACGTTTCCATTCAAAACTATAGCTGGGATAACAGTAATAGTAGTTATACCTTTAACAACAGTACCGGCCCCTGGACTTTCAACGGAGGGACAATTACAGGGGGTACTTTAATTGCAGAAGAAGGTAACTTTATTGTTGGCACTGGCAATAATGTCTTAGATGGAGTAAGCGTTGACGGAAACCTCAATCTTAATACCCTTGATAACGCCAGACTTACCCTAACCAACGGTTCAACCTTCATTTTGGACTTTGGATAAAAAACAATTGTTAGCGTAAATCTTACGCTAAACATATCTCCGGAGCTAAAATAGAGAATTAAGGTGATTTTAAAAACTCTCTTTCCATCTTTTTAGGGGATTTTAAATATTAAATAGCTTCATTCAGTTTCGGTTCCAATATAGATATCTAAGTAGCTTTCAGTTAGAGATTGAATGACTCGTTCTAATTCATCAATGAGATTTCTTCTAGTGAGTTTTTCTACAGCATCAATATGAGCAGAACTTCCGGCTCGTCCTAAATATTTATATTTGGTTTTTTTCTCATTATTAGTGGCCATAGGAAAAATTGATTCAGCAGCCTGTAGTTTATAATACCAGTAGATTGTTCCCTTTCCATTAACCTGATAACGAATAATATGACAATTAGCTGGTGCTACTTCCCCTTCCCGTTCAATTTTCTTTATTTTCTGTTTAAGAGAGCGAATTAGACTCTTAATTTGTTTGGCTCTCAGGTGGACATCTTGACTGGTCTTAAGTTCGGAATGTGATGACATTAGCCTTAACTGTAACAAACAACCTTTTTTGATGTTAGCGTATATATTACGCTAATTTATAAGGTAATAAATTTTAAAAATGACCAAAAATGAAACGGCTACGTCTGTCGAGGAATTCCTGGTGTGGAGGTCTAACCTCTTCCAAGGACTAAAAGCTAGAAAAGAAACTATTATAGAATTACTCGATGCCCTCTCCAGTAACCAACAAGCTCACTCAGTCGTTGAATTGTCTCTCAATCCTTTATTTAGAAGAGATTATAACAGTTTATATAGAGGAATTCAAGAGTTTTACCCACTCAAACTGACCCTAATTATGAACAGAGAATTGAGACTTTATTTTCAGCGGTATCGAGAACAATTCCTCCCACTTCAAAACATTATAACTTATTTGGTATTGACACAACTCCCTGTCCACGACCGTTTGCCGAAACGTTAGCGGATAAAACCTTTATTCATTACCTCAATCCAATTAAGGGAAATAAACCCATTAATATTGGACATTGTTATTCCGTTGTCTGCGCTTTACCTGACCAAATAGACACAGAAAAAGTCCCTTGGGCTGTCCCCTTATCAGGAGAGCTAGTCCCCTCTAAACATAAAGGAGTAAATCAAGGCAATCAACAACTAAAAAAAATCTGGCAAAGTTCTTTATTTTCTGATAAATTATCTG
>NZ_AADV02000051.1 GCF_000167195.1 Crocosphaera watsonii WH 8501 | reverse complement strand
TAGTCGATTTGGATCTAAATCAACTCTAAGGTGATTTCCGAGAAAGCTTTTCCCATAGGGGGTAATCGCTTGGACTAAAGGCTTTCAAGAAATAAAAGGAACAGAGAGTTAGCGGATCTTTGTACACAACTTTAAAATTTCATAATTGGCTTGTCTGAAAAAACAGAAGAAATAGATTAAAATGAAGAGGTAAAAAGATTAGAGAGAGTAAATTGAAGCTAAAACAGACAAATAATCCCTTAACCCCGTCGATGGTCGATGATTTACGTTTAGCAGCCTCAAAAATGACGGGAGCAGAGCGTCGTTCATTTCAAGCTGAAATGTGTCTCAAGTATTGTGGAGGAAGTGCCAGACAAACCGAAATCGTGTTTGGTTGAGGGAGAAAAAATGTTCAACTTGGATTACATGAAAAACGAACTGGGATAGTGTGTTTAGGATTACAATCAGTCAATAGTGGATGTAAAAAATGGGAGGAAAGATACCCAATAGTTGCCCAATCATTGAAAGAAATAGCCGAAGCTCACGCACAACAAAACCCCACATTTAATAACCCCATTGCCTATACAAGATTAACGGCGGCTGAAGCCATTAAACAATTAAGAAATCTAGGATATAATGGAGAGGAGGTTCCTGCTGCTTCGACAATGGCAGATATTTTAAATCGTTTGGGCTATCGATTAAGAAAAGTGGTAAAAGCTAAACCTAAAAAAAAATCTCGGAGACGGACGCTATCTTCGAGAATATAGAGAAAAAAGATAGAAAAAAAGACCCTTCTGTGAAACGTTTAAGTATGGATTGTAAAGCAACTGTGGAAATAGGAGAATATTCACGTGGCGGACAAACTAGAGGTTATAATCAAGCTCAAGATCATGATATGGGAACTAAAGAAAAATACGTTCCTTGTGGGATTGTAGATGAAGATACAGGGCAACTTTATGTAACTTTTGGAAGTTCTTATAAAACGAGTGATTTCATGGTAGATAACTTGGAGCAATGGTGGACAAGTCTGAGTATAACTGAAAAGCAGCAACTAGAGAACATCCAAATTAAAGTTGATAATGGACCAGAAAATAGTGGAAGAAGAAGGCAATTTTTGAAGAGAATGGTAGAGTTTGCCGACCAAACTAAGAAATCTATTCAATTACTATATTTTCCTCCTTATCACAGTAAATATAATCCCATAGAAAGATGTTGGGGAATTTTAGAGAGGCATTGGAACGGAACACTTCTGAGAAATGCTCAAACGATGTTAGCTTGGGTAAAAACTATGACATGGAAAGGCTTAAATCCGATAGTTAAGTTAAGTAAAAAAGTTTATCAAAAAGGCATTTCTTTAACGAAAAAAGAGATGAAGGAAATTGAGAAACGTTTAGAACGTAATCCTCACTTACCTAAATGGGATATTTTGATTAGACCCAGTTAGTCTAAAAAGTTAATAAGAGTGTAAAATTAAGTGAATTTCCTTTTTAAAAATAGTCAAAGCTAATTTAAAAGTTAGCGTATTTCTTTCTTTTAGATAGGGAGGTTTTTGTTCGCGGAAAGTATCCGCGAACAACTTTTTATTTTTCCCTTTTCGCTTATTTGAGATGTTCTACAAACAGATTCTGAGAATGGGTGGGAAACTTTTTCTTGGAAATCACCTTAACTCAAGGACGGTTTTATTCGTCTTCGAGCTTTCCCGTCTCATTGGCTGTTGCCTCAATAAGACAAGTCTTATTTTGGTCTAACACAGCCTCCACAGGCAGGCTCTCGCCTTCCGCAAGAGTTATTTCTTGTTCGACAAATCACTGTTTGGTCTTACGCTCTTGCTGCCTACTTTTTTATTCTTCAGTAATTTCTTTCCCCGATCTGACAGTGTTTCTGCGCCGAAAGTATTACTACTTTACTTTGATGTTAGGCTGTCTGATAGTCCAACGTTCGGGTGGGTCGCAACCAAGATTGATTGTAACACAAGATTCTGGAATATGGATGCTTCGCAGTTTGTTTACTGGTCGGGCATTCATCCCTAACCTAAGCGTGGATAAGGGAATTCTGCCCGACATTAGGTTAAAAATAATTAAAATTACTTGACGATAATTTTACCAACCATGCCAGCACCACGGTGGGGTTCACAGTAGTAGGTATATTCTCCAGGCTCATTAAAGGTGCTTTCATAGCTGTCACCAGGAGAAAAAACAAGTCCTTTGTGGGAAAGAGAAGCTTGTCCTTCAACAACAACGTTGTGGGGAGCGAGTTTGTTGTTAACCCACTTAACGGTATCTCCTGCAGCGATCTCTACTTGCTTGGGTTGAAAAGCTAACATTCCATTGTCAGCACCCATTTTAACTTCAACGGTGTCCGCAGAAGCAGGGTTAACAGCAACGAAGAAACTGGAGATGAAGAGAGCAACGGTAGCGATAAGTAAACCTAATTTTTTAGACATTTTGGTGGTTCCCATAAATTCCTTAAGACTGAAATATATGTTCTCAGTATTTTTTTTCCATTACTTATTATAAGCAAAAGAGGGATGTTTGACAAGCTGTCTTTGGACAAAAAAGATTTTTTTTGGTATACGAAACTCAACCATTCACAGGGGAGATAGTTTGACAAGCTGTCTTTTGACATGACTAAAAATTGTAGAGAGAATAAATGAAGAATCGATATTTCCAAGGAGAACACAATGAAACGCTTATTGTGCAAAATTTTGTTGATTTTTGCTTTTTTTTGTCTAAGTTTTGCCTCCCCAGCCTTAGCCGGTGACGCTGGTGCAGGTAAAGGTATTTTTACTGCCAACTGTAACGCTTGTCACATGGGCGGAGGAAATGTAGTAGCAGGACCCAGTAAAGGGTTAGCCAAAAATTACCTCGAGAAAAATGGGGTAGATACCCTAGAAAAAATTGTCTATCAAGTCACTAATGGTAAAAATGCCATGCCTGCGTTTGGAGGGCGTTTAGATGCTCAAAAAATTGAGGATGTGGCTACTTATGTTTTAAGTCAAGCTGAAGCAGGTTGGTAGACTCAATGTAGGGTGGGCAAAGTTGGCTACCTTTTGGGTTTCTAGGAGAAGTCTTTGGTTTGCCCACCTTACAATATCAAAATAATTGTAGGTGTATTAGTGTGACGTAATACACCGGAAAACAATATTTTGGTGCGTTACGGCAGAAAATAAAGGATAGGAATCACCTAAAATTCCTTAAGTCAACTATATCTCCCCAAATAAGATAAAACATTGGAGAGATATATAAAAACTTTTAACTAATAACTGAAGCCTCGATAAATTAAGCTGCACCTAACAATTTAAAACTGCTACAACTCAATACAGGAGAATTGATGGTGCCATTAAAAGAACACTCTTTAATAGCACAGAAAGCACAATTAGCTTGACGGAAGATATTACATAAATTTACCGGAGAATTGTCAGAACCATTCATGGGACAACTCCTAGTTAAACAGCTAGAACAATCAGCTTTTGTTAAAGCTATATTTGCTTGAGCTTCAATGGTAGCCATAATAAATAACCCTCTTTTTGCAACGATAGAAAACAACTCATCTGCCTTCAATAACTATCCTAATCCTTTTGAAAAACTATGACTATACCACTGTTTTCAACTTTATTAAAAAAAGCTGTCAATTAAAATTTTATTTGATTAATATTCAATTATCTAAACCTTTTCCATTAGTCAATTATCTATTTTTTAGTCTTGTCTTTATCAGTTATTAACCTTAATTTATTGAGAGAATAAATCAGATAAATGTTACAAAAGTTTAGATTTTGGGTTTCCTGTAGTTATAGCAACCCCCAAGGCAGTTAGGACATTTTTTCAAACTCAAACCTAATCGCAGCCAGGTTTTTACCTCCTGACTCCTGCCCCCTGCCCCCCGCCTCCTGCTATATAAGCAACCACAGTAGGGGCCAAGGCTGAGCGTAGTCGAAGCATTGACCCCTACTGTGTTAGGGTTGGTCCCTCAATGGGAGATTTCTCCCTGCTGAATTAGTTAAAATAGAGATTGATTTTGGTTGTCTTCGGGTAAATCAATAAAGACCCTTTCTCCAGAGGTTAAACCAGAAAGAATCTGGGTTTTTTCATCCAACACCTGACCGATAGTAACTGGTTTAAATTTAGGTTTCTCGTTCTCATCCGCTACCATGACCCCAGTTTCTCCATTTTTGGTAACAATGGCCACGGTAGGAACCACCAAAGCATCGCTAATTTCTTGTCCGAGAAAATTCACATCCACATTCATCCGTGATAATAATTTATCCTCTCCCGTCCTCAAGGCAATGGTGACTTCAAAGGAGGTCACATTTGCCTCGACAACGGCTTCTGGAGCGATTAAAACCACCTGCCCTTCAAAAACCTGATTGGGAAAAGCATCGGCAGTAATCATAACCGGCTGCCCTTGTTTAATCATGGCGATATCTACTTCTGGCACTTTAGCCACTATTTTCAGCCCTCGTGCTAAGGCGATAATGGAACTAGATGTGGCTGAGGCTGTACTAGATGCGGATGTAGTCGGGGTGACAAAAGCCCCTGGGTTAGCGTATTTTTGCGTGACAATGCCATCAAAAGGGGCGCGTATAGCCGTGTCTTGAAATTGAATCACCTCTTCTTCAAGTTCGGCCTTAGCGGCCTCAGCAGCCAATTCTAAACTGGCTATATCCATTGTGGCGGTTCTTTTGCGTTCTTCGAGTTGAACTTGTGTTTCGAGTAAGGTAGCCTCAGCGTGGATGACTTCTTGTTTTAATTGATCAATCTCTGGGTTTTGGGTATTATTTGCCTGATCTAGCCTGGTTTCAAGCTCAATAAGATTAGCCTGAGCATTATTATAATTGTTCAGGAGTTCATCAAATCGATCTTGAGTTATCGCCCCCTCTTCCAGTAATTCTTGGTTACGTTTCACACGAGAGGCCGCTAACTGAAGGCCGGAGCGTGCAGATACGATTTGTGCTTTGATTTGGTCTATATCTCTGGGAATTCTCTCTACTGCTCGTTTTAAATTCGCTTTTCTCTGTTCTAGTTTGCTCTGTGCTTGAATATAACGAATTTCTGCCTGTCTAATCTCACTAGGAATACGGACTTTAGCTCCTTCTAAGTCAGCCAAGGCTTGATTATACCTAGCTTCAGCAAATTTACCCCGAGCTTTATTTTCACTATGCTCCATCAGGGCTAAAATTTGTCCCTGTTTAACTCTCATACCCTGTTCAACTCGCAACTGCACCAACCGCCCTGGATTTTTGGGGCTAATATTGACACTTTCTATGGGTTCTACCACCCCACTAGCTTCGATATCAACGGAGAGACTTTCCCGTTCAGCCAGAACGGTCATTTGTTCCAGTTTACTCTCAGAAATAGGAGCTTTAGCAATTCTGTAGGTGAATCCCCCAACAAACAGGAGTCCACCCGTCATAACGGCTAAAATCCAAGGTAGAGGACGACTTACTCTATTAAACACAGGAATTTCCATAAAGTTATTTTTGTGAGAGATGGAACAAAACGAGAAATAACCTCCTCTATACTAACGTTTCTTTTGTGCCATAGCACGGGAAGAAACGGAAATCATTAAAAGGCTTTTGCTTATTTGCTCCTATTTATCAATGGATAATGGATAATTAAGGCGGTTCAAAACTTCTGCTTTCAAGGAGAAAAAAGAATTATTCATTGTCAATTTTTATAGGAAGCAACCATGATCTTACGAGATGACCGAGATTATCAAATTTTGTTCCTGGGTAGTTTTCTTGGGTTAGGGATGATTACCCGTGATTGGTCTCTAAAACCTGAGTTAATTATTGTCGCTATTATTAGTTGTTTATTGACACAATTATTATTAACTTCTTGGGTTTATTTTATTAAACAGAAAAATAAAATTAGTTTTAACTTATTCTTAAATAATCCCCTATTTATGGGTTCTTGGCGTAGTTCCCTCATTACAGCTTTGGGTTTGTGTTTATTATTACGGGCAAATCACGAGACAACAATGATCTTAGCAGGGAGTTTGGCCATTGCTAGTAAGTTTATGTTTCGAGTTAGTCAAAAACATTTTTTTAATCCTGCTAATTTTGGCATTATTGCAGCTTTAACCCTTACCCAAGATGCTTGGTTATCCCCCGGACAATGGGGTAATGATTTCTGGTTTCTGCTACTATTTTTAGGGGCTGGTGCTATGATTTTGAAACGGGTTGGCCGTTGGGAAACTTCGGCAGTTTTCTTGCTGTTTTATACCCTATTGGAAGCAGTCCGCAATTTTTGGTTAGGGTGGAGTTGGGATGTTTTAAGTCATCATTTAATGACAGGGAGTCTCTTGTTATTTGCCTTGTTTATGTTAACCGATCCCCGTTCTATTCCTAATCATTATTTAAGCCGTATTTTCTGGGCGATCGCCATTGCTATTGTCACTTTCATGATTCAATATTCTCTCTATCTCTCAACGGCCATTTTCTGGGCATTATTTTTCTTATCTCCTCCAACAATTATGCTTGATTATTGTTGGTATTCTCCTAAATTTAATTGGAAGGTGAGCATTGCTCACCCTACAATATAATAGGCAGAAAGCCTTTAACTTTGGGATAATCTTTGTACAGATTGTCCCCCCAATAAACTATCAGCTTCCGCTAACAAATTAGGTATTTTCTCTCTGTGAGGACTATTAACTAAATATTTAGATAAGTCTAATTCATTGACATTTTCTGCTTTTTTACCAGGGAACCAATGTCCTCCATTTCCTAATAGACTATATCTCATCTTACTATACTCAATCATATCATAAGCTAAGGCTAAATTTCTCAGCCATAAAATGGTTTTTATATTAATATTTCCAGGTGTTTCCTGATGTTTTGGTAATCCCTGCTTCCAAGTTTGAACCCAATTTTCTCCTAAAATTTTGATAGCTTCTTCTTCTAATCTAGTTATAATAGGCTTTAGTATGGGTTGAGGATCATCTAACAAAGAAAGGGTCTTTAAATGTTCATCAAAATCTGTTGGACGGGCTGCCCCTAAACTGAGAGTATGAACTTCTGGGTGGGATAAACAGAAGAGATTGTTAAACACCATCGGACTCAAAGGTTGACATAATTCAACCAATTTTTCAGGAGGTTCATAAAGTTTTCCTCCTTTATCGGAAGGACTAATAATAAACACCCCCATGTCATGTTTCTTCGCTGCTTCTATAGCTGGCCAATTAGCTTGATTGATATAGTACCAATGGAGATTCACATAGTCAAAACAATCGGTTTCTATAGTTTTTTTGATGACATCAGTAGGTCCGTGGGTTGAAAAGCCAATAAAACGAACTTTACCCTGTTCTTGTAATTTTCTAGCTTCGTCTAAACAACCCCCAGGTCGAATACAATAGTCTAAAATTTCGTCAGTATTAATCCCGTGTAATCCCAATAGATCAACATAATCTAGTTGCAAAAAATTCAAAGACTGATTAAATTGTAGACGAAATTCTTTAGGGTCTTCTTTAGGAGAAACCTTGGTTTGAACAATTAACTTTTCTCTGGGAATTTTAGGCAAGACCTTCCCTAGCTGCATTTCCGATGTCCCGTAACCTCGAGCGGTTTCAATATGATTGATACCAACTTCTAAAGAACGTTTAATTGTGGCTTCTAAGTTACGTTGATTCTCTTCAGGAATTTCATCTTCCGGAACATCTTGCCACTTATGTTGATAACGCATTCCTCCACAGGAAAAAACAGGCATTTCTAATTCTGTACGGCCAAATCTTCGATATTTCATGATAAATAATCTAATAATAATTAAATCAACAATGATCAATGATTTTAAACTTCAGTGCTTTGAGCAACAATCTCTAGAATGCGTTGTTGATAGTCATCTTTAAACAGAGAATCTACGCAAACTTGAGCTACTTTTTTTCTAGGAATACTACCTTCAAACAGGGTATCTGCGGATGACACCACGATTGGATCTGAGTTATCCTCGTTCTTAAGACCACCAGGACGGACGATAGTGTATTTTAAACCACTATTTTCTAAATAGTTTTCGGCTTGTTTTTTCCAGTATAAAACTAACCAAAAAAGATTGAGAGGATGAAAAAATTGGGAAACACAAAGGGAAGAAACTAAGACAAATTTTTCTATTCCTTGTCCTTTGGCGACGTTTACCAAATTTTTTGTTCCTTCGTAGTCCACCTGATAGGGGCCGCTGGGATCAAGACTTGGTCTGGCACCTGTGGCACAGATTAGGACAGTGCATTCTGTCATCGCTTTCGTTAGACTATCCACATCCAGGACATCACCAACGACTAACTCGGCCTCAGGGGACAAAATGCTCTTTGCTCTGTCTTGATCTCGCACTAATGCTTTGACAGGAATTTGACGATTGACCAATTCTTGGACAATTCTGCGACCTGTCTCCCCCGTGGCACCTGCTACTAATGCTTTCATCGTCATACTCCTTTGACTTGATTTAGAATAGATACTTTGGATACTTTAACTTTTCTTTATTGTATGAAGTTTCGTAAATTTCGTAACCTTATTAGGAGTCTGACGACCCCGTAACCCCAAAAAAATCACTGTAAACTAACTTTTTAAGAAATCGTTATGCAATGTCAATGGCCCAATAATCATCCCAGTCAGGTTTCAGAGGTATCTTTAAGCAATCTTGAAGAGCAAGAACTTACTCAACCCTTAGAAGCCAACCCTGTCCATTTTAAGACCCAATTTGTGGGGTATATGGAAATGTATAGTGACGCTGACACAGTGGCCAACTATCTCAATGCTCATCAGAGATGGTTTTGTCGTTGTGCTGCGCCGATGAAAACCGAAGCTATTGGGGATAATGGCTATATTTTAACAGTGGGGCGATTTGGATCTTTTGGTTACGATGTGGAACCGAAACTGGCCGTTGTCTTAGAACCTTCCCTCAATGGGGTTTATGATATGCACAGTATTCCTATTCCCGATGAACCCTATTTGGGCTATGAGGTGGATTATCACGCTTCCATGTCTATTAAGGAAATTCCTAGCCGTTTAGCTAGTCCAGGGTTAGAAAAAGCCTTTAAAAAACAAAAACAAGCGCAAGTTCCAGAGATTATTACCAAAGTAGAATGGAATTTAGCTATGGATGTGGCGGTAAAGTTTCCTAAATTTATTCATAAGCTGCCTTTCTCCGTGATTCAAAAAACAGGCGATCGCTTATTGACTCAAATTGTCCGTCAAATTTCTCCCCGTTTAACCTATAAAGTTCAAGAAGATTTTCATAAAGGAGAAGATTTGCCTGTTCCTACTAAAAATAGCCGTCATCTTGACAAAGTTGACGAATCTAGTTTAGAACAAGCAGCTTAGTTTAATATTGTAGGGGTTAACGGCCGTTAACCCCTACTTTGCGAAACTGGTATTAACTATCAGGGTTTTCACTGGCTTGAGCGTACTGCATAGAACGGATTAAATTATCCATAGCGTACTCTAAATGAAGGCCAGCATCTACGGCAACCCATCCTTTATCGGTAAGGTGTCGCCATTCAAAGTGGAGGTGTGGCCCGGTGGAATAGCCTGTACTACCAAGCCGTCCAATAACTGTCCCTTGTTCCACCCATTCTCCAGGTTCGACATAGATATCGGAAAGGTGGGCATAACGAGATTCTTGAGTGCCTTCTAGGTGACGCAGCGTCACCATTAAACCATAACCTCCAGACCAGTCGGCGTGGGAAACTTCTCCAGAATAAGCTGCTAAGACAGGAGTTCCTAATGGTGCGCCAAAGTCAGTCCCGTTGTGCATTCTTCGGGTTCCAGCAATGGGGTGAATTCTCCAACCAAAAGCAGATGTCATGGTGGCTGCTACGGGTAGGGGAAAGATTAAATCGGTTCTCCGTGCTTGGGGCGCGGTGGGCGCATACATTGAGGCAGAGCGGTTATAACGGGGTAAGGGTTCTAGAGCAATGGATAAACCCCGACGTTGGATCGGTTGTAGATTAACTATTTGTTCTGAGGCAATGGGACGACGTAAGCGTAGGGGTTTTACTCTTGGGGCTGATCTGACGGGTTTAGCGGCCTGAGTGGTTGTGTTTCTTTGACGAGAGGCTAAAGTAACACGACGTGGGGCTAACTTTCGGGGGGCTTGAATTTTCGGGGTTTGAGTGGCCACAGCACCACAACTGCCCCTTGATAACTGACCATTTTGGGCAACGGTTTTACAGCCGGTAGAGCGTTCGGTTAAGACAACTTTGTTGGGCTTTGTAACCGTTGGGCTGACGTTACCGTAACTTTTGGAATCAATGTAACTATGTTTCCCCTTAGTAGTGACGGAAGGGGATAATTGAATGGTTTGGGGTTGAGTTAGTGCCTGTTTTAGGGTTTTAGGAGGTTCACTTTTTGAGGTTTGCGGATCTAAAATTTTAGGGGCTGACAATTTTACTTTCGGCTTAGAATTGTCATGAGTCCGAGAAACTGAGGGTTTCGGAGATACTTTCGGTTGATTAGGTTTATTAGAAGTCCGTCTTAGTACCGGTTTGGCATTACTGGAAGGCATTGGGGCAACGGAGGGGGAAACCTTCGGTACTTTCACAGGAGATGGGGAAGGGGGTTGAGGTTGGACCTTGGGGGCAGAACTTTCAGGAATGACCAAGGTTTCTGATGAGGCCATCGCCCCGTTGAAAGCGACTCCACTGGTTAAAATACCCAGTCCACTCACCAAGCTGATACCTTGTTTGAGCAAGGTTTTTCTTAAAGCGGGTTTCGATTTTAAAAGATCGTGTTTATTCATTTCCGTCTCACTTCTCACAGTTTGCGACCTGTTAGAGCATCATAACGAATTTTGGAACAAATCACTGAGTTGATTAATAATGGTAGGTTTAGCTAACGGTTAAAAAATGTCTTTATTCCTTGATATTCCCAGATTTAAACATTAAATAAGATTGAGGGTAAAATCCTAATTTATCATAAAGTTTCAGGGCTGCTTGGTTTCGTTCAAATACCTGTAGTCCCATCTGATCATAGCCTTGCTGCTCTACCCATTTTTGTCCTTGTTGGATCAAGGTTGTGGCTAAACCTTGACGACGATGGTTGGGTTTAACATAGATTAAAAAAATATGTCCGTAGTTATGACCATTAACTTGATCGATAGCGGTTCCCATCCAAAGACAAGCTATGATGTCGGGTTTTGTTTGATTTTGCGGTTGATATTCTATCCACCAAATGGGGGTTTTTGAGGATAAATATTGAGCAACAGTTTTACTTAAATGACTGAAATTAGACTGTTCAGGAAATAACTCTTGATAGGTGAGTTCCATAAATTTCAACAGTCTTGTTTTATCTTGGGTTTTCCCCTGTTTAAAACGATAATGATGGGGTAAAGGGGACATTATCTTGTTATTTTTTAGATTTTCTGAAGTTGGACATTACGATTACAGAGAGCTATAAGTTATTATGTTACTATTGTAAAGTCTATTAGGAAAGTTGTTGCTTAATAGTAACTGATTTTATATTGAATATGGGTTTAAATAAATGAATAAAAATATTTTTCTGTCACTATCTACATTATTTATTCTTGGTGTAATGGGTATAAATAAAGAAGTTTAAGCTTCTACTATTAGGCTAGATTTTGATAGTTTACCAACAGAACAAGAATGGTCAATTTGGGATCGTGGTTCTTCTCATACTGAAGATTTATTTTTAGTTGATAATAATGTTTTAAAACAAAATACTATGGGGAGAGGTCAACGATCTTATGGGTTTCAACTGAATAATGTAGTTGATGTTAATCAATCATTTGTTTTATCTTTCAGTGCCAGAGTAACTCAGGAAGAAATCACTGGCTCTGGAGTAAATTTTCCTGGGTTTGGTGTATTTGTTGCCAGTGGAACACAAATACTTAGCATAGCTATCGGATTAAATGATATTGCAATGCGGAGGGATATAGTTTCCTTAAATCATATTGATAAGTCGGAATTTCATGATTATCGTTTAGAAGGATCATTTGTCACAGGGACGGCAGATGTTTATATTGATGATATTTTTATTAGGACGATATCTGCTACAAATAATCCTAATAAGAATTCTTTAATTATTGGTGATCCAACTCAAACGAGAAACGCTAAAGCTGAACTAAGAAGTTTGACTTTTACTCAGGGAAATCATGCAGTTCCTGAACCTTTAACAATCCTTGGTGCAGGGACAGCGATCGCTTTTGGAACAACTTTCAAACGGAAATTAGCTAAGGCTAAAAAGAAATAGAAGAGGTTACGTTAATTTCAGGATTAATTCAGGTGAAATATCTGAAAATAAACCCCGTCGCCTAAAAACGTCGGGGAGCAAAAGAACATCAACTAGGTTAATAACGATAACCTAGTAGTATAGGGTTTTATTAAGTTCGCCAAATTTTTTCCAACACTTTTGATGCCTGAATATCCCCTAAATTGTAAGTGGGTGATTGAATGGCAATAAAGCGATCGTCGTTGGCCGGTAGTCGTTTCTTCGGGTTAGTTTTGCCAAATAAAGCAACGGTATAGGTTCCAACGGCAACCCCTAGTTGAAAGGGAGTGCTATCAGTACAAATCATTAAATTAGCTCCTGCGATTATGGCAGCTAATTTTCCTATATCCCCAGGTTTTGTTACCTTTAGATTAGAACAACTGCTCAGTAAAGAATTGACCCAAGCTTCATCACCACCACCCTGTAATAAAACGATGGACAATGAAGGTTGCTTTTCTTGAATTCTGTTAATAATATTACTCCACTGAGGCACAGGATAGGACTCACTAGCCCCTCCATAGATTAAAATATAACCGCTCTCCTCAAGTAATAAGCGTTTCTGCTCAGTTTCGCCCCAAGAGATGTCATCTTTGGGTAGGGCTATTTTTAAGGGGGGACAAGTGGATTGAATGTCTAAACCCTCCATGAGATCATGGTACATCTCAGCAACATATTGTTCTGTTTTTTGGGGAATGGCTTTAGATATAAACCAAGTAGGTTTGTTCCCATAGCCAACAGTCAAAGGAATACCATTCAACCAGAGTAATAACCTGATACTCCAGCTTTTTTCTAAGCTTAAGGCTATATCGTATTCGCGATCGCGGATAATCCCTAATAAGTTTAAATAATCAGCCAGTCCACTGCGATCTTCATAGTCAAATAAGAGGACTTCGTTAACCTGGGGACACACCCGATAAGCGACCTTTGCACGGGGTTCAACCAGGACATCAATAATAGCATTGGGATATTGAATTTTGAGGTCTTCCAGGGTCGGAAAAAATAAAATTTGTTCGCTTATTCCCCCAGGAACCAGGGCTAATATTCGCATAGTTCGATGTTTAAATGGATAGAAAGTCGGCTTTTTTACAGCACACCAGCTTAATTTTAAAGTAAGATTCCTCATAATTGCTTTAATATTCAGAATTAATTATGAGTTTGTCGTCATCAGTTACCAGTTACCAGTTACCAGTTATCAGTTATCAGTCTCCGGTGTCTCCCCCTCTCCCCCTCTCCCCCTCTCCCCACACTCCCCGTCACTCTTCCATAACTTCAAAATCTGACTCCTCAAGGGACAATACTATAGATTCAGGTCGTTGACATCCTCACCGCCCTAAAAGTGCGGTGATTCCCAAACCTCACGATTTAGGTTTCTGCTTCAATGCAGTCGCCTTCCGAGATTTACTCTCTTCAGGTCTTACACTCGCTCCACAGACTGACACCCCAAAGGGGTTCGGCAATAGCGAGTGGGGGAAACCCCCAAGACCGCGCTGCCTCACCGCAAGCCCTGCGGCCAAAATATTGTGACTGGCGTTAATGTCACGGTCATGGTTAGTCCCACATTTAGGGCATTCCCATTCCCTAATATCTAACGGCAGTTTATCTACAATGTGACCACAATTTCCACAGCGTTTACTACTAGGAAAATAGCGGTCAATTTTGACTAATTCTTTGCCATACCACTCACATTTGTATTCTAATTGACGGTTAAACTCTCCCCAACTGGCATCACTAATTGACCTAGCTAACTTATGGTTCTTGACCGCCGACCCACCTTGAATTGAATTCAAGGCGTGGAACGCGGCAGTGGAAAGCGGCGGTGCATTCCGCACCATATTTCTAATAGCTAAGTCTTCAATAGCAATCAGGTCATTTTCTCGCACAAGTTTAGTGGTTAACTTGTGAAGAAAGTCGGTACGAGCATCTTTAATTTGAGCGTGTACTTTAGCTACTTCTAGGCAAGCTTTATCTCGGTTATTTGAGCCTTTGGTTTTCCGGCTCAAAGCCTTTTGCTTTCTTCTGAGCTTTTTATACAAGCGGTTAAACTGTTTGGGATTAGCTACTTTCTCTCCGTTGCTAGTGGTGATTAAGCTAGTAATTCCTACATCAATACCTACTTTTTTATTCGTTTTTGGTAATGGTTTGACAGTAGGATCTTTAACTAAAATTGAGACAAACCAACGCCCAGATGGGTCTAGTTTAATTGTTACTATAGATGGGGTACTATCTTGAGGTAAAAAGCGACTCCAGACTATATTTAGATGCTCCTTACACTTAGCTAAAAATAGCTTGCCATCTTTCCATTTAAAAGCAGACTTGGTAAATTCTGCACTCCCTCCATTTCTCTTTTTCTTAAAGTATGGATCTCTAACGGATGATACGGTGATTTTTAACGCTAAACTACAAGAATTTGCGCAAAAAGTAGGATTTATTGCTAATCTATACACAGGAGGAAAATTGCCTTCAGAAAAAGCCTACTATCAAGTAGAATCCTTATTCCGAGAATTACAATCAACTAAAGGAACATTTATCAATGATCAAGAGGATCAAGGCGATCGCTAAATTAATCAAGTCTAAGGTATTATAAGCAAGAAAGCGCAGTTTTCAAATTCTCAGAAATTTAGGATTATTAATGACTCTCTTTGCTGCTTTTAAGCCTATTGCTGCGATCGCTACCACGCCTCAATCTACTCAACTATTACATCCTCTGTGTCAATCCTTAACAGCAACACTGTACGTTCCCGAAACCTTATCTTTAATTGATAGCACCACTTGTCATTATCAAGGTTCTTTAAAAAATCATTTAGCGACGATTTGGGCAGAAAACCGAGCTTTTATCTTCTGTTTGGCTACTGGTGCTGTCATTCGTCTTATCGCTCCTTTATTAGAGGATAAAGCCTCTGATCCTGCGATTATTGTTGTTGAGCCGACGGGTCAATATGTGATTAGTTTATGCAGTGGCCATCAAGGAGGAGCAGATCGCTTAGCTCAATTAATCGCTCAGCAACTGAATGCTACCCCCATTATTACCGGTGCATCCCATAGCCTCAATTTACCAGCCATTGATATTTTAGGCTTGCCTTTTGGTTGGCGCAAGGGGCCAGGAGATTGGACAGGGGTAAGTCATGCTATTGCTTGTCAAAAAAGGGTTCAGGTGATACAAGAAGCAGGTTCTAAGCTTTGGCAAGATAATTTACCTCAAAATCATCCTTTTTACTTTGGATTTCCTGAAATCGGTGAAAATAACCTGATAGAAGCCCGTGTCTGGATCAGTGCAACTAAACGCAAGTTTGCTGAAGGATCTACTCTTCCTAAGGTGCAATGGTATCCCCGTGTGTTATGGGTGGGGATCGGTTGCATTCGGGGAACATCTCAGGGGTTGATTGAGTCTGCCATCGAGAAAATTTTTCAAAAGTATCATTTAGCGACAGAGGCGATCGCAGGTATTGCCACCATTGATATTAAAGCAGATGAGGTGGGAATTGTTGAATATTGCCAAGAAAAACAATATCCTTTATTAACCTATTCTAGTGATGTTTTAAACACGATAAAAGTTCCTAATCCTTCTGAGGTTGTTAAGGAAGAAGTTGGGACACCTAGTGTGGCTGAAGCGGCAGCTATTTATGGGGCAAATTATTGGTTTAATTATGGAGGAAGTGGGGATAAAGTTGGGTTAGAAAAGTCTCTTTTAGTAACTAAACAAGTGGTTAAATCTGATAACGAAGCGGTAACGGTTGCTATTGCTCAAAGTCAGTTAGAATATACAGGAAAAGAGGGAAAAATATATTTAGTGGGCATGGGACCAGGGAGTTTAGAACAGATGACTCCTGCTGCTAAAACTGCCATTAATCAAGCAGATGCTATTATTGGTTATTCTTTGTATTTAGAGTTAATTCAATCGTTACAAAGTCCAGGTCAAATTGTTGAATCTTTACCCATTACTAAAGAGAAAAAAAGGGCGCAAAGAGCTATATATTTAGCTAAATGGGGCTTGTCTGTTGCGGTAATTTCATCGGGAGATTGTGGTATTTATGGTATGGCTGGTTTAGTATTAGAAGAACTAAAAAATATAAATTGGGATGGTAAAAATCCTAGTATTGAAGTATTCCCTGGAATTACGGCTTTACAAGCAGCAGCAGCGAGAGTTGGAACTCCATTGATGCACGATTTCTGTGCCATTAGTTTGAGCGATTTATTAACGCCTTGGGATGTCATTAAAAAGCGATTAGAAGCAGCAGCGATTGGGGATTTTGTTACAGCACTTTATAATCCGCGATCGCAAACTCGTCAAAACCAAATTATAGAAGCACAAACTATATTTTTACAACATCGTAATCACCAAACACCTGTTGCTTTAGTTCGTTGTGCTTATCGTCAAGATGAAAATATAATATTGACTAATTTACAAGAAATGTTGGAACATAAAATTGATATGTTAACTACTGTTTTAATTGGTAACAGTAGCACATTTTTACACCAAAATTGGATGATTACACCAAGAGGATATAATCAATTTAGAAGGTAAAATAACGTCTATACAAAAGATTTATTCTTGAGAAGTGATTTTTCAAGACTTTAAAATATTTACTTTCTATGAAATATTTTAATTAAAATCAATTATTGCTTTTTTTAATATACTAAACAAGACTACGAATAAATGTTGAAATTAATATTTACTCGTAGTCTTGTACTTTGTATTCTATTCTATAAGTTTCTTAGTGATACCACCCTTAATATAATGGGCAAAACTCAATAGTTAACGAACGACACACTAAGATACCATTTTAAGCAGGAATAATAAGTTATAGCCATTAGTGATAATCCTGCATTTTGAACTTCAACTTTGTGATTTAACTGTCATACAAATACAAGCCAATCTGTATTTCTACGTCACTTTTGACAGGACGGATTTCATCAAATAATACAAAAATACTCTCACCATTATAACGTAATCTGATCTGATTTACTTTTAGTGGATAGACATAGGTTTCACCTCCCGAAAAGTAACATTTGCATACTGCATAGGTAAAGTATGCGTTGGTCGATTTGCTTATATCATAAGGCTGCCTTGTAATTTCTAGCCAGGAAAGACCTGCCTCAATTACCAATCCCGAATTTCTCACAAAATCTGCGATCGCCAAACACAGAAGCCTTACAGGAAGTGGGTTTGAACAGAGCGATCGCAGATTTCCCCAACCAACAGTCTGTTGTCAGATTTTAAGTTAAAATCAACCCGAATTAGACAAAGATGAAAAGATAAATCAATCACTCATTTTTCCAAAAAAATTATTAATAAAATCTCTAATAGTACTAGATTGTTAGAATAAAATATGCTATAATTTAATTATTAAAACAATTTACCTTAAACTGATTTAATGAGTCCCAGTCATCCCCGAACCCCTCGTCAAGTAATCAACTTTAGTAAACAGAAAGGAAAAGAAATAATCGCTAATTTTGATGGGGGACTAATCACTTCAGATGCGGGGATTGTCTGGATAGCTGAGTTGGATAAAAAACTGGGAATTACGGAGAAGTTTGGTAACTGTTTTCAAGATCATCGTCATCAATCTTATGTAGATCATTCCGTTCATGAGTTATTAGCACAAAGGCTTTATGGAATTATTTTAGGCTATGAAGATGTCAATGACCATGATAAATTACGTCACGATCCTGCCCTTAAGATCGCTTTAGAAAAGCTTAATGAACTTGAAGATAAAAAGGGATGGTTAGCTGGAAAAAGTACAATTAATAGATTGGAATATTGTCCTGCCTTAAGTATTATATTAGATATGGATGTCACGGATGACCAAGTACATGGTAATCAAGAAGGGGCATTTTTTAATAGTTATTATCACGGAGTATGTTATGCTCCTTTATATATTTTCTGTGGGCATCATTTATTAGTTGCTAAACTTCGTTCATCTAATGTAGATCCAGCCGATAGAGCCTTAGACGAATTACAAAGAATTATCGGACTAATTAGAGAAAAATGGTCAGAGACTCATATCCTAGTTAGGGGTGATAGTGCCTATGCCCGTGAAGAAATCTTCTATTTTTGTGAAAATCAGCCTTTAGTTGATTATGTTATAGCTATGGGAACAAATGGCGTTCTTAAGTTACGAGCGGATGATGTAATTGAAAAAGCCAAACATGAATATGAAAAAAAACTAGCTCCAATAACTGAATTAATGGATAGTTTATTTCAGAAAAAAGAAGATTTAGAAGAAGTTAAAAAATTAGTACCAATTTCTACTTGGTATCGCTCTATTCGTTATAAAACAGGAAAGTCATGGAGTTGTCAAAGAAGAGTAGTGACAAAAGTTTTTATGGAAGTGATGGCTTAAAAATGCGCCATGTGGTGACATCTTTGCCCGCTTCAAAAATTCCACCCTCAAAACTTTATACAAAAAAATACTGTCCGAGAGGCGAGATGGAAAATCGGATTAAAGAACAACAATTAGACTTGTTAGCTGATAGAACTTCAACTCAAACACTTCAAAGTAATCAACTAAGATTATGGATACATTCCTGGGCTTATGTTCTCATAAATGCTTTTTGTCAACACTGTTTAAAAAAAACTTCATTGGCTAAAGCAACTGTGGGAAGAATACGTCTAAATCTTCTTAAGTTGGGAGCCAGAATAAAGATTAGTTGTAGAAGAATTATTATCGCTATAGCTAGTGCTTGTCCTTATCAAGATATTTTGTCTATTGCTAACAAAAGAATTAAAACTATTCCTAATACTGGATAAGTAGAATAAGTTGTTTTTTAAAAAAGATATCTATCATAAGTTGTTGACTGACTGATACTTTCATTTAGTCTTATTTATCGTGGAGAAAATCAAAAGTTAATATAATTATTCCCTCTTAAACTCAATTTTTGTCAATTTTTTTTATTCATCTATATTCAAAATTTCTATTAGTCCTAAAAATTATCATTTTTCATCTCTGGATTGGGCTTTCAAATTAATTTGTGAGAAATCCGGGTATAAACGTTATATGAACGGGTCTTTAATATCCCTAACACAAAAAGGACTTTCTTTCTTGGTTCTAACCTTAGTCACCGGCGTTAGTCCCTTAGCAGCTAACGCACAAGTCAAGTTGAGTTCTCCCCCCCCTGTCAAGTTAGTTCAAGCTGCTGACAAGGTGGATGAAGAAGGGTTAAAAAAGGAAGCAGCAGAAGTGATTAAACTTTTGAGCGAAGAAAACTATGGTCGAGTTAGAACCATGTTAAATCGTGAATTAGCCATTGAGTTAACCACGGATCAAATAGGGGAAATTTGGGCTAATCTAATTGAATTAACTGGTCCAGTGACAAAAGTGGTTGGTTATAAGGTTATACTGACTATTAATGCTGATCTGGTGGTGGTAGACACAGAATTTGACGATGGAACCAGCGATCAATTTGTGGTGACGTTCAACAAAAAAGGTGAAATAGTGGGCATTGACTTCCCTAATGTGGAGTCAATCGAAGAAATTGCCGAGATTATGGTTAATTCTGTTGCTATTAATGATTTTGCGAGAGCTAGAGGTTATTTACATCCGGCCTTGAAAACAGAAATTCTCCCCACTCGACTGCAAAGCTCTTGGCAGAATATTCAACGAGAAAGCGGACTGTATGAGCGTATTGAGGAGATAACTGTACGGCCCGGTTCTGGGGTTGATGAGGTGGATCTTGTTGTGGTAGAAGCCAAATTCCAGAAGGGAATTAGACAATTTTTATTCATATTCGATGATAACCGCCGTATTGTTGGGGTTAATCTGGCTGAATAAGTCAGTGAGGTGGGCAATGCCCACCCTACTTGTTTATAAATCAGCAAAAACTTCTTTGGCTGCGGCCAAAGTCTTGTCAATATCCTCTGAGGTATGGGCTAAGGAAGTAAATCCGGCTTCAAACTGAGAAGGAGCTAGATAAATACCTTTTTCTAACATTCCTCTATGAAAACGTCCAAATTTAGCTGTATCAGACTTTTTGGCATCGTCGTAGCTTTTGACGGGGCCTTCGGTGAAGAATAAGCCGAACATTGCCCCAACATAGCCACCACAAACACTATGACCAGCATCTTTGCCTATCTTAATTAAGCCTTCGCTTAATTGTTGGGTAATTTGCTCTAATTGCTGGTAAGTTCCTGGTTTTTGCAGCAATTCTAGGGTTTTTATCCCTGCGGTCATGGCTAAGGGATTACCGGATAGGGTTCCTGCTTGATACATGGGTCCGGCTGGAGCTACCATCGACATGATATCTTGACGGCCACCGTAAGCACCAACGGGTAAACCACCACCGATGACTTTACCCAATGTGGTTAGATCGGGGGTTACGCCAAATTTTGCTTGGGCCCCACCGTAGGAAATACGGAAACCGGTCATTACTTCATCAAATACTAATAAAGCACCGTTTTCTTGGGTTAATTCCCGTAATCCTGCTAAAAAGCCGCCATCGGGTACAACAAACCCAGAATTGCCCACTACAGGCTCTAAAATGACCCCTGCAATCTGATCGGGATTTTCGGCAAATAGGGCTTTAACTGCTTCTAAATCGTTGTAAGGGGCGGTTAAGGTGTTCGCAGTGGTGTTTTTGGGAACCCCAGGAGAGTCGGGTAAACCAAGGGTAGCGACTCCAGATCCGGCTTTCACCAAGAACATATCTGCGTGGCCGTGGTAACACCCTTCAAATTTAATGATTTTGTCTCGGCCAGTAAAGGCCCGCATTAAGCGCAATACGGACATACAAGCTTCGGTTCCTGAGTTGACAAAGCGGACCATTTCGATGCTAGGAACGGCATCGATGACCATTTCTGCTAAGGTATTCTCTAAGGAACAAGGTGCGCCGAAACTGGTTCCTTTGTCTAAAGAGTTGTGAAGGGCGGCGATAACGTCAGGATGGGCGTGGCCACAAATAGCGGGGCCCCAGGTTCCGACATAATCAATGTATTGGTTGCCGTCTACGTCCCAAATATAAGCCCCTTTGACGTGATCAAAGACGATGGGTTGCCCTCCAACGGACTTAAACGC
The DNA here is from genome assembly GCF_000167195.1 of Crocosphaera watsonii WH 8501. GTDB lineage: Bacteria > Cyanobacteriota > Cyanobacteriia > Cyanobacteriales > Microcystaceae > Crocosphaera > Crocosphaera watsonii. Next base: position 1,542 of record NZ_AADV02000051.1, on the reverse strand, counting down.
CCTCACGGGGGAACTTACGCCCCCCGGCATTAATTTCTGTGCCGCAGCGAAAATTTCTTCTGATTTTGTGGTTTTCAATGATGTTGTGGTAACCAACTTAAATCTCCTTATGTTCGTGACGTACTTCTCATCATGCTTCCGTGGGACTCCATAGGGTTGTTTAATTTAAGAGATAATTACAACCATCGTGTGACTGTTTCTATGGACACGGTTAAGCTTTACTTAAGTCTTTGATTGAGAATTCGTTATATCTTCCATTGATCCTTATTATACGATGATGGCTGCCTTTTTTATCTTCATGTTGTTCTATTACTGTAAACTTCTAACAATAATGGGTAGTGCTGTAGACTTCATGAGTAGGAAAAAACCGAATAGTGTAAATATTCTATAATTGAAGTCAAACAATCTCTGATCAAGTAAAACAATGACAATTATTCTAGATGATATAAAACCTGAAATCTTAGAAGAGTTACAAAATCAAGCTACTTATCATGGTAGAACTTTAATAGAAGAAATTAAGTTTATTTTAACTAATGAAGTTAAAAAAAAATAGAACTAATATTCGTTATAATGCTTGGGGTAAACCTGTAACGAAAGAGTCGATTGAAAATACGATTAATGAAATGAAAGCGTTACGAAAAAACATTGCAATAGATCAAAGTAATATTAGAGAGATGAGAGAACAGGGGAGAAGATTTTGATAGAATTTGTTTTAGATTGTTCAATTTCAATTAGTTGGGTTTTAGTGGATGAAGATGATGATTATGCTAATTCTATTTTAGATTTAATGACAGATGCAACTGCTTTTGTTCCTGAAATTTGGTCATTAGAAGTTGTTAATACTCTATTAGTAGCTGAAAGAAGAAATCGGATGACAATTGAACAAAGTGAACAAGCAATTAAATTATTACAATCTTTACCCATTGTAATTGATACTTTAACGTCATCACAAGCTTTTCAACAAACATTAAAATTAGGAAGAGAACAGAGTTTAGCTTCTTATGATGCTGCTTATTTAGAATTGGCTTTGCGTAAAAATTTACCTTTAGCAACGAATGATAATCGTTTAATTGAAGTGGCAAAACGTTGTCAAGTTAGGTTAATGGAAGTATAGGTAATCGCTGTTTTAATTCTTTGTATATCTTGAGGGTTAATTGAACGGAAATCTTTTTTAACACGCTTATTAAATTCTATTCTGTACAGGCTCACTTTCAACCTCTAATTCATTAAAAAATTCCTCAAATGTCAATTTTTCTTGTTCATTATCATTGATACGTTTATCTGCTTCTTCAATGTCGATTTTGTCTTCTGCTTCTTCTAAGAGTTTGATAAAGAGTTCATAGTCTTTTGCTGGAATCATATAAACTGGTTCTTGTCCAGGTTGTTTAATTTTGATATGCTCTAAATCACAAGCTACATGATTTAGGGTATCAGTAAAATTATTTTCTGCTTCTTTAGAGGATAAAGACCAAATTTTCATATTTAATAGATGATGAATAGAACCTACATAAGATTATATACTATAATTAAAGTTGTAGAATG
>NZ_AADV02000052.1 GCF_000167195.1 Crocosphaera watsonii WH 8501 | reverse complement strand
ATCACTCAGGCTCGGACCGCTCCACATCCGTTCATCTAGCAGCCATGCTTTATCAAAACTAACCTTAATCGTTTGACTAGATATATATTGAGTCTTTGACTCTTTAAACCGACTGTTTTTTCCTGATAAAGAGATAGTATATTCTCCATTAGATTGATTTTTACTAAGATAAATTTCTTCAACCCAGTTAGTCATCTTTGAGAGTAACTGAGGATAAATATCCGTTTCAAACTGCTGAGAGGTACTGCGAATCACAGCAATCAAAGATTCTTGGGCAATTGAACTTATATAGTCTTCAAAAGATTTAATAAGTTCTTGTTGTTGTTCCCTTGAAAGTTTGGAAAACTCTGTCATATTACTCATACGCCTTTGTAAAACCCTGATATTTTCCTGCCATTGTTCAATTTCGGTTTTAACTTGTCTTGATATTTCTGCTGTTACCAACTCCATTAACCCTTTAACTTGCTGCATTCGATTTCCTTTAAAACATTGGGTATCTTCGAGTGCTGTTGTTATTTGGGATAAGTTATCGCCAGTAATATAATTAAAGTTAGATTTTTGAGAGTCTAACAAATTTTTGGCCTCGTCATAAATCTGTTTTTGTCCTCCCTGCATAAAACTACGAATGGGATCTATCACACCCTCTTTGAAATCCAATAATTCATCTTCTTGACGGGATAAATCAGTAAGATACCATTCATAAGGTTTGCTACAAATATCATCGAAGGTTGTTATAACGGGTTCTAGAATTGATAGAAAAGGATATTTTTCTACTTCTAATAACCTTTCTTTAATAAACTGGCGAAGTTCCTTAAATCCTTTTTTGGTTTTCTGATAAATAGCTTTGGGTTCATTCTCTCCACAAGGTTGATCAAAAAAGTCCTTATAAAATTCCTTAAGTTTCCGTACCTGCGAAGAAGTAAATTCTTGTTGTGGCTGTAATAAAATATTATTATGATTACGAGAATTACAAATAGCCTCAGCTAATGCCTCTCCTTCTAATGAATTGCCCTCTGTTTGTATTTCTAGTTTTCCTCTCCCACAAAGTTTAGCCACCACACATAAAATTGCCCCCTCACTCCAACCATAGGGTTTACCTTCAAAATGATCAGTCAGAGACTTCATTGAGGTACGCAACCCCCGTTTCTCGTTCATTTGAATAAAGCTGAAAACCTCCTTTTCCGATTCACTTAAAACCGTTACATCATTGACAAATAAACTGTCTTGAGACTGTTGTAGAAAGTCCTTAACTTGTTCGGTTTTGTAAGTCACACCTGCTAACATTGTAAAATTATGATAGACACGGTTAATTAACTCCTGAAAACCTGAAATAATCCGATTTTTAGCATCATTATTACTAATTTCTAACTCAGTTCCTGCTACAAATAATTTAGCTGTTCCTAATAAAGTTTTAATTCTATTTTTAATCTCACCATAACGTTGTTGATTACCTTGATTTTTTTGCATTAAAATGCTTTTAACTGCTTCCTGTTGAATCACTGAAATATTTTGTTGAATATATTTTTCCGTCCTTTTATACATCATTAAATCACTGACTAAACGGTCATCAGAAGGAAGAATAACTAATAACTCATCTCGTCCCATATTTTCCATCTGTAAAGTTTGTTCTTGGTCATGTTGCCCAGAAAACGGTGTAATCACTTGGATACTTAACTCATATTCCCGTTTATAAAGTGTCCCATCAATTTTACGAGAGTAGGGATACTCTTGTGTTCCCTCTCCATTGCGAATTTTTGACGTTTTAATAATCTCATCAAAGATTAAAGTATTTAACCCTTCCAAAACCTTACTTACTTCAACTTCTGTATTTTTAATTTCCTGCTCAATATCTTTTTCCTTATCCGTTAAATATTCGTATAAGTCACCTGTTCGCTGAATATAAATTTGCTGTTCTAGTAAGTTTAAAGCTTCTTGAACTTGATTTCTTAACTTTGAAATATCTTGCTCAAATTCCTCTAACATGAGAACAGATAGATTATGTAAATTAGCCTTGAATCCTTCTACATATTTAACCAAAAATAATGCTTTTAGAAGACGAACAGCAAACTGATTAGTCAGATTATCTTCTGCTAGAATAATCGCACTTTGAATATTAGATTTTAAGGTTGAACGAATACCTTGGAACATTAAATCAAAAGTAGCCAAGCGACCAATTTCCTGTTCTTCAATAGAAATAGCAACCTCTTGGAAAACCCCCAACATTGAACGTTCCCCCACCGAACTATGTTTTCCTTCAAAGGCATTATGTTGGGAAAGTCCACGAATAGCAGACTGAAACAGGGTAAATTGATAAGGAATAAAGGGATAACAGTGAACAAAATGGTCTTTATCCTGAAAATTACGATATTGATGAGAACCATCCGTAAATTTAAACAGCGTGGGGAAATTATGTTGCTGTGCCTCAAAAATTTCTGAAAGGATTTTAATACCCTCCTCATTTTTCATCAACAAACGTTTTTGTATAACTTCTGCCACATCACGGCTGGTTAACTTCATGCGATTAGCAAAACGGTCTTGAATTTTGGAAAAATCCTTAGTTTGATGACTTCCCATTTCTCCTAATACCGTTTCCATATCTTCTTGTGCTGTAACAATGACCCAAGCACGACCTTGACATTTAGTGGCTAAACTTTCAGCAATGGTTTGAAGATTGGTCATTAGTTTGACATTTTCTGCAATATATTGTCCCACTTCATCTACAAAAAAATTAAGCCGAAAATTAGGAGATTGTTTATCAATAAAAGCCTTAACTTCTTTAGCAAAGCCTTCAATAGATAAGTTATAATCTTGACGATACTGATCTAAAATTCCTTTTGAATCTTCTACTGCTTCCCCTGTTATTTCAGCATAAGCAACGCCAAGATTTTTCTTCTCTAAAAGCACCTGTTCCCGTCCCCGTTCCCAAGGTTTTCCAGACACCTTTTCATAGGCTATTTTGAAGTCACCATAGAGTTCTCGACTATCTAAATCTTTTTCAAACTGAGCAATATAACCTTGTTTTCCATAATAACCAGACGCTTCATTAAAGACTTTGACAAAAACCGATAATAAGGCATCAAATTCGTTTTTACTGGTAACATCCGCTTTTTGGTCAATATTAAAAAGAATACTTTGAGAAGGAATAGTAACGGCTCGTTTTAAATCCCCCTGTAGAATCTTATTATCATGACATTTAGGCAAAAATCTCTCAATAACTGGACGACTTTTTACCCTACGATTTTCTAACAACAATGCTAACATTTTCAACAGGTGAGATTTACCAGAGCCAAAAAAACCAGATATCCAGACTCCATTTACCCCTGTATAATTGTTATAAGCTTCTAAAAAATCCTCTAATCGTTTTTCTACTTCATTAGTGAGAACATACTCTTCAAGTTCAATATGAAGACTAACCTCATCATTAGCATCAGCTTTAATTACCCCTTCAATGGGACGATCTACTTGCTTATTAAAAATAGTTTTTAACTTCATAATAAAACTTTCCTTAAACTTTGTATTCGTAAATATTGAATGCCCGATAATATTTGTCATCCTGTAAAAGTCCAAACAAATCGAGGGAAGCTCCCGACTCCAGAGAATGGGTATATTTTCCTGGAAAAAACATCACAGTTGGTTTATCCTTAGCTCTACTTTGTAGATTATTGAGAACATTATGGGAGCGAATATAAGGGAAAACTTCACCAACCCCTGATAAGAATAGAATATGGAATTCACTGTCTTGAAGTTTTTTAGAAATAGCAGGAATGAGATGTTCCGCAGAATCCAATACATTTTGTAAAAGTTCTTTTAACTCCTCTTTAGATACCGACGATTCTACCTCAAGAATTTGTTCAAATATGTCCCGTTCTTGGAGCAATTCAATAGTTAGATCGTAGAGGTTAATTTCTAGTACATGAACTCCTTTTTGATGCAATTGCTTGATCAACTGCTTTTGAATTTGTTCCATCTCCATACTGTCTTTTGGTTGATAGGGGCAGATAAAAAAAGGAACTTCATTGCCAATTCCCTGCTTCTGAAGAAATCGGTTTCCCGACATCACCGATAATAAATGTTCAAATCTCTCGCTTAATGGTTTAGTTTCTAGAGAAGACATTTAAGTTCCTATCTATTAATTTTGAAGTCATTTACTGTGAGCGGTAATAATTTAGGTTTGAATTTTTCCTTAGTATTCCCACTTAATGTCGTCAAGGTAACAATGCTCTAAAAAATTTCTCATTGCCAACACCCCAAAATAGAGATATTTTAATAATAACGTCTTACGTTATTGAAAACCCCGATTATCAAGAGCGACATGAAACGGGATGTTCGCGCTCTAGAAAATTCTTTACAAGCTCCTATTCATCGGCATTTTGGCGATTTAGATGCTCCTCCCAATGTCTTAGCTCATTTGTTGGGTGACTTGCGATCGCCTCACACGAAACGGGCTTATAAGCGAGATATTGAGCATTTTTTTGAGGTTATGACGGGTATTTCCCCTAATTCGGATACGATTTTAGAGTTTCTTCATCTCCCTTGTGCTAATTCCGTGAGGGTGGTGTTACGGTATAAGGCGTTGTTGTTTGAGCAGGGGTTGAAGGAGGCGACGGTGAATCGTCGTTTGGCTTCGATTCGGGCGTTAGTGGCTATGGGACGGAAGTTGGGGGTCTGTGATTATACGTTAGAGGATGTTAAGAGCGAAAAGGTGCGAAAATATCGTGATACGACGGGAATTCCCCCAACGGATTATATGAAGGTGTTGGCGTTGTGTGACCGAGAGACACCGGAGGGGAAACGGGATTATGCGTTGTTGAAGCTGCTTTGGGATAATGCGTTGAGGCGCAATGAGGTTAGTTTACTGAATGTGGGGGATTTTGATGTTAATCGTCGTCAATTACGGATTTTAGGCAAGGGTAAGGGGACACAGGCTGAGATCATCGGTTTAAGTCAAGGAACGACTCCTGCGTTAGGGGAATGGTTAAAGGAGAGGGAGGGAATAACAGAGGATGATCCGTTGTTTATTGCCTTAGATTTCAAGTATAAGGGTCGTCGTTTGGGGGGAGATGGGATTTATAACCCAGATTCCGCACTTCAAAAAGTAGCATTAAATACTACAAGCCTGGGGTTAATAATTAAGTATAATTGCTTAAGCTCTTGAGGACAAAAAAGTGGGATAATTGCTTAAGTTGTTTCCTCTGTAAAAAAAGAGCGAAAAATGTCTTATTTAGAAGAAATACAAGTTATAGCAGTCGAAGCATAGATTAGGACATTTTGGGTTAAAATAGGAATACTAAAGAAAATAGGATAAACATTACAATGCCGGCTCCATATAGTTATGATTTAAGAACAAAAGTCATAAATGCGATCGATGAAGGAATGACGAAAACTCAAGCCAGTCGTTTATTTGGAATAAGTCGCAACACAATTAACCTTTGGTTAAAGAAAAAAGAAGAAACAGGAAGCTATAAAGCTAAAGTAGGATATCAAAAAGGATATAATCGAAAAATCAAAGATTTAGACAATTTTAAGCAGTTTGTTCAGATTCATGGCAGTAAAACTCAAGAAGAAATGGCAGAAATCTGGCCCACTCCTGTTAGCGATCGCACCATAGGAAAAGCATTGAAAAAAATTGGCTATACTAGGAAAAAAAAACTTACGGATAGAGAGAGAGAGATGAGAAAAAAAGACAAGAATTTAGGACAAAAATCGGAACAAAGAAGAAAGAAGAGTTAGTATATATTGATGAATCAGGGATAGACAATAGAGAAGATTATGGATATGGGTGGAATGAAAAAGGGAAAAGATTTTATGATTTAAAGTCAGGAAAAAGAAGTCTGAGAGTAAGTATTCTGAGTGCATTGTGCGAAGGTAAATTAATAGCACCTTTAACATTTGAAGGATCTTGTAATCGTGATGTGTTTCAAAAATGGTTAGAAACCATGCTCATTCCAAATCTCAAACCAGGTCAAATAGTAATCTTAGATAATGCTACTTTTCACAAGGGAGAAAAAATTAGACAATTAATTGAGTCTGTTGATTGTGAATTACAATACTTACCACCCTATTCACCAGACCTCAATGAAATTGAACATTATTGGTTTCCTATTAAAAATAGAGTGAGAAAATCACAAGGAACAATTGAAGATTTTCGAGAACGAGTGGATCTTGCTGTTAAATTAACGTCCTAACCTATACTTCGACTGCTATATCTCGCCATAAGCAGCTTGATACGTTGATGATTTATGACGATAATCGAGGTAAAGACCAAGAAGAGTTGACTGAGTTGTTGTCTGGGTTGATGGAAGGGGAAGAGTAAAAATCTAAACTTTGTAACATCTTTAGTACAACAAGTCATATATTGGTTATGAGATCAGTTTAGTTATACAGCAATTGACAGAGGTAGAATAGTTGGTTGGCTAAACAGTCCCCCACCTGGTATTTTTAGTTGAAAATCTTTGCTATTTAATGGAATTTCAAAGACAATAGAAATGTATTTTTCTAACCCTGGTTGAATTTCAGTAAATACTAATTCTGCTGTTTTATCTCCTGACATAACTAAGGCTGACATTCCTTCAGAAGATACACTAAATTCACGATTTTTATCATCAAGTAAAACTATCTGAGAAGCCGAGATGGAACGAGTTTTTGGACTATCATTCCGAACGATTAAATGACTAATAATAAAGTCACCACTGGTAGTAGTGCAATCTCCCATTATTCCATTTATTGTGTTTTTCCGTTCTAAAGAATCAATAACATAAAGAGTTTGATCGATAAATGCCGCCGCTACTGGCTTACCTTTATGAATAATACAAATAACATTAGGTAAGTTTTTAATTAATTCTTTTCTTTGTTTTTCAAGATTTTCTTGATTCTTTTTATATTGATCAATATGAAGTTTTGCAGTTTGGTAAGCCTGAAGATGATGAGAGATCGTATTTAATACTTGTATAGCTTGCGAATAATTTTCCTGATTAGCAAAAATTGCAGCATTCTTTAGTAATTGATCTGCTAATTTTTCTTGTTTTTCTTGTTCTTGTTTTTGTTTTTTTAGTTTTAATTCCTCTTCTTTTTCTTGTTTTGCTTTTTCTTGAGCTAGTTTTTTATGCTTTAAAGCTTCTTCATATTCAGCAATTTTGATTTGAGCTTCTTCATATATTTTGGTATTTTTTTGAATTAGTTTTAAAGATATTAATGCAGGTGACAACAATCCTGCTTCTGCCGTTTTAACTCCTGTTTCAAACAATTGATAGGCTTTTTTCTCTCTTTTTTCTTTCTCTTGTATTTCTCTTTCAATTTGTTGTTTTTTAAATTCTTCTTCATATTCAGCAATTTTGATTTGGGCTTCTTCGTAAAAATTTGAACAAGCCTCAATTTTTTTTAGCCTGATAATCGCTTTTTCAAAATTTGTAAGCGTGGCTTCTTCTATTGCGTTATAAAGTTGTTGTCTATCAAAGTTATTTTGATATTCATTAAGCTTCTCTTTAAAAACTAAACTGATGTCACAATTAGTTAAAGAATACACTGATTTTAACTCTTTAACGGCTGATTCAAAATCATTATCTAAAGCATATTCTGATGCCTTTTCAAGAGCGTGATCAATAACAGGATTCTCAGATGTTGAAACTTTGTTAGCTATTTGTACTGCGTTTGTGTGATTATACTTATCAATTCTATTCATTAATAAACAGGAATCAATCCAAGCTCCTATCATTATAAAAGCTAAAAATGATTCAGATTGATGATATGCTATTAAGCCAATCCCCGTGTAAATTGCTCCAATTAGATAATCTCCAATATAGTAACGGTGTCCCCCCAAATAACCTAAAAAAAATCCTAATATTAATTGTATTTTTTTTCTTTTTCTAATTTTATTCATTAATTTTTTGAACATAATTTGTTGTTCTCGATTCATTGGTATCATTAATTCAGCTTCTCCCAAATTATCTGGAGTATTAAACTGATGAATTATTGATTTGAATTTTTTAGTAAATATGTTCTGCATGGCTTTAATTTAGACAAAAATTTGGAATTAGGGGGTTTCTTGAATAGTGTTCCCAACTTGTGCCAGTTAATTACTACTTTGTTACGAAAATACTGTATTCGCTTTGGGGGATCTCAAAGTTGGCCTTAAAATAGGGGTAGAGAGGAAAAGATGTTTTGGTCGAGAAATGTTATAGATTTTGTTTTAATTTACTGATATCTTTACTTTGACCCATGATTACTGTTAACTCCCCTAACCAAGTGCCATTAAAACCTGAAGATTTCGATCCCCCTTTGAAGCGAAAAGAACCAAGTGTCCCAGGATATTGGACAGTCAAGGAACTAGCGGAAGAATTAGAGGTTTCTCGGCGATATGTTCATTATTTGATTACAGGAAACCCTAAAAATAGATTGCCACCTCAAGTAAAAGCTTATAAAGCTGATTCTGTTTATCTGTTTGCTGATGAGGACGCATTAGCTTACATACAGAAAACTCGCCTGAGAAGAAACGCTTAAAAAAAATTTACATTGCCATTCTATGTATTGAACCGCTATAGAGTTATACTTGAGTGCGTAAATGTGCGAAAACTCAGCCCCAAATTGCGATGAAACAATTAGCTGAGTTCTGCACTTTGTATTCAATTACTATGTACCGCAAATATCGGGTACAAGGATAGCGTATATGTATAAAGATAGCGTATCTGGGTGTGGACAGGCAAGTGCGCCCCAAAATCAATCGTCCTCAAAATCAACTCAGATTGAAATCAAATTCCCTCAATCTCCTTCAGACTGGTCATTAGCTCTGTCAGAAATTCCTGACAATTGGGTATTAACTCCGGTAAAAGATAAACGACCCTTAAGACCGAATTGGCAAGAGGAGGAGGCGATCGCCCGTTGTGACCTCATCGAATTACTGGTCGCTGGACAAAAATTAAAAAGCAGTAACGGTAAAGAGTGGCACTGTCATTGGACAGGAATCGGATTAAGACTAGGAACAGTATCAGGTGGGGTACTAGCCATTGATGCGGATGGAGACTTAGCCGAGGCCAAATTACAGGAACTATCAGGAGGTGACTTACCCTTAACCCCCTGTTGGACATCAGGAAAACCAGGACGGCGACAGCTACTTTACCGTATTAGTCCCGAATACTGGGAGAAGATAAAAACCGTAAAAATCGATTGTGGCCAAGGACAGCACTTAGAATTTCGGTGGGATGGCTGTCAGTCGGTGTTACCTCCGTCTAAGCATCCAGAAACTGGACAATATCATTGGTTAGTATCCCCTGAAGAAAGCGCACAGAGAAATGCTCAGAACCAAGAACTTACAGAGAAAAATGGTGAGGATGTAGCAACGGCGATCGCACCAGATTGGTTAATCGAATTTCTACTACAACAAAATCAACCTGTTTATTCTGATTCTCCGTCCTTAAAGCTTCCTTGTACAGAGAATAGTTCATCAGAAAATGCTCCCCATAAGCCTGTAAATGAGTTACAAGGGGGACAAACTCATTCTGATGAGTCTCAACCCATTTACCCCCCTGTTTACTCCTCTAAGGGGACATACAGCCCGTCTCAGAAATGGACAGATGAAGATTGGGCGAGATCCTATCTCGAAGCCTTAGCATCTTGGAGAGCCGACGATTATGACCAATGGGTACAAGTGGGGATGGCTTTACAGAGTGTGTCTGATGGGTTGTTGTGGGACTGGGAACACTGGAGTCGGCAGTCGAGCAAGTATAAACCAGGGGGCTGTGAGCGCAAATGGCGTTCTTTTAAACCCAGTAAGGGGATTAGTATTGGTTCTTTAGCTCAGTGGGCTAAAGAAGACGGCTGGCAATCTCCCTTTAAATCTCAATCTTCTTCGTTCCAGGAAACCCTTAACAGGGAAACAAGCCCTTCGGAAAGTTTAGGGAATCACTCAATGCGTCCCAGAGGGCAAAACACAGGTAAGGTTATTCCTCAACAATCTAACAATATAAATGGAAAAATAGCTCCATCCTATTCTCAGTCTTCTACCCATGTTTCTGACAATTCTGTGACTAATAATTCTTCTAATCCATTCACTAATGAACAACAGGACACATTAGAACAAGAGCAACAGTTAACACTTAAAGAAGCCGTTACCCGTTTAATCATGAAGGGAGTAACGGGTTCTGACCGTCAAGAAGCCCTCTTTTATCTATCCTGTCAGTATCATATTCCCTCACAACAATTAGACCGTTATTGGCAACAATTAGCCCAAGAACTTGACGTAGAACAGATTAAACCTGAAATTATTACTCAAGTTCAAAACCTGCTATCTCGTCGAAACTATCGCTTAGATCCCCAACAAATCTTTTCCCAAGAATTTGCTCAATTAATGAACAATTGTGCTGACGCAATGCCAGGGCCAGTGGAAGGATTAATTGTTACCCTTCTAGCCACGGCTGCATCCTGTGTGGGAACAGGGGCAGAAGTAGTGGTTAAAAAACGTTCTGGGTATAGTCAACCTTGTCTTATTCGTACCCTATTATTAGGGGAAACAGGGGAAATGAAGTCTCCCTTACAAAAGATTATTTTAGCTCCCCTGAAAAAGCTAGAAAAAGAAGCTCTCCAACAATATCAACAAGAGTTAAAAGATTATGACGCAGCCATTGAGCAAGGAGAGAAAAACTTAAAACGACCCCAAAGAGAGCGATTTATGCTCATTGATTGTACCCCTGAAGAACAAATAAGAATTCATGCCAAATCTCCAAGGGGATTTTTAGTTCATCACGATGAATGGGGAGCTTATTTAAAAGGATTTAATAAGTATCGTAATGGTAAAGGAAATGACCGAGAAATTGATCTATCCGAGTTCAATGGGGATATGTATATAAGGGATCGGGTGAATGATGACTCTATCTTCTTAGAAAAGATGGCGGTTTCTCGTAGTGCAGGGTATCAATTAAGTCTGATGTATAACTTAATTGAACAACAAGATGACTTAGATGGGTTTCTTTCCCGATGGTTAATTTCAGCCCCCCCATTTCCCCCTGCCTATAAAAACTTTGTTGACGATGAGGGGAATGATGTTGAAGTATTTCAAGACTTACTTTATTCCCTTTATCGTGGGTTAAGAAAATTACCATCCAGTCGTTATTTCTTAACCTTAGAATCCAGGAAAATTTTTCAACATTGGCAACATTATTTAGTCGATTTAATGAACGCAGAAACTCATTTGAGTCTCAAAGGGATTTATCCTAAGTTAGAAGCCTATACTGTGCGATTAGCCTTAGTGCTGCACCTAGTAGAAGCGGTACTATTAGGACAAGCACCAGAAAGCACTATATCTGGTGAAACCATGAAACGGGCGGTTTATTTAGCCCAATACTTCTTGATTCAAAACCAATGGGTGTATTGCCGTAAAAATTCTGAAACAGAAGGTTTGTCAGGGTTTATGGCAGAAATTCAGCAATGGGCGACCAAGACAGGGGGGGCGATCGCTGCGCGTCAAGTAAAGAATGGCATTCCTGTATCAACAAATGTAAAAAAGCGACCGCCGATTTTATTCGGAAATTATTCAGCCAATTAGCAGAAGCTGGATACGGGATTTTACATGGTAAGGGAATCCATTTACGCTATGAGGCAAAAACTATAACCCAGTCTCAGTTTAATCCAGTGTACTCCACCCCATTTGGTCATCAACCATCCGTAACGAAAAATGAGGTTAATTCAGAGTTAGTATCAGGGGTAGGAAATAAAACTCAATCAACAAATCAACAATTTGAGTCGCCACCCCCCTTAATACCTGATCAATCAAGGAATGTAGGTCAAACTAAAAATGTTGATCGCCTCCATCAACAAAAATCTACATCAACAAAATCTGGATTCTCATCTCTAGGGACTACTACTGTAAAAGAAATTGGCAACGAACCGTCTTTACTCAAAGTGCCTGTCAGGGTGGAAATTCTCCCTAACCAGTGGGTTGATGGTATGGGCCACCCCAACGAGAATGGGAACATTAGTGTGGAATTAGAGAACCATTTTTTGTTGATCGTCCCTCGGTCGGTTTGTCATTTTGTTGATGTTGATAAAAATGTTGCACCGTCTATCAACACCGTCAAAGTTACTCATCAAGCGGAGTTTAGCCAAAATGTTGATTTGTTGATTGACCAAAGGCCAACGGATGACAGCACAGGGCAAAATGTTGATTTGTTAATTGACCCCTGGTTGGTGGATGAATTAGAAAAACCGCAGCCAAGGGATAATGAGAGTATCTTGACTGAGATTAATAATAATCAACAGAATCCTGGAGATAGCTCTAATGGGAGTGGGACATCGAACCAAGAACCATTAACGGCGGTCTCGCTACGCGAGTGCTGCCGCACCGCCAACTCCGAAAATATCCAAGCATTATCATTATCCGATATTCCTTGGGAGACATTTCCAGATGGGACATTCAATGGTAGACGTGGCAGACAGCTTGCTCAACAGATCCAAACAATCCTCCTCTCTCATGATTTATCGCAACTGGCTCAAGTTATTCAAGGAGAGTCCTTTACTGAATCTATGATAATTTGGGTGATTGAACATCTGATTGAACCAGCCAAACGTCAACTGTTTTTGGGCAATCTAATAATGGATTTTTGAGTAATTTTAAAACAAAAAAGTTACTAATAGACTTTAAGAGCCACTTAACTCAACTCATCTAACTACGTCTAAAATCTAGATAGGTTAAGCTAGGCTTTTAGGTAATGTTTAGTCAAAGAATCTGAATCAGTGGGAGGTGATGGTAGTTAAATTTCGTATTTGGGGAATTCTAAAAATAATCAGATTGATTCTGATGTATACGATGTAGTCAACCAAAACTGCCAGTTACGAATTTCACCACATTAGGACAAAGTTAGTATGTTTGAATTGTTTTGGAATATCATTACCTTTCCCTTTGCTGCTGTTCTAATTTTTGAACTCGCTTTTCTAGTTGATTAATTTTTTCTAGCATCTTGACAGCATCTACAGGAATACTCCAACCAACAGCAACACTCAGAGCGTTAATCACAAATTCATTAACACTAGAGTTAAGGATAGATGCTCGTTCTTTAATTTTTTCATACAGTTCTGGCTCATTGTCCATACGAATATTTAGCTGAATTCTTTCGTTAGCCATGTTTTTCCTTTCACCCTTACTAGACAAATTCTAGCAGGGGAGAGACTACTCAGCATCAAAATGCTTTCCTGTTTAAGATTAGCGGTCATACAGTTTTCGGGAACAAGATCCTGATTGTTGTAGACACAATTGTAAAAACTTGTAAGCTCTAGAGTATAAAACGACGAATAGAATTTAATATTATTAAATACTGGAGGGAGCAAATACCTGGGCTGATGTCCCAACCCCTGCGATCGCTGAATAGGGCGTTGTTAAGATTAATAACAAACCAGTTAGTGTTTTTTTCAACATTAGAGAAAAAATAGTATTTACCTTAGTATTTTCGTACTGTTTAATGAAACACCCCTTTGGTGTAGAAATAATGTCGAAACGTTTTTGGGGTGTATGTAAACGTCATAAAAAGTCTGATGATTTATCAAAAAGCTTTATAGTTAAAAACAAAACTTTATAGCAGTCGAAGTATAGGTTAGGACGTTAATTTAACAGCAAGATCCACTCGTTCTCGAAAATCTTCAATTGTTCCTTGTGATTTTCTCACTCTATTTTTAATAGGAAACCAATAATGTTCAATTTCATTGAGGTCTGGTGAATAGGGTGGTAAGTATTGTAATTCACAATCAACAGACTCAATTAATTGTCTAATTTTTTCTCCCTTGTGAAAAGTAGCATTATCTAAGATTACTATTTGACCTGGTTTGAGATTTGGAATGAGCATGGTTTCTAACCATTTTTGAAACACATCACGATTACAAGATCCTTCAAATGTTAAAGGTGCTATTAATTTACCTTCGCACAATGCACTCAGAATACTTACTCTCAGACTTCTTTTTCCTGACTTTAAATCATAAAATCTTTTCCCTTTTTCATTCCACCCATATCCATAATCTTCTCTATTGTCTATCCCTGATTCATCAATATATACTAACTCTTCTTTCTTCTTTGTTCCGATTTTTGTCCTAAATTCTTGTCTTTTTTTCTCATCTCTCTCTCTATATCCGTAAGTTTTTTTTTCCTAGTATAGCCAATTTTTTTCAATGCTTTTCCTATGGTGCGATCGCTAACAGGAGTGGGCCAGATTTCTGCCATTTCTTCTTGAGTTTTACTGCCATGAATCTGAACAAACTGCTTAAAATTGTCTAAATCTTTGATTTTTCGATTATATCCTTTTTGATATCCTACTTTAGGGTTTGCTGAAAAAGTTTCTCCAAAATTTATGCCACTTTTGACCAAGAATTTTCTGACAAATCAATAAGTTTTAGTACATAAAAATTGTTTAAAGTATAATCAAAATTAATGAAAGGCGGTTTGATGAGTTCCCTTGTTCTATTATTAGTAAATAAGGACAAAAAAAGCGACAAAAACTGCCTCAGAAGTTTAGAAAGATTGACAACTAAAAATGTAATAGCAATAGATGTAATGGAGGTTTCAGGGAGTTTTGTCATCACGAGATTTAGGCTAAATCTTCGTTTAGCTTGTCCAAACTTTCCCTCAATAGCATTACGGAAGCATTCATCGGAGTGGGCTTGTTTCTTTTCTTCTTCACTGACATTTTTCGGAGGTCTTCCTAACTTCGGACCACTGATTCTTATCCCTCTTTCCTTACACCAATTTCTGTTTTCCCTAGTTCGATAAATTTTATCTACATGGACGGATTCGGGATAATAGCCAAACGTTTCTTTATACTTTTCTACTTGTTCTTTTAAATGACAAGATTCATTGAAGTTTTCCCAACTTATTTTGCCTAGAAACACATAGTTATCTACACAGCTTACTGAGAGTTTAGCTCCAAACTCTATTGGTTTTCCTGCTTTTCCCCTCACTATTGGACGAATATGCCGTTGAGTTAAACTTACAATTCTTTGAGGAACACTCTGGGTCTTATTCTCCCACATTGACTGTTGTTGTTCATAAACTTTTTTGATAGTCTCTAGACAATTTTTCTGTCTTTTACTCAGATTTTCCAGGGAAGCCCCAGCTTGAATTAAGTCTTCTATATTTCCTAAATTTTTCTTAAGGTATTTTAACTGTTTCCCGATAGCTTTTCTTCTTTCTTGATAAGATACTTTTCGTTTTTTAGCTACTTTTAAGTATTCCTTTCTAGCAATTTTTCTAGAAGTTCTCGGCTTTTTTCTCAATTTTACTCTTAATGGTTTATAAAGATTATCTATTATTCTTTCTGTCTCAATTCTGGCTTGATTTAATATGCCTAAATCCGTTGGGTATTTGATGTCTGCTGGCGCACAAGTCGCATCTAAAATTAGTTTACCTTTGTTTTTTATTTTTTCTCCTTTTTCTTGGAGACAATCCTTTTTTTTTACTTCTTTATCACTCTTGTCTATTTCTCTTTTTACTATTTTTTTATTGATTTTGTTTATCAATTCTCCATCAATTCTTTTCCTAAAATGAACTAGCATTGAAGATTCCAGTGGTGGCTCTTGTTGATAACAATTTAAACCTATAAAGTATTGTAGATAGGGATTTTCTCTAATCTGTTCTATAGTTTCTCTATCACTTGTTCCTAATTTTTCCTTAATAATTAATGTCCCTAATGCCATTCTAAATAGTTTGGCTGGCGCACCTTTTTCTGCTGAAAAAAGTTTAGCATATTCTTCCTCAAAATCATCCCAAGGTATCAACTCTGCCATGATTACCCAACGATTATTGGGGGACAATTTGCCCTCGAAAGGTAATTCAAATTTTTCTGGGGGCGGTAAAGGTTGCTCCTCTTTTCGATACATTTGTTCTTGACCAACAACTGGGAGGTGTTTCTACCAATTATAGCGGTTTGTAGCCGACAAAGCTGATCTTTTTTGCGATCGCGAATATGGGTGTAACCTTTTAAAGAATAGGGTTTTGCTTTTATTCAGCAAACCCTAATTATTAATGGTTTAATCATCAAAAGCATATAAATCTTTTTCCTTACCTAAAGCAAAACTAAAAGAAGTCTGAAAATTATAGTTAGATTGACTAATGAATAAGACAAAAGCGACCAAAGCAAGACTACCAGTAAATGTAAAAATAGTTTGATAACTTAAATGACTTCCTAAGCTTCCTACTAATGGACCAGCAAAAGCCATTCCTAGATCAAAACCCCCTAAACAAACAGAGTAAACTCGTCCTCTTTCGTAGGAAGAAGATCGATCAGAAATTAAAGCAATCATCATCGGTAGTAAAGTTCCTGCACCAATACCCTCAAAAATTGCTGCTAATAATACTTGTCTGCCACCTGTTGCCTGTGTTAACAAAATCATAGCAACAAAATAACAAATAAGACTAACTGTTATTAAAGGCCCACGTCCATAACGATCAGAAGCAGGTCCTGAAAAAATACGGGAGGAAAAACTAGCGATCGCTGCTGTTGTGTAAAACCAACCGGCACTAAATCCTAAGTCTGTTTCTTCGAGAAATAAAGGTAAAAAGGTGATCAAACTCCCAAATAATAAGCCAATCATCAATAAGATTAAAGCAGGTATTATTAAAGAATGACTAGATAACATCTGCTTAAAATTACGACTATTGCCTTGAGAAAAAGTATTTTTTGGTTGGTTAACACAGGATTTTTCTGGAATTGAAAATAATAAAGATAAGCCTAAAAATCCGAAAATTGCTGAAGTAATAAATAAAGCAGGATAACCTGAAAATTCTTTTAAAGCACCACCTAAAGCCGGTCCAATACTCATACCAATAGGATTAACTAAACTCATATAACCAATTAATTCCCCTCGTTGTTTGATGGGGGATAAGTCAACAACTAAAGCACTATAAGCTGTGGTAAAAGCAGCAATACTTACCCCATGAATAGCACGAACTGCAATTAAAGGAAAAACCGAGTTAATTAATAAATAACCAAGAGGAGCAAGTCCTGCTACAATAATGCCAATAGAAAGCACTAATTTACGGCTTTTTTTGTCAGCTAAATAGCCCAAAGAAGTACGAGAACAAAGTAATCCAATGGCAAAACTACCCATCACTAAACCAATCTGAGAACGGGTTCCCCCAAGTTCTCTAATGTAGGTGGGTAAGGTAGGCAATAGGTTGGTAATGCTAATCCAAAATGATAAACCTATGACCAGCAAAGACCCTAAGCTGCGTCTTTGTGGAGGTTGGAGACTGTTATAAGCTGTTAAAATACTCACAGATACTAGCAAATGTTTACATAACTTAATATTAATCTATAATCTTGGTCTTTTCATCTATGTTGACGGATTGTGCTATGGGGGGATAGTCTAGAACAGTAGACTTTATCACGGAAAAAATAGGTTTGCTGTTGTCCATAAAAAATACAGTTTTACCAATTTTTATCTTTCCTATTTTACTAATAGGGATGGGCTTGTCTGGCTGTCGTCATCCCCTTCTGATCACCCCAGAAATACCCACAGGAGGACTCAACACCAAGTCCCCTGAAGAATACCCAACCTATAGCGGAGATGGTCGTTATTTAGCCTTTGCTTCGGAACGTCAAGGTCATCGGGATATCTATCTTTTTGACTTACAACAAAAACGCCTTGTTTCTTTACCTAATCTTAATCGTAGAGATTCCAGTCAAGATCAACCTGGGTTGAGTTTTGATGGACGTTATCTGGTTTATGTTTCCACGGAACGGGGTAAACCAGATGTGATGGTTTACGATCGCCGGGTACAAAGATCGACTCTACTCACTGCTAATGTTCGCGGTTCTGTCAGACAACCTACCATTACAGGGGATGGATCTCAAGTGGCCTTTCAAACCAGTCAACTGGGAGAATGGAATATTGCGATCGTTGACTATCAAACCTCGCCTTAATTTTTTGCTTCGTTTAGCCATTGGTTGACATCGGCAGCAAAGTCTTCATAACGACGTAAGGATGTCACTTTAACATTAACATATTGTCCCATTGCTTTCATAATAGGTAGAGTAAAGAGGATTTGATCAAGGATATCGGGAGAATCTACGTTAACAATAGCAATAACCCTTCTTTCCCCTACACATTTCCATGAATCTACCACAACACCAGCTTTTTTGGCTTCTAGTACCGTTTCTGCTTCTTTTGACCAAATGGAGAAGAGATCGGTTTGAGTCATGTTCGGACCGTATTCTACCTGAAAATCGAGAAGATAAAGCATTTTCTCTCCTTGTTGTTACTAATTATTGAGAACATATTTCAACTATTTTGTTCCTCACTCATAGTAACAATTAAGGCAAGATAGACAATGCTTAACCCGGATTTCTCACAAATTAATTTGAAAGCCCAATCCAGAGATGAAAAATGATAATTTTTAGGACTAATAGAAATTTTGAATATAGATGAATAAAAAAATTGACTTTGATTATCCAAAAATTGAGTTTAAGAGGGAATAATTATATTAACTTTTGATTTTCTCCACTATAAATAAGACTAAATGAAAGTATCAGTCAGTCAACAACTTATGATAGATATCTTTTTTAAAAAACAACTTATTCTACTTATCCAGTATTAGGAATAGTTTTAATTCTTTTGTTAGCAATATACAAAATATCTTGATAAGGACAAGCACTAGCTATAGCGATAATAATTCTTCTACAACTAATCTTTATTCTGGCTCCCAACTTAAGAAGATTTAGACGTATTCTTCCCACAGTTGCTTTAGCCAATGAAGTTTTTTTTAAACAGTGTTGACGAAAAGCATTTATGAGAACATAAGCCCAGGAATGTATCCATAATCTTAGTTGATTACTTTGAAATGTTTGAGTTGAAGTTCTATCAGCTAACAAGTCTAATTGTTGTTCTTTAATCCGATTTTCCATCTCGCCTCTCGGACAGTATTTTTTTGTA
The DNA here is from genome assembly GCF_000167195.1 of Crocosphaera watsonii WH 8501. Taxonomy (GTDB): domain Bacteria; phylum Cyanobacteriota; class Cyanobacteriia; order Cyanobacteriales; family Microcystaceae; genus Crocosphaera; species Crocosphaera watsonii. Next base: position 3,712 of record NZ_AADV02000052.1, on the reverse strand, counting down.
TAAAGTTTTGAGGGTGGAATTTTTGAAGCGGGCAAAGATGTCACCACATGGCGCATTTTTAAGCCATCACTTCCATAACAAACTTTTGTCACTACTCTTCTTTGACAACTCCATGACTTTTCTGTTTTATAACTAATAGAGCGATACCAAGTAGAAATTGGTACTAATTTTTTAACTTCTTCTAAATCTTCTTTTTTCTGAAATAAACTATCCATTAATTCAGTTATTGGAGCTAGTTTTTTTTCATATTCATGTTTGGCTTTTTCAATTACATCATCCGCTCGTAACTTAAGAACGCCATTTGTCCCCATAGCTATAACATAATCAACTAAAGGCTGATTTTCACAAAAATAGAAGATTTCTTCACGGGCATAGGCACTATCACCCCTAACTAGGATATGAGTCTCTGACCATTTTTCTCTAATTAGTCCGATAATTCTTTGTAATTCGTCTAAGGCTCCATCGGCTGGATCTACATTAGATGAACGAAGTTTAGCAACTAATAAATGATGCCCACAGAAAATATATAAAGGAGCATAACATACTCCGTGATAATAACTATTAAAAAATGCCCCTTCTTGATTACCATGTACTTGGTCATCCGTGACATCCATATCTAATATAATACTTAAGGGAGGTTTTTTATAAGACTCTAAAAAAAATTCGACAAAAGATTTTTCAATGGCTTCAAAGTTGGGTTCTATTTTATGATAACGACTCGTTTTTTGGTCGAGAATAGTCTCAGGACAATATTCCAATCTATTAATTGTACTTTTTCCAGCTAACCATCCCTTTTTATCTTCAAGTTCATTAAGCTTTTCTAAAGCGATCTTAAGGGCAGGATCGTGACGTAATTTATCATGGTCATTGACATCTTCATAGGCTAAAATAATTCCATAAAGCCTTTGTGCTAATAACTCATGAACGGAATGATCTACATAAGATTGATGACGATGATCTTGAAAACAGTTACCAAACTTCTCCGTAATTCCCAGTTTTTTATCCAACTCAGCTATCCAGACAATCCCCGCATCTGAAGTGATTAGTCCCCCATCAAAATTAGCGATTATTTCTTTTCCTTTCTGTTTACTAAAGTTGATTACTTGACGAGGGGTTCGGGGATAACTCGGACTCATTAAATCAGTTTAAGGTAAATTGCTTTAATAATTAAATTATAGCATATTTTATTCTAACAATCTAGTACTATTAGAGATTTTATTAATAATTTTTTTGGAAAAATGAGTGATTGATTTATCTTTTCATCTTTGTCTAATTCGGGTTGATTTTAACCCAGATTCCGCACTTCAAAATGTAGTATAAAAAAATACATAGTTTTAAAAAGTCCGAAAATCATACCTGGGCAAGAATATTTCTCTTTTCATTAAATTTTTAGGAAAAATAATCAAATTAAGAAGATTTATACTCATTGAAAACTTAGCAAGACTCAGCACAAACGAAGGAGAGTTTCCTCTTCTCATTTGATATCATTAGACTCTTATTCTTTTATTATTTTTGCTTTATCCAATTCAATTTATAGATAATATCTTTCACAAGATGCAGGTAATAAACTCAATATAAAACGCCTTTCTTCTGTTAAATTGACAATTTGTTTAACTCCGTTTAAAATCACATAATGAATATCTTGAAAACATTGAAATATCCACCTCAAAGTCGGACGCAATGTTACTTTCCCTACTTGATTATTTATTCCTTTTTTGACTCTTTTTAAACAATTTCTTAATTCTCTTTGCCCCAAGTTATAAATCAACAAACACAAAGACATTAAAAATAACATTGTTTCTATTCTTTCTGGTTTTTCAACGAAGAAACTATCAGTAAAAAATAAGGGATCTTTCAAAAATCGAAATCCTCTTTCCGTAGATTGCTGGTTTTTATAAGTTATCAGAATTTCACTAGCTTCTAATTTATTTTCCTCTACTAAGTTAGTTGCTAAAATAAATTTTCCTGCTTCTTTAGTCTTTCTACTTAGGTGATTTCCACACTTGAATATACCTGCTTTTCCAATTATTCCCCCCTTTTTAAGGGGGTTTAGGGGGGATCGTAAGGGATCTCCTTTATCAGAAATCACCTTATCTCTTTATCTTTTTTGATGATCAGACTAATCATTTTATAACTCTTTTCCTTTTTTTTCGAGTAAGTTTCAATCAGTTCAACTTCTTTTATTTCCAACAATCTCAATTTTTTATTAATAGCTTTTAATTTATATCGAGCAGCTTGAGGATGTTCAAATTCTTCAGATTGTATTTCTTTAAGAACTTTTTGGGATTTCTTCTCTTCTTGGGAAAGTTGTTTTTCTAGTTTTTCCAAATCACTTTTCTGTCTTTTTTCACTCAAGACTATTAACCAAGTTTGCTTGATTCCACCATAAGTAACAATTTCTTCTTTCCAGGTATAACTTTCTAAATTTAGGTCACTTCTTTTTTCTTTATCTTCATCTTTTACTTCTTCCACCTCTATATTTTGCACTAATTCTTTTGCTTTTTTTATGGTCATTGGAACTCTCGTTATCCATTTTAAATGTTGGATTAGTTGGAGATTTTCTTGACCATATAAAGCACTATCACAAACCATGATACTATCAAACTTTATTTGCTTTTTGAATTCTACTAAAACTTTTCCAAATACAGCTTTATCAGATTCATTTCCATCTCCTACTCTCACAAATAATGGAATATCTCCATCTTGGCTTGTTATTAAATCCAAGACACATTGTTTTAAGTCTGGTCTATGATCCCGAGAATATCCTTTCTTAATAAGAATTGGTCTTTCTTTAATAATTTTTTCTTCTTCCTGTTTCTCTTTATCTTCTTCCCTTTTATATTCTCCATCTAAATGAAATGATGTGGAATCTAAATGGGAGTATTTAAGGTCTATTTTAATTTTTTTAATTACTTCTAAAACTACTTCAATAAAAATATCATTTAGTCCATATTTATATAATTCATCCATTACTCTCCCAATTTTATCATCATTAAGGTAATCAGGTTTAATTCTTTCTCCTAACAATTTCTCAATGGCTTTATCTTGAAAAAACTGACTGAATAAATATAGAGGTCTTGAAACAAATCCTAGTCCATTGATTAAAATAGACTTAACTACTGTACCTGCTGAGATTTTTTCTCTAACATCTATTCCTAATTTATTATTAATTATTTTGACTATTCCTATTTCATCAATTAAACCAGCTACTATCCCTAAATGGTCTAAATTTTTAACTTGTATTTCTTCTAAATAAGACATTTTTCGCTCTTTTTTTACAGAGGAAACAACTTAAGCAATTATCCCACTTTTTTGTCTTCAAGAGCTTAAGCAATTATACTTAATTATTAACCCCAGGCTTGTAGTATTTAATGCTACTTTTTGAAGTGCGGAATCTGGGTTATATGAGAGAGGGGTCGATGCTGCTCCCAAAAACATACTCAATCTTGTCTAAACTTACTCATATTAGTAGAGAGTAAGTTTGAGTAAGTTTTATATAGCGGTGTAGCTACTCTGATTGAAGTCTTATCTCGAATACAAGCCCATCAATTAATCAAACAACCAGCGCAACTAATGGCATTTAGACTCGTGCAAATTTTGCACTTCTATAAGGTAGTCTTAATAGAACCTTAAAGAGCCTAGCCAAACCATGTGTGTCTATGTATATTTTTCATGCAAAATTATGTAGCGGTCGATTTATTCCCCCCCCTCC
>NZ_AADV02000053.1 GCF_000167195.1 Crocosphaera watsonii WH 8501 | reverse complement strand
AGTTAAGAAGTTTTCCAAACCGCTTATTCAACATTAACCAGATATTTCAACCTATTGACCTACCCTTTGAAAGCACTTCTATCAAAACTTGGTCAGACCAATTTCAAGAATTATGCCATAGAAGAGGAGAAAGAATATGGGCAAGAATTACTTGCAGAAACTTGGTGTCTCTTGCCTTAGAGATTATCCAGAAGGTGAAAATACTATTGCAGTAACTAAACAAGTTTATTGTTACCTTGGTACAAGAAGAAACCGAAACCCTATTAAAACGATTCCCTAAAACTTCTAATACTCAAATTAACGACATTTTACTCACTGCCTTAGTAGAAGCTGTTAGTCAGTGGACGGAACAACGTTCTTTATTAATTAACTTAGAAAGTCATGGAAGGGAAGATATTAATGATAGGATAAATATTACTCGTACTGTTGGTTGGTTTACAAGTCTTTTTCCTGTTTTTCTAAATATAGAAAACTCTAACACTCTTGTAGATTCTCTAAAAGCTGTTAAAGAGCAATTAAGTTCTATTCCCCATCAAGGTATAGGTTACGGAGTGATGCGTTATTTTTATGAGCATTCAGAAATTGAGAGTTTAGCTGAAATTAGTTTCAATTATTTTGGTCAATTTGATGCTTTATTGTCAGATAATTCAGAGTTTTCTTTATCTCCTTATGATGCTGGATTAAACCAAGATATTAAGCAAACTAAACCCCATTCTTTAGAGATTAATAGTTTAGTAATAGGGGAACAATTGCAGTTTACCTGGAATTATAGTTGTGAATTGTATAAATCATCAACCATTGAAGCGATCACCAAAAAATTTCTTGATATCTTACAACAACTAATTAATGACTGTGAATCTGATCATGAAACCATATCTGATTTGTCCTTAGTTGACTTAGATGAAGATACTTTCAACCAAGTATTAGGAATGGTTGATTTTGGGTAGTTATAATGAGTATTTTTATGCAACAATATGTCAATGTTTTTACGGTTCTATTAATATTGATTCTAATAAACACAATAAAAATTTTCATCTAATATTTGTCCTTTTTCTCAAGAACAAATATTAGGATAAGTAGGGTTTGCTGAATAAAAGCAAAACCCTATTCTTTAAAAGGTTACACCCATATTCGCGATCGCAAAAAAGATCAGCTTTGTCGGCTACAAACCGCTATAATTGGTAGAAACACCTCCCAGTTGTTGGTCAAGAACAAATGTATCGAAAAGAGGAGCAACCTTTACCGCCCCCAGAAAAATTTGAATTACCTTTCGAGGGCAAATTGTCCCCCAATAATCGTTGGGTAATCATGGCAGAGTTGATACCTTGGGATGATTTTGAGGAAGAATATGCTAAACTTTTTTCAGCAGAAAAAGGTGCGCCAGCCAAACTATTTAGAATGGCATTAGGGACATTAATTATTAAGGAAAAATTAGGAACAAGTGATAGAGAAACTATAGAACAGATTAGAGAAAATCCCTATCTACAATACTTTATAGGTTTAAATTGTTATCAACAAGAGCCACCACTGGAATCTTCAATGCTAGTTCATTTTAGGAAAAGAATTGATGGGGAATTGATAAACAAAATCAATAAAAAAATAGTAAAAAGAGAAATAGACAAGAGTGATAAAGAAGTAAAAAAAAAGGATTGTCTCCAAGAAAAAGGAGAAAAAATAAAAAATAAAGGTAAACTAATTTTAGATGCGACTTGTGCGCCAGCAGACATCAAATACCCAACGGATTTAGGCATATTAAATCAAGCCAGAATTGAGACAGAAAGAATAACAGATAATCTTTATAAACCATTAAGAGTAAAATTGAGAAAAAAGCCGAGAACTTCTAGAAAAATTGCTAGAAAGGAATACTTAAAAGTAGCTAAAAAACGAAAAGTATCTTATCAAGAAAGAAGAAAAGCTATCGGGAAACAGTTAAAATACCTTAAGAAAAATTTAGGAAATATAGAAGACTTAATTCAAGCTGGGGCTTCCCTGGAAAATCTGAGTAAAAGACAGAAAAATTGTCTAGAGACTATCAAAAAAGTTTATGAACAACAACAGTCAATGTGGGAGAATAAGACCCAGAGTGTTCCTCAAAGAATTGTAAGTTTAACTCAACCGCATATTCGTCCAATAGTGAGGGGAAAAGCAGGAAACCCAATAGATTTTGGAGCTAAACTCTCAGTAAGCTGTGTAGATAACTATGTGTTTCTAGACAAAATAAGTTGGGAAAACTTCAATGAATCTTGTCATTTAAAAGAACAAGTAGAAAAGTATAAAGAAACGTTTGGCTATTATCCCGAATCCGTCCATGTAGATAAAATTTATCGAACTAGGGAAAACAGAAATTGGTGTAAGGAAAGAGGGATAAGAATCAGTGGTCCGAAGTTAGGAAGACCTCCGAAAAATGTCAGTGAAGAAGAAAAGAAACAAGCCCACTCCGATGAATGCTTCCGTAATGCTATTGAGGGAAAGTTTGGACAAGCTAAACGAAGATTTAGCCTAAATCTCGTGATGACAAAACTCCCTGAAACCTCCATTACATCTATTGCTATTACATTTTTAGTTGTCAATCTTTCTAAACTTCTGAGGCAGTTTTTGTCGCTTTTTTTGTCCTTATTTACTAATAATAGAACAGGGAAACTCATCAAACCGCCTTTCATTAATTTTGATTATACTTTAAACAATTTTTATGTACTAAAACTTATTGATTTGTCATAAAATTCTTGGTCAAAAGTGGCATAAATTTTGGAGAAACTTTTTCAGCAAACCCTATTTAGAAGAGATTATAACAGTTTATATAGAGGAATTCAAGAGTTTTTACCCACTCAAACTGACCCTAATTATGAACAGAGAATTGAGACTTTATTTTCAGCGGTATCGAGAACAATTCCTCCCACTTCAAAACATTATAACTTATTTGGTATTGACACAACTCCCTGTCCACGACCGTTTGCCGAAACGTTAGCGGATAAAACCTTTATTCATTACCCCAATCCAATTAAGGGAAATAAACCCATTAATATTGGACATTGTTATTCCGTTGTCTGCGCTTTACCTGACCAAATAGACACAGAGAAAGTCCCTTGGGCTGTCCCCTTATCAGGAGAGCGAGTCCCCTCTAAACATAAAGGAGTAAATCAAGGCAATCAACAACTAAAAAAAATCTGGCAAAGTTCTTTATTTCTGATAAATTATCTGTCTTAGTGGCTGATAGTGACTACAGCCAAAAGGATTTTATTGGGGAACAAGTTAAGCACGAAGACGTAGTTACTATTACAAGAGTTAGAAGTGACCGAGTTTTTTATCGTCAATTTATTCGGGACCCAAATCAAGCCAAAACTTCGGGACATCCCCGTTGGTATGGGGATAAATTTGACCTTAAAGATGACCAAACTTGGACTGAACCTGATGAAGTTCATCATGTTCCCTTTACAACGAAAAAAGGTCGTCAATTAACAGTGACTATTTCGGGATGAAAACAGATGTTAATGAGAGGAACTAAAAACTATAAAATGAACAATCACCCCTTTACTTTACTCCAGATTGTTGTCAGAGATCAAGAAAGAAATAGTATTTGGAAACCTATGTGGCTTATTGTTATTGGTTCTCGGCGCGATGAGTTAAGTTTAGTTGATTGTTATCAGTGTTATCGACAACGTTATGACATGGAACATCTTTTTCGATTTGGTAAACAAAGATTATTGATGACATCTTATTTAACTCCCGATGTACATCATGAAGAAAATTGGTTTAAACTAACACTTCTTTCTTATGTAAATTTGTGGGCTGCCAGAAAATTAGCTGTGGTTTTACCCCGTGATTGGGAACAGTATTTGAAGACTAATAAATCCATCAAAATCACCCCTAGTCTAGTTCAAAGAGACTTTTCAAGAATAATTACGACCTTGGGGACTTTCGCCAAATTTCCCAAACGTCGAGGTTTTTCTTCCGGACGTATTAAAGGTTACAAAAAAGCCCCACGAACTCGTCATGATGTTATCAAGAAAGGGAGCAAAAAATCAACTGAAAACTTAAAAGCTCCTTAGTTTTCCTCAGAATCTATAGATTAGCCCTATTTGTCAGCCAATTTTATTGACTGATACAGAGCCGATATTTTGGGATTTTAGTTTAGCGTAAAATATACGCTAACAAACTTTTTTTGTCCAAAGTCCAATAAATAGCCCTCTTCTGTCAGACTCCGAAAAATGGGGGTCAAACCTTGATTCTCTAGTTAGGTATCGTTGGCTGTAATGACGGAAATTCCTCAGAATTTAGGAAAGTGACAGAAGAGGGATAGGTATCACATCGGTGTATAGAAGCAGCTTATCTGAATGCCGCTAAGTTATTCTTGAAACCCTTACCAGAGCGGAGGAAGCGGAGGTAAGCTTCGGTAAGAAAAATATTTACCATAACCCGGCATCTGATCTGTAGATGATTATTGATCAGTTTGTGAGAAATGCGGGTTAATTAGTTTATCATTTAGGCTGTGAGTAATTCATTCTAGTCAAACGCAAATTTAGCTAAAAACAAGATATCTCCTCCAAAAAACAAACAAATTAATCATAATATTGAAACATACTAACAAAATCAATGAGAAAAGAACTGAAAGTTTTTAATATTATTTGGCTCGGACAAAGCCTTTCCTTACTGGGTTCTAAAATGTCTTTGTTTGCTTTAGGCATCTGGATCTGGCAACTTACAGGTAATGCTACGGATTTAGCCTTATTTGGTTTCTTTGCTCAAGTGCCACAAATTTTTATGCTTTTTATTTCTGGGACGATAGTTGATCGCTGGAATCGAAAATTACTAATTATTGCCGCAGATTGTGTAATAGGAGTGTTAACAATTATGCTTTTGATACTATATTCAACTAATCATTTACAGATATGGCACTTATATTTATCTCTAGCAATTATGGGTTTTTTTGGGCAATTTCAATCTTTAGCTTTCTCAGCATCTATTTCTACTTTAGTGCCAAAATCTGACTATGTTCGTGCAAGTAGTATGGGATTTTTAGCTAAATATGGTTCTAGCATTATTGGACCAGCATTGGCAGGCTATCTCTATCTAAAGATAGACTTGAGTGGAATTATGCTCATTGATATTACTACTTTTCTTTTTGCTATTGGTATGGTATCTTTTGTTCATATTCCTCCACCAAAATCAGAATCGTTAGAGCAAAAAAAAGGTTTAAATATTGTTAAAGAATTTCGTGTTGGTTTAGACTATTTAACGAAACATAATAGTTTGTTGTTTCTATTATGTTTAGTATCCATGTTCTGGTTTTTTCACGACATGGGTGGTTCTCTTTATTCGGCAATGATTTTAGCTCGAAGCAATGGTGATCCTAAAGTTTTAGGTGCTGTAGCTTCTGCTGCTGGGTTTGGGGGTGTTGTTGGAGCTTTGTTAATGAGTAAATGGGGTAAATTTCAACGTCAGGTCGATGGAGTACAGTTGGGGATGATTGGAGCTGGTTTAAGTAAAACAATATTTGGACTGGGTACAGGACTTTTCGTTTGGGCTCCAATGCAGTTTTGTTCTTCTCTTAATTTTCCTGTAATGGGTAGCTCTGTGAATTCTATTTGGTTACAAAAAGTAGATCCTGAAATACAAGGACGGGTTTTTTCTATTCGTATGATGATAATTAAAATAGTTTCATCAATAAGCTATTTAATAGCTGGTCCCTTAGCGGATCACGTTTTTGAACCTGCCATGAGATCAGGAGAATTAACAGCAAAGATATTTGGTTGGTTATTTGGGACAGAAAAGGGTTCAGGTATCGCCCTATTGTATGTTATTTCTGCATTGGCTATGTTATTGGTTGGCTTGAGCGGATATGGGTTTCAAAGACTTCGCAATCTCGAATCACTTATTCCTGATTATGATCACTAGTGGTCTGTCAAGCTTACACTGATGGGATATTGCTGGTTCTAACGGTTTTAGCAGGGCAAACGCATCTAAAATATGAACAAAATTAAGTTATAATGGGGACATAATTTGAAAGAGCGAATTCTAATTTCAAATTCATTAGCTCTCTCTCTTCCTTTCAACGCAAGAGACTCATTATCTGGAGAAATTCCACCTGTAAATTTTCCGTTGATGGATAGAGAACCTATCTACTATCTAACGGCGATCGCTAAAAAAATAAAGGCGATCGCCACAAAAATCCGTGGGTCAGTCTGTTCTGGGATACCGAAAGCGGTTCGCGGCGGTTTTCCGCGAACCAGATTTACAAAAGAGTTCGGATTTAGCTTTTAAAATTAAATTATGAACACAGAAAAATAAATTGATTAAATCCACCTGTAAATTTTCATTTTTTATCTCTCAATTAGGCTTTCAAATTAATGGCTCTACCGAACCTGTCATGTAAAACTATTAGAAAAAACAGACTGAAAGCCTGATGGAGCAAGCATTTTAGTTTTTGATAGTTTGGTTTTTATTAACTTCCTTGCTAAATCAGGCTTAGTGAGGGTTTGAGCGATTTTTATCACACTAAGTTCGGTAGAGCCAAATTAATTTGTAAGAAATGCGGGTAGGCCATCTCTGAAAAACGATGCCCTCCTGCGTGACAATAGAATCTCTGCCGTTTTTGAGTCTCTGTTTTGACTGGGTACGTTCCATCTTTGGTGATGTAATTATCTAGATCCAAATAATAGGGGCAATCAGGGCAGGGACAGAACTGAGGAAAAAGTTGATGGGGATTTTTGGGGTTGTAAGGAGCTATTGTCATTAAGGTTAAATAGTTGACGTAGCGATCGCTTATTAGTTTAACCCATAAAACCCTCTTGTAGCCTTACCTCCACTGTTTTGTAGGGACTACCAAAAACCGAGGAGGAATTTATTATGCCTCAGCACCAGAAGTATAGCACTACGCAAAAACGTTAGGACAGTTTTTGAAGGCAGCATCTACACATTCTCGGACGGTTTCAAATTTTGGTAACATTTGTTTCATCCAAGTTTTTAAGACAGACCACCAATTCTCAATTTTGTTTAAATCAGGGGAATAAGCCGGTAAATACCATATTTCACAGCCAGCATCTTCAACCATTTCTCTAATGCTTTCCCCTTTATGAAAAGTAGCATTATCAACAATAATAATATCTCCTGCTTCTAATTGAGAAATCAAACTTTGAGATAACCAGGCTTCAAATAAATCTCGATTACAACAACCCTCAAATGTTAAAGGGGCAAAGATTTTGCCATTTTTTAAAGCACCAATCCAACTAGCCCTTTCCCTTCTCTTTCCACATTTTAAAGCATAGCATCTTTCTCCTCTGGGACTATAACCCGGATTTCTCACAAATTAATTTGAAAGCCCAATCCAGAGATGAAAAATGATAATTTTTAGGACTAATAGAAATTTTGAATATAGATGAATAAAAAAATTGACTTTGATTATCCAAAAATTGAGTTTAAGAGGGAATAATTATATTAACTTTTGATTTTCTCCACGATAAATAAGACTAAATGAAAGTATCAGTCAGTCAACAACTTATGATAGATATCTTTTTAAAAAAACAACTTATTCTACTTATCCAGTATTAGGAATAGTTTTAATTCTTTTGTTAGCAATAGATAAAATATCTTGATAAGGACAAGGTAATTGCTCACCGCAATAAAGAATCTGTCTTGACAACATAAAGGTAAAATCGGGGATTTTTATGTATAGTGGGGGTTATGACCACAAATGCTACCATTGATTCAAAGCTAGTTAGAGCTATCGCCGATGAACAGTTGGCGAACAATGTCTTCATGATTGAGTGGCTAGTCAAGGCACAACAACAGTTATCTCTTCAACAAAGACTGATTGACCAGCAACAACAACAAATCTCTACACAACAGCAAGAAATTGAAAAATTGAAAGAAGAGAGAGATAAGCTAAAAAACCGTAACTCAAAAAACAGTTCAGTCCCCCCATCATCAGACCCACTAAAAAAGCCTTCTGACAAAAAGAAACGCAAAAAAGGATTTAAACGCGGACCAAAATATGACCACCCAGGGAAGACCCGTAATGGTTTTGGTCAGCCCGATAAGATAGTCCCTTTAGAACTAGAAAACTGTCCTGTTTGTGGGGGTTCAGTGGAACGAGATGAAGTAGTTCCCGAAAAAGTCCAGCAAGTGGCTGAAGTAGTAGACCAACCCATAGAAATCAGGGAATATCGTCGCGGATTCTATAAATGTCCTAGTTGTGGATGGTCAGATTACAGTCCTGTTCCATTGGGAGTTAAAGAAGGATTCCGTTATGGGGCGCGATTAAGTAGCATCGTGGGCTGGCTTGGCTATGGGGGTAATCTTACATGGCGTAAACAGGAACATTTTATAGAGTATGTCTTTGGCATTCCCATTTCTCAAGGGAGCCTTGCCAAAATGCACAAATGGTTTCAAGAAAGTTTAGAACCCTTGACCCAACAGTGGTTAAAGTACATCCAGCAGCCAGGAATCCGATGTGTTGACGAAACCAGTTATTGCATCGATGGCATCAAGTATTGGGTTTGGGTAGCCACATCAAATGAGGTCTGTGTGTTGATGTTGGCTCCCACTAGAAGCTCCGCAGAAGTCGAGAAATTGTTAGGAGCAGATTTTAAGGGCATCCTCACCAGTGACTGCTATAGTGCCTACTTTAGACAAAGTGCGATGGCCAAACAGAAATGTCTGGCACATTTAGAACGAGAGTTAGAGTCCCTTAAAACCAGTCGTTTTCAAGCGAATCGAGAATTTGCTGCCGATGTACAGCAAGTTTTAGCAACCGCCCGTATCCATTATCGTCATTATCATGCTCGAAATTTAACCCTTGAAGACTTAGGCTCCAAAAGAACAGAAGTCGAGAACTCACTGCAAAAGATTTTTAAAGCAACTCCCAAAAAAGGATGGCCTTATGATGCACAAAGATTGATTAACCGTCTCAAACGTCATTGGGAAGAGTGGTTCACCTTTCTAACTTATCCTGAAGTCAAACCAGATAATAATGATGCTGAGAGAGCTTTACGTCCCATTGTCATTCACCGCAAAGTAAGTGGGGGAGCAAGAAGCGACTGGGGTGCAGAGTTAGTCACCCAAATGTTCAGTTTTTTAGAGACCATGAGATTACAGGGGCAAAATGCCATTGTCCAATTATGCGAATTATTTTCATTAGCTGGTCGGAGTCCCCCAGGATTAGAGATGTAAAAGGCTCCGGAGCCGATGGGGGATAGATTTTTCTTGATCGCCCTATCTCTCTGCACAAAAATACACAGGATTAGCGGATAATCTCCGCTAACAAAAAACTATCTTACTATTTTTTTTCTCATATTGTTGTTTTTATTTGAGGTTTTTAAAAGACTTGATTCTGGAAATGTTAGTCATTAAAATAGCCGTAATAAATTAGCTTAAATTTTACGCTAAATCACAGGGCTTATATTTTTGTTGACTCAACTGATGTTGTTTGTAGTGCTTTTCAATAAGACTTTTTTGTTGCGGTGAGCAGTTACTCACAACTTTACTAAGTTTTCTGACCTTACCATTAGTATTATGGGTCGCAAATAAGGTATAATATAGATAGTATAGCAATCAGGAATGATTCATGATAACTTGGAGATACCCCCTTATTAAGTGGGGTTGGGGGGATCAGAATTCACTTAATTCTCACAACTGATAACTGATTGCTATAAGTGTAATATGGGATAAAAGTCTCATGTTCGTTTGGGAAGGGGAGGAGTGGTAGGTAACTACCCTTTAAAACCTAATATTGTTGCTTTAATTAACTAGATTTATTCTTGGAAAATAATATTAATTCAACTTCTCATCTGTCAGTTCCTAACCTATCAATAAAATTAGAGGAACTACGGAATAGTTTACGTCCTGGACAACAACAATTAGCCAGTTGGACAGCGGGAAAAATGGCCATTTCTGCAGTGCCTGGTGCGGGGAAGTCTCACAGTCTAGCTGTAGCTGCTGCTATGATGATAGCACAGTATAGACTTCACCCTAGAAAGCAGCTAATTATTGTTACTTATACTCGCTCTGCTGCTGCTGGAATTAAGGCAAAAATTAAAGAACGTCTCAAGGAGCTAAAAATACCTCAAACTGGGTTTATGGTACAAACTTTACACGGTTTGGCCTTGAATATTGCTACTCGTAACCCTGACTTATCTCAACTCAATTTAGAAACATCAACGGTGATTATTCCTACCCCTAGTCATCGGGTGATTCGTAGTTCCGTAGAAAAGTGGATTAGTGGCAATCCTCGGCGTTATCAACTATTATTAGAAGGGGCAGAGTTTGATGGAGAAGAAACAGAAAGATTACGCCGTCAATCTGTATTGAGAACGGAAGTTTTACCAAAGCTGGCTCATACCATTATCAGAGAAGCTAAAAGTTCAGGATTAAACCCAGAAAAAGTCTGGGAATTAAGTGATTATTCCCAGGAACATTACCAAATATTAGCCATTGCAGCAGGGTTATACGAACAATATCAAATTGTCATGCGATCGCTAGATTTTATTGATTACGATGACATGATTTTAGGGGCATTAAATGTTATAGAAAATCCGAAAATTAGACAGGTGTGGCAACAACAAATTTTTGCGGTATTTGAAGATGAGGCACAAGATTCTAGTCCTTTACAAGAGAAACTTATTTCTGCTTTAGCAAGTAAAGAAAATGACTGTAATTTAATTAGAGTAGGTGATCCTAATCAGGCGATTAACTCTACATTTACCCCTGCTGATTCTGTTTATTTTAATTGGTTTTGTGAGACCTGCAAAAGTCAAGAAAAATTAGCAGAAATGACCCAAGCTGGACGCAGTAGTAAGATTATTATTGATGCAGCTAACTTTGTTTTAAAATGGGTCAATGGGCAATGGGAATATGAAAGTAAAAAACAGCGGAAAAAACATATTAATTCTGATATTTCAGAAGATAAAAAAGAGGTTATTCCTTTTCGCTTACAAAGCATAGAAACTGTTAGCAAAGATGATCCTCAACCTAATGCTAACCCCGAAGCAGTTGGGGAAGGATTAGAGCTTTATCGTCCCGATGATATTTATCATACGGTTGATTTAATTAAGGAAAGAATCATTGAATTATTAAACAAAAATTCTGACCATAATGCTGCTATTTTAGTCAGAGAAAATCGTCAAGGTCGTTTCTTAGCTGAAAACCTGAAAGAGTTACCTAAGAAACACAAAATTAGAGTTTATGAAGTGGGGGAATCAGAAAGATTTTCTCAGATTCCTAGCGAAATTTTAAACCTCTTACAATTCATAGATAGACCCCATTCTCCCGACTATTTAAAAAATGCCTTGGAAATATTACAAAATCGGGGTTTAATTCCTTCACAAGACCTTAATATTTTAGCTACTTATCCCGAGAATTTTCTTTATCCCAGTTCCCTAATTCCTGAACAGAAAAAACCAGTATTAGAAGCACGTCGTTATTGTTGTAATCTCCTCCAAGCAAAGTTAGAATTACCCGATTATCAACTGATTCCATTTTTAGGAATGACCTTAAAATATACTGGTGCAGAATTAGCAACAGTCCAGAAACTTTCTGAGAGAATTAGTCAAGAATTAGTTGGTAAATTTTCCTTAAAAAGTGTCTTAAATGTTCTCAGAGAGATTATTAATTCAGAACAGTTTGAAGGGATAGAAGAAGATAGCGAAGAACGTTATACAAGACAGAATCAAGTAACCATTATTACCATGCACAAATCCAAAGGTTTAGACTGGGATTATGTCTTTCTTCCTTTCCTCCATGAAGACGTTTTACCGGGTAATCCTTGGGTTCCCACTGCTGCAAAATTCTTAGGAGAATTCACTTTAGCAGAAGTATCTCGCGCGCAAATTCGTGCTGCGGTTCATCATCAATATATTAACCCAGAAAACACCTTAATTATTCCTAACCCAGACAACGCTTGGCAAGAAGCACAACAACTTAAAAAAGCAGAGGAATATCGCTTACTTTATGTAGCAATGACTCGTGCAAAGCGTCTTTTATGGATGTCTGCTGCGAAAGAAGGCCCCTTTCGTTGGAGTGTTTTTAAAGCAGATACAAGCATTAATTTACACAGTAAAGTTCCTTGTCCTATTTTTCCTATTTTAATGAAACAATTTCCTAATTCGGTTATTGAATATTTGTTTTGAACAAGATTTTTTGCGCAGTACCCATCTATAATCTTTGATTTAGATGGGGTTAGCAAAAAGCAGAACTTCTGTTATCATGATAGCAGAGGGCTATTTACAAGGTACGGTAAAGATTTGTATTCGGAGACACGACCTTTTGCCTGTAAGCAATTATCTATATCGATCAAATTGCTTTTACTGAGGGTAGGCCACGCAAAAGTCTTGCGGTTCGGTGCGGACACCACCTTTCTCGGTAACGCCTTCACTGGGTGTAAAAAGAATCCCCAACTATAATCTTCGATTTAGTTGGCGGAGTGTTCAATGTAGAATATGTTTATAGCAATCAGTAATGGTTCGTGAGATTATGGAGTTCCCCCCTTTAGTTCCCCCCTTACAAAGGGGGGAACTAAAGGGGGGATAAGAAAGTACAGTCAATTATATATTGAAAATGGTGGGTTACAGCGCAGATAAAAACTTATGATGTTTTCAGAAAATTGATGCTGCGCCTAACCCACCCTACGGGATGTGTTAGAATATGTTATATAATTAAAGGCTTTTGCATCATGTCTCAAGATTTAATTGCTAACCTTGCTAATGCTTTTGAACCGGTTCCTTTACCTGCTGGTAGTGATTTATATGTAGATTTGACTGAGTTTAGAGCAGATGCAAATATTTATAGAGATTTAGGGAAGAAAATTATACAATCTCCTCAAAATAAACATACTTATCAATTGTATGCTGGACATCGTGGGGGAGGAAAGTCAACGGAGTTATTAAGACTTAAAAAATATTTAGAAGATAATAATTGTTTTGTAGTCTATTTTGCAGCAGATCAAGAAGATATTGATCCAGAAGATGCTCAATATACAGATATTTTAATCGCTTGTACTCGTCATCTTCTCGAAGAATTAAAAGAAGCTAATTCTACACCTTTAAAAAATTGGTTAAAAGAACGTTGGCAAGATTTGATTGATTTATCCTTAACGAAAATTGAGATAGGAGAAACTACCCTAGAAACGGGAGATTTAATTAAATATTTTGGAAAGTTATCTGTTGCTATTCGGGGAATTCCTAGTGAAAGACAAAAAATTAGAGAAAAAATTAATCCCCATACCGCTACATTATTGGATGCTTTAAACGAATTTATTGACAATGAGAAAAAACCTTTACCTAAAGATCAAAAATTGGTGATGTTGGTGGATAATTTAGACCGTATTGTTCCTATCATGCGTGGTGAAGATAAAAATAATCATGATGAAATTTTCTTGGATCGTGCTGAACAACTAAAAAAAATAAAATGTCATATAGTCTATACTATTCCCATTTCTATGGTCTATTCTAATCGTGCTAATGATTTACGAGAGTCTTATGATGGGGATCTTATGGTATGACCTATGATTCGGGTTTATGATGTTGATAATAATCCTTATGATCCAGGAATTAAGAAAATTTAGGAAATTATTAGCAAAAGAATTGAAGAATTTGCCCCAGATAAAAACTTAGAAAGTGATATTTTTGAAAGCGAAGAATTGCTTGATAATTTATGTTTAATGACTGGGGGTCATGTACGGAATTTGATGTTATTGATGGATTCTGCTTTTAATTATATTGATAATTTACCTATTACAAAAAGAGCAGCGCAACGAGCAATAACTCAAGCGAGAGACGTTTATCGAAGAACAGTAGAACATGAACAATGGCCATTATTGGCAAAAGTTCATCAAACCCATCAAATTCAAAACGATCAAGAACATCGTAAACTATTATTTAATCGCTGTGTTTTACAATATAGTTATTATGATGATGATGAGGAGTTGATCAGTTGGTATGATGTGCATCCCCTCATTCTTAAAATCTCTGAGTTTGTTGAACAGTTAAACAGTTAGCAGTTATCAGTTGCCAGTTATCAGTTAAAAGTGAATATAAAACTATTGTTTGTAATATGACAAGTTCAGCTAAAAATAACAATTTAATGATTGATTCATCCTCTTCTGAACAGTGGGAAGATATACCAGTAACGGGGGAGGAATCTTATCAAGCGTTACGACGTTCTTTGAGTCGTAAAAAAGGCTTTAATTTGTTGTTTGTACGTTGTTCTCCCATACAAGGAAAACAAATTATTGAACAAATAAATAAGGATTTACCTCATAAAAAATCTGCTACCCTCAAATTGGATTCAGAAACGGATAATATTTACGAGCAAATTATTAATATTCCTGATTATCAACAGCTTAATATTCTCTTTGTCTGTGGGTTAGAAACGGCGTTATTACGGTACGAAGAAGCAGAAAGCGAAGGTTATCAACTACCTAGTGAAAGTCCTGTTTATGGGGGAACTTGGGCTGGTATTCCCAGAATTTTGGGTTATTTAAACCTCTCCCGTGAACGGTTTTATCAGCAATTTTCTTTTACTATTGTTTTTCTCTTACCAGAATTTGCTTTGCGTTACTTTATCAGACGCGCGCCAGATTTTTTTGATTGGCGATCGGGACTGTATGAATTTCCTACTGATAAAGATACCTTAGAAGAAGAAGTTTATCGTATTGCTTATCTGGATAGTGATCTAGAAAAATACAAACAGTTTACCCCACAAGAAAGGGAGGAAAAATTAGCAGAAATTAAAGCTTACTTAACTGATTCTCCTAACCTTGATCCCACCAAACAATCAGAACTTTGGTTTGAAAAAGGATTGATTCATACACAACAAGCAGAATATGAAGCTGCGATCGCCTCTTATGACAAAGCATTACAGTTGACACCAGATTATGATCTAGCTTGGAATAACCGAGGGATAGCTTTAGCTAACGTAGGAAGGTTCGACAAAGCGATCGCCTCCTACGACAAAGCATTACAGTTGACACCAGATAAAGATGAAGCTTGGTGTAACCGAGGGATAGCTTTATTTAACCGAGGAAGGTCTGATGAAGCGATCGCATCCTTCGACAAAGCATTACAGTTGAAACCAGATGATCATCAAGCTTGGAATAACCGAGGGTATGCTTTACGTCAGTTAGGAAGGTCTGATGAAGCGATCGCATCCTACGACAAAGCTTTACAGTTGAAACCAGATGATCATCAAGCTTGGAATAACCGAGGGTATGCTTTACGTCAGTTAGGAAGGTTCGATGAAGCGATCGCCTCCTACTACAAAGCTTTACAGTTGAAACCAGATTATTATGAAGCTTGGCATAACCGAGGGATAGCTTTACGTAAGTTAGGAAGGTTCGATGAAGCGATCGCCTCCTACGACAAAGCATTACAGTTGAAACCAGATTATCATCAAGCTTGGCATAACCGAGGGATAGCTTTACGTAAGTTAGGAAGGTTCGATGAAGCGATCGCCTCCTACGACAAAGCTTTACAGTTGAAACCAGATGATCATCAAGCTTGGTATAACCGAGGGATAGCTTTAGGTAACTTAGGAAGGTTGGATGAAGCGATCGCATCTTTTGACAAAGCATTACAGTTGAAACCAGATGAGGAAATATATATTAATAATCGTAATGAAGCATTAAAGGAAAAAGAAAATAGATGAAAAAATAAACATTGAGATAAAATAAATTATTAATCATATAACTCATTCACAACACAGCAATGATTGAATTACATCCTCAATTTTTAACAAACAATGGTCAAGAATTTGTACTGTTACCTTCTGAAGAATTTAGGACTATTCAAAAACTATTAGAAAATTTAGAAGAATTAGAAGCTTTGAGAAACATAAAAGAAAAAAATAGTCAAACTTCTTTCTTAGAATGCTTAAAAGAGATGCAGAAACCAGCATCAAATGATTGGGAAAAAGCCATTAGTACAATTGCACAACAAGAAAGAATCAATCAATTATTAGATTCATGGGATAATTTAGATGATGAAAATGAACAGAAAGAAATATTAGATATTATTCAATCTATAGAAGGTGTATCTATTTAGTAGTCATGACAACCATTATTATTCTTGATTCTACCCCAGTCGGTTTAATTACTAATCCTAAGGTGATTTCTGATAAAGGAGATCCCTTACCATCCCCCCTAACCCCCCTTTTTAAGGGGGGAATAATTGGAAAAGCAGGTATATTCAAGTGTGGAAATCACCTAAAGCAACTGCATCAGCAAAAGGCTATCAAGATAAGTTAATGTTGTAGGGGTCAACGGCCGTTGACCCCTACGGAAATGTGTAGCGATAGTGTTTGAAATTGGTATAAAGCAAGAAGTTTTTAATGAGTTAGGAGAATACCTCAAAATTATTATATTATTAGGATAACTCATATAAAACCTTTGCCTCTTGCATTACCCGATCCCGAAAATAAATACTTAATTCTGACGGTGTTCTTAAATCAACTTTATGCAAATTAATTATAACAGATAACTCTCTTTCCATTCTTGCTAAAGTAAAGAAACTAGGGGTTTTTCCTGTTTCAAACTCCACTAAAAAATCAACATCACTCTTATCTGTAAAATCTTCTCTCAACACGGAACCAAATAAAGATAATTTCTTAATATAATATTGTTTACAAAAAGCCGATAATGTGTGTCTAGAGATAGTGATTGGTAGATTTTTATTCATTATAATTTGTCTCCTAATATTTCAATAACTGGTTTTGAAACCTGCACAGAGGCAACTTGATAAACCTCTTGATTAAAAACATTCTGGACAATAAATAACAAAACAAAGCTAATAACAGCAGCAATAACAGGAGTTGTGATCCAACCGGAGGCAATACCCCCTAGAACTCCCCATTTAACCTGTCTAACCCCTTTTATCCCTTTTAAAAGAGCAATACCAATAACTGCACCCACCACCGCTTGAGAACTAGAAACAGGAATGAGAGGAATAGGAGGTAAACCCAAACTAACCACAAAATTTGACAATTCTTGTGACGAAAAAGTAAATAATACTAAAGAATTCGCCAAAACCACCACTAATGCACCCACAGGAGATAACGTCATCAAACTACCACCCACAGTCATCATCACCTGCTTAGAATAGGTAAACACCCCAACAGCAATGGCGATCGCCCCTAATAAAAATAATTGTTCTACTGCCGATATATCAAAAATTCCCGCAATTTTTAGGTTTTCAAAGGGAGAAGAAGGGACAAAAACTCCCATTACATTACCTATATTATTCGCTCCCAAAGTATAAGAACCAAAAGCACCCACAATAATTAAACCCCAACGAATATTATTATCCAAACTCAAAAGATGGGGTTTCGTATTGTCAATCAAAAGTACAACTAACTTATAGATAACCGCCGCAAATATAGCCGCCAAAATAGGACAAGCTATCCATGTCCCCATAATTTTGATTAAATCATTAATATTGGTGGGGGAATCACTAAACCAGTTCCAACCGACGATCGCCCCTACAACCGCTTGAGATGTGGATACAGGCAGTCCTAACTGAGTCATCCATAAAACCGTTATTGCAGCCGCTAAAGCAACGGTAAAGGAACCAGCTAAAGCATTGACTGCCCCCAGTTTTCCCAGTCCTCCGGCTGCCCCGGCCCCTGCGGTTACTGAACCAATAATAATAAAAACACTACAGATAACCGCAGCAGTAGAAAAACGAATCATGCGACTCCCCACAGCAGTTCCAAAGACATTGGAAGCATCATTTGCACCGAGGGACCATCCCAAAAATAAGCCACTAGAGAGAAAAATAAAAGTGCTAATTAGGTCCATTTTCTTTAATTTAACTAATCTGACAAGTTAAGCTATCATAACTATAAAGTGCGTTGAATTGCATAGATATCTAACTCATCTGCCACATTTTCAGCGAGATCGGCAATAGCATCGATGGCGTTCACAATATCTCTTAAGTTGATTTTTTCGGAGAATTTATAATCAGTAGCAAAAATTTTCTTCTTCAAACTAATAGCAATTTTATCAGCCTCAGATTCATAAACTCTGACTTGATAAGTATGATCTTTTACAGACTTAGGATCACGGAAAAAATTACGGGCAGCAATGACTACTGTTTCTATACTTTTAACAACAAATTGTACTAAATCTAAAAACTCTTTTTTCCCGATTTCATTCCCTGTATCATCTGTTTTTGATTCTATTTCTTGGCTTTGATCCCGTTCAATTATTAAGTCTTGAAAATTTTTCCCCATCTGATCCAGAAGAGAAAATAAATCAGTCAATAATCTCAGAACATCAGCCCGAAAATCAGGGATTAACATTTCACTATAAAGAACATTAACAATGGAACGTTGTAACTCCCGACATCTTTGTTTTAGTTCAATAATTTGTGAGAGTTTTTCCTCGCAAGTTTTACAGGTATTTCTTGTTTCAAGAAAAGCACTAATTCCCCTTTCAAAATAAATTGCACCTTCTGCTACTTTATCGAGAAATTCGTCAATTTGTCCTTCTAATAATTTTGTCTTACCAAATAAAGCCGGTGTTTCTTTAGACATAAGTTAAATTAATTTCAATCAATAAGTATAGTTTATCGTCTCTCATTTTCAAGCTTTTGGCAAGTTATTCATTTAAGTTAACTTTAAATAACTCATTATTTTAACCCAAAGTCAGAGCGTAATCTTTCTTGTAACCGTTCAAAAACTAACTCTCCATCTGTTACATTTCCTTGTTTAACATCTTCTAATCCTAATGCTATTTTTTCCCTTAATTCTTCTAACCGTTTCTGATCATTTTCCTGATTAATAATTTCAAGAATTGTCAATGCTTCTTTGATTACCTGTTCAACATCCTGATAGTTACCTCTAGCTATTTGTGATTGAATAAACTTTTCTTGTTCGGGACTTAATGTAATATTCATCAGTTATAAACCTCCTGATTATAAATTTAATAATTGTAGGGACTTAATGACCAATAACTGATCAGTGATCACTGGTAACTGATCACTGATAACATTAAGCCCCTACTGAGTTATGATTAAACAAAATTAGTCGGATCTTGATCCCGTCGATGTTTAATAGGAATGGGTATTCCTTGGCGATCGCCGACTAAACTAGCAGTAGTTTCTAATGCGTCCCGTAACCGTTTTCCTGCATAGATGGACATATCTCGTGGTACATTAATTCTATCCCGTAAATATCGTAAGGCAACATCAGATCCATTGGGAGGTTGACAGGTTTCCTCTGTCATCATGGTAGTTAATGCACAACGTAACGCTTCATCGAACACTTTATCTTTTGCAGGGTTAACCCGAATAATATTCTCACGGTGTTTAATCACCCGTTGCAAAGCTTCTTGACGGGAGTTTTCGGGTTCAGCATACATCACATCAGGTAAACCAAACCAAGAACCATTATCTACCCTATCTTGGTTAATTTTTGCTTGTTCTTCGCTATTGCTGTAACATCCACCCATTTGTGGGGGTAAGTCGTGAACATGGGTATGAAAGTCGCTTTGAGTTCCCCGATAAGTGGGACGGGTTTCCATCGCATCAAACCACTGACCAAAACGTTCATTTTCCTCTCGCAAAGAATAACCCTTATAGTAGTATAAACTAGCGTTCATGCGCTCAACATAGGGCGTAAAAATCACATCTACTATGCTAAACTCTTCGAGAAAATAGGGACTTGGGGTATCAGCTAAAGCTTTTTCTACCATAGCCACAACTTTAACAAACTGTTCACGGTTTTGTAGTTCCTGTTTTTGTGACCAAGTGGGGTAACACAACCAACCACACCAGGCCCGAAATAGTAACCTTTCTAACTGTCTTAAAGGAATAACCTTTGCATCTTTCATGCTATGGGTTAAGGGGCCAAACGCTGTTTCTAGGGACTGCAAAATATCATCACTTTCGGTAATAATGCGTCCATCTAATTCTAGAGCAGGAAGCATTCCTGATGGTACAATTTTTTTATACCAGCGTTCTTTTGTTCCGTAGCAAAACATGGTAACTTTTTCGATACGGTAGGGAATTTGTTTTTCTTCTAACCATAACCAAACTTTTTGACAGTAGGGACACCACGCATGGTTATCACGGTAAAGGGTGACTCTGATATCACTTTCTTGATGACCAAAAAGCCGTAAAATAGCTTGGGAGTTAGTTGGTCCATTAATATTATCTTTTGTCCAGTTGGTTAGGTTTTCTAGTTCTGTCCAGCTTAAAGGCGATGTGGTCATTTTATAAAGTAATTATTTGTGAATTTAGAATTAATTTTTATAATCATTATACATTATCCACTATCCATTATTAAACTATAGTTGTCCCAAATTTTTCAAAATTTGCAGCACTTGGGATAATTCATGTTTTCTGGGTAATAAAGAAAACTCTCTGGAAAGGTCGTATTGGTATTTTTCCTGTTTATTTAATTTGAGAAAAAGAAAACTATCCCCATTAGTTACCATACCGTATATTGTTTGTTGTGATTGAGAATTAGCCATCATATAAGCTAAAATTTGGGGTAGAGCAGCAGCCACAGGAATACTGTTACGTTTTGATTCTATTACTAATACCCATAAAGAATTTTTGACAACTAAAACATCGATTAATCCTCTAATAATTGTTTTATCTGCATCTTCAATAATTAATTCTACTGATTCAGGGGACTTTATTTTAAAAGGCGGATCTAAAAAACCGGCTACTTCTAAAAGAGGGAAAACTACCAGTAAATTAACTGTTCCTTCTAGTAAAAGAGATGATGAACGATGATAATTGTAACGTTTTTTTATCCGAGTTATCGCGGTTTTTTCAGATTCTGTTACTTCTGGTAATTCTTGATTCCATTCTAAGAAAAAGTTGTCTTCTTCTGTTTGACTTAAATTTAACTTAGTTTGTAAGTCATTTAAGTTTTTAATTGCTTCTATAACACCAATTATCAACACCATAGATAGCCACTATTCTCAATAGAATATAAAAATTAAATTTGTGATATTCTTAAACCTCTACAAACCAATAAAATACTATAAGTCATTTGATAGTTGCTTGAAGCTTTTGTATCAATTGTTTTGCTGTTTGCATTTTATTCAATTCATCCTTATCAAGCAATTCAGATAATTCGTTATTTGTGTTACTTACTAAAACAATAGGATAGTCCCTAACTTGTTGATACTTTTCTTCAAATTCATCTTTGTGTAAAAATTCTAACTCATCCTTTGATGATTCACGAAATGCTTTCCATTCCTTATTTTCTGTCAAGACACCATAAGTAATGGCACAAAGATTACATTCATAAGTGTCTGGACTAATAATCTTATGTCCTATATCTAAGACAGTATTCATTAGACCACTATTAGCGTTGTAAACGAAAACAATCTTCATTCTACTCACCCGATAAGTTTTTTTTGACTTTATACTTGACACATAGTCACATTTTATCAAAAATGGGATACTTAGCATTAGAATCAGACAAAATAGACCTGAAATGGCGTAAAGTGGTTATAAATCATACTCAGACACGGGTATAGCACAATACTAAATTTAGGTCTAATTGCATTATGACAATTCGTACCGTAACCACAACCCCCTTTGAAGGACAAAAACCAGGAACCTCTGGACTCCGTAAAGCTGTCTCAGTCTTCCAAGAGCAGAATTATCTGGAGAACTTTATTCAGTCGATCTTAGACAGTCTCGATGGTTGCGAAGGTCAAACCTTGGTTGTTGGAGGTGATGGCCGTTACTATAACCGTCAAGCCATTCAAATTATCCTCAAAATGGCAGCAGCGAACAACATCGGACGTATTTTAGTTGGTACAAACGGTATTTTCTCAACTCCGGCTGCATCGGCGGTTATTCGCAAAAATAACGCCTTTGGTGGCATTATTTTATCTGCGAGTCATAACCCTGGTGGTCCCAAGGGAGACTTCGGGGTAAAATACAACGTTGGTAACGGTGGTCCGGCCCCCGAAAAAGTTACCAATGCTATTTTTGAGCGCACCAAAACCATCGACGAATATAAAATTTTAGAAGCAGGGGACATTAACTTAGATCGCCCTGGTTCCTTTAAACTAGGGACAATGGATGTAGAAGTTATGGACTCTGTAAACCCCTATGTGGAGTTAATGCAGGAATTATTCGACTTCGATAAAATTAAGTCGATGGTGAGTTCCGATAACTTCAAAATGTGTATGGACTCCCTCCACGCTGTAACAGGTCCCTATGCTCGGGCTTTGTTTGAGCAGTTTTTAGGGGCGAAAGAGGGAACCGTACAAAATGGTATCCCCTTAGAAGACTTTGGCGGCGGACATCCCGATCCTAACTTAGTTTATGCCCACGATCTCGTAGAAATTATGTTTGGGGATAACGCCCCCGACTTTGGAGCCGCTTCCGATGGAGACGGCGATCGCAATATGGTTTTAGGCAAGAACTTTTTTGTCACCCCTAGCGATAGTTTAGCGGTGTTAACCGCCAGGGCTACCCTAGTACCAGGGTATAAAGACGGTATTGCTGGAGGTGCTAGATCA
>NZ_AADV02000054.1 GCF_000167195.1 Crocosphaera watsonii WH 8501 | reverse complement strand
TCTATTTTATCTTTAATTAGGGTTTGCTGAATAAAAGCAAAACCCTATTCTTTAAAAGGTTACACCCATATTCGCGATCGCAAAAAAGATCAGCTTTGTCGGCTACAAACCGCTATAATTGGTAGAAACACCTCCCAGTTGTTGGTCAAGAACAAATGTATCGAAAAGAGGAGCAACCTTTACCGCCCCCAGAAAAATTTGAATTACCTTTCGAGGGTAAATTGTCCCCCAATAATCGTTGGGTAATCATGGCAGAGTTGATACCTTGGGATGATTTTGAGGAAGAATATGCTAAACTTTTTTCAGCAGAAAAAGGTGCGCCAGCCAAACTATTTAGAATGGCATTAGGGACATGAATTATTAAGGAAAAATTAGGAACAAGTGATAAAGAAACTATAGAACAGATTAGAGAAAATCCCTATCTACAATACTTTATAGGTTTAAATTGTTATCAACAAGAGCCACCACTGGAATCTTCAATGCTAGTTCATTTTAGGAAAAGAATTGATGGAGAATTGATAAACAAAATCAATAAAAAAATAGTAAAAAGAGAAATAGACAAGAGTGATAAAGAAGTAAAAAAAAAGGATTGTCTCCAAGAAAAAGGAGAAAAAATAAAAAATAAAGGTAAACTAATTTTAGATGCGACTTGTGCGCCAGCAGACATCAAATACCCAACGGATTTAGGCATATTAAATCAAGCCAGAATTGAGACAGAAAGAATAATAGATAATCTTTATAAACCATTAAGAGTAAAATTGAGAAAAAAGCCGAGAACTTCTAGAAAAATTGCTAGAAAGGAATACTTAAAAGTAGCTAAAAAACGAAAAGTATCTTATCAAGAAAGAAGAAAAGCTATCGGGAAACAGTTAAAATACCTTAAGAAAAATTTAGGAAATATAGAAGACTTAATTCAAGCTGGGGCTTCCCTGGAAAATCTGAGTAAAAGACAGAAAAATTGTCTAGAGACTATCAAAAAAGTTTATGAACAACAACAGTCAATGTGGGAGAATAAGACCCAGAGTGTTCCTCAAAGAATTGTAAGTTTAACTCAACCGCATATTCGTCCAATAGTGAGAGGAAAAGCAGGAAAACCAATAGAGTTTGGAGCTAAACTCTCAGTAAGCTGTGTAGATAACTATGTGTTTCTATACAAAATAAGTTGGGAAAACTTCAATGAATCTTGTCATTTAAAAGAACAAGTAGAAAAGTATAAAGAAACGTTTGGCTATTATCCCGAATCCGTCCATGTAGATAAAATTTATCGAACTAGGGAAAACAGAAATTGGTGTAAGGAAAGAGGGATAAGAATCAGTGGTCCGAAGTTAGGAAGACCTCCGAAAAATGTCAGTGAAGAAGAAAAGAAACAAGCCCACTCCGATGAATGCTTCCGTAATGCTATTGAGGGAAAGTTTGGACAAGCTAAACGAAGATTTAGCCTAAATCTCGTGATGACAAAACTCCCTGAAACCTCCATTACATCTATTGCTATTACATTTTTAGTTGTCAATCTTTGTAAACTTCTGAGGCAGTTTTTGTCGCTTTTTTTGTCCTTATTTACTAATAACAGAACAGAGGAACTCATCAAACCGCCTTTCATTAATTTTGATTATACTTTAAACAATTTTTATGTACTAAAACTTATTGATTTGTCAGAAAATTCTTGGTCAAAAGTGGCATAAATTTTGGAGAAACTTTTTCAGCAAACCCTATTTAAAAGGGTATTATTTTTATTTTTGTGGTTTAAATCTATTAATTCCTGTAGATGTAAAAAAGTTTTCTTTTGGAGTCCGATCAATCGCTCCCATTTCTGTTGTTCTGTTGCCGATAAACTATGAGTCATGATAGCAATTTTAAATGCTTTAGCAATGCCTTGTATTTGTTTCTCAATTTGCAAATTTTGAGTATTATAAATTGAATCATCGCAATCAAAATTAAGAGCAGCTTGACTTAAAGTTTCTAAAGTACGAAAGAGTTGACTTACTTGTTTTTCTATAATTCGGCTACTATATACTGGCCAAAAGAAACTATCAATAAACAGCCCGAAGGCAACACCTACTGATATTAAGACCAGCATATAAACAACAGTAGTATAGGGTGCAGATGAGCGAAGAACCGCCATTGCTGTGAAGATTCCTATGGGAGTTAAACCCAGATTTACTGCAACTGGTATCCAAGTTTTAATACCCTATCCTGTTAGTAAAATAAATAAGAAAACAATGACGCTATTGATATAAGAAAAGCTTGCCATAAATGCTGCAAAAATAGACGAAACTGCCATAACTAAGAGCATTTTATTGACGACAAACCTTTTTAATTCAATGGGATCTGGAAAAAGCCAAATAACAACAAAGACATATAACGGCCCGAAAAAACTTAAGCTTGCTTGAATATTTAATACGAGTGCGACACTAAATGCTAGGGGCATGGCGATCGCTAATTTAATTAATTTGTATCGATAGACTTTATCCATAGATATAATCTCATGTAAGAATCAATTAAGTTGATGATTTAACGCTTATAAATGCCTGTTATCCAGCGTAAACTAGCTATTCCATAACTCATAAGCGATCACTCTTGTACCGTCACCCGTACTTCACCTAACGCACCTTCAACAATCTGGGTATCAGGCCCCTCGCTTTGTGTCCATTCATAACCAGAGGGATTATTAGGATTTTGGCGTAATTCTAGCTCAACCTGCACAACCGGAAGGTTTTGCGCCCTCCCATTGTCAGGAATGGTGTAGGGGACAGGATTTTGCACTAATGCGTCAGCTAACTCTGAATCGCCGACAATACTGGCTACTTCCTGCACAGTTACGGTTTTAGAGGAAACAGCCGTTACTTTGGAGGGAATCGCACCATATTCCTCACGTAAGCCCCCAAAACGTCGATTTGTGAGCAAATGGGGAGTCACTTTACCCACCATTCCCTGACGAATACGGTTGGCATCTTCTGGGGTAAAAAAGGCGTAAGCGGTAGTCATGGGTTTATTTTCATTGTCAACTGTCTCCGAGTTATTAACCCGTAATGTTCCCAGAGCAGTACCCACTTGTATATATTCCCCTGCATTTCCACTAACAGTTACTACTGTGCCATTGTAGGCGGAAATAACCAAACTATCTTTGGCTATTTTTGCTTTGAGGTTATCAATATCTCGCTTTAAATTATCAATAGTATTTTGACGCTGCACATTGGCTTGTAAGTCCGTTAATCTTAGGTTAGCCGAATCAGTACGAAGTTTCTCTAATTGAGCGCGTAAATTTTCATTTTGTGCGTTTAAATTAATATTAGCTGAGGCTAATTCTTCTTCAACTGAGCTTAAATTTTCTAGTTGTGCATATAAATTAGTGCGTTCATTTTGGCTTTGTTGTAATTGGTTTTCAGAATTAACAATTTGGAAACTTAAAGGAGCAACTGCACCTTCGGCGACTAAATCAGTATAAGCTTGAAAACGGCGTTGGGTTAAGTCAATAAAATCATCCAGTTGAGCAATTCTTTCCTGATAGGCTTTGCTTTGTTTTTTGACGGCAATAAGTTTAGTTTGATTAGCTTCAATTTCTTTTACATTGGCTGCGACTTGTTGAGGAAGAGAAACACTTTCTAATTGTAATGTCTGCTGCTGTAAATTACTACGAATTGTTTGAGCATTAGTAATAGCTAAGTTTTCTGCTTCATATTCTGCTAATTCCTCTTGTTGGTTGCGTAGTTGTTCCTGTAAGTCTGGAAAATCTAAAACAGCAATTACCTGTCCTACTTTAACAAGATCACCTGGTTTAATCCGTATTTCTAGTATCTGTCCACCTGTTCCCCTCGGTTGAAAAGAAATAATAGATCGGGGTCGAATCAAAATAGATTGACCAATAACACTGGTAGGAATGCGTCCCACAACACTCCACCCGGATTTCTCACAAATTAATTTGAAAGCCCAATCCAGAGATGAAAAATGATAATTTTTAGGACTAATAGAAATTTTGAATATAGATGAATAAAAAAATTGACTTTGATTATCCAATAATTGAGTTTAAGAGGGAATAATTATATTAACTTTTGATTTTCTCCACTATAAATAAGACTAAATGAAAGTATCAGTCAGTCAACAACTTATGATAGATATCTTTTTTAAAAAACAACTTATTCTACTTATCCAGTATTAGGAATAGTTTTAATTCTTTTGTTAGCAATAGACAAAATATATTGATAAGGACAAGCACTAGCTATAGCGATAATAATTCTTCTACAACTAATCTTTATTCTGGCTCCCAACTTAAGAAGATTTAGGCGTATTCTTCCCACAGTTGCTTTAGCCAATGAAGTTTTTTTTAAACAGTGTTGACGAAAAGCATTTATGAGAACATAAGCCCAGGAATGTATCCATAATCTTAGTTGATTACTTTGAAATGTTTGAGTTGAAGTTCTATCAGCTAACAAGTCTAATTGTTGTTCTTTAATCCGATTTTCCATCTCGCCTCTCGGACAGTATTTTTTTGTATAAAGTTTTGAGGGTGGAATTTTTGAAGCGGGCAAAGATGTCACCACATGGCGCATTTTTAAGCCATCACTTCCATAACAAACTTTTGTCACTACTCTTCTTTGACAACTCCATGACTTTTCTGTTTTATAACTAATAGAGCGATACCAAGTAGAAATTGGTACTAATTTTTTAACTTCTTCTAAATCTTCTTTTTTCTGAAATAAACTATCCATTAATTCAGTTATTGGAGCTAGTTTTTTTTCATATTCATGTTTGGCTTTTTCAATTACATCATCCGCTCGTAACTTAAGAACGCCATTTGTTCCCATAGCTATAACATAATCAACTAAAGGCTGATTTTCACAAAAATAGAAGATTTCTTCACGGGCATAGGCACTATCACCCCTAACTAGGATATGAGTCTCTGACCATTTTTCTCTAATTAGTCCGATAATTCTTTGTAATTCGTCTAAGGCTCCATCGGCTGGATCTACATTAGATGAACGAAGTTTAGCAACTAATAAATGATGCCCACAGAAAATATATAAAGGAGCATAACATACTCCGTGATAATAACTATTAAAAAATGCCCCTTCTTGATTACCATGTACTTGGTCATCCGTGACATCCATATCTAATATAATACTTAAGGGAGGTTTTTTATAAGACTCTAAAAAAAATTCGACAAAAGATTTTTCAATGGCTTCAAAGTTGGGTTCTATTTTATGATAACGACTCGTTTTTTGGTCGAGAATAGTCTCAGGACAATATTCCAATCTATTAATTGTACTTTTTCCAGCTAACCATCCCTTTTTATCTTCAAGTTCATTAAGCTTTTCTAAAGCGATCTTAAGGGCAGGATCGTGACGTAATTTATCATGGTCATTGACATCTTCATAGCCTAAAATAATTCCATAAAGCCTTTGTGCTAATAACTCATGAACGGAATGATCGTAACTGCTCACCGCAACAAAAAAGTCTTATTGAAAAGCACTACAAACAACATCAGTTGAGTCAACAAAAATATAAGCCCTGTGATTTAGCGTAAAATTTAAGCTAATTTATTACGGCTATTTTAATGACTAACATTCCCAGAATCAAGTCTTTTTAAAACCTCAAATAAAAACAACAATATGAGAAAAAAAAAGAATAGTAAGATAGTTTTTTGTTAGCGGAGATTATCCGCTAACCTTGTGTATTTTTGTGCAGAGATATAGGGCGATCAAGAAAAATCTATCCCCCATCGGCTCCGGAGCCTTTTACATCTCTAATCCTGGGGGACTCCGACCAGCTAATGAAAATAATTCGCATAATTGGACAATGGCATTTTGCCCCTGTAATCTCATGGTCTCTGAAAAACTGAACATTTGGGTGACTAACTCTGCACCCCAGTCGCTTCTTGCTCCCCCACTTACTTTGCGGTGAATGACAATGGGACGTAAAGCTCTCTCAGCATCATTATTATCTGGTTTGACTTCAGGATAAGTTAGAAAGGTGAACCACTCTTCCCAATGACGTTTGAGACGGTTAATCAATCTTTGTGCATCATAAGGCCATCCTTTTTTGGGAGTTGCTTTAAAAATCTTTTGCAGTGAGTTCTCGACTTCTGTTCTTTTGGAGCCTAAGTCTTCAAGGGTTAAATTTCGAGCATGATAATGACGATAATGGATACGGGCGGTTGCTAAAACTTGCTGTACATCGGCAGCAAATTCTCGATTCGCTTGAAAACGACTGGTTTTAAGGGACTCTAACTCTCGTTCTAAATGTGCCAGACATTTCTGTTTGGCCATCGCACTTTGTCTAAAGTAGGCACTATAGCAGTCACTGGTGAGGATGCCCTTAAAATCTGCTCCTAACAATTTCTCGACTTCTGCGGAGCTTCTAGTGGGAGCCAACATCAACACACAGACCTCATTTGATGTGGCTACCCAAACCCAATACTTGATGCCATCGATGCAATAACTGGTTTCGTCAACACATCGGATTCCTGGCTGCTGGATGTACTTTAACCACTGTTGGGTCAAGGGTTCTAAACTTTCTTGAAACCATTTGTGCATTTTGGCAAGGCTCCCTTGAGAAATGGGAATGCCAAAGACATACTCTATAAAATGTTCCTGTTTACGCCATGTAAGATTACCCCCATAGCCAAGCCAGCCCACGATGCTACTTAATCGCGCCCCATAACTGAATCCTTCTTTAACTCCCAATGGAACAGGACTGTAATCTGACCATCCACAACTAGGACATTTATAGAATCCGCGACGATATTCCCTGATTTCTATGGGTTGGTCTACTACTTCAGCCACTTGCTGGACTTTTTCGGGAACTACTTCATCTCGTTCCACTGAACCCCCACAAACAGGACAGTTTTCTAGTTCTAAAGGGACTATCTTATCGGGCTGACCAAAACCATTACGGGTCTTCCCTGGGTGGTCATATTTTGGTCCGCGTTTAAATCCTTTTTTGCGTTTCTTTTTGTCAGAAGGCTTTTTTAGTGTGTCTGATGATGGGGGGACTGAACTGTTTTTTGAGTTACGGTTTTTTAGCTTATCTCTCTCTTCTTTCAATTTTTCAATTTCTTGCTGTTGTGTAGAGATTTGTTGTTGTTGCTGGTCAATCAGTCTTTGTTGAAGAGATAACTGTTGTTGTGCCTTGACTAGCCACTCAATCATGAAGACATTGTTCGCCAACTGTTCATCGGCGATAGCTCTAACTAGCTTTGAATCAATGGTAGCATTTGTGGTCATAACCCCCACTATACATAAAAATCCCCGATTTTACCTTTATGTTGTCAAGACAGATTCTTTATTGCGGTGAGCAATTACTATTTTAACAGATCCATCATCTGCTGCTGGACTTTATATCGGAAATGTTGGATCAGGTTCAAATAGTCCAACTCAAGTACAATTTTTGAGTAGTAATGGTGATGTAATTGCAGAAGAAATTTTTACAATTAATAATCCTAATTTAATTGGAACAGATTTTGATAATCGAGTTTTTTATGGAATTACTAGCAGTGAAGCAATTGCTATTATTCGGACAATAGAACCTGCAAATGATAGAGATGTTATTGTTTATGATGATGTTCAATTTGCAACTAATACCGAATCTGTCCCTGAATCATCTAATATGTTAGGAATAGGTTTTATGGGGTTATTAGGAATATTTTTTATCTTTAAAAAAAGGAAATAATAGTATAATAAGGGTTTAATTCTATTAAACCCTTATTATACTAATTCTTGAGATTCAAGAACTAATTTAATACCGGCAATAATTTCGTTAATTCGTTCTTCTGAAAGTTTCCCAATCGGATCACTAAGCAAACGTTTATCTACTGTAAAAATCTGAGAAACATTAACAACGCTTTTTTCTGGTAAATTCCCTTCTTCTTCATTCAATAATACATTACCAATCGCTCTTGCTCGTCTTAAGTTTGTGGTTAAAGCACAAACAATAACAGTTCCAATTTTTGACTGATTAAGAATGTTATTTTGAACAACGACGAAGATAAGCAGGTTCAGATCCGATAGGTTGTCCTAAATCAATCCAATAAATTTCTCCTTGAAAAATTGTCATAATTATTCAGATAATTTACCCTGATGAAATCGCATTGCTTCTAACGTTTCAATTTCCGATTCATCTAAACCATCACTATAAGCATCATCCCAACTTTTCATTAATTATGCTGCTTTTTTCAAGTCACTTAATGGCAATTGTTCAGTTACTTTTTTAACTAACCATTGTTTATCTTCAACTGAATAATTACGCAATTTTTTTTCAATATCCATAACTTGGTTTGACGGCATTTAATTAATTCCTATTCTTCAATAGTTTTTCTTCTACTAATTATAACATACTAATTTTAATGTGTAATGCTATACTGAGCAAGACTTGTACTGAGCTTGTCGAAATATGCTCACACTACTATTTTAGGATATAATGAACATAAGTGTAGTTGAGCCAAAAATATGTATAGTCAAAAAGAATATATTGAACTTTTAAAACAGTTTCCTCCTCGTCCAATTAAATCAGAGGAAGATTTAGAAGCAACTCAAAAAATAATTAATCAATTATTAGATAAACCTCAATTAACAGCAGAGGAGTCTGACTATTTAGATGTGTTATGTATGCTTATCTATGACTATGAAAAAGACCTAGATATAGTTCCTGATATGGATCAAATTGAGTTATTAAAAGTCTCATCAAAGGAACATAAGTTAAAGCATAATAAGAAAAATAGCATGGCCGCATTAAGAAAAAATACAATTAATCAAGCATCAGAATTTGACCATAATTCATGGTTTTTGTCAAACTTATCAACATGAGAGAACTTATTTTTATTGATACTGGATTTGTGATTGGGTTAATTTATGAACAAGATCAGTATCATCAACAAGCAATTAACTTATCAATCAAATATGAACAATATTCCTTTGTAACAACTGATGCAGTTTTATTAGAATTAGGTAATGCAGTTGTTCGTAATTCTAAACCGAAAGCAATTAAAATCATTGAAGACTTTTATACTTCTGATAATGTCAATATTGTTAATTTAACCCCTCAGTTATTTGACGAAGCATTCAATTTATATAAACAATACGAAGACAAAACTTGGGGTTTAGTTGATTGTTTATAATTTATCATAATGTGGAAATTAAATATCAATAAAGTTCTAACCTTTGATAAACATTTTTCTCAAGCAGGATTTAATATTTTGACAGAGTAAGAGACTTTTTAATACTACCAGTTGCTAAATGATTGTCAAAAAATCTTTTTTTATAAGCAAAGGACTTTCAGTTATACCTCGGTTAACATATTCTATAAAAGAGTCTGACTTAATATTAGGAAGTATCTTGCTATATTCAATAATAATATAACTGTTTTGCTCCAAATAATAGAAAGTAATATTATTATTTTTCCAGATCCAAAGTTCAGGAATACCAATCTGTTGATAGCTGGATTTTAAGACTTCAATATCACCACTACTAAATATTACTTCAACTACTAAATCTGGTAAATCTTTATCAACAGAAAAAGCATAAGCAATATCAGGTTCTCTTCCTGTTTGTCCCGATACATTTAATCTTGTCTGTCCAAAAGGGAAATCTTGAAGCTCATATTTTTCACAA
The DNA here is from genome assembly GCF_000167195.1 of Crocosphaera watsonii WH 8501. GTDB lineage: Bacteria > Cyanobacteriota > Cyanobacteriia > Cyanobacteriales > Microcystaceae > Crocosphaera > Crocosphaera watsonii. The sequence continues at coordinate 12,684 of NZ_AADV02000054.1, read as the reverse complement.
TAAGCAATAATTAATCGGTTAATAATTGCAGAAATTCTTTCATGATTTCTTCCTGGGGACACAATTGTTATTTCTCCATTAAAATAGGAAACTCGATAACATGAATATTCTTGAGAGTCAAATTTTTGGTAATCTAACCAGTTTGCACCTGTAATAGTTAGTATTTGATCTTCTTGAGTAAATTTATCACGATTTAAGGGTAAATTAGCTGTAATTAACATAAGTTTTGTAAGTCATAAAGTTAGTAAGTAAATTGATAGTTAGCAGTCTGCTAACACTACTATTTTAGGATATAATTAACTTCTAAAAATAAACATCTTCATAAATCATAGAAACAGGACAAGAAAAGTCAATAGATTTTAATAATAGTTCATCATTTTCTTGATAAGAGTGAAGTTCCCAAAACCCGTTACTATTCAGTCTAAATACGTCTATATTAATCTTTTGCGAATCAATCAAAACATATTCTTTTAAACTATCAATTTGACGATAAAACTTAAACTTATTCCCTCTATCAAATGCTTCGGCACTAGGGGATAACACTTCAATAATTATACAAGGATGATAAACAATTAAACGTTCTTGTTTATCCCTTGCATCACAAGTTACCATAACATCAGGATAAAAGAAATTTCCTTGTTGAGAAATACCCAGTTTTACATCTGTCATTTGGACTTTACAACCTTTACCCCGTAGATGAGATTTTAACTCTGTCGTGACATTAATCGTAATATCATTATGTATAATAGTTCCCCCTGTCATAGCGAAAACTTCCCCATTAATATATTCATATTTCAGGGTTTGTTTTTCTTCCCATTCTAGGTATTCTGTTGGAGACAGATAAAAATCTTTATTAGCAATCATTATTTACTCTCAGATTGGTTAAAATTAGTCTTAATTCAATACATTGATTTTACCTTATTTTTTGTCATATAATAGAAGTAAATACCCCAGAAATATCATTAATTAGGATTATAACCCATGAGTCAGACACCCATTAACGTTACCTATTCATTAGAAGAAGTTCTCAAAGAGATAAATAACAAGTTAGACAAGATGGATGCTAAATTTGAAGCTAAGTTTCAAGAAATGGATACTAAATTTGAGTCTAAGTTTGAGAAAGTTGAAACGAAATTAGAAAAGATAGAAACTCGACTAACTAACTTAGAAGTAGGACAAACTGCATTAAAAAGCAATGTAGAAAACCTTCAAGAAACTGTTAGAGACATTAAAACTGTCCAAAATACTTTAGTGCAGGAAGTTTCTGACTTAAAAGGAGCAAAATCTTTAATTATTCCCATTATTGTTGCTGTGGTAACTGCCTTTTTAACCCTGTTAGTGAGATTAATTCCTAATTTTTCGATTTAATTGCGATAGAATAGACTAGGTTATTTGTTATCACCTATATTAGTTTATGACCACCGCAACACCTGTCAAAACCAAATACGAAGCTATTATCGGACTAGAAACACACTGTCAACTCAACACCAACAGTAAAATATTCTGTGATTGTTCCACCGAGTTTGATAGTCCCCCCAATACTAATGTATGTCCTGTTTGCTTGGGATATCCTGGAGTATTACCGGTCCTCAACGAGGAAGTATTAGCCTCTGCTGTTAAACTGGGGTTAGCGTTGAATGCGAAAATTGCTCCCTATAGTAAATTTGACCGAAAACAATATTTTTATCCCGATCTCCCCAAAAATTTCCAAATTTCTCAGTTTGACCTCCCCATAGTCGAACACGGTTCCCTAGAAATTGAATTAGTTGACAAAAAAACCAAAGAAATCACCCGTAAAACCATCGGTATCACTCGCTTACACATGGAAGAAGACGCAGGAAAACTCGTCCATGCAGGAAGCGATCGCTTAGCAGGATCTACCCACTCCTTAGTGGACTTCAACCGTACCGGTGTACCCTTATTAGAAATAGTCTCAGAACCGGACATCCGTACTGGACAAGAAGCAGCCGAATACGCCCAAGAATTACGCCGTATGGTCCGTTATTTAGGGATCAGCGATGGTAATATGCAAGAAGGTTCCATGCGCTGCGATGTCAATATTTCTGTGCGTCCCGTGGGACAAAAAGAGTTCGGGACTAAGGTAGAAATCAAAAATATGAACTCCTTTAGTGCGATCCAAAAGGCGATCGAGTACGAGATAGAAAGACAAATAGAAGCAGTGGAAAACGGTGATCCTATCTACCAAGAAACCCGTCTATGGGATGAAAGCAACCAAGCAACTATTTCTATGCGGAAAAAAGAGGGATCTAGCGACTATCGCTATTTTCCTGAACCGGATCTCCCTCCCTTAGAAGTGTCTAAGGAACGCTTAAACTCCTGGAAAGAAGAATTACCGGAACTTCCGGCCGAAAAACGCCAACGTTACGAAGAAGCTTTTGGATTATCCGCTTATGATGCGCGGGTATTGAGTGACGATCGCGAGGTAGCTGAATATTACGAGTCTGCGGTTAACACTGGGGCCGATGCGAAGTTAGTGGCCAACTGGGTGACACAAGATATTGCAGCTTACTTAAACAATAATAAGTTAAGCATCACTGAAATTGCCCTCAAACCAGACAGTTTAGGGGAGTTAGTACAACTGATTGAGAAAAAAACTATTAGCGGTAAAATTGCTAAAGAAATTCTCCCAGAATTGTTAGAAAAGGGTGGATCACCTAAAAAAATTGTGGAAAGCAAAGGAATGACCCAAATTTCTGATCCAGCAGAAATTGCAAAAGTGATTACAGCTTTGATGGAAGCTAACCCTTCGGAAGTAGAAAAATACCGGGGAGGGAAGAAAAAGTTAAAAGGTTTCTTTGTGGGACAAGTAATGAAACAAACCGGCGGATGCGCTGATCCAAAATTAACCAATCAATTAGTTGAAAAACTGTTGAATGGTTAATTAAACTGGTAAGGTGGGCATTGCCCACCCTACATTTTTTTGACTATCGAAAACTATTCCCATTTCAAAATAGGGGTTATAATTGCTAATACATCAATCACATCGTTTGGAGTGATAAAAGCATAATGTATTATTTCTGGTAATTGCTTTTTATAGATATCATAAGTTTGTTCATGAAACCATACTAAATATTGTGAGTTTTTGATTTTAAATAAAGGCCATTTGTTAAAATTTTCTCTTTCATTCAAAGTTTTTAATAGATAGCTTTCATCAGTATTACGATATGAAATAATAGTATCAAAATTAATTATTAAAGATGGTAATATATTATCTTCTCTTGTCATGACTATAGTTAAACCGTCTCTAGTATCTTTTAACTCTTCTATATAAAGAGTATTAGGAATTCTTTCGATAGGTTTCCATTTAATCCATTTTTCTTGTTGCATATACTTTTAATATTGACTAATTATCGAACATTGAATTACATCTTTTCAGCAAAATCAATATCTAAGATGAATAGTTTAACTTGTTCATTTTCCCAAGTTGCTATCAACAACTTATGTTCATTTAATCCTGTCATAGCTGTAATTTCTATTCCTAAGTCCATTTTCCCTCTGTAGTTTCCGTATCTATCTAATAATAATAACTTTCCTTTTCTGTCTGCCAATGTGTAACCCCAAGCTTCACCGATAATAAAGTCAGGTAAAAATTCTAGAGGAATTCTTGTTATGTTTAAAGGATTAAGTTTGATTAAAATTCCGTAATTTGGCTTGACAGTTTCAACCCCAAATAGTTAGTAAGCATTGGTATTATTGGGGGTTAACTCAGAGATTAATAAGGAAAGAGAGAAACCTTTAATAAAATGTCTTCGACGGTTAAATAAATAGAGATAAGTTCGTTTATAGCCTTGAGAAAGACGAGGAAAAATTGCGAGTCCGTAACGCTTATCTAGGGATATTAATTGAGAAGGAAAAGGACAAGGTTTAGGAGACTTAAGAATAGATAAAGTTGTTAGATTAAAAATTTTAAATTCAGCACTAATTTCATTACTCTTGGGTTTAGAAATAGTAGCTAACCAATCTCCTTCAACATTACCAGAAAATTTTAAATCTTTGCTTTCTAGTTGTAAAGAAGGTTCTACTTTTTTAAATGGTATATTTTCTGAAAAATAGTGAAAGTAATATTGACAAGCTTCTGCTTGTTTTTCCTTAGTTAAAACTAAATATCCTTGAGACAGTAATGTTAGGGACTCTAGAGACTGTTTCAAGTTAATTATCTCTATTTTTTTTGAATCTTTAGATAGTTTAATAAGTTGATTTTGACTACCTAAATAAACATGATGATTGTTATTAATCATAAGATTAATTTTATGACAATCAGCTATCTTTAGAAAATCATTACTCTCAAAAGTTAAATCTGATATAGTCGTTAATGTAAATAACTTAGTTTTTTCTCGATTAAACTTGAGTTTTGCTTTAGCTATCTGGATAGCTTCTAACATTTCCTGTGCCGAGAAAAAACGCCTTTTGGGTAATTTTTCTAAGGCTTTAATAATAATTGCTTTTAAGGGGTTGGCTACTGTATCAGGAATATTAATTCTTTGATTAAGGTGGGCTAACATTAAATCCCCAGGTAGTCCAGAAAAAGGTCTTTCTCCTATCATTAATTCATAGAGAAGAATCCCCACAGAATAGATATCACAAGCGTAAGAATATTTGCCATAAAATCGCTCAGGTGCCATATAAGCAGGGGAACCTGTATAACCACTTCCTTCCTTATTATTACTACTATTTTCAGTAATTTTAGCAATACCAAAATCCGTTACTTTTGCCACCCATTTATCTGCAGTTAAACTCAAGAGAATATTTTCGGGTTTAATATCACAATGAATAATATTTTTTTTATGAGCTTGTTCTAGTCCTGCTAAAATATCAATCACTAAATCAAGACACAATCTTAAACTTAAATCAGCAGGAAAATCCATTAAATCCCGAAGGGTTCCCCCTTCACCATAATCCATTACTAAATAACGACCTTGACCATGATATTCAAGACCTTTACAAGCAACAATATTGGGATGACGCAAACTAATTAAACAAGAAAATTCCCGTAAAAAACGATTAGTAGGGAACCCTTTTGGTAAACTTTTCAGGGCGACAAATTTCCCTGTTTTCCGAGAAATGGCAAAATAAACTCGGCCAAATTGTCCTTGGCCAATCTGCCCTAAAATACGATAGTTAGAACGATAACGAAGATATCTAATCATCGCAAATATAACTCTACTTCTGTTTGCAAAATACGCACATCATATTGCCATAAATAATTTTGTCCTAACAGACCTGTACTATATCTGGGTAAAATAGCCACTTCTAAATTTTCTGCTTTTGCCTGTTGAATGGCAACAGAACGAACGTATCCTATGGGGGCGTTTGTTACGCTACCATCGGCAACACGAAGGGGTTGATTGCCAATAAAAACAATGTTTAATGAACGGGCAATTTCTTCGGGAACACAGACAATACCTGCTCCAGTGTCTAGTACCATATCACAGGTAACACAATCATTGAACAGGACTTCAATAATGGGGGTTCCTCCATGTCGGGATTTAATAGGAACTCGAATAATTCGCGATGCTTCTTGTTTTTCTCGTTCAATTTTCCTTTCTATTTCTGCAATTTTGGCCTGTAATTTTTTATAGTTGAACTGGTTTCCTTGTTCGAGGGATAAACTAATAGCCCGACGATAATTACTGATAGCTTCCTCCCAGTCTTTCAGCCCTCGATAAATATCTCCTCGAACCCGATAACATTCTGAGTTTTCGGGGTTAATATACAAGGCGTTGGCTAAGTCTTGAAAGGCCGAGTCCAAGTCATTGAGTTGTTGATAAGCTTGACTGCGTAAACAATAGATTTCTGAGGTATCTCCCCATTCTGTCTCTAGTAAAGCCGAAAAATCGGCCATCGCCCCTTCAGCATCGTTCAACCAAAGGCGTATTTTTCCCCGTTGTAGCCGTAAATTGAGGTCATTGGGGCATAATTGTAAGGCGAGGTTAATATCAGCCAAAGCTGCGCTATAGTTGCGTCTTTTGGCTTGTACTAAACCCCTTTTTGCCAAAGCTTCTGCATTTTTGGGGTCAAAGTTGAGTAACCAGTTGAGGTTGTTTAAGGCTGCCTCATGATCACCACTTTCGGCACCTACACTGATTTTTTGGAAAAATTCCTGAGATTCTTGGAAAGATTTTTGCTCATTGGGGATAAATTGCGGTCCTAATGCTTTAAGCTTATCCAGACAAGTTTGTGCCTGTTTTTTATCCCCTTGATCTAGATAACAATGGGCTGCTTGTTTGTAAGCTGAGATCGCCCCTCTTTTATCTTCTAGTTGAGTACAAGCGTTGCCTAAGAGTTGATATCCTGGGGCAAAGGTGGGGTTTAACTGCACAGATAATTGCGCGCTAGTCACTGCTTCCCCAAAACGCTGTAAATTCACTAAAGCTAGGGCTTTGGCGTACCATAGTTTAGCTTGAGAAGGATCAGCGTGTAGGAGGGGATCTAATTTGGCGATCGCTGCTTCATAGTAGTGCAGCTTAGCAAAAATAATCCACCAGTCACTTATGATCTTTAAAGCCCTTAAATTTCCAAACGAACGGCTTAGCAAAATGTTGATTAAAGTAATCAATAAAATTGAGAATTTTTTCGGATAGTTCTTCAGTTGAACGGACAGTAATTCTTTTGAGTAAACGCCTGACTAAGATCGAAAACCAACACTCAATTTGATTAAGCCACGATGTATGTTTGGGAATATAAACAAAGCGAATTCGATGAGATTTATCTGATAAAAAATCTGCTCTGCTGTCCATAGATTGCAAAATCCCCTCCTTTCCTTTTCTCCCCAAATCAATAGTAATTTCACAGCTTTCTGCTACTAATTTGACTAAGCTTTCCGATTTATGAGTGTTGAGTTTATCTACAATAAAAATCCATTCTGCTTTTTCATCAATCTTAATCGTTCTCTGGATATGTTCAGAAAAATCTTGTTCTGTTCTTGTCGGTCCAATAGAGGGACTAACAACTTTTCCTCTTGCCACATCCCAGTTCGCAATCAAGCTTAAAGTTCCGTGTCTTTCATATTCAAATTCGATTTTTTCTACTTGTTTAGGCTTGATTCTTTTGTTCGGAAATAATCTCTCAAGACCTTGAATCCCTGTCATTTCATCTGTACTAATTAAATGAATTCCTTGTTCTAACAAAGTTTTAGCTTCTTGATGAAGTTCACAGATATATTTGACTTGCTTTTTAAATTTTAAGGGATCATCAATTTTGGCATTTAACCAGTAACGAACGAGATGTGGTTGTAATGTCGCTTCTTTTTAAAAAACGCCCCACACTACGGGGGGAAATCTTTTCGACAATTCCTCTTTTTATGGCTTCATCCGCCAACTCTGAAGGTGTCCAATGGCTCACTGGTCTGTCTGATTTTTCACATTCTTCACAAGCGATCTCTACAATCTGGACTACTTGTTCGACCGTAAAGGATTTTGTTGTTCCAGGTCTTGGGCGATCGCTTAAAATTCCTTTGATCAAGACCATTAATGCTTTCTCCGTTACCTGTTGTTCTTCGGCGGCACTCAGTTTTTCTCTCTCCTCAAACCATCGCGATCGCCACTGACGCACTTGTACTCGGTCTAATTCTAATCTTCGACTAATCGAACTATTGCTCTCTCCTGATGCTGCGGCTAAGATTAGCTTGGCTCGTCTAACAAGGCGATAGGGTTTTGTTGTCCCTCTCACTATTTGTTGGAGTACTGTTTTCTGTAGGTTGGAGAGGTTAATTGGCAATGCTTTTATCATGGACATCAACTTCGAGATTCTTCCGTTAGTTTCATTGAAACACATTGTCGTGGCTAGTCACGAAACTTTCTGTAAAAATCTGGTGGATTACTTTCGCCAAGCTGCAGTAGCCTAATTTTATATCTTCTAAGGCTTGTTGATAACTCATTTTCCTGAGGATTAAATCATCACTTTGGGATTAGTTTGATCGGATAAAAATTCCGTCATATTTTCAAATTTTCTCAATTCTCCTTGTGCAACTTTTAAAATTTGTGGCTCTTTTTCTATCCATTGATCATTAAAAGAGAGGATGACAGATTCTAAACTACTTCTATCTAAATTATCAGGAATTTCATCAAAATATCCCAAAGTAACATGAGCAGTTAAAAGATATTGTTGCTGTATTCCTAAGCCAATTAATTGTTTATTTTGATAAATAGTACGTCTTAATTGATAAATTTTATCATAAGATAATTCATTACAAGGTACTAAGCCAACAACCAAAGCGCGAGGAAAAACTAATAATCCTAAAATTTGCCACTGACTTTCACCTTTTTCCAAATCAATTTTTTGATAGGTTTCAAAACTTTCAGTAATGGCTTTTTCTAGTTTTTCATCAAAGTTTTGCTCAGATTTAATCCCATTAAGATAATTATCTTCCCAAATCAAATCAGCAAGGGTTAAATGGAAACTTTCCGGAGGAAGAGGAATTAATAAATTGGGGGCAATTTTTTCGATTAATTGTTGTTGAATTAGGTTTAACTGCTCATAGAATGATTCGTTAGTGGTATCATCTTGGTAGGGAGGAGTGAGGACGGTGTAACCTGGAAAAGACACGGGTTGTCTCTGTTGAAATTTAGGAGATTTTTGGATATTCTTAAGTTGATTTTGATAACTGGTGGGTAACGTAAGGGAAGCTACCCTGTTGACATACATTTGATAGGTTTCGTCCAACTTAATCGCCTCTCATTTTGTCACAATACTTATCCTTTTATTTTGCCCGATCTTGTCACAATTTTTTATAAAGATTTATTGACTTTAATTATGGCAGTTTATTTCTTTTGGGGAGAAGATGACTTTGCGCTCGCCCAACGGGTGCAACGGTTAAGAGAAACTATTCTCGATCCTAACTGGATACAGTTTAATTATCAGCAAATTTCAGGAGAAGACCCCAAGAGTACCATTGAAGCATTAAACGAAGCGATGACCCCTGTATTTGGTATGGGAGGGAAATTAGTTTGGCTGGTTAACACATCCATCTGTCAACAATGTCCTGAGGAAATATTAACACAATTACAGCGTATTTTACCAGCTATTCCTGATACTTCCCATTTGTTGTTTACAACCAGCAAAAAACCTGATAAAAGATTAAAATCGAGCAAATTAATCAAACAATATGCAGAGGTTAGGGAGTATTCCCCTATTCCCCCCTGGAAAACTGATGAACTAATAAAAAAAGTAAAACAAGTTGCCCAAGAAATCGGTGTTAAATTAACTCCAGCAGCAGTGGAATTATTAGCAGAATCTGTGGGGAATAATAGCAGACAATTATGGAACGAACTAGAAAAATTACAGCTTTATGGACAACAAGCAAATCAACCCTTAGATGAAAAAATTATTGCTACTTTAGTCAATGCTAATGCCCAAAATAGTTTACAATTAGCCCAAGCCATTCGGCAAGGAAATCAAGGAGAAGCCTTACAATTAATCGATGACTTATTATCGAGAAATGAACCAGCATTAAGAATTGTTGCTACTTTAGTCGGTCAGTTTAGGACTTGGACTATTATTCAATTAAAATTAGAAGGAGGGGAAACGGATAATAAACTAATCGCCAAAGCTGCTGATATTCCTAACCCCAATCGTCTTTATTTTTTACGGAAAGAATTACGGGGAGTTTCTGGTCAAAGATTATTAGCTACTTTACCGATTTTACTAGATTTAGAAACTCGTTTAAAACGAGGTCATAACCCCTTAGAAACACTAAATATTAAAACAATAGAATTATGTCAATTATTTAAAATTAAGATATAATTAAATTTAGTAAAAATGGGGTAAAAGGGGTATAATAGAAGTGAAAACTCAAGGCAATGGATGAATTGTTTCGATTTGTTAACCATTTAAGGAATCATTATGGCCAAAGAGAAAGTTATCCAATTTTTAGGTGAGGCTGCTAAAAATCAAGGTCTTAAAGATAAATTACAAACCATCAAAAGTCAAGATGAATTAACTTCATTAGCCAAAGAATTGGACTTTGGACAAGAAAGTTTGTTAGCGTATATTTTACGCTAAACTAAAATCCCAAAATATCGGCTCTGTATCAGTCAATAAAATTGGCTGACAAATAGGGCTAATCTATAGATTCTGAGGAAAACTAAGGAGCTTTTAAGTTTTCAGTTGATTTTTTGCTCCCTTTCTTGATAACATCATGACGAGTTCGTGGGGCTTTTTTGTAACCTTTAATACGTCCGGAAGAAAAACCTCGACGTTTGGGAAATTTGGCGAAAGTCCCCAAGGTCGTAATTATTCTTGAAAAGTCTCTTTGAACTAGACTAGGGGTGATTTTGATGGATTTATTAGTCTTCAAATACTGTTCCCAATCACGGGGTAAAACCACAGCTAATTTTCTGGCAGCCCACAAATTTACATAAGAAAGAAGTGTTAGTTTAAACCAATTTTCTTCATGATGTACATCGGGAGTTAAATAAGATGTAATCAATAATCTTTGTTTACCAAATCGAAAAAGATGTTCCATGTCATAACGTTGTCGATAACAGTGATAACAATCAACTAAACTTAACTCATCGCGCCGAGAACCAATAACAATAAGCCACATAGGTTTCCAAATACTATTTCTTTCTTGAGCTCTGACAACAATCTGGAGTAAAGTAAAGGGGTGATTGTTCATTTTATAGTTTTTAGTTCCTCTCATTAACATCTGTTTCCATCCCGAAATAGTCACTGTTAATTGACGACCTTTTTTCGTTGTAAAGGGAACATGATGAACTTCATCAGGTTCAGTCCAAGTTTGGTCATCTTTAAGGTCAAATTTATCCCCATACCAACGGGGATGTCCCGAAGTTTTGGCTTGATTTGGGTCCCGAATAAATTGACGATAAAAAACTCGGTCACTTCTAACTCTTGTAATAGTAACTAGGTCTTCATGCTTAACTTGTTCCCCAATAAAATCCTTTTGGCTGTAGTCACTATCAGCCACTAAGACAGATAATTTATCAGAAAATAAAGAACTTTGCCAGATTTTTTTTAGTTGTTGATTGCCTTGATTTACTCCTTTATATTTAGAGGGGACTAGCTCTCCTGATAAGGGGACAGCCCAAGGGACTTTTTCTGTGTCTATTTGGTCAGGTAAAGCGCAGACAACGGAATAACAATGTCCAATATTAATGGGTTTATTTCCCTTAATTGGATTGGGGTAATGAATAAAGGTTTTATCCGCTAACGTTTCGGCAAACCGTCGTGGACAGGGAGTTGTGTCAATACCAAATAAGTTATAATGTTTTGAAGTGGGAGGAATTGTTCTCGATACCGCTGAAAATAAAGTCTCAATTCTCTGTTCATAATTAGGGTCAGTTTGAGTGGGTAAAAACTCTTGAATTCCTCTATATAAACTGTTATAATCTCTTCTAAATAAAGGATTGAGAGACAATTCAACGACTGAGTGAGCTTGTTGGTTACTGGAGAGGGCATCGAGTAATTCTATAATAGTTTCTTTTCTAGCTTTTAGTCCTTGGAAGAGGTTAGACCTCCACACCAGGAATTCCTCGACAGACGTAGCCGTTTCATTTTTGGTCATTTTTAAAATTTATTACCTTATAAATTAGCGGAATATATACGCTAACATCAAAAGAGGTTGTTTGTTACAGTTAAGGCTAATGTCATCACATTCCGAACTCAAGACCAGTCAAGATGTCCACCTGAGAGCCAAACAAATTAAGAGTCTAATTCGCTCTCTTAAACAGAAAATAAAGAAAATTGAACGGGAAGGGGAAGTAGCACCAGCTAATTGTCATATTATTCGTTATCAGGTTAATGGAAAGGGAACAATCTACTGGTATTATAAACTACAGGCTGCTGAATCAATTTTTCCTATGGCCACTAATAATGAGAAAAAAACCAAATATAAATATTTAGGACGAGCCGGAAGTTCTGCTCATATTGATGCTGTAGAAAAACTCACTAGTGCAGCTTATCAAAAATAATCCACCAGTCACTTATGATCTTTAAAGCCCTTAAATTTCCAAACGAACGGCTTAGCAAAATGTTGATTAAAGTAATCAATAAAATTGAGAATTTTTTGGGATAGTTCTTCAGTTGAACGGACAGTAATTCTTTTGAGTAAACGCCTGACTAAGATCGAAAACCAACACTCAATTTGATTAAGCCACGATGTATGTTTGGGAATATAAACAAAGCGAATTCGATGAGATTCATCTGATAAAAAATCTGCTCTGCTGTCCATAGATTGCAAAATCCCCTCCTTTCCTTTTCTCCCCAAATCAATAGTAATTCCACAGCTTTCTGCTACTAATTTGACTAAGCTTTCCGATTTATGAGTGTTGAGTTGATCTACAATAAAAATCCATTCTGCTTTTTCATCAATCTTAATCGTTCTCTGGATATGTTCAGAAAAATCTTGTTCTGTTCTTGTCGATCCAATAGAGGGACTAACAACTTTTCCTCTTGCCACATCCCAGTTCGCAATCAAGCTTAAAGTTCCGTGTCTTTCATATTCAAATTCGATTTTTTCTACTTGTTTAGGCTTGATTCTTTTGTTCGGAAATAATCTCTCAAGAGCTTGTATCCCCGTCATTTCATCTGTACTAATTAGAATGGATTCCTTGTTCTCACAAAGTTTTAGCTTCTTGATGAAGTTCACAGATATATTTGACATGCATTTTTAAATTTTAAGGGATCATCAATTTTGGCATTTAACCT
>NZ_AADV02000055.1 GCF_000167195.1 Crocosphaera watsonii WH 8501 | reverse complement strand
TTGGCTCCCACTAGAAGCTCCGCAGAAGTCGAGAAATTGTTAGGAGCAGATTTTAAGGGCATCCTCACCAGTGACTGCTATAGTGCCTACTTTAGACAAAGTGCGATGGCCAAACAGAAATGTCTGGCACATTTAGAACGAGAGTTAGAGTCCCTTAAAACCAGTCGTTTTCAAGCGAATCGAGAATTTGCTGCCGATGTACAGCAAGTTTTAGCAACCGCCCGTATCCATTATCGTCATTATCATGCTCGAAATTTAACCCTTGAAGACTTAGGCTCCAAAAGAACAGAAGTCGAGAACTCACTGCAAAAGATTTTTAAAGCAACTCCCAAAAAAGGATGGCCTTATGATGCACAAAGATTGATTAACCGTCTCAAACGTCATTGGGAAGAGTGGTTCACCTTTCTAACTTATCCTGAAGTCAAACCAGATAATAATGATGCTGAGAGAGCTTTACGTCCCATTGTCATTCACCGCAAAGTAAGTGGGGGAGCAAGAAGCGACTGGGGTGCAGAGTTAGTCACCCAAATGTTCAGTTTTTTAGAGACCATGAGATTACAGGGGCAAAATGCCATTGTCCAATTATGCGAATTATTGTCATTAGCTGGTCGGAGTCCCCCAGGATTAGAGATGTAAAAGGCTCCGGAGCCGATGGGGGATAGATTTTTCTTGATCCCCCTATCTCTCTGCACAAAAATACAAAAGGTTAGCTGATAATCTCCGCTAACAAAAAACTATCTTACTATTCTTTTTTTTTTCTCATATTGTTGTTTTTATTTGAGGTTTTTAAAAGACTTGATTCTGGGAATGTTAGTCATTAAAATAGCCGTAATAAATTAGCTTAAATTTTACGCTAAATCACAGGGCTTATATTTTTGTTGACTCAACTGATGTTGTTTGTAGTGCTTTTCAATAAGACTTTTTTGTTGCGGTGAGCAGTTACTTTTAAGTGATGGAACTCGCAGAGGACTTGTTGAAGCTTATTATAACCATGCAAACTGGGAAATTCAAGAGACAGTTCAAAACTTCCTAAAAGTTATTGAGTACACTTTACAGTTATTTAAGCTAGAAGAAGATTCCAAAAATTATCTTCGTAATTTATGTATTAAAAATGGATTTAAGATAAAAGATGGAAAAATTATTAGAGAAGATTTAATAGTTAGGGAAAACTTATTTGATGAGCAATTTCCTGCTGGTTTACCTTTTGGCGTTCCGAAACCTGATTTTTCTATTACAGCAAAAAACGGTAGTCAACAACTCAATTTTGAGCTACAAAGTGGATTAGGATTATTAAAAGGAGAAGTATATCCAAATTTTTCTTGGAATTCACTTCAATCTTTATACCATCTTACTAATTCGACAGATGAGACACTGAGAACAAGTCTTGTCGAGATGAATCAAACTAAATATGAAAAACAATTTTTTCGACAATATGCGAATATATTAAACATGAAGTATAACAATATACCTGTCTTAATTCCTCAAGCATGGATTCAGTGGCACTCTAAGTCTAGAAAAAACCTTCGTTCGATTTCATCTAGCCATTCCCATGATATTTATAGAGTTGACTTTGTAGCATTTTGGAATAATAAAAGATTTGTGATTTTAGTTGATGATATTAGTCATTATGCTATAAAAAAACATTCAAATTGGTATGCAGATGAGGAATCTTATGCAAAGCGATTGAAAGAGGATAGAAAATTACGGAAAGAAAACTGGCACGTTTTTCGAGTCAGTAATTGGGAATTAAAGGATGATGAAAAAATTAAAAATATTTTAAAAGACTTACGAGAATTTGTTGATTTTTGAAAATTATACAATACAAAAACAAGAATTTTTTGCTACTTACCCCATCTGCTTATTTAGCGAACTGTTCCTTATAAATACTATGCCATAGTCCCAAAGTTCGCTACACTAGAGTTTGTGTCTAAATTTTGTCCTTTCCCAACTCAATGGCCACAATGTCTAATACCCTCGAAACAGATTTACAAACACTACAACAGGAAGCAGAAAAGGAAATTACTGCTGTTGACAGTTTAGAAGCATTAGAACAACTGAGAATTAACTATTTAGGAAAAAAAGGCAAACTTTCCCAAATCTTACGAGGAATGGGAAAATTAAGCGCAGAAGAACGCCCTCGTGTGGGTTCTTTGGCTAATGAAGTTAAAGAAGCTTTACAAAGTAATTTAGAGACGCAACGAAATACCCTAGAAACCGCTAAGTTAAAGGCACAATTAGCAGCCGAAACCCTTGATGTGACTATGCCAGGGGTTGCCCGTTCTTTGGGACGTTTACACCCCCTCAACAGTACCGTAGACAGGGTTTTAGATATCTTTGTAGGGTTGGGTTATCAGGTATCAACCGGTCCCCACGTAGAAACGGATTATTATAATTTTGAGGCGTTGAATATTCCCCCTGATCATCCAGCTAGGGATATGCAGGACACTTTCTTTTTGAGCGATAATATCTTAATGAGAACCCATACCTCTCCTGTACAGATACGCTACATGGAAACCCATGAACCTCCTATCCGTATTGTCGCCCCAGGTAGGGTTTATCGTCGGGATACAGTAGATGCTACCCATTCGGCGGTTTTCCATCAAGTGGAAATTTTGGCGGTGGATAAGGGGTTAACCTTTGCTGATCTCAAGGGAACCATTAAGGAATTTTTAACCCAAATGTTCGGGGAAGAATTACCAGTTAAGTTTCGCGCTAGTTATTTCCCGTTTACTGAACCCTCTGCTGAGGTTGATGTCCAATGGAAAGGGAAATGGTTAGAGGTGATGGGTTGTGGTATGGTCGATCCTAATGTCTTAAAAGCAGTGGGTTATGATCCTGAAGTTTATACAGGGTTTGCTGCTGGTTTAGGGATCGAACGCTTTGCTATGGTATTACACCAAATTGACGATATTCGTCGTCTTTATAATAGCGATATGCGGTTTTTAAGTCAGTTTTAAAGAGATTCCTCGTTCCTCGGAATGACAATTATCCATTATCCATTGTCCATTATCCATTTTTGGGTAGTTTCGTGACGATAACTAAACATATCTTGTAAACGAAAATCAACCCACCAACCGATTAAAATTTCTACAATTCTACCCCCAGGAATTTCGTATTTAATTTCGTCGGTTAGTTCTGTTTGACCATTTTTTGAGGTAAACTTATGACGGTGTTCCCAAGATTGTAAGGGTCCAATTTCTTGGATATCCACGAATAAATAGGGTTTATTACACTCAGTATGACGAGCTAACCAACGAATAGGAATAAACCCTAACATTAGTTGAAATTCTGTTATTGCGCCAATATCCAACCCTCCTTCTCTTTTAATAACTTTAACCGGTTGCCAAGGAGGAGTTAATATGTCTAAAATATCAAGACGTTCGTGGAATTCCCAAACTTTTTCTATCGGCGCATCAATCAAAGTCGTCTTTTTAAATGTTAACATTTTGAGTTCGGAGTTCGGAGTTGAAAATTAAAAGCTAATATAGTGCATTAATTCTGATATTATTATACCATTTAATTGTAATCTTTTTTGTAAATCAACTAAATTTTTATATTTACCTTTTTCTTGGCGATCGCTGATTATTTCTTGTTTTATTTCTTCAGAAATATTAGGAACTATCCCTAAATCTTCTAAAGCTGCTGTGTTAATATTTATTTTCTTAAAAGTTACTAAACTTTCGGGATCATAATAAGAAAAAGCTAAAATAGAGGCGAAAGGTTTAAGACGAGATAAGGGAATATTTAAGGAAGCAGCCATATCCTCTATGGATAAAATTTCTACCCCTGTTTGTATTAACTCTACTAAATTTCTCGCTTGATGAATAGAAATTCCAGGTAATCTTAATAAGTCGTCAATAGTAGCATGAGTAACATCAATTTTTATTCCTAATTCTACTGCGATCGCAATTTCCTCTAAAGACTGAAAACGATAATAAGGATCGTTTTCTATTTGTTGACGGATTTTTCTTTTACGGGGGTTTAGTTGTTTAGAAAATGAAGAAAACATAGTTTTTAACAAAGCAAGACTTCAACAATATACAAGGAACAACTAAATAAATGATAACTGATGGCTGAAACTAATTAATTTTATCCAAAAGTTTACGGCGTTTTTGTTCAAATTCATAGTCAGAAACTAGCCCTTCTTCTCTTAGTTTATCTAATTCTCGTAAACCTTCAGAAATAACATTTACTTGTAGAGGTTCTAGTTTTTTTGTATATACTTTATAAGGATTACTAGGAGTTAAACCATTAAATTGATCATTAAATTGTTCTTCTCCTTGGACAAAATACCAAACTGCATCGATCGCACAAGCAATACTGGGTATAGGGGTATTCCACAATAGTAAATAAATTACACCCCAAACAGGTTGGCCAAGATAAAACTTATGTACACCAGCGATGGGCCAGGGGACAATAGTAGATAGTAAAGCGACAATAATGGCCACTTTACGGCTTTTCGGATGACTAAATAGCTTTTCCAACTTTTCCATTGGGGTTAAGCGTAAGGGTAAATAAGACCAGTGTACTGTAAAAGACGGTTTTCAGCAGGGAGGGTTCCTCGGAATTTTGGGTTAAACTTACTGATGATACGGTAAACCGTAGTTTTCAATCTCTTTAAAGTCTATTATAATTATATGAGTCTAGCTTATAGTAGATACTCACTAATAGCATAGGAAAAATAATCATGGGATTTTTTGATTCAGAAGTGGTTCAAGAGGAAGCCAAAAAATTGTTTGAGGATTATCAATCTTTGATACAATTGGGCGGAGAATACGGTAAATTTGACCGTGAGGGTAAAAAGATTTTCATTGATCAAATGGAAGCACTCATGGATCGTTATAAAATCTTTATGAAAAGGTTTGAATTATCAGAAGATTTTATGGCACAAATGACCGTGGAACAATTAAAAACCCAGTTAGGCCAGTTTTGTATGACCCCCCAACAAATGTTTGATCAAATGAATATGACATTAGAAAGAATGAAATCTGAAATTGAAAATTAATGTTCAATTTATCCTTAAATAAAAGCTCACTTTAAACATAAAGCATCAATATAGCAGAAGTAGGTTGGGTTGAGGAACGAAAACCAACAAGAAAACGTCATAGTTCACTATTATTGGTGGTTTACGACTGATTGTTATTTTCTTGTGATAACCTAAACCATAACTGTCTAACCCACCCTACTACTAACTTGAACTGGATAAGATTATGTATAACTTTGCTATTATTGGTGGAGGTATCGTCGGACTTTCTACAGCAATGATGTTGGGGGAGAAGTTTCCTCATGCGTCGTTAGCAGTCATTGAAAAGGAAAGGGAAGTAGCTTATCATCAAACAGGCCATAATAGTGGGGTAATACATTCTGGAATCTATTATAAACCAGGAAGTTTTAAAGCAAAGTTTACCCGTGCCGGAAGTCAATCAATGGTAGAATTTTGTCAAAAACATGATCTACCTCACGAAGTCTGTGGTAAGGTAATTGTTGCGACCAAAGAAAAAGAGTTACCCTTATTGGATAATCTCTATAAAAGGGGTTTAGAAAATGGTTTAAAAGTTAAGAAAATATTCCCCGAAGAAGTAAAAGAAAAAGAACCTTATGTTAACTGTTTAGCAGGAATTTATGTTCCCACATCTGGTATTGCTGACTATAAAAAAGTCTGTCAGAAGTATGCAGAAATAATTGAAAAACAAGGGGGAGAAATCAAACTAAATACTAAGGTTTTGCAGATTAATAATGGTGACAATTATAAGTTATTAGAAACCAGTCACGGGGAAATTAAAGCTAAATTTATTATAAATTGTGGGGGGTTGTATAGCGATCGCCTCGCGCAACTGGATAAGGTGAACCCCCAGGCCAAAATCGTTCCCTTTCGAGGCGAATACTACCAATTAACCCCCGAAAAACGTTATTTGGTCAAAAGTCTCATTTATCCCGTTCCTAACCCTGAATTCCCCTTTTTGGGGGTGCATTTCACCAAGATGGTAGACGGGAGTATTCACGCCGGTCCCAATGCAGTGTTAAGCTTGAAACGGGAAGGCTATAAAAAGACAGATTTTGATCTCAAAGAGTTAGCTGAAGTGATGGCTTATCCTGGGTTTTGGCGACTGGCAGCCAAACACGCCGATGAAGGGATCAAGGAAATTATTCGCTCCTTTAGCAAAGCAGCTTTCGTCAACAGTTTACAACAATTAATTCCCGATGTCACTGGTGATGATGTTATTCCATGTGAGGCAGGGGTGAGGGCGCAAGCGTTAAAAATGGATGGTAAGTTAGTAGAAGACTTCTTAATTGTCCAAGATCAACAAGCTCTGCACGTTTGTAATGCACCTTCTCCAGCAGCTACTGCATCTTTAGAAATTGGCAAGCATATCGTAGCACAAATTCCTGCAACCGTAGGGGCTTAGCATTTTTAAAACAAAAATCGGTAATCTTCTCTTATTGGTTATAATTCAAGCGAGAAAATCTTAGACTAAGTTTGCATGAAATTACCAGATCAACGATGGTACATTGCCTCTCCTAACCCAGATCAAGTCAAAAAATTGGTAGCAGAAACGGGACTATCCCCTTTACTTGCTCAGGTGATCTTAAATCGAGGTATCGATAGTCCCCAGTTAGCTCAAGTTTATATTAACCCCGAGACGGAAAACTTGCCCGATCCTTTAACAGAATTTCCCGATTTATTTCCCAGTATTGAACTGTTAAAAGAAGCCATTGAAACAGGGGAAAAAATTGCTATTTGTGGGGACTATGACGCTGACGGAATGACTAGCACTTCTCTATTATTACGAGCTTTCAATCATTTCGGAGGGGACGCTTATTATGAAATTCCTAGTCGTATGAAAGATGGCTATGGGATTAACGAAAGAATTGTGGAAAAGTTTGCTGAAGAGGGAGTAGGGGTTGTCTTAACCGTTGATAATGGCATTTCTGCTTATAATCCCATTAAGTTAGCTGTAGAATTAGGGTTAACAGTTATTATTACTGATCATCATGATTTACCAGAAAAGTTACCCCCTGCTGATGCTATTTTAAACCCCAAATTATTACCGATTCAATCCCCTTATCGGGGTTTAGCTGGTGTGGGAGTTGCTTATATTTTAGCGGTAACTCTTGCTGAAGCATTACAGAAAAGTGATGGAATTATTGATTCTTTATTAGAATTATTTACCTTGGGAACAATTGCAGATTTAGCTCCCTTAGTCGGGGTTAATCGTCGTTGGTTAAAAAAGGGATTAAAACAGTTACCAAATTCACAGTTAGTAGGAATTCAAGCCTTAATGCAAGTAGCAGGGGTTAGTGAAGAACAAAAACAGTTAAAACCCGATGATATTGGTTTTAAATTGGGACCAAGAATTAATGCAGTGGGACGAATTGGTGATCCAGAAACTGCTATTGAATTATTAATAACCGATGACCCAGCAATAGCTTTAGAAAGGGCTATGCAATGCGAACAAATCAATAGTCAAAGAAAAAGTCTGTGTGAAGAAATAGAACAGGAAGCAATACATTTAATCAGAACAACTCCTATTGATTACAAAAGAGATAGGGTTTTAGTTGTTGTTCATCCTCAATGGCATCACGGAGTTATTGGTATCGTTGCTTCTCGTTTGGTTGAACGTTACGGAGTTCCTGTTTTTATTGGTACTTATGAAGAAGCAGATTACAGTAAAATTAGGGGTTCAGCTAGAGGTATTGAAGAATTTAATATCTTTGAATCCTTAGTGTATTGTTATGATTTATTGGGAAAATACGGGGGACATAAAGCGGCAGGGGGATTCGGTTTAGGGAGTGATAATTTAATTGCTTTTCAGGAAAGATTGAGTCAATTTGCCCATCAATTACTAGAACCCCATCACCTTAAACCTTTAGTAAAAATCGATGGACAAGCAGATTTTAAACAGTTAAAAACTCAGTTATATGAGAATATCGATAGTTTACAACCTTGGGGTATACAAAATGCCTTTCCTGTGTTTTGGACTCCGAATGTAAAAATATTGGAACAAAGAACCGTGGGGAAAAATCATCTAAAGTTAGTATTAGGTCAAGATGATGGTCAAGAAATAAAAGCGATCGCCTGGCGGTTTGGTTCCTACTTTCCTCTACCAAAATGCTTAGATATTGCCTATAAGTTAACAGAGAATAACTGGAACGGTGCTGTTAATATAGAATTAGAAATAGTCGGGGTCCGTTTACCTGCTGGTGCAACAATCAAACCTCACAACAGTTTCACTTATCAAGGGAAAGATTATATTTGTTATTATTCAGAAAAAGAACAAGAACTAAAAATAAAAAATTCTCAGGGTAAAGTGTTAGCCATTCGCAAAGGACAAAGAAAAGGACTATTAGGAATAAATCGCCAAGAAGCTCAAGAAATAGATGTCACTAAAAAGCCTTACTATGATATAATAAGAGCGGCAATGAATAGCTTAAATTTAACAAAATAATCATGAAATTAATTAATTTTAAACTATTTTATCTAGCTATATTTAAAAGCCTAATTGTATTAGGGATAGGTGGATGTTTTTCTCCTTTGAACTCTTCTAATAATCAGAGCCTTGAACCAACAATAAGTCAAAGCAGTCAAGCATCACCAAGCCAACAAAATATCACACAAGTTATTCTCACAGAGGGGTTAGAAAACCCTTGGGGTATGGACTGGTTACCCAATGGTGATATACTCGTCACAGAACGCCCTGGAAGACTCCGTATTATCAAAAACAGTAAATTAGAACCCCAACCCATTCAAGGGATTCCAGAAGTCTTGTCCGTGGGGCAAGGAGGGTTGTTAGACATAGCGGTACACCCCAATTTTAGCGAAAATAGTTACATCTATTTAACATATAGTTCGGGGACTCGCAGAAAAAACCAAACCAGAATAGCCCGTGCTATGTTAGAGGGGAATCAACTAAAAGATGTTAAAGTCATTTTTGAGGTGTCCCCGACGAAGAGAGGAGGACAACTTTTCGGCTCTCGTTTACAGTGGTTAAATGATGGAACTCTGTTAGCCTCTATTGGAGACGGAGGGAACCCACCCTTAAAAATAGATGGTGAATTGATTCGCAAACAAGCGCAAAAGCTAGACAGTTATTTAGGTAAAATTATACGCATCAACGACGATGGTAGCATTCCTGAGAATAATCCTTTTCTAGACCAGGAAAATGCTAACCCTGCAATTTGGAGTTATGGTCATCGTAACATACAAGGTTTGACCATTGATAAGAAGACAGGTCAAATATGGTCAACGGAACACGGTTCGAGGGGTGGAGACGAACTCAACAAGGTTGTAGCAGGAGAAAACTACGGTTGGCCAGTGGTGACTCATAGTCAGGAATATACGGGGGGTGAGATATCTGATAAGCGATCGCTTCCGGGTATGGTTGATCCCTTGGTGGTTTGGACTCCTGCCATCGCACCTTCGGGACTAACTTTTTATGATGGGGATAAGTTTATGGACTGGAAAGGGGACTTATTTGCAGGGGGTTTAGTGACCAGGGAAGTGATTCATATTGACTTAAATGATGCTGGGGAAATTGTAGCAAAATATCCCATAAAATTTGAACAACGGGTTAGGGATGTTAAACAAGGTCCTGATGGGTTCATTTATGTTTTCACGGATGATAGTAACGGGAAATTAATTCGTCTGGAACCCACTAAGTAGGCCATATCTTTAATTTTTATAAAATTATAACAACACACGGGATGTTCAAAACGCCTGTTTTTAAACAGGTGATGTAGAACCACTCGGCATCGCAGCGCATTCCCTTGCGCCCTAAGACGGCGCGGGGTCGCTGCTCATTTTTAAATGCCGTGAATATGGTATAATAAAGTTAGTCAGTACAAGACTTAAAGACCTACCGGGGGACTCTCGGAAAGTACACGCCCAACACCTGAATTGGCAGGGTTTAAGGAAATATCACTACGCCCTTTGAGGCAAACGTGGTGAGCCTGGGAACTTGTGAAAACAAGATAATAACCATCCCGACAGGGATTCGTTATGAATCTCCTGCGCTTCAGCCAGGAGAGCGTCAAGAACTAATGTTGATATTATAGGGTTCAAAGGCAGTTAAACCCCACAAAAATCTGTAGTAGGGGTTAACGGCTGTTAACCCCCACTTTTTGAAATTGGTATAGCGTTTTTTGGACTCATGAGGTACACCCTGCCCTCCTGTAGATACGTTGCATGCAACGTATCTACAAAAAACTATGTACCTCACGAGTATGAGAAGTGCTATATAAAACAAATAGCAAAATAGTGGAGACCTTCACTATAAACAAAGATGGTGATGCCATTGTTGCACAATAGGGGAAGGGGGAATGTACCATCTTGTCTCGCCTAAATGTATCAGTCTATACCATAACATTATCAACAAAGTGATTCCTCTAACTATGATGATTTTGTGCAAATATATAGTCTTTCAGATAAATTTGATATTGTTATAATGGAATTTCAACAAAATCTTGAGCTTGTTAGCTTAGTTCAACATACAAAAGAATAAAATACCAATTTTTACTATTTGAGGAGTATTATTATTATGTCTAATAGACAGACTTTTCTGACAATTTATTTTGTAGGAACAGGACTAACCCTTTTTTGTGGTCTTCTCTTAATTTATCAAGTTTCATTCATTGCTCCTAAATTTTTGTTAGTTTTGGGAACTACTCATGTATTAGGTTTATTTTTCTTGACTGTATTTCGTGACGAAAAATCAAAGAGAAAAATTGAAGACGGTAATTTTATTCAGACAGCAGGTTACTTACATACATTAATTGGCTTTATTGTAGCTGTTGGTTTAGTAGGAGATAATATTGCTAATCTTAATAACTTACTATCACCTCTAAGTAGTGCTTTAATCACCAGTTTATTAGGGTGGTGGTTAGGAGGATTTATTTCTTCTCAAGGTGAGCATGAAGAAGATTCTCTTAAGAAAGAAATTGCTAATTCTGTTGCCGAAGCTGTTGCTGAAACATTAGACAGAGAATTAAAACAATACACTAAAGGTATTTCTAAAAGTTTTGCAAAACTTAATAAAGAGTCTCAATCATTAGCCCCAACTATTGAGTCTTTAAATACTACAATAGAAAATCAAAAAAACCATTATCAGAAAGTCTTCAAGGAATAAGTAATGTATTAGATAGTCAACGACAACCCTTATTAAATACCTTTCAAGGAATAAGTAATGTATTAGATAGTCAACAACAACCATTATCAGAAAGTTTCCAAGGAATAAGTAATGTATTAGATAGTCAACAACAACCATTATCAAAAAGTTTCCAAGGAATAAGTAATGTATTAGATAGTCAACAACAACCATTATCAAAAAGTTTTCAAGGAATTCATACTGTATTAGATAGTCAACAACAACCATTATCAAATGCCTTTCAAGGAATCAGTAATGTATTAGATAGTCAACAACAACCATTATCAAATGCCTTTCAAGGAATCCATACTGTATTAGACAGTCAACAACAACCATTATCAAATGCTTTTCAAGGAATCAGTAATGTATTAGATAGTCAACAACAAGCATTATCAAATGCCTTTCAAAGAATTAATAGTGTTCTCAGTGAGCAAACAACATTATTAAAAGATGATGCAAGTGATTGGTCTAACAGCTTAAGACTAATTAAAACAAATTTAGATAACCTTTCTCGAAATACTGGAAATGCCTCTAATAGCATGAAGAAAACAGCAGAAAAAGCAAATGAAGTTAGTAAATATCTTGAAGAGACACACACAGTCTGGCAGGAACTAAAAGAACTGAAAAAATATATTCAACGAGTCACCCAATAGAACATTAAAATCATGAAAATTAGTCAACTTAAGTACGCTGAATTATTTACCTTACTTGCCTTTATTTTTCTGCTCATTATCTTTTCAATTCAAGGAAGTTTGACTGAGGAAAATGCCCTAGCTAAGGAAAATCCACAAGAGTTAAAAGAGGAGATTGCTAAATTAACCAAAGAAAATGATGAACTGACTGCAAAATTATAGGAAAGGGAAAACGAGTTTCCTCCCAATATTATTATTGAAGGAGCAGGAAAATATGCTTTTCCTTCTGGAAGTGGAGGACTAACAACAAATTTAAAAAACTTTATTGCTACTGATTTGGCAAAGAAAATTGAAGAAAATTTTAATAAATATGACATAGATACAGTAGTAGTTGTCGGTCAGACTGATGGTCAATCTGTTGGTAATCGTGTTAGTAATTTAGATAAGACACTAGAAAAATCTGCTACAGGTAATTTACCAATTTCCAAACTTACTCCAGGTTCTAATGCCGATTTAGGGCTAATAAGAGCTTTAGCAGTAGTTAAAGAGTTACAGAGAATTTTTGCAGACAATAATCCTGTGGAAACATTGGATGCTCAAAAGAGTTTTAGAGCTTATTCTGCCGGTCAGTTAACCCTTCCAAATGGAACATTTGCCGAACCCAACCCTAAACCCGATGCTCAACGTCGTCGCATTGAAATCAGGTTTACCAAAACTAGAAAAACCATCACAGCAGAATAAGCTTAAATTAAATACTGATGGTTAAAACCATCATCTCGCTCCACCAGCCGGTTCCGTTAAAACGGACTGGCTATCTCTCGCTCGAAGCAGTTTCAGGTATAGTTTAATTTATTGTTTATTTTGAAACTAACTTGAGGGTTCGGACTCTGGACATGAGATCCCTGAAAGACAGTCAGGGGAAAACGTCACAAAAAAATCAACAACATATTTTCCAAGCAATTTTCTGATAAACTGTAAATCTTAGATAGATACTGATTAAAAAATTATGGCACAACGTACTCGATTAGGAGATTTACTTGGACCCCTTAATTCCGAATATGGAAAAGTTGTCCCTGGATGGGGAACTACCCCTTTAATGGGAGTTTTCATGGGCTTATTCTTCGTATTCCTGTTAATTATCCTGCAAATTTACAACTCTTCTCTTATTCTCGATGGATTTACTGTAACTTGGGGAGGTTAAGCCCTAAGTTGCTCATCAATAATTAACGGTGGTAAAGGTTTCGTAAAATTGTAGCCAATATATCACCGTTATCCTCAGTTATATGTTCCCCGATTTTTCGGGGTTTTTTTGTCAATGATAACTCTCCCCAGTCTCCCCAGTCTCCCAGTCTCCCAGTCTCCCAGTCTCCCCATCTCCCAGTCTCCCCACACTTCCCATCTCCCAGTCTCCCCACACTTCCCACACTCCCCACTAGACTCCTATTGCGATAGACTGATAAGGAAAGATTAGGAGTAACTTATGAATGTCTTTGGCATTGGACTGCCGGAAATGGGCTTAATTTTAGTGATTGCCTTATTGGTATTTGGACCGAAAAAACTCCCCGAAATAGGGCGAAGTCTCGGTAAAGCGGTTCGTGGTTTCCAAGATGCGTCTAAAGAGTTTGAAAATGAGTTTAAACGAGAGGCCCAACAACTTGAAGAATCTGTCACCATGAAAGCAGAACTAGAAGAAAACAAAATGGCTAATCCTACGCCAATGGACAACAATCAGACCAAGATGAACACCCAAACCTCAGAGACATTATAAAATCTTCTGATAGTTATGCAACCCAACTCTGTTTAAAAACGATATAATCGAGTTCAAAATATCTGTCAATGGTTAACAAGTCTTAATGATTAACCATTTTGACAAACAAAATGGCAATTTTAACGCTTTCAGTGGTTTGATGAAGGAAATATGGAAGGAGGTTCTAGATGAGTCAACAAACACCCTATGAAAAGCTTGGTGTCACCGAAACAGCCTCTTTTGAGGAGATCCAAGCAGCTAAAACCCGTTTAACACAACAATATAGTAACGACGTGAAAACCGTTGAAGATATCGAGGCGGCCTACGATTCGATTATCATGGAACGGTTGAAACTGCGTCAAGAAGGTAGAATTAAGGTCCCCGATCGCATCCGTTTTGCGGAACGCCAGCGAGAAACCCCCCCAACCCCTCCCCCCCTATCGTTGGATAATTCTCCTTCCTGGTTACAGCAGTTCATTGATACCCCCTCTTCTCAGGATATTCTTTGGCCAACGGGCATTTTCCTGGCTTTAGCTTTATTCGTGGCCTTTTCTAGTGCCAATTCTTCTTCAATTTCTGTATTCTTGGCCTTAGGGGTTTTTGCTAATATTTATTTTCTCAATCGCAAGGAAAATAAATTCGGTCGCGCCTTATTAATCACCTTAGCAGGATTATTTATCGGGGTTGGTTTAGGATTGGGTATCGCCCAAATATTACAAGGGGCAAATATTTCCGCCGAAATGAGTCAATCTTTCATTGGCATGGCCATCTTTTTTATCTTTTGGCTAAGTAGTAGCTTTTTACGTTAACTTTTGTGAATCAATTTTTAGATAATATCGATCGCCTGTTTTCGAGTCTGGTAAGTCTTATTGAACAGGTACTTTTTTTAGAAGTTGCCCATTTTCCCGTGATTATCCTCTGGTTGCTCATAGGGGGGATTTTTTTTACTCTACGCATGGGCTTTATTAGTATTATCGGCTTCTTACACGCAGTTAAAATTGCTTTAGGTTTCTACAAGCAAAATGATCAGGTTAAGGGTGAAGTGTCTTCTTTTCAGGCATTAGCAACCGCTTTATCCGCTAGTATTGGCCTGGGAAACATTGCCGGGGTGGCCATTGCCATCCAAATGGGTGGGCCGGGGGCTGTGTTTTGGATGACTGTGGCTGGTTTCTTGGGAATGTCTAATAAGTTCGTGGAATGTACATTAGGGGTCAAATATCGCCTTGTCAACCCCGACGGCACTATTATCGGCGGCCCCATGTATTATCTGTCCCAAGGGTTAAAGGAAATGGGCCAGGAAACTTTAGGCAAAGGATTGGCTATTTTTTACGGGATCGCAGGTTTAGGGGCAGCCATTGGTGGTGGTAATATGTTCCAGGTCAATCAATCTTTTGCTGCTTTGGCGGTGGTAGTTCCGGCGGTTAAAGACTACGATTGGCTGTATGGTTTAATCGTTGCTTTGTTGGTAGGCTTAGTGATTATTGGGGGCATCAGTCGCATTGGCGTGCTTACCAGCAAGTTAGTGCCAGTGATGGTCTTTTTTTACCTTTTGGGCTGTTCATGGGTCTTAATAGCTAATTTTAACGCTATTCCTGCTGCATTTGGGTTGATGTTTAATAATGCTTTTTCCCTATCTGGCATGGAAGGGGGGCTGATCGGTATTTTGGTACAAGGGATCAGACGCAGTGCTTTTTCTAATGGGGCCGGTTTGGGATCGGCGGCGATCGCCCATGCGGTGGCCAAGACAAAGGAACCCGTACAAGAAGGAATTGTTTCTATTTTAGAGCCATTTATCGACACGATTATTATTTGTAATGTAACTGCTTTAGTTATTATTACCACGGGAATGTATGGGGAGTCCGTAGGAGATAATATTAGTGGGTCTACTTTGGCAGCAATGGCCTTTGGTCAAGTAATTGATTGGTTTCCTTTTGTCTTAGTAGGAATTATCTGTTTATTTGGTTTTTCTACTATGATTACTTGGTGTTATTATGGTGAACAATGTTGGGCTTATGTGTTTGGTCAACCTAGTTCTATTATCTTTAAAGTTATCTTTTTAGCTTGTATTTTTATCGGTTCTGTGGTTAGTTTAGGGGCAGTGGTTGATTTTAGCGATATGATGTTATTAACCTTAGCTATTCCTAACCTTTTGGGTTGTCTGTTGTTATCAGGAAAAGTAGCAACTTTATTAAAAGAATATTGGCAAAAATTACCTAGTTTTTAATTGATTTATTCCTAGTTAATATTAGGGTAATTGTTTGGAGGAAATTGAGCTATGACAGCATTAATTTTAAACTTAGATACGGTTAACTTAACTGATGAACAATTTTACCGTCTTTGTCAAGTTAACCAAGATTTGCAACTGGAAAGAAACGCTAAGGGAGAATTAATTGTTATGCCACCGGTTGGAGGAATTAGTGGAAACAGAGAAGCGGATTTTATCATTGATTTAGGAATATGGAACCGTCAAACTGGACTGGGAAAAGTGTTTAGTTCCTCGACAATTTTTCGTTTACCCAATGGAGGCGATCGATCCCCTGATGCTGCTTGGATTAGTTTAACTAGTTGGCAGTCATTGAGTCGACAAGAACAAGAAAAGTTTCCCCCTATTTGTCCTGATTTTGTCATTGAACTTCGTTCTCGTACTGATTCTTTAGAAACACTTCAAGAGAAAATGCAAGAGTATCTTGATAGTGGTTTACACTTAGGTTGGTTAATTAATCCTCAACAACAACAAGTTGAAATTTACCGTCAAGATAAACCCGTAGAAATTAAAGCGTTACCAACTGATTTAAGCGGAGAAAAAATATTACCTGGGTTTAGTTTATCTCTCTCCTGTTTTGAATAAATACATATTTGCTTAGGAAATTAATGTAGCGATCGCCCCAAGCAACCCTAGAGGATAATCAGATTTTCAAGATAAAATTAACAAAAGATCATAATCTTTCATTTGATCTGGGAGCATAATTATATTAGATGCGTCCTTTATAAGGTATATGTGCTAAACCTTGAGCAATTGACTCTATCCTTAATATCATTGTCAGGTAAGCTAAACCTAATTTTTGGTGTCTCAGATTTATAGCACCACCCATTACCATTAAGACATAGAGTATATTTCTTGCTGCCTCGAAATAAGAGTCAGTAATAGCTAAAATGTCTTAACTAATTTTCTTACTCTGCTATAGACACTCAAAATAATTGATTTAACCCTGTGATGGAACTTTAGCACAGATTGATCAAGACGTTGGATAAATATCATAATCTATGTTCCTCAAAATTCGTTCTTCTAAACCAGAAGTTAAAGGTGTTACCCATCGAAAACGAAAAAAACGCCTTTTTCCAATTCTTTGTCTAGCTACTGTGGGGTTATGGTTGGGTTATAAACAGTTACAAAGTCATTTTGTGCAACCCGAAGCAATATTTGTCTTAGGGGGACACAAAGATCGAGAAAGCTTTGCTGCTCAACTGGCCCTTAAACACCCTGACTTACCCATTTGGGTATCTTCCGGGAGTCCCCAACACTATGTCACTCAAATATTCAGCAATGCAGGGGTTAGTGGCGATCGCCTTCACCTTGATTATCGAGCTAAGGACACAGTAACCAACTTTACCAGTTTAGTCAAAGAATTGAAAGAGCAAGGGATCGATAGTGTTTATTTGATTACCTCGGATAATCACATGAATCGCGCTAGAATTATCGGAGAAATTGTCTTTGGTGCTCAAGGAATTATCCTTAAACCCCTATCAGTCCCTTCTAAAGATTCCTCTGAACCCGTCGAAAAAATTATTAGGGATGGGGGTCGATCTTTTCTTTGGTTACTCACAGGAAAGACTGGAGAAAATTTACTACCACATTAATGATTAACTGTTGATGGATAATAGATAATTACCCATTATCCATTATCCATTTTAACCTTGTTTCCAAGTACCATGAAATCCTATAGGAATAACATTAGGTAGTCCTAAACGACATAAAGGACTACTTTCTAACGCCTCACTATCATAAATTCTCAGTTCAGAACTATGGTTATTTCCATCATAAACAACGGTTAATACCCATCCTTGTTCTGAGTTAGGAATATTAGGCACAAAAATCGGTTCTGAGGGATATCTATTCTCTCCCATATCTGCTACAGTTATCTTCTTTAATTGTCGATCATAACGGGCGATCGCTCCAAGAATTTCCTGGGATAAATCTGCATTATCTCGATGCACTGAGAGATAAGTATAACGCCATTTTTGTCCGGTTTGATGACTGGGAACAATGGGAAAATCTGAACCTCTATCTAATAATTGTTCTTGACGGATAACTGTAGCTGTTTTTGGCTCAATTTCTACTTCCCAAAGGGTTCCTTTTACTGGGGTTTTTGTCTTTCCTGTAGCTACTTCTTTTAAGTTTTGATTAGTGGAAAAGTCAGGATAACGGACAAATTCAACAAGAATATTACCCTCTTGATTAACACATCCATTACTATAGTGCCATTGAAACCAAGGGTCAGCTTTTGCTTTACTAATAAAGGATAAACTATCTCGATCAAAAATCAATATTTCTGTCCCTAGTTCTGGTTTCCATTCCATTGCCTCACTTAAACTAGCTAACCCTAATGCTGCTGGTAATAGTTTCACACGAATAGGAGGAACAAAAAATATTATGTATGATCCAGCTAAAACAAAATCATGAACTATCCTTAAACCATCCAAAGGATAATCTGATTTTTTAATTACTTTTCCTGTAGTATCACTTTGATAGAGATGTAAGGTTACTTTTGCCCCTAAACTAACCCCAAAATTATAGATATTAGCAGTTTTATGATCTATTTTTGGATGTGCAGAAAAGGATTGTTTTTCGCTTAAATTATCGAGATTATCTAATCCTTTGGTTGCTAAATCATCTAAATCTAAGGCATGAGGGTTGCCCCCTTCCCACAAAGCTAATAATTTATCAGGTAAAGCCAAAACCGAGGTATTAGCAGCATTTTTAACATCTTTTCCCCAAGTTTTCCAAAAAGGACCAGGAACAGTCATTCCATAATTAGGGTATAAAAATTCATTAGCTTCAGCTTCTTTTTGATACCCTTCAGTTTGTACATAACGATAGGTTGCTTCTGCACCTGCTTCTCTTAAATGAATGGCTAAAATTGCTCCATCCCCATCAAACCAATGACCCACTTTTTGGGAACCTCTTTCCAGTCTTCCTGGTCCATTACGGTATAACGTTCCTCTTAGTCCATCGGGAATTTCTCCTGATAGGATGGGTAAAGGTTTTAAAGGGAACTCTTCTGCTGGTTTTGCGAGCGCTTGTGACCAAGTAGGCATACTTTTAGTATCTAAACTTTATTTTTTATCTATATTAGTCTAACAAATTTGATCGACTAGAAAACGATTTGCGTACAGTAAGCATCTGTCTTTTTGATTATGGTCAAATTAACTTGAAAATTCCCCCATTCATTCACAGAGGAAACAGATAAACGAGGATCAACACTAGCGACAATTTCATATAGTGGATTATATCCTTTCACCAGCGATAGAGATGTACTTTGAGTCTTTCTAAAATCATCTAATTTGATAAAGCCGATGCTGAATATATCATCATACAAAGGAACAAAAATAACCGCACCACGGTCGTACTTTCTATAAAAATACTCATTAGCATCCGTAAGGCTCTTAATTCCCTTCACTCCTATAGGTATGCTTGTCACTTGCTCGGGGTTAATAAGAGTTCCTGCAATAACTTCATGGATGTTATGCCCATTAATTTTATTTTTGTTCAGTTTTTTGATTTCTTTCAAGAATCTTGACTTACCCATACTTTTGTTCTTGTTGTTTTTGTTTATCTTATAGTATTTTAATTGAAATCGTAGTAAATATGAAGAGGCTGCTACTAATGATAGGCTTTTATCACTTAAATTATCTTAATAAAGAGAAATAAATCATCTCATTAAAATGTTAGCGAAAAAGAAGAAAAAACATAAGCGACTGAAAAAATTCTTCTTCCACTCCTCATTTATACTGGAGTTTGTATAGGTATATAAAGAATTTGACTTAAAAGCCTCACTTAAAGAAGCTTCTTTGATTGTTCCTTAATCGAGCTTTGACTTATGTTGTCAACGTTTTAATCCATATCATCAACCAGGAACCTACTGTTTAGTTTTCTCTTCTTCAACCTCATCAACAGGAACCATCTGTTGTAATTTCTCTAGCACCATAATTAAAGAATATTATTTTTATTTTAAAATTCTAAAGGATTACCGAATAAATCGTAAATAATAATATCCCATTGTCCATCCTTAGCAACCTCAAAAGCAATTTGAGTTCCCTCAGCATTAATAATAGGGTGACGTACTTCTGCTTGTAAGTTAGAGGTTAAATTACGTTTTTGTTCCGTTTCTCGATCATAAAGATAAATATTAGATTTTCCTTGACGACTACTAGCAAAAACCAGATAACGACCATCTTCAGAAATAGAAGGATGAGACGCTATTTCATCCAACGCATTTAACCCTGGTAAAGAAATTAATTGTCGTTGTTGAGCATCAAAAAGATAAACATCTTGGGAACCATTCCGATCAGAAATAAAAACAATATAAGTAGAAGTAACTTTGGGTTCTAAGTCCGAAGCACGACTATTTAACGCCCTTCCTCCTCCATCAAAAGGAAAATTGAGGTAACGAGGATAACCAGTACACCCCGTCGCAATACTACTAATAACAATTATCCAAGTAATAAGACAATATTTCACAAATGAACCTTCAACTTAAACCAATCATCACTCCGAACTCCGAACTCCGAACTCCGAACTCAAGGGTTAGCAACTGGTGTACCATCAGGAATATCTAACTCAATTAAAGGCCCCCGATCTAAAACTTCAATATCCCATTGTCCCCGTCGTGCGGTTTCAAAAACAATGTAGCGTCCATCGGCACTAATTTGAGGATTTCTCACCCAATTACGATAATTCTGAGTTAAGATTTCTGCTCGTCGAGTGGCGCGATCGTAGATAGCTACATCTGGCCTTCCTTGTACACTAGAAATATAGACTAAATAGCGTCCCGTGCGACTTAAACTAGGACTTTCTAGAATAACATTACCTTGATTTAACCCTGGCAGTTGAATAAACTTTTTCCCCCGTAAATCATACAACAAAATTTCATTACTATTATTACGGTTAGAGACTAAAGCTAACCAGCGACCATCTCCACTTAGAGCAGGTTGTTGGTCATTGTAACGACTATTGAGGGTAGCAGGGGGTTCTGGACGTTTGAAGCTCTGACAAGCTCCTAATAAGCTAATTAAACTAACCGCTATATAAAACTTAGTCAAATCTACTCCCATAAGTCTTAGACCTGATTTTATCTTGATTTGAGTCTATTTTATTTCCTGTTTCATCCAAGGGAGTCGGCTCCTTCCTCGCGCTACCAGGTGCGCCGTACGACGGCGCGGGGTCCCTCGTCTTGTCCACAGGCGTAACTTCGGCCATAGCTTGACCTAGTTTTTCTAAGTTTTTTGCTGCGTTTAAATCCCTATCTATTTGATAATGACATTTTTGAGATAATGACCAAAACTGTTGAGTTTAATTGTATCACATTAGTGGTTTGAACACAAAAACCTACCTATTTATTAAAATTAGCTACTAATATGAGTGATTTTAGGTAATATTAAGTAGGTTTTTGGGAGCAGCAATCTTGCCCCTTTTCCATGATAGTGGTTTCCAACACCAATTACTTTGTTCTTGATGCTCCATTAAGCAATGTAACATACGTTAAATATAAAAAAAAGCGTGAGTAAAACAAGTTGTTTCTCACGCTTTTGAGATGAATTGAAACTAATAATTAAACTTCAGCAGGGACTTGTTCTACTGCGGTAATTTTTTCGTAAGTTTCTCTCATTTTCAAACCTACTAAAACTTGGAATAAACCAGTTCCATTGGTAGAACCAGGATAATCTTTATGTTGTAGTAAAAGTTCGGTCATCTCCCCATAATACTTGGTTCCGGTTTTACTGAGATGACTTTCGATGTAGATCATTTCTTCGAGGTTATCGAATTGACCATCTACTTCTAACATAGAGACTTCATTACCCATGAAGTTATCGGGACCATAGTACATCTTGATACCAGGATAAGCACAAGTTAACTTACGTCCACAAGGCCGCCAATCAATGGTAGAACCTTCATCGAATAAGTAAGCGGGTTCAAAGTTAGCAATACCTTCTTTTTGAACCAGACGAACTCGTAACAACTTACTTTCGTGGTCTTCAATTAACTGAGTAGGTAAGACTTGAATCACCACATCAGCGTGTTGTTTTTGGGGTTCGATGAAAGCACTAAAGTCAGGCTTTCTAGCGTTGATAGAGGCTAACACATCCTCATAAGTGTGCCCCCTTTCAGCCATATCCCGTTGAATTTTCCAGTTGATTTTAACTTCATCACTGATATCGAGATAAACACCAAAATCAACTAATTCACGAACTCTCTCATCAAATAAAGGGTGTAATCCTTCGATAACCACTACCTTATTAGGTTCAATGCGTTCGGGAGGATCAAGTTCTCCGGTTTCGTGATTGTAAATTGGTTTATCAATGGCTTGACCTGATTTTAAAGCTTTAATTTGCTCATACATCAGATCAAAATTATTCGCTCTGGGGTTTAAGGCNCGTGACACCGGCTGCTTTTCTTCCCTTGCGATCTAAACTGTGATAGTCATCCAAACCAGATGACCGTCGGGATCCCCGGGCCAT
>NZ_AADV02000056.1 GCF_000167195.1 Crocosphaera watsonii WH 8501 | reverse complement strand
AACGGACGGCAGTGCCAGTTGCTCGCTGCATGACGATCTAGAGGATCCCCAAAAACGTGGACTGGGGATACCACCATGAAAGATAGAGCAATGCAAGCCTTGGTTAAATCAGCCTTAGAACCATACTGGGAAGCCCAATTTGAGGGTACATCTTATGGCTTCCGTCCAGGCAGAAGCGCACAAGACGCTATCAGTAGAATATTTTTAGCAATAAAAACGAATGCAAAATATGTTCTAGATGCAGATATCGCCAAATGCTTCGACAAGATTAACCATGATTACCTACTGTCCAAAGTAGATTGTCCACACAACATCAAAAGAATCATTAAACAATGGTTGGAATGCGGTGTAATGGACAAGGGCATTTTTGAGGAAACAGATTCAGGTACACCTCAAGGTGGTGTAATAAGTCCGTTATTGGCTAACATTGCACTACACGGAATGATAATAGACATAGAAAATCACTTCCCCCGTACAAAACGGAGAGAAGATGGCAGTCTTAAACAGGGATATAAACCCAAAATCATCCGCTACGCCGATGATTTCGTAATTCTTCATACAGATTACGATGTTATTCTACAATGTAAAAATCTAGTTGCACAATGGTTAGAAAAAGTCGGATTGGAACTAAAACCAGAGAAGACTTCCATAAGACACACTCTAAAAAGTATTGTCCATAATGGTAAAACCATTGAACCAGGCTTCGATTTCCTTGGATTCAATATTAGGTCATACCCCAAGGGTAAACACCACTCTAGTAAAACAGGTGGAAAAAATGCACAACTAACTGGATTCAAAACACTAATCAAGCCAAGCAAGAAAAAAATACTAGCTCACCATGAGGCAATCAAAGAGTCCATCAAGGCCAACAAGAAAGCCCCACAAAAAGCATTAATCACAAGATTAAATCCCATAATCCCAGGATGGTGTAATTACTACCGAAATGTTTGCAGTAAGAAAACATTCAAATCCGAAGACAACATATTATGGAATATGCTTAGAGCTTGGACAGTAAGCAGGAAAAAGAAAGAGACACCATTGATTAAAGCTCTTAAAAAATATTTCTCATACGGAAAACACGGATTCTGGAAATTCCAAACAAAAGGAGCAGTCCTCTATCACCACGCCGAAACAGGAATATTGAGACACACATTGGTTAAACCTGAAGCTTCACCCTATGACGGAAACTGGACTTACTGGAGCAAAAGACGAGGTACATATTCTGGGACACCAACAAGAGTCGCAAAACTCTTAAAGAAACAAAAAGGTATATGTCCTCAATGTAAGCAATACTTTACACCTGAAGACTTGATAGAAGTTGACCACATTATCCCCAAATCGAAAGGTGGAAAGGATACCTACAACAATCTTCAAGCTCTACATCGTCACTGTCATGATGTCAAAAGCAAAAATGACTACCTCTACGATTGGTTAGAAAATGGCTATGAATGGAAAGACGATGTGTTAACAGTACCTATGACAAAGGACTAATTGCCGAGAGCCGTGTGAGGTGAAAGTCTCATGCACGGTTCGGAATGGGAGTCGTGGTAGGTGACTACCACTTCGACCCCTAATCAATAATAGCCCTGCCACTGGCTAATAAAACTTGTATCTTTGATGGCATATTAAAAGAAATTACGTTATGTTTTTGCATAACCATACCCACATTACCCGAATTTCTCACAAAATCTGCGATCGCCAAACACAGAAGCCTTACAGGAAGTGGGTTTGAACAGAGCGATCGCAGATTTCCCCAACCAACAGTCTGTTGTCAGATTTTAAGTTAAAATCAACCCGAATTAGACAAAGATGAAAAGATAAATCAATCACTCATTTTTCCAAAAAAATTATTAACAAAATCTCTAATAGTACTAGATTGTTAGAATAAAATATGCTATAATTTAATTATTAAAGCAATTTACCTTAAACTGATTTAATGAGTCCCAGTCATCCCCGAAACCCTCGTCAAGTAATCAACTTTAGTAAACAGAAAGGAAAAGAAATAATCGCTAATTTTGATGGGGGACTAATCACTTCAGATGCGGGGATTGTCTGGATAGCTGAGTTGGATAAAAAACTGGGAATTACCGAGAAGTTTGGTAACTGTTTTCAAGATCATCGTCATCAATCTTATGTAGATCATTCCGTTCATGAGTTATTAGCACAAAGGCTTTATGGAATTATTTTAGGCTATGAAGATGTCAATGACCATGATAAATTACGTCACGATCCTGCCCTTAAGATCGCTTTAGAAAAGCTTAATGAACTTGAAGATAAAAAGGGATGGTTAGCTGGAAAAAGTACAATTAATAGATTGGAATATTGTCCTGAGACTATTCTCGACCAAAAAACGAGTCGTTATCATAAAATAGAACCCAACTTTGAAGCCATTGAAAAATCTTTTGTCGAATTTTTTTTAGAGTCTTATAAAAAACCTCCCTTAAGTATTATATTAGATATGGATGTCACGGATGACCAAGTACATGGTAATCAAGAAGGGGCATTTTTTAATAGTTATTATCACGGAGTATGTTATGCTCCTTTATATATTTTCTGTGGGCATCATTTATTAGTTGCTAAACTTCGTTCATCTAATGTAGATCCAGCCGATGGAGCCTTAGACGAATTACAAAGAATTATCGGACTAATTAGAGAAAAATGGTCAGAGACTCATATCCTAGTTAGGGGTGATAGTGCCTATGCCCGTGAAGAAATCTTCTATTTTTGTGAAAATCAGCCTTTAGTTGATTATGTTATAGCTATGGGAACAAATGGCGTTCTTAAGTTACGAGCGGATGATGTAATTGAAAAAGCCAAACATGAATATAAAAAAAAACTAGCTCCAATAACTGAATTAATGGATAGTTTATTTCAGAAAAAAGAAGATTTAGAAGAAGTTAAAAAATTAGTACCAATTTCTACTTGGTATCGCTCTATTCGTTATAAAACAGAAAAGTCATGGAGTTGTCAAAGAAGAGTAGTGACAAAAGTTTGTTATGGAAGTGATGGCTTAAAAATGCGCCATGTGGTGACATCTTTGCCCGCTTCAAAAATTCCACCCTCAAAACTTTATACAAAAAAATACTGTCCGAGAGGCGAGATGGAAAATCGGATTAAAGAACAACAATTAGACTTGTTAGCTGATAGAACTTCAACTCAAACATTTCAAAGTAATCAACTAAGATTATGGATACATTCCTGGGCTTATGTTCTCATAAATGCTTTTCGTCAACACTGTTTAAAAAAAACTTCATTGGCTAAAGCAACTGTGGGAAGAATACGTCTAAATCTTCTTAAGTTGGGAGCCAGAATAAAGATTAGTTGTAGAAGAATTATTATCGCTATAGCTAGTGCTTGTCCTTATCAAGATATTTTGTCTATTGCTAACAAAAGAATTAAAACTATTCCTAATACTGGATAAGTAGAACAAGTTGTTTTTTAAAAAAGATATCTATCATAAGTTGTTGACTGACTGATACTTTCATTTAGTCTTATTTATCGTGGAGAAAATCAAAAGTTAATATAATTATTCCCTCTTAAACTTAATTTTTGGATAATCAAAGTCAATTTTTTTATTCATCTATATTCAAAATTTCTATTAGTCCTAAAAATTATCATTTTTCATCTCTGGATTGGGCTTTCAAATTAATTTGTGAGAAATCCGGGTAAAGCCCTCCCTTATCCGTTATGATTTGAGTGGAACAATCTTGAACTAACTTTAAAATTTCCCTCCTCATTCAATTTCCTTTGCTATACCAATAATTAGGTCATTGATAATTAGGGAATAAATGGTGTCTGTATCAGCAAAAATTTATCGCTTCATGATAGGGTTACTAATTTTCGTCTTTTTCGGTTTTCCTGATCTGGTTTTGAGTAAGTCTCATAATGATGGTTTCATGGCAAACTCGAGAATGACTGCTCAGATATATATCTCTGATCCCTATCTGAATGAGTTATTGATTCAGGGTATGGAAAAAGGAATTCAAGGAGATTATCAAGGGGCGATCGTTCTGTTTACCAAAATTTTACAGTTCAGTCCTAGTGAAGTCGAAGCTTATTACAATAGGGGTCTGGCTTATACTAAACTTAACAACTATCAGGCAGCAATGGCTGATTTGACCCAAGCTTTAGCCCTTAATCAAACCATACCCGACCTATATATAGAAAGGGCAAAAGTTTATTTACAATTGGGTGATCGTCCAGCGGCGATCGCAGATATGAAACAAGCCAAGACATTATTAAGACAACAAGGAGACTCAGAAACTTCTCGTTACCAGGAAATTGATAGTTTACTCAATTAGTTTAATGATCCCAAAAAAAAATATTAAGTTTTATGGATAAAGGTTATTTTGTAGCAAGCGATACAGAATTATGTATTATAAATAGTACGGAGGGTGAAATAAACCTAATAAGAAATCATCATAAGCAATCGGAGTTTGAAAATTATGTCTACCCAACAATTGGACTTTGGACAAAAAAAGTTTGTTAGCGTATATTTTACGCTAAACTAAAACCCCAAAATATCGGCTCTGTATCAGTCAATAAAATTGGCTGACAAATAGGGCTAATCTATAGATTCTGAGGAAAACTAAGGAGCTTTTAAGTTTTTAGTTGATTTTTTGCTCCCTTTCTTGATAACATCATGACGAGTTCGTGGGGCTTTTTTGTAACCTTTAATACGTCCGGAAGAAAAACCTCGACGTTTGGGAAATTTGGCGAAAGTCCCCAAGGTCGTAATTATTCTTGAAAAGTCTCTTTGAACTAGACTAGGGGTGATTTTTATGGATTTATTAGTCTTCAAATACTGTTCCCAATCACGGGGTAAAACCACAGCTAATTTTCTGGCAGCCCACAAATTTACATAAGAAAGAAGTGTTAGTTTAAACCAATTTTCTTCATGATGTACATCGGGAGTTAAATAAGATGTCATCAATAATCTTTGTTTACCAAATCGAAAAAGATGTTCCATGTCATAACGTTGTCGATAACACTGATAACAATCAACTAAACTTAACTCATCGCGCCGAGAACCAATAACAATAAGCCACATAGGTTTCCAAATACTATTTCTTTCTTGAGCTCTGACAACAATCTGGAGTAAAGTAAAGGGGTGATTGTTCATTTTATAGTTTTTAGTTCCTCTCATTAACATCTGTTTCCATCCCGAAATAGTCACTGTTAATTGACGACCTTTTTTCGTTGTAAAGGGAACATGATGAACTTCATCAGGTTCAGTCCAAGTTTGGTCATCTTTAAGGTCAAATTTATCCCCATACCAACGGGGATGTCCCGAAGTTTTGGCTTGATTTGGGTCCCGAATAAATTGACGATAAAAAACTCGGTCACTTCTAACTCTTGTAATAGTAACTAGGTCTTCATGCTTAACTTGTTCCCCAATAAAATCCTTTTGGCTGTAGTCACTATCAGCCACTAAGACAGATAATTTATCAGAAAATAAAGAACTTTGCCAGATTTTTTTTAGTTGTTGATTGCCTTGATTTACTCCTTTATGTTTAGAGGGGACTCGCTCTCCTGATAAGGGGACAGCCCAAGGGACTTTTTCTGTGTCTATTTGGTCAGGTAAAGCGCAGACAACGGAATAACAATGTCCAATATTAATGGGTTTATTTCCCTTAATTGGATTGGGGTAATGAATAAAGGTTTTATCCGCTAACGTTTCGGCAAACGGTCGTGGACAGGGAGTTGTGTCAATACCAAATAAGTTATAATGTTTTGAAGTGGGAGGAATTGTTCTCGATACCGCTGAAAATAAAGTCTCAATTCTCTGTTCATAATTAGGGTCAGTTTGAGTGGGTAAAACTCTTGAATTCCTCTATATAAACTGTTATAATCTCTTCTAAATAAAGGATTGAGAGACAATTCAACGACTGAGTGAGCTTGTTGGTTACTGGAGAGGGCATCGAGTAATTCTATAATAGTTTCTTTTCTAGCTTTTAGTCCTTGGAAGAGGTTAGACCTCCACACCAGGAATTCCTCGACAGACGTAGCCGTTTCATTTTTGGTCATC
The DNA here is from genome assembly GCF_000167195.1 of Crocosphaera watsonii WH 8501. GTDB lineage: Bacteria > Cyanobacteriota > Cyanobacteriia > Cyanobacteriales > Microcystaceae > Crocosphaera > Crocosphaera watsonii. The sequence goes on along the minus strand of NZ_AADV02000056.1, from coordinate 16,177 downwards.
TTTAAAATTTATTACCTTATAAATTAGCGGAATATATACGCTAACATCAAAAGAGGTTGTTTGTTACAGTTAAGGCTAATGTCATCACATTCCGAACTTAAGACCAGTCAAGATGTCCACCTGAGAGCCAAACAAATTAAGAGTCTAATTCGCTCTCTTAAACAGAAAACAAAGAAAATTGAACGGGAAGGGGAAGTAGCACCAGCTAATTGTCATATTATTCGTTATCAGGTTAATCGAAAGGGAACACTCTACTGGTATTATAAACTACAGGCTGCTGAATCAATTTTTCCTATGGCCACTAATAATGAGAAAAAAACTAAATATAAATATTTAGGACGAGCCGGAAGTTCTGCTCATATTGATGCTGTAGAAAAACTCACTAGGAGAAATCTCATTGATGAATTAGAACGAGTCATTCAATCTCTAACTGAAAGCTACTTAGATATCTATATTGGAACCGAAACTGAATGAAGCTATTTAATATTTAAAATCCCCTAAAAAGATGGAAAGAGAGTTTTTAAAATCACCTTAATTCTCTATTTTAGCTCTGGAGACATGTTTCGCGTAAAATTTACGCTAACAATTGTTTTTTATCCAAAGTCCAATTATTCGGTACACTTAAGAATAAGGGAAAATCTCTGCCTCCAAGCATGAGCATTTCCCAGACAACGCAACCGCTACTAAAGCTTTTAGGCTTTGAAAAACTTGAAACGCTGTAAAGCCAAAGGATAGTTTTATGAAGTTTTAAAAGTAGGGAGCAACCCTGATCACCCAACAGCTAATAGTTCTTGTTTGGAGACGAGACTAACTGTAGAGGTGTTGAAGGAGGTTGCCGTCTTCATTTTACCTAGATTTAGTGTAAAATTACAACACCAAGATGTCATTTGTCATGACAAAATTTAACTACTTACCCGAAAATTCGAGCTTTGAGATTGAAAAAAAAATACAACCCCTGGCTTAAAAGCAAGGGTCAGGAGTTTGCATATTCCTTATTTCAATCATCAGCAATCCTTTAAACCCAGATTCCGCACTTCAAAAAGTAGCATTAAATACTACAAGCCTGGGGTTAATAATTAAGTATAATTGCTTAAGCTCTTGAAGACAAAAAAGTGGGATAATTGCTTAAGTTGTTTCCTCTGTAAAAAAAGAGCGAAAAATGTCTTATTTAGAAGAAATACAAGTTAAAAATTTAGACTATTTAGGGATAGTAACTGGTTTAATTGATGAAATAGGAATAGTCAAAATAATTAATAATAAATTAGGAATAGATGTTAGAGAAAAAATCTCAGCAGGTACAGTAGTTAAGTCTATTTTAATCAATGGACTAGGATTTGTTTTAAGACCTCTATATTTATTCAGTCAGTTTTTTCAAGATAAAGCCATTGAGAAATTGTTAGGAGAAAGAATTAAACCTGATTACCTTAATGATGATAAAATCGGGAGAGTAATGGATGAATTATATAAATATGGACTAAATGATATTTTTATTGAAGTAGTTTTAGAAGTAATTAAAAAATTTAAAATAGACCTTAAATACTCCCATTTAGATTCCACATCATTTCATTTAGATGGAGAATATAAAAGGGAAGAAGATAAAGAGAAACAGGAAGAAGAAAAAATTATTAAAGAAAGACCAATTTTTATTAAGAAAGGATATTCTCGGGACCATAGACCAGACTTAAAACAATGTGTCTTGGATTTAATAACAAGCCAAGATGGAGATATTCCATTATTTGTGAGAGTAGGAGATGGAAATGAATCTGATAAAGCTGTATTTGGAAAAGTTTTAGTAGAATTCAAAAAGCAAATAAAGTTTGATAGTATCATGGTTTGTGATAGTGCTTTATATGGTCAAGAAAATCTCCAACTAATCCAACATTTAAAATGGATAACGAGAGTTCCAATGACCATAAAAAAAGCAAAAGAATTAGTGCAAAATATAGAGGTGGAAGAAGTAAAAGATGAAGATAAAGAAAAAAGAAGTGACCTAAATTTAGAAAGTTATACCTGGAAAGAAGAAATTGTTACTTATGGTGGAATCAAGCAAACTTGGTTAATAGTCTTGAGTGAAAAAAGACAGAAAAGTGATTTGGAAAAACTAGAAAAACAACTTTCCCAAGAAGAGAAGAAATCCCAAAAATTTCTTAAAGAAATACAATCTGAAGAATTTGAACATCCTCAAGCTGCTCGATATAAATTAAAAGCTATTAATAAAAAATTGAGATTGTTGGAAATAAAAGAAGTTGAACTGATTGAAACTTACTCGAAAAAAAAGGAAAAGATTTATAAAATGATTAGTCTGATCATCAAAAAAGATGAAGAGATAAGTAGAAAGACTAAAGAAGCAGGAAAATTTATTTTAGCAACTAACTTAGTAGAGGAAAATAAATTAGAAGCTAGTGAAATTCTGATAACTTATAAAAACCAGCAATCTACGGAAAGAGGATTTCGATTTTTGAAAGATCCCTTATTTTTTACTGATAGTTTCTTCGTTGGAAAACCAGAAAGAATAGAAACAATGTTATTTTTAATGTCTTTGTGTTTGTTGATTTATAACTTGGGGCAAAGAGAATTAAGAAATTGTTTAAAAAGAGTCGAAAAAGCAATAAATAATCAAGTAGGGAAAGTAACATTGCGTCCGACTTTGAGGTGGATATTTCAATGTTTTCAAGGTATTCATTATGTGATTTTAAACGGAGTTAAACAAATTGTCAATTTAACAGAAGAAAGGCGTTTTATATTGAGTTTATTACCTGCATCTTGTCAAAGATATTATCTATAAATTGAATTGGATAAAGCAAAAATAATAAAAGAATAAGAGTCTAATGATATCAAATGAGAAGAGGAAACTCTCCTTCGTTTGTGCTGAGTCTTGCTAAGTTTTCAATGAGTATAAATCTTCTTAATTTGATTATTTTTCCTAAAAATTTAATGAAAAGAGAAATATTCTTGCCCAGGTATGATTTTCGGACTTTTTAAAACTATGTATTTTTTTATACTACATTTTGAAGTGCGGAATCTGGGCTAGATTACACCAACGAATTTCTGATACTCGCAAAGATTGGCATTTTAAGTTGGGTTTGCTGAAAAAGTTTCTCCAAAATTTATGCCACTTTTGACCAAGAATTTTCTGACAAATCAATAAGTTTTAGTACATAAAAATTGTTTAAAGTATAATCAAAATTAATGAAAGGCGGTTTGATGAGTTCCCCTGTTCTATTATTAGTAAATAAGGACAAAAAAAGCGACAAAAACTGCCTCAGAAGTTTAGAAAGATTGACAACTAAAAATGTAATAGCAATAGATGTAATGGAGGTTTCAGGGAGTTTTGTCATCACGAGATTTAGGCTAAATCTTCGTTTAGCTTGTCCAAACTTTCCCTCAATAGCATTACGGAAGCATTCATCGGAGTGGGCTTGTTTCTTTTCTTCTTCACTGACATTTTTCGGAGGTCTTCCTAACTTCGGACCACTGATTCTTATCCCTCTTTCCTTACACCAATTTCTGTTTTCCCTAGTTCGATAAATTTTATCTACATGGACGGATTCGGGATAATAGCCAAACGTTTCTTTATACTTTTCTACTTGTTCTTTTAAATGACAAGATTCATTGAAGTTTTCCCAACTTATTTTGTCTAGAAACACATAGTTATCTACACAGCTTACTGAGAGTTTAGCTCCAAACTCTATTGGTTTTCCTGCTTTTCCCCTCACTATTGGACGAATATGCGGTTGAGTTAAACTTACAATTCTTTGAGGACACTCTGGGTCTTATTCTCCCACATTGACTGTTGTTGCTCATAAACTTTTTTGATAGTCTCTAGACAATTTTTCTGTCTTTTACTCAGATTTTCCAGGGAAGCCCCAGCTTGAATTAAGTCTTCTATATTTCCTAAATTTTTCTTAAAGTATTTTAACTGTTTCCCGATAGCTTTTCTTCTTTCTTGATAAGATACTTTTCGTTTTTTAGCTACTTTTAAGTATTCCTTTCTAGCAATTATTCTAGAAGTTCTCGGCTTTTTTCTCAATTTTACTCTTAATGGTTTATAAAGATTATCTATTATTCTTTCTGTCTCAATTCTGGCTTGATTTAATATGCCTAAATCCGTTGGGTATTTGATGTCTGCTGGCGCACAAGTCGCATCTAAAATTAGTTTACCTTTATTTTTTATTTTTTCTCCTTTTTCTTGGAGACAATCCTTTTTTTTTACTTCTTTATCACTCTTGTCTATTTCTCTTTTTACTATTTTTTTATTGATTTTGTTTATCAATTCTCCATCAATTCTTTTCCTAAAATGAACTAGCATTGAAGATTCCAGTGGTGGCTCTTGTTGATAACAATTTAAACCTATAAAGTATTGTAGATAGGGATTTTCTCTAATCTGTTCTATAGTTTCTCTATCACTTGTTCCTAATTTTTCCTTAATAATTAATGTCCCTAATGCCATTCTAAATAGTTTGGCTGGCGCACCTTTTTCTGCTGAAAAAAGTTTAGCATATTCTTCCTCAAAATCATCCCAAGGTATCAACTCTGCCATGATTACCCAACGATTATTGGGGGACAATTTGCCCTCGAAAGGTAATTCAAATTTTTCTGGGGGCGGTAAAGGTTGCTCCTCTTTTCGATACATTTGTTCTTGACCAACAACTGGGAGGTGTTTCTACCAATTATAGCGGTTTGTAGCCGACAAAGCTGATCTTTTTTGCGATCGCGAATATGGGTGTAACCTTTTAAAGAATAGGGTTTTGCTTTTATTCAGCAAACCCTAATTAATTATTCTGTTGTTATCGCCAAAATTATAGCACTCTACATTTTAGTCATACAGCCTAGTTCTAATGGAGCTTGCCAATCCTCATTGACAAAAACATCCACATCAAAATAAGTTTCTAACCAAACTCTAGCCCCACCTTTATCATCCCTTGGTTCATGGGAGTAAAACATTCTACATGGTCCGTGAATATCAATAGCATGACCCTGATTGACTCGTTGATTACCTCCCTTAACACTAATAACTGTCTTATTCGTTTTGTTGCTGACATTACCATCAATATTCCGTCGTACTACTTTGACAACAGCTAAATCTTTTTTACGGGGCTTTTTTACTTTTTTACCCCAACGAGCTTTAGGCCCCCGTTTCCCCTCCCTAATAATCGGTTTTCCATCTGATAAAGGAATCACCCATTGATTTCCTAGCTTAAATGCTCCTTCAATGTGGTTATTAGTCAGGGTTGAGTCGAGTGGAGGTATTATCCTCCGACCCTCTCATTTAGAGCCGTACGTGCGTATTTCTACGCATACGGCTCCCGACAAATTAGACTTTTTCAGTCTTGCCCATGTGGATATACTGGTGACAGCTATGGTGAACTGCCATTAAGTTTTTAGGTTTCCAGTTATCGTGGTTTCCGTCTATGTGATGGAGGAGAACCCTCTCATCGTCCATAAATTTCAATCCACAATGTCCGCATGAATGGTTTTGCTTTTTCAAGCATCCAGAGGTTGCTCCGTCATAGAGTTTGCTATTACGCTTACTCCAGTAAACCATGTTCCCATCATAGGGAGATTTGTTACATTTGACATTGATGTGGCGGTTCTCACTGTATGATACTGCTGGAAAAGCCTTCTTGATAAGTTCTGTTGCCGTGTAAAGGTTCAGTTTCTTCTCTTTATTGAAGACTTTGAAGGCTCGGTGAATCATTCTCCATAGGGTGAAGCGAGAGCCGTCCATTTTGCAGTATCTGTGGTAGTTTCGCCATCCTCTGACTAGGGGGGCTAATTTCATAGCTTTAACCCTGGCCCCATAATTCGAGCAGTTGACGATGTTTTTGACTTTCTGACGGAATGTTTTGTAGTTGTCCTCTGATGGGACGCATCTGAACTTTCCGTTAGTTTGCACCTTGAAGTGCCATCCTAGAAAATCAAAGCCATCTGTCGCTTTGACAAGTTTTGTTTTCTTTTCGCTCACCTTTAGTCCTCGGACTGTCAGGAACTCTTGTATCTCCTTGAGTATCTTGTCAGCATCGTCTTTAGGTTTTAAGATAACAACCATATCATCTGCGTAGCGCACTGATTTGTGGATGTCCTCTATACCGTCCAATGCGATGTTAGCTAATAGTGGACTTACCACCCCCCCTTGGGGGGTTCCTTGTTCTGGAAATTCTGGGTTGACCCCTGCTTTCAGGCATCTCCATATACCTGTTTTTATCGTTTGTGGGGCAATTACCCTTTCCATAATGGAAGTGTGGCTTATCCTGTCGAAACACTTTTCTATGTCTAGCTCAAGTATCCTTTTCTCTATCCCATTATGGTTAGATTGTAGGTTGGTATAAATTACCTTTTGAGCGTCGTGCGTTGATCGTCCGGGTCTGAACCCGTAGCTTCTGGCGTGAAAGAGTGCTTCGTGTGCTGGTTCTAGGGCATATTTAACGAGGCATTGCCATGCTCTGTCTGCCATAGTTGGAACCTTTAGCATTCTGGTTGTGCCATCCTTTTTGGGGATAGGTATTTCTCTGAGCTTGGAATGTTTCCAGTCGTGTGCCTTGAGTAACCTTTCTGCTAAGGCGAACCGTTGTTTGAAATTGAGGGATTTAACTCCATCAATTCCTGCGGTTTTCTTACCAGTGTTTAGCTGTGATACTTGTCGGACTGCGAGTAACCTAGCAGCAAAGGATTTCAAAATAAGCTTTTGTATATTCCTAGCTCGTCTAGTGTCTTCTGCTTGAATGGCTTTAAACAATCTTCTTTGGAGACGGAAAAGGTTTCTGCGAAATTTCTTCCACGGTGTGCTTTTTCAAAGTTCACTAAAATCTTTGATTTTGTGTCTAACCATGTTCACCTCGGTTAATCGTTTTCTATTTGCCTCAAGGCAATTACGCCTTGTCCTACCCGAAACTAGAGGATTCCGCATCTCGTCTTGCCTACTCAGGTTTCGACTATTTCCTGAGACTCTAGGTTCGTTTTTATTCGTTCCGTCCGATGATTGATTGTCCCTTTAGATGGAACCACTTTGACTATCGGAAACCCAAGGTTATGTCAATCACCACTCAAAATGTTGACGGGTTACATTACTCCGATGAGGTCAGGGGATACTACTCTTTCTGCTTTGCCTGCCCGTGGATAAGTCACTTTTCTAGGTTCTTTTTCATCGTGGGGACTCCTGTAACGCCAGTGCCACCAGCAGTCGGTGTCTGATTGCGTCCTATTCCCTGCTTCAGCCTCCAGAATTCCGAGTCTGGTCACTGAGGGTAGATTTTGAGTCACGTCTAGCCTGAACGGGAGGGACTTTCACCCTCATCAATCGGACAGTTACTCAGATTTTGGTGTTTTGCACCTCATTCAAACCCCTTGTGGGGTATCTGAGCGAGCCATACGTTGCGTCTTTTGTCTTTTGAATTAGATGCTAACTTTTGGCTCATCGAATCGCACTAAATGATGCACTCTTCGTCGAGACACCCCTAATATTTCTGCTGTGTCTTTTGCTGTTGCAAACATAAGTACAAATAACTATTCAATACCTTTAACTTTTATTTCAACAGCAATTATGGTTAGTCAACAAACAGACTTAAGAGTTGCTTAACCCACTATTAAAGTGAAATAATCATGATAAAATTATGATAAGATTATGAGAGACGCTCATTAATTTTAATAATATATATGTTCTATTCACGGAGCATTGTCCTCACGCTTAGTTTAATGCTAGGTATAGGGTTAATCGCTTGTACTTCAGGTGAAGTCGCCGATCCTTCTAACCAAACAAACAACAGCCAAACCACAGAGTTAGCCGCCGATAATCAAGGAAAAAAGAAAGTATTAACCACTTTCACGGTTCTAGCAGACATCGCTCAAAACGTAGCAGGGGATAAGTTAGACGTACAATCAATTACTCGTATTGGTGCAGAAATTCACGGTTATGAGCCAACCCCTAGCGATATTACCAAAGCCCAAGACGCTGACCTCATCTTATATAATGGCATGAATTTGGAGCGTTGGTTTGAGCAGTTTTTGGGCAATGTAAAAGAGGTCCCTTCCGTGTTGTTAACAGAAGGTATTGAACCCATTCCCATTGCAGAAGGTCCCTACACAGACAAACCCAACCCCCATGCTTGGATGTCTCCCAAAAATGCTTTAGTTTATGTAGAGAATATTCGTCAAGCATTTGTAGAACTCGATCCCGATAATGCAGAGACTTACAACGCCAATGCTGCGGCATATAGTGAAAAGCTTAAAGCCATTGACGAAGAATTACAAAGTGATCTGCAACAAGTTCCCAAAAATCAGCGATATTTAGTCAGTTGCGAGGGTGCATTCTCCTATTTAGCCCGTGACTATAATTTAAAAGAAATTTATATGTGGCCCATCAATGCCGAACAACAGTTCACCCCTAAACAGGTAAAAACCGTTATTGATAAGGTAAAAACCAATCAAGTTCCTACTATTTTTTGTGAAAGTACCGTCAGCGACGAAGGACAAAAACAAGTAGCCAAAACCACTGGTGCAAGGTTTGGGGGCAACCTTTACGTAGACTCCCTTTCCACCGAAGAGGGTCCCGTTCCCACTTTCTTAGACTTACTAGAATACGATGCGCGGGTTATCTCCAACGGGTTACTCGCTGGTAGTAAAGCGCAATAACTTGAGTTAGGAGTTAGGAGTTAGGAGTTAGGAGTTAGGAGTTGTTTTAAATAAGATAATCAACCTTTGAGACTCCTAACTTTAACAAGTTATTAATAAATTTCCTTAGATCGACCTCAAATCAATAGTTTTTCATCTTCTTTCTTGCCAACCATTTGAATACACCATCATGTTAGCAACCACCCAATCTCTAAATATTACGGTAGATAACCTCACTGTTACCTACAACAACGCTAAACTCGCTTTGTATAACGCCAGTTGCACCGTAGAAGCTGGTTCTATTACTGCTTTAGTTGGTCCCAATGGTTGCGGTAAGTCCACCCTGTTTAAATCAATTATGGGATTTTTAGCCCCCAGTCAAGGACGGGTTTTGGTGGGGGGTTCTCCCGTCAAAAAAGCCCAGAAACGGCAATGGATGGCTTATGTACCCCAAGCAGACGAGGTGGACTGGGATTTTCCTGTTAGTGTGTTTGATGTGGTTATGATGGGGCGTTATGGTTATATGAACCTGTTACGTATTCCCAGTGCAAAAGATAAAAGACTGGTGATGGAAAGCTTAGAAAGAGTGGGGATGAGTGAGTTTCGTCATCGTCAGATCGGGGAACTATCAGGAGGGCAGAAAAAACGGGCATTTTTAGCTAGAGCTTTGGCGCAACAAGGTAAAGTTATTTTATTGGATGAACCTTTTACCGGGGTGGATGTGAAGACAGAAAAACGTATTATCGATCTCATGATCCAGCTAAGAGAAGAAGGTCATACTATTTTAGTTTCCACCCATGATCTAATGTCCATTTCTACCTTCTGCGATCGCACTATTCTGCTCAACCAAACCATTTTAGCTTCTGGGACAACAGAAGAAACCTTTACAGAAGAAAACTTAGAAATGACCTTTGGTGGGTTGCCTGTAGCTAACTTCAGTAAGCAAAAATAAACGCCCGTAGTAAGCCCTTTAGGGCTTTAAACCCTAGTTGTATGAGGGCTAAAGCCCCCACTACGGGACTTTAATTTTTCACCTTCAATTATGAATTATTTAATAGTAACTAATATTTTGAACTGGTTCACTGAACCTTTACGATATGGGTTTTTGGTGCAAGCTATCTGGGTAAGTGCCTTTGTTGGTTTAGTTTGTGCCGTACTTTCTTGTTATATTACCCTCAAAGGTTGGTCTTTGATGGGCGATGCTATTTCTCATGCAGTAGTACCTGGGGTGGTAATAGCTTATGCTATTAATATACCTTTTGCGATCGGTGCTTTTATCTTTGGTTTTGGGGCAACTATTGCTATTGGTTATATTAAGTCTAATACTCGACTAAAAGAAGATGCCGTGATCGGCATTGTCTTTACAGGTTTTTTTGCTTTTGGTTTAGTTATTATTACAAAAATCCCTAGTAATATTGATTTATTTCATATTCTTTTTGGTAATGTATTGGGCATTTCTAAATCAGATATTATTCAAACTTTAATCTCAGGAATTATTACTTTAGTTATTATTCTTTTACGACGGAAAGATTTACTACTATTTTGTTTTGATCCTAACCATGCCAAAGCCATTGGTTTGAATACTCAAATGATGTATTATACCTTGCTTTCTGTGTTAGCTTTAACTATTGTAGCTGCCTTACAAACTGCCGGCATTATATTAGTTATTTCTATGTTAGTCACTCCTGGTTCCATTGGCTATTTATTAAGCGATCGCTTCGATTATATGTTAATTATTTCTGTTATCAGCAGTGTTTTTTCCTGTGTCTTTGGAACTTATGTAAGTTATCATCTAGATGTTTCTACAGGTGGCAGCATCGTAGTTTTATTAACCTTATTATTTGTCCTTGCTATGATCTTTGCTCCGAAATATGGTATCTTGGTTCAACAGTTGAGAAAACACACCAATCAAGAGTTGGATGAGTTAGTTAAACATTAAACTTTATAGTTAACTATCAATATTAAATGGGTTAGATCGATGAAACTAAATCAGATTAGAAAATGGCATAGTGCCTTAGCTCCTATTGTAATGCTTCCCTTGATAATGACTGTATGTACAGGAGTTATTTATCGTCTGTCTAAAGATTGGTTTGGACTATCAAGGGATCAAGTACATTTTTTGATGAGTATTCATGAAGGAGAATATTTAGGACATACTTTAGAACCTTTTTATGTATTGTTCAACGGTTTAGGTGTTATTTGGATGCTAGTAACAGGAGGAGTTATGGTGTTTCAAAATTTGAAAAGAAGTTTTAAAAGTTAGTATTTTTCGATAGACTTCGATGATAGCCTATGTTTTATCTCTAGATTTCCACTTAATTTTTGAATCCTCAATTCCCGTACGATGTTTTAATTCTTCTAAAATATCATCTATTGGACTTTGGATAAAAAACAATTGTTAGCGTAAATTTTACGCTAAACATATCTCCAGAGCTAAAATAGAGAATTAAGGTGATTTTAAAAACTCTCTTTCCATCTTTTTAGGGGATTTTAAATATTAAATAGCTTCATTCAGTCTCGGTTCCAATATAGATATCTAAGTAGCTTTCAGTTAGAGATTGAATGACTCGTTCTAATTCATCAATGAGATTTCTTCTAGTGAGTTTTTCTACAGCATCAATATGAGCAGAACTTCCGGCTCGTCCTAAATATTTATATTTGGTTTTTTTCTCATTATTAGTGGCCATAGGAAAAATTGATTCAGCAGCCTGTAGTTTATAACCCAGATTCCGCACTTCAAAATGTAGTATAAAAAAATACATAGTTTTAAAAAGTCCGAAAATCATACCTGGGCAAGAATATTTCTCTTTTCATTAAATTTTTAGGAAAAATAATCAAATTAAGAAGATTTATACTCATTGAAAACTTAGCAAGACTCAGCACAAACGAAGGAGAGTTTCCTCTTCTCATTTGATATCATTAGACTCTTATTCTTTTACTATTTTTGCTTTATCCAATTCAATTTATAGATAATATCTTTGACAAGATGCAGGTAATAAACTCAATATAAAACGCCTTTCTTCTGTTAAATTGACAATTTGTTTAACTCCGTTTAAAATCACATAATGAATACCTTGAAAACATTGAAATATCCACCTCAAAGTCGGACGCAATGTTACTTTCCCTACTTGATTATTTATTCCTTTTTTGACTCTTTTTAAACAATTTCGTAATTCTCTTTGCCCCAAGTTATAAATCAACAAACACAAAGATATTAAAAATAACATTGTTTCTATTCTTTCTGGTTTTTCAACGAAGAAACTATCAGTAAAAAATAAGGGATCTTTCAAAAATCGAAATCCTCTTTCCGTAGATTGCTGGTTTTTATAAGTTATCAGAATTTCACTAGCTTCTAATTTATTTTCCTCTACTAAGTTAGTTGCTAAAATAAATTTTCCTGCTTCTTTAGTCTTTCTACTTATCTCTTCATCTTTTTTGATGATCAGACTAATCATTTTATAAATCTTTTCCTTTTTTTTCGAGTAAGTTTCAATCAGTTCAACTTCTTTTATTTCCAACAATCTCAATTTTTTATTAATAGCTTTTAATTTATATCGAGCAGCTTGAGGATGTTCAAATTCTTCAGATTGTATTTCTTTAAGAAATTTTTGGGATTTCTTCTCTTCTTGGGAAAGTTGTTTTTCTAGTTTTTCCAAATCACTTTTCTGTCTTTTTTCACTCAAGACTATTAACCAAGTTTGCTTGATTCCACCATAAGTAACAATTTCTTCTTTCCAGGTATAACTTTCTAAATTTAGGTCACTTCTTTTTTCTTTATCTTCATCTTTTACTTCTTCCACCTCTATATTTTGCACTAATTCTTTTGCTTTTTTTATGGTCATTGGAACTCTCGTTATCCATTTTAAATGTTGGATTAGTTGGAGATTTTCTTGACCATATAAAGCACTATTACAAACCATGATACTATCAAACTTTATTTGCTTTTTGAATTCTACTAAAACTTTTCCAAATACAGCTTTATCAGATTCATTTCCATCTCCTACTCTCACAAATAATGGAATATCTCCATCTTGGCTTGTTATTAAATCCAAGACACATTGTTTTAAGTCTGGTCTATGATCCCGAGAATATCCTTTCTTAATAAAAATTGGTCTTTCTTTAATAATTTTTTCTTCTTCCTGTTTCTCTTTATCTTCTTCCCTTTTATATTCTCCATCTAAATGAAATGATGTGGAATCTAAATGGGAGTATTTAAGGTCTATTTTAAATTTTTTAATTACTTCTAAAACTACTTCAATAAAAATATCATTTAGTCCATATTTATATAATTCATCCATTACTCTCCCAATTTTATCATCATTAAGGTAATCAGGTTTAATTCTTTCTCCTAACAATTTCTCAATGGCTTTATCTTGAAAAAACTGACTGAATAAATATAGAGGTCTTGAAACAAATCCTAGTCCATTGATTAAAATAGACTTAACTACTGTACCTGCTGAGATTTTTTCTCTAACATCTATTCCTAATTTATTATTAATTATTTTGACTATTCCTATTTCATCAATTAAACCAGCTACTATCCCTAAATGGTCTAAATTTTTAACTTGTATTTCTTCTAAATAAGACATTTTTCGCTCTTTTTTTACAGAGGAAACAACTTAAACAATTATCCCACTTTTTTGTCTTCAAGAGCTTAAGCAATTATACTTAATTATTAACCCCAGGCTTGTAGTATTTAATGCTACTTTTTGAAGTGCGGAATCTGGGTTAAAGGAATAATTTAGGAGTTTCGCATTGACAAAAGAGCGTAAATATGCAGATGATGTTTTCAGGTGATCGCTAATGAAGGAGAAAAATCATAAGACTTCGGAGTAAACCATCAACAGCCCAATGTAATCTAGATCAATATACATACTTCTTGCTCTCAGAGCCAAAATACACAGGTTGCTGCCGTTTAGCTGAGATTTTAGAAATTTCTCGTCATAGCACCAATAGATTCTTACTAAGAGAGCAATATGAACCAATAGATTTATTTAGAGAAGTTCAAGGAAACCTTAATTTGATTGGAGGAGTGTTAAGTGGGGATGATACCGTTATTGAAAAACACTACTCTCAAGTAGGAAAAGCTCATTTAATCAACTATTATTGGTCAGGAAAACATCAAAAAGCCATCAAAGGAATTAACTTAATTACTTTGTATTATACTGACTATGATGGAAAATCAATGCCTATTAATTATCGCCTTTATGATCCTCTAGATAATAAAACAAAAAATGATTACTTAAGAGAGATGATCGTAGAAGTAATCAAGTGGGGGGTAAAACCTTCTACTATAACGACAGACTGTTGGTATTCTTCTAAAGAGAATTTAAGATTTTTTAGAGACAAAGAACTGAATTTTCAAGTAGGAATAGCCAAAAATAGACAAGTAAAAGTAGAAGGAGGTAAATATCAAAGAGTAGAGGGGTTGGAAATTCCTAATAATGGATTGATAGTAATTATCAAAAAATTCGGAAAAGTAAAAATATTTAAGAGGACTTTTAAACACGGAAGTTGTCGTTATTATGCTACTTTTCTATATGATGAATCTAAACTTATGGATTGGAAGCGCGATGATTTTAGAGAGTTACAAACTATTCATTGGGGAATAGAATGCTATCATAGAGCTTTAAAACAATTGTGTGGATTATCTAAGTTTCAAGTAAGAACGACAAAAGCTATTGTTACTCATATTTTCTGTTCTTTAAGAGCATTTTGTCAATTGGAACTGATGAGAATTAAAGCAACTATAGAGTCTTGGTATTCTCTCCAAAGAGAGCTTTCTTTAAAAGTGGCACGGGAGTTTATTTTAGAACAATTATCTCCCACTAATTCTTTGACAGCATAATTTTTATTTTCTGTCAATGCGAAACTTCTATAATTATGGAACTTAGACTGAACTTTGAGGTATTTTTGCCAATCACCCGATTCTAAAAGTTCGGTTAGTCCTTTTTCGAGTTGCCCAAAGGCAAGTGCAGTTTTGGTTGTTTTCATGGATCTGTCAAAACTTTTTTTCTCAAGATCCGCGCGAAAGCGCATTAACCCCAAAAAAAAGAGAAGGAATTTTCCTTCCCTTTTAAAGTTGATAAGCTCTCAAATCAAATTGAGCAATACCTTCATAGATGAATGCCGCTAAGTTATTTTTTTTGACGAGGCTCAAACCAGCATCATTCCGTAGTCTTCACGGTAATTTTGACTCATAACTTAGCGGCATTCCCTTCATAGATACCTTCATAATTATTCTTCTAAAATGTTTTCAACTTTCCTTAGCCATCCTTGAATTTTCTTCCACTTTCTTGAATCCTCCCAAACCTTGGAAGTTTTCAGTTTTTTATAGACTGAGGTAATTTCGTCTTTAGGAGTAAACTCTTGTTCATTGAATTGAGGACTCTCTGTTAGTTCTTTAATCTTCTCTTTAATTTGGGATAGTGACAAACCCTTTGTGATGGCCTCTTCTAAAAGACTTTCTCTCATCAATGGAGATTTGATTTTGGCGATCGCAGACGCTTTAGTATAGGCAATTTTTCCCTCTCTTAGCTTGACTTTGATATCATCAGGTAGTCTCAGAAGAGGGATTCTATGAGACAAAAAAGATTGCCAAGTCAGTCCTAAAGGAGCAAAAAAATCTTCAATCTCAGTTTTCCCCACATCGTTGTGGGGAAGATTAATTTGACTTTTAATCTTACCTTTTTCTTCGTCTTTAAATCGGTTTAGGAGAGAGGTAACTTCAGTTGTATTAAGATTGAACTTCAACGATAAGAGGTCTAAAACCGCCTCAGTTTCCTCAACCGGATTTAAGTCTTCTCTTTGAAGATTTTCCGTAAGTGAGATCAATTTAGCTTCTTGGACTGTCAAAGATTTAATCAAGACCGGAACAGAATCTAATTCAAGTTGCTTGGCCACACGATATCGTCTTTCTCCAGCGACTAATTCGTATTTTCCATCATCTAATGGGCGCACCAGAAGAGGCTGTAAAATACCATCTCTTTTGATAGAGTAAGCTAATTGATTGAGGGAATAAGGGTCAAAGTATTTTCGAGGTTGGGAAGGAGGAAGGGATATATCCGATAAAGGCAGAAATTGAGGAGATGAATGACTCTCTAATTCTTTTATGGTTGTCTCAAAAAAGGATTTATTGCGAAAATTGCGTTGAGGAGGGGCAGTGGTTTTAGACATGAGTAAGTTGTTGGGTTAAGGACTCGATTTGTTTAACGTAAGATTTGAAAAGAGAAAGAAGTGTGTTATTGGATTTAGGAGAGAGAGCAAAAGGTTTGCCGTATTCAGTTGCTTCAGCAATGGCCGTTGAGCGAGGGAGGGGATCAAGAATAGGAGCAATCTTACTTAAGTCATTGTGTAGTAAGTTTAGTACCCTTTGTTCCGTGATGTTACGCTTGGAATATTGGGTAGGAATGAAAGCGAGGATGTTTAATGTGGGGTTCAGTTTCGCTTTAACTTTAGCGATTGTATCTAACATCAAATCCGTCCCCACTGTAGCTTTAAACTGAGTTTGGATAGGAACTAGAACATAATGGGAAGCCACTAGACTGATTAAAGGCAACATTGTCAAGCT
>NZ_AADV02000057.1 GCF_000167195.1 Crocosphaera watsonii WH 8501 | reverse complement strand
CTTTTCG
Source organism: Crocosphaera watsonii WH 8501 (assembly GCF_000167195.1). Classification (GTDB taxonomy): domain Bacteria; phylum Cyanobacteriota; class Cyanobacteriia; order Cyanobacteriales; family Microcystaceae; genus Crocosphaera; species Crocosphaera watsonii. The sequence goes on along the minus strand of NZ_AADV02000057.1, from coordinate 21,604 downwards.
GTTATTTTCCGATTTTGATTAGTTGATTGTTACTTATATTGCCCTAGGGGTTGATTTTGAGCATCAACCCTTTGGGGGGGTGGATGGGGGAGGATGGTGTAACCCTCCTCCCCCCCACACACACGGCAAGAATGATTATCATTATTGTTTATTCTCAATAAGCCCTCTAGTTTTTGACAATTTATAGAGCGATCGCTACGGCTGAAACCCTCTTTCAATCAGGGTTTTAACGGGCTTGTCACCCCGTGAGCTAAAAGATGCTCAAAACAGAGCTACTTTATTAAATGAGGCTATAGAACAAAATCTCTCCCTATCAGAGATTCGTAAACGTATTAAATCTCTATCATCACCATTTCACAGCACACCCTCGCCAGGGATACAACTACAATCTTTAACCCGTCGTTTAAATAAAAGTAAGCTATGGGATAAACAGCCCAAACAATGGAAGAAAGTTCAGAAATGGTTAGATAAAATTGAGTCAATATTATCTGAAACTGAGAACGAAGAAATTAATCCACTTTCTCAAGAAGAATTTTCTAGTCAACCATCTGAGGGGATTGTTGAAACTTTAGAAAACAACCAGGACGCTCTGGTTAATCAACTAGCAAGTGACGAAAAAACACGCTTAAAGGAGGAAGTTGAAAAAGCTTCCAATCCAAACTTTCAACAGTCAAACTTTGACAATCATGAAGTCTTATCCAACGAGTTTGACAGTGAGCTAACAATTGAAGAAGGCCGTAGACAGGAGGCTGATAAAAATTTAAACCAAGAGGGAGTGTCTCACAACCCAGAAATATTAGTCAATCCTCAAGTTAACTCTGATGAAACTTTGCTATTAGAAACTGAACAAAATAAGGCGAGTGAGAATAGTCAGCAAAGTGAACAACCGAATTTATTTAGTTTTGATGACCATATATTGTCTCAAAACGAAACTAATCATGAGTCAACTAATGGAGTGGGCAGAAAAACAGAGGAAGTTTTATCTAATAATAGTCAAGAAACAATCCTTTCAAAGCCCATAACCGATACGGGAAATAACCAACAGCCTGATCCTCTTGATGGCGGAAATATAGGGGCTAGGTCTGGTGACACAACCATTGACGAACCAACGTCTTCTTTAACAGAGTTTTCAGACACAATCGAAACCTTTTCTATAAAGTCAGAAAAAACTATAGACTTTTCTATAAGTAAGGAAATGGGTTTGACAGATAAACAACTTGCCGAGCAATTAAGATGTAACCCCACTACCTGTTATCGTTGGCGAACAGGACAGTCAACTCCTAGAGGTAAATCAGCTAATGTCTTAAAAAAATGGGAAGTAAGAGGCGATCGCTGGTATCAGAAATCTTAAATTATTTAATTCAGTTACTAACTTCTCTTAGCTTTTTGATAGAAGAATGGAGAGTGAAAAAAAGAATCAATCTGTTCTTTACAATTTGCAATCTCATGAACTCTTCTAAACTTCAACCGCAAGAGGAAGATTCGGAATATAACCAGCGTAGTGTTGTAAAATAACTTCAGGAGAATTGCCAGCTAATTTTGCCACATTGATAATAGGAACATTTGCCAATAGTTGTAGAGTAATCCAAGTATGACGAGTGGCATAAGGCGGTAAATACTGAGAAATTTTTCCTTCACGAACTAATTGATAAACAATACCTTCACTGATTAACTCTGTGCCTTTGTAATTGCCATACCATGAAAATTCAATATTATGATTGGTTAGTGGAGTTCCTCTAGAAGTTAAAAAGATAAAATCATCAAGACTAGCATCATTAGAACGTTCTGATTTCATTTCTAAAAGCAAATTCATAAGTTTTGGTCCACAAGGAAATTTTCTCGCTTCAATACCTTCTTCTCCAACTTTTTCAGTTTTTAATGCTTTAAGTTTTTTTCGTCTTCGGTCATAGCTATGACTAAAAACAAGATAACTACAATCAGACGCTATATCTTTCCACCGTAAGGCAGATGCTTCACTGGTTCTACACCCAGTCCAGAACAGAAAACAGACAAATCTAAACATTGATAATCTTCTAATTTGCCAACTATTTCGTTTTTCACTAACAGTTTTATAATACTCTTGAAACCCTTGAATAATTAATTCTGCTTCAACTCTTGTAAAAGCTCGATAGTCCTTATCCTGATGATAACCAGGTATTTGTTGAACAAAATGTGGAGCTTTACGGCGTGTTTTTGGAATATGATATTCTTCTCTTAGTACCTTAAAATTATTCTCGAATTCTGAATGACATAATTCTCTTTTTTTTGCCCAATTAATCATGGTATATAGCATAGAGGACAGTGCTTTAAACTGACCTGAACAAACATTATTATATAAATGTTCAATAATCTTTTCTTGTTTGTTAAGATTTTGAGGACATTTTTTGAGGGGATTTAAAAAACGACTTCTATACTGATCAAGATAAGTCCCTTCTGATACTAAGTTTTTTTTGTACTCACAATAGTGTTCATATAACTCCATCAGAGATAATTTAGTTGCGTAAGGGTCATAAAAAATTCCTGTATGCTTCTTTAATTCTTGAGCAGGTAAATAGTTCTTTAAATCCTTTTCTAATTTATTAGCTCTTATATCATTAATAATTCTAACCGCAATTTGATGAGCTATTTCTCGGTTTTTTGGCGTATCACTAAGTTGTAGATACAAAGACTTGCTTTTTATCCCCCATAATTGTTGTGATATAGATTTAACAAATCTTAATCTTAAAAACCCTTTGTCAGAACTAATGGAAATTAGATCGCCAATTTTTTGCGCTGTTGATGATTTTTTCATGGTTTCTACTCCTTTCTACATGGTTACTGAAAAAGTCAGCTTAATACTAGCATTTGTCTAGTGTTAAAAGTTTTTATTTAAAAGCTTTTAAGTTATATGTCTAGTATTATAGCACATTTGGGCAGACCATCGGGCAAATCAGCATATAGGTATCGTTGCCACCACTGGGGCTACTCATATCCTCTCTAATTCTTCAAGAAATGCTGCGTTTACTTGGTACGGTACAATCGAATCTTATGATCGCCAATATCAGGGGATAAGAGGTACTAATTTTTGGAGAGTTACTAATTAAACCCCTTAAAATTGATGCTCTCTATTTTTTATAAATTGTTTTATATTCTTCGATAATTTTTGACAAATATTGAGAATAATTTCCAAAAAATGAATTGATTTCTCTTGTAAATAGAACCATAAACAACAGGAGCGATGACAGATTCTACACCATTTCTACACTGAGCGTATAGCTGTTTTTGGATCAGCCGATAAAAAACAACGAATAATAAACATAATTTGGATAAATGAAGGAAAATTAATGATATAGCAGTCGAAGCATAGATTAGGACATTTTGGGTTAAAATAGGAATACTAAAGAAAATAGGATAAACATTACAATGCCGGCTCCATATAGTTATGATTTAAGAACAAAAGTCATAAATGCGATCGATGAAGGAATGACGAAAACTCAAGCCAGTCGTTTATTTGGAATAAGTCGCAACACAATTAACCTTTGGTTAAAGAAAAAAGAAGAAACAGGAAGCTATAAAGCTAAAGTAGGGTTTGCTGAATAAAAGCAAAACCCTATTCTTTAAAAGGTTACACCCATATTCGCGATCGCAAAAAAGATCAGCTTTGTCGGCTACAAACCGCTATAATTGGTAGAAACACCTCCCAGTTGTTGGTCAAGAACAAATGTATCGAAAAGAGGAGCAACCTTTACCGCCCCCAGAAAAATTTGAATTACCTTTCGAGGGCAAATTGTCCCCCAATAATCGTTGGGTAATCATGGCAGAGTTGATACCTTGGGATGATTTTGAGGAAGAATATGCTAAACTTTTTTCAGCAGAAAAAGGTGCGCCAGCCAAACTATTTAGAATGGCATTAGGGACATTAATTATTAAGGAAAAATTAGGAACAAGTGATAGAGAAACTATAGAACAGATTAGAGAAAATCCCTATCTACAATACTTTATAGGTTTAAATTGTTATCAACAAGAGCCACCACTGGAATCTTCAATGCTAGTTCATTTTAGGAAAAGAATTGATGGAGAATTGATAAACAAAATCAATAAAAAAATAGTAAAAAGAGAAATAGACAAGAGTGATAAAGAAGTAAAAAAAAAGGATTGTCTCCAAGAAAAAGGAGAAAAAATAAAAAATAAAGGTAAACTAATTTTAGATGCGACTTGTGCGCCAGCAGACATCAAATACCCAACGGATTTAGGCATATTAAATCAAGCCAGAATTGAGACAGAAAGAATAATAGATAATCTTTATAAACCATTAAGAGTAAAATTGAGAAAAAAGCCGAGAACTTCTAGAATAATTGCTAGAAAGGAATACTTAAAAGTAGCTAAAAAACGAAAATTATCTTATCAAGAAAGAAGAAAAGCTATCGGGAAACAGTTAAAATACCTTAAGAAAAATTTAGGAAATATAGAAGACTTAATTCAAGCTGGGGCTTCCCTGGAAAATCTGAGTAAAAGACAGAAAAATTGTCTAGAGACTATCAAAAAAGTTTATGAACAACAACAGTCAATGTGGGAGAATAAGACCCAGAGTGTTCCTCAAAGAATTGTAAGTTTAACTCAACCGCATATTCGTCCAATAGTGAGGGGAAAAGCAGGAAAACCAATAGAGTTTGGAGCTAAACTCTCAGTAAGCTGTGTAGATAACTATGTGTTTCTATACAAAATAAGTTTGGAAAACTTCAATGAATCTTGTCATTTAAAAGAACAAGTAGAAAAGTATAAAGAAACGTTTGGCTATTATCCCGAATCCGTCCATGTAGATAAAATTTATCGAACTAGGGAAAACAGAAATTGGTGTAAGGAAAGAGGTATAAGAATCAGTGGTCCGAAGTTAGGAAGACCTCCGAAAAATGTCAGTGAAGAAGAAAAGAAACAAGCCCACTCCGATGAATGCTTCCGTAATGCTATTGAGGGAAAGTTTGGACAAGCTAAACGAAGATTTAGCATAAATCTCGTGATGACAAAACTCCCTGAAACCTCCATTACATCTATTGCTATTACATTTTTAGTTGTCAATCTTTCTAAACTTCTGAGGCAGCTTTTGTCGCTTTTTTTGTCCTTATTTACTAATAATAGAACAGGGAACTCATCAAACCGTCTTTCATTAATTTTGATTATACTTTAAACAATTTTTATGTACTAAGACTTATTGATTTGTCAGAAAATTCTTGGTCAAAAGTGGCATAAATTTTGGAGAAACTTTTTCAGCAAACCCTAATTATCTTTGAGAAATAGCGTTATCTAATACTGAAGTATAATCACTTAAATTACTATTATTACGATCTTGACTTAATATTTCACCGTCTTCAGGGTTAACAATAGTAATACTACCTGTTTGGGATTTATTTTGAGCAAAAAAGTCTCCTAGCCCTAATTGTCTAGCCCTTGCTTCTGATTGACTAACTTTAGCTTTATCACTAACATCAAAGACAATAAAATGAGCTTGTCCTTGATATTTTTGTTTTAATTGAGACATGGTAGGTTCAATATTTTTACAAGCTGAACACCAACTAGCGTAAATGTCAACAACAACTGGTTTTCCTTGTAATTCTCTGGCCAATGGTCCGCCAACACTTCTGCTATTAGAGCTACCTGCACAGGGATCTTTTCCGGCACAAGCATATAGTTGGGAAACAGAAACATCGTTAGAAGCAGAGGCTTTCTGATGGCTATTAGCTACCAAAGAAAAAGGAATAACAAAGCTAGTGAGACAAAGAGTTAGCCATAACGATGTAAATTTGGGGAACATAATGAAATCTCCTCTGTTTCAATTAATCTATAATGTTATTGAAAACTGTCAAGATGAGAATTAGATGAGAAGAAGATGAATGTTCCCATAATATTTTTCTCTTGTATAATTTTGAATTGTAGGGAAGGGACTGAACCCGCATTTATCACAAACTGATCAGTAATCAGCTAGAGGTTAGATGTGGCTTATTTTTCAAGCGATCTCTTAAAATGGCACACTGTTATTTTTTACTCGCCCCTCAAATCAAGGTTAAACTCAGACTACATAATGGTTTGAAGTTTAGCGATCGCAGAATTTGTGAGAAATGCGGGTGAACCTCTTTTACCCTACAATGTAGAGGAAATGGTATCTTTTCTACAATATTGTGAATCAATTTTATCAACAAGGACAACTTATTGAACTAGAGATTATCGATCTCGCTAATAGTGGAGATGGAGTAGGTAAGTTAGACGGAAAGGCCATTTTTGTCCCTGATACAGTCAGTGGCGATCGCATTTTAGCCCGTGTAACCCACGTCAAGAAACAATACGCTTACGGAAAACTACAAGAAATTATCTCTTCTTCTCCCCATCGGGTTCGGCCTAGCTGCATTGTGGCTGATAAATGTGGGGGTTGTCAATGGCAGCATATTGATCCTCAATATCAACTAAAAGCCAAGGAAAACCAAGTTATTCAAGCTTTAAAACGGATCGGTGGTTTTGATAATCCTTCTGTTCTTCCCATATTACCATCACCAGATAGTTTAGGCTATCGTAATAAGGCGACTTATCCCTTAAAACGCTCCACCACCGGGACGGTGCAAGCAGGATATTATCAAAGGAATACCCATCAAATTATTAACTTAAATCAGTGTCCCATCCAAGATACTCGTCTTAATCCTATTTTGGCTGAAGTTAAACAAGATATACAGGCACAAGGTTGGAGTATTTACAACGAAAAAACAGGCACAGGAAAGTTAAGACATTTAGGGTTGCGTATCGGTAAAAAAACAGGAGAAATTTTTTTAACTCTTGTCAGTAGCAGCAAAAAAATCCCTAATTTTCAAGAACAAGCAGAAATTTGGTTACAACGTTATCCTAATTTAGTGGGAGTCTCCATTAATTATAATCCCCATCAAGGTAACAAGATTTTTGGTCTGGAAACTTTTAATTATGTTGGTCGTCATCATCTCATAGAAGAATTTGGTCAACTTCACTTTCAACTAAGCTCTGATACATTTTTTCAAGTTAACACCGAAGCAGCAGAAATATTATTGAGTGTACTTTTAGAAAAATTGTCCTTGACAGTTGAAAAAACCCTAATTGATGCTTATTGTGGAGTGGGAACATTTACCTTACCTTTAGCTCAAAAAGTTGCTCAAGCTGTGGGTATTGAGAATAATCAAAATTCAATAACACAAGCTGAAAATAATGCCAAAATTAATGGCATTGATAATATTAAATTTTATACAGGAAATGTAGAAAATATTTTACCATTCCTTAATATTTTTCCTGATATTGTAGTTCTTGATCCACCCAGAAAAGGTTGCGATCGCAGTGTTATTGATACTTTAAGAAAAATTAACCCTCCTCTCATAATTTATATTAGTTGTCAACCCTCTACCCTAGCCCGTGACCTAAAAAAACTATGTCAAGAAGACCTTTATAAGGTAGAGTCTATACAACCAATTGATTTTTTTCCGCAAACACCTCATGTAGAATCAATGGCTGTGATTGGACATAACATTGACTAATATGTTATAGTGCATATAGTTATTAAATTAATTAAGCCAATTGTTTGTTTAAGGATTTTCCTACAATCCGATCCCATAACCTTAAAATAATAATCTCTAAAGCCATGTTATAGCTGGAACTAAACTTTCTTAAAATGACGATGTTGTTACCTAAATCCATCCACAACATTGTAATAAAACCAAGACCATTAAATGTCAGTAAAAAATTCAACTTAGAGGTGACAGCACGTGCTTGCTATTTCCCTACCGCCAACCAAGCGATACGGTTGTACGATGAGCTTCACATCAACGCTCTACTTATGTCCTATTCTTGACTTATTATTAGCAAATATTCCCGATGAATTACAACCTGAAATAAGACTAGGATTACAAGAAGCACTGGTAAATGCAGCCAAACACGGAAACAAACTTGATACGACTAAATCAATATTTGTGAAGTTTTCTATCACTCAAGAAGGTTATTCTTGGGTAATATCAGACCAAGGAAAAGGGTTTTCCCCTCAATGTAATTGTCTGGATCATACAGTCGAAACCCTACCCCCCGAGGAATCAGAAAACGGCAGGGGGTTTTGTTTGTTACATGAAATTTTTGATCAAGTGCATTGGGATCCACAAAAAACCCAGCTAAAACTTTGTAAACAAGTTAAAAAGAACAAACGACAGTCATTATTTCCTTGAGGGAGTTGATTCTGTTACTAAATTCTTAGAAAATATAACCTAAACATGATGGGGAATTTTTTGCGATTGCATCTATTGAAAGCAAATTGTTCTCTTCTTTTTTGAAGATAATTGTTCTTCCCTGTTTACTGAAATCGGGTTAATTGGATACGATACCGTTGTTTTTTGGTAATAGCAACTTCCCCTACTTCTAAGCGTCCTTTTCCCCGTACTGTAATCAAATCTCCAGATTTAACGTTATAGCTAGATTGAGATGTTTCCTTCCAATTAACTCTAACATCCCCTCTGTTAATAGCATCGCTCATTTTACTACGAGACATCCCAAAGCCAGCAGAGGCGATCGCATCTAAACGCATCGATGCTTCTACAGTAGTCATTTCTTTTGTTTTAGGAGGTCGTATTTTTAACTCACTCAGTTCAATCTGTTGTGTTTTCACAGGAACCGATCGCACTTGAGTTAAGCTAGTTTCCAGGAATTCTACCAATTCAGGCACAACGATCACCTGGCCTCCTCGCTCCCCCAAAACGATGATATCCCCAATTTTTTCCCTGACGATACCCGTGGCTAAAATTGCTCCTAAGAAGTCTCTATGGCTAGCAGGGTCAAAAAGAAAGTTTCCAGCTATATCTAGGGCTGCTAGAGGAATTTGGGGCTGTTCTAGGGGTATTTCAGGACGAGCTATACCGATTCTTCGCCTTTCCGCTTGAGGATATCCACCCCAAACCACTATTTCTATGTCCGTTAAGCGACTGAAACCATTTTCCACTTCAGCAATGACAGGGGGGGAGAAAAAATCGCTCACTACCACCTCCCAAGTTTTAACAGCGATCTCGGCCTGATCAACAATACGGGTGATTTCGGTGCGGTTTTCGACCCCTTTGAGCAGTGTTTCTCTAGGTAGCATATTTAGTATAATGTTGGCACTTGTAGAATTAAGCCCAATTATAAGCATTTTAGCTTGAATAGTTCAGGAAGGATCGTTAATTTTTGCCCAAACCCTCAACACTTCTCCAACACTCCAAGCTTGGGCAAAACAACCTCTGGGGATCATGGGGGCATCACCATCAAAAATCTCGCTAATACTGCCAACACAACCATCATTGAGATGGTTGGCCATGGGTTCGAGAAAACTATTAGCTAAAGCACGATCTCCATAAACTCGCCAATGGGCCTCTACAAACGGACCAATTAACCAAGCCCAAACCGTTCCTTGATGATAACTCTTATCCCGAGATACTTGATCCCCACCGTAACGCCCTTGATATTGGTGATGGGTAGCACAAAGCGATCGCAGTCCATGAGAAGTAATTAACATTTTGGCGACAGTATCCACCACGGACTTTTGTTGTTCTGGTTTAAGTAAGGGAGGAGTGGTTTTATTGTGAGGGAGAGAAACTGCAAAAATTTGATTAGGCCGCATAGACTTATCATGGCCGTTGGGACTATCTAGGATATCTTGACAGTATTTTAGGGAAGGATGCCAATATCTTTGAAACCCAGCATGACTATTACGGGCCATGGTTTTATATTCTCCCGTGGGTTGTCCTAAAATGTCCCCAATTTCGATCATAATGGTCAAAGCATTGTACCAGAGGACATTGACTTCGATGGGTTTACCGTGACGGGGGGTAACTACCCAGTCCCCTACTTTGGCATCCATCCAAGTTAACTGAGTGCCTTCTTGTCCAGCATAAATCAAGTGATCGCTATCGAGATGAATATTATAACGGGTTCCTTGACGGTGACATTCAATAACTTCTTGTAGTAGGGGATAAAGGTCTTTTAATAAGGTAATATCTTTAGTCAGAGTGTAATAGGTGCGGATGGCTTCAAAATACCAGAGTATGGCATCCACTGTATTATATTGAGGGGTTTGGTTATCATCGGGGAAGACATTAGGTAACATTCCCCCGTCTAAATATTTAGCAAAGGTACTAAGGATATCGTGGGAAATATCGGGGCGGTTTGTGGTTAAGGTTAACCCAGGTAAGGCGATCATGGTATCTCTTCCCCAGTCAGCAAACCAAGGATAACCAGCAATAATGGTTTTTCCCTCTGGGTTCTGGCTAGAAGGGCGATCGACAATAAATTGATCCGCTGCTAAGACTAGCTGTTTGATCCAGGGAACAGAAAAATTAGAACAGCGTTTGAGTAACCCTTGTTCGTATTCGGAGCGTTCTTGTAATGCCTGTTTTCCGTCTAAAGATGATTGAGGGTTGGTACTAGCGACTATGGTAAGGGACTCTCCAGGTTCGAGGGTTTTGTTAAAGGTAGCCGCATTGTAGTGATCGTCTCGGTCCCATAAACCCCGATACCGTTCCATGGACAAATCATAACCTAAATGCCAATGATAATTTAAAGTTACTTCTGCCCCTTGAACCCACAAATAAAAGGGCGTTGCTTCTGGATAAGGGGTAACACATAAGCCTTGAGGAACTTCTTCCACCCCCATTTTCCACTGTCCCGATTGAGTGGTACCATGATGGTCACGGTAATTTACTAAGGCTTTGATGGATAGTTGTAGGGATTTACTGCCCCGTTTGAAGGTATAACGGGTATAGGTTGTGTTTTCTCCTTGCTGCATCCAAATTCTTTTTTCAATCAGTGCATCCCCACAAGCAAAAGTCCAGACAGGAATAGTACCTTCTAGGCGGAAACTCTCGATGTTTAGATAGCCTTGGGGAGAGATTGTCCCATCAAACCAACGGTTAGTAAAACAAGAATAGGTTTGATAATCATATTGGATGGTTTCGTCTAGTTTTGATAGTAGTAAGGTTCTCTTCAGAGGTGGGTTTAAGGCCGCAATCAATAACCCATGATAACAACGGGTAATTACCCCGGAAATTGTACCACAACCATACCCCCCAATACCGTTTGTAATCAACCATTCCCTTGATTGGGCCGTGCTTAAATTACCGCAAATTTCCCGTCCATAGTTAAAGGTCATGAATACTCAATGGGTTAACTCTCCTGACTAGCAAGATTGTATAAACTTTTTTGCTCAATGCTCTATTATTTAACTATGTTTTCTTATTGTCTGACTTGCTTTCCAATCACTACTTCTTAACACATTATTGAGTTTTTTTGAGATCCTAGAGCAACTTTTCATATAAATTAACATAGTGTCCCGTAGTTTATGTGCGAGTAGCTAGAAATTGAGCAATTTTTTCTACAGCAAGTTCTAGGACATGGGGATCATGGACTAAAGCGAATCTAACATATCCTTCCCCTTGTTTACCAAATCCCGCACCAGGGGACACAGCAACCCCCGTAGCTGCAACTAACTCAGTAGAAAACTCAACGGATTTATTCTCCCAAGTTTGGGGTAATTTTGCCCAGACATACATTGTTGCCTGAGGGGGTGTAACCTGCCAACCGATGTTATTGAGGGCTTTAATAAAGGCATCTCGTCTGCTTTGAAAGCGAGCGAGTGTTTTTTTGACTGTTGTTTGCTCTCCGGTTAAAGCGGCGATCGCCCCGTTTAAAATGCCTTGATACTGGTTAAAATCCACCACTGCCTTTACCTGTCTGAGAGCTTGGATAATCTCCGCATTACCTATGGCATAGCCAATCCTAAAGCCTCCCATATTATAGGACTTAGAAAGGGTAAAAAACTCAATAGAAAGGGATTTTTGGGTATCTGCTTGTAAAATGGATGGAGGTTGAGTCATTCCCTCAAAAACAATATCAACGTAGGGAAAATCATGGACTAAGACTAACCCATGATTTCGGCAAAAATTAACTGCCTCTTGGAAAAAAGACAAAGAAGCCGTTGCAGTTGTCGGGTTATGAGGATAACTTAGAACCATCAATTTAGCTTGGCCTAAGACTTGACTAGGAATATCCTCAAACACCGGTAAAAAGTCATTTTCTGCCAATAATGGCATAGGATATATTTGCCCCCCAGCCAAATAGACACCCCCTGCGTGGGAAGGATAACCTGGATCGAGTAGTAAAGCAAAATCCCCTGGATCGAGTAGAGCAAGGGGTAAATGAGCCGTACCTTCTTGGGAACCGATCAGGGTTAAAACTTCCCTCTGAGGATCTACTTCAACCCCAAAACGGTTGCTATACCATTGGCCAACAGTTTCCCGAAAATTTAGGGTTCCGTGGTGCAGTAGATAGCCGTAAGTGCTAGGATCTTCCAGGGAAGCAGAAATTGTAGCGATCGCCTCTGGATCTGCTGGTAAGTCTGATGATCCCAAGGATAAATCAATAATTTTTTTGCCCTTGCTGATAGCTTGAGACTTTGCCCTATCCATATCAGCAAAGACATTTTTTTCCAAAGCTTGAATACGCTGAGCGAAGTGCATGGTTCGTGATAATTAACAATTAATAATTAATAATTAATAATTAATTATTATTTGATTAGATGGACTGGGAGAAATGGAGGAGAGAAAGGGGAGGAACATTTAAAAATTGTTTCTATTCCTCCCACACCTCCCACGCTCAAAACAGGGGTTTAGCTTGATTTCCCTGCCAAAGTACGGCGTTTCATGACCATTTCGTAGGCTTCGATGGTGTCACTTTCTTGCCAGTCACTAAATTTATCGATACCTATACCACATTCATAACCAGAGTTAACCTCTCGCACGTCTTCTTTAATCCGTTTGAGAGAATCAAGGGTTCCTTCATAGACCACCTTGTTGCCTCTGAGAACACGAATATAACGGTTACGGACTACCTTACCCGATTGTACATAACAACCAGCTACAGCACCCCTTCCAACGGGGAAAACAGCCCGAACCTGAGCCTGTCCCAAGGAAGATTCCACTTCTTCTGGTTCGAGTAATCCTTCCATGGCTCCTTCAATATCATCTAGGAGTTTATAGATAATATCGTATTCACGAATATCAACCCCTTCATTATCGGCCGCTCCCCTAGCACCACTAGCTAAGGTTGTATTAAAGCCGATAATTACCGCCCCACTGGCTGCGGCTAAGTCCACATCTGTTTCTGTAACCTCTCCAGGAGAAGCTAAGAGAACCCGTATTTGTACTTCGTCTTGGGGTAACTGTTCTAAGGAACCTAAAATCGCCTCAATGGAGCCTTGGACATCGGCCTTAATAATGAGATTGAGTTCTTTTAGTTCCCCTTCTTGAGCTTGAGCAGATAAGGTACTCAGGGTGACACGACGGGAAGACATAGCCTGTTGCAGACGGGTTTGACGTTGATTTTCGGCGTTTTCTTCAGCTACTAGGCGGGCTTCTTTCTCGCTGGGATAAACATCAAATTCATCTCCTGCGGCCGGAACACTATTTAGACCTAAAATTTCCACCGCAAAAGAAGGGGAAGCCTCTTCCACCTTATTGCCGCGATCGTCGATCATGGCACGAATTTTACCGAACACAGAACCAGCTACGATGGCATCTCCCACTCGTAAGGTACCATTTTGAATCAATAAAGTAGCCACCGGTCCTCTAGTGCGATCTAAGTTAGCTTCGATCACCGTTCCTTTCGCCAAGCGATCGGGGTTAGCCACCAACTCTTCCACTTCTGAGACGAGAACTAACATTTCTAATAAACCATCGAGATTTTCCCCTTTTAATGCACTCACAGGCACCATGATGGTATCACCACCCCATTCTTCAGGGACTAAGCTCAATTCTGAGAGTTCTTGTTTAATGCGATCGGGGTTAGCTTCTGGTTTATCAATCTTATTAATAGCTACCACAATGGGGACTTCTGCTGCTCGAGCGTGACTAATAGCCTCTCTGGTTTGGGGTTGTACTCCATCATCGGCTGCTACCACCAGAATAGCCATATCTGTGACTCTTGTGCCTCGGGCCCGCATAGCGGTAAAGGCTTCGTGGCCTGGGGTATCAAGGAAGACAATTTGTTGAGTTTTGTCTTCATGGTCAATATCTACATGATAGGCTCCGATGTGTTGAGTGATACCACCGGCTTCTCCTTGAGCCACTTTGGTTTGACGAATGGAGTCGAGTAAGGTTGTTTTCCCGTGATCCACATGGCCCATGATTGTAACGACGGGGGGGCGACGTTGGAGATTTTCCAAATCTTGCTCATCGAGCATTTCCGTACTTTTGGTTGCGGCTGACTGAATTTCAGGAATTTCCACTTCAATGCCAAAAGCTTCTGTCACTATTTTAGCGGTATCTTGATCGAGGGTTTCGGTGATATTAACCGCAATTCCTTTTGAAAAAAGATGTTTAATAATTTCTGTTTCCGCAAGACAAAGTTGCTCCGAGAGTTCTCTCACCGTTAAGTTTCTATCGAGAACAATTTTTTCTGGTTTCTGGCGAACCTCTGTTCGTTCTTTCCGTTCAGTACGATTGCTTTCCCCACTATTATCGGCGGCTTTTAGGGTTGGTTTTTTAGGTTTTTGAGTAGTAGTGGTTGGTTTACTGGAGGATTTTGGTTTCGGAGGCCGAGCCGTAGACAAACTCAAACTTAGAGACACTGGGTTAGCATTGAGTTCTGATTCAAAATCATCATCATCGTCTTCAATAACTTGAAAGCGACGTTTTGCTTTATTTGAAGCCTTATTAGCCTTTGCCTTGTTTTCTTGTTCATCCTCTTCTTCATCCCAAGTTTTCCGTTTGGATATACGGGGAGGCGCTGGCCGCTTCAATTGAGGTTTTGGTTTGAGAACGGTTTCGATTGTATCGTCGTTATCATCCTCTTCTTCGATGATCTCTGGGGTCGGCTTGACTGAGGGGGCGACTAAGGTGAGGGTTTTCTGCTCTTCCTCTGCTTGAGGAGGGACAGGACGTTTTATATCTGGTTTACTTGTATTGGGCTTTTTGAGATTTTTGACTGTGGTTGGTTTATTCTTTGACCCTTCTGGCTTAGAAATCGTAGGCTTTTGGGGTTTATCTTTAGGTTTAGGGGGGCTATTTTTACCTGCTTTTTTAGCTGGTTTAACTTTATTTTTGCCCTCTGGTGAGGGTTTATTCTTGGTTGGTTTAGTGACCGGTTTTTGAGGAGTTTCTAAAACCGCTTTTACAGGAGATTTAACCCTTTGAGGGGGTTCCAAGAGGCTGGTTGGGGCTGGCTCTGGTTGGCTGGGGGCTTTTTCCGGGGGATTAGAGGGTTGAGACGGAACTTGGGGAGTAACTTTAGGGAGTTCCGAGGCTGTGGGGGGAGCAGGTTTTTGGAGTGGAGTCTGAGTCACTGGGGGTTTCGGGGGGACGGGGGTACGAGGAGACATCAAGTTAGGTTGTAGGTTTTTTGAAGCTTTGGGGGCGGGGCGAGGACGAACTTGTTTAACGGCTAAAATTTGTTGTTTTTTGTCCTTGGAAGCTTCTTCATCCTTTGCTTGAGCCGTTCCTTGTTGAGCCAGATATTTATCCACCATAACCTTAATGCGTTCTGCATCTGATTCGGTAATGGTGCTACTGTGGCTTTTAACGGCAATGTTAAGTTGTCCGCAAATTTCTAAAATATCTTTGTTTTCTAAGTTCAATTCCTTTGATAAATCGTAAATTCTGACTTTGTGTTGTGTGTTGTTCATCCACTATCCCCCTGACTAGGTTTTGGCTATTGTAAATATTTAGGTCGCCGATAAAAGCGACGGATAAGCCCAAGGGTTGGGCTATGGGTTTGAGGTTTGATAATCATCACTCCGAAAACAATGTTCTCTCCTATGCTAACGATAATAGTGGGTTTTGCTTCTAAATTTTTTCCGAAATTTCTTTAAGATAATTCTTGCTCCGGTACAAATTTGCTTAAACGTTCCCACAATTCTTGATAGATGCTATCGGGGATAGGGGCTTTGAGCCTTCGTCCTAAACGATTTTTTTTACTGGCTAAGGTTAAACAGCTTTCTCGAGGACAAAGATAAGCAGAGCGTCCCATCCCTTTATCTAATTGTACCTGCCGAGATGGATAGACTCGTACAATTCGCCACAATGCTTGTTTGGGGGCAATACAACCACAACTAAGACAGGGTCGATAATTGGTTTTCATCTTTCTTTATGATTGTTGATTACTCTTGATTTTCTGTCTCGTTATCTTCATCGAGGTCGTGGTTTTCTGGGGTTAGAGTCATTTCTTCTAATGGAGATTCCTCGTCCTCGTAATCGATTTCTTCATTGGTTTCTGCTTCTAGTTGTTGTTTCTCCGCTTCAGCTTTATAAAGAACAATATCTTTGATATCAATTTTCCATCCTGTTAAACGGGCAGCTAAGCGAACGTTTTGACCTTCTTTCCCAATAGCTAGACTGAGTTGATCTTCGGGGACTAATACCAAAGCATGACGTTCTTCGGCGTTTAATAACACTACTTCATCTACACGGGCCGGACTCAAAGCATTGGCAATATAGGTGGCAGGATCGGGAGACCAACGAATAACATCTATTTTTTCTCCCCTGAGTTCATTAACCACTGCTTGAATACGAGATCCTCTTGCCCCAATACAGGCTCCGACGGGATCAACATCTCGTTCGAGGGTATCTACAGCAATTTTTGTTCTAGGGCCGACATAACGGGAGGGAGGGTTAGCTTCCCGAGAAACCGCTACAATGCGGACGATATCTTCTTCTATTTCTGGTACTTCCACAGAAAACATATCCACAACTAACCCGGCAGCACCACGGGAAACCAATAATTGGGGCCCACGATGGGAGCCTTCTCTAACTTTTTTCAGTAATACTTTAAAGGAGGCATTGGCTCGATAATTATCGTTGGGAAGTTGCTCTCGTTTGGGTAAAATAGCGTCAACTTCGGGCTGACCAAAAGCACTTTGTACGGCTACAATGATGTCTTGTCTCTCAAAACGTAAAACCCTAGCATTGAGAACAGTGCCTTCTAGTTCGTTAAATTCTTCTTGGATAAGTTTGCGCTGCTGGTCCCGTAATTTCTGGAGTAGGACTTGTTTGGTTTGAATGGCGGCCATGCGACCAAAATCTTTTTGATTCGGGGTTACATCTAAGACTACTTCATCACCAAGTTCTGCTTCTGGTGCCACTTCTTGAACTTCTTCTAGGGAGATATGATGGTCGATATTTTCTACTTCTTCGACAATTTTTTTAGTGGAAAGAATACGAAACCCCTCGTCGTCTGTGTCCAGTTCTACTTCAAAATTATCAAAATATTCGTCATAAAATTGTTGACGATCTAAACTTTGAGAACGGCGAAACCTCTCATAACCTTTGATTAAAGCTTCTTTGAGAGCTTCTTGAACCGATGATTTGGGTAAGTTATGCCTTTGACTAATTTCTTCGATCATCTGGCTCAATCCCGGTAAACTAACTAATGACATCTTAATAAAACCTCCAATAGTCTTTATTTTTGCTTAGTCTGCTAATTGCACTTGAGTAATGACAGAACAGGGTACGGCGATCGCTCGTCCTTTACGATTGAGATAGACTGCTTTTTCATCTCGTCCTTGTAATCTTCCCTGCCATTCTTTTTTATCCATATAGGGTGGGTTAGTAGTCACTTTGACTTCAAACCCTTTAAAAGCGATAAAGTCTCGTTCACTGCTTAAATAGCGAGAAATACCAGGACTAGAAATTTCTAAGACATAAGCCCCAGGCATAATAGCTCTCTCGTCTAGGATGGATTCTAAAGCGCGACTAACTTTTTCACAGTCGTTTAAACTGGTATCACCGATGGTGTTACGAATGTCCACCCGTAAAACTGGCGGACGTTTATTGGTTTGAAACACCACGTCTACTATTTCTAACCCCATTTCTTGGGCAATGGGGGTGGCTAAATCGATAATTTGCGGAATCAAGGGATGAGTCATTGCTCAGACAATAAAAAAAAAGCGGGTTTTTGCCCCACTCCCTTCAAATGTAAATCAATTGGGAATATGCGATACTGTCCAAATTATTAGTCTAACAAATCTTGTCTATCTTCAGTATGAAAACATGACTGTCAGTAAAAAAGAAATAATCTCTCCGAGGAGAGACTTAAACAAAAATAATTATCCCTGTTAACCGTTAATTTAACGGGTTATTTGTTCTACTAAAGCCATGACATCACTACGACTCAGTTTTTCCTTACCCAAAGCCATCACTTCTAGGGTTCCATGGGCTAGGGCTAAAGGAATTTTACAAAAATCTAAAGCAGGACCACGCCCCAGAGACTGGGTATAAAGATCGGCTAATTTCAGGTTATGACGGGCATATTCATGGACATCTTCAATCTTCCAGCCTTGAGGAATAAAATTTACCCCACGGCGCAAGTCTTCTCGATGATTTCGGACAATATTAACCGCCTGTAGCCCTCTACCAAAGCCAATGGCCTGTTGACGGTTGGTTTGGGTTCCATCGTACCAAGCCCATAAATCCGATAATAACAGTCCCACGGAGCCGGCAACACTGAATGTATATTGGTCTAAATGAGCTTTTGTCCGGATCGTCCAGTTATTTTCGGCCCAATAGGCCATACGATCAGCCATGGAGGCCGTTGCATCCCAAACACGGGGGGCAATGGTATCGGGAGCTAACACAGCCCATTGTCCCAAGCGGAGACTGACATCGGGTAAACAATGACTATAGGGAACTAATCCGGCTGAAAAGTCTTCAATCCCTGACTTTTCTACGGCGGCTTGTAAATTCAGACTCATTTGTCGTAGAATTTTGCCCTTGGTGAAGTTATCGAGATCTGGGTGATCCTCTACTTCATCAATGGCTCTCATACAAAGGTAAGCTGAAGCCACAGCATCCTGTAAACCACCAGGCAGACGACTGATGGGTATATAAAAGGTTCGACTGGTTTCTCTAAGGGTCTTTAGAGCATTATTGCGTAAATTCATTAATTGCACTCCTCACGCCAACTTTAAGCATTAGCATACACTTTCTTATCTGTGAGATCCCACTAAACTATTGTGAAGTTCCTGAAGAACGGAATTTGGGGGTTTTATCATGAGAGTTAGAACGTAAGACAGCATTCTTATATAGATGGTCTCCATTGTATTATGGTTCGCTAAAATTTGCCGTAATCATCTGAGTGGGGTTCAGGTTAAGATAAAAAGAACCTCCCGATTAAAAATCGGGAGATAATAAATACCCCATCGTTAACGACGGGGTTTAAATCAAGGGAATTATGCAGAGTGAACAGTATTTTTAAACTGTCCGAAAAGATCACAAAACTCTTCATAGCTGATTTGATTGTCACTGTTGCTATCAGCCAATTTCAGCATTTCCTCTATTGCTTGATCGGGTAAACTAATATCAATATCCCGTAAACACAAGCGTAATTCTTCGAGATTGATATAACCAGAATTATCTACATCAAACCGTTGGAACCTTGCTAACATACCGTCTTGAGGATGTTCGGTGAACTCTTGATGGAGTAGGGTGGTAAAGTCTGAAAAGGAGATGGATTGACTGTGGGGGGTTCCTGTGATCATATCCATGACCGCTTGTACTCGTTCAGCAGAGTAGGAACGACCGATCGCCCTTAATAAAGAGTGTAACTCGATGGCAGAAAGACTATCGTTATCATCTTTGTCAAACTTACTGAAGGTATTGCGATAAAACGCCATTTGTTCATCGCTAATTTCTCCGAGGTTACAGGAGGGATTGATTCTGCCTTCTGCAATGGCATCGAGGTGTTCAATGGCACTGAGAGTATAGGCCATTGTCTGCCATAATTGGTGAGGATTTGAATGCAGCAAGATGTCTTTTTCTTCTTGTGCGCTAATGGAATATTCTTCCCTTATGGCCTCAATGCTTTCTAACTCGTCAGGGGATAATTTATTGAGTAAATCATCAAAAGAATCAAAGGGTTTTTTCCCTGTCATGACATCAAACAAGTCTAAAATGATCGTTTGATGGGGATGTTCTTTGGAAGACTCCATAATGGTGTCGAGCAAAGCTTGACGGTAGCTTTCTTGACGTAACCAATCTTCGTGGTTTTGCTGCTTTTCAATATCAACGAGGAAGGGATCTTCTACTTCTAATTCTGTTAACAGTAGTTCGTGTTCTTTGTCCGTAATATTGAGTTCTAGACGCATTTGACGCATCATCTCAAGACTACTGCTACTATTAGCATATCCTTCGTTGATGGATTCTTTGAGAATACCTTTGTAGGCTTCGATTTTCTTCTCTTTATCAAAACCAGGCAACACTTTGGCTAAGACATAAATTTCGTCGGCGTTGAGGTCATCTAATGCTCTACCATCGAGGAAGTGAGAAACATTGAGTTTCAGTTTTTCGAGTTGTTTCCGCAGTCGTCTGGCTAAATTTTCCCGTTGATACATATAAGGATTTCTGGGCCAAGTACGATATAACCACAAACCACTACAAACAGCCATTAATACAGGAAAAAGATACTGTAATTGTATCGGTAGCATCCGTACAAAATTACGACCTCCAAAGATGAAGAAGAAATTGAAGATCAAGGAAGTGGATAATGTAAACATCCGATGACGAACAACCTCGTTATTAACCAGCTTATGGTTACGCATTAAATAAGCTTTGTAGAGGTTTTCTAGTTTACGCCCTAGCCAATAACCCAGTAAGCCAAACAAACCAATGGTTAAGGGAACTGCTACTAATTTAGGGATAGGAATTGCTTGATTAAAGAAGTAAAATCCTGGTTTCAATAAGTTAGCCAATTGATTTTCTTCGTGAGCCCAAGACCCTGACATATAATATTCCCAATTCCCTGCATAGAGGTAATAGTAAACAAAGTAGCCAACTGTTAGTCCAAAATAGGCATAATGCAGCCATTGTTGTTCCGGTTTTGTCAGATTTTCCCAGTATATGCGTTCAGCATCAATATCCATACAAGGACTATGACAGGCGACACAAGCACTTTGCTCTTTACCTTCTGTGTTGACGGTACGACACATGGATTGTGTTATTACTTGATTATCCCCATCATGAGCCGTGCTGTTAATTAATCCTCTTGGTTCTCCATAAATTTTTTGGACTGGAGCCATAGGACAAAAATATTGACACCAGGATTTTCCAACATAAAGGTAACCCACTAAAATTGATGCTAAAATCGTCCCTAGCAAGAAACAGCCTAAGGCAATTCGATTAGAATTAACAAATAAAATTCGACTGCTAATCCCTAGATAAAATAATCCTAATTGTAGATACAAGTGATTGCGGCCTAGCCAAGACTTCTTATCAATTCTAACCAATTCATGGCGAGTTTTCCCTGTTTTAGCATTTACCTTCTTACGATGTCTTTGTATTCCTAATGCACGGGGAATTTGAGATAGGAAAGACAAGGGACAAATACGCCTCCATAATTCGTGTCCCCCTACCATTAAGACAAAGACACCAGTAGGAACAATCATTCCCCAAAATAAGGGCGCTCCCATGGCAAAAGGAACTTCTTGTAGACATTCTCCTTGAACTTTTACACAGTCAAATGCTGTACCTTTATCGATAGTGAAGGGACTCCAGGTGTTTCTGGTTGGGTTAACCAAGACGAAATTGGGTCGTAAATGGTACCGAGCTCGAGTGATCCCCTCCTA
>NZ_AADV02000058.1 GCF_000167195.1 Crocosphaera watsonii WH 8501 | reverse complement strand
CTCGGATGGGATCTCTTGCCATCGTCAGAAAAAGAACGATTACGGCCATTATTTGCCCAACTTAACCAACCAGAACCAGATCCCTTCCCTATCGGGCAAAAAATCAAAGCACGACTGCAACATTTTACTGGTCAATGGATGCGCTTGATAGGGGAAGTGGTAGAATTCCTGACCGATTCTGGGGATCGCCTTTTACTATTAAGGACTGCCGATGGTTGGGAGTATCCCTTAAGTTGTTTAGAAGATATCCAACCCTTGAGTTGGTCCGAAAGGATGGGATTCCAGGGAACCTAACTGGTGTAAAAATCAATCCCAATCATCCTCATCATCATCGTCGTCATCCTCATCACCCGATGACGGCATAGAAGAGATAAAGCCAGAAGCACTACTGCCGATACTGAGATTAATATCGATGGACAAATTATGCAGATCATCATAATTTTGTGTATAAGTTTTTCGGAGTTGACCCACAAAAGTTTCTAATTGCTCAAGATCATCGAAGTCTCCTAATTCGGCATAAGCAGCCACCAAATAAAAAGCCCGTAGAGCTTTCAAAATTAAATACTTACGTTCAATTGGTTTATATTTTTGTAGATACCGAATCAACATCCCATCCGGACTATCAACATTGGGGCGATAACGAAAATTAAAATCTAACTTTTGGTTTGAACTCATGGAATTTATTTTTAGTTGGGGTGGCCCTAGCGAAGCTACCACGAAGTGCAGGATTCTCCGAAACCCTGATTGTGTAAGCTTTTCAGACTTCCTCTCTTAAGAAATGTTTAAGAGAGGAAGTCTCTCATCAAGATTCAATCGAAATATTCCATAAGGGTTAACATGGCTCCAAAATAAAGGGGTTAATCCCCTAAAATCTTCTGATTGCATCATTTCTATCCATTTCGGTTCTAATAGCACTTCTTGAACCATTAAAGTATTCACATAAACTAAAGCTGATTGCAGTAAATGTAAGGATAAGACAGCTACTTCTTGGTCTTCTAATCGATTTGTTTGAACTTCCTTGCCTTTGCCAAAGAAGATCAAACTATTAGCATTATTCCAACTCTCCACCACATTCAAAGCTTCATTGACTTCTCGTCGTAAAGACTCTGAGTTTAAATATTGACATAAAAAAATAGTCTTGATAACTTTTCCTAATTCAGCTAGAGCGCGGTAAGTAGGATGGGTTAAATTCTGACGAGTAAACCGTTTTAAAATTGCTTCTGTTTCTGCTGTTCCTAATCGTAAAGCCGTTGTATATTTAATCATTTGGTCATACTGTTGACGAATTAAATCCCAATTTATAGGACGAGTTAAAATAGGTTTTAGATTAGGATAGGCATCTGGGTTTCCTGAAGTCGGACGATAGAGTTTTTGCGTACCTATTCTTTTTAAACGAGGCATTAACTGAAATCCTAATAAATGACAAAAAGCAAATGCCACTTCACTTTGTCCATGACTATCGACATAATTTTTCTCAATTTTCATGGTAGTACAATGTTTAAGTAACCCTTCAATCATGGCGGCCACTTCCGATGATGAACAGGTTTTTAACTTCTTTTTGTTAGAATCTTTACTGATGAATTCTTCTTTAATCCCAGGTCAAAGTTTTCTAATTCTTCTGCCATCTTTTGTTGAAGAGATGTGATAAGTTCGTTCCCATCAGTCGGTTGAGATAAGGCTTGATAATAGATGACTTTTTTTTGTTCAAAGTCCGTTGGTAAGTCTTGTTCAGGATTACGATAACGGTTAGCTCCCACCACCCAAATTTCTTTACATCTTGGGGTCTGGACAGGATACGTGCAAAATAGGACATGACGTAAAGTTTTGTAAACAACCATGTATATACAGAGTCAGACATTGCCTAGTTTATTTCTATTTAGGCAATGTAAACTAAAGATAGGAACGTTTAATTGAGAGTTTGACCAAGCTTGATGGTTACATCCCAACTTCTGTTTTCGGCAAAGTTATACCAATTTCCTAAAGTCCGGGTACAGATAATGCCTCAAGAATAAAATCGTATCCTGTAATAGAAGCGATATCTTCTTGAGTAAATCTAGCCAATATATTTCTCAAGATTCTTCGTAAGAAATCGAGGGAATCAAAAACTTGATTTTTTAGGAATTTTTTGACTTCTTTCCAAAATCTTTCAATAGGATTAACTTCTGGACAATAAGGGGGTGCGGAATGCACTGCCGCTTTCCACCTCGAATTCAATTCGAGGTGGGTCGGCAGTTGAAATAGTAAAATAATATTATCAGGAATGGACAAATCTAAACCAAGATGTCCTCGACCATTGTCTAGTTGAATAATATGAACTTCGTCAGGATATTTTTGAGAAAAAAGCTCTAAAAATTTCTCAAAGCAAGGAGTATCCAAATGGCTAAACTCGTAGAAAAAAGAGTCTCCTGTTTTGGGTTCAACTAAACCATAAAGCCATAAATACTTAAACAACCATTGATATAAACCTACTGGTTTTACTCCGCAGGCTGTAATAAGTTTACCTGTTATGGTTTTTAATCCAATTCTAGTTTCGTCTTGACACCAATAACGTATTTTGACTGGGGTGTGAGAATGTTTATTGAAGTAATGAATTTTCTGTTCTATAAGTTCTGATAGTTTTTTTTAAAGTTTTCTCTACTTTCAACATTTTGCTTTATATGCTGAGGACGTGGAACTTTTAACTTACTTTTTAATTTGGATCTGACTAATTGATGGACTGTTCTATAAGGCACATTAATATCGAAACAACTTGTCAACCACTGTTGAATTTCACCATAACTTTGGAATCCTTCTGGTTTTTGTAATTCTTCCTTTAATTTGTCGATTACCGACCCAGGAATTGAGCTTGGCCTTCCTCCTAAATTTGTCTTGGGTTCTAGGAGATGATTCAGTCCACCACTCCGATATTTATGCAGCCATTTTTGTACTGTCACACGATTACGCCCCAAGATTATAGCAATTTGTTTAACTGTTGTGATTGTTTTTGTTTTTAACCAGTAAAGGGTTTGAACTCTCTCTTTTTCTTGGGGGGTCTTTGCCTTTTTTAAGAGTTCTTTGAGAGTTTCTGCTGATTCATTTATCTCGATTTTTACTACACCTGACATTGTGCGGTGCGGCAGCACTCGCGCAGCGAGACCGCCTGAAATCAATTATTTCTACAAGTGTAGCCTAAGTTTCGGAAATTGGTATTACTTACCTCGTCAAACGACGGGGTTTTTTGTTGTCTCCTATATATAATTAAAGCCAGAAATGTTGAATGTCGCAATAAAACTTTACATATCAAATTAAACTAACCCTATCCTAGCCAATTTCTATCTCGACCAGATAAGTTTTCTGAACCAATGAACATAACTGATTTCTTGACACATATAAGCTTGAAGATAACGAAGTTTATCCAATATCTTTTCCCCAAATTCTTGAGGTATTTCTATTAACTGTAAAATCAAATAAGCAATTAAGCAACTATAGATTTGTATCCGAATACCCTTCTCATTTTTGGTCATCAGTCTGTCTAACTTTAAGTGCATCTTTAAAAACTTCCACAGTAATTCTATCTGCCATCTTTGTACATAAATCTCTGCTATTTCTTCATTGCTTACTCCTTCTTCCCCATCAAAGGGTAAATTAGTGGCCAATCTAAATTCTGTCCTGTCTTCTAAATCACAAAATGCTACTACTCTAATCTCTACTTCTCTCTAATCTTTTCCCACTTGAGAATTACCATCATCTAGCATTTCTAAAGTAACATTATTTTTTATTCTCAATACAAATGCTTTGTTTTGTTTTTCTTTTAATTCTTTGATTCTTTCAGAAGAAGCAAAGCCTCTATCCATTATTCCTACAGTCTTTTCTGGTATAGATTCTACTGTTTTCTGACCATATTTATGGTCATGTCCTTGCCCAAAATGAATGACTATTCCTCCTGGTTCTGATGTCCAACTATCTAATCCACAAAATAATTTAACTTGATGATATCCTTGACTCCATAAAAGTTTACTTGTTAGACTGATAACCGTTGAATCAATTGGAAAATAGGAACGGGCTTTTCTTTTCCCTTTTTGTCGTCGAAGTTCCTTTTTTAACTGATTAATAATGTTAAGAAATACCTGAGAGTCTCTTCTCTTACTTGCTTTGGAAAAGTTAGAGATTTTTAAGTCTATTCCCTGAGTGTTTAGTCTTTTGAATAAATCTTGCATACTTACTATGCTTTTATCCATCACATACTCTAACCAGCAGGAGATAAATAAAAATGTATTGAGAACTGGATAATCGTTTCTGGGTAACGGTCTTAAGATAGATTTGATGACCTTTGGGAAACTTCTTACAATCAAAATAGCTGAGTGTCCTCTTTATATTTTCTCTGATTATATCATTTTTAGTTGTTTTTGTTGAGGCTTTTTTCTAACATTCAACACTTCTGAATTAAAGCTTTAAAAAAGCTTATTGGCTTCGACAGAGATATCATGATTTGACGACAACCGAACCTAATTTAGTACAGTTTTCTCGACACAAATACATTTTATTGGTTCGGTGAGTAAACCCTACCAAATAGGGGATATAAGCCTCACTTACGTTTCTCTTGTCACCTGATTAATATAAAAATAACCAAACAAATAAACAAACCAGTTTACGTTAATCAACTGTTCATAGATTACTCAAAGGAGAGACCATCATGGTATTAGTACGTTATAGTCCTTGGCAAGAAATGAATTCCTTACAACGTCAATTAAACCGTTTATTTGATGAAGCTTTAACCCCTACAAATTCGGATGATTTTGGTAATTTCTCTAAAATCCCTGCTGCTGAATTAACCGAAACTGATGGAGCTTTACATCTCAAACTCGAAATTCCTGGGATGTCAGCTAAAGATTTAGACATTCAAGTAATGGTAGATAAAGTGGCTATTGTTGGTGAAAGAAAAGCGGAAACTAATACCTCTGAAAATGGCAATACTCGCTCAGAATTCCGTTACGGGAAATTCCAAAGAGTAATTCCTCTTCCTGTACGCATTGAAAATACCAATGTAACCGCAGATTACAAAGATGGTATTCTTCATCTTAACCTACCCAAGTCAAATGAAGAAAGAAATAAAGTTGTCAAAGTTAGTCTTCCTGAAACTGAAACCACGGCTTAGTAGTTTCAGGTAAACATCACCGAGTCCCTATCAAATGATAGGGATTTTTTGTGACAATTATTAAAGTGTCCCTTACCTATTGAATTAAAATAGTGGGGATTTTATACTCATTGTAATATCGATAATTAATCGATACTTCGTGGTGTGAGAGAGTATGTAAGAAAGCACTTGGGGTCGAAACACGGCAAGACTCCCAGGTGCTTGTCTTAAGCAATAAATAAGAACAGTTCAATGGGGTAACTATTAAATAATCTTGTTTGAATTAAGTATTTCTTGAATAGCTTGTATCATCAGAACCTGACCCTCTTTTTCACGAGTTAGAACATCAATTATTAAATCACTTTTCCGACGCTTTCTAGACTGTGAATAGTCCCGACTTGAAAAAACCGTCTTCCCCTTCAATGAATTAAACTGTTTCATTATTTGTTGAAGCTGTGTGACTGTTAATTTTCTTACCTTGGAAATGGCTTTTTTGATATCCTCATCGGTTAAGCTAGAATCAAACTCCGTTTCTTGATGGCGTGAATTATTGATTTCCACCACATAACGAGAAGAAATGTCCTCATCCTCCATTAATGGTGTATCCTCAATGGAATCATCCCTGTTCACTGTATTCTCTTCTTTAACTGGTTCAATGGGTTGATTATCAGGTTTAAGCTCTTTTAGCTCCTGAATGGCTTTCGTTAACCCATCTAAATAATGATCTAATTTCTCTATATGGGTTTGCATCGATTGGATCGTGGGATGGTGGGAAATCGCCTGCTCTAATGATTCTGGGGATTGGTTAACAGATTGTTGAACAAATTGTTTGACATAATCTAATAACTCCTGTTTGACGTTCTGTATATCATTTTGATAAACAGTCTTTTCTAATTCTTGTGTAACAGTCTGTTGTACAAGTTGTTCAACGGATTGTTGATTAACACTTTGTTGAACAGATTGTGATACATTATCAAGTCCTAAGCCTTTGGAGATGAGATCAATGATAGTGGCTGTTTTATCGTACTTCCCCTCACCCTTGGCAAAGTGAGTCTTTCCGTAGTCTTCTATTTGGTGATAAAAGATACGGATTGGGATTTGTACTTGAATTTGTTGGTACTTCTGGTGAATTCTTAATAGCAATATCTAACAGTAAGGAAACTCAACGATACACAGATGAAACAGATGTCGTATAAGAGTATTTATCTGACTCTTTATGGTATCCTAATGAGGTCTGTATCGGGCATCTCTGCCTGATCTACACAAGGATTTATCCGACGCTTATGCTGACCCAAACTACCCCCAATGACCTCACCCCCACAGACTTACTCGACAACTTTGCTGCTTTCGTTCGCCTGGACACAGCCGATGGCAATGCAGCCGATGACACGGTGAAAACCTACGCTTGTACGGTCAAGCAATTTTTTAGTTGGTGCCACGTTCAAAGACTCCATCCCCTCGAAGCTACAAGGGATGACATTAAACTATACCGTCGTTGGTTAGTGGAAATTCAGGATTATAAATGTGCCACCATTGCCTTGAAGTTGACGGTGGTGCGTCGCTTTTATGCCGGGGCGGTAGAACGGGGGTTAATCTTGGCTAATCCTGCTTTGGGGATTAAACCTCCTAGAGAAAATATTGATCCAGCCGAACGCATTAATTACCTCGAAGAACCTGAAGTGATCGGGTTATTGGAGAGTTTGCCTACTGAGAATACGATTGGGGGGTTACGCGATCGGTTTCTGGTGGCGGTGATGGTATTGGAAGGCTGCCGAACCGTAGAAATGCACCGGGCTTGTATTGGGGATATTGTTAAACGAGGTGGTGATATTGGGATCAGGGTATCGGGGAAACGTTCACGACGCATTGTGCCGTTGACCCCTGATTTGGCGAAGCTGCTGAATAAGTACCTGAATGCTCGGAAACGGTCAGGGGAGGTGTTAAATGCAGATACTCCTTTATTTATTGCGTTAGATAAAAGGACGTATGGGGGGCGGTTGAGTCGTCGTTCCATTCAACGATTGATTGATAAGTATTTACGAGCAGCAGGGTTAAAGGAGCAGCCTAAGAAAAATAAGGGCAAAAAACCAGCGTCATTTCAGGAGTATCAACCGTCTAACGGGGAACAACAACGGCCTTCACAATCGGCTTCATCTACGTCCACTAAGTTTCAACAACCACAGCGACAGTTGAGCGCACATTCTTTGAGGCATACGGCAGGGACATTGGCTATCAGGGCAGGGTCGGATTTAAGGCAGGTGCAGGATTTGTTAGGCCATGCTGACCCCAGGACAACGGCTTTGTATGCTCATGTGGCTGACCGGTGGCGTAATAATCCGGCTTTACGGTTGGAGGTAAAGGTTCCGCTTTGAGGACTGCCGGGCGCGCCTTCTGCTTTCTTCTTAGGTTTTTGTACAAAGGGTTTCAGAACCAAAATTTTCAATGAAACCCACACTTTATAAATAAATGGGTCTTCTTATTTGAGTATGTAAAAAAGTCGTAAGATAAGGCATGAGTGCATACACTTGAATTATTAGTTTATTAAATGTTTAGGAATAGTAAATTCAAACGACTTGATTAATTTTTCAGCTATGGATTTATATTGTCCATAATCATTTTTATCTCCTTTAAATAAGATATTATATCCTCGATAATTATACACTGTAACAATTTCCATTGCTTCTATTAGTTCACCATTTTTGTTTTCAGTGTAATTGATTTGATAAGCAGAATGGTCAAACTTTTTTCCATCTATATCAATTTTTAGTTTTATTAAGGTGGGATTTTTTGAATTGACTGTTGCTCCTTCTAACCCATTATTCAATATTAGATTGATAAATTCGTCCCAATATTCCTGGAGAGAATATAACTCATTTAATTCTTCCACGAAAATTACCATAATTGGTTCTTTTCCGTCTTCTGAATAAAATTTTAATTGCCAAGGTTGTAAGGCATTTTTGCGAATTTCTTCGATTTTCCATGTCTCAGGATATTGAAGCTTAAATTCATAGTTAATTGAATTATACTCTTTCAATTTTACCTCAGAAACACTACAAATCTTTGCTCTTAATGGTGAGGGTAAAAAACCTTGATTACACAAGGGTGGTGTCAACATTAATAAGATAATTATTCCTAAGATTCCTAAGCTTATTAATATGATATTTCTTTTGTTATCGAAAATTATTATTTTGTTGAATTTTTCTAATAAAAAGAAAAGATAAGAGGAAATAGGGGGTTTATATGTTAATAATTGTAGCCATTTTTCAACGGTCTGAGGACGATTAAAGGGATCTGTAATTAAACCGTTTTCAATTGCTTCATTAAGTTTATTACTAATTTTTGAGTTTAAGCTTTGAGGAGAGGGTAATTGTCTCCGAATTCTGTCTGGTGCAGGGATAGGAATTTCACCTGTTAAGCTATAGTATAGAGTTGCCGCTAAAGCATAAACATCTGTATAAAATCCCCATTTAGCTGTCAATTGGTGCTGCTCAGGAGGAGAATAACCAGGGGTTAACCAGAGACGATTAGACTCAATAGTATCAGGATTAAATTGAAGGGCTAAACCAAAATCAATTAAAACTGCTTCATTAGTTGGCTTGCGAATAATAATATTATCTGCTTTTATATCTCTATGGAGTAAATTTTGACCGTGAACTGTTTTTAATGCTTCTCCAATTTGAAGAATATATTTAAGAGCTTCGTTGATAGATATTTCTCCTCTTTCTTCAATAATAGATTGTAAGTTTGTTCCCTCAATATATTCCATAATAATTGCTTCTTTATTATCAAATTCTGTCACTTGGTAAACAGAAACAATAAAGGGACTTTGACAAGCTCTTAACTTAATAGCTTCGTTAATAAAGCTGTTTTTAATCAGGCTAAAATCAGGACGTTCTCTTAACTCTTCTTTAATAGTTTTGATAACAACTTCTTTCTTGGTTGCCATTTCTGTGACTAAATAAGTAATACCAAATCCCCCTCGTCCTAATTCTTTCTCAATCAGATATTCTTTCTGGTATAAATCAATTTTGATTTCACCCTGAGTCCACCCGTTATTAGACATAGGTGGTTGATAATTTTGGTAGTTTTGAGTTTGTTTTTTGGTTCCTTGTTCAGACTGAGGGTTGTTAGGAGGAACATAGGTTTTTTGTATCTTATGTTCAGAATTAGGATTTTGGTTATTGTTATTCACTATCTCTACCACCTTGTTGTAAATATTGATTAAGGGGTTTTTCTCCTTGTTCACCCATTTTGTGCAGTAAACTTTCAATTTGTTTCATTGCTAGACGAGAGGGTTTACTATGCTGGTTTTCCCATCGATTAACGGTTGCGAATGTTACCCCTAACTGATGAGCAAATTCTTCTTGGGTTCAGCAATTCTTATTTTGGCCAAAATAGGTCGTTAGTTCTCTAAAAAAAATAGAGAACTAAATGAAATTGAAGATAAATTAAGCACAAATACTTACGATAAAATCAGAGAGAACGATAATTACAGAGTCAAACTATACTACAATTAGTTTAAGGGAGAGCTAATTGTCTAAAAGTGTAGAAATAAATGGAAATATTGCCTGTTACTATATCGCCGTCCAAATTAATTGAATTTCTTTTTCTTCAATTGAGTGATTTACCAGATAAAAGAAAAGGGTCAAATACAAGTTATAAAATAAGAGAGTTTGTTATCGCAGCTTTTTCCGTATTTTTTACACAATGTCCTTCTTTTTTGGAACATCAAAATAAACATGAGAAATAACAGGGGAAAAGATAATGCCAATAGTTTATTTGGCTTGAATAAAATACAAGAGTGATAACCAAATACGAACTATATTAGACTCGATTCAAGCGGCGAAAGTCTTTCCTACTTTCCAAACCGTCTGGGAATGGTTAAGAGAAAATAAAATAATTAATCATTTTAAATATTTAGATGAAGAAATTTTATTAGCTTTAGACGGAACGGAATATTATTCCTCAAAAAACATTCATTGTCCTCATTGTAATTGCCGACATCATCGAAATGGGACTACTACTTATTACCATCAAGTAATCACACCAGTCATCGTAGCCCCTGAGAAAAAACAGGTCATAAATTTAGAACCAGAATTTATTAGAAAACAAGATGGTAAAACTAAGCAAGACTGTGAAAATACAGCGATTAAAAGATGGTTATTAAGAAATACAGCTTCAGACAAAAATCAAAAAATAACTTTATTGGGAGATGACCTTTATTCTAGACAACCTATATGTGAATTGGCCATTAAACAGGGTTATAATTTTATTTTTGTAGCTCTAGCCTCATCTCACAAAAGTTTATATGAATGGTTGGAATTCTTAGAAAATAGTGGAGAAGTCGTTAAAGGGCAAGTTAGAAAATATCAAAAAAACAAACTACTATATTATAGGTATAAGTATGTAAACAACGTGCCATTGAGAGAAACTGAGCCTTCTTTAATGGTCAATTGGTATGAAGTAGAAATCTATGACAAAGCGAAAAACAAAGTAATTTATCGAAATAATTTTATCACTAATCATCAATTAAATGATGAAAAAATGGAAAAAATAATAACCAGTGGCAGAACAAGATGGAAAGTTGAGAATGAAGGAAATAACCTTCTGAAAAATCAAGGCTATAATTTAGAACATAATTTCGGACATGGACAAGTAAATTTATCCATTATCCTGTTGGCCTTGAATTTAATCAGTTTTCTCTTTCATAACGTCTTAGAATTAGTCAACGACCTCTACCAAAAAGCCAGAAGGAAATTAGAAAAAAGAAAAACGTTTTTTAATGATCTTAGAGCTTTAGTCAAATATGAATGGTTTGAAGATTGGTCAGAATTATTTGTCTATATAATATCAGAAGGTGAGCAAAAGAAATTCATTAATACAAGCTAATAAGCCAGACAAGATTTAGGGTAGTGGGGAAGACAAGTGAATAAAAAAACTCAAAAATAATCAAAAAATTACCTAATGAAAAATTAAGAATACGAATTAGGACAGGTCGGTTATTTCCGTTTTTTTGTAGTATGTATGTAGCCCAAAAATCAGAAGGAAAAGAGTAAAGGAAAAAAGAGAATGGAAGATTAGTTCTCTACTTCAAAAAGAGAACGTACTCGTTGTATTCTTCAAAATGAGAATTGCTGTACAATAACAAAGAAGCTTGATAGGCAGCAAAGTAATTGAATGAATCGCCCTCTATTAATTGGTATTATTCTAGGAACGATTGCAACGATTCCCATAGTGCAAACCGTTGCTAGTCGTCTTACTGGAACAGAAATTAGTGATCAAGCTAAGTTGTTTATTGTTAAAATCAATGGCAGTGACGCTGCCCCAAAAGGTAATGGTTCTGGGTCAATTATTGGAAGTAATGGTAATACTTATCAGGTATTAACTAATTGGCACGTTGTCAGTGAATCCTCTAATCTTAATGATTATACAATTGAAACCAGTGACGGAACTACTCATGCAGTTACACAAATTAAACAGCTAAATGGAGCAGATTTAGCTATTATTTATTTTAGCAGTTCTAATGGTTATTCTGTGGCAAAATTAGGGGATTCTCAAAACTTAACGGAGGGTCAAACCATTCATTTTGCTGGATATCCTGCACAACAACCAAGAAGCTATTTATTTTACCCTGACCAAAATATTAATGGCTTTATTCCTGCTGCTTCTGCTGACGATGGTTATGAAATTATCTTTACTGGTGCGATCGTCCCCGGAATGAGTGGAAGTCCTTTATTAAATGAGAATGGGGAGATTATTGGTGTTTATGGAAGGGGAGGTTTTGGAGGACCTTTATACGGAATTGCTATTAATACCGCCAAACAATTAATCGCATCAGGTAGTTTTTCTAAACCTTCTCCTACACCGTCACCTTCTCCTACACCATCACCTTCTCCAAAAAAGAGGGTAGCAATAGTCTTCGATCCGCCTTCTAATGTTAGACAAGTTCCATTAGGAACAATTATCTGCTCTATTCACAGTCAGAGTGTTATCAATACCTATAATTCCACTAATAATGGATGGTACCAAACAGATGTTTGCGGAGAGATGGGTTATATACGAATGCCGCTAAGTTATCCGCCAACCAAGCATGGAGACTGGGGATTGGGGATCGGGGTAATAGGATTAGGATAGTGTTCTTTTAACTCAGAAGCCGACTTATTACCTTGGAAACTTTCAGCCTCCATACCAAACCCCCAATCCCTAATCCCTAAAAGACTGACAGGGCAAGGGTTCCATTGATAACTTAGCGGCATTCGGTTATATACATCAAAGTCAAATCAGATTTAGCCAAACTTCGCAAACACCAAATACTAAACCCCTCAATATTTCACCAAATGGTGTTGCCATTGTATTTGATCCCCCCTCTAATGTGAGATTTTCCCCTAATGGCTCCATTCTGTGTCAAATTTCACAGAAACGTACTATTAATATCAGGATTCATAACTCGACTAATGAGTGGTATCAAACTGATGTCTGTGTGACTATTGGTTACATACATAAGAGTCAGATTAGGTTTTAGTTTCCTTATGTCTAAAGACTTTCTCAGAAACCTGAATTTTAAACATCTAAACATCTAAACATTTTTACGTTTAAGCACTTAAATGTTCATTTAAGCTACAATAAGGTCATCCTTATTAACTATCCCACCCATGATCATCACTGTCGCCTCGTTCAAGGGTGGCGTTGGCAAGTCTACCACTG
The DNA here is from genome assembly GCF_000167195.1 of Crocosphaera watsonii WH 8501. GTDB lineage: Bacteria > Cyanobacteriota > Cyanobacteriia > Cyanobacteriales > Microcystaceae > Crocosphaera > Crocosphaera watsonii. The sequence goes on along the minus strand of NZ_AADV02000058.1, from coordinate 8,475 downwards.
CCTTACACTTAGCGGCCTACTGTCAAGAATTAGCCCCCTCTCTCTTGGTAGATGGGGACTTAAACCGCAGTGCTTTAGATTGGGCTAGTCGAGGACAACTACCGTTTAAAGTTGTAGATGAAAAACAGGGTGTGAAATTTGCCAGGAACTACGAACACATTATTATTGACACCCCTGCCCGTCCTGCACCTGACGATCTAAAAACTATTGCAGAAGGCTGTGATTTACTAATTCTGCCTACCAGTCCCGATGCTTTGGCTTTAGGAGCAACCCTGCAAATGGTCGATGCCATGCACTCCTTAGAAGCCAATTATCGAATTTTGCTAACCTTAATTCCTCCCCGTCCTTCTAAAGCAGGTTCTGAAGCGAGAAACGCCATTAAAAACGCTCAACTGCCTCTGTTTAAAACAGGCATTCGACGGTTGGCTGTGTTCCAAAAGGCAGCCCTTGAAGGAGTTCCCGTCAATCACGTTAAAGACCCCTACGCTAATGCAGCGTGGGATTGTTATGTCAAAGTTGGCCAGGAGATCCTACGATGAGCAACAAACCGTCAAGCCGTTTTGATGACCTGTTCAGTGCAGCCCGTAGTACAGCCCAAGAGACTTCATCAGAGTCGACTAAAACTAAAGAAACCAAGAAAAGCAAAAGCCGTGACCCTGATTATGTGAGGACAACGATCTACCTTCCCAAACGACTTCATCAACAACTGAAAGTGGCTGCGGTTCAAGGGGATAAGGATATGAGTGAGATCATAGAAGGGCTGGTCGATGCCTGGGTTCAGTGTGAAGAAAGCTAAACGTTTAAATGTTTGAATGTTTAAACGTTTAGATAGCTAGATGTTTAGTAAAGGCTCAAGGCCGATCTAAGTACCGAAAATCAGGGGTGAACGTAAGCGATCGTTGTTTTGACCCATTGATTTTCCTATCGCACCGCTTAATATAGAAGTGATAAGCGTGGCTTTCCTAAATTTTTAAATGTCTAATTCCCTAACTACCTTAGAACATAATGTTCTGCGTCCCGAAGATTTTGATCCGCCTCTTAAGAGAAAAAAGGCGACTATACCTGGTTATTGGACTGTTGAAGAGATTGCAGAAGAATTGGGGGTAACAGCCCGCAAAATCCAATATGATATTAAAGGAAATCCTCAACTAAAAAAAAGCTCACCAAAACTTAAAGCCTACAGAATTAAATTAGCCTTTTTGGTTCCAGATATTGATGCTCTCGAATATATTTGGAACTATCGAGAAAAAAAGAAAAAATTTTAACAAATCGTTACAAAAATATTTCACCATAACGAAAGAAATACTGTAAACTAAGAATGAAATATATAGAAAACCCCGCTAAATCTTTTACCTACTAGCGGGGACATCGTACAAAAAAAATTTCTTTATTGTGAACAATCCTACCTCATCTGGGCGGGAACAGACAAGTACGCCCAAAATTTCTGCTGCGTGGCATTCCTCTACAAGTACCAGGGGGAGTAGCCTAGCATGACTTGGAAAAGATTTACTCGTCGAGATACTTGCCCAGTCTGTAATGGAGAACGCCATGACTGTCGGCAAAACCTAGAAACCAACCTAATCCACTGTCGAAGCCTTGAGGCTAACCCCCTAGACTACATTTACCGTGGTCAAGACTCCATTGGCTTTTCCATGTGGGCCTATAAACCCGATGTAGAAGAGTGGACAAATCAACGTCGTCAAGAATGGCAACTGGAGCAACAACGGAAACGGGCATTAAAAGAGCAACAGGATAAAGAACAGCTTAAAAAGCTACTTCCAATCCCCGAACGAGATCAAGTAATTAGGGAGATTTTAGCTCAACTAACCCTCTTGGACGAGCATCGTGAAATCTTGAGAAATAGGGGGTTAACAGATGCTCAAATCGATGAAGCTGGTTATCGTAGCGTCAAACAATGGCAAAAATTAAGCAACCCCGTCGATAATCGGCTCTCAGGGGTCAACAAATTCGGCAATGGATTAATTAACCATACTGACGGCATCTTAATCCCCATTGCCAACGAAGACGGCTTATATACCCTACTCAGAGTCAACGATCTCACTCCAGACAGCAACAACAAATATTATTTTTGTAGCAGCAAAAATAGTCGAGGCATTCCCATCGACTTACCCAATGGGGAAAAACCCATCGCCGTTTATTTCCCCGACAGAAAGATTGGAGAATTACGTGAGGACAATCTGCAATCTCCCCTCTGCACCTCCTCTGGAGCGCGAAGCGTCCTGCAATTTGGGGACTTCTCCGACTCCGAGACTTGGTGGACTTGGTGGACTTGGTGCGGAAGGGAAGAAGAAGAACTTGGAGACAAAGAAGACTTTGATGAACAAAAATCCCCCGTATCTCCCATTTCCCCCGACACTCCCCCAACTAAAAATAATTGCCAGTCAACCAAAAAACCCCCTCAATCTTGCCCATCTCCCTCATTACCCCCTCAATCTGTCACCCCATACCCTCAGAAAAAGCCCAGGAAGACCTCTGAACAACAAATTATAGGGCTCACTGAGGGATTAGAATATAAACCCCTTCTAGCGTCTTCTAACGTGGGGATTCCGATTATCGGTGCCAGTGGGGGTAACTTTGCCAGTAGTCGAGAAGCGATATTATCAGCGATCGCCACCATCAAAGCTAAATACGGATGGGATGATCAGACCGAGTACATCTTATATGCTGATGCTGGCTCAATTATTAATAGTAATGTAGCCAATCAGTATCAAAAATTAGGGGAAATCATCCCTAACTTAAAAGTAGCCGATTGGGGACAATTAGAGGATAAAGAAAACGGCTTAGATATCGATGAAATAGATATTGATAACCTGGAAATTACCTTAATTACTATTAACGAATTCCAGGAAAAATCCGCTCAACTAATTTACCAGCAAAAAGCTTTTTCAGCCTGGAAAAGCTGTAAACAATTAACCCCAACGAAAACAGTTGACCAGGATTATTTAGACCTACCTTTACCGCCTAAAAACAGCATTAAAGCTATTAAATCAGGGTTAGGAACGGGAAAAACTACTAATTTAATTAAGTGGTTAGAATACCTAGAAAACTATGGAGCGGTAAGTCTAGGTTATCGAAATTCCCTACTATTACAGTTTGCTAATAAAGCCAAGTTTACCCATATTCATGAGAAAGAAAGCAGCTACCATATCAGGGATTGTCGAGGTAAAGTAACAGCCTGTATTAACAGCCATCACAGATTTAACGGAGATGATTTTGATGGGAAAGTCTTGATTTTGGATGAAGTCGTTTCAGTCTTAAAACAGCTACTATTTAGCAAGACTGTTAAGCATCGAGAGCAAGCAATAGACTTAATTAAAGAAGCTATTATAAGGTCATCCCGTGTAGCCATTCTCGATGGTAACTTAGCAGATCCCTATATCGAATTTATCAAAGCAGTTGACCCCACAAAAACCATAGAAATTGTTAAAAATACCCACAAAGGTAAGAAACCAAAATTAGTTTTGTTAGAAGGAACCATCAAGAAAACAAAACTAAGAAAACGAGATCACTCGCCTTGGTTATATGACCTAATAACCGTCCGTGATATGGTTGGGGCCATTGCTAGTGACTCGCAAACTTTGTTAGAATCCTTAGACAAGATTCTCAGTAAATTAGGGTTTACAACCTTTAGGGTTGATGGGAAAACCATTAACTCTCCAGAAGTCAAAAAATTTCTGGAAGATCCTAATAAATACCTAAAAGAAAATCCGATACATAGGTTCCTATTTTCCCCTAGCTGTGAAAGTGGATTAGATATCAATATTAGTAATTATTTTACTCATTTCTTTGGTTTATTTTTTGGCCAACTAGACGCTGATTCTATTACTCAGATAATCGCGAGGATTAGGGATACTGAAGTAACCCGTTATTTATGGATAAACCCGTTTACAAAAGTAGATGATAGCAATTCAATCAAGTCACCTTTCTTAGAGAAACTTCAATATCATTTTGACCAGCGATTAAAGCGTGACTTGCATCTAGCAATGGCTGGAGAAAATAACCAAGAGGAATTTATCAGTGAAATACTTACAAAAGTCAAAGAAGATTTAAGCAGTCCTGAGAGTCAGTTAGCTCAGCGATTAGAAGCTATGATAAATTACGAAAAAGCTAACCTCAGAAAGTGCGTTTATTGGCTATTAGAACAGCAAGGATATGATATAAGTAACCAGTATAGCCCCGAACATAAAGAACACTTCAAGAAAGCTAATCAAAAGGTATCTAAAGAGAAAATAGAAACAAAATATCAGAACTCAAAAGATATCTTCTCTGCTAACAATAAATACGTAGGTAAGCCTTGGATGATGTTAAATCAAGATGCTAGTTGGCCAGAAAGATGTGCATTAATGAAAGCTAAGTTAATCCAACTATTACCTAATATTCAAGACTCTAGTTTTTGGAATCCTGAATTAATTTATCTAATCAAATATAAGTACCCTAATCTGATTACTCAACTGGAAAATAGGATTTATCTGGAGAAATTTGATCAGGAGAATTCACCAGCCTTAGTAAAGGCTAAAAGATTCTATCATAATCTATTAACTAAGGTGAGAAATAGTAAGCTTTGCCCCTGGAAAATACAGCCCCGTTACCTATTCTTAAAGGGATTATATGATCTAAGGTTACTGTACTTCATTGAAGTGGCCGGGGAATTTACCGCCGATAGTGAAGTGGTGAGAGAGTTGATTAAACGGGCAAACCTTAAGAAAATCTGGCAAGGACTAGGAAAACGTCCAGGGAAAGACCCGATCAAGTTTGTGCGGTGGGTTCTCAATCAGATCGGATATGATTTGAGTGATCGCCGTCTAAGTGATGAAAAACGAACACGGGTATATAAGGTTGTTCCCATGAAGATCAACGTTTTGGAAGTGGTAGAAGACCATAAACACGACAATTATGTTTATGGGGTTATCAACAAACTGAATGAAGTGATCGAGCAGAGAATCAACCGTGACTATAACCCAGAACAACTAGAAACCCTGAGATGGGACGACAATAACCCAATACAACAGCCACCTTCTAGTACAGAATTTGAGCTAAAAAATCCCCATCAAACTCATGAGTCTAAAAGTGACGAAAACCCAGGCCAGCCAACGAGAATTAATGATCCAGATGTGCCAATAACTGTTATAGAAGATCCACCACATCTGGATCATGAAAATATAGTACAATTCTCACCAAATCCAAATCTAGATCCACATCCAAATCTAGATCCAAATCCAAATTCAGATCCACCTGTCAACTGTCCATCGGATATCAATATTTGGGAGATTGAATCGGTTGGTGAGGTTCCCCTTGAGGCCATATCCTTTGAAGATCGTCAATTTATAGCGGATCTGATTATTAGTTATTCAACAACAGTAGAAGAGATTAAGGTTCTCAGGGATGAGAGTCGTTTAACCAAAGAACAATTGCAACTCGGATGGGATCTCTTGCCATCGTCAGAAAAAGAACGATTACGGCCATTATTTGCCCAACTTAACCAACCAGAACCAGATCCCTTCCCTATCGGGCAAAAAATCAAAGCACGACTGCAACATTTTACTGGTCAATGGATGCGCTTGATAGGGGAAGTGGTAGAATTCCTGACCGATTCTGGGGATCGCCTTTTACTATTAAGGACTGCCGATGGTTGGGAGTATCCCTTAAGTTGTTTAGAAGATATCCAACCCTTGAGTTGGTCCGAAAGGATGGGATTCCAGGGAACCTAACTGGTGTAAAAATCAATCCCAATCATCCTCATCATCATCGTCGTCATCCTCATCACCCGATGACGGCATAGAAGAGATAAAGCCAGAAGCACTACTGCCGATACTGAGATTAATATCGATGGACAAATTATGCAGATCATCATAATTTTGTGTATAAGTTTTTCGGAGTTGACCCACAAAAGTTTCTAATTGCTCAAGATCATCGAAGTCTCCTAATTCGGCATAAGCAGCCACCAAATAAAAAGCCCGTAGAGCTTTCAAAATTAAATACTTACGTTCAATTGGTTTATATTTTTGTAGATACCGAATCAACATCCCATCCGGACTATCAACATTGGGACGATAACGAAAATTAAAATCTAACTTTTGGTTTGAACTCATTTCCTTTATTTTTAGTTAATGATTATTCTCAACAATTGTTGTTTAATAGTAAACTCCATTATTATTAATAATAGTGGAATATATTTTTAGGTACGCCATTAATTAAGGAAAAAATAACAATTAGTGTCACAATCAATCAAAATAGTGACATAAGCCAAGCCAAAATTTGGCTAATCAGGGGCTGATTTGGGGATTTTTCTAGCCACTAATCACTCTGATAGTGGCATAGTATGTCACTAATTCCCCCAAAAATGACATCACTTATGACGACTCGCCTCAATTTCCCCCTCGAAAACTGGAAAACTCGTGTCGAAAAACCTGTCTCGGTAGTCCCAGAGCCAGCAGGCTTTTTGTCATACACTTATGGTATAATTATTAAGAGAAAGGTGCTGCTGGTTGGGGGAGAATTCCCCCCAAACCCCCCTAAAAATAAAGGAAATATAAAAGAATGCTTTTGAAACCATACCCGTTAATAATAAGTTTACTTGAGAAACATTTAATGTCAATCCTTCAATTCAATCGGAAAAAATATCACCATGCCCAACCCTGAGAAAAAAGAAAAAGTCGTTTCTATTCGATTTCGAGAAAGTGAACTATCCAATCTTGATCAACAAGCAGATTCGGTTAACTTATCCAGAAGTGCTTACATCACCCGAAAGCTTCAAGGTTTACCGGTGTTACCGTCAAGGGTTCCCCCCGTCAATTGGAATATTTATCGAGAATTAGGGGGAATTTCGACTCAATTATCGGCTTTGGGTAACAACATCAATCAAATGGCTAAAGTTTTGAATACTGTTAACCAACAAGGGCAACCCCTTCCCTCAAACCTTAATCATGTCGAGGACTTAACCGAAGTTATGACCTTAATTGAACAACTCAAACCTACCCTCAAACAAATCCGATTGGAATTATCAGGCGTTGAGGTAAACGAATTAAACCATTAAGTTGCCCTTAAAAATAAAGAAACCCAATTCTTAATCACACTCGCTAGTTCATGACTATTAAATATTTCCAGAAATGAACATATTCCCAAACTAAATTTAGCAGCTTTTAAAAATGAACACTCAATTAGTTGATACGTTAGCACAAATTTTTCAGTCTTTAACACCCGAAGAAAAAACATTATTCAACCAGAAAGTAAAGTCTCTTCATCAAACGTCGGAACGTCCTTTTTATGAAACAGCAACAACATCCGAATGGATAACAGCATTTCGAGAATGGGCAGAAAGTCATCATCATAATGGACCAATTTTATCTGATGAAGCTATTAGTAGAGAAAGCATTTATGGAGAAAGAGGTTAAATGTCATTTTTAGTTGATACTAATATTCTTTTACGTAGTGCTGATTCTAGGCATCCCATGTATGAAGCGGCGATTAATTCAGTCTCAATCTTAAAAAGACAGAAAAACCAATTATATATTATGCCTCAAAATTTAATTGAATTTTGGAATGTTTGTACACGACCATTAGATAAAAATGGTCTAGGATATTCCCTAACTGAAACTCAAGCAGAAATTAAAAAGATTAAATCTTTTTTTCCTTGATTATCAGACTCCCCAACTATTTATCCAGAATGGGAAAGATTAGTTATTACTTATCAAGTCAAAGGGGTGAATGTTCATGATGCTCGTTTAGTGGCTGCTATGTTAGTTCATAAAATAACTCATATTTTGTAATTGCTCACCGCAATAAAGAATCTGTCTTGACAACATAAAGGTAAAATCGGGGATTTTTATGTATAGTGGGGGTTATGACCACAAATGCTACCATTGATTCAAAGCTAGTTAGAGCTATCGCCGATGAACAGTTGGCGAACAATGTCTTCATGATTGAGTGGCTAGTCAAGGCACAACAACAGTTATCTCTTCAACAAAGACTGATTGACCAGCAACAACAACAAATCTCTACACAACAGCAAGAAATTGAAAAATTGAAAGAAGAGAGAGATAAGCTAAAAAACCGTAACTCAAAAAACAGTTCAGTCCCCCCATCATCAGACCCACTAAAAAAGCCTTCTGACAAAAAGAAACGCAAAAAAGGATTTAAACGCGGACCAAAATATGACCACCCAGGGAAGACCCGTAATGGTTTTGGTCAGCCCGATAAGATAGTCACTTTAGAACTAGAAAACTGTCCTGTTTGTGGGGGTTCAGTGGAACGAGATGAAGTAGTTCCTGAAAAAGTCCAGCAAGTGGCTGAAGTAGTAGACCAACCCATAGAAATCAGGGAATATCGTCGCGGATTCTATAAATGTCCTAGTTGTGGATGGTCAGATTACAGTCCTGTTCCATTGGGAGTTAAAGAAGGATTCCGTTATGGGGCGCGATTAAGTAGCATCGTGGGCTGGCTTGGCTATGGGGGTAA
>NZ_AADV02000059.1 GCF_000167195.1 Crocosphaera watsonii WH 8501 | reverse complement strand
ATGATTATCATTATCGTTCATTCTCAATAAGCTCTCTGGTTGCCGACAATTGTTTAGGGTCGGGTAACAGAGAAAAACCGCTCTGGACTTACTTTTCAACCTACTTGTCACCCCGTGAGGTTATCAACATAATTACTCATAATCGGTTGAATGGGTTCGCTTGTTACGGAATTATAGCCGGAAAAATCCCAAACTGGGGTTATGGCTACCATTTTTCGTTTCCATTCCTCAAAACTATCCCATCTATCTGTGACTCGTAGAGCTTCCCATTGGGTTGCATGGGAAGGAGAAATAAAGACAATTAATTCGATGTTATTTTGGCGACAAAATTCGACAATTTTCTTAAAATCATTGAACCGGTCTTCAGATAATTTATATTGGGTATGATACCCGAAATACTGTTCAATAATATTACTAAATCTCCACTCTGTTTTCCCATTATTGGGTTCTCGATGGGAAAAAAACCCATTATCTCCACGGACCAAGTCTTGAGGTTTTTTAGGAAGATTCCAATTTTCCTTAATAGTATTTTTACTAGCAATTAAAGCATCTTGAGAAAAGAGGGTATTGAGTAAATCAGTTAAAATGATATGTTTATTATATCAATAGTTTTATACAATCGATCTTGATTAGATTTCTCTGGTTTAGTTAGGTTTGATTCCCATAGCTTATTATGTCGAAAAATGTCATAAGTATCTATTAAAAAATTAGCTAAACTGATTCCAGAGATGCTTAAAACAATGGTTCCTAAAAACAGGTAATTAAAAGAACTATATTTTTGCCTAATTTTAATAGCTTTTGATTGATTTTTTTGGGAAGTAATTCCTAAATTAAATTTAAGCATAATCTTGTATATTATTAAAATTGAAAATAAAGAAATTCAGAAACACGGTTTAAGGACAATAAATAATAGGTAGCCAGCAAACCTAATATAAATGCCCAGAAAGGGTTAAAGTCTATTTTCTCAGCAATCTCTTGAGTATTAGGTAATTTTAAGGCTCCTATCATCAAGACAAATAAAACCAGAAAACTTAATAATTTACTATCATAAAAACTAGGTAAATAAGTAAACTTATTCCAGGAGTTAACTTGTAAGCCAAAAGTAGTCAAAAACCCTAACTTGCCTCTCACTTCTCCAGGGATAACAATGCCTTTCATGCCTATCATAGCTTGAATCATTTCCATTGCATCAGATAAACTTTGAGCGCGAAACATCACCCAGCCAAAAATAACAGCTAAAAAAGTTATTGTCCAAGCTAACCATTTAGGCAGAGAAATATTCAATTTCCGCCAACCATGATTAATGGACAAATACAAACCCTGTAACCCTCCCCAGATAACAAAAGTCCAGCCGGCACCGTGCCATAAACCTCCTAATAACATAGTTATAATTAGGTTAGCATATCGTCTAATTTCACCGCGACGACTTCCTCCCAAGGGAATATATAGATAGTCTCTTAAAAAGTTAGATAATGTAATATGCAAACGTCGCCAAAACTCACTAATAGATGTGGCTTTATAAGGAGAGTTAAAGTTAATAGGTAGAACAATATTAAACATATAACCTAGGCCAATGGCCATATCGGAATAACCAGAAAAATCGAAGTATAGTTGTAGAGTATAACTAATAGCCCCTACCCAAGAATCTATAAATGTTAAAGAACTAGTATTATTAAATGTAGTAGCTACCCAGGGAGATAATATATCAGCAATTATGAGCTTTTTAGATAGTCCAATAGTGAAAAATATCAATCCTAATGATAAATTTTTAGAAGAGAAAATCTTATTTTAAAAAGAGCGCAGTTGGGGAATTAATTCATCGTGACGAAGAATGGGACCGGCAATCAATTGGGGAAAGAAAAGAATAAATAAACCATAAGTAGGTAGATTATATTTTTCTTTTTTTAACTCTCCTCTATAAGCATCAACTAAATAAGCGATTTGAGTAAAGGTATAAAAGGAAATACCCAAAGGAAGAATTAAGTTATCTAATTGATAATTAGTGTAAAATAAAGAATTGATAAAATTAAGAAAAAAGTTAGCATACTTATAGTAAACAATAACGCTTAAGTTTAAAATTGTTCCTAAAATTAATGAAATTTTAGCCCGTCTGCTAGATTTTTTTGAGCGAGAAATTTCTGCTCCGATACTGTAGTTAATTACTACAGATAAAATGATCAAAAAAATGTATTCAATAGTTTTTCCCTGCCCCGCCGGAGAAAATATATTCCAATAAGAATAGAAAAACAAGGAACTAACTAATAACCAAATCATTACCCCTTGGGTTAAACGTAACTTACTTAACCCCCAAAAACCTAATAAGGTCAAAGGTAAAAACCCTAAAATGAAAATTGTAGAATTAAATAACATCTCAATAAACTTATTTTAAAGTTACTATCAATTGACTAACAACCTTATCACAAAAATTCCCCGCTTATGTTTTAACTTAAATCCAATTATGTTAAACCTATCCCCTGCGTCGTCGAACTATAGGAGGTTTTCCTCTCTTTGAGGAACGATAACGGGAATGTCCCCCTACCTCTTCACTAACTTGTTGAAAGATATCACGACGTAAATAAGGATACTCTCCTACCCATAAATTATGTTGAGGAAAATACACATCGGTAATCTTATCAATACGGCTTAATTCAGGGGTTTTGGACAAAATTAACATTTCTGCTATTTGTCCAGGCTTAATGACCCGATAAAGGCGGTTTATAGGGGCTGCTGTGATGGCAGTGAATCCCTCTTCATCTCCCACTTCTACATTGATCCGTCGTTCTCGGTTTTCAATGACCACTAACTCCCCCCATTTATTCACCGTCTGTTCTTCTCCTACTAATTCTTCGGTGATAAACACATCCAAAACCTGTCCTTGCCAAAACCCACAATAAGGATAGCGACGGTATTTACCATTACGAATGCTGGCCCATAGTACAGGACCCCATAGCCAATATAACCCGGCAATGATATCAAAGATCAGTTTAATAGTTTCTCCCCCAGAGCCGGCTAATTTTCCCAATAACCAAGTCACCACCAAAGCGATCAAGGAAATAAATAAACGTTGCAATAAATCTCGCCATTTACCCCAATAAAAAGAATATTGGCTTCCTGTGGCAATGGGGGGAATAATTTGTTCTAATGCGTCACGGGTTAAAGGGACTAGCATTTTTTATCAACTGGGACTACAGATATTAATATTGTAGGGGGCAACGGCCGTTGACCCCTACGGAGTAGTCAGGAAATTGATATTTGACTGCCTAATAATAGCCAAAATACGAAAATTAATATTAAACTCATCATTCCGATTAAATGCTCCAATTGTTCAGCTACACGAGGCAGTTTAATTACCATTCGTTCCACAATGAAAATATAAGTCAACCACGCCAAAAAGATTGTAGCTAAAGGCTTAATAATATTGGTGAGAGTATAGGCTTGATAGTACACACCATTGGCGATAAATAAGCCACTCAATAATAAAGCAATAGCCGGCCAAAATCCTCTTTTTATTTTACGTCCCCCTTCTTTTGTGTGGGGTAAAAAAATAAACTTAGCAAAAGCTGTTGCCGTACCTAACGCAGCTACATTCATAACAAGAACTTGCCAAGGTAATAAATTTTTCATGGTCAATACTTTAGCCCCAAACCCCGATAATAAGGGAAATCCTGAAATTGAAAAACTAGCTATAACTAAGGGTATCCAAATAGCAGTGTTCATGGGTTTATTTTTCAATTCTCGAAGGTTAAGACTTGGTAAAGCTCCAGCCATCAAAAATAAAGAAGATTTAACCAAACCGTGAGTCAAAGCATAAAATCCCCCTACTTCTGGGGCTGCTAAAATAAAGCCTAATTGGGAAACAGTGGAAAAGGCTAACATCCGTTTTGCGTCTTGTTCAAAAATAGCATAAATAACCCCTAATAATGCCGTTCCTACACCAAAAATACGCACGATGGGATCAACTTCAGGAACCATTAATGTACAACGAACTAAAGGATAAATAGCTGCTTTAACCACCACTCCTGATAACATAGCAGAAACAGGGGTTTCTGACTCAGAATGGGTCAAAGGTAACCATAAACCTACTATGAAAATACCTCCTTTGGCTAACAGTCCCAAAAAAATTAGGGCTACTGCTTAGAGAGGCGCACCTTTTAATCCTTCAAAGCTAAAGGAATGGTGAGCCTGATATACTAAAACTGTCCCCACTAGATAAAATAACATAGCAGTATTACTGACAAAAAGATAACGCAGAGCTACCCAAATTGAGCGATCGCTTCTCGGATAGGCAATGAGTAAAAATGCAGCAATACTAATCACCTCTAGAGCAACATATAGACTGATAAAATCAGCGAAAATAAAAGCGGCATTAACACTTCCATGTAAGATGATTACTTGGGTATAAAAAAAGCTAGTTTTATCACTGTACCAGCAATAAAGAATAACCCCTAAAGTTACTAAAGCATTGGTTAAAATAAAAAAAACCGCTTAAGTTATCAATTAATAAAATTACTCCGAAATTATCTAATAAGTTGAAATCTAGAGCCGCAGATAAGCTCGATGTTTTTAAACCGTAAACTAGGGAAACAATAGCTACCCCTAAAGCAAGATAGCGACATATTGAGGGGAGCAAATAAATACTAAATCCAATAAATAATGGTAAAGCTATCCAAATAATCGTTAAAGCATTCATTATATGCACAATGGATAATGGACAATGGACAATGGATAGTTAATAATTAACAATTAACAATTAACACCTCGACTACCCTTGGTGTTGAAAATACAAAAAATGTCCTGATTAATTTTTGTACTACCATAGTATGGATCCTAGCATAGTCTCAACTCAATGCTAAATAGAATACCATTCATTTATATCAATGGAAGATAAAACATTAACTTATACCTTGATTTTTCCCACACTCCCCGTCACCCCGTCACCCCGTCACCCCGTCACCCCGTCACCCCGTCACCCCGTCACCGGAGTCTCCCTATTTCATCAACTTTTCAAGCTATTGCTGTTATTCCTGTGGATAACGTCTCCATGAATCAGTCATTCTGTGCAAACTGCAATGGTTTCCTTCTCCTAAGATAAGATGATCTATTAAGGGAATGTGGAGCAGTTGCATTCCTTTGAGTAATTGTTCCGTTAAGTCTAAGTCTTCTTGAGAGGGTTCAACGTTGCCAGAAGGATGATTATGAGCCACAATTAAGGCGTTTGCTCCTTGTTTGAGGGTTTCTCGGAAGATTTCTGTTGCATCAACTAGGCTTTCTGTAGCGGTGCCAATATTGATAACTTTCGTCCCTAATAGTCGATATTTACTATCCAAAAATACAGCCGCAAAATGTTCTCGTCTTTCCCACATTAAGTCATGACTCAAGGCGGCCACCGCAGCTTCAGGACTATCTATGACCACTCTTTCCAGGGGTCGCACCTGAAAAGTCCTTTTTCCTAACTCCACGGCAGCAATGATGGTTGTGGCCTTAGCAGGTCCAATACCATCAATGACCATCAGTTCGTTAGGACTAATATCCCGTAAAACATCCAGGGGATCACGACGATGTTTACCTAATTCTTGTAGAATATGATGACCTAAACCTACTGCTGAGAGTTTGCCTTTTCCTTGCCCTGTTCCTATCAAAATGGCTAACAGTTCAGCAGTTGCCAAATTCTTCGCACCAACAGCAATCAAACGTTCACGAGGTCGTTCGCTACAGGGAATGTCAGCAATTCTTAGATTATAGGTCATATTGAGTTAAAAACGAGCAATACACTTATCCTGATATTGTCCCGTTTTAACCTATCTTTAACAAAATGTCTGTGATCTGATCCTTAAGCGTAACATTCACACGGTTATTTGAGGAATTAACTTTCCTTCTAAGTTAGTTCAATAATGGACAATGGATCATGGATAATGGATAATTACCTCTACTGAAGAATAAATAAGTATACATACGGAAGATTTATATTTTTTGCTACCATCTTCAAAACTTTAAACACTTGGGAACTTTTTAGGGGGTATCCAAATTTATCGCTAAATAAAAGGCTTGAGGGCTGAGATTTATATCCATTGAGGTATACAGTTAAATAGGGTCTTAATCTAGGAATAATTTGTACTTGTTTTCTATTTTTTGCGTTTGAGTCCTTAATAATAACTGTTTCATGGGTAATATCTTCCTTGTGTAAAGATAAAATATCCTCAATTCTCGAAGCGGTAAAGTAAGCGATCGCAACAATGGTTCTGTATTTAAGGGGCAGTTGATCCAGAAATTCTTCCAATAGGGAGACTTCTGCATCCCAGGGTTGAGGTGACAGAATAGTATTCAACATGATAAAACCATAGGGGTCTCAGAAAATATGAAATTATTATTAATATATTTATATTTTAACAAAGATTGGCATCACAATGAGAGATTGTCTAGAAAATGATAAAACTTATTGTTGAGAAAAATGGTTACTTAATGCGATCCATTGATTAATATCCAGTTTTTCTGCACGAACTTGTTCATTAAGGTCTATTTCTCTTAAAAATTTTCCCAGGCGATCGCTATCAATCAAACTTTTTAGATTATTGCGTAACATTTTACGACGGTTAGAAAATCCCAGGTTAATTAAGGTTTCTAAACGTTTAGGATCAACTGCAGAATTAGCTAAAACACGAGGACGAAAAGTGATCACAGCAGAGTCAACTTTTGGGGGAGGAGAAAATGCTTTACGGGGAACATCACAAATATAATTACAGTCTGCTAAATATTGCATTTTGACTGATAATGCACCATAAGTTTTATTACCAGGATAAGCTACTATTCTTTGAGCAACTTCTTTTTGAATCAATAAAACAATCAGATCATAAAATGGAGTTTTAGGGGAAGAAATACGACCTAATAACTTTTCTAAAATGGGACTAGTAATATTATAAGGAATATTGGCAACTACTTTGTTAATGGGTAAAAACTTAGGAAAATCTTGAGCTTCTGTGGTAATATCGAGCTTAAGAATATCCCCTTGTAGAAGTAAGAAGTTATCATAATTACCAAAACTTTTAACTAATTTTTTACAAAGATCCCAATCTAATTCTACTGCAAGAACAGAATCTACTAAGGGTAAGAGACGACGGGTTAAAATACCTGTTCCTGGGCCTATTTCTAAGAGGCGATCGCTGTTTTTTAGGTTCGCAGCTTGTATAATCTGTTCTAGTGCCGTTTCACTGCGTAACCAATGCTGAGCAAACCGTTTACGGGGTTGGGGCATAATTGATACTATATTAAGATACTTTTTTTATGACATCACCTAATGCTGAGAAACTCCATTTTACCACAAAATTAGCCTATGGTGCTGGTGATTTTGGACCGGCGATCACTGCTAATATTTTGGTTTTTTATTTGTTATTTTTCTTTACTAATGTGGCCGGTTTACCCCCTGGTTTAGCTGGCAGTATTTTAATGATTGGTAAAATTTCTGATGCTATTAATGACCCTATTATTGGGGTATTAAGTGATAAAACTCGTTCTCGTTGGGGTCGTCGTCTACCTTGGATTTTGGGAGGAATTATTCCTTTTGCTTTCTGTTATGTTTTACAGTGGTTTATTCCCCAATTTAGTGATGATTTAAACGTCAATCAATGGGGATTATTTGTTTATTATGTTGTGATTGGTATCTTGTTTAATATTGCCTACACCACAGTTAATTTACCTTATACAGCATTAACACCAGAATTAACCCAAGATTATAACGAAAGAACCAGTTTAAATAGTTTTCGGTTTTCTTTTTCTATTGGAGGCAGTATTTTATCATTAATTCTTTATATATTAGCTTCCATTGCTTATCCTGATAATCCTCAACTTAGATTTCTAATTTTAGGTTTTAGTTGTTCTTTTTTAGGAATTATTGCCCTTCTTTGGTGTAGTTTAAGAATTCAAGAAAAAGGCAAAAATCCTATTCTAAATTTAACCCAAAAGAAACAATTAGGAATGGTCTTAACTGGGATCGGTATTTTAGGCATTGTTTATGTGATTTTGAGAATAATTCCAGGTACATCAAGTCTGGTGGGAGGAAATAGTCAAGTTGATTATATTAGCTTTTTTGCGTTATTATCTAGTTTATTGTTGCTAGGATTTGGCTGTAGTTTATTATTGGCAAAAATAGAAGATCATTTAGTTATTCAAGAAGTTAAACAGAACAGAAAAGATAATCAAATAGAAAGTAATCTTTCTTTTTCACAACAATTAAAAATTGTCTTTAATAATCGTCCCTTTTTATTTGTTATTGGTATTTATTTATGTTCCTGGTTAGCAGTGCAATTAACCGCATCAATTTTAGTTTATTTCGTTGTTAGTTATATGAACTTGAGGGAAGATCAATCCGGTTTAGTTGCCTTAGCTGTACAGGGAACTGCGTTAGTTATGTTATTTTTTTGGCAAGTAATGTGTAAAAAATTTGATAAAAAAGTTGTCTATTTTATGGGTACAGGAGTGTGGATTATTGCACAAATTGGACTCTTTTTATTACAACCAGGACAAGTTTTTTTTATGTTTATTTTAGCCATTATGGCAGGGTTTGGGGTATCCGTTGCTTATCTAATTCCTTGGTCAATGGTTCCCGATGTTATCGAATTAGATGAATTAGAAACTGGACAAAGAAGAGAAGGAGTTTTTTATGCCTTCATGGTACTCTTACAAAAGTTTGGCTTAGCCTTAGGATTATTCTTAGTTGGTGTTGTCTTAGAAGCAGCAGGATTTGTAGAACAAATTCCCGGTCAACCCTTACCCACTCAACCAGAAACAGCCTTATTTGCCATTAGAATCGCTGTGGCTCCTTTGCCAGCTATTATTTTAATTATGGGCTTAGTTTTAGCTTATTTTTATCCTATTACCCGTGAATTTCATGCCGAAATTCGTTTAAAATTAAAAGAAAGAGAGCAACAACAGGACAATTATTAACGAAGTCAGAAGTCAGAAGTCAGAAGTTCCTCACTACGTTCCGGCACTATCGTACAGAAGTTGTTTTTGAAACAGAGATTTATGCTCCGCTTCAAAAACTATGCGCCTTAAAAGGCGGGGTTTTAGACCCAACTATTTTCGATAATTAATAATCAATAGTTAATAATTATTGTCTAAAGAGTCCCTTTAAAGATCCCTTGAGGACGAATTAAAAGAATAAGAATCATGATTAATAAAGCCACCCCTAACTTATAATCAGTTCCCAACCAAGGGACACTTAATTCTTGAGCAACCCCGATCACTAAACCACCAGCGATCGCACCATAAGGGTTGCCAATACCCCCTAAAATAACAGAGGCAAACATCGGTAGAATGAGAAACCACCCCATATTTGGTCGTATGGTACTGGTAATTAAGCCTAACATCACACCCCCAAGGGTAGTTAGAATAGCAGTGATGATCCAAGTCCAGAGAACAACTTGCTCCACATTGATCCCTGAAACCCTAGCTAAATCGATATTATCAGCCACCGCTCGCATCGCTTTACCGATTTTTGTTCTTTGTAAGACTAAATGTAGAATAACGATGGCCACCACAGCTAAAGCGATGGCCCAAATGCGATCGGTAGCTAATCTCAAACCAAAAATTTCTTGAGCCGGAATAATAGGAACATCATAACGTTGATTATTAGCCCCCCAAATCATTAAAATTCCGTTGCGAAGAAACAGGGCCAAACCAATAGAAATAATAATCAGGGTGGTGGAAGTTGCCCGACGATTACGCATCGGTTTCCATAGTAGATATTCTGAGACTAACATAGCGAATATGGTTCCCCCTGCTCCTAAAATGGCCGAAAGAACTAAATTTAACCCTTGACTATTGAGTAACCAAGTTAGATAAGCTCCCAGAGTCATAAAGTCCCCGTGAGCAAAGTTAGAAAGCCGTAAAATGCCACAGGTGAGGGTTAATCCCACAGCAGCTAAAGCGATCACACTGCCAATGGCCAAACCGTTAAATAAGTTTTGTGCTGTCTCTAAAATAATTTGTGGTATTTCCATGCCCCAAAATTTTTCCTATTCTACCTGTCTCAATGACGATACACCATCCTGGAAAATTTTGGTCATTAAAGCAGAAAAGTTTTAAACTACAATCCATATAAGTTAACTTTGTGGTAGGATAGATTGCTTAGTAGGGTTACATTCCTATGGGAGAAGGCTATGGTTCCAGTCTTGGTTATAAGGTTGCCTATTGGTAAAATATAACCCAGTATGGAAAATACTAAAGGTGTGAGGAAAGCTGTGTCAGTCAACAAAACCCATCCGAAAAACCACTCTCGACAGAAGTATTCTGTGAAAAAAAAGCCAAAAGGTCTAAATTGGTTGTTTATTAGTGTGGGACTCACAGCCGTGTCCCTAGCATCGGCAGCAGCAGGAGCTTTTCTGGCGGTGTCACTATCGGCTACCCCTCTACAGCAAAGTTCCTTAACCCCCGAAGAAGAAGAGGTTTTTAGTCAAAATGAGGCAATTTCCTATAAAAGCTTACAACTTCCTGAGTTGAGTCGTCCTGTTAATGTTTTGGTTTTAGGAACTAAAGTCTTAACCTCAGAAATAGATGAAAAACCGAAGGAAGACTTAGGTTATCACGCCCTGGTTAATTCTTTTAAAGGGTTGTCCGATACCATGGTCTTAGTTAGGTTTGATCCCCTGAGCAAGAAACTTCGTGTTTTATCCATTCCTAGAGATACCCAAGCAAGCATCAGGTACGAACTCAGAAAAATTAACGAAGCGAATTATTATGGTGGCCCAGCTTTAGCGGCCGAAAGCGTCAGCAAATTGTTGGGTGGGGTTGAGATTGATCGTTATGTACGGGTTAATATTCAAGGGGTAGAAAAGTTTATTGATGCTTTGGGTGGCGTTGATATGTATGTCCCCAAAGATATGAAATATACGGATCACAGTCAACATCTTTATATTGATCTCAAGGAAGGTGAGCAACATCTAGACGGGGAAAAAGCAGTTGCCTTTTTAAGATTTCGCTACGATCGCTATGGTGATATTGGACGGGTACAACGACAACAGATGTTTATGAGGGCTTTGGTAGAACAAGCTCTAAAACCACAAACCTTACTGAGAATACCTGAAGTTTTATCCATTGTCAGTGCTTATATCGATACCAATTTAACCGTTGAGGAATTACTTGCTTTATCAGGGTTCGCCTCTCAAACAAAACGCTCCAATGTTCAGATGTTAATGCTTCCTGGGCGTTTTAGTGGTGATGGAAAGGAGGAGGTAAGTTATTGGTTGCCTAACCGTTATCAAATCACAACTATGGTAGCGGAACACTTTGATCATGGTGAAATCAATGTTGACACTCGATCTAGCAACCCCAGTCGCCTGAGAATTGCTATTCAAGATAGCACAGAAGACCCCGAAGCAGTGAGGCGTATGGTCAATCATTTAATGAAAGCTGGGTATCGTCGCATCTTTGTTGGTGATCCATGGAATCAAACCCTGGACACAACTAGAATATTGGCACAAAATGGTGATGATCTAGGGGCCGCCACCTTACGGGCTGATTTAGGGATGGGTGAAGTATTAGTGGAAAGTACAGGGAATTTAGGCTCTGACATTACCATCGTTTTAGGTGAAGATTGGCAAAATTATTTGCCTGATTCCTCAATCAAATTTCAGGAATCTTCGATTAAATCTATCCCTTAAATTGATGTTTCTTCTTCCTTCTAGGGAGGAGATTCTTTGTTTCACTTTGTGATGTATGTGAACTAGAATTATTTATTATCAATTTTGGCTAGAATTTGCGTGGCTTCTGCACATAAAGCTTCATGACAATGACCATTACTAGCGATTAAACAACCCCATTGACGCACATCCCCTCGGTTATAAATTAAGGGATCACCGTTTTCATGGGTAAATTGTCCCCCTGCTTCGGTTAAAATTAATTCCGGTGCAGCGAAGTCCCAATCTTTGGCCGCAGATTTACCGGACAAAGAGATATAAATATCAGAGGTTTTTTCTAATAAAGTTGAAATTTTTCCCCCGACACTACCCATATAAATGCGATCTTTTAAGGGTAAAGCCTCAATTAAAGCTTGAA
Source organism: Crocosphaera watsonii WH 8501 (assembly GCF_000167195.1). Taxonomy (GTDB): domain Bacteria; phylum Cyanobacteriota; class Cyanobacteriia; order Cyanobacteriales; family Microcystaceae; genus Crocosphaera; species Crocosphaera watsonii. Next base: position 8,962 of record NZ_AADV02000059.1, on the reverse strand, counting down.
AGCGATCGTCTCTATGGGTACGACTAACGACTAAATATAAGTCTTCAAGTTGATTTCGTTCCGATACTTTGATCGGGGTAATTGTCCCATCGGGCGTTTCCACAAAAGTACCGTTGCCTTTACTGGCATAATAGATTTTTTGAGCTTCGGGAATGGCAACTACAGACACCATGGGACGACCTTGATAAGCTAAGGCGATATGTAAAGCATATTCACCAGTTTTATCAATAAAATCCCGAGTCCCATCCAGAGGATCAATGATCCAAACCCACTCTTTATTAATAGGTTCTGTTCCTTCATGGGTTTCTTCACTCAAATAACCAAAGGTATCTTCAGGGAAAACAGCTTGTAATTTCTCTAAAATGTAACGGTTAGCAGCAAGATCAGCCGCAGTGACGGGACCATCTTTTTTATCTTCATTAACATTTAAATCCCCTTCTCCGCGATAATATTCGCTGAGAATTTTTGCTGCACCCCAACCCACTGAACGGGTGATGGCTTCGATTTCTTCTAATTTTTGGATTTCTGTCATGTTTGTGCTAGTCCCTTTATTGGCCTATTTCCCTAATTTTATCCTGATCTCGTCTTGATTAAAATGGTATTTTAGATAATTATTAAAAAATATGAAAATTATCTCAATCGTCTATTTTCTTGGATTTATGACTGATTTTTGCTTCTTAAAAGCACAACATTTTATTTTTAGGGTATTGACTAATAAACATTAAAATGGTAATACCTGCGCTAAGGGTTAGAACGATGGTTAAAGAAAAGTCAGCAAAAATTTAAAATTTCAAAGACATGAAATATAGACCATTTTAAGTTAGGATCTAGAGCGTGGGAATTATCACGAAGGTTTTCCCCTGGAAACCTCTGCAAAGATCGTAACGTTTCCAAATTCTTTGTTGCAGATTAGGTATCTCTTTAAACATTATGCTCAACAGAATCGCTCATCAAATTAAACAGTTTTTCCCTGCACCAGAAGTGAGTGCGCACTGTGATGGCCCTTGTGGTGTCTATGATCCCGCTTCTTCTCGTGTTTATGCCGAAGCTGTGTTATCTATGACCAAGAAAATCGCAGACTTAGAAGCTAAAGTCCCTTCTCCTGATGACAAAGCTGCTACTGTTGCTTATCACAATACCTTATCTCGTTATATTGCTGTTAAGGAAGAGCAAGCACAGAAAACCAAGGAGGAGTTACTAATTCTCTGGACTGACTACTTTAAGCCTGTACACTTGGAAGCATACCCCGATCTCCATGATATGTTCTGGAAAGCGGCTAAACTTTGCTCTTCTTGTAAAGTAGAAGTTAACCTAGCTCATGCTAACCAATTACTCATGGAAGTTGAAAAAATTCACAATATATTCTGGGAAAGTAAAGGAAGAAAAGTAGAATGGGTTAAAGCTAGTTAAATTGTTTAATTAAAGGTGGTAGGAAGCAATTTGCTCTCAACAAATAACTATAAGGAATTATTGCTTTGGTTGTTGAGATTACGTCAACGGTTTTGTGTCACAGGGAATTCTATGTTTCCTTTACTTAAGGCAGGAGATGATATCCTTGTTGACACAAAAGCCTACCATCATTCTTTCCCAGAAATTGGGGATTTAGTTATTGCTTGGCATCCCCAAAAAGAAAATTTAAGAATCATTAAACGGGTGGTAAAAGTTGACGAGAAGGGTAATTGTTTTTTGATGGGAGAAAATAGTTTAGAAAGCAGTGATAGTCGTTCTTTTGGGTTGATAAGTTCACAACAAATAATTGGCAAAGTAACCAGTAAGTTTCCTTGATTTTGGTTTATTTTTTCGGAAACCAATCTTCATCTAATAATTGTTCTAAGGTGTAGGGACATTCTTCGGGCAAAGTCTCTAACCCTGATTTGACTGAGACATATTTACGGGCTTTTTTATAAATGATTGAGAGATTTTCATGGAGATAGTTGTGAAAATTTTTGGTCATGCGTCGTTAAGCTGATCCCGAAAATTAAGAATTTCTCGCTGCCAATGTCGATGATTTTTTTCATATAGCAATCAGTTATCAGTTGTGAGAATTAAGTGAATTCTGATCCCCCCTAACCCCCCTTTGTAAGGGGGGAACTCCAAGTTCTCATGAATCATTCCTGATTGCTATATTTAGATTGTTGATAATTTCTTTGATTAAATTAATTGTTTGTTCAGTATCTACTGCCATAAAGGTTAAATTAGGAGAAAGATTATAAAATAATTGTTGACTTTTTTTATCTTCACTTAATAAAATAACAGGTTTTTTATTCTTTAATGCTAAAGCTATTTCTGAGACGGTTCCTAAACCCATTCCACAGGCAATTATAACATTAGATGACAAAACATTAATATTATTTCTAGCGTTTCCCATATCAGTAAGAATGGCAATATCGACGGCATCAGAAACATTTTTAGTATTATTTGATGGTAAAATGCCGATAGTTAATCCTCCTGCTTTTTTTGCCCCTTTATTCGCTGCATCCATCACCCCAACATTACGCCCTCCTGTTAATAATATCCACTCTTCTTGTGCAATTAATTTTCCTAATTCATAGGCGTTGTTAATATCTGTTTCTGTTGCTAAGTCTCCTGGACCCATAACTCCAATAATTGTTTTTCTCATCAGTTTAATATCTCCTATTAATTAAGTAAGTAGGCCGATGCACTGCCCACCTTCAACAGCTATTACTATTCTAAGTTAGTAATAGTATTATTTCTGTGCATTTCAACAGAAATAAACTCGTTTTGAGCATCTAATGTTACATTAAAATCAGTAATGCTGTGATCTTGAATAGCTACAAATGTCATGACGATAACTAATACAGCGACGAAGGTTATAATTAGCGTTTGATAGTTTTTCATGGTTGTTACCAGTAGTTAGTTTACGTCTTTTCTCTATTATGAGTGCTTTTTTAATTATTTTGGGATAGTTAAAGTATAAATATAGGTATATTTTAGTAGAGATAAAGTATAAAATTAATTAGGTATAATCAAAGTGTACTTGAAGTGTAATCTAAGTTTATTCAAAGTTTATTCATGATTAATATTAGTAGATTATAGTATAAGATTTATGATGATTTTTAACACTAAGAAAAACTGAGTAGGGTGGGCACTGCCCACCTTCAACAGCTATTACTATTCTAAGTTAGTAATAGTATCATTTCTGTGCATTTCAACAGAAATAAACTCGTTTTGAGCATCTAATGTTAGATTAAAATCAGTAATGCTGTGATCTTGAATCGCTACAAATGTCATGACGATAACTAATACAGCGACGAAGGTTATAATTAGCGTTTGATAGTTTTTCATGGTTGTTACCAGTAGTTAGTTTACGTCTTTTCTCTATTATGAGTGCTTTTTTAATTATTTTGGGATAGTTAAAGTATAAATATAGGTATATTTTAGTAGAGATAAAGTATAAATTTAATTAGGTATAATCAAAGTGTAGGTGAAGTGTAATCTAAGTTTATTCAAAGTGTATTAATGATTAACATCAGTATATTATAGTATAATAATTTTGATGAGTTTAAAAAATAATTTTTATGAGTTGGCAAGATTTTCTTAAACAAAAAGCAACAAAACAAGGTTTAAGTATAGAATTATAAAATACTTTATTAACGGCACTTCCTGATGAAAATAAAAATCCTCAAAATCAAAATAATATCGCCAATAACCTTAATATTGGAGTTGATACAGTTAAAGCAAGACTGAAAGAAATTTATACTAATTTTGCATCTATTTATCCTGAATTATCTAATAGTAAAGGTGCTGGTAAGTTAAAAACATTACATAACTGTCTAAGACAAAGTTATTTTCAGTTAAATAAAACATCTGATTTCATTGAACAAGATATTAGTTATCCTAAAGCATTTCGTTCTCTTATTGAATCTAGAATTAAGCGGTTTGTAGGTCGAGAATTTGTTTTTGATGCTTTTAGTAAGTTTGTGGAAGAGAATGATCAGGGGTATTTTACAGTAATAGGTAAACCTGGAATGGGAAAGAGTGCGATCGCTTGTAAATATGTGTCTGATAATCAGGTTCCTTGTTATTTTAATATCAGTTCTAATGCTAATAATACTCCTCCACAGTTTTTGAGTAGTTTACGGGAACAACTAATTAGACGTTATGCTTTAAGCAATGCAGAAGATATCGATTTAATGACCTTATTAGAAGAGGTTAGAGATAGATTGAATGATGAGCAACCTTTGATTATTTTAGTAGATGCTTTGGATGAGGTAAGACAGGAACAAGGACCAGAAAATATTTTATATTTACCGAAAAATTTGCCTAATAATGTTTATTTTTTCTTGACGAGACGACCTTATTCTAATGATACTGAAAAACGTTTATTTACAGAGATTGATACCCCTCAATTTGAGTTAGATTTACGCAAGGAAACCAAACATAATCAAGAGGATATTAGAAAGTGTTTATATTATTTTTTAAAAGATGATCTTGTTTATAAGGATAAGTTACAAGTTTGGTTAGCAGAAAATGATTATCAAGGGGATAATTTTATTAATATTGTGCAAAGTAAGGTGATTGATAATTTTATGTATTTGGTGTGTTTAATGGATGCACTCATGAAGGATGAATATAAGAATTTTGACTTAAATAAATTACCCCCTAAACTAGAGGATTATTATATTTTACATTGGCAGCGTATGGGAATGACTGATGTAGACAATAGGTTTAAGGTGTTGGTTATTTATACGATTAAGGAAATTCAAACCCCCATACCTAAAGAAGCGATCGCAGAAATTTTAGGGACAGATATGGATGCAGTGGGAACAGTATTAAATAGTTGGTATCAGTATTTTAAAATTGAGAAGATAGAGGAAGAAGTTTGTTATGATTTTTATCATCTAAGTTTCAGAAGTTATATTGAATCACGGCAAGAGTTAGAACAAGATAAACCTATGTTTAAAGAGGTAAACGAAAGAATTTTTCAATACTTAAATATGAACAATGGATAATGGATAATGGACAATGGACAATGGATAATTGATAATTGAAAATACTGATAACTGATAACTGGTCACTGGTCACCGGTAACTGATAACTGATCACTGATAAAACTGATAACATGAACTCCTTTCGTCAACGCGCTTATTTAACCAGTTATGCTTATAATGCTGCCAAATCTAATCATTTGACTGAGTATTATCAGACGTTAACGGATTTTCAGTATTTACAAAATAAGCTGAATTTTTCGGGGTTGGGGGTGCAACCTTTAATTGAGGATTATGATTATATTGAGTATTTGCAAGCAACACCAGAACAAGTTAAAACCTTACAATTAATTCAAGATACCATCCGTTTATCTGCTCATATTTTACAGGTTGATTCACAACAGTTACCGAGTCAGTTATGGGGACGACTGTTACGGTTTACTGGGTTGTGTTCTCAGTTTATGGTTAAATCATACCCCGACATCGAAACCTTATTAAAACAAGCAGAAAACATCCCCACCTATCCCCGTTTACTTCCCTATATTCCCACTTTAACCCCTCCTGACACTCCTTTAATTCGTACCCTCATCGGTCATATTTCTTTGGTTAACTCAGTGGTAGTAACACCGGATGGAAACAAGATTATTTCTGGGAGTTGGGATATTGGACTTTGGATAAAAAACAATTGTTAGCGTAAATTTTACGCTAAACATATCTCCAGAGCTAAAATAGAGGATTAAGGTGATTTTAAACACTCTCTTTCCATCTTTTTAGGGGATTTTAAATATTAAATAGCTTCATTCAGTTTCGGTTCCAATATAGATATCTAAGTAGCTTTCCGTTAGAGATTGAATGACTCGTTCTAATTCATCAATGAGATTTCTTCTAGTGAGTTTTTCTACAGCATCAATATGAGCAGAACTTCCGGCTCGTCCTAAATATTTATATTTGGTTTTTTTCTCATTATTAGTGGCCATAGGAAAAATTGATTCAGCAGCCTGTAGTTTATAATACCAGTAGATTGTTCCCTTTCCATTAACCTGATAACGAATAATATGACAATTAGCTGGTGCTACTTCCCCTTCCCGTTCAATTTTCTTTATTTTCTGTTTAAGAGAGCGAATTAGACTCTTAATTTGTTTGGCTCTCAGGTGGACATCTTGACTGGTCTTAAGTTCGGAATGTGATGACATTAGCCTTAACTGTAACAAACAACCTCTTTTGATGTTAGCTTATATATTCCGCTAATTTATAAGGTAATAAATTTTAAAAATGACCAAAAATGAAACGGCTACGTCTGTCGAGGAATTCCTGGTGTGGAGGTCTAACCTCTTCCAAGGACTAAAAGCTAGAAAAGAAACTACTATAGCCCAGATTCCGCACTTCAAAAAGTAGCATTAAATACTACAAACCTGGGATTAATGATTAAGTATAATTGCTTAAGCTCTTGAAGACAAAAAAGTGGGATAATTGTTTAAGTTGTTTCCTCTGTAAAAAAAGAGCGAAAAATGTCTTATTTAGAAGAAATACAAGTTAAAAATTTAGACCATTTAGGGATAGTAGCTGGTTTAATTGATGAAATAGGAATAGTCAAAATAATTAATAATAAATTAGGAATAGATGTTAGAGAAAAAATCTCAGCAGGTACAGTAGTTAAGTCTATTTTAATCAATGGACTAGGATTTGTTTCAAGACCTCTATATTTATTCAGTCAGTTTTTTCAAGATAAAGCCATTGAGAAATTGTTAGGAGAAAGAATTAAACCTGATTACCTTAATGATGATAAAATTGGGAGAGTAATGGATGAATTATATAAATATGGACTAAATGATATTTTTATTGAAGTAGTTTTAGAAGTAATTAAAAAATTTGAAATAGACCTTAAATACTCCCATTTAGATTCCACATCATTTCATTTAGATGGAGAATATAAAAGGGAAGAAGATAAAGAGAAACAGGAAGAAGAAAAAATTATTAAAGAAAGACCAATTTTTACTAAGAAAGGATATTCTCGGTAATTGCTCACCGCAATAAAGAATCTGTCTTGACAACATAAAGGTAAAATCGGGGATTTTTATGTATAGTGGGGGTTATGACCACAAATGCTACCATTGATTCAAAGCTAGTTAGAGCTATCGCCGATGAACAGTTGGCGAACAATGTCTTCATGATTGAGTGGCTAGTCAAGGCACAACAACAGTTATCTCTTCAACAAAGACTGATTGACCAGCAACAACAACAAATCTCTACACAACAGCAAGAAATTGAAAAATTGAAAGAAGAGAGAGATAAGCTAAAAAACCGTAACTCAAAAAACAGTTCAGTCCCCCCATCATCAGACCAACTAAAAAAGCCTTCTGACAAAAAGAAACGCAAAAAAGGATTTAAACGCGGACCAAAATATGACCACCCAGGGAAGACCCGTAATGGTTTTGGTCAGCCCGATAAGATAGTCCCTTTAGAACTAGAAAACTGTCCTGTTTGTGGGGGTTCAGTGGAACGAGATGAAGTAGTTCCCGAAAAAGTCCAGCAAGTGGCTGAAGTAGTAGACCAACCCATAGAAATCAGGGAATATCGTCGCGGATTCTATAAATGTCCTAGTTGTGGATGGTCAGATTACAGTCCTGTTCCATTGGGAGTTAAAGAAGGATTCAGTTATGGGGCGCGATTAAGTAGCATCGTGGGCTGGCTTGGCTATGGGGGTAATCTTACATGGCGTAAACAGGAACATTTTATAGAGTATGTCTTTGGCATTCCCATTTCTCAAGGGAGCCTTGCCAAAATGCACAAATGGTTTCAAGAAAGTTTAGAACCCTTGACCCAACAGTGGTTAAAGTACATCCAGCAGCCAGGAATCCGATGTGTTGACGAAACCAGTTATTGCATCGATGGCATCAAGTATTGGGTTTGGGTAGCCACATCAAATGAGGTCTGTGTGTTGATGTTGGCTCCCACTAGAAGCTCCGCAGAAGTCGAGAAATTGTTAGGAGCAGATTTTAAGGGCATCCTCACCAGTGACTGCTATAGTGCCTACTTTAGACAAAGTGCGATGGCCAAACAGAAATGTCTGGCACATTTAGAACGAGAGTTAGAGTCCCTTAAAACCAGTCGTTTTCAAGCGAATCGAGAATTTGCTGCCGATGTACAGCAAGTTTTAGCAACCGCCCGTATCCATTATCGTCATTATCATGCTCGAAATTTAACCCTTGAAGACTTAGGCTCCAAAAGAACAGAAGTCGAGAACTCACTGCAAAAGATTTTTAAAGCAACTCCCAAAAAAGGATGGCCTTATGATGCACAAAGATTGATTAACCGTCTCAAACGTCATGGGGAAGAGTGGTTCACCTTTCTAACTTATCCTGAAGTCAAACCAGATAATAATGATGCTGAGAGAGCTTTACGTCCCATTGTCATTCACCGCAAAGTAAGTGGGGGAGCAAGAAGCGACTGGGGTGCAGAGTTAGTCACCCAAATGTTCAGTTTTTTAGAGACCATGAGATTACAGGGGCAAAATGCCATTGTCCAATTATGCGAATTATTTTCATTAGCTGGTCGGAGTCCCCCAGGATTAGAGATGTAAAAGGCTCCGGAGCCGATGGGGGATAGATTTTTCTTGATCGCCCTATCTCTCTGCACAAAAATACACGGGGTTAGCGGATAATCTTCGCTAACAAAAAACTATCTTACTATTCTTTTTTTTCATATTGTTGTTTTTATTTGAGGTTTTTAAAAGACTTGATTCTGGGAATGTTAGTCATTAAAATAGCCGTAATAAATTAGCTTAAATTTTACGCTAAATCACAGGGCTTATATTTTTGTTGACTCAACTGATGTTGTTTGTAGTGCTTTTCAATAAGACTTTTTTGTTGCGGTGAGCAGTTACATCATATTCAAGTTTATTGTGTTTATCTCTGTTATTATTCATTATGATTGAACCTTACTGTCAAGGAGAAGAAAGAAAATCTCTAAGACATTATATTCGTCTCATAGCAACAGTATCTTTAGGACTTGTA
>NZ_AADV02000060.1 GCF_000167195.1 Crocosphaera watsonii WH 8501 | reverse complement strand
CTTCCCCCCCCAAACAGGGCAATCGCATTAAAATCTGAGATGCGTGATCCAGTAAAGATTTTAGAGTTTCAGTACAAATGAACGGCGATCGCGAAACCTCTTATGCAGTCAGCTTTTCAAAAATTAAATGCGATTGCCCTGCCCCCCCAAACTGTTTTGATGCGCGAGCGTCAACTCCTAAAAGAGAGAAAACAATCCGATTTTATGCTAATAATAATCAGATTGTCCTTAATCGTTTTATAACTTAAATCATGAGCTTTTTAGCAGTTTATGAATCTCATTTTACCAAACATTTAACACAAACACAGTTCGAGGCTTTTAGAATTTTACTGTGGTTGCTGACAGTACATAAACAGGTTAGAATAGAAAGGTTAGCAGCTTGTTTTCCTTTACCAATCCTTTATCAAAGTCGTCGTAAACATATCCAGAGATTCCTAGTTTTGTCAGCTTTAGCCATTCCCAGATTCTGGTTTCCTGTGATTAAAGCTATTATTTGTAAAGAATTTAAGACTGGCTCTCGTCTGATTATAACAATTGACCGAACCCAATGGAAAGATAAAAATGTTTTCATGGTTGCTGTTATCTGGAAAAAGCTGGCTTTACCCATCTATTGGACACTTTTAGGGAAAAGAGGAGCCAGCAGATTATCTGAACAACAGGCATTAATTCAACCTGTTCTTTGTCTTCTAAAAAACTATGAGTTAGTCATTCTTGGAGACCGAGAATTCCACAGTGTTAAATTAGCTTATTGGTTGAAACAAAAAAGTAAAAAACAAAAGTTATTCTTCGCTTTTCGTCAGAAACAAGGTACAAACCAGAAAAAAGATGATGAAGATTATCAAACTTTTTCGCAGTTAGGAATGAAACCTGGGATGAAGATGTTTTTAACTGGGGTTTCAGTCACTAAAAATAAAGGGTTTGGAAACTTTAATGTGGGAGCATATTGGAAAAGAAAATACAAGGGCAAACAGGAAAAAGAGCCTTGGTTTATTCTTACCAACTTAGACAGTTTATCAGAGGTCTTGAAAGTCTATCGAGCCAGGGCAGGTATTGAAGCTATGTTCAAGGATTGTAAGACAGGGGGTTATAATTGGGAGGGAAGTAAAGCCAATAATAAACGACTAAATTCCTTGATTTTATTAATAGCGATCGCTTACACTGCTACTTCTTTAAAAGGCAAAACATTTCGACAAACCAATCAAGGAAAATATATTGCTCGTCTAACTGAAAAATCAAGACGTGACCGAAGACATAGTAATTTTTGGATAGGACTTTATGGCTCTCTTTGGATTCACGCTTGGGAATTTTGCTCTGATTTTATTTCAATTATGATGAGCAATAATCCCCAGAAACTCAACAATTATAAAAAAGGGTTACAAGCCATGTCCATAATAGATAAGACGGCTTAATTCCCCTATTTTATCTTAACATAAAATAACCAGTGGAAGATGATTTATTTTAGATGTAACTATCCAAAATAAACCAATTTTTATTATTTAATAAAAACTAATATTGCCCAAGGGGGTTGATTTTGAGCATCAACCCTGTGGGGGGGAGGACGGTGTAAGCCTCCTCCCCCCCACACACACGGCAAGAATGATTATCATTATTGTTTATTCTCAATTGGACTTTGGATAAAAAACAATTGTTAGCGTAAATTTTACGCTAAACATATCTCCAAAGCTAAAATAGAGAATTAAGGTGATTTTAAAAACTCTCTTTCCATCTTTTTAGGGGATTTTAAATATTAAATAGCTTCATTCAGTTTCGGTTCCAATATAGATATCTAAGTAGCTTTCAGTTAGAGATTGAATGACTCGTTCTAATTCATCAATGAGATTTCTTCTAGTGAGTTTTTCTACAGCATCAATATGAGCAGAACTTCCGGCTCGTCCTAAATATTTATATTTGGTTTTTTTCTCATTATTAGTGGCCATAGGAAAAATTGATTCAGCAGCCTGTAGTTTATAATACCAGTAGATTGTTCCCTTTCGATTAACCTGAAACGAATAATATGACAATTAGCTGGTGCTACTTCCCCTTCCCGTTCAATTTTCTTTATTTTCTGTTTAAGAGAGCGAATTAGACTCTTAATTTGTTTGGCTCTCAGGTGGACATCTTGACTGGTCTTAAGTTCGGAATGTGATGACATTAGCCTTAACTGTAACAAACAACCTCTTTTGATGTTAGCGTATATATTCCGCTAATTTATAAGGTAATAAATTTTAAAAATGACCAAAAATGAAACGGCTACGTCTGTCGAGGAATTCCTGGTGTGGAGGTCTAACCTCTTCCAAGGACTAAAAGCTAGAAAAGAAACTATTATAGAATTACTCGATGCCCTCTCCAGTAACCAACAAGCTCACTCAGTCGTTGAATTGTCTCTCAATCCTTTATTTAGAAGAGATTATAACAGTTTATATAGAGGAATTCAAGAGTTTTTACCCACTCAAACTGACCCTAATTATGAACAGAGAATTGAGACTTTATTTTCAGCGGTATCGAGAACAATTCCTCCCACTTCAAAACATTATAACTTATTTGGTATTGACACAACTCCCTGTCCACGACCGTTTGCCGAAACGTTAGCGGATAAAACTTTTATTCATTACCCCAATCCAATTAAGGGAAATAAACCCATTAATATTGGACATTGTTATTCCGTTGTCTGCGCTTTACCTGACCAAATAGACACAGAAAAAGTCCCTTGGGCTGTCCCCTTATCAGGAGAGCGAGTCCCCTCTAAACATAAAGGAGTAAATCAAGGCAATCAACAACTAAAAAAAATCTGGCAAAGTTCTTTATTTTCTGATAAATTATCTGTCTTAGTGGCTGATAGTGACTACAGCCAAAAGGATTTTATTGGGGAACAAGTTAAGCATGAAGACGTAGTTACTATTACAAGAGTTAGAAGTGACCGAGTTTTTTATCGTCAATTTATTCGGGACCCAAATCAAGCCAAAACTTCGGGACATCCCCGTTGGTATGGGGATAAATTTGACCTTAAAGATGACCAAACTTGGACTGAACCTGATGAAGTTCATCATGTTCCCTTTACAACGAAAAAAGGTCGTCAATTAACAGTGACTATTTCGGGATGAAAACAGATGTTAATGAGAGGAACTAAAAACTATAAAATGAACAATCACCCCTTTACTTTACTCCAGATTGTTGTCAGAGCTCAAGAAAGAAATAGTATTTGGAAACCTATGTGGCTTATTGTTATTGGTTCTCGGCGCGATGAGTTAAGTTTAGTTGATTGTTATCAGTGTTATCGACAACGTTATGACATGGAACATCTTTTTCGATTTGGTAAACAAAGATTATTGATGACATCTTATTTAACTCCCGATGTACATCATGAAGAAAATTGGTTTAAACTAACACTTCTTTCTTATGTAAATTTGTGGGCTGCCAGAAAATTAGCTGTGGTTTTACCCCGTGATTGGGAACAGTATTTGAAGACTAATAAATCCATCAAAATCACCCCTAGTCTAGTTCAAAGAGACTTTTCAAGAATAATTACGACCTTGGGGACTTTCGCCAAATTTCCCAAACGTCGAGGTTTTTCTTCCGGACGTATTAAAGGTTACAAAAAAGCCCCACGAACTCGTCATGATGTTATCAAGAAAGGGAGCAAAAAATCAACTGAAAACTTAAAAGCTCCTTAGTTTTCCTCAGAATCTATAGATTAGCCCTATTTGTCAGCCAATTTTATTGACTGATACAGAGCCGATATTTTGGGATTTTAGTTTAGCGTAAAATATACGCTAACAAGCTTTTTTTGTCCAAAGTTCAATTACACTGCTACTTCTTTAAAAGGCAAAACATTTCGACAAACCAATCAAGGAAAATATATTGCTCGTCTAACTGAAAAATCAAGACGTGACCGAAGACATAGTAATTTTTGGATAGGACTTTATGGCTCTCTTTGGATTCACGCTTGGGAATTTTGCTCTGATTTTATTTCAATTATGATGAGCAATAATCCCCAGAAACTCAACAATTATAAAAAAGGGTTACAAGCCATGTCCATAATAGATAAGACGGCTTAATTCCCCTATTTTATCTTAACATAAAATAACCAGTGGAAGATGATTTATTTTAGATGTAACTATCCAAAATAAACCAATTTTTATTATTTAATAAAAACTAATATTGCCCAAGGGGTTGATTTTGAGCATCAACCCTGTGGGGGGGAGGAGGGTGTAAGCCTCCTCCCCCCCACACACACGGCAAGAATGATTATCATTATTGTTTATTCTCAATAAGCCCTCTAGTTTTTGACAATTTATAGAGCGATCGCCACGGCTGAAACCCTCTTTCAATCAGGGTTTTAACGGGCTTGTCACCCCCGTGAGGTTATAATGTTTTGAAGTGGGAGGAATTGTTCTCGATACCGCTGAAAATAAAGTCTCAATTCTCTGTTCATAATTAGGGTCAGTTTGAGTGGGTAAAAACTCTTGAATTCCTCTATATAAACTGTTATAATCTCTTCTAAATAAAGGATTGAGAGACAATTCAACGACTGAGTGAGCTTGTTGGTTACTGGAGAGGGCATCGAGTAATTCTATAATAGTTTCTTTTCTAGCTTTTAGTCCTTGGAAGAGGTTAGACCTCCACACCAGGAATTCCTCGACAGACGTAGCCGTTTCATTTTTGGTCATTTTTAAAATTTATTACCTTATAAATTAGCGGAATATATACGCTAACATCAAAAGAGGTTGTTTGTTGCTGAATCAATTTTTCCTATGGCCACTAATAATGAGAAAAAAACCAAATATAAATATTTAGGACGAGCCGGAAGTTCTGCTCATATTGATGCTGTAGAAAAACTCACTAGAAGAAATCTCATTGATGAATTAGAACGAGTCATTCAATCTCTAACTGAAAGCTACTTAGATATCTATATTGGAACCGAAACTGAATGAAGCTATTTAATATTTAAAATCCCCTAAAAAGATGGAAAGAGAGTTTTTAAAATCACCTTAATTCTCTATTTTAGCTCTGGAGATATGTTTAGCGTAAAATTTACGCTAACGATTGTTTTTTATCCAAAGTCCAATTCCTGATCCTCCCACTACGCTATCACTTCCTATTCCTGGGTCTAAAATATCATTTCCATCTCCCCCTTCTAGGGTGTCATTCCCATCTTGTCCATAAAGGGAGTCATTTCCGGCACCCCCAACTAAGCTATCATCGCCATCTTCTCCTCGAATGCGATCTCTGCTACTACCCCCAACTACGGTATCGTTTCCTTCTCCGCTATAAATATCTTGTTGATCAGCAGTTGTCCCCGAAAGGTTGAGATTATCGTTACCACTCCCCAGTCTTAACTCATCTACACTTTCAATCTCTCGGAAGGTTGTCCCATCATTAACCCCTCCTGTAATAGTGCCATCTACATTAGAGTCTGTGTAGATGATAGTAACATCGGCTGTTTCACTGCTACGGTCAAATACGAGGCGATCGCTTCCTGATCCTCCCACTACGCTATCACTTCCTATTCCTGGGTCTAAAATATCGTTTCCGTCTCCCCCTTCTAGGGTGTCATTCCCATCTTGTCCATAAAGGGAGTCATTTCCGGCACCCCCAACTAAGCTATCATCGCCATCTTCTCCTCGAATGCGATCTCTGCTACTACCCCCAACTACGGTATCGTTTCCTTCTCCGCTATAAATATCTTGTTGATCAGCAGTTGTCCCCGAAAAGTTGAGATTATCGTTACCACTCCCCAGTCTTAACTCATCTACACTTTCAATCTCTCGGAAGGTTGTTCCATCATTAACCCCTCCTGTAATAGTGCCATCTACATTAGAGTCTGTGTAGATGATAGTAACATCGGCTGTTTCACTGCTACGGTCAAATACGAGGTGATCGCTTCCTGATCCTCCCACTACGCTATCACTTCTTATTCCTGGGTCTAAAATATCATTTCCATCTCCCCCTTCTAGGGTGTCATTCCCTTCTAAACCACTAATGTTATCATTGCTACTGGTTCCGACTAAACTATCATCTCCATTCGTTCCTGTAATATTAGCCATTTCAACGGCTATATTAACCCCATTAACGGTAATATTTCCCTGATCATTCTCTGCTTGCAGTGCTGCTAACTCGGACGCAGAGATACTTTCCCCCCGTACCAACCGAGAAAATATATCCCCTTCATCCCCTGCACTGTCCATATTGCCATTCAACACCCCATCCACATGATGACCATATTCCTCTAATAATAAAGCTGTTAAGGGAGCGATCGCCCCTAACCTCCCTTGAGAAGGGTTTATCCCCCCTAACCCCCCTTGAGAAGGGTTTATCCCCCCTAACCCCCCTTGAGAAGGGGGGATAATTGCTGTAAATACTCATAAGATAGATATATGACCCCATTAAAACTACCATAAGCCCCAAAAGCTCCATTTAGCTCGTGTTGATAGCGTACTTCTATGGGAGGAAAACTACTAAAATCACCGTTTAACCAAGCTGTCTGTAACCCAGAAGGATCGCCACTATTACCAAAAGCGATCGCCATTTTCTGGGTAAATTCTGTATCATTAGCAAAGCTAGTCAAGTAGTTATAACTAGCTGTTATTCCTGACTGGAGCAGGTTGAAGAGGTTTAGATCAAGGGAAAGAGAGTTATTAGTGAGAGAGAGAGGGTATTGAGAGAGTGTCATGATATTGAAAATGATATATAGCTAAAAATGGAGGTGTAAAACCTATTAAGTGGTTAAAGAAATTTAAAGTCATCTCAAAAAAAAGGAATAGGGAACAAATAACGGGCAAAAACTAAGAGTTAGAGCCTTGTTAATACAAGTTGATAGAGTGCTGTTTATTTAACGTTCACGGGCGCACTAACCGCAAACGGATCTAAAATCTATTTAATTTTTTGGCTGCGCGTCACCGCTAAACCTAATATACCAGTCGCGTCACCTTTACAATTTCTAGAGCGATATTTCTCCCGACGATCTGAGGTAAGGGAAGCAAATCCCTTTAATATTTATTGCGATTTACCGCTATTGACCATTTTATAATAATAAGGTTGACGAAAAACGTCAAGTTGCTCCGCTCCAATTCGCGTATTCATAATTAACAGTTCAAACAGCAGAGAAATAAATCTTAGACTTAATAGGATCAGGGATCATGGTTTTATCCCCTTCTTGCCAGTCAGCCGGACAAACCTCTTCGGGATTATTTTGAACGTGCTGGATAGCTTTGAGGGTACGTAGAGTTTCGCTAACACTCCGCCCGAAAGAGAGATTATTGATAGTTGAGTGTTGAATAATCCCTTCTTTATCTATAATAAATAAACCCCGCAAGGCCACTCCAGACTCAGGATCGAGTACATTATAGGCATTACTAATGTCTTTTTTCAGGTCAGAGACTAAAGGATAGGCCACATCTCCCACACCCCCTTCGGTGCGAGGAGTTTGAATCCAGGCGAGATGGGAAAACTCGCTATCGACGGAAACTGCTAAAATTTCTGTGTTGATTTTAGAAAATTCTTCGTAGCGCTCACTAAAGGCGATGACTTCGGTGGGACAAACAAAAGTAAAATCCAGGGGATAGAAAAAGAGGATAACATACTTACCACGGTAGCTAGAAAGCTTTTTTGTCTGAAATTCTTGATCAATAACAACTGTTGCCGTAAAATCGGGTGCAAGTTGCCCAACTCGCAAGCATCCTTCCATAGTCATCGCCTAGTCTCCAAAAATTAAGTGACGGTGCAACCCGTCAGAATTAATACCCTGCTACAAATCTATCACAATTCCCAAGGGGTTGTAATCTCTCTAGGTTATCATATTATCATTTATCAAATTTGCTAGTAAGTCCCTACAATGTTTCGTCGTTTTATATTAACTGTTTTTCTGCTCATTTCTTGTCCATTTTCTAGCATTTTGCTGGCTCAAAGCGAGCCGATTATCGAGAAAACACCCTTAAAAGTAGGAGTAGTGGGTTATCCTCCCTTTTCTGATTACAATGAAGAAACTTTTAGAGGAATTAGTGTGGAATTATGGCAAGAAATTGCTGCTGATGCCAACCTTCGATATAGTTTAATCGCTCAACCAGGGATACAAGTAGGGATCGATGGGGTTGTGGCAGGAGAGTTGGATGTTTTAATCGGACCGATTAGTATTACCACAGAAAGATTCCAAAAAGTTGCTTTCACTCAACCCTATTTTAATGCCCAAATTGGTTTGTTAGTCTCGGCAGAAAAGGTCTCAGTTTGGAGTCGTATTCGTCCTATTTTTCGAGTGGCAGTTATTTCTTCTGTGGGTGGTTTATTTTTAATCCTTTTTGTTGTGGGAAATTTGATGTGGTTAGCAGAATCAAGGCGTAACCCAGAACAGTTTCCTAGACAATATATTCGAGGGGTTGGCAGTGGAATGTGGTTTGCTTTGGTTACTTTAACTACTGTTGGCTATGGCGATAAGGCTCCTATTACTAAAACTGGTAAAATAATTACCAGTTTATGGATGTTAACTACTCTGGTAGCTGCTTCCTCTTTAACTGCTGGTATTGCCACAGTTATGACCTTATTATTATCAGCAGAAGTCATCAAAGATTTTACTCAAGTAGAGGATATTAGAGATAAGCAAATTGCTGTTGTATCGGGAACAACAGGAGAAAAATGGGCGCAAATCTATCAATCTCGTGTATTACCTTCTCCTAATTTAGAGCAGGCTATAGAGCGTTTAAAGTCGGGACAAGCTGAAGGAGTTATGTTTGATGTTCCTGCGCTGAGATATTATCTCTATCAAAATCCTACAGCACCCTTGAAAATTGCTGATTTAGCTGTTAGTTTTGAAGATTATGGCTTTATCTTGCCCTTAGATAATAAATTAATTCGAGAATTGGATATAGAAATTGTCAAGCTGAAACAATCAGGAAGGTTAGAGGAAATTATTGAACGAGAAATAAAAGGAGATTTTGAAAATCAATAATCCCTATCCCCTCAATACTGCGTAGGTTTTGCTAAAAAAGTTTATGAAATAGGGAGTGTGGGAGGTGTGGGGAGTGTGGGGGGTGTACTTCGACTTCGCTCAGTAAGAGGGGAGAATTAAGCAATACATAATGTTTTCTCTTTCCAGCCTTCCCCCTCTTCCCCATCCCTGTCTCAACAGATAATTTTACTAACCGCTCATACTGCTCGGATAAGCTTGTGAAAAAATTAATATTCAACTCCTCTATATAGGCGTTTTTTACCAGAAGATTTATTAGTTTGTTGAACTTTCACTTGAGGAGATTTGTTTTCAATTTCTACACCTCTATATTTATGGACTGTTTTTGAGGGTTCTGAGGTAGGAGATTTACTAATGGGTTTTAGTTCCCTATCAACTAAAGTAAGGTTATTACTTTTTAGTAATCTTAAAATAGTACCCCAATTTTCTGGTGAGTGATCTTTTAACCATCTTTCGGCAATTTTTATGCCTTCTGATGGTTCCACATTAAAACGCATTAGTAAGATCGTTAAAATACTGTGTTGGTGAGTGTTGAGCATTTGAGTATTTTCCCAGATTATTTTGATGTCCATCTGTTTGTTAGTATTCCCACTTAGACAGCAAAAGTTACACTAGGATAAAACTTCTTTACTCTGCGATCGCCAATTTTAGGGCAATTACTTTAAACTCTTTGGCCTGGTTTAACTCCTGCCTTCTTTTAAAAAGCAATCGCCTCCTTAAATTGACCAGAAAATCAGGGGTTCAAGCCCCGCCCGTCTTGATGCAGTCGCTCCTTGATGGGAACCACCAAGACCGCGCTGCATCGCTTTACGGCGCACAGTCTAGGATTTTATGTTACAATTGTTTTACGCCAATCGTTCTAGCGTCAAATGATAGTTTTAGAGTTCAAGGTAAAAGGGAAAATAAAGCAATATCTAGCCATCAACGAGGCCATCAGAACATCTCAATTTGTTCGTAATAAGTGCTTGCGTTATTGGATTGATGGTCAAAAGGTTAGTCGTGCTGAACTCTATCGGTACAACACTAAGTTACGTTCTGAGTTTTCCTTTGTTAAAGACCTAAACTCTCATGCTTGCCAAGCTTCTGTTGAAAGATGCTGGTCATCAATTGCTAGATTTTTTGATAATTGTAAGAAACAAATTCCTGGTAAAAAAAGGATATCCACGTTTTAAGAAAAATGCTCGTTCGGTTGAGTATAAAACAAGTGGATGGAAACTTTTAGACCCGAAACATATTGAGTTTACTGATAAAAAAGGTATCGGAAAACTTAAGTTAATTGGAACTTGGGATTTGGCTTTTTATCCTGAAGATAAAATCAAACGGGTTAGATTAGTACGCAAAGCAGATGGTTATTACTGTCAATTTTGCATCTCTGTTGATGTCAAAGAAGAATTACCACCAACTCATCAAACCATTGGTTTAGATGTTGGTTTAAAGGAATTCTACACTGATTCAAAGGGTAAAAATGAACCCAACCCTAGATTTTATCGTCAAGGAGAAAAACGATTAAAGTTTCATCAAAGGCGTGTTTCTCGAAAAAAGAAAGGCTCAATCAACCGCAAAAAAGCCATTAATAAACTTGGTCGTAAACACCTCAAAATAAGTAGGCAACGTGAAGAACACACAAAGAGACTTGCCCGTTGCGTAATCCAATCTAACGATTTGGTCGCCTACGAAGATTTGAGAATTAAAAACTTAGTTAAAAACCATTGTTTAGCCAAGTCAATTAATGATGCTGGTTGGTATCAATTTAGGAAATGGTTAGAGTATTTTGGGGTAAAAATGGGGAGAATAACTGTTGCGGTTAATCCTGCCTATACTTCACAAAATTGCTCTAATT
Source organism: Crocosphaera watsonii WH 8501 (assembly GCF_000167195.1). Lineage (GTDB taxonomy): Bacteria > Cyanobacteriota > Cyanobacteriia > Cyanobacteriales > Microcystaceae > Crocosphaera > Crocosphaera watsonii. The sequence goes on along the minus strand of NZ_AADV02000060.1, from coordinate 9,675 downwards.
GCGGTGCTGTGGTTAAAAAATCCTTATCTACAAGGACTCATGTTTGTGCTTGTGGATGTCGATTAGATAGAGACGAAAACGCAGCAATAAACATTCTTAATCGAGCCTTGGGTACGACGGGTCACGTCGGAACCTGGATCTTAGATCCGAACGCTTCAGGAGACTTGTCCTCTACTTTTGTTGGAGCAATCCTGCATCAGCAAGACGGGTCGTTGATTGAAGAATCCCCGTACCTTTAGGTCGGGGAGTGTCAAATAATGAATTTACTCCTCAATCGTTAGGTTGTACGATTAATACGGAACAAGGGGCATGATGTAACACATAATTAATAATTACTAACACTACCTAAGAAAAATTCCTGGAGTCCAGAAATGCCCCTATGACCCATAACAATAACATCAGCGTGCCATTCTTTAGCTACTTTACAAATTCTGGAGCCAGGATTACCATAAATTTGTTGAATTTCTGTTGTAATATCGGTTTCTGTTGCTTTATTTTGATAAGATTCTAACATTTTGACCCCAGATGCTTCAAAAGCTTCCCATTGTTCTTTCCAGGTTTCTAGGGTTAAATCATTACCTGCTGCGGGATACATTTCTGTGAGATCGGAAGGAATGGGTAAGGGACTGTTATCTTCTTCTGTTGAGAGAATATGTAACAATAATAGGCGGGAATTTGTTTCTTGTTTGGCTAATGATAAACCGTTATTAAAGACGGTTTCTGCCATCTGGGACATATCTAAAGCGATTAAAATTTTTTGATACATAGTCTTCCTATGGGGTAATTAAGATTGTTCATTGCCACTCTACTAAAGAATAAGCACCTTGGTATGGCTCACGGTAAAATTCCTGCTCGGGATCGTTAATCTGGGGATCTCCTATAATACGATCATCGTCATGAATAGCTAACAATTTCCTTGAGGACAGAACTGTAATACCTTCGGTTTTATGAGCAAAGATCAGTGGCTCTCCGTTGCTTTTCCTCACTAGAGTCGGGGGTTTTTGCGCTTCTAAGTCATCGAGAGATAAAGTCCAGAGATAAGCTCCAATATCTACATCGGTGTCCCCTAGTTCGTAAGAAGTGGTTAGTAAAAGTTGTTGATGATATCTGTCCCAAGTGGAACTAGTGCAGCTTGGCGAAAGTAATCCACCAGATTTTTACAGAAACTTTCGTGACTAGCCACGACAATGTGTTTCAATGAAACTAACGGAAGAATCTCGAAGTTGATGTCCATGATAAAAGCATTGCCAATTAACCTCTCCAACCTACAGAAAACAGTACTCCAACAAATAGTGAGAGGGACAACAAACCCCTATCGCCTTGTTAGACGAGCCAAGCTAATCTTAGCCGCAGCATCAGGAGAGAGCAATAGTTCGATTAGTCGAAGATTAGAATTAGACCGAGTACAAGTGCGTCAGTGGCGATCGCGATGGTTTGAGGAGAGAGAAAAACTGAGTGCCGCCGAAGAACAACAGGTAACGGAGAAAGCATTAATGGTCTTGATCAAAGGAATTTTAAGCGATCGCCCAAGACCTGGAACAACAAAATCCTTTACGGTCGAACAAGTAGTCCAGATTGTAGCGATCGCTTGTGAAGAATGTGAAAAATCAGACAGACCAGTGAGCCATTGGACACCTTCAGAGTTGGCGGATGAAGCCATAAAAAGAGGAATTGTCGAAAAGATTTCCCCCCGTAGTGTGGGGCGTTTTTTAAAAAGAAGCGACATTACAACCACATCTCGTTCGTTACTGGTTAAATGCCAAAATTGATGATCCCTTAAAATTTAAAAAGCAAGTCAAATATATCTGTGAACTTCATCAAGAAGCTAAAACTTTGTTAGAACAAGGAATTCATTTAATTAGTACAGATGAAATGACAGGGATTCAAGCTCTTGAGAGATTATTTCCGAACAAAAGAATCAAGCCTAAACAAGTAGAAAAAATCGAATTTGAATATGAAAGACACGGAACTTTAAGCTTGATTGCGAACTGAGATGTGGCAAGAGGAAAAGTTGTTAGTCCCTCTATTGGACCGACAAGAACAGAACAAGATTTTTCTGAACATATCCAGAGAACGATTAAGATTGATGAAAAAGCAGAATGGATTTTTATTGTAGATAAACTCAACACTCATAAATCGGAAAGCTTAGTCAAATTAGTAGCAGAAAGCTGTGGAATTACTATTGATTTGGGGAGAAAAGGAAAGGAGGGGATTTTGCAATCTATGGACAGCAGAGCAGATTTTTTATCAGATGAATCTCATCGAATTCGCTTTGTTTATATTCCCAAACATACATCGTGGCTTAATCAAATTGAGTGTTGGTTTTCGATCTTAGTCAGGCGTTTACTCAAAAGAATTACTGTCCGTTCAACTGAAGAACTATCCCAAAAAATTCTCAATTTTATTGATTACTTTAATCAACATTTTGCTAAGCCGTTCGTTTGGAAATTTAAGGGCTTTAAAGATCATAAGTGACTGGTGGATTATTTTTGCTAAGCTGCACTATGTTGTTTTTGTCAATCAAGGGAACAGTGTTACGGTAGGAGGTTTACAAGGGGCAAAAGGAATAGATAATCCAAATAAAGGCACTCGAGACTATGTGGCGGCAGTGGGCTATGATCCTGAAAACAGAAGCTATAGTACGGTTATTTGTCGTTCCATTGATGAGGACAATAACTATACTATTCTTGGTTTAAGAGCGACTGGTACCACTACTGGCACAGGTAGTGTTGCTGCAGTAACAGGAGGAACACAAGCGCAATGCGATGGTAGTGCAGGAGTTCAAAGGCTAGAATAAGCTGGGGAAAATTTTTCAGAAGTAAACGTTATTACCCATCCAATAGGGTGAACCAATCACCAACAGCAAACTAACGTACATTCCCCATAACAAAACTGTAATAAATTGGGAATTTCTCCGAATAATTAAAGTAGCTGTAACACCCCAAGTTAGACCAACACTTATTAAAGTTAAGACTAAGGATAAACTCTCAGATAGTCTAGTTAAATCGAACTCATTTAAAACCAAAGCGAAAGGAAAATCTAAAATAATGTAAAGACTAACAATACTCACTATCCCTGATAAACTCAATAAAGTCATCCACCAAGATTTAGGATAGGCAAGATCATCAGGCCAATGATTAACTTCATGGAAAATGATCCCACTAGCCAAAGCTAAAGCAGGATAAAAAGGTAAAAGATAACTCATGCTATCTAAAGGAAGGAGCATAATTATTCCCCCGTAACAAGCACCCCAAACCAGGATTAATTTAGCCCAGCCCCAGTTAGGGGATTGCCAAGTTAGTCTGATTCCATAAGAGGTAAATATTAGCCAAGGCCAACAGTATTTAATAATAGCTAGAGGATAATAGGTCAAAGAGACAAAAAAGTTCTGCCAACCTCCTTGAAAAGAGTGGAAAAAAATCTCATTTAAAAAGGGGCTTCCATAGACTAACCATTCCATCCAATACCAGGTTAAAGCCGGTAAAATACCCAGACTTACCCCCATCCAAAAATAGACAGAACTCAAAAGTCTAGGGGTATCCCAAGCCAAAAAAACTATTAGAGTAATTGTAAATAAACAAGCAATTAATCCTTGGGTTAAGAATAACCCACTTAAACTTAAACCAACCCCCAAAGACCAACGAAAATCACGACGACAACGTAATACACATAATACGGTGAGAATTGACCAAAATAGGACAATTCCATCTAACATAGCTAAACGACTCCACCTAACTATCGGAAATAGCATCAAGTAAACTAAAGCACTCAATATAGCAGGTCGCCAGAGGACAAAAATTTCCCGTGCCACTGCATACAATAAGGGGACAGAAAGGGAAGCAAAGATCGCTCCAACTAAACGAAGACTTCCCGGGGTTAACTCCTCTTGACCATTAGTTAAGGTCAATAAAAATAACCCTAAAACCGGATGCTGGTGATAGGGTTGACCTTCTAGGGTCGGAAATAGCCAATCTCCTGATAAAAAGGATGTTTGTGCCATTTCTGTAACCAGTTGGCCGATAATGCGCTCTGGGTCTAATAGGGGTGGACTATTTAGGTTAGATCCCAAGAGAATTAGGGCGATCGCCAATAAACCCACCCAAGAATAAAGATTAAGCCAAGTATCGCTGCGTGGGTGTAAAGATTTTAAAGGGTACCAAGTAAATGTTTTTGAGTTCATGGGTGTGAGAAGTTGTTATCGATTAATGTTAAGGCAGTTACCAGTGAACAGTTACCAGTTTAATCCTAAAAACAGAAAGTTATAAGGCAATGCTATATTAAGAGACAAATTGGTTAATGGCTATGGCCTTTTAAAGAAAATATGTTTGGTTTTCTGTCTTCTCTCAAGGTTTCTGCGGAAAAAAATCTCAAAAATATCACTTTAGGAACTCTCGCAGCTGTCTTAACTGTTTTACCTGTCTATGCACAATCAAGACTTGTTTTCATTTATCCCCCCATTAATTTATCTTTAGGAATTGATTCCTTGGAACTGTTTGCTAATGAAGGGGTGATTAACAAAGAATTAGCCTATTATATGAATTTAGCAGGGGTTAATGACGAAGAAAAACAGGCTTTTCGAGAGGCATTACTGAAAAAGGCGGATCTCAACCCTGTAGAGGTGTCTCGTTTCTTCAATAGTCCCATGGGACAAGAACTTTTACAACGAGTTGGCCACTTATTTTCTATTCAAGGGGGACGCAATGGAGTATATGCTATTAGAGGGGCGATGGTTCAAGCTGCTTTTGACGAAGAAGAAGGATTAACTTTACTGAATTTTCTGCGTCATTTGCCAGTTAATATGCAGTTTAACCTGGAAGAAATCCTCAGAGCCGCTACTTATCTGGAACTTTTGGGACAGGGAACCAATGCTATTGTCACAGAAATGAAATCGATCTCCGCTCAAACCAGGGAACAGGAGACTGTCCCCAACTTTAGCAATATCAGAGATATTCGCCAACGGGGAGATTATGGGGTTGGCCCTTCCCGTAGACTGAGATTATTTGATGAAAGTCGCCAACGGGAGTTTGATGTGGTTTTGGTACAACCGCAACGATGGCGAGAGGGCAAAACTCCTGTGATTATTTTTTCCCACGGTTTAGCCTCCCGTCCGGAAGATTTTAAGGAGGATGTCTTACAGTTGGTTTCTTATGGTTATGTGGTTGCTTTACCTCAACATCCTGGTAGTGATTTTAATCAGCTTCAAGAAATGTTACAAGGGTTTTCTCGGGAGATTGTTAAAGTCGATGAATATGTTGATCGTCCCTTAGATGTTAGTTATGTGATTGATGAATTAGAAAGACGCAATAGAAGAGAATTTGAAGGGCGTTTGGATCTAAATAATGTAGGTGTAATGGGGCATTCTTTTGGGGGATATACTGCTTTGGCTTTAGCAGGAGCTAAGCTAAATTTTGATAGCTTAGAAGAGATTTGTGGACGTAACTTATGGGGACCTAATTTATCTTTACTGTTGCAATGTCGGGCTTTAGAATTACCTCGCAAAGACTATGATTTTCGAGAGGAGCGTATTACTTCTACCTTGGTTATTAATCCTGTTACTAGCGCAGTGTTTGGGCCAGAAGGACTTTCTCAAGTAAGCATTCCTGTTCTTTTAGCTGCCGGAAGTAGTGATCCAGCAACACCAGCAGCTATTGAACAGTTACAAGCGTTTGTTTGGATTAATACTGATGACAAATACTTTGCTTTAGTGGAAGGACAAGCTCATGTTAACTTTACTAAGTTGGATGCACAAATGCAAGCAGTCTTAGATTCTTTACCAGATTTAACCCTTCCTAATCAAAAAGTAATTGACACTTATGGTAACGCTTTATTAGTGGCTTTTGCTGAGGTTTATACGGCAAAAAATGAGGAGTTTCGTCCTTATTTGACCTCTAGTTATGCCTATTATATTAGCAAAGAACCTAATCCTCTTCATCTAGTTCAAGATGATGCAGAAATTCCTTTTAGTGAGTTATTTAATAGAAGTAAATCTGCTAGAAGTAGAGCTATTTATCCCCGTAATATTATTCCTAGTAATGACTAATTTAACCCCTTCTGTCTACTTTATCGGTGCCGGGCCTGGTGACCCAGATTTATTGACGTTAAAAGCATACAAAATTATTAGCAAAGCTGATGTTATTTTGTATGCTGATTCTTTGGTTCCTAAGCAAGTTTTAAAAGATGTTCGTGATAATTGTGAGTTAATTGCTACAGGAAATAAAACCCTAGAAGTTATCATGAAAATTATGATTGATAGGGTTAGAAATAATCAATCTGTGGTTCGTCTTCACTCAGGGGATTTAACTTTATATAGTGCAATCAATGAACAAATAGCAAGGCTTTTACAAGAAAACATTGAGTTTCAATTAATACCAGGAATTAGTGCATTCCAGGCAGCAGCAGCGAAAATAGGTACAGAGTTGACTATCCCTGATCTAGTTCAGACCATTATTTTAACTCGTGTTAGTGGTAGTGCTTCTCAAGTTCCTGATGCTGAAAAATTAGAAAGTTTAGCAGCACATCAGTCAAGTTTATGTTTATATTTAGCTGCCCGTCATGTTAGGAAATCTCAAGAAAAGTTACTACAATATTATCCTGCTAATACCCCTGTCGCTATTTGTTTCCGTATTGGTTGGTCTGATGAAAAAATACTAATTGTTCCTTTAGAAAAAATGGCAGAAGTCACTGAAGAAGAAAACTTAATTCGGACAACTTTATATATTATTAGTCCTGCTTTAAATACTGAGCAAAATTATCGTTCTCAACTTTATCATCCTCAACATAATCATTTATTTAGACCCCATACCCCTTAAGCAATTAACAATTAATAATTAACAATTAACAATTAATAATTAATTCTTCGGTGAAGTTTTGACCTCTAGGATAAAACCTAAATAAATAATTAAGGTTTTTAGATGATGCAATAGCACTGGCAGGAGGAAACTTAATGGCCACTTTCTTAGTCTACATTTAAAGATTGGTATTATAAAGATTAATTTGTTAAAGTAAAAGCAAAGAAAATTATCACCCTATCCATTGAAGATGGAACTTCTTTGTACTCGTCCAGGATGTACTCGTCCCGAAAATTCATTTGCTGATCTTGATGATCCTTCAAAGTTAAAAACTGTACCACAAAAATATTGTACCAATTGCGGAATGCCTCTTATTTTAGGTGGTCGTTATTTACCCTCTAAGTTATTGGGAAAAGGGGGGTTTGGTGCAGCATTTTTGGCAAAAGATCGCTTTACCCCCACCATGCGTTCATGTGTGGTGAAACAGTTTCAACCACAAGGAAACTTAAATGCTCAAGCTTTGGCGATCGCTCAACAATTATTTGAACGAGAAGCTGTTATTTTAGAGGACTTAGGCAGCAAACATCGACAAATTCCTCAGTTGTATGCCTTTTTTCCTTTGATAGTTCCTAATCATCTTACGAAAGTAGAAGAACAGTTTTTTTACTTAGTTCAAGAGTTTATTGATGGGGAAGATTTAGAAACAAAGTTAAAGAGAAAGGGGATTTTTACAGAGGGTGAAATCATAGAAGTTCTCGATAAAATTTTATGGGTTTTGCAGTTTGTTCATGACAATAATTGTATTCACCGCGATCTTAAACCTTCTAATATTATGCGAGATAAAAAAGGTCGTTTATATTTATTAGATTTTGGTGCAGTTAAACAAGTTACCGCTACTGTAGGAAACCCTCAAAAACATTCAACAGGAATTTTTACTGCTGGTTTTGCTCCCCCCGAACAAATGCAGGGTTCAGCAGTTTATCCAGCAACAGATTTATATGCTTTGGCAACGACTTGTTTAAATTTATTAACAGGCAAACCACCGGAAGAATTATACGATTCTTATAATAATTGTTGGAATTGGAAACCTCATGTTAGTAATATTAGTGATGGTTTAGCTAACATTTTAGATAGATTATTGTTACCTAGTCCTAAGGATCGCTTTCAAAGTGCATCAGAGGTTTTACAAGCGTTACCTTCATCTCAACTTTATGGGGGTTCTTCTGGTACGAAAACATCCATTCAAACTCCAGTAAATTCTACTGTTTCTTCTCTACCTCCTACCTCTCCCCCAACTATTTCTGTTCCTAATCCTTCTCCTATTACTCCTAGTCCTAAAAAGGGTTTTTCTAGTATAGACTTAATAATTTATTCAGGGTTTAATGGATTTGAAGCAGTGATACTGATTTTTAGTTTAAAAAAGTTTTTGGCTGCTCCAGGAGTTGTTATTGGGTTTATGATAGTTAGTGGTTTAATGTATCTTCAGTATCGTCGTACACTAGATAAAAAAGATTTATTACTCATTGGAACAATAACAGTATGTGCGTTGATGATTGCTTTAGTTTTTGGTGGTTTAGCATGGAATTCTGTTTCATTTTTATTAATGGCTGGATTAGTTGGAGGAGCAGGTTTAATAGCAGTTGCATCCCTGTTTAAATTAATTTACCAACTACTTTCTAGTATTTTTTGATGTTTTAAGAGGCTAAGAAAATAATGAATGGTAAAGTATATTTAGTGGGTTCAGGAATCGGCAATATAAACTATTTAACCTTGAGAGCTTATAATCTTTTGTCTCAAGCTGAGGTGTTAATCTATGATGCTTTGGTAGATAATAATTTGCTTAATTTAGTACCTGATAATTGCCTAATAATTAATGTTGGCAAAAGAGGAGGTCAACCCAGTACAAAACAAAATAAAATTAATTATTTGTTGATAAATTACTGTTCACAAGGTAAACAAGTTGTCAGGTTAAAAAGTGGTAATCCTATAATTTTCGGTCGTATTAATGAAGAGATTAAGGCTTTACAAGAGGCTAATTGTAACTATGAATTGGTGCCAGGTATTTCCTCCGCTTTAGCTGCTCCTCTCTTGACAGGAATCCCTTTAACTGATAAAGAAAACAGTCATTGTTTTACCGTTTTAACAGGACATCAACCGGACTTATTAGACTGGGAAACTTTAGCAAAAATAGATACATTAGTTATTTTAATGGGTACAAGAAATCTCGAGACAATAGTTAATAAATTAATCAGTCATGAGCGATCGCCTGATGAACCTATTGCCATTATTCAAAATAGTGGAAGTGAGCAAGAAAAAGTTTATATAGGCACCCTAAAGACTATAATAGAACAAGTATCGGGACTATCCTTATCTCCGGCTATTATTGTTATTGGAAACGTTGTTAATTTACGCTATATGTCTTCATCTTCTCCCCTCCCTTTAGCCCAAAAAACTATATTAATTACCCGTGCCAAAGAACAATCTAGTCAGTTTAGTTTGCTCTTACAACAACAGGGAGCAAAAACTATAGAAATGCCAGCATTAGAAATTTTGCCCCCGTCGTCTTGGGATCAACTAGACTTAGCTATTGAAACCTTATCTTCCTTTGATTGGTTAATTTTAACCTCAGCTAATGGGGTTAACTTTTTCTTTCAACGGCTAAAAGAATTAGGGAAAGATATTCGGCTTTTAGGTAATATTAAAATCGCTGTAGTAGGTAAAAAAACAGCCTCTTGTTTACAACAATATCATCTCACTCCTGATTTTATTCCTCCCAACTTTATCGCCGATCAATTAATTGACCATTTTCCTGAGAGCTTAAAGCATCAAAAAATATTATTTCCCCGTGTAGAAACAGGAGGAAGAGAAATCTTAGTCAAAGAATTAC
>NZ_AADV02000061.1 GCF_000167195.1 Crocosphaera watsonii WH 8501 | reverse complement strand
TTAATCGTACGGGGNACCACTAATCGAGCCCCATAACTGAATCCTTCTTTAACTCCCAATGGAACAGGACTGTAATCTGACCATCCACAACTAGGACATTTATAGAATCCGCGACGATATTCCCTGATTTCTATGGGTTGGTCTACTACTTCAGCCACTTGCTGGACTTTTTCGGGAACTACTTCATCTCGTTCCACTGAACCCCCACAAACAGGACAGTTTTCTAGTTCTAAAGGGACTATCTTATCGGGCTGACCAAAACCATTACGGGTCTTCCCTGGGTGGTCATATTTTGGTCCGCGTTTAAATCCTTTTTTGCGTTTCTTTTTGTCAGAAGGCTTTTTTAGTGGGTCTGATGATGGGGGGACTGAACTGTTTTTTGAGTTACGGTTTTTTAGCTTATCTCTCTCTTCTTTCAATTTTTCAATTTCTTGCTGTTGTGTAGAGATTTGTTGTTGTTGCTGGTCAATCAGTCTTTGTTGAAGAGATAACTGTTGTTGTGCCTTGACTAGCCACTCAATCATGAAGACATTGTTCGCCAACTGTTCATCGGCGATAGCTCTAACTAGCTTTGAATCAATGGTAGCATTTGTGGTCATAACCCCCACTATACATAAAAATCCCCGATTTTACCTTTATGTTGTCAAGACAGATTCTTTATTGCGGTGAGCAATTACTCTGCTGATGGTAATATTTTTCGGTTGATAGATAGTAGGTAATCTCTCATAAGTTTTCAGTTTTCCGATGACAGGTACTTGGATTAAATGAGAAGATAGAATGCGGATAGTTCCGTCTAAAGTAAAGCTATCGTGTTGTCCTTTCTTTTTAAATCTTGGTCTTTTTTTCTTTTTGCTGAAGCAATCACGCCAAGCAGAAGCCAAATGTCTGAGGGAAAATTGCGGAGCGCATTTTGATACCGCATAATACCATTCATTATGCGGTTTAACTAATTTGTTTAACCATTTGTGTAAATCAATTGCTGTAGGAAATTTTATTTTTTCCGAGTCTGAACAATTCTTATTATGGTCTAAAATAGCTAGACATAAATCATTTCCCCAATTATAAGCATGACGGGCTACTCCTGCATGACGTGCCAGTTGTTGACGTTGATTTTGATTTAATTTAAGTTGAGTTTTAAAGCCTAACAACATGGCATTTCTGAAGATAATGACCAGAACTGTTAAGTTTAATTGTATCATATTAGGGTTTTAAACACAATAACCTACTTATTTATGAAATTTAGATACTATTATGAGTAAATAAGAGTGAATATTGGGTAGGTTTTTGGGAGCAGCATCAACCCCTCCTTTTCTGCTCTATAGCAATCAGTTATCAATTGTGAGAATTAATGTTGAAACTGATCCCCCCTAACCCCCCTTAAGACCCCGTCCTTAACGACGGGGTCTTAAGGGGGGTTAGGGGGGATCTCGATAATCTCATGAACCATTACTGATTGCTCTATAATGATTAAGGTGAGCCTCTCAGATTAACCTTAATGGAAAATTTCTTATCGATTTTACGGGGGAATCCTCTTGTTTCCTTCACCATCTTATTATTGGTTATTTTGACGTTACCCCCTATTTTTGAGCGGTTACGTCTTCCTGGTTTAGTGGGGTTACTATTTGCTGGTGTTATCTTAGGAAAAGATGGTTTATATCTTTTGGATGCTGACTCAGAAAGTATCGAGTTGTTTGCTGATATTGGCAAAATTTATCTGATGTTTGTTGCAGGTTTGGAGATAGATTTAGCAGAATTTCGTAAAACAAAGGGACGCTCCCTAGTTTTTGGTAGTTTGACCTTCTTTTTACCCCTATTAATGGGAACTTTTGTCGGTCTTAATTTTGGATTTGGTTGGAATTCTTCTATTTTAATTGGTTCCCTATTAGCTTCTCATACTTTATTAGGTTTTCCCATTGTTCAACGGTTAGGAATGGTGAAAAACCAAGCCGTAATGGTGACTATTGGGGCAACAATTTTTACTGATATTGCAGCTTTATTAGTGTTAGCTATTTGTGTCTCTATTCATAGCGGAGATTTTTCAGCAGCTAGTTTAGTTATGCAATTAGTCTCTTTAGGGTTTTACGCTATTATTATTCTCTTTGGTTTTTACTGGTTAGGTAAGGAATATTTTAGGCGCACTGGAGATGAAGAAAGTAACCAATTTTTATTTGTTTTATTAGCAGTATTTTTGGCTTCTATCGGCGCACAATTAATTAATGTTGATAAAATTATCGGAGCATTTTTGGCTGGCTTGGCAGTCAATGATGTGGTAGGAGATGGTCCAGTTAAAGAGAAGGTGGAATTTGTAGGAGGAACTTTATTTATCCCTTTCTTTTTTGTTGGAATGGGACTACTATTAGATATTCCTGCTTTTCTTAAAACTATTCAATTTCAACTGTTTTTAGTTATTTCTATTGTCGGTGGTTTGATCGCTGCTAAATTTTTAGCGGCAACGGTTGCTAAGTTTATTTATCGTTATACATGGGCTGAATCATTTACTATGTGGTCTTTATCATTGCCCCAGGTAGCTGCCACATTAGCAGCAGCTTTGGTAGCTTATCAAGTTAAAGATGCAGACGGGCAAACATTGATAAATGAAGCAGTTTTTAATAGCGTAATTGTCTTAATGTTAATTACTTCTATTTTGGGTCCTGTATTAACGGCACAGTTTGCCACAAAATTGCCTTTACCAAAAACAAGAGAAGATGAAGAAAACAGAAATATAGAAAGTACCCTAGACGAATGGTTACCCCAACTAAAAAATGAAATAAAGAATGATCATTTTACTGTACTTATCCCTATTTATAATCCCTATACTCAACGAGATTTAATCGAAATGGGTGCTTTATTAGCGAAAAAAGAGTCAGGAATTATTGTGCCTGTTTCTATAGCTGCAGCCCATGTTCATATGGATGATCCGCAAGTGGATGGAAACCTGAAACAAAGTCAAATATTATTGGATCGAGCAATAGAAATTAGTCAAGAATTTGAAGTATCTGCTCAACCTATTATCCGTATTGATGATGATGCTGCTCAAGGAATTAGTCGTAGTGCAAAAGAAAAAAATGCTAACCTAATTATTATGGGGTGGAGTGAAAATACAGGATTAAAAGCAAGACTATTCGGGACAATTTTAGATACGGTATTTTGGTCATCTCATTGTCCCGTTGCAGTGATGCGTTTGTTAGATCATCCTGTCAACTTACGCCGAATTTTAGTGCCTATCAAAAACTTAAGTCAAGCGACCTTAGAAACGATTAAATTTGCCCAACTATTTGCTGATTCTAACCAAGGAATTATTACCCTCTTACATATCTGCGATCGCCAAACTCCACAGGAACAAATTACAGAATTTAAAACCACTTTATCTAAGTTAATAACTGAGTATGAATTATCAAAAGAATGCAAAATCAAAATGATTATTCATGATTCTCCTTCACAGGTTATTATTCGTGCTTCTCATCAGTTTGATTTAGTGGTTTTAAGATCCTTCCGTCGTCGTACTGCTGGTGGTTTAGCAGTAAGTGACATTACTACAGAAGTCCTTAAAAAATTGAGTTGTTCTTTAGTTTTATTTGGACAACCTCATTCATGATCTTAAGTTAACCCAAATCGTTAAATATCATCACACTTTATCAGATTCTTCGTTGTTATTCTGAGATAATGGAGGATCTATTTCAAATTTTAACCATAAAGCGTATTCCTATGGTTTATTCGTAGAACTGACAATACTTTACAGAAACTATATATTCGGGCAAATATTTTCAGTATATCCACGCAAAAATGATGTTGCTTTTTAAATCTAGTGACCTTGACATCAGAAAATGATGCTTTTATACTGGCTATCGTACTATTTTTTAAGTATTTGTACGTAAAGAATCATGAGAGAGTTTAATCAATTTTTAATAAACAATATTTCACTAACCAAAAGCAGCCTTGCTATTGGTTCTGGGATCGCTTTAATTGCTTGTTTAAGCTCAAATGCGAATGCTCAAACATTTGTTCCGGCTGACATTATTTGGCTTATCGATACTTCTGGTAGTATGGGCGATGATATCAATCAAATTAAACTCAGAATTGGGCAGTTTAACAATGCAATGTTGGGTGCTGGGATCGATGCTCAATATGGCTTAGTTGAATTTGCTGACGGTGAAACCCTAACACAAGATATTGTCCCTTTTCCTGTCTTTAACGCTCCTGGTGGTGCTTTTCAAACTATTAGCACTTCTGGTGGTACTGAGCGAGGAAGTCAAGCAGTCAATGTTGGGTTAGCCAATGCCACTTTTCGCCCTAACTCAGTTAAAAACTTTATCTTAGTAACTGATGAAGATGATGATAGTAATCCAACACAGTTTAATAATGCCAGAACAGGCTTACCCGATAATAATGCTCTGTTTAATTTCATTGGTGTTCCTGGAACCGGTAATACTAACGCTCGTTATGGCGTTTTAGCTAGTGAAAATGGAGGAGCCGCTTTTAATATTAGTGCTTTTCGTAATAATCCCGATCCTTTCTTTGAGAAGTTTATTAACACCAAAGTTGAGGAAATTATTGAGAACAACCCTAATCCCGAATTTCTCACAAAATCTGCGATCGCCAAACACAGAAGCCTTACAGGAAGTGGGTTTGAACAGAGCGATCGCAGATTTCCCCAACCAACAGTCTGTTGTCAGATTTTACGTTAAAATCAACCCGAATTAGACAAAGATGAAAAGATAAATCAATCACTCATTTTTCCAAAAAAAATTATTAATAAAATCTCTAATAGTACTAGATTGTTAGAATAAAATATGCTATAATTTAATTATTAAAGCAATTTACCTTAAACTGATTTAATGAGTCCCAGTCATCCCCGAACCCCTCGTCAAGTAATCAACTTTAGTAAACAGAAAGGAAAAGAAATAATCGCTAATTTTGATGGGGGACTAATCACTTCAGATGCGGGGATTGTCTGGATAGCTGAGTTGGATAAAAAACTGGGAATTACCGAGAAGTTTGGTAACTGTTTTCAAGATCATCGTCATCAATCTTATGTAGATCATTCCGTTCATGAGTTATTAGCACAAAGGCTTTATGGAATTATTTTAGGCTATGAAGATGTCAATGACCATGATAAATTACGTCACGATCCTGCCCTTAAGATCGCTTTAGAAAAGCTTAATGAACTTGAAGATAAAAAGGGATGGTTAGCTGGAAAAAGTACAATTAATAGATTGGAATATTGTCCTGAGACTATTCTCGACCAAAAAACGAGTCGTTATCATAAAATAGAACCCAACTTTGAAGCCATTGAAAAATCTTTTGTCGATTTTTTTTTAGAGTCTTATAAAAAACCTCCCTTAAGTATTATATTAGATATGGATGTCACGGATGACCAAGTACATGGTAATCAAGAAGGGGCATTTTTTAATAGTTATTATCACGGAGTATGTTATGCTCCTTTATATATTTTCTGTGGGCATCATTTATTAGTTGCTAAACTTCGTTCATCTAATGTAGATCCAGCCGATGGAGCCTTAGACGAATTACAAAGAATTATCGGACTAATTAGAGAAAAATGGTCAGAGACTCATATCCTAGTTAGGGGTGATAGTGCCTATGCCCGTGAAGAAATCTTCTATTTTTGTGAAAATCAGCCTTTAGTTGATTATGTTATAGCTATGGGAACAAATGGCGTTCTTAAGTTACGAGCGGATGATGTAATTGAAAAAGCCAAACATGAATATGAAAAAAAACTAGCTCCAATAACTGAATTAATGGATAGTTTATTTCAGAAAAAAGAAGATTTAGAAGAAGTTAAAAAATTAGTACCAATTTCTACTTGGTATCGCTCTATTCGTTATAAAACAGAAAAGTCATGGAGTTGTCAAAGAAGAGTAGTGACAAAAGTTTGTTATGAAAGTGATGGCTTAAAAATGCGCCATGTGGTGACATCTTTGCCCGCTTCAAAAATTCCACCCTCAAAACTTTATACAAAAAAATACTGTCCGAGAGGCGAGATGGAAAATCGGATTAAAGAACAACAATTAGACTTGTTAGCTGATAGAACTTCAACTCAAACATTTCAAAGTAATAAACTAAGATTATGGATACATTCCTGGGCTTATGTTCTCATAAATGCTTTTCGTCAACACTGTTTAAAAAAACTTCATTGGCTAAAGCAACTGTGGGAAGAATACGTCTAAATCTTCTTAAGTTGGGAGCCAGAATAAAGATTAGTTGTAGAAGAATTATTATCGCTATAGCTAGTGCTTGTCCTTATCAAGATATTTTATCTATTGCTAACAAAAGAATTAAAACTATTCCTAATACTGGATAAGTAGAATAAGTCGTTTTAAAAAAAAGATATCTATCATAAGTTGTTGACTGACTGATACTTTCATTTAGTCTTATTTATCGTGGAGAAAATCAAAAGTTAATATAATTATTCCCTCTTAAACTCAATTTTTGGATAATCAAAGTCAATTTTTTTATTCATCTATATTCAAAATTTCTATTAGTCCTAAAAATTATCATTTTTCATCTCTGGATTGGGCTTTCAAATTAATTTGTGAGAAATCCGGGTAATCCTTCACCGTCAGTACCCGAACCCAGTTCTTTAACCATGCTTGGTGTTTTGACTCTCTTTGGAGGAACAAAGATTGCCCAAAAAGCACTAGCTAAATCAAGTGGATAGTTTGCCTCTTGATATTATAAATTGGACTTCTGAGCATTGTCATACAAACCATGATCGTGACATAAATGCCTGAATAAATATAGCAACCGCTAGGTTGCTTAGGATACCCTCAGCTATTGTGTCAAGGTAATAGGGAACAGGAAAATGTCCTAAGCGTTTTGGCGACTGCTATATTAGAAATTAAGCCTTACGGATACTTGCACTGAGGGGAGTCGAAGTTCTTAAGAATGGAGAATTTTTAAAATAGATATAATGACCAATTCTAAATACACAGCCAAAAGTGAAACAGAAAGAGTATTCAGCGTATTTGAGACTTTCAAAAAAGATAGTGAAAAGACCAAAGCCTTATCTGGAGAAGATCCTAAAACTGAGAGTCAACCTGTTCTAACCATGTCTTGTATTGGTCAATTGGGGCGGTTTGTCACCCAACTTTTTCAATATGCTTTTTTAAGAATTTGTGCTGAAAAAAGTGGTGGAAGAGTTGAATGTTCCCCTTGGATTGGGCAAACTCTTTTTGGACATAATGATACGCTTATTTCCAAGCGATTACCTCCTGCAATTGAGTTAAAAGATATGGGAGACAGTCTGTTTGAGGTTATTCCACAATTTATTCCCTACCTTGAAAAACTTGCCGATGCCAAAAGTTTGCGTATTGGGGCAGACTCTCTCAATAGTGGCCTTGTTAACGTTGATATATGGGGGTTTTTCCAAATCCATACTCGATATTTTAAACCTCATCAGCAAGACTTTCGTTCTTTATTTAAACCTGTAAACGATCTTAACTCTTCTTTAGATAATGGTCTGAATATTCTTCGCTCTCAAGGAAAAACGATCATTGGTCTTCACATTCGACAAGGTGACTACATCAAAGAACCCAGACTAGGGTTTACATTAGTATTTCCCACACAATGGTATTGCGAATGTCTTGAGAGAATCTGGGATAATCTCGAAGATCAAGTTCTGTTTTTATGTAGTAATGATCTTGATAGTATTCTTGGTGATTTTAAAAAATTTTCTCCTGTGACTTCAAGGGACTTAGATATTAAACTTCCAGAGAATATGAAGGACGAAGATCTGGATTTTTATATTGATTTTTTTATTTTGAGTAATTGCGATATTGTCGTAACTAGCAATAGCACTTTTAGCTTTGTTGCTTGTATGTTAAATGAGAAAGCGAAAATGTTTCTTCGTCCTTGCTGGGATTTTTCCTTAAAGTTTGTTGAATTCGACCCTTGGGATAGTGAACCAATTTTGTACATAGGTGGTGATCAACCTAAATTTTTCAAAAGTTTACCTGATATTGTCTATATTACCTATATGACTCAAGGCATCTGGCAACTTTTGAAGAGCATATTCTTATATCTTACTAAAAGCGGCATTAAAGGGTTGGCATTACAGGTATATCTGGGCTATCAAGTTAAAGGATTTGTTGGTATTTTTCAAAGCTTATTATACATATTAGGAAGGTTTCTAAACTACGAACTGCCATTCAAAAGGTATTAAAAAAAGATTCTTATAAATAGAATGCTTTGCGGTTACAAGCAGCTATTAAAGAATCTTTGATAATCAGAGGAAATTACAATGAAGTCTTTTAGTCGAAAACTTGGTTTAGTTGAAAAATTTATGACCCTAGGCCATGAAGTAGGAGGTGGATTAATCGTCAATATTGTTTATATTGAAGGATTTTTAACACCTGATACTATTAAGAAAGCTCTTACATTAGTTCAAAAGCGTCATCCCATACTTCAAGTTTATATTGTTGAGCATGAAGATGGATTTTATTTTGAATCGGAAGGTATAACAGAAATACCTGTACAAGTAATATACAAAGAGGATGATAGTGAAACTATTAAAATTGCTGAACAAGAACTACATATAAAATTTACCCATGAAAAAAGTCCTCTTTGTCGTGTGACTATTTTATATTCTGAGTCAAAATCAAATAGCTGTGAAATAATTATTACTTTTCATCATGGAATTATTGATGGTGTTTCATGTATGAAATTCATTGATAATTTATTATTTTATTGTCAGAAAATTATTGATGGAGAAAACATACCTGAAGTAGAATATTTGGAGTTTCTTCCACCAGCAGAAGAGATGCTTAATTTTGATTTCCTAAATGAGAATAAACTTGAAAATTATCAATTACAAAAGGAAGAGAAAGAAGCACAACCACAATTAATTATTGAACAAACAGCATCAGTTAATCAAAGGTTTACTAGAATGTTACCGCGAATGCTTAGTAAAGAAAATACTAAAATACTAATTGAAAAATGTAAGCAGGAAAATACCTCTGTACATAGTGCTATTTGTGTAGCAATGTTATTTGCATCAGCACAATTATTTTCAACAGATGATAATATAAATTTTTCCTATGCTTTTCCTGTAAGTTTAAGAAAATATTGTCAACCGAAAATACCAAATGCAACCTTAGGTTGCTTTATATCTATTTTAGCTTTTAATCAGTTAATCAACCAAGATACAATTTTCTGGAATTTAGCTAGAGAATGTAAAGCAAAAACACATGATGCTTTAATTGATGGAGTTCATATAAATTTACTCAAGCAACAAGGTAAATTACAGGAAAATAAATCACTTGACTTTGAAAGAAATAGGATGATTCAGTCTAGATTAAGTAAGGAAAATACCATGGCAAGAAATAATATTTTTTCAATTTCTAATAGGGGAAAATTTAGATTTAGCTATTATAGTGATCAACTAAAGATAAAAGAATTATACTTTCCCATTGGTCAACATATTTCCGGTGATTGTTTTTGGTTAGGTGTTGTTACATTAAATGAGAAACTATTTTGCAATTTTATTTATGTAGAAGCTTTAATTACTAAAAAGACAGCACAATTATTGGCTGATAATGTAATAATGTTTCTAGAAAAAGTTTGTATAAATGAAAATCTAACATTAGCAATGTTATCTGATTAAGTTATGCAAAGTTAAGATTAATTGGTTCTGATATTTATTTGACAGAATGTCTATTTTATATGTATCATACCATTGTCATAATCTTTTGTAATTAACAAAAATAAATATGAACTGGGACAATAACTCAATTGTAATTCATTCTAACTTTCCATTCCATGTGGAAGACTGGGCTTATCCCAGTCTTAAGAAAGGCATTGGAGGCAGTGAAGAAGCTATAATTTACTTAAGTCAAGAACTTGTTCGGTTAGGCTATCAAGTTACTGTATTTAATAAATGTGGTGATATGGAAGGAGAATATAATCGAGTTGTTTATAAATCTGTTGATAAATTCAATCCTCAAGATAATTTTAATATTTTTATTTTTCATCGTGCTTGGACACAACCGATGCAAATGAAAGTTAAAGCTAAAAAACTGCGGTTTGGCTACACGACAACCCTCAATTATTTCCGCCAATAGAAGAGTCTCAACGTTTAGACTTTTTGTCGAGTTTTGATAAACTTTTCGTTTTATCAAATTTTCATAAATCTCTTTTGCCAGAATGGATTCCTGAAGAAAAGATATTTTTAACGGCCAATGGTATTAATTTAGAAGACTTTAACTTAACAGGAATTGCTAGAAATCCTAAGAGACTGATTTCCATTAGTGATTATACCAGAGGTATTGAACATTTACTCGATCAATGGGATGAAGTTATCAAAGAAGTGCCAGATGTTGAATTACATATTTTTTATGGTTGGCAAGGCACTGATGCTTTAATTAATTCACCTTATATCAAAAAATTTCCACAATTACCCGACATAAAAAAACGAATTTTACAACTTTTTGATCAACCAAATGTCTATGAACATGGCAGAATTGGACATCAAGCCTTAATTAAAGAATTGTTTCAATCTGGAATCTGGGTTTATCCTTGTCATACTGCTGCGGAGACTTTCTGTATTAGTGCTTGGAAAGCTCAAGCTGCTGGTTGTGTTCCTATCGTAACAACTTGTGCAAGTTTAGATGAAACAGTGAAATCAGGCATTAGAATTAAAGGCCCTGCTGGTGATAAGGAAACTAATAATGCTTTTGTTGAAGCAGTGATAGACTTACTTAAAAACCCTGATAAACAGGAAACCTTAAGACAAGAAGCTTTAGCTTTAAAAGATTCATTTGGTTGGGATAAAGTGGCTCAACAGTGGCATGAAGACTTTCTATCGAGTGAGCAGCAAACGGAATAAAACCGAGTTAATCCTAATATAGCGTTTCTCGGACTCAATATGTACACCTAATATTGAGCCTCCGAACTCCATCATAATGCGTAATGCTATAGTCTTAGAGACGATTTGTTATCATTTGAGCAAAATAGTTCTTTTGTACCTTCCCTATTTAGTGTCTTCTGTTTAACATTGTAGATCCAAACGCTATATGTAGAGTATGCCCAGTGTCAATATTTTAGTTTTGGCCTTGCGTTAGGGATTTGTCGGAATTCAATTGTCGGGAGAAAGGAAAATGAACCATCAACAAGAGTGGTTAAATAGTTGCGTTGATGAACAAGTGATAGAACTAAATGTGACCACCTTAGAAGGAATGTCTCCTTGCGAACATTTATTGTACTCAGATGAGCTTCCCCGACGCAACGATGGCAGACTCAGCAATCATATTTTACAGCGTTATCAACACACAGAATTAGGGGGTTGGTGGTGTTCAGGAATTGATGTTATGAGCGGAGAAGATGACCTCTGGGGGTGTTTTAAACCCAAGCAACCACGATTAAGTTATGACCGAGGTAAACCGATTAAATATGAACATCCACCCCAAACCCCTACAGGTATCTTTGCTTTAAGAGTCCCCCTACATCTTTGGGCAACTATTGCGCAACAGCATGGCATCCATTTTACCCCAGAAATGATTGATAATACCCAGGTAGATGGAGGGTTTTGGCAATGGGTGATAGCTCATCCTTCTATTCCTCTTTGTATTACCGAAGGAGCCAAAAAAGCAGGAGCATTATTGAGTGCTGGATATGTGGCCATCGCCCTGCCTGGAATTAATAATGGCTATCGTACTCCCAAAGATGAACAGGGAAAACGTATTGGTAAATCTTATTTAATTCCGCAGTTAAAGAAGTTAACTTCTGGTCAACGAGAAATTTATCTTACCTTTGACCAAGATAGTAAACCAAATACCATTAAAGCGGTTAATAATGCCATTAGAAAGCTAGGTTATTTGTTAAGTCAAGCAGGATCTCAAGTTAAGGTGATCCATTGGCAACCGGAGCAAGGGAAAGGAGTAGATGATCTCCTCTTTAACCAAGGGAAAAAAGCTTTTGATTATTATTATGAAAAAGCCTTACCCTTAGAGATATGGAAAGCCAGAGAAGTTACTCAATTAACCTACGCAGCAGAAGTTGAACTTAATTGTCGTTATCTTCCCAGTTTAGATATTCCGAATACGGCCAAATTGATTGGCGTTAAGTCTGCTATTGGTACAGGAAAAACCGAAGCTTTAGCCAAAATTGTTCGAGAAGCGATCGCCCATAATCAAAAGGTTTTAGTCATCGGTCACCGCATCAAATTGGTTGAACAGTTATGTCAGCGTTTTGGGTTGCCTTATGTCACAGATATCAAGGAAAATTATCTTGAGCAACCATTAGGGTATGGGTTATGTATTGACTCGCTACACGAAAATTATCAAGCTAAATTTAATCCTGAAGACTGGCGAGATGCTTTGGTTATTATTGATGAAATAGAACAAGTTATTTGGCACGGCTTAAACTCTGAAACCTGTACCAATAACCGTGTTGCTATTTTAAGATGCTTTAAGAAACTTATCCACACTAATCTAGATAGCAATGGTAAAATTTTTGTTGCTGATGCTGACTTAAGCAATGTATCTTTAGATTACTTAATAAAATTGTCAGGAATTGATATAAAACCTTTTATCATCAAAAATTACTGGAAACCAAGCCAAAAAGAAACATGGTCAGGTTATCATTATCCAGAAACAACACCCAAACGTTTCTTACAAAATTTAGTTGAACATATTCGAGAAGGAGGTAAACCCTTTGTTTGTTTATCTGCGCAAAAAATAACCAGTAAATGGGGAACTCAAACCTTAGAACTTTATCTGAAAAAACAATTCCCTACGGCTAATATTTTACGCATTGACTCCCAATCATTAACCGATCCTAATCATCCTGCTTATCAGTGTATCACCAAACTCAATGATATCTTAATCAACTATGATATTGTCCTAAGTAGTCCCGCCATTGAAACAGGACTTAGTATTGATATTAAAGGTCATTTTACCTCAGTTTGGTGTCTTGCTCAAGGAGTATAAACCCCCACATCTGTCATTCAATCTTTAGGGAGAATAAGGGAGAATATACCCCATCACCTCTGGTTAGCTACTTATGGCTTTAATAGAGTGGGTAATGGTGCAACTTCTATTCCTAATTTATTAACATCAGGTCATCGTTTAACTAACCTAAATATTAGATTATTACAAAAATCTGATTTAGAATCATTGGATGACTTAGACATAGGTTTTCAAGCAGAATCTTTACTATGTTGGGGGAAAATAGCTGTCAGAATTAATGCACAAATGATTCACTATCGGGAGACGATTATTCAAAATCTTCAAATTAGAAATCATTCAATTAATCTAGCTGTTAAAAAAAGGAATAATACTAAAAAACGAATAAAGAAGAATGATAAAAATTTGTCTCAAAGTCATAATAACCTCATAGAAGCCATAGAAAAAGTGAGACAAAAAAATCATCAATTAGATTGTCAAAAAATTGCTAAATCTCAAGACTTAAACGATCTGAAATATCAAGCTCTCAAAAGATCCTTAATCAAAACAAATAAAGAACGAAGACAACTTAAAAAATATGATTTACAACGCCGTTATGGTATTCCCGTTACCCCGAAATTAGTGGCTTTAGATAATGCAGGTTGGTATCAAAAAATTAGACTACATTACTTCTTGACCAAAGGACGAAATTATTTAGCTGATAGAGATACAATAATTGCTAAAAAATTAATTGACCAAGGACAAGGAAGTATCTTTTTACCCGGTTTTAATCGTAGTCAATTTGGTGCTATTATTGGAACAATGGAAGTATTAGGAATACCTGTTTTATTAAAAGATATTAATCGTAAATTAATTAATACTGATACTGATCTTCTAGAAATGGCAAAGTTAGCAATTAATAATAGACAAGATATAAAAACAATTATGGGTATTGGAATCGCTAAAAATGCCAGTCCAATTACTATTATTAGACGCTTTTTAGACAAAATAGGATATGGTTTAACCTGTTGTGGAACCAGAACAATAAATAGGGTTTTGCTTTTATTCAGCAAACCCTAATTAAGAAATTTAATTTATTCGATAGTTTCTTCAATTTCCGCCGGTTTTTTCATAACTAGGGGCTTTTTCTCTAATTCTGGTAAAGCTAACACTTCTCGTTGATGTTGTTTAACAGGTATGGGCATTAACATGGGTAAAGGTTCTTGATCTTCACGCCAGTAACTAGCCACTGGTAAGGTATGTTCTAAATCTTCTAGGAGTCTGGGAATGATCATCATAGCGTGTAATTCGCCAATTTTCTCAGCTTCGTGCATTCCTGCCTCAATGGCCACAGCCACATTAGCTACTGATCCGCGAACAATAGCTGTACAGAGTCCATCCCCAATAATTTCGTAAGAGGCCAACTGTACATCAGCAGACTTTAACATAGCATCGGCAGCCCCCACCATAGCTGGAAAACCCCTGGTTTCTATAAGTCCAATAGAACGATTGCTGAGACGACTGTAACCTTGTTGTTGTTGAGCAATTTCTACTAAATGACTCCCAATGGGAAAAACAGCCTCTAGATTGGGCATAGGGCGGGGAATAACTAGCTTAGAGATTAACTGACCGAATTTTTCAGCCGTTTTTGCCCCCTCTTCCACCGCTAAACGAACATTAGCCACCTTACCCCGTACAATAGCGGTACAGTGTCCACTGCCGATTTTTTCGTATCCTACTAAGGTAACATCTGCTGATTTGAGCATCATATCAGCAGTTCCCACAATAGCAGGGAAACTATGGGTAGAAATGAGGCCGAGGGCGCTGTCACTGGGTAAGTGAGATGATTTCATGTGGGTTTGTGATTGTGAAGCGTGACGGTGGTTAGAAGCGGCAATACTTGTCATGTAATCTAGTATGTATGGGTTGGTCTGTAAGATTTAATATAAATTTCTGCTTATATGTTTATATTGTAGTCAATATTTTATCTCAAAAGTGATTTCTATCTGTCAAACCCAGAATCTCCTAATATTTGATATACAACTCAACTCTTAAAGCATCCTTAAAATTTCCCACTAACCCAATGATAACTTAACCGAAATCGGAAAAGAACCGATAAAATAAGGGAGGTTAGTTGTTAATGACGATATTCTAATCCAAGGGAATAAAAATCTTTATGTCAGAGCAATTGAAAAAATTGCACTGAAAACTGTCATCGTTCCCATAGGCTTTGTTAGTTAACATTACCTTTGAATCGCATATAGTCCTTCGAGGTTGCTACTGGTTATGCTTCTTGAATCATTACAGTCCACAGTTGAAGAGGTTAACATTTTTTCAACATCTGATCTCTTCCTACGTCAGCGTCTGGAATTAGTGGAAAGTTTATGGGAATCAGTATTAAAGGCTGAATGTGGCCTAGAATTAGTAGACTTATTAAAAAAATTACGAAAAATCTCCTCACCAGAAGGACAGGTTACCGATCAACCAAAAACCTCTATCAATGAACTCATAGAAGAGTTAGAACTCAATGAGGCTATTCGTGCTACCAGGGCATTTGCTCTCTATTTTCAGTTGATTAATATTGTTGAACAACATTACGAACAAAGAGATCAGCAACTGAACCGACGCTCTACCTATCAAGAATCAGAAAAAGCGAGAGAAAATTATCAAAAAGGAGAAAAGTCCACTAATGGCTTAGTGGGCGCAGATTTATTGGAAAAAGCTCTAGTTGGAGAGACAAAAAGTCAGGAAAAGGGAGGAACCTTTCATTGGTTATTTCCCCAATTAAAACGCTTAAACGTCCCCCCCCAACAAATTCAACGCTTACTAGAACAATTAGATATCCGCCTCGTTTTTACAGCTCATCCCACGGAGATTGTTCGTCATACCATAAGACTCAAACAAAGACGAATAGCTACCTTACTGCGACGTTTAGACCAAGCAGAAGAAGCATTTCGAGGTATGGGGTTGAGTAGTTCCTGGGAAGCAGAATCAATTATTGAACAACTCAACGAAGAAATTCGCCTCTGGTGGCGTACTGATGAACTTCATCAGTTTAAACCCAGTGTCCTCGACGAAGTAGACTACACCCTACACTACTTCGATGAAGTGTTATGTAGTGCGCTGCCCCAACTCTCTCAAAGACTGCAACAGGCCCTACAAGCCAATTTTCCCCGTATTAAACCCCCTCACAATACCTTCTGTCGCTTTGGATCTTGGGTAGGAGGCGATCGGGACGGGAACCCCTTTGTTACCACAGACGTAACCTGGCGCACCGCTTGTTATCAACGCAACTTAATTCTAGAAAAATATTTAGCAGCCGTAGAAGACTTAACAGAGATTTTAAGCTCATCCTTGCACTGGAGTAATGTTTCTCAGGATCTCCTGGACTCCTTGGAACGCGATCGCGTGGCCATGCCAGAAATTTATGATCAACTAGCCATACGCTATCGTCAAGAACCCTATCGCCTGAAACTGGCTTATATTCAAAAACGCCTCGAACATACACGCGATCGCAATAATCATCTAGCCAACCCCGAACAGGGACAAGTCTTAGTCGAAGAAACCCCAGAAAATATCTACCACTCCGGGGTAGAATTTGAAGCAGAATTACAACTAATTAAACGTAATTTAGAGGAAACAGGGTTAAAATGCCAGGCATTGGAGAATCTAATTTTTCAGGCCCAGATGTTCGGCTTTACCCTCACACAACTTGATTTTCGTCAAGAATCTTCCCGTCATTCCGAAACTATCCAAACCATTGCCAGCTATTTAAACATCTTACCCACTCCCTACGAAGAACTTTCCGAAGCAGAAAAAGTCAATTGGTTAGTTGGGGAACTACAAACCCGTCGTCCTTTAATACCCATGGAAATGCCCTTCGATGAAAAAACCATCGAAACAGTAGAAACCATGAGGATGTTGCGCCATTTACAACAAGAATTTGGCATCGAAATTTGTCAAACCTATATCATCAGCATGACTAACGATGTCAGCGATGTACTAGAGGTTTTGTTATTAGCCAAAGAAGCCGGACTCTACGATCCAGGAACCAGTACCACCACCATTCGCATTGTTCCCCTTTTTGAAACCGTAGACGATTTAAAACGGGCCCCTGAAATCATGGAGGCTTTGTTTAAGTTACCCTTATACCGAACAGCTTTAGCCGGAGGGTACGACTATTTAGACGAGGATAAAAAAGAACAATTACCACCACCTCAACTGCAACCGGCCAATCTACAAGAGATTATGGTGGGTTATTCTGATAGCAACAAAGACTCTGGTTTCCTGAGCAGTAATTGGGAAATTCATAAGGCACAAAAATCCTTACAAAAGATCGCCGAACCACACAATTTAGCCCTGAGACTGTTTCATGGTCGTGGGGGTTCCGTGGGACGGGGGGGAGGCCCCGCCTACGCTGCTATTTTAGCCCAACCCACAGGTACCATTAACGGACGGATCAAAATTACCGAACAAGGAGAAGTCTTGGCCTCCAAATACTCCCTACCAGAACTCGCTTTGTATAACCTAGAAACTGCCACAACAGCAGTGATCCAAGGCAGTTTACTGGGGAGTGGCTTCGACGATATTGACCCTTGGAACGGGATCATGGAAGAGTTGGCTAGTAGTGCGAGAAAAGCCTATCGCAGTTTAATTTATGAACAACCCGACTTCCTAGACTTTTTCCTGTCCGTTACCCCGATCCCCGAAATTAGCCAATTACAGATTAGTTCTCGTCCTGCCCGACGGAAAAGTGGAAAAAAAGATTTAAGTACCTTACGGGCGATTCCTTGGGTGTTTAGTTGGACACAAAGTCGTTTCCTGCTGCCAGCTTGGTATGGAGTAGGAACCGCCTTAGAAGGGTTTTTGCAACAGGAACCCGAGGAAAATTTGAAGTTGTTTAAATATTTTTACTTGAAATGGCCTTTCTTTAAAATGGTGATTTCTAAAGTAGAAATGACCCTTTCTAAAGTGGATTTACAAATTGCTCACCATTACGTCAAGGAACTTTCCAATCCCGAAGATATAGAAAGATTTGAAAAGGTATTTGAGCGCATTTCTGAAGAATACCATCGCACCTGTGAAATTATTTTAAGCATCACCGGACAACCAAAATTATTAGAAGGAGATGCTGGTTTGCAGCGATCGGTACAGTTAAGAAATGGAACTATTGTTCCCCTTGGTTTTTTACAAGTTTCTCTGTTGAAAAGATTACGTCAATATACCCGTCAAGCAGAGTCAGGAGTCATTCACTTCCGTTATTCTAAAGAAGAATTATTACGGGGTGCATTACTCACTATTAATGGTATTGCAGCAGGAATGCGTAACACTGGTTGATATTTTTAATTAATCTATGGATAATCGTTTTAAAGTTGTTGAAATTGTTGATCTGATCATCAGACTTTTCTTGATTGGATTATTATTAGCTTGGTGTTTTCTGCTGATTCGTCCTTTTCTCGGGATTGTATTGTGGGGGATTATTTTGGCGATCGCTATATTTCCCCTATTTTTATGGTTAAAAAACCTTTTGGGGGGACGAGGAAAATTAGCAGGGGTTATCCTTACTTTATTGGGGGTGGGAGTAATTATTGGTCCAGTGAGTGTTATTTCGACTATTTTCGTCAATAATGCTCAAGCCTTCGCCGATAGTCTTGCTTCCGGTAGTTTAGTTATTCCTCCTCCCCCCGAAGGGATCGAAACATGGCCAGTGATTGGAGAAAGGGTTAATAGGATTTGGGAATTAGCATCGGTTAATTTGGCCTCAGTCTTAAGTCAGTTCCAACCTCAGTTAGAAGCATTAGCTAAAAACCTATTGTTTCTCGCTGCTAATATTGGGGTGGTGTTACTGAAGTTTATTGTTTCTATTATTATTGCCGGAATTTTAATTATTAATGCAGAGAAATTAAATTCTCGTATTAGACAAGTTTTTCTACGGATAACCCCCAAACAAGGACAAGAATTTTTGCAATTAGCTACTGGTACTATTCGAGGAGTAACAAGGGGTATTATCGGGGTTTCCGCGTTGCAAAGTCTCCTGATTGGCATTGGTTTTATGATAGGAGGAATTCCCTTTGCTGGTTTGTTGACTTTATTGTGTTTAGTTTTAGCAATTATTCAAATTGGATCTGGTTTAGTAGTTTTTCCAGCAATTATCTTTGCTTGGTCTACTATGGGTACTGTTACCGCATTATTATTTACTTTGTGGATGGTTCCTTGTACCTTGGTTGATAATATTCTCAAACCAATATTAATGTCGAAAGGTTTACCAGTTCCCACCATTGTTATTTTAATGGGTGTTTTAGGGGGAACCTTAGTCCATGGAATTCTAGGATTATTTATCGGTCCAGTGATTCTAAGTTTAGGCTATGAATTATTAGTTGCTTGGATTAATCAAGAGGTGCAACCCAATCTTAATTAGTGCAGAGATTGAATAGTAAATCCATCTTCCGAGGCAGAAGTCTTGGTCAATTAATTTGCTAGGGGATCATCTAACCCTGTATTGTGGATATATCTCACAATGGCAAGCATTTTATGGATAAAAGTTTACTATGTCTAGACGAAAAAAGAACTTTCCTTGTGGACATAAAGGTTATGGCCAAAGGTGCCATCGTTGCGCCCAAGAACAAATGGCCAGGAATGAAAAGCAACAACAAAAAAATGCCTGGGAAGAAACCTTCAGCAAAGATACCATTGATTTAAGACCTTTTCCCAAAAATGTTGTGCTTAAAGCCCGTCAAATTCTCACGGCACTCGCTAACCAACAAGACTATCGCCATTTTCACGGAAAAAGGCTACGACACGATCGCTTTGTTATTACCCAGATTCCGCACTTCAAAAAGTAGCATTAAATACTACAAGCCTGGGGTTAATAATTAAGTATAATTGCTTAAGCTCTTGAAGACAAAAAAGTGGGATAATTGCTTAAGTTGTTTCCTCTGTAAAAAAAGAGCGAAAAATGTCTTATTTAGAAGAAATACAATTTAAAAATTTAGACCATTTAGGGATAGTAACTGGTTTAATTGATGAAATAGGAATAGTCAAAATAATTAATAATAAATTAGGAATAGATGTTAGAGAAAAAATCTCAGCAGGTACAGTAGTTAAGTCTATTTTAATCAATGGACTAGGATTTGCTTCAAGACCTCTATATTTATTCAGTCAGTTTTTTCAAGATAAAGCCATTGAGAAATTGTTAGGAGAAAGAATTAAACCTGATTACCTTAATGATGATAAAATTGGGAGAGTAATGGATGAATTATATAAATATGGACTAAATGATATTTTTATTGAAGTAGTTTTAGAAGTAATTAAAAAATTTAAAATAGACCTTAAATACTCCCATTTAGATTCCACATCATTTCATTTAGATGGAGAATATAAAAGGGAAGAAGATAAAGAGAAACAGGAAGAAGAAAAAATTATTAAAGAAAGACCAATTTTTATTAAGAAAGGATA
>NZ_AADV02000062.1 GCF_000167195.1 Crocosphaera watsonii WH 8501 | reverse complement strand
GATCATCAATTTTGGCATTTAACCAGTAACGAACGAAAGATGTGGTTGTAATGGGTCGCTTTCTTTTTAAAAAACGCCCCACACTACGGGGGGAAATCTTTTCGACAATTCCTCTTTTTATGGCTTCATCCGCCAACTCTGAAGGTGTCCAATGGCTCACTGGTCTGTCTGATTTTTCACATTCTTCACAAGCGATCTCTACAATCTGGACTACTTGTTCGACCGTAAAGGATTTTGTTGTTCCAGGTCTTGGGCGATCGCTTAAAATTCCTTTGATCAAGACCATTAATGCTTTCTCCGTTACCTGTTGTTCTTCGGCGGCACTCAGTTTTTCTCTCTCCTCAAACCATCGCGATCGCCACTGACGCACTTGTACTCGGTCTAATTCTAATCTTCGACTAATCGAACTATTGCTCTCTCCTGATGCTGCGGCTAAGATTAGCTTGGCTCGTCTAACAAGGCGATAGGGGTTTGTTGTCCCTCTCACTATTTGTTGGAGTACTGTTTTCTGTAGGTTGGAGAGGTTAATTGGCAATGCTTTTATCATGGACATCAACTTCGAGATTCTTCCGTTAGTTTCATTGAAACACATTGTCGTGGCTAGTCACGAAAGTTTCTGTAAAAATCTGGTGGATTACTTTCGCCAAGCTGCACTAGGCATAAGTTAATATGTGAGTAGTATTTACTCAAGTGTACCATGCTACTTGGATTTAAGACCGAAATTATCTTAAATAACAAGCTAAGAACGCAGCTACATAAACACGCTGGGATAGCAAGACACGCTTGGAACGCCGGCTTAGCCCTGACCAAACAGGTATTAGATTATAACAAAGCTAACCCAGAGGATAACATAAAGTTCCCCTCTGCTATCGACCTGCATAAGTGGTTAGTCAAATACGTTAAATCAGAGAAAGATTGGTACTACGAAGTATCAAAGTGTGCCCCACAAAATGCTCTTAGAGACTTAAGGAAGGCGTGGGACAGGGCGTTCAAGAAAACTTCCAAACCACCTAGATTTAAGAAAAAGGGTCGAAGGGACAGCTTTACCTTAGACGGAACTATCAAAGTAGTAGACCACTATAAGATACAAGTTCCGAGGCTTGGAGTTTTAAGAACTTACGAAAGGTTACCTCAAGGCTTTAAGCCTAAAAGTTGTACTATTAGCCGCCAAGCTGACAGATGGTTTATTAGCTGGCTGCTAGAAGTGGAACCATTAGATACACCCAAAAGTAATGATGTGGTCGGTGTTGACCTTGGCGTTAAGGCTCTAGCCACTCTATCAACTGAGGTGGTAGTAGAAGGAGCAAAGTCTTACAATTCTTACGAGAAGAGACTATCAAGATTGCAGTGGTTAAATCGCCACAAGCTCCGAGGGTCTAACAATTGCAAGAAAGCCCAGATTAAGATAGCTCGGCTGCATAGAAGGATAGCTAACATCCGTAAAGATACATTGCATAAGCTCACTACCTATCTAGCTAAGAACCACAGCAAGATAGTTGTCGAGGATCTTAATGTATCTGGAATGTTAGCTAACCGTAAACTCGCCAAGGCGGTACAGGATATGGGCTTCTACGAGTTTAGAAGACAACTAACCTACAAGTGTAAGCTTGTAGGGTCAGAGCTAATACTAGCTGACCCTTGGTTTCCTAGTAGTAAGACCTGCTCTAACTGTGGCTTTAAGAAAGATAAACTTAGTTTGTCAGAGCGCACCTTTAACTGCGAGTCTTGTGGATTCTCTTTAGACCGTGATCTTAACGCTGCTAGAAACCTAGCAGCTTTGGCGGACAGCTAGTCCGTGTCAGCCTGTGGATAGTTAAGAGCCGACTCTCCTAGTTGAAGCAGGAATAGAACAGATAATCATAGATTATATTGATTATCGTAAGTTTCTAAAAGCGGATAATGATTTCGTTTAACTTAACCTACAGGAGATCTCACTTCAACTATTACCCCCTCCAAACTCATCACTGCCAAAGATTACATAACTCTCTCCTGCACTCTCATTGCCATTGGGGTCGGCAAATATTGCCCCAATAATAATGTCATCAAAGCCATCCCCATTAATATCCCCTGCTCCACTGACAGAACTCCCTGAACCGTCAAATTCATCAATACCATTAAGAACAAAGCCATTACTACCATCGAGAGATGATAAGTCTAAACTGCCACTAAAACCACTAGCAGAACCAAAGATCACATAACTCTCTCCTGCTGATCTATTGCCATTGGGGTCGGCTCCAGATGCCCCAATAAGAATGTCATCAAAGCCATCCCCATTAATATCCCCTGCTCCACTATTGGACTTTGGATAAAAAACAATTGTTAGCGTAAATTTTACGCTAAACATATCTCCAGAGCTAAAATAGAGAATTAAGGTGATTTTAAAAACTCTCTTTCCATCTTTTTAGGGAATTTTAAATATTAAATAGGGTTTCGCTTTTATTCAGCAAACCCTAATTGTTCTAAGATATTGACAAAATTACCACTTTCTGGGCTATCAAATAGCGCAGTAAATTCAGTAATGGTGCTACTGTCAACAATCTGACCTGTTATGCGAGGGTCATTGGTGATGAAATCGCTGTTACTATTTCCTGTATCGTTGATGAGATTTGTTTCAATTATGGGGATAAAAACATCAGTAACGGTAATTGTTTGGTTTAAATCTTCATCAGCTACTGCATTACCTGCTAAGTCGGTGATTTCAGATTGTTGGATGATTAAAGAATAATCCCCTTCCAGTCTAGTGTCATAACTCAATTCAATGATACGATCTTCATTACGAAGAAGAATATCTTCCAGAGGAATGATTTGACCTTGAGAATCAAACAATTGGAAGTTATTAGAGTTCAGGCTATTTCGGGAGATTGCCTCATTAAATCCTATTTGAAGGGTGAGATCATTGGTAGAAGAGACTAAGTTAATTTCTGTTAATAGAGGTGCTATGTTATCAGGAATTACAGGATCACCGAAGTCAGCACTGCCAAAGATCACATAACTCTCTCCTGCTAATCTATTGCCATTGGGGGAGGCACCTAATGCCCCAATAATAATGTCATCAAAGCCATCTCCATTAATATCCCCTGCTCCACTCACAGAAACCCCTAAATTGTCACCTTGATCAATACCATTAAGAACAAAGCCATTGCTACCATCGAGAGATGATAACTCTAAACTGGCAGTAAAACCACCAACAGCACCAAAGACCACATAACTCTCTCCTGCTGATCTATTGCCATTGGGGGAGGCACCTAATGCCCCAATAATAATGTCATCAAAGCCATCTCCATTAATATCCCCTGCACCGCTCACAGAATTCCCTGAAAAGTCATCTTCATCAATCCCATTAAGAACAAAGCCATTGCTACCATCGAGAGATGATAACTCTAAACTGGCACTAAAACCACTAGCAGAACCAAAGACTACATAACTGTCTCCTGCTCTCTCATTGCCATTGGGGTCGGCAGAGCTTGCCCCAATAAGAATGTCATCAAAGCCATCTCCATTAATATCCCCTGCTCCACTAACAGAACTCCCTGAATAGTCATCTTCATCAATACCATTAAGAACAAAGCCATTGCTACCATCGAGAGATGATAACTCTAAACTGGCACTAAAACCACTAGCAGCACCAAATACCACATAACTCTCTCCGGCATCATAATTGCCATTGGGGTCGGCAGAGCTTGCCCCAATAAGAATGTCATCAAAGCCATCTCCATTAATATCCCCTGCTCCACTAACAGATTCCCCTGAAAAGTCAAATTCATCAATACCATTAATGACAAAGCCATTGCTACCATCGAGAGATGATAAGTCTAAACTGGCACTAAAACCACTAGCAGAACCAAATACCACATAACTCTCTCCTGCATCATATATGCCATTGGGGGCATTAGCAGCGCCAATAAGAATGTCATCAAAGCCATCTCCATTAATATCCCCTGCTCCACTAACAGATTCCCCTGAAAAGTCATATTCATCAATCCCATTAATAACAAAGCCATTGTTACCATCGAGGGATGATAAGTCTAAACTGCCACTAAACCCACCAACAGCACCAAAAACCACATAACTCTCTCCTGCTCTCTCATTGCCATTGGGGTCGGCTGTTCTTGCCCCAATAATAATATCATCAAAGCCATCTCCATTAATATCCCCTGCTCCACTCACAGAAAAACCTGAACGTTTTAGTCAGGGAAAATAGTGACTTGTCATCTCCAGATTCCTTTGAAGATAAACGTATTCCTCTTATTGAAAATATTCTGCGTCCCGATGCAATAAAAGTGATTGAATCTGAGGTTGATATTGTTATGGTTGATAGTATAGAAGCAGGACTTAAAGCGGTAGAAGACGGGGAAGTGGATGGATTTGCCTTTGATGGAACTATTTTGGAAGGAATGCGACAAACTTTAGATGAACCAGATGATTATAAAGTAGTTCCTGAACAAGCTTATTTTAGGCATGGAATTGCTTGTATGGTTCCCCAACACGATTCTACTTTTTTGGATTTAGTTAACTTAACCATTGGTAAAATGATGGATGGTTATATTAATGGTGATCCCCGTTATGTAG
The DNA here is from genome assembly GCF_000167195.1 of Crocosphaera watsonii WH 8501. Lineage (GTDB taxonomy): Bacteria > Cyanobacteriota > Cyanobacteriia > Cyanobacteriales > Microcystaceae > Crocosphaera > Crocosphaera watsonii. The sequence continues at coordinate 15,494 of NZ_AADV02000062.1, read as the reverse complement.
AAATAGTAAATCGTTATTTTGGAGAAGATGGAGTTGTTCCCATTGACTCCCAGAGGATTAAAGATTTCTTTGAAATGATTATTATTACCCTTGAACAAGTTCCCCCTCAACAGTAATGGATAATTGTCATTCCGAAGAACGAAGAATCTCTATAATTGATCACTCTCAGGAAACTTTCTCTCTCGAACTTCTTGGGAAAAATCATTAACCGCTCCAATAACTATTTCTCTTAAATTGAGATAAGATTTAGCAAAAGGCGGTTTTTTCTCCGAGAGTCCCAATAAATCTGCTGTTACCAAAACCTGCCCATCACAGTCGCCTCCGGCACCAATACCAATAGTAGGAATAGGTAACTTTGTAGTAATTATTCTCGCGAGGTTAGCTGGAATATGTTCTAAAACAACAGCAAAAGCCCCCGCTTCCGATAAAGCGATCGCTTCCGATAAAATACGTTCAGCCTCAGCCTCGGTGTTTCCCTGTTGACGATAACCCAAACGATGCACCGACTGAGGGGTTAACCCTACATGGCCCATCACTGGAATCCCAATATCACTCAAACGAGCAACAGTTTCTAGGGAGGCAGGGTGTCCACCTTCGAGTTTAACCCCTTGTACCCCTGTTTCTTTTAAAACCCTTCCGGCGGCATGAATAGCTTGACTGATGCTTTCTTGGTAACTTAGAAAAGGTAAATCACACACCACCAAAGCCCGTTTGACTCCCCGACGAACAGCGGCCGCGTGATATAACATCTCATCCAGAGTAACTGGTAGGGTGGTTTCATAGCCCAAAGCTACCATAGCCAAAGAATCACCCACCAAAATAATATCAACACCGGCTTTGTCCAATAATTGAGCAAAGGCGTAATCCCAAGCCGTTAAGGCTACAATTGGACGGCCTTGTTGTTTCCAAGAGATTAATTGTTGCGTCGTTAGTCCCATGATATTCCAAACCTGCCTTATATGTAGGGGCTTAATATATTAAGCCCCTAGAACCAATAATTATCAGCAATGGCTTATTCTTTGACTCCTTCAAGAATGCGAGAATAATAAAAACGAGTGCTAGTCATGTCTTTACGTTGAATGGTAAAGCCATTGTTTTCTAATATCTCTATGATATCCTTCTCTTTGTGTTGATAAGCCCGAGTGGTTTTACTTGGACCAGGAAAAAACTCACCAATCTTTTTGAGAAGGGTTAAACAAAGGGTTTTTGGAGCAAAACTAAGGATTAAACGTTTTTCAGCCAAAGATGCTAGATGATTAATCATCTTAGCTGCATCCTCGGTGGGATAATGGATTAAGACATCTAGACAAATAACCGTATTATATTGTCCCGTTAAACTTTCTAAGTCTTGTACCGCAAACGTTACATTGCTGGCATCTTTAAGGTCTTTTTGCGCCCTTTCTTTGGCTTCTGTGACCATTTTTTCAGAAATATCACTGGCAAATATTTTAGCTCCTTCCTGGGCTAAAGGAAGGCTTAAACTGCCTACCCCACAACCAGCATCACAGAGAGAGAGACTATGGAGATTGCCGTCAGCTTTTAACCAGCCTACCACTGTATCAATGGTTTGTTGATGTCCGACGCGAATATCTTTTTGGACTTTATTGACTTCTCCATCACCATAAATTCTACGCCAACGGTCAAATCCTGTGGCATTAAAGTAATCCTTGACAATGGTTTTATCATCAGTGGCAGTATTCATGGATTCACGAAGGTTTTTTTAAGCACAACTTTCTATTTTACCTGAGTATGTCAACTACCTCGATTCGCTAACGCTGAAATCGAGGCTTGCATCTAGACTCCACCGCAACTCTAAGAACCTTTTGGTGATTTTCGGGACATCGAATCCCTCAATCACCAAGCTCTACCTCCCCACGCCGTACCTGAGCGTGGGGACTCTCGCTTAATTTGTTGAATTTCAACCCTATCATTAACGACGAGGTATTATTCTTGAACCACCACCACCACCGTAATATTATCTGAACCGCCCCCATCCTTAGCTGCTTCGACCAAATTTTGAGCAATCTCATCACAAGATTCGCTGTGGTCAAAAATTTCTTGGATAGCGGGATCGGCAACCTCTTCCGTCAAACCATCGCTACACAGTAAAAGGCGATCGCCGGGTTCAATATCTAGTCTGCCAATTTCTGGTTTTTGAGTATCCTTACGACCTAAACACTGAAATAAAACGTGCCTTCCCGGGTGAGTTTTTGCCTGTTCGGGGTCAATATCTCCCATTTTTAAGGCCCGAGCTACCCAGGTATGGTCTTCGGTGATTTGTTCCAATTTCCCTTCACGAATACGATAGAGTCGAGAGTCTCCTACGTGAGCCCTTAAAGGCTGCTCTCCACGAAATAGTACCACAACCGCAGTGGTACCCATTTCTCCCCGTTCAGGGTGTTGCTGTTGGTCTTCTAGTATGCCCTCATTGGCTTTTAAAATTGCCTCTTCTAAAATATCATGGGAAGATGCTTCAGACTCCCAATACTGTTCTAAATGCGCTTTAATCTGTTGGGTTGCTATCAAACTAGCTTCCTGTCCTCCGGCGTGGCCACCCATCCCATCTGCCACCACGAAAAAACGTCCCTCAGGATCGATATAATAGTTATCTTGATTGACCGATCTCAACAGTCCTGTGTCAGTTAAACCGGTGAAGCGACGATTCATCATTGATCAATTTATTTAGTTAGTTAATTTAGCTGATACTCCCGCGCCGTTTTACGGCGAGTATACTTCAGGAAGGTGAAAACACGAACCAGTACACCACTACTGCTCCCTGGGCGATACCAATTGCCCCTACTCTCTCGCCCTAAAAAGGGTCTGAGCAGGCAACAAAAACTTATAATGCAGTTAAAAACTCCACTGTCTCGATTATACCACAGGAGTGAAATTCCACCCCATCCTAGATCACAGTTAGTTCGACACCAAAGCGGTAAGCTAAAACATTTTATCTAAACGATTAATTCGACGCAGAAGACGAACCAAGGCCCATGCTGGAACTAAGCCTAACATAACTGCTGCGATCGCAATTCTGATATAACCGTTGATAAATAAAAGGGTAGCACAAATAACTAAAGCACTGACAAACACACTATAATTTGTAGCCATTTGCATCATACCAAGACGACGTAATAAACGATCAGATTCCACGGAACGGACTCTTAAACGAATATCACCCCGATCTAACTTTTCTATAGTATCGTCAATGCGTCTGGGGAGACTAAGGGCTGTATTACTCACCTGAGTAGCTTGACGGGTAAGTTCGTCTATTATGCTATTGCCCGTGCTACCATCGAGATCCGCCACTAACTCTAAGGCGAAGGGTTGAGCCACTTCCATAAAATTAAAATCAGGATCTAAGCCTTTACCTACCCCTTCCAGGGTAGAAAACGCTCGCATTACGAAGGTAAATGTAGCAGGGAAGCGAAAAGGCTGATCATAAGCCAATTCATATAAATCATCGCTAATAGCAGCAATAGATTGTTCCTCAAACGGTTTGTCCATGAAGTTATCTAACATGAACTGTACCGAACGACGCACCGGCCCCATATCACTTGTAGCACTCAAAGCACCCAAAGCTATCAAGGAGGATACTACCCTATCGCCGTCTTTTTGAGCAATACCAAAGAGGGTATCCATCAATTTTTCCCTGACATTGGTGTTGATGCGCCCCATCATGCCAAAATCGTAGAAAATTAACGATCCGTCTGTATCTACCGCAATATTTCCAGGGTGAGGATCAGCGTGGAAAAAGCCGTCGTTGAGCAGTTGACACAAATAAGCTTTAGCCCCTAATCTCGCCAATAACTTACGATCTAACCCTGCTGCTTCTAATCCTTCATAATGACTAATTTTAATCCCTGGAAGGTACTCTAAAGTTAGCACACGGGGGGAAGTATACCGCCAGTACACCCTTGGCACTTTCACCCAATTTTCACCCCTAAAATTGCGCCGAAAGGCATCAGCGTTTTGCCCTTCATTGAGATAATCTGTTTCTTCCCAAAGAATCTTACAACATTCTTCGTAAATACCAATCCAGTCCCTTCCTTTACCCCATTTGGGATGATTTTGGAAATAATAAGCAATTTTCTTCAAAATAGCCAAATCAATAGTAAACAGTTGCTGGAGGCCAGGACGTTGGATCTTAACAACCACTTCTTCCCCAGAATGGAGCTTAGCTTTATGAACTTGACCTAAACTAGCTGCAGCGATGGGGACAGGATCAAAATTGCGAAAAAGCTTGGATAAGGGTTTTCCTAAGTCTTTTTCGATGGTTTTGCTCACTTGTTCGTAGGTAAAAGCCGGAACTTCATCTTGTAACTTAGAAAGTTCGTCAACATATTCAGCCGGGAATAAGTCCGCACGGGTTGAGAATAGTTGTCCGACTTTGATAAAGGTTGGACCCAAATTCAACAAATTTTCCCGTATCCAAACCGCTTGTATTTTGCGTCTTGCATCTAATTTTTCTTGGGTAAAGCCACCCTTATAACTCCATTTTTTGCCATTGCGCCAAAAACGGAAGAGCAAGGAAAGAACAAACCGCCAAATATCGATACGACGGCGGGCAATAGAATAGTTTTCACGGTTCCAACGGTATTTTTCAGCCGTTTCTAGCTTGGTAAGCTTTCTGGAGGCAGAAGCCCCCTGCTTTTTAACTAGGGATGATTTGGTGTTTGATGACAGGGCAGACACTCGGTTTCTTTGGGTTTTACTAATTTGGGCTTATATAATAAATTTAAAAGTTAAGCGAAGAATTATGCGTTTTGGTCGCGATAATTTTTCAATTCCGCTTTCATGCGGGCGATTTCGGCTCTTAAATCGTCGATAGTTTCTTGGAGATCCGTAGGTGAGCCGTTATCAGTGGTGCTGGTAGTAGTGGTGCTAGTGTTGCCTTGGGTAACATCCCGTTCGGCGCGCGTTTGCACTTCTTCAATAAACTGACGGAGATTTTCCCGTTGTTCGGCATCAAATTTCCCTAAATCGCTCACGGCGTTGGTCAGGGACTCTTCTACTTTCTCACCGACAACTTCGGCAAAGGCTCGCCCTAAAAAGAAGGCATGGAGAACAGGGTTACTCATCTAATTAACATTATTAACGCTTTTGCAGATGATTATATCTTGCTTCTTGAAAAAATGTCTTCTAGACCCCTGAATATTGTATCTTATTTGCCAAAAATTAATTCTTTTTTTATGTTGTCTGTCCGTTAATATGTGCTACTATGAGGACTGCAATACGCGAAGGAGCGGATGTGGTGGAATCGGTAGACACGCACGCTTGAGGGGCGTGTGGCTCACGCCATGCGAGTTCAAGTCTCGCCATCCGCATTTATTTTTTTTACTCATAGACTTTCCCAAGTTAAACAAATATTTTGTTGCGAATAGTGTTGTTTAATCATAGTTAACTTGGATTTATTGTTATGGTCAACTCCAAATAAATGAATCCTTTTCTTAAATATCTATACCATCTAGAGAAACTTTCCAGAATATTGAGAATAGACTCTACGCCCCATCCCAATGCTTGAAAAATTAAATACACTAAAGCAGCAACGCCTAAAGCTTGTACAAACTGATTTTTGAATAAATTTTGCATGGACTTTCTATTTCTTGTCTTTTATCCTAATTTTCCCAAGAAACTAACATTAGGGAAAAAATACCAAATTTCTGAAGAAAATCGAGTTAATTCATAACTCGATTTTCTTATTGTATTTAGGCAAGTCCCACTAATTTTTCACTCAGGTTCCACATCTTTTCTGCTTTTGCTTCATCTTGAGCTTGGGGTGAAACATTCTGCACAAAAGCGGCTTGACGATCTTTTTTCTGACGGTTTCCCCAACTCCAATAAGATCCAGACTCGCCATATTCAGGTTTGGTGACCACATCGGCCACCCGTTCACCAGCTAACTCTTGGGAAACATAACCCCCTGTAACATTCTTCTGGAACCAAGGGAAGATTTTTTGAAAGAGGGGATAATGGTTACGGAATAAGGGTGTATCCGCCACACATCCTGGATAAAGAGAGGTGAAAACAATCCCGGTACTTTCGTGATAGCGTCGATCAAGTTCCCTCATGGTGAGAACATTACAAACTTTACTATCTTTATAAGCTTTTACTGGTTCAAAGTTCTTGCCATCGACCATAGAGATAGGTTCTTTAAAGCCATCAGCAAACCCTTCTAAGTTGCCTAAGTCGGGACGGGGTGGAATTTTACCCCCTAATTCATCGGGGTTATGGGTAACAGTCCCCAAAATGACCATCCGTTTTTCCGGGGCAGAGGAGTGTGATAGATCCTCTAACATTAAATTACAGAGGAGAAAATGACCTAAATGATTGGTGGTCATACTTAATTCATAGCCTTCAGGACTGCGTAGGGGTTCTTTGAGTAGAGGCATATAAATAGCTGCGTTGCACACCAAAGCATCAAGAGTCTTGCCAGTAGCCCGAAAATCTTGAGCAAACTGTCTGACACTGTCTAAATTACCTAAGTCAATGTGCATCACAGTATAAGCATCCAAAGCTATTCCTAAAGACTGGGCTGCTTGGTGGGCTTTCGGTTGATTTCGACAAGCCATAACCACATACCAACCTCTATCAGCCAGGGCTTTAGCAGCGTATAACCCTACCCCTGATGAGGCTCCTGTAATCACTACTGTTGATTGACGATTTTCTACCATTATAGATTGCGGCTCCCAAAAAATTTTATGTGATTCAGTGACCAGTTATCAGTCAAGCTTATTGGTCACTGCTCACTGCTCACTGCTCACCGCTCACTGGTCACTGTTCACTACCTCTATGGTAACAACGATGGTGCTATTACCGTAATCACTCAGAAACTGTGATCCACGACAAAGTTTCAAAATAGATTGAATCACAGACTTATCTTACACTTTCTTGTTACAATGCTTAACAGTTAGAAAACATTGAGTTTCTTTCCAGAAGTTAAACAGGATTAAGTCTAAATTTAACAAGTTCTAGATATTTTCATCTATTGGACTTTGGACAAAAAAAGTTTGTTAGCGTATATTTTACGCTGAACTAAAATCCCAAAATATCGGCTCTGTATCAGTCAATAAAATTGGCTGACAAATAGGGCTAATCTATAGATTCTGAGGAAAACTAAGGAGCTTTTAAGTTTTCAGTTGATTTTTTGCTCCCTTTCTTGATAACATCATGACGAGTTCGTGGGGCTTTTTTGTAACCTTTAATACGTCCGGAAGAAAAACCTCGACGTTTGGGAAATTTGGCGAAAGTCCCCAAGGTCGTAATTATTCTTGAAAAGTCTCTTTGAACTAGACTAGGGGTGATTTTGATGGATTTATTAGTCTTCAAATACTGTTCCCAATCACGGGGTAAAACCACAGCTAATTTTCTGGCAGCCCACAAATTTACATAAGAAAGAAGTGTTAGTTTAAACCAATTTTCTTCATGATGTACATCGGGAGTTAAATAAGATGTCATCAATAATCTTTGTTTACCAAATCGAAAAAGATGTTCCATGTCAGAACGTTGTCGATAACACTGATAACAATCAACTAAACTTAACTCATCGCGCCGAGAACCAATAACAATAAGCCACATAGGTTTCCAAATACTATTTCTTTCTTGATCTCTGACAACAATCTGGAGTAAAGTAAAGGGGTGATTGTTCATTTTATAGTTTTTAGTTCCTCTCATTAACATCTGTTTCCATCCCGAAATAGTCACTGTTAATTGACGACCTTTTTTCGTTGTAAAGGGAACATGATGAACTTCATCAGGTTCAGTCCAAGTTTGGTCATCTTTAAGGTCAAATTTATCCCCATACCAACGGGGATGTCCCGAAGTTTTGGCTTGATTTGGGTCCCGAATAAATTGACGATAAAAAACTCGGTCACTTCTAACTCTTGTAATAGTAGCTACGTCTTCATGCTTAACTTGTTCCCCAATAAAATCCTTTTGGCTGTAGTCACTATCAGCCACTAAGACAGATAATTTATCAGAAAATAAAGAACTTTGCCAGATTTTTTTTAGTTGTTGATTGCCTTGATTTACTCCTTTATGTTTAGAGGGGACTCGCTCTCCTGATAAGGGGACAGCCCAAGGGACTTTTTCTGTGTCTATTTGGTCAGGTAAAGCGCAGACAACGGAATAACAATGTCCAATATTAATGGGTTTATTTCCCTTAATTGGATTGGGGTAATGAATAAAGGTTTTATCCGCTAACGTTTCGGCAAACCGTCGTGGACAGGGAGTTGTGTCAATACCAAATAAGTTATAATGTTTTGAAGTGGGAGGAATTGTTCTCGATACCGCTAAAAATAAAGTCTCAATTCTCTGTTCATAATTAGGGTCAGTTTGAGTGGGTAAAAACTCTTGAATTCCTCTATATAAACTGTTATAATCTCTTCTAAATAAAGGATTGAGAGACAATTCAACGACTGAGTGAGCTTGTTGGTTACTGGAGAGGGCATCGAGTAATTCTATAATAGTTTCTTTTCTAGCTTTTAGTCCTTGGAAGAGGTTAGACCTCCACACCAGGAATTCCTCGACAGACGTAGCCGTTTCATTTTTGGTCATTTTTAAAATTTATTACCTTATAAATTAGCGGAATATGTACGCTAACGTCAAAAGAGGTTGTTTGTTATAGTTAAGGCTAATGTCATCACATTCCGAACTTAAGACCAGTCAAGATGTCCACCTGAGAGCCAAACAAATTAAGAGTCTAATTCGCTCTCTTAAACAGAAAATAAAGAAAATTGAACGGGAAGGGGAAGTAGCACCAGCTAATTGTCATATTATTCGTTATCAGGTTAATGGAAAGGGAACAATCTACTGGTATTATAAACTACAGGCTGCTGAATCAATTTTTCCTATGGCCACTAATAATGAGAAAAAAACCAAATATAAATATTTAGGACGAGCCGAAAGTTCTGCTCATATTGATGCTGTAGAAAAACTCACTAGAAGAAATCTCATTGATGAATTAGAACGAGTCATTCAATCTCTAACTGAAAGCTACTTAGATATCTATATTTGAACCGAAACTGAATGAAGCTATTTAATATTTAAAATCCCCTAAAAAGATGGAAAGAGAGTTTTTAAAATCACCTTAATTCTCTATTTTAGCTCTGGAGATATGTTTAGCGTAAAATTTACGCTAACAATTGTTTTTTATCCAAAGTCCAATCATCTAGACGACTTTATCAAAATTTTTACTTTTCTGTGTAAACCGTATCCTGAGCTAATACTTAGGTTCCCGTACGTACATAAGAAAAAACTTTTTCTTAAGAATTCACGCATTTGTTCGGTAGTCTTTCACCAAAGAAACCGACTATTATAAAAACAACAAGAAAACAACAGGAGCCAATCAAAATGAAATTTAACAACACCTTCGCTGCTATCTTAACCGTCGCTTTAACTGCTGGTATTAATGTTTCTGCATTCGCTGCACCAGTTAACGTTGAAACTATTAAAGAAAATAGAACTGAAACAACTGAAAATAATAAATCTGATAAAAATACTAAGCCCTCTCAAGAAGGTTCTCAAGGAAGTAAATGCTTTCCCTGGTGCTGAGGCGGGTAGTGGGTAGTGTAATTTAAGTAGTGAAAATTAATTATCTATAAGAATTAAGTTGACATTATACGCTTAAGTTAAAACTCTGATTATAATTGGGTCAAGGAAGTTTTTTGTATGACTCATCCCGATGAAAGCCCCTAATATAATTAAATCGTTTTATCCTTGCATTGTTGGTGTCGGTGTTATTATTAACCAAACCCTGACCATACCCAGTGCATTAGCTCAAATTACTACAGATCATACAGTTGGAACCGAAGTCGAACATATAACCAAGGACGGGATATTGACGATTACAGGGGGTGAACAAAGGGGAAAAAATCTTTTTCACAGTTTTGAGCAATTTTCTGTTCCCAACGGCACTACCGTTAATTTTCAGAATTCCCTAACTATCAATAATATTATTAATCGTGTTACTGGATCTTCATTGTCTAACATTGAAGGAACGATCACAGTAAATGGTACAGCCAATTTTATTTTAGGTGATTTCCACACTTGAATATACCTGCTTTTCCAATTATTCCCCCCTTTTTAAGGGGGGTTAGGGGGGATCGTAAGGGATCTCCTTTATCAGAAATCACCTTAATTAATCCTAATGGCATTAGTTTCGGTCCTAATGCTCAAATAAATATTAAGGGGTCATTCCTCGCAACCACTGCTGAGAGTATGATCTTTGCTGATGGAGTGCAGTTTAGCGCAACCAATTTACAACCTAACCCCCTATTAACTATGAGTAGTCCTGTGGGGTTGCAATTTGGCTCAAATCCAGGGGCAATTGTGAACCGGGCAAATAACCTTAACTTAAACCCTGGTAACACCTTTGCTTTAGTGGGTGGGGATATTGATTTTCCAGGAGGTAATCTCACGGTTGTTCAAGGAAGGGTGTGCGATTCGATGAGTCAGAAAACTGATACCCAGTCCTAGACAAAGGTACAGCGTGTGACTCGCTCAGATACCCTAGAAGGGGTTCTGAGTAACTGTCCGAATGATGTGGGTGCAAGTCCCACCGCCGAAGGTTACGGCTGACTCAAGACCTACCCACAGTGACCAAACTCGGAATTTTGGAGGCTGAAGCTGGGAATAGGATGCAATCAGACACCGACTGCTGGTGACACTGGCGTTACAGGAGTCCCCATGATGAAACAGAACCTAGAAAAGTGACTTACTTGAGGGCAGGAAAGCAGAAAGAATAGCACCCCCTGACCCCATCGGAGCAATGTAACCCGTCAGCACTTACCCTTATGACTGACATAAACTTGGGTTTCCGATAGTCAAAGTGGTTCCATCTAAAGGGACAATCAATCATCGGACGGAACGAATAAAAACGAATCTAGAGTCTCAGGAGATAGTCGAACCCTGAGTAGGCAAGACGAGATGCGGAACTCTCTAGATTCGGGTAGGACGAAGCGTAATTGCTTCGAGGCAAAAAGAAAACGATTAACAGAGGTGAACATGGTTAGACACAAAATCAAAGATTTTAGTGAACTCTGGAAAAGCCTTCCGTGGAAGAAATTTCGCAGAAATCTTTTTCGTCTCCAAAGAAGATTGTTTAAAGCCATTCAAGCAGAAGACACTAGACGAGCTAGGAATCTTCAGAAACTTATCTTGAAATCCAAGGCAGCTAGACTACTCGCTGTCCGACAAGTATCACAGCTAAATACTGGTAAGAAGACCGCAGGAATTGATGGGGTAAAATCCCTCAACCTCAAACAACGGTTCGACTTAGCAGAAAGGTTACTCAAAGCACATGACTGGAAACACTCAAAGCTGAGAGAAATACCCATCCCCAAAAAGGACGGAACAACCAGAATGCTAAAGGTTCCAACTATGGCTGACAGAGCGTGGCAATGCCTCGTTAAATACGCCCTAGAACCAGCCCATGAAGCACTATTTCACGCCAGAAGCTACGGGTTCAGATCTGGACGCTCAACGCACGACGCTCAAAAGATTCTACAAATCAATCTAAACTCCCACGCAAAAGGAGTAAATAAGAGGATACTTGAGCTAGATATAGAAAAGTGCTTCGACAGGATAAACCACACCTCTATTATGGAAAGGATAATTGCCCCACAAACAATAAAAACAGGTATATGGAGATGCCTGAAAGCAGGGGTTAACCCTCACTTTCCAGAACAAGGAACCCCCCAAGGGGGGGTGGTAAGTCCACTATTAGCTAACGTCGCATTGGACGGTATAGAAGACATCCACAGCAGCATCCGTTATGCGGATGACATGGTTGTTATTCTAAAGCCTAAAGACGATGCAGACAAGATACTCAAAGACATTCAAGAATTCCTGGCGGACAGAGGGCTAAAGGTGAGTGAAAAGAAAACCAAGTTAGTCAAATCGACAGATGGATTTGACTTTCTAGGATGGCACTTCAAAGTACATTCCAACGGAAAGTTCAGATGCGTCCCATCAGAGGACAATTACAAAGCATTCCGTAAGAAAGTTAAAAACATAGTCAACTGCTCGAATTATGGGGCTAGGGTTAAAGCTAAGAAATTAGCCCCCCTAGTAAGAGGATGGCGAAATTATCACAGGTATTGTAAATTGGACGGCTCTCGCTTCTCCTTATGGGGAACATCACATAAAGCCTTCAAAGTCTTCAACAAAGAAAAGAAACTGAACCGACACACGGCAACAGAACTTATCAAGAAGGCTTTTCCAACAGTACCTTATAGTGAAAACCGTCATGTCAACGTCAAAGGAAATAAATCACCCTACGATGGAGACACCGTTTACTGGAGTAAGCGTAAAAACAAGCTCTATGACGGAATAACCTCTAAATGTCTGAAAAGACAAGACCATTCATGTGGACATTGTGGATTAAAGTTTATGGACGATGAGAGGGTTCACCTACATCACATAGACGGAAACCACGATAATTGGAAACCCAAAAACTTAATGGCAGTCCACCATAGCTGTCACCAATATATCCACATGGGCAAGACTGGAAAAGTCTAATTTGTCGGGAGCCGGATGCGTAGAAATACGCACGTCCGGATCTAAACGAGAGGGGCGGAGCATAATAGCTCCCCTCGACTCAACCTGAACTTGGAAGTGTCGGCAGCAATAGTCAAGTTCAATTGGGATTGACTACTATAGGATTTGAGATAAATTATGATGGTGTTGAAAACTTTAAAAATATTTCTTTATCTCAAGGCGCATTAATTGAAGCAAATAATTCCAACGTTCAGTTACAAGGAAGACAAATCAAGTTAAATCAAGGACAGATTTTTAGTGAAACGGATAGTTCAGAACCAGCCGGAGATATTAATATTAATGCCTCAGAATCCTTTGAAATTCTTGGTGGGACAAGGGAAGAATTATCAAATGGAAGAATAGAGGCTCGAACAACTCGGAATGCAAGTGGAGATGGGGGGAATATACAGATTCAAACCGAAAAGTTTATTAGCCGAGATGGGGGAGTTCTTTCATCTGTTAGCCTTGGACAAGGTCAGGGTGGTCAATTAGAGATAAACGCATCAGAATCTATTGAACTGATTGGAACGGGTTTTTCTACTCCTAGTATCCTAACAACTTCCACCGGTGGTACAGGAAATGGTGGACAAATTAACCTTAATACTGATCGATTGATTCTACAGGATGGTGGACAGATACTAGCAGTAACCGCTGTAGATACTGGCAAAGGTGGAACAATTACAATTAATGCTTTTGAATCGATACAGGTCATTGGTAGTGGGTTTGTCCCCAATCAAGCGGTCACAGCTCCAAGTAGAATTTCAACTGAATCAGGCTTTACGGATCTCAATTTACAAGGATTTTCTCCAGGGGGTAATTTAACCATTAACACAAATCAACTAATAGTTACTGACGATGGCATTATTTCAGCAGGAAGTTTAGGTCAAGGTGATGCAGGAAACGTCGATATTACCGCTAATTATATCTTTTTAGATAATCAAGGAGTTATAACTGCATCATCTGAAGGAACCGGAAATGCAGGAAATTTAACCATTCATACGGATCGATTAACGCTGAATGACCGCTCAGAAGTAGCTGTTAGAAGCATTGGAACGGGTCAAGGGGGTAATTTAACACTGAATGCAGGAGCTATTTTGTTGGATGGAAAAAGTCAACTAACTGCTACCAGTGAAGCGTTAGATCCAGAAACCGCCTTAGAATTGGGTTTTGAGCCAGAAGTTTTAGAATCAAATAATGCTTTAGCCAATGCAGGGAGTTTAACCATTACCACCGATAATCTAACCGTTAATAACGATTCAGAAGTTACGGTTAGTAGTTTTGGGTTAGGTAATGCCGGGGATATTAATATACAAGCTAGAGATATCTTTTTGGATCATGGTAGTCGTTTATCAGCCGAAACTGCTTCAGGAGAAGGGGGAAATATTAGCCTCGATGTGGAGCAATTTTTAAGCTTACGTCGTGCAAGTAGCATTTCTACCACCGCAGGAACCACAGGAGGATCAGGAAACGGAGGAAACATTGATATTAATGCCCTGTTTATCTCACGGGGTGACAAGCCCGTTAAAACCCTGATTGAAAGAGGGTTTCAGCCGTGGCGATCGCTCTATAAATTGTCAAAAACTAGAGGGCTTATTGAGAATAAACAATAATGATAATCATTCTTGCCGTGTGTGTGGGGGGGAGGAGGGTTACACCGTCCTCCCCCCCACAGAGTTGATGCTCAAAATCAACCCCTTGGGCAATATTAGTTTTTATTAAATAATAAAAATTGGTTTATTTTGGATAGTTACATCTAAAATAAATCATCTCCCACTGGTTATTTTATGTTAAGATAAAATAGGGGAATTAAGCCGTCTTATCTATTATGGACATGGCTTGTAACCCTTTTTTATAATTGTTGAGTTTCTGGGGATTATTGCTCATCATAATTGAAATAAAATCAGAGCAAAATTCCCAAGCGTGAATCCAAAGAGAGCCATAAAGTCCTATCCAAAAATTACTATGTCTTCGGTCATGTCTTGATTTTTCAGTTAGACGAGCAATATATTTTCCTTGATTGGTTTGTCGAAATGTTTTGCCTTTTAAAGAAGTAGCAGTGTAAGAGATCGCTATTAATAAAATCAAGGAATTTAGTCGTTTATTATTGGCTTTACTTCCCTCCCAATTATAACCCCCTGTCTTACAATCCTTGAACATAGCTTCAATACCTGCCCTGGCTCGATAGACTTTCAAGACCTCTGATAAACTGTCTAAGTTGGTAAGAATAAACCAAGGCTCTTTTTCCTGTTTGCCCTTGTATTTTCTTTTCCAATATGCTCCCACATTAAAGTTTCCAAACTCTTTATTTTTAGTGACTGAAACCCCAGTTAAAAACATCTTCATCCCAGGTTTCATTCCTAACTGCGAAAAAGTTTGATAATCTTCATCATCTTTTTTCTGGTTTGTACCTTGTTTCTGACGAAAAGCGAAGAATAACTTTTGTTTTTTACTTTTTTGTTTCAACCAATAAGCTAATTTAACACTGTGGAATTCTCGGTCTCCAAGAATGACTAACTCATAGTTTTTTAGAAGACAAAGAACAGGTTGAATTAATGCCTGTTGTTCAGATAATCTGCTAGCTCCTCTTTTCCCTAAAAGTGTCCAATAGATGGGTAAAGCCAGCTTTTTCCAGATAACAGCAACCATGAAAACATTTTTATCTTTCCATTGGGTTCGGTCAATTGTTATAATCAGACGAGAGCCAGTCTTAAATTCTTTACAAATAATAGCTTTAATCACAGGAAACCAGAATCTGGGAATGGCTAAAGCTGACAAAACTAGGAATCTCTGGATATGTTTACGACGACTTTGATAAAGGATTGGTAAAGGAAAACAAGCTGCTAACCTTTCTATTCTAACCTGTTTATGTACTGTCAGCAACCACAGTAAAATTCTAAAAGCCTCGAACTGTGTTTGTGTTAAATGTTTGGTAAAATGAGATTCATAAACTGCTAAAAAGC
>NZ_AADV02000063.1 GCF_000167195.1 Crocosphaera watsonii WH 8501 | reverse complement strand
GTTACGGCAGTGCAGCTGCTCGCTGCTGACGATCTAGAGGATCCCCTAAAATTAGTTTACCTTTATTTTTTATTTTTTCTCCTTTTTCTTGGAGACAATCCTTTTTTTTTACTTCTTTATCACTCTTGTCTATTTCTCTTTTTACTATTTTTTTATTGATTTTGTTTATCAATTCTCCATCAATTCTTTTCCTAAAATGAACTAGCATTGAAGATTCCAGTGGTGGCTCTTGTTGATAACAATTTAAACCTATAAAGTATTGTAGATAGGGATTTTCTCTAATCTGTTCTATAGTTTCTCTATCACTTGTTCCTAATTTTTCCTTAATAATTAATGTCCCTAATGCCATTCTAAATAGTTTGGCTGGCGCACCTTTTTCTGCTGAAAAAAGTTTAGCATATTCTTCCTCAAAATCATCCCAAGGTATCAACTCTGCCATGATTACCCAACGATTATTGGGGGACAATTTGCCCTCGAAAGGTAATTCAAATTTTTCTGGGGGCGGTAAAGGTTGCTCCTCTTTTCGATACATTTGTTCTTGACCAACAACTGGGAGGTGTTTCTACCAATTATAGCGGTTTGTAGCCGACAAAGCTGATCTTTTTTGCGATCGCGAATATGGGTGTAACCTTTTAAAGAATAGGGTTTTGCTTTTATTCAGCAAACCCTATTTGGATCAATCGTCTTGAGTCTCCAGGGTAAAAGAACACCTGATCTAGTTAGTGATCTTGCTCAAAGTTCTTTTGCAACCTTAACAGGAATGTTAATTACTCGGTTGTAGAAAAGTTTTAGTGTGTAGGGTGGGCAAATAGGGATGATTGATAGCTTAATCAAGATGTTTACTATCATTGCCCACCATCATGGTTTTTATTTTGTTAAGATACTTGTTACACTGGAGTTGAAACAGCATCAGCTAGATAGTATTAATTCCCTTAAAAGCGGTATAAACAGGTAAAATCCATAGGAGGCCACATAGTGAATAACGAATTAAACCGTTCCGAAGACTTTTTTAACAGTGAGAATGAAATGAGTGAAAGTTTGTGGAAATATGTTCAGTCCCTCAGTCCCGAAACTATTTCCCAGCTTTCCAAACCCGACTCTAAAGAGGTTTTCCAAGTCATGGAACGGAATATCATTGGCTTACTGGGTAATCTTCCCTCTGAACATTTTGGTGTAACTGTCAGTACCAGTCGAGATCATTTGGGAAAATTATTAGCCTCAGCTATGATGAGTGGTTACTTCCTACGCAATGCTGAACAAAGACTCAACTTTGAAAAATCCCTACAAGCAATTAATAGTACAACCCAAGAAGATAAGTAAAGCAATATACTTTTGAGAAATGGAAACAAACTGGTGGCTAAGCACATAATGTTGCCAGTTTTTAGATTATTATCAAAGGTTGTTAGACACCTTTCCCTCCCTAAAAAGTTTAGCTACAGCCAAGCTACAAGGGGTTTTATAGGCTAAATTACAAGAGTTATTTTTATAAGCAAAATTGTTAGTTAAGTGTCTCATTTCATCATTTAGAGACTGTTTATGTTCATCTCATGACTGAAACTACTAAACCCCTTTCCCATAAAAAAATTGGTGTCGCTGTCATCTATAATGATGCTGGTTTAATTTTAATCGATCGCCGTCCTGATAAGGGTTTATTAGGAGGTTTATGGGAGTTCCCTGGAGGAAAAATAGAACCAGGTGAAACAGTAGAAGAATGTATTAAACGAGAGATTAAAGAAGAGATTGATATTGAGATTGAAGTAGGGGAAAATTTAATTAATTTAGATCATACTTATAGCGATTTTAAAGTAACTTTATATGTTCATATTTGTCGCTATTTAAGAGGGGAACCCAAACCTATAGAATGCCAAGAAATACGTTGGGTAAGTTTAGAAGAAATTGAGCAATTTACTTTCCCCGAAGCTAATACAAAGATCATTGAAATGTTGAAAAGTAGATAACAAATAACAGTAGAGTTCAACACTTCGACTGCTCTCAGCGTTGACCCCTACAAATATATAGTAATTAAAAATTAGATGTGACAAAATAACAAACAATTAAATTTATAGTAGAATGGAAGTATTAGAAATAGTTAGTTTTATTCAAAATAGATGAGAAAGTCAGCAATGGATTTAATTAAATGTAGAACTGAAAGTTTACTTGTAAAACTAAAAAAAAAAGACGGAGCAATTTAGGCAATCAATTAATTTCTAGTGTATTTATTTTCTTAATTTATGGATTAATTTTGTGGGGCAGTTTAACAATATTCACACTTGATTCTTTTGCTCAACCTTTACAAGAGTTTGTCAGAATAGACAGTGTTGATAATAATATTTGTTGGACTGTTGATGAATGTAAGATTGTGTCAAAGAGAGACGAAAATAATGATTTAATTCTTGAAGAAACAGATTTAAACAATATAATCGAACATCAAATACGATTCATTCAGGATCTTAGAAAAATTTATGGCAAGGATTATTGGTCTAGATTAACTATAATTTTATTTATGACAATTGGACCTATAAAAATCATTCCAGTGTTTGCTAGACTCACCCAAAATGCTAGTAAACAAGTCATAATTAAGTTAGCTACCAGGAGTTTTGCTTTATCAACTTTATCTATTTTAACAGTAGCTTTAGCCAGTGAAAATATTTTAAATAAATACATAATTAGTCTAAGTTCTTTAATTGTAGCAGCAGGAATTGTTTTATTTTTAATTTCGCTTAAAATGCTTTTGCAACAATATGATAATCAAAAAAATAATCCTCTTCCCATACCAGAAAATCCCTTGACAGCGTTAATTTCTCCACTTACATTTCCCACCATTTTAACTCCTCAAGGTATAGCATTAGTGATGATTTCTATGACCATAGCACAAAGACTTGATAATAATGTTGATAAAATTTTGGGATTAATTATGGTTGTTATGATTCTCAATTTACTTTCTATGCTAGATGCAAGACAGATTTTAACTGTTCTTCAACCAATATTACTACAAATTTTAAATTTAATTTTAAGTATTATTCAGTTAGCCTTAGCTATCTCTTTTATGTTTTCGGGAATTACCTTACAAATACTAACTATTAATTATATTCTTAAACAATAAAATTAACTACATTGAAAATTATTACATTTTTTTTGACAGTTCCATGAGGGAAAAACTATATCTCTAGGAATTTTAAACCTTTTAACTTCTCTTTATTCTAAAGCATCGGCTCATTATATATAGAAATTGTTAAATCATACATTAAACTCTGGTAAGTATTAAGTCCCTTCAAGTATATCTTTCATAGAGACTTAATACTGAGACAATCTTATTTCTTTGTAGGAACTACTATGTTATTATCTCTGATAAAAATCATCAATGGATTGATTTAACTCATCAGAAGAATCTTCTGTAATCAAATGGGTTTTAAAGTTTTGACCTTGACTTAAATATTGTGCATAAATTGAAGTCAAAAAAGATTTATATTGTCCGTTATTCCTAATATAAACCTCAAAAAAGGATAGCATCATAGAATGGGTATAGCCATCTAACAATTGAGGACTAGGAAGAGTTAAATCAATAGTAGTTTCTAACATATCAGTAATTCCTGCATCTAGTTGAGAAAAGTCAACATGAGCTTGTCCTTCTTGTAATTGAAGATATTTACGAGGAACTTTTAGACGTGGATAAGAGGTAACTTGTTCAAAAATAAAAGGGGTTGCAGGATCATAACTTCCAGCACCAATAAACACAGGTATATCAATTTTGGCCAGAGATTTAGTGCTAAAAATTCCTGAGTTTACAGGATTAACAACAAACACAGCTTTAACCCTGTCATCTTTAAAATCATACTCTTTTTGTTCCAGTTTTAAAGCACGACATTGCAGTAATAATGCTGTATTCAAATCACCAATATCTAGGTTACAATCTTGTTCTAGGGCTTCAAAATCTGGGGTTGCACCAGCAATAGCAAGCATAGTGTAACCACCGAAAGAATGACCAGCAATTCCAACATTTTTTAAGTAAATTTTTCCTGAGAATAAGCTATCATTTCGTCTTTCTAATTCATCGATAGTATAACTAATATCTAGGGGACGATCAATAAATTCATTTTGGATAAAAATTTGTCGAGAAAATCCTTCTAAAAAGTCTTCTGTTTGTTTTGTATCGCTACCTGGATGTTGGGGTAAAGCAACCACATAACCATAAGAAGCTAAATGTCTAGCCCATTTTCCAAAGTCTTCGGGACGAGAACTTAAACCATGAGAAATAACAATAACAGGAACAGATTCATTGGCTAAAGTTTGCGGTTGATAAACATCAATATAAAAGTTACGTTTACGTTTTTCGTCAGTGACATTCCAAGTTTTTTTTTTACTGTAAAATTACCCTTTTGACGGGGATCAGTCAATTGAGAAAAGTCTAGTTGTTTAGTTTTTTCTGCTTCTTTGGCTGCTAATTCCGTTACTTTTTCTATAAATAAGTAAGTCCCATCAACAACAAGTTCTACTTGTCTTGCTAAACGGATGGCTTTTTTCAGATCAATTTGTACATTAGTAGATAGTTTATTTAAAAAGTTAATTAAGGTTAATCCTTCGTCATCAAGGGCAGCTTGAACTAATGCACCTCGAATCAAAAATTTACCATTTCTTCCCCCTTGAATATTAATAACCTTCCCAAAATAGTTTAAAATGCGTTCTCCTTCATCGGTATTAAGAAGACGAGAAAATCTCACGGGATCTTTAATCGGTGCCGGAGTTGATAACGCTTCACGAAAAGCATTTCTATCTTCTTCACTTGCTCCTGCTAAACTAAAATATCGATCTAGTTGTTGACTTAATTCTCCAGTTTCAGCATAGTTTTCTAAGTCACTTACTGGAATAGATACACCGATGGAATCAAAAACAAAATAGACTTTCTGTGCCGCATAACTTGGTAAACTTAGGGTTAAAGATGTAATAGTTCCCAAGACAACAGAAGTAAGGGTACGAAACAGAGAATTTAAAGAAAAAGATTTCATACGTATTTTTTAAAAAAGCAACAATAATAAATCAGTGAGACATATTTGAAAAAAGTCTATCTCATGAGTCCGAGAAATGCCATAATATCTTTTTAATTTTACTATAAAAGATTAATCTTATCTTTTTATATCAATTTCCTAAAGTCTGGCTAGACATTGACCTAGGGGTCAACGGCCGTTGACCCCTACAATCTCAACTTATGTTGTCTAAGTTAATGACAATAGTATTACTTGGTGCTAATCTGGAATACTTCCCCTTAATCTCTCATTTAACGTTAATTTATATAAAATCTCTAGAAAATACTTGACTTTACCCCCCCCCTGTGCTAGGTTGCGACGAGTAACCATTTCATTAACAAATTCTAATCATTATGAAGACTTGGACTTTGGATAAAAAACAATTGTTAGCGTAAATTTTACGCTAAACATATCTCCAGAGCTAAAATAGAGAATTAAGGTGATTTTAAAACCTCTCTTTCCATCTTTTTAGGGGATTTTAAATATTAAATAGCTTCATTCAGTTTCGGTTCCAATATAGATATCTAAGTAGCTTTCAGTTAGAGATTGAATGACTCGTTCTCATTCATCAATGAGATTTCTTCTAGTGAGTTTTTCTACAGCATCAATATGAGCAGAACTTCCGGCTCGTCCTAAATATTTATATTTGGTTTTTTTCTCATTATTAGTGGCCATAGGAAAAATTGATTCAGCAGCCTGTAGTTTATAATACCAGTAGATTGTTCCCTTTCCATTAACCTGATAACGAATAATATGACAATTAGCTGGTGCTACTTCCCCTTCCCGTTCAATTTTCTTTATTTTCTGTTTAAGAGAGCGAATTAGACTCTTAATTTGTTTGGCTCTCAGGTGGACATCTTGACTGGTCTTAAGTTCGGAATGTGATGACATTAGCCTTAACTGTAACAAACAACCTCTTTTGATGTTAGCGTATATATTCCGCTAATTAATAAGGTAATAAATTTTGAAAATGACCAAAAATGAAACGGCTACGTCTGTCGAGGAATTCCTGGTGTGGAGGTCTAACCTCTTCCAAGGACTAAAAGCTAGAAAAGAAACTATTATAGAATTACTCGATGCCCTCTCCAGTAACCAACAAGCTCACTCAGTCGTTGAATTGTCTCTCAATCCTTTATTTAGAAGAGATTATAACAGTTTATATAGAGGAATTCAAGAGTTTTTACCCACTCAAACTGACCCTAATTATGAACAGAGAATTGAGACTTTATTTTCAGCGGTATCGAGAACAATTCCTCCCACTTCAAAACATTATAACTTATTTGGTATTGACACAACTCCCTGTCCACGACGGTTTGCCGAAACGTTAGCGGATAAAACTTTTATTCATTACCCCAATCCAATTAAGGGAAATAAACCCATTAATATTGGACATTGTTATTCCGTTGTCTGCGCTTTACCTGACCAAATAGACACAGAAAAAGTCCCTTGGGCTGTCCCCTTATCAGGAGAGCGAGTCCCCTCTAAACATAAAAGAGTAAATCAAGGCAATCAACAACTAAAAAAAATCTGGCAAAGTTCTTTATTTTCTGATAAATTATCTGTCTTAGTGGCTGATAGTGACTACAGCCAAAAGGATTTTATTGGGGAACAAGTTAAGCATGAAGACGTAGTTACTATTACAAGAGTTAGAAGTGACCGAGTTTTTTATCGTCAATTTATTCGGGACCCAAATCAAGCCAAAACTTCGGGACATCCCCGTTGGTATGGGGATAAATTTGACCTTAAAGATGATCAAACTTGGACTGAACCTGATGAAGTTCATCATGTTCCCTTTACAACGAAAAAAGGTCGGCAATTAACAGTGACTATTTCGGGATGGAAACAGATGTTAATGAGAGGAACTAAAAACTATAAAATGAACAATCACCCCTTTACTTTACTCCAGATTGTTGTCAGAGATCAAGAAAGAAATAGTATTTGGAAACCTATGTGGCTTATTGTTATTGGTTCTCGGCGCGATGAGTTAAGTTTAGTTGATTGTTATCAGTGTTATCGACAACGTTATGACATGGAACATCTTTTTCGATTTGGTAAACAAAGATTATTGATGACATCTTATTTAACTCCCGATGTACATCATGAAGAAAATTGTTTTAAACTAACACTTCTTTCTTATGTAAATTTGTGGGCTGCCAGAAAATTAGCTGTGGTTTTACCCCGTGATTGGGAACAGTATTTGAAGACTAATAAATCCATCAAAATCACCCCTAGTCTAGTTCAAAGAGACTTTTCAAGAATAATTACGACCTTGGGGACTTTCGCCAAATTTCCCAAACGTCGAGGTTTTTCTTCCGGACGTATTAAAGGTTACAAAAAAGCCCCACGAACTCGTCATGATGTTATCAAGAAAGGGAGCAAAAAATCAACTGAAAACTTAAAAGCTCCTTAGTTTTCCTCAGAATCTATATATTAGCCCTATTTGTTAGCCAATTTTATTGACTGATACAGAGCCGATATTTTGGGATTTTAGTTTAGCGTAAAATATACGCTAACAAACTTTTTTTGTCCAAAGTCCAAGTTGTATCCAACTCTTTATTACCTTGTGCCTGAGATTCTAATTCATAAGATTTATGAGGTTTCAATAATTCTTCTTCTAGTTTGTCTTGAGAATAGGTCGAATTGCGACGTAAAAAGAGCAATATTCCTACCCCAATTCCTACAACAATTATTACTAATCCTCCTCATAAGATGATACTACTAGAGGTGAAGTTAGCCAACGGATTACTCTGTCTAGCTATATAAAATTCGATGTTTTGTAGAGCCTGTTGAGCATAAATATCATTAGGTCGTGCTTGAAGAGCTTTTCTAAACTCTGTTTGTGCAGTTTGATAATCTTTTTCTTCAGTGGCTCTATATCCGGCTTGCATAGCCTGATCATAATCGGAATCTCTACTAGGAGTAGAGGGAATAGTTGGAGAATTATTGGTATTGCCTTGGGCAATTTTCTTCTCTTTTTTGCTAATTTCATCAAAGCTAAACAAGTTAGAATTAGCCAAACTTAAGGAAGGGCAAGTTAAATAAGATAAACAAATTAATATTAATAGAGATAAGCGATAGTAAATCATCATATAGATTTGAAAGCAGGGATTGATAGTTGTCTTAATTAATAGCTTAAACGGTCAACACAATCTTTTCTTAGTCAATCTCACCCTTCCACCACCGATGCTCACAGACTAGAGTATGTTTTTCCCATTCTTGAGAAGATTGAGGATAGTCTTGGCGATAATGACCCCCTCTGCTTTCGGTACGAAATAAGGAACTTTTGAGCATTAAATAAGCAATATCCAAAAGATTAATTGTTTCATAACAAGTCCGTAAATCACTTTGGTTCGCCCCTACCTCCAATTTAACCGATTGACCTGGTAATAGGTTGAAAATAGCTTGACTGAGGGAGAGAGACTTCAGTTGTTTTTGCCAGAGGCTAACTTGTGTGATCGCTTCTTCCAGTACGGTTTGACTACGGGAAATACCAGCACTTTGCCAGATTAATTGAGGCAAGCTCTGACGAACTTCTAGAATTTGAGGCATTTCTTGCTGCCATTTTTTTTGTTTTTCCATTACCATCTTTGTCCTCTTGGTTAGAGGGAATGAGGAAGTTACATTAAGTTTTGATAGTTGAGCCGCAAACACTAAACACTCTAACAAAGAATTACTAGCAAGGCGATTGGCTCCATGAACCCCTGTACTGGCAGTTTCGCCAATGGCATAAAGTCCATCAATAGAAGTGGCATTGTTCAAATCTACTTTAACCCCTCCCATCCAATAATGGGCAGCCGGAGCCACAGGAATAGGCTCTTTAAACACATCTATACCCCATTGTTGACAAACACTAATAATATTGGGAAACCTGTAACGAATCTGCTCCGTTTCAATGGAACCTAGATCAAGATAAACATTGGTTTGATTCTTTTGACCTTGTAGATAGTTGAAAATCCCCCGACTCACCACATCTCTTGGGGCTAACTCTCCAGAGGGATGATAATCAAAAGCAAAACGCCTCCCCTGCTCATCTACCAGATGCGCCCCTTCTCCTCTAACCGCTTCACTGATCAAAAAATGGGGGGCTTCTGGTTTGGTTAAGGCTGTGGGATGAAATTGGAAAAACTCCAAGTCCCTGACGATCGCCCCTGCACGCCAGGCTAGTGCCACCCCATCCCCTGTACTGACGGAAGGATTGGTAGTTTGAGCATAAACCTGTCCCCCACCCCCAGTGGCTAAAATAACCGCTCCTGCTTGAATCCACTCAATTTGGTTTTGATAGAGAACACTTAAGCCTTGGCAGCGTTTTTTTTCTGGTTCGATCCATAATTGGAGGGCGATCGCTTGGGGAATAATCTCTATATTGACTCGTTCTAGGGCTTTTTCCGTTAGGGTACTGACAATAGCTCTTCCTGTGGTATCAGCAGCGTGTAGCACACGGGGATGGCAATGGGCTGCTTCTAGAGTCATGGCTAGTTCACCCCCTTTGCGATCGAAGGCAACTCCCATCTCCACCAGAGATTGGATAGTGGTGCCGGCATGATCCACCAAAAACTGCACCGCACGGCGATCGCATAAACCAGCCCCTGCTTTGAGGGTATCTTCTTGATGAAACTTGGGAGAGTCTTCTTGAGAAATGGCTGCCGCAATTCCTCCTTGGGCCCAGTCACTGGCCCCTGTTTTTAAAGTCTCTTTGGTGATCAGTCCCACACGATATTTAGTAGGTAAACACAGAGCCGCATATAAACCTGCTGCCCCCGAACCTACCACAATAACGTCAAATTGGGTGGTTAAATTATTTGTTTTTAGATAATTAACTGAAGATATCAAGGTCAATTTGTCAACTTTTATTGTAAATTCCCTACTATATTAACTTTAACCGTTCCTGAAAATCGATGAAAATGTTTAAATTTAACCCCTCATAGGGGTGGAGTTTGGGGGGAGACTGTGAGACGGGGAGACACCGGAGCAGTTTATCTGGTCAACTATTTTAATGTTTAATCTATGGGAATGAATATTTCTCTGAAAACTTTTTTCCACTGGCTTTGACCTAATCTAGTGATCAGTCTCACCATTGTAAAGTGATTTTGGTACTTGACGAGTTTTTAAAAGTTTTGAATAATAATATCAGTTCCCTAATTTTGAATCCTTGACCTGCTAATACTATTGAATGGATTAATTTTTCCGCAAAATTACTGACTTTTTTACTGCTCAACAACTGATCACTATTGGCTCAAAAGTTTAGATAATTTTTAATAATATTTTTTAGATTCAATTGTAAGTAAGATAAACTAGACCTAACCGGTCAAAATTAAGGAGAGATAATGTTTCAAAGTCAAAATGCGATGGACCTAACTCAAAGATATGAGCAGGGCGAAAGAAATTTTCAAGGATTTCAACTCCGCCGTTCAGACTTAAGAGGAATTAATCTTAGTCATACAGATTTTCGTGGGGTTGATCTTAGTTACGCAAATTTAAGAGATGTTGATTTTACTGGGGCTGATCTACGAGAAGCCTATCTCAATGAAGCAGATTTAACCGGGGTAAATTTGACCGGGGCTAAGTTACAAGGTGCTTCTCTCATTAAAGTTTATTTAATCAAAGCAAATTGCTCTCAAACTGATTTAACTGGGGCTTATTTAACTGGGGCTTATTTAACTAAAACAAACTTTAAGGAAGCAATATTTAATGGAGCTTATTTAAACGGAGCAAAGTTCACTGGAGCCGAATTGGGGGGTGCTATTTATGATAAAAAAACTAGATTTGATACGTCATTTAACCCAGAGACTGTCTTGATGAACATGGGAGATGATGAAAAAGCTAGTTTGAATAAGTCCCCAAAAACCCTCCTGGTTAACAATAAACAAAAAAACAATATTCCCACCATTACTATTGAACAAATCCTAGAAATTTTCAATCATCTTACTACAGTGAGTCGTCGTTATCTAGGAAAAACTATGACTCAAAAATATTGGCAGTCTTCTCGACCTGTATTTGAATGGTTAGATAATTTTGAAATGACTGAATCTACAGAAATAATTTTTAACTGCGAATTAGATACTGTTTTAAGCGCAACGAAATTACAATGGTTACAAGCTTGGGTAAAAACCTTTATTAAAAACTGTTCTCAAATTATTCAAAACTATCCAACCATGCTT
Source organism: Crocosphaera watsonii WH 8501 (assembly GCF_000167195.1). Taxonomy (GTDB): domain Bacteria; phylum Cyanobacteriota; class Cyanobacteriia; order Cyanobacteriales; family Microcystaceae; genus Crocosphaera; species Crocosphaera watsonii. The sequence goes on along the minus strand of NZ_AADV02000063.1, from coordinate 8,706 downwards.
GATGTTCAGTTAGTAAAATCTCTTCTTTCTGCTGATTTTACTGAAGCTAATCAGTCAGAGGATTTATCATCAAAAAAGATTAATTCGAGAGAATTGCTATCAGTCTAACATTATTGTGGTTTCACAACTTCCAACTTTTTCCCCTTCATAGGTTTGATAAACCGAAGGCTGTAAATTCGTGGTTGGTATCCATGCCTCTTTACCTTCTAATTCCTGTAAAGAAGGGGATTTAAGGTTTGTTTCAGTGGGTAGTTGGCAGACTTTAATCTTAATGTCCTTTTCGCTGTCTTCTTGGGACAAAATCTGTAAAACGGTTTCGACCGGAACTTCCTCAATAAGTTGATCACCTTCAGGAGTTTTCCAGAGAGAAAGAGTGACTGTAAGTTGAATGATTGTCCCTGGTTTGGGCAAAGAAGATTCAGGAGAAGGTGGTGGAGGAGGGGTAATGGAAGGGGAAGGAGAAGGGGGAGTAGGAGGAATAGTCGGAGTAGGAGGAGGTTGTAGTAATTTCCAGAGACCATAAGCTCCAACACTAATGACGAGGATGCCCAAAATGCCGACAATAAGGAGAGGATTCGGCTTTTTAAGCGGTTTTTCTTCAGTTGAGGGTAAGGGTTCTGTTGGTTGTAAATCAGAGGGAAGATCGTCGGATCTATCTATGCTAGGCTTAATTTCTTCCTTGGCATTTTCAATATCTGCTTTAATGGAGGCAATAGATAAAGGTGTGGGTTCGAGAGAAGATAACTTAATTTGACAGTAGAAAAGAGAAATTGTGACATTATCGTGACCATTCTTGTTATTAGCGATATTAATTAGTTCTTTACCCATCTGGCATAAGTCTTTTTCTTGAGTTAAAATTGGGGCAATTTTGAGATTCCAATATTCCTCAACCCGATCATAATCGCTCAAACCATCAGAACATAATAAAAAAACACAATCATCATCCAGTATGAAGCGGTTAATATTGGGATGGAGAGAACGAGCATTACTCATGCCTAATGCTTGCACCAAAGCCCCAGAATTAGGATATTTAATGGCATCTCGATAAAATAAATACCCTAAACGGACTTCGCGGGAAGCTAAATCATCGTCAGTGGTTACTTGATGACAACTATCAGGGGTAATACGGTAGATACGAGAATCTCCTACATTAGCTAAATAAACCTGATGATCATGAACCAAACTGAGAACCAAAGTTGTTCCCATGCGTTGTCTATCGTGGCGATCTTCAGCGTCGTTTCGTTCACTAATGCGATTATTGCTGAGATTAATGACTTCTGCTAAGTCTTCTAACCCTTGTTGACTATCACGGGTTTCATTAAACATAGGAAGCTGAGGAATTTCTGCGGCGAGGGTATCGATGGCCAAGTTCGAGGCGATTTCCCCCCCATCTTGTCCCCCAACCCCGTCACAAACAATGGTGAAGCTAGGTTGCTCGGTGGAGGTTTCCGTCAATTCTCCAGGGGTAGGATAACAAGCATCTTCGTTATGATCACGGGTTGGTCCGGCATCGGTTAAGGTGAAAACTTGGTATTTTCTCTCATACCATTGTCCACATTGCCTTAAAGCTGGTTCAAAGTAATTTAAAAGAAGTTCAGGGTAGGGAATTCTGTTCCTTTGTAGATAATCACATAGCGATCGCAGATAATCAACAATGAGAGGGGAGGTGTCTTCCACTAGGGATAACCAGACTGATGCCAATTCTTTGATTCTGTGAAAATTATGTTCATCTTGATGAAAGTCCAATAATTGAACCATTCCGGCATTGACTCGCACTAAAGAGGGATCGAGTAAGCTCGATACCATCTGTTGTCCTTCGAGGGGTTGCCACAATTTAACGATTTGCCATAACCATTTTAACTGTTGTAGAGGATTTTCCTTTGCTTGAGGCCAAGCTTCCGTTAGTTTGGGTAATAATTCAGGATGGCGAGGTTTCCCTGACTCATCCAGGGGAATGGTTCCGTATTCGAGTAAACCAATTGTCAATAATTGGTCGGTTCCTGATTCTTCTTGTTGATCAAGATCGTAATAGGTATAGATTTGGGGTAAATGGAGACGATAAGGAAATAATCTTAAATATTTTCTGATATTCTCGGGTATATCTTCCCTAAAATTCGGAGGGATTCCCGGTTGTGTATCTAAAACCACTTGACGGCTGACCAACAAATACCGTTCATCCAGTAATTGTCCCACTTCCCATGATTCTATTGGGTCCCCTAAAGGTCGTAAATATCGCTTGAGTAAAGGGGTTTCACATTCCTCACAAACTCGGTTTTCTAGGGGGTTGATGGTTTGGCATTCAGGGTTAGAACATTGAATAGTTGCCATAGGTTCCGTCGTGACAGCGATGATAGGGACAGATAAACAAGCCCGATAACATAAGATATTATAACCTTTCTCATGTGACATCCCCCCGACGCTGATCCAGTAGGTACAGCGCGGGCTTCCCCATATCACTATGAGGCTTTCCTGCTTCTACGGGAGGCTCTAGACATCTTTTTAGGGACATCCCCGATAACCTCTTCCTCCACAGGCAGCTTTACCCCCAGTCCGAGGGCTGCAAGTCCACGTTGCTCTACAATCATCGCAGCAGCAACGTCTCTATCAGTTTTGAATCCACAATTAGAACACTCATGCACTCTTTGAGACAATTCTTTCTTGCCAGTAGCTACTCCGCAATTAGGGCAGGTTTGACTGGTGAAATTAGCATCAACTTTCTCAAAATAAACATCTCTTTTCCAAGCAACGTGCTTTAGTATTTCTAGAAAACTACCAAACCCTGCGTCTAAGGTGTGCTTACGCAGCATTCCTCTTGACATAGCTTTTAAGTTTAAATCCTCCGCAAAAATAATGTTAGCTTGGTCACAGAGATGATGAGCTACTTGATAATGAAAGTTTTTGCGAGTGTTATAAATATGTTCATGAAGTTTGGCTACTTTTTCACGAGCTTTATGCCAGTTTTTTGACCCTTTCTGTTTCTTCGATAATCTTCTTTGTAGCCATTTAAGCTGACTTTGAAGTTCCACAAAGAATTTAGGTCTGGCAATTAATTCCCCCTGAGATGTTGCTATAAACTTTTCAAGTCCCAAATCAATCCCTAGGGATTTCCCTTGAGGTGATTGAGCAGGGATATTGACATCTGATTGAATACAAATAACAGCGTACCAACCAGAAGCTTTTTTAACTATCTGAACTTGTTTTACAACAAATCCATCTGGTATCGGTCTGTGTAAATTAATCACCACAGAACCTATTTTTGGAGCCTTAATTGATATCCATTTATAGGGTTTTCCCTGAATTGAGGAAAATTAATAGACCGAAACTGACCATATTTCTTAAACCTAGGAAAACCAAAACTTCTTTTCCAGAAAAAGTTAAACGCTTTGTCCAAACGACCCATAACATCTTGTAATACTTGAGACTGAACTCGCTTAAGTGAGGGGTATTCTTTTTTTGCTCTAGTTAAAGCTTTTTTCTGTTTATAGTAGTCAGGAAATGGCTGGTCAGCAGGAATAATATACTCAGAATGAAGACTACAAGCATTAACCTTACACTTACGAGAATTTATCCATTCCTTTCTTTCTCTCAAGGCGTAATTATAGACACCTCGACTGGTTTCTAGCCAGTCAAGCAATTCCTTTTCTTGACTGGCATCAGGATAAATTCTGTAGCAATAATTAAGATTTAACACGAATAGTATCTTATTGATATGAACCTATTTTACAATATTTAGGTATAAATTGTCAATCCCTAGCAAATAATTGTTTGTTAATTTTCGGGGCATCGAACCCCTCAATTAACCTCCGACCCTGCCGACACTGACCTACGGTACAGTGCGGGGCTTCTCGGCGGTGAGCTAAACCTTAATTGAACTCGGTTGATCCACGGCCGCAATTATACGATGACAACCAGAGTCAGGTTTAGCCCATTGATATTGATATTCTTGAGGGTTTCCCCAACATAATCCTAAGTATAATTCTGTTCTAGCTGCATCGATTTCAGCCCATTCCACATCATCAATAAACTCTTGAATAGAATCATAAGAAATAGGACGACGACGATGGGCTGATAACCAAAATTTCATCTCTTGAGTCATTTTCCACCAAAAGTTTAGGACTGATTCTTTATATTTTATTAACTTTTCTTTGTCCCCTGGTACAGCAATCAGTTGGTTATGTAATTCAGGATAGCTGATAGATTGTCCCTGATAGGTACAAGTACGCCATATCAGTCCGGACACCCGATGTTGTATCTGATATTTATGAATTTGACGGCGAAAATCTTGATAGGCAAAGACTTGGTTCATTTTATCAGTATTTAAGGCTTTGGCAATTACGGGATTATTAATGCGCTCATGAGAAGATAACACTACCCTCTCTCCTCTCCAAGTAGCCTTTAATTCTTGATCGAGAATCTTAATCAATTGTTGTGTTGTATAAATCATAGCAAAATGATAGGTATTATTCTGATACTCGTTATTTATCCTCTCCCTAGTGTATATAGAATTTTGAAAATTGTTCATATTTTTAACAAATGAATCATAACTAACAGTTCCTTTCCCTATAATCTCCTATGATCGTGTAAATAGCTACAATTTATCTTAAACACCCTCCCTAAGCACTGGGTCTTAGTCTTAATTTTAATGCTCTATGGAAATTTGAGTTAGGTTCAGGGATTAATATTAATCCTTCTATTCCTGAAGTAGATACTGCTTTTTTACGTAACTAAACTGATTTATTTGTTAAGCATTGAAAAAAAGTTATCGTAATCATTGAAAATGTTAGGGGTAAACATAAGCTAGAGATATTTTAAGTTATTATTAATAGGATAACCAGCCGAAATGTGGTATGATACCTATCATATAAAAATTCTTTGCTTAATTATCCATCAGGTAGAATTAATGTTTGATATTATCTCCATCACTGAGTTTTCTCGAAATAACTGTCTTAGTATTTGTGCTTTTTTAGTTCCTGCTAATTTATTAGCAACCCTATTAAGTTTGATTTTTATAGTTATTAAACCATCCCTTATTAAGCTATTAACTTCAGTCACCATAGCTACCCTATTTGCTATTACTTTATCCCTTCATGTTGCCAGTTGGTGGATAGTGGGAGTGATTCAAGCACCTACCTTCATTTTACTAGCTTTAGCAACACTGTGTATCGGTTTAAATGTTTGGGCGATCGCCGAATATAAACAGAAAGAACCTTGGTTATCTAAAATCATAGAACACACCCTGAAAGTTAGATTTTCATCAGCAAATTAGGGAATTATATAATAGTTTACCTAAATATGAATCAGTGGGGGCTTAATATTATTAAGCCCATAGATGTGATACTATAGAAAAACCATAACTAATATATTGTCCTAGAAAAGAGCAAAAATTAATCCAAGTTAGAATAAAAAAATGCCTGACACTCGTTTTCAATTTAATCGTCAACTGGTTCGTCACTTTATCGAAACAGCCCAACCCTATTTTTTCCCCACAGAGCCAAGGGATACAACTGAGACGACAAAAGTAAAATATATCACTAAAAATACATGGACATTTTTAGGATTAATTATAGTTGTTGTATTTACTGTTGTTAGTTTAGCTTTCTTGTTAACTATTGGCTTAACTTTATTAAGTAATAGTCTTTTTCCTGAGTTTTTCGGTGATGTGGCAGGAGGTTTGATAACGAGGGTTAATGGTTTTTTGGAATCCCCCCTTCCTTACGTCGCTGTTATAGTCATTATTATTAGTGGAGTCATATTTGTTTCACAAAAATCTAATGTAGGGAATAAATGGAAACAATGGTCATTGTTAGGATTATTATTATTTCTGTTGTTAGTTGTCAACGGATTAAATGTAATCTTAAGTTATGCTTTCCGCTTCATTGACACAGCACTCAATCAAAAAAATGCTGATACTTTTTGGCAATTTATGATCATTTACGGGTTGATATTGGTGCTGGCTCTTCCCATTATTGTTATCTATCGTTATACGAGACTAAAACTTGGTTTAATGTGGCGAGAATGGTTAACACAACACTTCTTAAATAAATACTTTAATAATCGTGCTTATTATGAATTAGATTCCAATGCTATTAATACAGAAGTGGATAACCCTGATCAACGTATCACTCAAGATATTACATCTTTTACCAAGGTTACTCTTGATTTTTTACTAGATATTCTTGACTCAATTTTAACTCTATTATCCTTCTCAGCTATTTTATATAGTCTCTCTAAAGAAGTAACAGGAGGACTGATAATTTATGCGATTTTTGGCACAACAGTTGCTTTAACTGTTGGAAGTCGTTTAGTTAGTATTAACTATAATCAATTAAGATTAGAAGCCAACTTTCGCTATGGGATGGTAAGGGTAAGAGATAATGCAGAATCAATTGCTTTTTATCGAGGGGAAGCGTTAGAAAGAAAACAGGTTACTGATAGATTAACTGAAGCAATTAGAAATTTTGATCTCTTAATTATTTGGCAATCAATCATCAATTTATTCCAATTAGGATACCAATATTTCCCTCGTTTAATTCCTTATATTATCATCGCACCATTATACTTACAGGGAGAAGTAGATTTTGGGGCGATAGGTCAAACAAGTTTCGCATTTTTCCAAGTATTAAGCGCACTTTCTTTAATTACAAATCAGATTCAAGGTATAACAGAATTTGCTGCTAGTATCAATCGTTTAGGGGAGTTTGATGAATCATTAAATCCCTTATCATTCAAGAAAGAGAAGATACAAACCAGCTTTATTCATACTCAAGACTCTGCTGATGTTGCTTTAGAAAATGTTACTTTACAGCCCCCCAATTCTGATAGAATATTAATTAATGATGTTTCCTTAAATGTCCGTAATCATAACAATTTATTGATTATGGGAGCCAGTGGAACCGGAAAAAGTTCTTTGTTAAGAGCGATCGCAGGATTATGGAATTCAGGGGATGGAATAATCAAGCGTCCCGAATCTAAAGATATCTTATTTCTACCGCAAAAACCTTACATGATTTTAGGAACATTAAGAGAACAATTATTGTATCCTAATACAGAAAATCATGTCACAGATGATTATTTAGAAAAAGTTTTAGAAATTGTTAATTTGTCCCATTTATCAGAAAGATTTAAGGGTTTTGATGCAGAAGAAAACTGGGAAAATGTCTTATCATTAGGCGAACAACAGAGAGTAGCTTTTGCTCGCATTTTAATCACTAAACCCCGTTATGCTATTCTAGATGAAGCAACCAGTGCTTTAGATGTGAAAAATGAAGAGAGATTGTATCAAGAATTATCCCACATGGGAACCACTTATATTAGTGTAGGACATCGCCCAACTTTAAGCCAATACCATCAACAATTATTAGAAATTTTTGATGGGGGAAACTGGGAACTGAAAGGAATTGAGAATTAATTATTGAGAAAATTGTATGTCGTTAGAAGCCATTTCTATTAAACCGCAAAATAGCGAGCCTAAAAATATTTTAGTCATGTTACATGGTTGGGGGGCAAATGCCGAAGATTTGGCCCCATTATCTTCCATGTTAAACCTTCCTGACTATCAATTATTGTTTCCCAATGCCCCTTTTCCTCATCCAGAAGTACCTGGGGGACTTGCTTGGTATGCGTTAGACACAGGAAAGTATGAAGGGATAGATGAGAGTCGTCAAATGTTAAAAGATTGGTTACTTTCCCTTGAAGAAAATACAGGTATTCCTTTATCTCGTACAATTTTAAGCGGGTTTTCTCAAGGTGGAGCAATGTCCCTTGATGTAGGGATTAATTTCCCATTAGCAGGTATTTGTAGTTTGAGTGGTTACTTACAGTTTCAACCGCAAAAGTTAGCCTCTATTTTGCCACCTATTTTGATTATTCATGGTAAAAATGATATGGTTGTGCCTTTAGAAATGGCAAAAAAAGCTAGGGATAAATTAACAGCAATTGATGCTAAGATTGAGTATTACGAGTTGGCTATGGGTCATGAAATTCCAGCCAATATTTTGCCTATTTTCGAGAAATTTATTAAAGCTAATAATTAAAAGTAACTCCCCAGTTTAAAACAAGAAGGCTTATCTGAAGTGAACTATAATAACAAGCAAGGCATTCTTGATATCCTCAAGAATGCCTTGGCTAGGAAAATTAAGTCTGGCATCGAGCTATTGTTCCAGTGGGCTACCCCACAAGTATCGTTGCCGCTGAGGTGTTTCACTACCGAGTTCGGGATGGGGTCGGAGTGGGACCACCACGCTAGAGACACCAGACAAGAATGGTTAAAGGTCTACCCTCAAGACTGCAGAAAAGAAGTCAATCATCAAAGGTCAAGCCCTCGGTCTGTTAGTACACCTTGGCTTCATCCATTGCTGGACTTCCACCGAGTGCCTATTAACGGGTGGTCTTCCCGTGACCTTACCAGGTTAACCCTGTGAGAGCAATCATCTTGAGGTGGGCTTCCCACTTAGATGCTTTCAGCGGTTATCCGCTCCGCACTTGGCTACCCTGCGTTTACCGTTGGCACGATAACAGGTACACCAGCGGTGCGTCCTTCCCGGTCCTCTCGTACTAAGGAAGGCTCCTCTCAATGCTCTTACGCCTACACCGGATATGGACCGAACTGTCTCACGACGTTCTGAACCCAGCTCACGTACCGCTTTAATGGGCGAACAGCCCAACCCTTGGGACCTACTACAGCCCCAGGCTGCGATGAGCCGACAT
>NZ_AADV02000064.1 GCF_000167195.1 Crocosphaera watsonii WH 8501 | reverse complement strand
TTCCCCCCCCATTTGCAAATGATTATCATTATCGTTCATTCTCAATAAGCTCTCTGGTTGCCGACAATTGTTTAGGGTCGGGTAACAGAGAAAAACCGCTCTGGACTTACTTTTCAACCTACTTGTCACCCCGTGAGACCTAGCACCCTTGAAAGTATTTTAAGAGATAAAGATCATCAAGATGCTGTTGCTTTTACAACTGTTGACATATCAGAGGCAATTTTAACTAATGAAAAACCTTACGTAAAGAGTATGTAGAATAGAAAATTACTAAACCCTAGACTATACTGTTTTGAAATTTACTATCAAATTCCGTGTAATTTAATAAAGTTTATTCAAATCAACATCTAATCCACTTTTTTTTATTTCCCTAGCAATTTTCATGTGCCATCCACTATCATTATCCATTTTTGTGTAGAGAATACCTGAATAATCTGAAGGAATTTCTACTTTCTCTTTATACAAAGCGCATACTTTATCTCTGCCCAGTTTCCCCATAAAATAGCCTAATTCTAAAATAACATTTTGACGCGCCCTTGGTTTAAGTTCTTCATCTTTATTGCGAACTCTTCCCTCATCATCAGGGGTTAATAAAATTATGGCAAAGCTAACATCACTATAGTTTTCAAACTTTTCTATGATTGTCTTACCTTCATTGGTTTGTTCATGTAGAATGATCGGATTAAAATCTAGTTTTCTAAGAAAGACATCAACTTCGCGTTTAGCTTCATTGTCATGTCCATGAACAATAAAAATGTCTTTTCCTGATTGTAATTTATTCGTAGTATTTGAATTAGTTGATAAGGTTGGTGATTGAGGAATTAACTCAAGGCGATCGTGAATTGATTCAAGCTTATTAATTTCTTTTTTGATATAATTTTGAAGATCATTATATTTATCCCATAGAGTCGGCATCCTCGCAAAACCAAATAAAACATCACCTTGATTATATTCATTAGCGTAAAAATAATTATCAAAAATTCTCTTTAAAAGTTCAGTATTAACATCTGACCATTTAGAATATTGATCTCTATGTTTTTCCAATTCTTGCTCTGATAGAAAGCGGGGAATTGGCTCTATCATATCTCTTTCTTTATCAATCTGACATTGAATCATCTGTGATGCTTTTTCTTTAGATACAAGAAGAGAAGCATTTTGATTTGTTGTATTTTCTTCCATCGCTAAGAATTAATCTTCATTAATGATTTGACTAACTGATTCATAGTATAACTCATCTAGTAGTTATAGTGAATGGACATTAACTACAAATTAAACTTCTAATTTCTTCTCATGTTCCCCTCCTGGGAGGGGTTAGGGGTGGGTAGGGTTAGGGGTAGGTTGAATCATTTCCAAGAGTTAATATCACCATAGTCATCATCTCTAATTTTCTTTTGTTGTTGAACAGACTCTTGAAATGCACCAATAACAAAGCCCAAAGTTGCACCTGTTACCAACATAATTTTTCTACGTTGTGGCCGCTGTGCTATTCTCGTAACAGCTAATCCAAACATAGCACCGATCAAAGCTGTGATAATACCAGCAAAAATAACTTTTCTAGGGTTCATGATTTTCGTCTCCTTGTTTATAGAAAAGAGTAAATTAATAAGATAATTGTCCCGACAAAAAGAATGTGATTCATCCAATCATTAAAAGTCCATTTTTTAAACATTTTATTTACTCCATTTTAAATAAGTATCTGGACAAACATAAACGTTAGAGTTTAGAAGAGTTAGGAGTTAGGAGTTAGGAGTTCGGGGTTCGGAGTTATGATTTTTTTAACGAGGGATCGATCCCACACTCCCCGTCTCCCCATCTCCCCGTCTCCCCATCTCCCAGTCTCCCAGTCCCCCCGTCCCCCAGTCTCCCAGTCTCCCAGTCCCCCCGTCCCCCCGTCCCCCCATCTCTCAACTATTCCCCTTGAGGAGAGGTTTGAAAAACGGGGGTTTTTTCTTCTTCCGGTGCAGTGGGAGAGGGTTTATTGCCGTTTCCATGACCATTTCCAGGATCTCCAGGAGGGGTTCCGTTATCCCCACCTCCCAAGACATATTTTTCAAAGTTCTTGACAACAATATAGAGAACAGGAACCAACACCAAACTCAACACCGTTGCTAGGGCTAAACCTCCAAAAATAGCCGTTCCCAAAGACCAACGACTAACCGCCCCCACACTGGAAGCACTTAATAAGGGGGCAAACCCTACCAGGGAGGAAACTGCCGTCATTAAAATGGGGCGTAACCGTTGTTCAGCAGCGTTAATGGCAGCTTTGGTGATAGTCATGCCGAGATCACGGGACTGGTTGGCGAATTCTACGATCAAAATCGCATTTTTCGCCGCTAACCCAATTAACATAACTAACGCTACCTGGGCATACATATTATTGTTTAACACCGGCCAGATACCGTTACCAGGGTTAAAGGGTGCCGTTTGCACAAATGTCACCCGTAACCAAATCATCCCCAACGCCCCTAATATAGCTAATGGAACCGTTAAGAGGATGATTAGGGGGTCAATATAGCTTTCGTATTGCGCTGCTAATACCAGGAATACCATGACAAAAGCTAAGCCAAACACCACGGGGGCTGCCCCTGCCGAACTTTTTTCCTCGGCTGCTGTATTGGTCCATTCGTAACCAAAACCAGGCTGTAGCGTCTCATTAGCCACCTGTTCCATAGTTGAGATCACCTGACCGGAACTATACCCAGGTGCCGGCGAAATAATTAACTTAACAGCAGGATAGGTTTTGTAACGGGTGAGAATTGGGGGGTAGGTGATAGAGGTTTTTGTGACGATGTTACTCAGTTGTATCATTGCCCCATTACGCGATCGCACATACAACTCACCAATATCTTGAGGGTTGGCCCGATCTTCGGCTTCTGCTTGGGCATAAACCCGATAGAGACGACCTTCAAACACAAATTGATTAACATAGTTAGAGCCAATATAGGTTTGCAATGTCCTTAAAACGTCGTCAACGGGAACATCTTGGGCCTTGGCCTTAGCCCGATCTATTTCCATTGTGGTCAAAGGACTGTCGAAGGTAAAGGTAGTAAAGACGAAACCGATCTCTTCTCGTTGGTTGGCCGCTGCCATCATCTTCCTAACATTATCGATTAAGACGGGCATCCCTTTCAACTGACGATCCTGGATAAACATTTCTGAACCAGCAAAGTTACTCAAACCGTCAACGGCCGGTGCATTAGAGGCGATCACCCTTGCCCCGGTGACTTCTTGAGCAAAGGCTCTGTTGAGATATTGAATAATACCAAAGGCTGATTTTTGTGGTCCTGGCCTTTCTTCCCAGGGTTTAAGCTTGATGAAGGTAATAGACTTATTGGCGTTTCTTCCTTCAAAAGAGAACCCTGTCAGGTTTACCACGTGGTCCAACACTTGATCGGCGTTGGGCATATTTTGAATAATTTTCGTGGTTTGTTGATCGATGGCGTTGGTATAGTTGAGAGAGACTCCTGGGGGGGCTTCGGTAATACCGAAAAAGTAACCTTGATCCTCTGCTGGAATAAAACCAGATGGCATGGTTGTGTACATCCAACCGGTGGCTATTAACCCGGCCACAAACAAGGCCATAACAATAATTCTGATATGGGTGAGGAAATTAACAAAACGACGATATCCCTCTTGAATGACGTTGAAAACCCGGTTAAAGGCGTTGAAAAATACGGCCAGTGGTCCATGTTGTTCTTCCGGTGGGCCCAATAAAATGGCCGACATAGTTGGGGAAAAGGTTAAGGCGTTGAAGGTGGAAAATAGAACCGCAAAAATAATCGTTAAAGCAAACTGCCGATAAACGATCCCTGTGGTTCCTGGGAAGAAACACACGGGAATAAATACCGCCATTAATACCACCGATGTGGCAATAGTTGCCCCAAATAGTTCGTCCATGGAGTCCATTGCTGCTTGTGTGGGGCGCATTCCCTGGGCTAACTTACTAGAAACTGATTCTACAATAACGATCCCATCGTCCACCACTAACCCAGTAGCTAACACACAGGCGAAGAGACTTAACTGGTTGAGGGTGAAGCCAAAGGCGTTTAAACCGATCATCGCCCCTACTAACGCCACAGGAATAGCAATACCGGGAATCACCGTGGTTCGCCAGTCTTGCAGGAAGACGAAGATCACCAAGACAACTAAGGCGATCGCTTGTAAGAGGGTAACTGTTAAATCTTCAATAGAAGCGTTAACGAATAAAGTGTTATCCAAGCCGATAACTACTTTCAAACCTGGGGGAAAACTGGGTTCTAACTCCGCCATTTTGGCCTTAGCTGCTTCTGCGGTTTCCAGGGCGTTACTACCTGGTAACTGATACATCAAAAAAGCTACACCAGGGTTGCCGTTTACATCTACCAAGGTGTCATAGTTTTCCATCCCTAACTCGGCCCGGCCCACATCTTTAATGCGGATCAAAGTACCATCTTCTCCCACTTTGACCACCATTTCTTCAGCTTCGGTAACGTCTCTAAACCGTCCCTGGGCCCGCAAAGGTATTTCAAACTGTTGTCCAGGGGGGGCGGGTTGTTGTCCTATTCTCCCCACACCAGTATCAAAGTTTTGTTCGTTGATGACATTGATCACATCTATGGCCGTTAGTCCCCTAGCAGCCAGTTTATCGGGGTTCAGCCATATTCTCATGGCATATTTTGCCCCCCCAAATAAACTTACTGAACCCACACCAGGCAACCCTTTCATCTCGTTCCAGATGTAGCGATCGACGTAGTTATATAAAAAAGTTTTATCGTAGAGATATTCCCCGTCGGGTCCTTTTTCTGAGTAAAAGGCGTAAATTAAAGTAATACTGGGAGATTGTTTATTGGTTCTTACCCCGGCCTGGTTTACTACTTGAGGTAAGTCGGAGGCTGCTTGAGAAACTTGGTTTTGGACTAAAACCTGTGCTGTGTTGCGATCGGTTTCTGTGGGGAAAGTGACGTTAACAGTAACGTTTCCAGTATTATCGGTAAAGGAGTCGATCCAGCGTACTTGTTCGGTTCCGTTGATTTCTCGTTCTAATACGGTGGTAACGTTGTCTTCTGTGGTTTTAGCATCGGCACCGATATAGTTAGCCGTTACAGCTACTTTTTTCGGGGCGATCTCTGGTAACTTATCCAGGGGCAAAACCGCCATAGATATAGTTCCCAAGAGAATGATGACAATGGTACAAACCGTACTTAAAACCGGTCTTTTTATAAAGGCGTTTGATAGAGACAGTAACATGATCCTGGATCAGAAAGAGATAGGCGGAAAATATGAGTTTGTTATGATTTGAGATGTAATCCCGATTAGTTTAACAAATATTTTTCTAAAAGATACCTAAATTCAATAATTTGTTTCAAAAGATTTATCCTCTTGTCATTCAAGGTTATCATTTAGCCAAAGGTTGTCTCTATTTCATCTCTTGTCATCATGAACACAACTTCTCGAATTTATTCCCCCACTAATGGCTATAAATATTTATTTATTGACTTGATTGTACTGTTTTTATTGATTCCTTTTGCTTCTATTCATCGTTCCCTGAGTCTAATAGTTAGTTTTTGTTTCCTGGTGACTCTACTTCTTGGTTTAAATACCTTAGCTTTTCCAAAAAGAGTTCTTTTTTTATTCCGATTTTTTGCTACTTTAGGATTTATTTCTGATATTATTATTTTTCCTAATTCTCAATATTTAACCGACTTGAGTTCTTTGATGTCTTATTCTTTTTATGGCATTTTCTATATTTTAGTAATTCTAGCCATCGGTTCGAGAATATCTCATGAAAAAGAAGTTAACTTAAATGTGGTTCGTGGTGGAGTTTGTATTTATTTACTGTTAGGTCTTCTTTGGTTTTTCTTGTATAAAATAATAATATTTTTTGATGTTAGTGCTTTCTCTTTTCCTGAAAATATTAGTAAAGATTCTCTATTTTATTTTAGTTTCACGACTTTGACAACATTGGGTTATGGTGATATTCTTCCTAAAAATGCTTTTGCCATGACCTTTGCTAATGCAGAAGCTTTAGTGGGACAAATTTATCCAGCAGTTGTTATTGCTAAATTAGTTAGTCTTTATGAACATAAATAATCTTTGTTTTTTATGAATTAAATTATCTATAATTTCACTATGACAACAATCAAACCATCCCCAAAACTCTATTCTTTAACCACTGGTTACAGTAGATTATTTGTTGATCTAGTAATCGTTTTTTTCTTGGTTCCTTTTGCTTCTTTTAAACGTAACCTTACTTTATTGGTAAGTCTGGTTTTTCTGATTACTTTATTATTGGGTTTAAATACCTTAGCTTTACCTAAAAGAATAATTTTATCCTTGAGATTTTTGGCAGCATTTGGCTTTATTGCTGATGTTATTGTTTTCCCTAACGCTGATTATTTAACCGAGGTAAGTTCTTTCATCTCTCACAGTCTTTATAGTATTTTCCTTTTAATAGTAATCATGGCTATTAGTTCCAGAATTTATAACGAAAAAAAAGTTAATTTAGATGTAATACGTGGGGGTATATGTATCTATTTGTTATTGGGTATTTTATGGTTTTTCTTCTACCAAGTTATTATGTTTTTTGACTCCAACGCTTTATCTATTCCTGAAGGAGTGAGTCATTCATCCCTACTTTATTTTAGCTTTACTACATTAACAACATTAGGTTATGGTGATATTACTCCAAATAATGCCTTTGCTATGATTTTAACCAATGCAGAGGCATTAGTTGGACAAATTTATCCAGCAGTTGTTATTGCTAAATTAGTCAGTCTTTACAATGTTGAATCAAAGTAAATTGAGTAAAAAAATGTCAAGATTAAGTCTAGGAACTCGGTTGTTTTTATCCCATTTATTAGTGATGTTTGTCGGTTTAGGAAGTTTTATTAGTATTGCCAAAGTTTCCTCCCCTAGAATGTTTGTTGTTCGCTTAGAAAAGTTAGAACAACAAGGATTTTTCACCGTTCGTTCTGCTAGAACATATTTAGTAAGAGGGTTTGAAACCGCCTGGAATAATAGTGCATTTTGGTCTGTTATTTTCGGAGTTAGTGCTGCTGGAGGTGTTAGTTATATTGTCTCTCGTCGTACTATGAAACCCCTCAATCAAATGAAAGAAATTACCCAAAAATTAGGGCAAGGATATCTAGAAGAAAGAATGCCGGATAGTGATATCCCTGAATGGAATCAATTAGGAAAAAGCTTCAATATTATGGCCAGTAGTTTACAAGATGTAGAGACAAGAAGACGAGAATTAATTAGTGATATGACCCATGAATTACGCACTCCTTTAACTATTATGAGAGGGTATTTAGAAGAACTAGCTAACGGTTCGATAGAAGGTTCTCCCGAACTATATTTAAACTTAGTCAAAGAAACCAGAAGACTAGAGAGATTAATTCATGATCTCCAAGAACTTTCTAAAGCAGAAGCAGGTTATCTTTCTATTAGTTTATATCCCATAAATATTCTTCCTTTACTAACTTCTTTAGTAGAAAGATTTGCAGATCAGATTATGGATTATGGACCAACTATTAAATTAGAATGTATCCAAGAATTACCCCCAGTTTTAGCAGATAGCGATCGCACAGAACAGATATTAGTTAATTTAATTGGTAACGCTATTCGTTATACAGAAAAAGGAACTATTACTATTAAAGCATGGTCAGAAAATAAACAAGTTTGGGTGGAAATTATTGATACAGGGATAGGAATTAAACCAGAAGATTTACCCTATGTATTTGAAAGATTTTGGCGCGCCGATAAGTCCCGTTCACGGTATTCTGGAGGAACTGGTATTGGACTAGCTATTACCCGTCGTTTGGTAGAATTACAAGGAGGAAAAATTGAAGTCGAAAGCGAAGTTGATCAAGGGACTACTTTTCGCTTTAATTTAGCCATTGGTTGACCTTAGTTATCAACTTTATGTTAACATGGTATAAGAAATATCAAATTATGAATATAACCTGGAAATATCCTCCTAAAAATCTAACAATTAACGCCACAGAAATTCATATCTGGAAAACACATCTAGAACAATCAGCCATCGATTTTAAAGAAAGTTTCGATATTTTAAACGAAGAAGAAAAAATTAAAGCCCAAAGATTTCGTTTTGAAAAACATCAACAAAGATTTACTATAGCTAGGAGTAGCTTAAGACGAATTTTAAGTCTTTACTTATGGATTTCACCCCAAAAAATAGACTTTCAATATAATGCTTATGGGAAACCACAACTCTTAGATAACATCAATAAAATCAATTTACAATTTAATGTATCTCATTCAGAAAATATAGCAATTTATGGGATAACTTGTCACAATTTGATTGGAGTTGATATAGAATATATGCGCCCTATGGCAGAGGCGGAAAATTTAGCTAAACGTTTTTTTTCTCAGAAAGAATTTGAACAAATTAGCAAATTACCATCCGCAGAACAAGATAGAGAGTTTTTTCAACTTTGGACAGGTAAAGAAGCGTATTTAAAAGCCATTGGTAAAGGAATAAGCGGAGGATTAGAAAAAGTAGAAATATCTCCCCATGAACCGAGAAAATTTATTAGACTACCAGAGTCAAATCCAAATAACTATAATCTAGTTTATCTAACACCTGAAAATAATTATTTAGCTGCAATAGCTGTTGAAAATAAGCAACAAAATTACCAGTATTGGCAACTTAATTAATGTTGCTTTACTTTTTGCCCCCAAACCTTTGAACTTTGGATAAAAAACAATTGTTAGCGTAAATTTTACGCTAAACATGTCTCCAGAGCTAAAATAGAGAATTAAGGTGGTTTTAAAAACTCTCTTTCCATCTTTTTAGGGGATTTTAAATATTAAATAGCTTCATTCAGTTTCGGTTCCAATATAGATATCTAAGTAGGGTTTGCTGAAAAAGTTTCTCCAAAATTTATGCCACTTTTGACCAAGAATTTTCTGACAAATCAATAAGTTTTAGTACATAAAAAATTGTTTAAAGTATAATCAAAATTAATGAAAAGCGGTTTGATGAGTTCCCCTGTTCTATTATTAGTAAATAAGGACAAAAAAAGCGACAAAAACTGCCTCAGAAGTTTAGAAAGATTGACAACTAAAAATGTAATAGCAATAGATGTAATGGAGGTTTCAGGGAGTTTTGTCATCACGAGATTTAGGCTAAATCTTCGTTTAGCTTGTCCAAACTTTCCCTCAATAGCATTACGGAAGCATTCATCGGAGTGGGCTTGTTTCTTTTCTTCTTCACTGACATTTTTCGGAGGTCTTCCTAACTTCGGACCACTGATTCTTATCCCTCTTTCCTTACACCAATTTCTGTTTTCCCTAGTTCGATAAATTTTATCTACATGGACGGATTCGGGATAATAGCCAAACGTTTCTTTATACTTTTCTACTTGTTCTTTTAAATGACAAGATTCATTGAAGTTTTCCAAACTTATTTTGTCTAGAAACACATAGTTATCTACACAGCTTACTGAGAGTTTAGCTCCAAACTCTATTGGTTTTCCTGCTTTTCCCCTCACTATTGGACGAATATGCGGTTGAGTTAAACTTACAATTCTTTGAGGAACACTCTGGGTCTTATTCTCCCACATTGACTGTTGTTGTTCATAAACTTTTTTGATAGTCTCTAGACAATTTTTCTGTCTTTTACTCAGATTTTCCTGGGAAGCCCCAGCTTGAATTAAGTCTTCTATATTTCCTAAATTTTTCTTAAGGTATTTTAACTGTTTCCCGATAGCTTTTCTTCTTTCTTGATAAGATACTTTTCATTTTTTAGCTACTTTTAAGTATTCCTTTCTAGCAATTTTTCTAGAAGTTCTCGGCTTTTTTCTCAATTTTACTCTTAATGGTTTATAAAGATTATCTATTATTATTTCTGTCTCAATTCTGGCTTGATTTAATATGCCTAAATCCGTTGGGTATTTGATGTCTGCTGGCGCACAAGTCGCATCTAAAATTAGTTTACCTTTATTTTTTATTTTTTCTCCTTTTTATTGGAGACAATCCTTTTTTTTTACTTCTTTATCACTCTTGTCTATTTCTCTTTTTACTATTTTTTTATTGATTTTGTTTATCAATTCTCCATCAATTCTTTTCCTAAAATGAACTAGCATTGAAGATTCCAGTGGTGGCTCTTGTTGATAACAATTTAAACCTATAAAGTATTGTAGATAGGGATTTTCTCTAATCTGTTCTATAGTTTTTCTATCACTTGTTCCTAATTTTTCCTTAATAATTAATGTCCCTAATGCCATTCTAAATAGTTTGGCTGGCGCACCTTTTTCTGCTGAAAAAAGTTTAGCATATTCTTCCTCAAAATCATCCCAAGGTATCAACTCTGCCATGATTACCCAACGATTATTGGGGGACAATTTGCCCTCGAAAGGTAATTCAAATTTTTCTGGGGGCGGTAAAGGTTGCTCCTCTTTTCGATACATTTGTTCTTGACCAACAACTGGGAGGTGTTTCTACCAATTATAGCGGTTTGTAGCCGACAAAGCTGATCTTTTTTGCGATCGCGAATATGGGTGTAACCTTTTAAAGAATAGGGTTTTGCTTTTATTCAGCAAACCCTAAGTAGCTTTCAGTTAGAGATTGAATGACTCGTTCTAATTCATCAATGAGATTTCTTCTAGTGAGTTTTTCTACAGCATCAATATGAGCAGAACTTCCGGCTCGTCCTAAATATTTATATTTGGTTTTTTTCTCATTATTAGTGGCCATAGGAAAAATTGATTCAGCAGCCTGTAGTTTATAATACCAGTAGATTGTTCCCTTTCCATTAACCTGATAACGAATAATATGACAATTAGCTGGTGCTACTTCCCCTTCCCGTTCAATTTTCTTTATTTTCTGTTTAAGAGAGCGAATTAGACTCTTAATTTGTTTGGCTCTCAGGTGGACATATTGACTGGTCTTAAGTTCGGAATGTGATGACATTAGCCTTAACTGTAATAAACAACCTCTTTTGATGTTAGCGTATATATTCCGCTAATTAATAAGGTAATAAATTTTAAAAATGACCAAAAATGAAACGGCTACGTCTGTCGAGGAATTCCTGGTGTGGAGGTCTAACCTCTTCCAAGGACTAAAAGCTAGAAAAGAAACTATTATAGAATTACTCGATGCCCTCTCCAGTAACCAACAAGCTCACTCAGTCGTTGAATTGTCTCTCAATCCTTTATTTAGAAGAGATTATAACAGTTTATATAGAGGAATTCAAGAGTTTTTACCCACTCAAACTGACCCTAATTATGAACAGAGAATTGAGACTTTATTTTCAGCGGTATCGAGAACAATTCCTCCCACTTCAAAACATTATAACTTATTTGGTATTGACAGAACTCCCTGTCCACGACCATTTGCCGAAACGTTAGCGGATAAAACCTTTATTCATTACCCCAATCCAATTAAGGGAAATAAACCCATTAATATTGGACATTGTTATTCCGTTGTCTGCGCTTTACCTGACCAAATAGACACAGAAAAAGTCCCTTGGGCTGTCCCCTTATCAGGAGAGCGAGTCCCCTCTAAACATAAAGGAGTAAATCAAGGCAATCAACAACTAAAAAAAATCTGGCAAAGTTCTTTATTTTCTGATAAATTATCTGTCTTAGTGGCTGATAGTGACTACAGCCAAAAGGATTTTATTGGGGAACAAGTTAAGCATGAAGACGTAGTTACTATTACAAGAGTTAGAAGTGACCGAGTTTTTTATCGTCAATTTATTCGGGACCCAAATCAAGCCAAAACTTCGGGACATCCCCGTTGGTATGGGGATAAATTTGACCTTAAAGATGACCAAACTTGGACTGAACCTGATGAAGTTCATCATGTTCCCTTTACAACGAAAAAAGGTCGTCAATTAACAGTGACTATTTCGGGATGGAAACAGATGTTAATGAGAGGAACTAAAAACTATAAAATGAACAATCACCCCTTTACTTTACTCCAGATTGTTGTCAGAGATCAAGAAAGAAATAGTATTTGGAAACCTATGTGGCTTATTGTTATTGGTTCTCGGCGCGATGAGTTAAGTTTAGTTGATTGTTATCACTGTTATCGACAACGTTATGACATGGAACATCTTTTTCGATTTGGTAAACAAAGATTATTGATGACATCTTATTTAACTCCCGATGTACATCATGAAGAAAATTGGTTTAAACTAACACTTCTTTCTTATGTAAATTTGTGGGCTGCCAGAAAATTAGCTGTGGTTTTACCCCGTGATTGGGAACAGTATTTGAAGACTAATAAATCCATCAAAATCACCCCTAGTCTAGTTCAAAGAGACTTTTCAAGAATAATTACGACCTTGGGGACTTTCGCCAAATTTCCCAAACGTCGAGGTTTTTCTTCCGGACGTATTAAAGGTTACAAAAAAGCCCCACGAACTCGTCATGATGTTATCAAGAAAGGGAGCAAAAAATCAACTGAAAACTTAAAAGCTCCTTAGTTTTCCTCAGAATCTATAGATTAGCCCTATTTGTCAGCCAATTTTATTGACTGATACAGAGCCGATATTTTGGGATTTTAGTTTAGCGTAAAATATACGCTAACAAACTTTTTTGTCCAAAGTCCAATTCATAAGCTAATGTTAAAGTTGATAATGTTAAATTAACAGTTCTAACCAGAGGATTAATCAGGCTAACTGCTGTTAAAATAAAGCCAAATAAGAGAAGTAATTTTTCACTAAAAATATATAACTTAAAATGGCTTCTATTTAGTCAAAAATGTCGCCCTAATATGATAACGAATAAGTAAGGAAAAAGAACAATACTACTTAAGACAAAAGTATGATTGCTGGTGTTAGTAAAATCAATAATATTACTCCAGATAGGTTGACTAAAAGGGGAACGAACCAATAACCAATGAATTTGTACACCGATTATAAAAATCATAAAAAAATATAGTCTTGAGCCATATTTTTTTAACCGTCTTCCTAACCAAATAATTGCCAATAAACTAATAGCGATCGCTTGACTAGGAATAACAAAAACAGATAATAACCATCCTAGAGTTAATAAACAACTTCCTATCCATTTCCACGGGGTTTTTGGAGGCGATCACCAACCCATTAACCAACCACATAAACCGATGGCTAAACTTAGTTGAAAAACATCAACTTGAGCTAGAAATATAGCCCTCACCAAGAGAATGATTAACGCATAAATAATAATTCCTTCTGTTAAACTAAATGACAATATTCTTTGATTATTTCTAGAATTATTTACAGGAGAAATAAAAGTAATAACTGCTGTCCCTATAACACCGATATAAGTAGCAATTAAAGGAATACCTGGGAGAGTCCATCCCCAGTGTAAGTACGTTAAACCTAAATGATTTAATAAAGGGAGAGAATTATTAGAAGATTGATTATTATCCTTAAAAAATTTAACGGTTAATATAGTTAAAGATAAACTCCCCACTAACATTCCAACTAATCCTAAAAAACTATGCCAGAGGGGGAAACTATCCATGGCCAAAAAGTTAATAGGAACTAATAATAAAGTTACAATACGCAACCCTTGGGTTGTCAACCGTAAATTATCTTTTTTTCCTGTCCACCAACTAGCAAAACCAAACCCTAACGTATATAACCAAAGGATTCCATATTGCAAAATTGCCGGAGACTTTTCCCACCAAGTAGCTGCTATTCCCCCCGAAGAAACTACTACCATAAACACCCCTAATAACAGCAACCAAATAACACTTAGTTCCGCCATTAAAGATTGAACAATTTGTGCTACTCTGGGTGTTCTTCGACTTTTTTTACGAACCATCGCAACTCGATATTTAGAAGGAGAGCTTGGAATTTTTTGACGTTTTTTAGGAGTGTTGGGTACTTGAGATTTAGGAATGGGCAAAGATTGTTTTGAGGGAGTATTAACAGGAGTAAAAGTCTCAGTTTTACGAGGAATAATAATAGCAGGACAACTCAAATCTTGTCTAGCAATATCTTTAATATGTTTATCTGTTAATAAACCTAATTTTACCTAACGATCTAAACCTCGTAAAAGGAGAGGATTAGATGCAGAAACTTTAATACTAAAAGTAATTTTTGCGTCCTCATTAAAAGAATCTACCTCTTCTAAAAGTCGTAATTGTTGAATTATATTTGTTATGGTTAGGGTAGTTTTAAAATTAATTTGAAACGAATCATTACCACCCACCAGTTTAGCTGGAACACCTTCCTCAGAAATTAAGCCTAAGTCTAGCCAATATTGCCATCCTTCTAATATTTCAGAGATAGGGGTTTTTCGAGTTATTTGAATAAATATGGAGTTAGAGTGATCCCTTGACGATGACATAAGAAAGTCCTAAACAATAAAATCTGTTGCCCCTTCTTTATAGTTTAATCCATCATTCCCATAAGCGTCTTCGAGAAGTCCCTTTCAATCTAGTGTGAGCATCTTTTAATAACTTGGGGATATCTAAATTTTCAGGACAACGGGGTAAACATTCACCACATTCTGTACAACGATGTCCTTTGTTACCAGGGAACCAATGTCCGGCATTTTCTAACATTCCATAACGATATTGTCCATAGTTTTTCAGATCATAAGCAATAGTTAGGTTTCTTAAGCGCAAAATTTCAGGGATATTAATGGTTTCAGGACAAGGTAAACATTGATAACATTGACTACATTTATCGGTATTTAAAACCCTGTTTAAATGCTCCTCTAGTTCCTTTAATTTCTGACTTTCTTCGGGGCTTAATTTGTCATTTTGCTCAAAAAGTGATAAAATAGATTTGAACTCCTTAGGATGCGATGCCCCAGTGCTTAAGGTTGTAACGCGGTCATCGCTCAACAAGAAGCGATAGGTTAAAGCCAGGGGTGAAAAAGGCGCACATAAGTCTGTGAGTAAAGCAGAGGGTGTGTAGAGTAAGCCTCCTTTGTCCCCAGGAGAAATAATGAAAATGCCCATGTCCTTTTGAGAAGCTAAGGCGATCGCCGGGGCATTGCGCCGCCAAAAATAGTAATAATGAAGGTTAACAAACTCAAATAACCCCGTCTCCATGGCGGCTAAAATGACCTCTAGACTACCGTGAGTTGAGAAACCGAGGTGATTTATCTTACCTTCATCTAAAGCCCTTTGTAGGGGCAAAAAACAGCCATTGGGCTTTGTGATCCATTCCAGATGCTCCCAAGTATTGACACCATGAATAGCTAGACAATCGATATAATTTAACTGTAACTTTTGTAAAGATTCATCAATCCACCGACTCATTTTTTCAGCATCAGGGTTTGGGGTCAACTTTGTGGTTATATAAATTTTCTCTCGAGCAACTAATCCTTGTTGTTGTAAAAAACGACCCAAAAACTCTTCACTTTTTCCATATCCTCTCGCAGTTTCTAGATGATTTATCCCCAGAGAAATAGCCCTTTCCAAAGTTTCGTTAAAAACCGTTTCTGAAGCTAAACAGCGCATGGTTCCCAGAGAAAAAATAGACAAATTCAAATTTGTTTTCCCAAAACGCCGATATTGCATTGTTAGTTATTTTAAATTCTCAACTCTAAACTTCTTCTTACTGTTCGTCATTGTTTTCTATTTTTGCCTGTTTAATCAATTCTTCAGGACTTAACTTTTCCACAAAATCTCGGAATGCCTGACGTTCCTCTTCATCCGCTTCCCTATCAACCGGAATAGAAGCATCAGCAATCACTTCTTCCATAACCCAAATAGGGCTATTAGTGCGTAGAGCGATAGCAATAGCATCACTGGGACGACAATCAATTTCCTTTTTCTTTTTGCCTTGTTTTAGAGAGAGAATGGCATAAAAAGTATTATCTTGTAGAGAATGAATGATAATTTTTTCCAAACACATACCCCAAGCTTCAAATAAATTTGCAATTAGATCATGGGTCAAGGGTCGAGGTTGTTTTTGATTTTCGATCGCCCCAATAATAGACTTAGCTTGATCTTGTCCAATATAAATGGGTAAAGCCCGACGTTCAGAACCATCTTTTAACAAAACAATGGGACTGCGGGTAACCGCATCCAAGGCTATTCCTGCCACTTTCATTTCAATCATTGACTTATCCTCTTGAGTCTCTTTAAAAGACGATTATTTCGATATTAAATAATAAGCTATACTCACAGTATGCCCCAAAATTTAGATTAAGATGTTTGTCTAGAACACGGGGGAGATGTTGTTGAGGAAAGCTTAGTTAATGTTTACTGGTTTAGTCCAAGGTCTTGGTATTATCCGTCCCCTCGAATCCGATCGCTTTACCCTTTCGATTCCCGATGGCGATTCTTCCCCCATTTTATCAGATTTGGCCATTGGGGACAGTGTAGCGGTTGATGGAGTTTGTTTAACCGTAGAAGAAATAGTCAAAGATGGGTTTGTGGCCACAGCTTCCCCAGAAACCCTAAAACGAACCACTTTAAGCCAAAAAATTGCCACCGCTAGTTATGTTAACCTAGAACACTCTTTGCGAGTTGGGAGTAAACTAGGGGGTCATTTCGTTACCGGTCATGTGGATGGGTTAGGATGTTTACAAGAGGCGATCTCCACCGATAAAGCCTGGGAAATCACCTTTACTGCACCCTCATCACGATGGCCACAGTGGGAGAATTTTATTCAACCTTATGTGATCCCTAAAGGGAGTGTGGCGGTTAATGGTATTAGCTTAACTGTGGCTGAATGCGATGCTGAGGGAACTTGGTTTAAAGCCGCCGTCATTCCCCATACCTATAGTCAAACCAACCTTTGTTATCTCAAAAACGGGGATTTGGTGAATATTGAAGGAGATATTTTAGGGAAATATGTGGCAAAATTACTGGGAAAACAATTCCATTCCGAGGAATCCCTAGATGAAGTTAATTTAACTTTTTTGGCAGAAAATGGTTATCTTTAACCGATAAAACAACTAATAACTGCATCTTTTTTCCATCAATGTCTGCGTGATTTTCCTCAACATTGTCAATCCGTTGGGTCATCTCTTGGAAATATGGGTAATACTAGATATAGTGGATATCATAGCCAGTCTTTAAGGACAGGGTAGAAAAAATAAACATTACTGACATTAGCACTTATCTGTAGTGGTTGTGAGAAATTTAACATAATTACTGATGTCTCCCCAAGATAGCATGGATTCCTATCGTAAGCCGTGAACGTATGGCCATTGCTATCTACAATCACCGTTGACAAGGAAAAAATGATGAATCACGGACAAAATAACCTTAATTTGAAGAAGTCACCGGTTTATAAGACCGAAAAGCCAGCAGCACCTTTAAAAGAACCTAAAAAAGACCGAATAACCGAAAAGTCAAGAATTATAACTGTTAAGACCACTTCTCTGAGTGAAGAGGATTTCTCTTCTTGGAGTTCTCCAAAGATTAGTCATAAAGAAGATTCTAGGAAAATTATTAGTTCATCTTCTTCTCAGAAAGTATCGACTCCCGGTCCTCCCGTCTTCTTTTGGGAAGTCTTGATGACGGTAGCTTTGTTGATTATGGCATTGTGGATGCAGGGCTTGCCCGCTAGACAAATGCCAGACAACATAGATATAGATGGGGAAGGTTTGCCCTCTTTTGAGATGACGAAGCCGCAGATGGGATTTTAGCTCAAAAGGGTGATCACTGAAATCTTAAAACTTTTGTCTAGTGGTTGACACTGATGTTAAAAATTGTGTATTATTAAGGGTGCAAATAGCTTAATCGTTCATCTCTACATTGCCATAAACAAAGACAATTAAGAGACGGAAGTAGGCTGTGAATAAGTTGCCGAAGGAACGCTTTAACTGCCGATCAACATTAGGTTGTAACATAAAAATGCTTATTATTTCTTTAATTACCCTACTAATCGCATCAGTGTCAGCTTTTTTGAGTATTAACTCAAATGAGGATATTGTCAAGGTTTCTATGGGATGCGTCGCTTTACTCTGTTCTTTGATAACCCTAATCGTTGCCCCTTGGGTTTTAAAGCTCAGTATAATAGCCATCCCCCTAGTCATTGATAGACTCAACAACCTAACCAAAGAGGAATATCCCCGTTAGGCCGCTAAAAAAGCTCACCAGTCAAGCAAACACTTAAGCTAAAAGTGATAGGCTTTGTGAGTCTCAGGGTCAAACTTAAACCGTTTCAAAGCATTTGTCTCACCATATAGATTCAAAGTCACAGTCTGTTCATTCCCTATCGCTTCAACGCAATGAATGGCTTCGGTTGTGAAACTAATGATATCCCCTGTTTGAAAGACTTGCTCACCAACCTTTTCAACATTTTGGGGATATTCTCTTGTAGGAAAAAGCCCCCAGAAAGTATTTTTTTGTTGTCCTTGTAAAGTAGCAACCACCCCCCAAGTACCATGATTATGAATGGTTGTGTAGGTTCCTGGGTCCATAATCTCGGTTTGTAAGGTAAAAGGAAACCCTAGTTCATCGTAGAGCAAACTAAACCCTGTTCCTGTTTGGGCCGAAGGGGTAGGAATACTTTGAGAGATCCAGTAAACATTCAGCACCAACTTCCGTATCAAACGACGTAAAATCGGAAGGTACTCCGTTTCAGCTTGTTGAGTGATCTCTGCCTCGTTAACCACATCGTCCAATTCCGTCAAAAAGCGATGTAATCGATAGGGCGTGGTTGTAGTCAATAAGTCCCACTGTCGAGGGGAAGGGAATGATAAACATTGGCCATCATCTTGAAGCAACCAATCTTGTTGTGGCATCTAAACTCAATCTCCTTGCGCTGATCTCAAAACAATTTGTTCCCTAAGAGTCAATCATAGGTTATCGTTCAACCGGAATAAAGCAGAATTCAACGAAACTTAACCTTTGTTACCCATTAATTTCTAAAGCTTGTTATTTTAGAAATAATAGCGTAACAGTGAACACTATGGAAGATAAAGAAAAACAAGGGAAAAATGAGGCAATTCAACGGGAAATTTTAGCAGGGCGTAAATTTTCTTTAGCTGAAGCCATCGGTAGAGAAGGAGGGGACTTTTTAAAAGGGGAATCTCCCGTTCCCAAATTAGTACAAGCTACCACAGAAATTAATACTTTTATTGCCATTAATTTACAAGATTCATCTGGGGCATTACAAGCAGTTTTACAAACCTGGATCAGCACAGACGAAGCAGGGGTTAGTAAAAATTTAGACAGTCCTTTAACAGCTTTAAAACAAATGTTAGACAACATTATAGACAATTCAGAATTGCTCTATGAATTGGTCAGACAAGTAGGGTTTGCTGAAAAAGTTTCTCCAAAATTTATGCCACTTTTGACCAAGAATTTTCTGACAAATCAATAAGTTTTAGTACATAAAAATTGTTTAAAGTATAATCAAAATTAATGAAAGGCGGTTTGATGAGTTCCCCTGTTCTATTATTAGTAAATAAGGACAAAAAAAGCGACAAAAACTGCCTCAGAAGTTTACAAAGATTGACAACTAAAAATGTAATAGCAATAGATGTAATGGAGGTTTCAGGGAGTTTTGTCATCACGAGATTTAGGCTAAATCTTCGTTTAGCTTGTCCAAACTTTCCCTCAATAGCATTACGGAAGCATTCATCGGAGTGGGCTTGTTTCTTTTCTTCTTCACTGACATTTTTCGGAGGTCTTCCTAACTTCGGACCACTGATTCTTATCCCTCTTTCCTTACACCAATTTCTGTTTTCCCTAGTTCGATAAATTTTATCTACATGGACGGATTCGGGATAATAGCCAAACGTTTCTTTATACTTTTCTACTTGTTCTTTTAAATGACAAGATTCATTGAAGTTTTCCCAACTTATTTTTTCTAGAAACACATAGTTATCTACACAGCTTACTGAGAGTTTAGCTCCAAACTCTATTGGTTTTCCTGCTTTTCCCCTCACTATTGGACGAATATGCGGTTGAGTTAAACTTACAATTCTTTGAGGAAGTGATCCCCGTCGACTG
>NZ_AADV02000065.1 GCF_000167195.1 Crocosphaera watsonii WH 8501 | reverse complement strand
TTGACGATAAAAAACTCGGTCACTTCTAACTCTTGTAATAGTAACTAGGTCTTCATGCTTAACTTGTTCCCCAATAAAATCCTTTTGGCTGTAGTCACTATCAGCCACTAAGACAGATAATTTATCAGAAAATAAAGAACTTTGCCAGATTTTTTTTAGTTGTTGATTGCCTTTATTTACTCCTTTATGTTTAGAGGGGACTCGCTCTCCTGATAAGGGGACAGCCCAAGGGACTTTTTCTGTGTCTATTTGGTCAGGTAAAGCGCAGACAACGGAATAACAATGTCCAATATTAATGGGTTTATTTCCCTTAATTGGATTGGGGTAATGAATAAAGGTTTTATCCGCTAACGTTTCGGCAAACGGTCGTGGACAGGGAGTTGTGTCAATACCAAATAAGTTATAATGTTTTGAAGTGGGAGGAATTGTTCTCGATACCGCTGAAAATAAAGTCTCAATTCTCTGTTCATAATTAGGGTCAGTTTGAGTGGGTAAAAACTATTGAATTCCTCTATATAAACTGTTATAATCTCTTCTAAATAAAGGGTTGAGAGACAATTCAACGACTGAGTGAGCTTGTTGGTTACTGGAGAGGGCATCGAGTAATTCTATAATAGTTTCTTTTCTAGCTTTTAGTCCTTGGAAGAGGTTAGACCTCCACACCAGGAATTCCTCGACAGACGTAGCCGTTTCATTTTTGGTCATTTTTAAAATTTATTACCTTATAAATTAGCGGAATATATACGCTAACATCAAAAGAGGTTGTTTGTTACAGTTAAGGCTAATGTCATCACATTCCGAACTTAAGACCAGTCAAGATGTCCACCTGAGAGCCAAACAAATTAAGAGTCTAATTCGCTCTCTTAAACAGAAAATAAAGAAAATTGAACGGGAAGGGGAAGTAGCACCAGCTAATTGTCATATTATTCGTTATCAGGTTAATGGAAAGGGAACAATCTACTGGTATTATAAACTACAGGCTGCTGAATCAATTTTTCCTATGGCCACTAATCATGAGAAAAAAACCAAATATAAATATTTAGGACGAGCCGGAAGTTCTGCTCATATTGATGCTGTAGAAAAACTCACTAGAAGAAATCTCATTGATGAATTAGAACGAGTCATTCAATCTCTAACTGAAAGCTACTTAGATATCTATATTGGAACCGAAACTGAATGAAGCTATTTAATATTTAAAATCCCCTAAAAAGATGGAAAGAGAGTTTTTAAAATCACCTTAATTCTCTATTTTAGCTCTGGAGATATGTTTAGCGTAAAATTTACGCTAACAATTGTTTTTTATCCAAAGTCCAATTGTATAAAACAACTTGTCTCATCGGATTAGCACTCCAACCTTCGGCGATTTCCGTAGCAGAAATAACTGAAACGCTCTGAATTCGAGTATTGTCTTGGGAAAAATTACTCATAGATTTTTGCTAGTCGTTGAATTAAAGCATTCGCAGCTTTACTCTAATATAGTCAAGTATTCATCTAAATATGTTAAACTTGAGTTTAAAAGTTATGTAAAACTTATGTAAAAGTTGTAAAGTATAGGTCTCTAGTTTGTAGTTAAATTGAAATTGAATACTATAAATCAATTGTGAGTAGATCAATTAGAGCATCCAAACAAGGCACAAAAAAAGTAAATAAAGCGTTTAATTTGAGTGGAAAAACAAAAGAATATATAACTGGTGCGTCTGGTTGTAGTCGTCCTACTTTTGATAAGTTTTTGGGTGGAAAAAACATTGATAAACAGAAATTTATTGCTATCTGTGAAGCTTTAAAACTGAAGTGGACAGACATCGCTGAAATAGAATCATCAGATAGAATTCAGTTACAAGGAAAAGTAATAAATGAACTTGTAGAAGAAATTAGAGAATCTATTGAAGACAGTTTGGAAAAAGAATGCGGTACAATGCGAGTATTAGATATGAGTCGACCTATTGAGTTGTAATTGCTCACCGCAATAAAGAATCTGTCTTGACAACATAAAGGTAAAATCGGGGATTTTTATGTATAGTGGGGGTTATGACCACAAATGCTACCATCGATTCAAAGCTAGTGCAGCTTGGCGAAAGTAATCCACCAGATTTTTACAGAAACTTTCGTGACTAGCCACGACAATGTGTTTCAATGAAACTAACGGAAGAATCTCGAAGTTGATGTCCATGATAAAAGCATTGCCAATTAACCTCTCCAACCTACAGAAAACAGTACTCCAACAAATAGTGAGAGGGACAACAAACCCCTATCGCCTTGTTAGACGAGCCAAGCTAATCTTAGCCGCAGCATCAGGAGAGAGCAATAGTTCGATTAGTCGAAGATTAGAATTAGACCGAGTACAAGTGCGTCAGTGGCGATCGCGATGGTTTGAGGAGAGAGAAAAACTGAGTGCCGCCGAAGAACAACAGGTAACGGAGAAAGCATTAATGGTCTTGATCAAAGGAATTTTAAGCGATCGCCCAAGACCTGGAACAACAAAATCCTTTACGGTCGAACAAGTAGTCCAGATTGTAGAGATCGCTTGTGAAGAATGTGAAAAATCAGACAGACCAGTGAGCCATTGGACACCTTCAGAGTTGGCGGATGAAGCCATAAAAAGAGGAATTGTCGAAAAGATTTCCCCCCGTAGTGTGGGGCGTTTTTTAAAAAGAAGCGACATTACAACCACATCTCGTTCGTTACTGGTTAAATGCCAAAATTGATGATCCCTTAAAATTTAAAAAGCAAGTCAAATATATCTGTGAACTTCATCAAGAAGCTAAAACTTTGTTAGAACAAGGAATTCATTTAATTACTACAGATGAAATGACAGGGATTCAAGCTCTTGAGAGATTATTTCCGAACAAAAGAATCAAGCCTAAACAAGTAGAAAAAATCGAATTTGAATATGAAAGACACGGAACTTTAAGCTTGATTGCGAACTGGGATGTGGCAAGAGGAAAAGTTGTTAGTCCCTCTATTGGACCGACAAGAACAGAACAAGATTTTTCTGAACATATCCAGAGAACGATTAAGATTGATGAAAAAGCAGAATGGATTTTTATTGTAGATCAACTCAACACTCATAAATCGGAAAGCTTAGTCAAATTAGTAGCAGAAAGCTGTGAAATTACTATTGATTTGGGGAGAAAAGGAAAGGAGGGGATTTTGCAATCTATGGAGAGCAGAGCAGATTTTTTATCAGATGAATCTCATCGAATTCGCTTTGTTTATATTCCCAAACATACATCGTGGCTTAATCAAATTGAGTGTTGGTTTTCGATCTTAGTCCGGCGTTTACTCAAAAGAATTACTGTCCGTTCAACTGAAGAACTATCCCAAAAAATTCTCAATTTTATTGATTACTTTAATCAACATTTTGCTAAGCCGTTCGTTTGGAAATTTAAGGGCTTTAAAGATCATAAGTGACTGGTGGATTATTTTTGCTAAGCTGCACTAGTCAAGGCACAACAACAGTTATCTCTTCAACAAAGACTGATTGACCAGCAACAACAACAAATCTCTACACAACAGCAAGAAATTGAAAAATTGAAAGAAGAGAGAGATAAGCTAAAAAACCGTAACTCAAAAAACAGTTCAGTCCCCCCATCATCAGACCCACTAAAAAAGCCTTCTGACAAAAAGAAACGCAAAAAAGGATTTAAACGCGGACCAAAATATGACCACCCAGGGAAGACCCGTAATGGTTTTGGTCAGCCCGATAAGATAGTCACTTTAGAACTAGAAAACTGTCCTGTTTGTGGGGGTTCAGTGGAACGAGATGAAGTAGTTCCCGAAAAAGTCCAACAAGTGGCTGAAGTAGTAGACCAACCCATAGAAATCAGGGAATATCGTCGCGGATTCTATAAATGTCCTAGTTGTGGATGGTCAGATTACAGTCCTGTTCCATTGGGAGTTAAAGAAGGATTCAGTTATGGGGCGCGATTAAGTAGCATCGTGGGCTGGCTTGGCTATGGGGGTAATCTTACATGGCGTAAACAGGAACATTTTATAGAGTATGTCTTTGGCATTCCCATTTCTCAAGGGAGCCTTGCCAAAATGCACAAATGGTTTCAAGAAAGTTTAGAACCCTTGACCCAACAGTGGTTAAAGTACATCCAGCAGCCAGGAATCCGATGTGTTGACGAAACCAGTTATTGCATCGATGGCATCAAGTATTGGGTTTGGGTAGCCACATCAAATGAGGTCTGTGTGTTGATGTTGGCTCCCACTAGAAGCTCCGCAGAAGTCGAGAAATTGTTAGGAGCAGATTTTAAGGGCATCCTCACCAGTGACTGCTATAGTGCCTACTTTAGACAAAGTGCGATGGCCAAACAGAAATGTCTGGCACATTTAGAACGAGAGTTAGAGTCCCTTAAAACCAGTCGTTTTCAAGCGAATCGAGAATTTGCTGCCGATGTACAGCAAGTTTTAGCAACCGCCCGTATCCATTATCGTCATTATCATGCTCGAAATTTAACCCTTGAAGACTTAGGCTCCAAAAGAACAGAAGTCGAGAACTCACTGCAAAAGATTTTTAAAGCAACTCCCAAAAAAGGATGGCCTTGTGATGCACAAAGATTGATTAACCGTCTCAAACGTCATTGGGAAGAGTGGTTCACCTTTCTAACTTATCCTGAAGTCAAACCAGATAATAATGATGCTGAGAGAGCTTTACGTCCCATTGTCATTCACCGCAAAGTAAGTGGGGGAGCAAGAAGCGACTGGGGTGCAGAGTTAGTCACCCAAATGTTCAGTTTTTTAGAGACCATGAGATTACAGGGGCAAAATGCCATTGTCCAATTATGCGAATTATTTTCATTAGCTGGTCGGAGTCCCCCAGGATTAGAGATGTAAAAGGCTCCGGAGCCGATGGGGGATAGATTTTTCTTGATCGCCCTATCTCTCTGCACAAAAATACAAAAGGTTAGCTGATAATCTCCGCTAACAAAAAACTATCTTACTATTCTTTTTTTTTCTCATATTGTTGTTTTTATTTGAGGTTTTTAAAAGACTTGATTCTGGGAATGTTAGTCATTAAAATAGCCGTAATAAATTAGCTTAAATTTTACGCTAAATCACAGGGCTTATATTTTTGTTGACTCAACTGATGTTGTTTGTAGTGCTTTTCAATAAGACTTTTTTGTTGCGGTGAGCAGTTACAAGAAACAAGCCCACTCCGATGAATGCTTCCGTAATGCTATTGAGGGAAAGTTTGGACAAGCTAAACGAAGATTTAGCCTAAATCTCGTGATGACAAAACTCCCTGAAACCTCCATTACATCTATTGCTATTACATTTTTAGTTGTCAATCTTTCTAAACTTCTGAGGCAGTTTTTGTCGCTTTTTTTGTCCTTATTTACTAATAATAGAACAGGGGAACTCATCAAACCGCCTTTCATTAATTTTGATTATACTTTAAACAATTTTTATGTACTAAAACTTATTGATTTGTCAGAAAATTCTTGGTCAAAAGTGGCATAAATTTTGGAGAAACTTTTTCAGCAAACCCTACTTATATATTATGAACGCTCAGACTGGGGAAGTGATTGATTCTCTCCGTGCTAGTAGTTCCAATCCCAACCTATCCTATATATTAGATGTAGAACCCGAATTTCTCACAAAATCTGCGATCGCCAAACACAGAAGCCTTACAGGAAGTGGGTTTGAACAGAGCGATCGCAGATTTCCCCAACCAACAGTCTGTTGTCAGATTTTAAGTTAAAATCAACCCGAATTAGACAAAGATGAAAAGATAAATCAATCACTCATTTTTCCAAAAAAATTATTAATAAAATCTCTAATAGTACTAGATTGTTAGAATAAAATATGCTATAATTTAATTATTAAAGCAATTTACCTTAAACTGATTTAATGAGTCCCAGTCATCCCCGAACCCCTCGTCAAGTAATCAACTTTAGTAAACAGAAAGGAAAAGAAATAATCGCTAATTTTGATGGGGGACTAATCACTTCAGATGCGGGGATTGTCTGGATAGCTGAGTTGGATAAAAAACTGGGAATTACGGAGAAGTTTGGTAACTGTTTTCAAGATCATCGTCATCAATCTTATGTAGATCATTCCGTTCATGAGTTATTAGCACAAAGGCTTTATGGAATTATTTTAGGCTATGAAGATGTCAATGACCATGATAAATTACGTCACGATCCTGCCCTTAAGATCGCTTTAGAAAAGCTTAATGAGCTTGAAGATAAAAAGGGATGGTTAGCTGGAAAAAGTACAATTAATAGATTGGAATATTGTCCTGAGACTATTCTCGACCAAAAAACGAGTCGTTATCATAAAATAGAACCCAACTTTAAAGCCATTGAAAAATCTTTTGTCGAATTTTTTTTTAGAGTCTTATAAAAAACCTCCCTTAAGTATTATATTAGATATGGATGTCACGGATGAACAAGTACATGGTAATCAAGAAGGGGCATTTTTTAATAGTTATTATCACGGAGTATGTTATGCTCCTTTATATATTTTCTGTGGGCATCATTTATTAGTTGCTAAACTTCGTTCATCTAATGTAGATCCAGCCGATGGAGCCTTAGACGAATTACAAAGAATTATCGGACTAATTAGAGAAAAATGGTCAGAGACTCATATCCTAGTTAGGGGTGATAGTGCCTATGCCCGTGAAGAAATCTTCTATTTTTGTGAAAATCAGCCTTTAGTTGATTATGTTATAGCTATGGGAATAAATGGCGTTCTTAAGTTACGAGCGGATGATGTAATTGAAAAAGCCAAACATGAATATGAAAAAAAACTAGCTCCAATAACTGAATTAATGGATAGTTTATTTCAGAAAAAAGAAGATTTAGAAGAAGTTAAAAAATTAGTACCAATTTCTACTTGGTATTGCTCTATTCGTTATAAAACAGAAAAGTCATGGAGTTGTCAAAGAAGAGTAGTGACAAAAGTTTGTTATGGAAGTGATGGCTTAAAAATGCGCCATGTGGTTACATCTTTGCCCGCTTCAAAAATTCCACCCTCAAAACTTTATACAAAAAAATACTGTCCGAGAGGCGAGATGGAAAATCGGATTAAAGAACAACAATTAGACTTGTTAGCTGATAGAACTTCAACTCAAACATTTCAAAGTAATCAACTAAGATTATGGATACATTCCTGGGCTTATGTTCTCATAAATGCTTTTCGTCAACACTGTTTATAAAAAAACTTCATTGGCTAAAGCAACTGTGGGAAGAATACGTCTAAATCTTCTTAAGTTGGGAGCCAGAATAAAGATTAGTTGTAGAAGAATTATTATCGCTATAGCTAGTGCTTGTCTTTATCAAGATATTTTGTCTATTGCTAACAAAAGAATTAAAACTATTCCTAATACTGGATAAGTAGAATAAGTTGTTTTTTAAAAAAGATATCTATCATAAGTTGTTGACTGACTGATACTTTCATTTAGTCTTATTTATCGTGGAGAAAATCAAAAGTTAATATAATTATTCCCTCTTAAACTCAATTTTTGGATAATCAAAGTCAATTTTTTTATTCATCTATATTCAAAATTTCTATTAGTCCTAAAAATTATCATTTTTCATCTCTGGATTGGGCTTTCAAATTAATTTGTGAGAAATCCGGGTATAGGGTTGGATGATGTAGTAAAAAGTAGTCCAGGGGAACCAACTGTGAAAATAAAGGGGTTACTAGGGCTTAAGTTGGAAGCTGCTGTGTTAGGTCCACCGGAGCCAAAAGTGAACGTTGGAATAGAGAAAGCAGTTTCAAAATCAGTAACAGTATTTGTAGCTCCAGTATAAGCAATAATACTTACACGCGGATTTATACCTGTAAGGACATTGCCAGTATTATTAGTTGTAGTTAAGCCAGATGTAGTAAAGTCGATACCAGTTAGAGTAACAGTAGTATTTACCCCATCGTCAGTTACGTTAAAAAAAAGTGCTGCTTTAGCAGAGTTCCCTCCTAAAAGGGAGGTAGCAGACACACCGAAAACAGTCAGTGCGGTTAAAGTGGTTTTGTTCATATTCGTTTTAGGGTAAATACAGCCATTTACAAGGTTTTTATCCTTTATTTATTCTTTAAAAAGGATAAACGCCCTTATTCTACCCCCTTCATAATTTGTCAAGAAAACGCTTATTTTTTATCAATATAAGCAGAATAAACCCATCAGCCAGAGATTCCCAGGGTTAGGCAATTATTCACAGGGCAAAATATTAAATTAATCTGTCATGATTAAGATTTTGCTGAATTATGAGGTAATAATTTTATTCCTCTAAGCTTTCCTTTGTATCATAATGATTAATATTCCTTTGCTAATACTTAACCAAAAATGACCCTTAATCAAACCCTAGAATCAAGACTTATTGAAAAAGTTAGACAACTTTCCCGTGAACAAATTGAACAAGTTGAGCAATTTATTGATGGACTTAATGCAGAAAAATCTGATCAATCTCTTAGTTTAGCTGCTACTAAACTCTCAGAATCTGCTTTTAATAAAGTTTGGGATAACCCTGAAGATGACATCTATGACGAGTTATAAATTTGCGGATAACTACTAACATTGTATAATAATAATTAACCAATCATTGTTAGAAAAA
This sequence comes from Crocosphaera watsonii WH 8501, assembly GCF_000167195.1. GTDB lineage: Bacteria > Cyanobacteriota > Cyanobacteriia > Cyanobacteriales > Microcystaceae > Crocosphaera > Crocosphaera watsonii. The sequence continues at coordinate 11,145 of NZ_AADV02000065.1, read as the reverse complement.
TGCTCAAAAACTCAACCTTCCAGCAAGCCATTGAAACCGTTGAAGCTTTGTCTCTTGAAGAACAAGCAATGTTACTGGAGATTATTCAAAATCGCCTACGAGAAGATAAAAGACAAGAATTATTAGAGAATATTAAACAATCAGAACAAGATTATGCTGAGGGGAACGTTAAGCGAGGTTCAGTCAGTGATTTAATGAAAGATTTAGAACAATGCGAGAATTAGTTTGGAGTCCTAACTTTATCCGTCAACTTAAACGTTTAGTTCGTCAAAACCCATCAATTAAACAAACGGTTGAACAAACATTAGAACGTTTAAGTAATAATCCTTTTAATCCTAGCTTGAAAAGCCATAAACTTAAGGGAAAACTTGCCAATAAATGGTCATGTTCAATTGACTACAGTAATCGCATTATTTTTCAGTTTATAGACAATTATGAGCTAAAAACTGAAGAAATTGTTCTGTTGGCGATCGGTTCACATGATGAAGTTTATTAATAATCTTTGATAATTTCCTCCTGCTTAATATTCACTAATTACCCCAGTTTGTACTTGCCATAACCCTGCATAAATTCCCTGCTTTTCTAATAGTTTTTCATGGGTTCCTTGTTCCACAATTTTTCCAAATTCCATAACATAAATGCAGTCAGAATGACGAATAGTAGATAAACGATGAGCGATCGCAATAGTGGTTCTTTGGGCAGTAATTTTCTCTAACGAACGGGCGATCGCAGCTTCGGTTTCGTTGTCTACTGCTGAGGTTGCTTCGTCTAAAATTAAGATAGGTGGATCTTTTAAAATTGCTCTAGCAATGGCAATTCTTTGACGTTGTCCTCCTGATAATTTCTGTCCCCTTTCTCCTACAATAGTATCGTATCCTTGGGGTAATTGTTCTATAAATTCATGAGCTTCTGCTATCTTAGCAGCTTCTATTATTTCTCGATAGCTGGCGTTATTATTTCCGTAAGCAATGTTTTCTTTAGCAGTTCCATGAAAGAGAAACACATCTTGACTCACTAAGCCAATAGATTTCCGTAAGTCTCCTAAATATATATCCTGAATATTGATATCATCTAAACTAATTTCCCCGTGATCAATTTCGTATAATCTTAGTAGTAATTTAACTAAGGTGCTTTTACCTGAACCTGTAGAACCCACCACACCAATACGATTACCAGCAGGAATATTTAAGGATAAATTTTTGATAATAGGATATCCTTCTTGATAAGCAAAATTAACGTTGTTAAGTTCAATTTTTCCTTTAACTGTTCCCGTAGGTAAGGCAATAGTTCCAGAATGAATAGTTAAGGGAGTATCTAATAACTTCATCACACGATTAGTAGAAGCCATAGAACGTTGATAGAGGTCTAAAGTTTGTCCTAATTTGGTTAATGGCCATAGTAAGCGTTGGGTTAAAAATACTAAAACACTATAATTTCCTACAGCTAATTTACCATCAACAACTTCCATGCCACCATATAACAAAATAGCTGTAAATCCGATTAAAATAACCATACGAATCAGTGGAACGAAAGCAGAACTAAAAGCGATCGCTTTTAGATTACTCTTTCTATATGCTTGACTTTCATGCCGTAATCTGTCTAACTCATAAGCTTCTGTGGTAAAACTTTTAATGGTTGTAATTCCACTTAAATTAGTTGATAAACGACTATTTAATAACCCTACTTTTTCCCTAACATCGGCATAACGAGGGGCTAATAATTTTTGAAAAGTAATGGAACCCCACAAAATAAAAGGAATAGGTAACATTGCCATCCATGCGGTTCCTGGGGTAACTATAAAAAACATCGCACCAACGATAACAACAGTAGTCATTACCTGCAATATTTCATTAGCACCCACATCTAAAAAATGCTCTAATTGATTAATATCATCGTTTAAAATAGATAAAAGTAATCCTGTATTTCTTTCCTCAAAATAAGCTAATTCTAACTCTTGCAAATGACCATAGGCATCTAATCTTAGATTATGTTGAATATTTTGGGCTAAATTACGCCATAATCTTTCATAAGTATATTGAAATAGTGATTCTAATCCCCAAACAATGATAGATAAGAAAGATAAAATTAGTAATTGATTAAAAACATCGTTAACCCCTAATTTTCCGATGAAAGAATCTTGTTGGTTAACCACTACATCAACCGCAGCACCAATTAATACAGGGGGGGCTAAATCAAAGATTTTATTAATAACGGAACAAGTGACAGCTTGCCAAATAAGATTGCGGTAGGTTTTCCCATACTGCAAGAGCCGTTGCATAGGATGTTTATTTGTTTTTATTTTCTTCATTTTTGACATAATTATCGATCATAAAAGACTGTTTATAAACAAAACATGATTGTTATCTATATTAATTTTGGAAGCAATAAGTTATGTTAAAATAACTATACTCTTGTAAAATTAACAGTTAATATTATAACACAGAAACTTGTTTAAGCTATAAGGGACTAAATTAAAATATTGGTAGAATTACATGAACTTTAATAATCTAAAATAAATCAAAAATATTACAGATTGGGATGGGCAATGGGCATATAAAAACCATCCTAAAAATTATTATTTTCGGTTAAATTTTCATAAAAATAAAAATTCAGAAAATCAACGAGTAGAAACTAATGTAAATAAATTAGAAAAAGGGGATCTAATTATTCTTTCTCAGAAAAAAGAAACAGAAAATAATCGTTACTTAACCCATATAGTAGAAATAGTTAATGATGCAGATGACGATAAACAACAATGGGATTATGATACAAATACAGAGAACGAATGGAAGATTTTTAGATGGGTTAAGGTTCATTGGGTTGCTGATTTTAATAATGTTAGTTCTATCCCTATTAATTATGATGTGATGCAAGTTAAAGATTGGGGTTATCAAAATACTTTAGCTAAATTATTGGAAGGTAATGATAATAACTTGATGAGACAGTGGGGAGATATTGAGACATTAAGGAAGCATTTAGAATCAATTTTTCGTCCTCTTCCGTAATTTAATTAAATCTTTTCATTGTTGATTCTTCATTATTAAAAAGGTTTCATGTCTTCAACAAGAGGCATATTTTCTGGAGGTTGATAAGGGGGAAAATCTTCATCAAAGGGAACAGACTCTGGTGGTTGATAAGGCTGATTATTTTCAATTTCTGGCGTAGTTGGTACCGGTTCATTCGGGGTAGCTGTTTCCACAGGAATAATAATTTCTTGTGGTTGTTTAGGGATATTTATTTCTACTGGGATATTATTTTCTCTCTCTTGATAAGGTAATTTATTTTCTACAGGAATAATTATTTCTTGTTGTTGATTAGGACTATTATTTTCAATGCTAGGTGGAGCTTGATTATAGGGATCAAAGTTATTATATTCTTGAGTTGGATATGGTTCAAATTCATCAATTCTAGTGGTATTTCCTGGTATGTTTGGTATGTTTGGTATTTCTGGTATTGGTAAAGTTGGGGGTGGAAGAGTTTCTAATTTTCGTTCTGCTGGATAGGGAAATAAAGATAAAAATTGCTCTTGTCTTTGTACTTTAGATTCGGGGGCATAATTCCATAAACTATCATAAAAGAAGAAAGAAACCCCTAAACCGTGTTGTTTAGCACTTAAGACTTTTTCCTCGATAAACTCCATTTCAATTTGTCGATTCCTTAACCCTGTTAAAATACCAATACCTGTAGGAATTTTTCTGCGAGTTTCTTTAATTTCTGGTTTTTCTACCTGTCTAATGAAAGTTTCTAAGTCTGGGCGATAAACTTGCACAACTATTTCGTCAACAAGATCCTTTTTTACCCAGTTAAACCAATCTTGCAAATGACCCTGATAAGCTGTATCATAAGGGTTAGGAGAAACGGAAAAAATAGCGTTACTTTTCTTCGCTTTTATGGCTTGATTTAATTGAGAGACATAGGCAGTTAATTTATCAGCACGCCATTTTAACCAAGCTGGATCTTCTGGGTTAGCAGGAGGATCTTTTTCTGTTTCTTGCTTATACAAATTAACCGTATATTGATCCTAACCTAACTCACTGGGTAAGCTTAAATGATCGTCAAATTGAATCCCATCCACATCATATAAGTCCATCACTTCTAATACTAAAGAAGTAATAAATTGTTGGACTTCGGGACGAAAGGGGTTCAACCATACTACTCGCCCTGCTGCACTGATGGTGGTTTGGGTCCCATCTCGTTTCTGAGTCAACCATTTAGCGTATTTTTTGGCTAATTCTGAACTGGGTGGGGCCATGAAACCAAACTCAAACCAGGGTAACACTAATAAGCCTTTAGCGTGTGCTTTCTCGATTAAATCTGTTAATGGATCTTGGCCTTGGAAACCCCGATGCACAAAGGGTTGTATTCCTTTTTTTCCTGCGATCGCACTGGGGTAAAGCGCATAACCAGAATTCCAGACTACAGGATACACTGTATTGAAATTAAGACGGGATAATTCTGCGATCGCTTCTTCTAGTTTGGGTTGATCTAGTAGGGTTTCGGTGTCATTGGTGGTTAACCAAACTCCTCGAATTTCTGTCTTAGGAGGAGAAAAGGCAAAAAGAGGATGACTTAGTAATAGGGTACTGAAAAATGTAGCTAAAAAGAGTTGTAAAAAGCGAGATTTTAAAATAGATCGCCAACTTTGATAAAAAATAGACCATCTCATAATACAAAAAATCGAGTGTGAGTAAGAATTGTTTTATAGTTTAGGAATCATGATAATGCAAATATCATAATTATGACAATTTAAGTTGATTATTTCTGATTACATCTATGGGATAAAGAAGACTACACTGTAAGGAAAGTCTATTTGAGGGTTAATTAACGTAGAGTTTAACAGATTCGCCAAAAGGTATGTCATCTAAGTTTAATCCTCCCGAAGTAATTACCCAAAGAGTCGGTAATAATGGTTCTTCTTCGGGAAAATCTCCATAACCATCGGTTAAATAAACACAAACTCCTTCTAAGTTAGGATCTCGATTTTCTTCTACTTTTTCAAAGAAAGGAATAAAAGAGGTTCCTCCTCCTCCTTCGGGTTTAGGAATATTTTCATCTAAGGTAAGAGAATGGGGTCCATAAACATCAGCATCCGCATAATATAATTCACATTTCACATGGGGATATGATACCAAAATTCCCACAACTTCGCTTAAAAATAATTTTAATTGTTGATCCCCAATAGAACCACTACTATCCACACAAACAAAGACTTGAACCGATTCTCCTGCTACAGTATCTAGATATAAACCCCGACCAACAAAACGGCGATCGTAACCTTGAAAATCGTTAGGAGTTTGTACTAAATATCGCCATAAATAACTACGCCAATCGATTTGAGATTGGGATATTTCGTCTAATTGTCTGATAATTCCTGATGGTAATTTTCCTTGACTACTTGTTCTTTGAATTACCGCAGCTTGTTGCATAGCATTTTGCCAATGGGATGCCAATTCTTCTTTCTGTGATTGACTTAAACTATCAAATCGACTACTTTTTTCTTTTCCTTCCTGAGAATTTTGAGAATTTTGAGAATCTTCTGAATCTTCTGAATTATCTCCCTTAGAGTCTTCGGGAGGTTCGGATAATAAGTCGGGGTTAGTTAGTTCTAAATCAGGAGATTCTTGGAGTAATAAGTCATAGATTTCTTCAACACTCATTTTTTCCCATTCTGGTTTACGAACTGCTCCTTCTGGTAATTCCAATAAATTTTCTTCCTTGTTTGACGCATTATTTTGTTCAACGATTAACCCATTAACGACAATATCAGCAGCAATATTCCATAAACGTCCTTCTCGATGTCCTCTTCTAATGGTATGAAGTAAGGCAGCATGGAGTAATTCATGTAATAGTAATCCGTCTTGTTGCGGTGGGGATAAAGATAATAGAAAATCGGGGTTAAAATAGATATCTTTTCCATCGGTAGCAGCAGTGGGAATGGAAGAAGATGGTCTATAATTTGCGAACAATGATAGGGTGGCAAAGAAAGGATATCTCTTCCGAACCCGAAGTATAGAAGTCTTGATGATTTTGTCGATGTTTTCAGTCATTTTAGTTAGGTTAGGGGGTGAATTTCATTATTTATTTTTAGGCAACGATTGGGTTACAGATAAAAACTATCTTGTCATAACTTGTTATTCAAAGTTTAAATAGTTCTTATTCATCTAAATTATTTTCAAGAGATTTCAGTTTTTCTCTAGCAGTTAAACGAACTGTATCATTAGGATCATTAAGTAATCTTTCTAAAATACTGATAGGTGTATTCTGGTTAATAGCAACCCGTTTACGAATTTTTTGACTGTGATCAACGGATAATCTTTCTAAGATATCAATAGATATGTTGTGATGACGAGCAACACAACAACGTACAGATTCATCAGCATGAGCAGCTAATTTTTCTAAGAGATTAATCGGTATCTTTTCATTGAGAGCGACATTACAAACAACATTATTATCAGTATTAGTGGCTAATTTTTCTAGAAGACTAACGGGGGTTTTTCCATTACGAGCAACATTATAAACAACCTTTTCATCCACATCAGAGGCAAGCATTTCTAAGATATTAACAGGTGTTTTTTCATCACTGGCAACATTATAAACAACCTTTTTATCTAGATCAAAGGCGAGTTTTTCTAATATATTAACAGGTGTTTTCTCATTACGAACCACACCGCAACGAACATCGTTATGGGAATCTGTGGCGAGTTTTTCTAAGAGATTAATAGGTGTTTTTTCATTACGAACTACACTATAACGAACATCATTGTTAGGATCTGTGGCTAGTTTTTCTAAGAGATTGAGGGGTGTTTTTTTATTCCGAACGATACTACAACGTACTTCTTTATCGCTATCATTAGCTAATTTTTCTAAGAGATGAATCGGTGTATTTTCATTAACAGCTACACTACAACGAACTTGTTTATGAAAATCATTAGCTAATTTTTCTAAGAGATTAATAGGTAAGTTTTGTTTGTTTACTAGCAAACAACGAATATAATAATTAGGAGATTGGGCTAATATTTTTAATATTTCAATAGGATTTTTGGAATTTTCTGCCAACTGTTCCATTAATTTATTGTTATAAAATAATGGATTACTATCCTCTAGTAACCAAAAATCAATAATAGGATTATTGGCCAATTCTTGAGGGAATATACCACCAATATTAACTAAAATTCCTGTTGGTGTACTGGGGTTAGTAACAAGAGCTTTTATAATATCGTAATTGTCATATTTTGCTAACTTTGTTAAGGTTTGTGGAGAACTATTAACATTTGCCGCAACTAAATGAGCCACTTCTGGAATATTAGCTAATTCCTCTAATCTTTGAGGGGAAGTGTCTTCGTTGATTGCTTCTTGTTCAAGGGGTGACAAGTTTTTATTCATTAGATATCCTATTGTACTGTAGTGGCTAATTTCTCTAATAAACTCGCAGTAGCATTGGTGTTAAAAGCTACATTACGACGAACAAACGCATCAGAATCGGTGGCTAATTTCTCTAATAAACTAATAGGACTACTCTCATTATAAGCGATACTACGACGAACAACTACATCAGCATCGGTTGCTAGTTTTTCTAATAAATTAACAGGAGTATTTGTATTAGAAGCGATGCTACGACGAATAAGTAAATCAGAATCGGTGGCTAGTTTTTCTAATATACTAGGAGGGGTGTTTTTTCTATTAGCAACCTCAAGACGAACATTTACATCAGTATCGGTGGCTAACTTTTCTAATAAATTAATAGGAGTATTCACAGCAGAAGCAAGCTCACGACGAACATCTTTATGAGTATCAGTAGCTAATTTTTCCAATAAATTAACAGGAGTATTCAAACCAGCAGCTACTTCTCGACGAACATTTGCATCAGCATCCATGGCGAATTTCTCTAATAAACTAATAGGAATGTTCTCATTAAAAGCGACCATACAACGAACAGATACATCAGCATCGGTGGCTAATTTCTCTAATAAACTAATAGGAGTATTTTGATTAGAAACTACCTGACGACGCACATCTTTATGAGCATCAGTTGCTAGTTTTTCTAATAAATTAACAGGAATATTTCTACTAGAAGCTACATTACGACGGACATCTTTATGAGCATCAGTGGCCAGTTTTTCTAGTAAATCAATAGGAGTATTGCGATTAGAAGCGACTTCACGACGGACTCGATAATCAAGAGACTGAATTAATATTTTTAATAGGTTAATGGGTGTATTAGGATTTCTAGCCAACTTAGCTGTTAATTGATTGTAACAATATAAAGGGTTGTCATCTTCTAGTAACCAAAGATCAACAATAGGATTGTTGACTAATTCTTGAGGAAATTTATCACCTAATTTGATTAAAATTTCTGTTGGTGTACTAGGATTACTAACAAGAGCTTTCAGAATATCCTCATTAGAATTTTCTGCTAACTTTGTTAAAGTTTCTGGAGAACTATTGACATTTTCAGCAACTAAATGAGCTAACTCCGAAATATCAGCTAGTTCATCTAATCTTTCGGGGGAAGTGTTTTCATTAATTGCTTCTTGTTGTAGTGTCAAAAGGTTATTATTCATGTGAATTTTACCTGCGATATTGTAGTTTTTTTCTAGCAGTGGAACTAATAGAATGATCAGAATCAGTGGTTAATTTCTCTAATAAATAAATGGGAATATTTTCATTAGAAGCTATACCACGACGAACAACTACATCAAAATCGTTGGCTAATTGCTCTAATAAATTCATAGGAGTCTTGGGATTTGCAGCTACATTATGACGAACAGATTTCTTCTCATCAGTAGCTAATTGTTGCAGTAAACTAATAGGAGTATTAGGATTTTCAGCTACACAACAACGAACAACTACATCAGCATCGCTGGCTAATTGTTCTAGTAAAATAATAGAAGTATTGGGATTTTTAGCTACATGACAACGAACACCATAGTTAGAGTCAGTAGCTAATTTTTCTAATAAAGTAACAGGAGTCTTGGGATTTCTAGCTACATTATGACGAACCAATAGATGAGAATCTTCCGCTAGTTGTTCTAGTAAACTAACAGAAACATTCTGATGCAAAGCTACATAACAACGAACACCGGAATCAGAATCAGTGCCTAACTTCTCTAATACACTAACAGGGGTATTCTGATGGTAAGATACTCTAAGACGAACATTGGCATCAGAATCAGTGGCTAACTTCTCTAATACACTAGCAGGAGTATTACTATTTTTAGCTACATCAATCCGAACTTGAGAATTAGGAAATTGAGTTAATATTTTTAATAAGTTAATGGGTGTATTAGGATTTATAGCTAAGTTGGCTGTTAACTCATTGTCAGAATATAAAGGATTTTCATCTTCTAGTAACCAAAGATCAATAATGGGATTTTTGACTAATTCTTGAGGAAATTTAGCACCTAATTCTATTAAAATTTCTGTTGGTGTACTAGGATTACTAACAATAGCTTTCAGAATATTATCACTAGCATTTTCTGTTAACTTTATCAAAGTTTCTGAAGAACAATTAACATTTTGAGCAACTAAATGCGCCAATTCCGAAATATCAGCTAATTCCTCTAATCTTCCAGGGGAAGTGTTTTCATTGATGGCTTCTTGTTGTAAAATGAAAGGATTTTCATTCATGATTTCAGTAATTTTAATAATATTAACCAAGGGCTTAATATTATTAAGCCCCTAGAGGTTTTGCTATTAGGACACTCCCATTAATTCTTTATAGTCTTGGAAGAATTCCTTGAATTTAGGATCTTTTCGGATTAACTGGGCTAATTTTCCCTGTTGTCCTTTAGCTCTCATTTGACCAATTAAATCAGTTGCGTATAACCTTACCCATTCAGGAGTAGCTTTATCGGTTAACCAGCGAAACCCATTGTAAGCTTCGTTAATATTTTCTGCTCTTACCGTTAAACCAATGGTAGTAGCATAGCGCACAGAAGGTTCAGAAGAAAAAGTGAGATACTCGCCATTTCCTGTTAATATTTCCCTGAGATTGGGCAAATTATCATATAAACTGACAAAAGCATTAAACTCTGCTGTGGCTGCTTCCCCTACTGCCGAGGTAATATCTAAGTTAACCTGGTGGAGAGAACTAGCCATTTCCCAAGAACGAGGAGACGGCCAAGCAGGTTTTTGAGGGTCAAGATAGTGTAATAGATGGGTTCGATAGGATAAAAAGGCAATAATCTGTTCATGAAAGCTATTTAATAAGGCATAAGCCTTAAAACTCTCAAAATCTACCTCTACATTCAGATGTAAAAAACGATTGGCCAAAGGAGAGGGCATAGCAAACACCGAAGCCCGGTCTTCTTTGCGGTTTCCGGCTGCCCAGATAAACCAACCCTCCGGCACTCGATAAGCCCCCACTTGTCTATCTAAAATCAACTGTTGCGCTACCCCTTGCATGGCCGGAGGTGCCATATTAAGTTCATCTAAGAAGAGAATACCTTTCCCTTCTCTGGGTAAAAACTCAGGAGGATACCAAGTAGAAAGTCCTTGGGCAGAGTTATCGGTTTCTGCAATGGCAACGGGTAAACCCCTTAAGTCTGTGGGGGCAAGCTGACTCAAACGTAAGTCGATAAATTCCAATTGATTTTCCCTGGCAACTTGAGCAACAATACTAGACTTGCCGATACCAGGCGCACCCCAAATCATGGTACTGATAGAGAGGTTATGGGTGACGAGGTTTTGTAGATAGGTTTTTAGGGCTGTGGGGGTCATTTTACGGTTGGCTTAATGAGAAAAATTCTATTTTAGGGGAGTAATCAGCAGACAGAAGCTTCAAATAACAGTTAAGCAAAGAATGTGGCGTTTTTTAACAATTGATAGCTTTAAAGTTGAATATTTACCGAAATATTAAATATTCTAAATTTTCACTCCCTAATATCACCCTACCCCGATTCGGTGTAATTCAGGTAACACCACAGAAGATTTTAACAATCATTAAAGGTACTTATACTTATTATAAGTAACTCTTTTGTTACACCCCTTTACAAAGCTTCATAGGTTCGTTAATATAGATTCATACATAACAAACGGCAAACGCCTCCGGGCAAAAAAGCCAACATCATCTGAACCTAGAAAATCAAATAGGAATTATACCAGAATGACTACTACCTTACAACAACGCGAGAGCGTTTCCTTGTG
>NZ_AADV02000066.1 GCF_000167195.1 Crocosphaera watsonii WH 8501 | reverse complement strand
TTGGAGCTAAACTCTCAGTAAGCTGTGTAGATAACTATGTGTTTCTAGACAAAATAAGTTGGGAAAACTTCAATGAATCTTGTCATTTAAAAGAACAAGTAGAAAAGTATAAAGAAACGTTTGGCTATTATCCCGAATCCGTCCATGTAGATAAAATTTATCGAACTAGGGAAAACAGAAATTGGTGTAAGGAAAGAGGGATAAGAATCAGTGGTCCGAAGTTAGGAAGACCTCCGAAAAATGTCAGTGAAGAAGAAAAGAAACAAGCCCACTCCGATGAATGCTTCCGTAATGCTATTGAGGGAAAGTTTGGACAAGCTAAACGAAGATTTAGCCTAAATCTCGTGATGACAAAACTCCCTGAAACCTCCATTACATCTATTGCTATTACATTTTTAGTTGTCAATCTTTCTAAACTTCTGAGGCAGTTTTTGTCGCTTTTTTTGTCCTTATTTACTAATAATAGAACAGGGGAACTCATCAAACCGCCTTTCATTAATTTTGATTATACCTTAAACAATTTTTATGTACTAAAACTTATTGATTTGTCAGAAAATTCTTGGTCAAAAGTGGCATAAATTTTGGAGAAACTTTTTCAGCAAACCCTACGTTATTTAACCTTATTCAAGAGGGGTTTTGTATCTTGTATCAATTGTTTACCCCATAAATTGTCTTGAAGATGATTAATATCTTTGAACCGTTCATCTATTTTAATAGCTTCTTTGGCTAAAGATAATGCTTTTTCTGGTTGTCCTTCCTGGTATAATGCCACAGCTAAGGCTAATTTAGTCCCTGTCAAATCGTCTTGAATAGTAAGAGCTTTTTGCCATAATTCAATGGCTTTTTGTTTGTCTCCCTGTTTATATTTAACGTAAGCAATACTCGATATTGCAGGGGCAAATTTATCATTCTTACTCAATGCTAATTCATAATCAGATAAGGCTTTACTTGGGTTATTTTGTGCAAAATACATAGCTCCTCTTACCCAATAACCAACAGGAAAATCTGGGGCAATTTCAATGATTTTATCAGCATCTTTAATGGCTGCTGAGTAATTCTTTAAACCACTATGAACACCAGCACGGGCGAAATAAACTTCTGGGTTATTGGGAGCAATTGCAACTGCTTGATTACAATCTTTCATAGCTTGATTATAATCTTTCAACTCGATATAAACACGACAACGATAGGTATAACCTTGATGATTTTTAGGTTGTGATTTAATTAAACTAGAAAAATCTTCAATGGCTGCTGGATAATTTTTCAATTGAGCATAACTTAAACCTCTTCTTCCATAAACTTCCACTGATTCAGGTGAGTTAGGTTGTAATTTAATTAAACTAGAAAAGTCTTCAATTGCCCCTTGATAATTTTTTGCTTGTTGATATAATTTTCCTCTTTGTAAATAAGCGAAAACAACCACAAATTCCTCAGTTTCTTGACTATTTTTACCTAATTCAATGATCTTAGACAAGTCTGTAAGAGCAGCCTCATAGTTTTTCATCTCCAAATAAACGATGGCTCTGCGTCCATAAATACGTATAAATTCTGGTTGGATTGCAATCGCTTTAGAAAAGTCTTTAATAGCAGCTTCGTAGTCTTTGACTTGTTGATAAATTACTGCTCTTGATTCATAGCTTAGAAAGAGATTAGGTCCACCAATATCAATAACTTGAGTGTAGTCAGCAATGGTAGCTTGATAGTTCTTAATTTTGCTATAAACTTCTGCACGATCGCTATAATGTATGAACAAACTAGCCTTAATTGTCGGATTTTCGATAGATTCTGAATAAATTGTAATTGCCTTATTATAATCAGCTTTGGCTTTTTCTGCTTGTTGCATTTGAGTATAATAATCTCCTCTTGCGACGTAAGCATCTGCTTGTTTTGGAGCAAGTTTAATGGCTTCATTATAATCTTGTAATGCTCCTTCTGTATCCTTTAATTGTAGACGAATATCACCCCTATATTTGTGAATACCAGCAGTCCTAGAATTCTGATCATTTTCTTCCACACCTTCGAGAAGATTATCGGCAATCCGTCTGTACATCCCTAAAGATTCATAGTCTTCTACAGGTGTTCCATTCCATAGCAAATTCATCTTAGGATCAGGATCTTTGCTTAATAGAATAGCCTGATTAAAATCTTCTAATGCCCCTTGAAAATCTGATAATACTGCCTGCAATAAACCTCTGCTAATATAAGCCTCCCCAAACTTAGGATTAAGTTCAATGGCTTTTGTAAAGTCTGCCATTGCTTTGCCATAATCTGAGAATGCTGTGCTATATAATGACCCTCTAGTATAATAAGCCTGGGCATAATTCGGATTAAATTTAATGGCTTTATTGTAATCTTCTAAAGCACCTTGAGTATCTGCAAGACTATTTCTTAAAATTCCACTTTGTTGATAGTATTCTGCCTCTTTAGGGTTCAGTTTAATGGCTTGTCGAACATCTTCTAGTGCTAGTTTGTATTGACCATTTAAAAAGTATAAATTTTGTCTCTCAAAATAATGCTCATCATTCTCAGGCTCTAACGCTATGACTTTACCCGAATTTCTCACAAAATCTGCGATCGCCAAACACAGAAGCCTTACAGGAAGTGGGTTTGAACAGAGCGATCGCAGATTTCCCCAACCAACAGTCTGTTGTCAGATTTTAAGTTAAAATCAACCCGAATTAGACAAAGATGAAAAGATAAATCAATCACTCATTTTTCCAAAAAAATTATTAATAAAATCTCTAATAGTACTAGATTGTTAGAATAAAATATGCTATAATTTAATTATTAAAGCAATTTACCTTAAACTGATTTAATGAGTCCCAGTCATCCCCGAACCCCTCGTCAAGTAATCAACTTTAGTAAACAGAAAGGAAAAGAAATAATCGCTAATTTTGATGGGGAACTAATCACCTCAGATGCGGGGATTGTCTGGATAGCTGAGTTGGATAAAAAACTGGGAATTACCGAGAAGTTTGGTAACTGTTTTCAAGATCATCGTCATCAATCTTATGTAGATCATTCCGTTCATGAGTTATTAGCACAAAGGCTTTATGGAATTATTTTAGGCTATGAAGATGTCAATGACCATGATAAATTACGTCACGATCCTGCCCTTAAGATCGCTTTAGAAAAGCTTAATGAACTTGAAGATAAAAAGGGATGGTTAGCTGGAAAAAGTACAATTAATAGATTGGAATATTATCCTGAGACTATTCTCGACCAAAAAACGAGTCGTTATCATAAAATAGAACCCAACTTTGAAGCCATTGAAAAATCTTTTGTCGAATTTTTTTTAGAGTCTTATAAAAAACCTCCCTTAAGTATTATATTAGATATGGATGTCACGGATGACCAAGTACATGGTAATCAAGAAGGGGCATTTTTTAATAGTTATTATCACGGAGTATGTTATGCTCCTTTATATATTTTCTGTGGGCATCATTTATTAGTTGCTAAACTTCGTTCATCTAATGTAGATCCAGCCGATGGAGCCTTAGACGAATTACAAAGAATTATCGGACTAATTAGAGAAAAATGGTCAGAGACTCATATCCTAGTTAGGGGTGATAGTGCCTATGCCCGTGAAGAAATCTTCTATTTTTGTGAAAATCAGCCTTTAGTTGATTATGTTATAGCTATGGGAACAAATAGCGTTCTTAAGTTACGAGCGGATGATGTAATTGAAAAAGCCAAACATGAATATGAAAAAAAACTAGCTCCAATAACTGAATTAATGGATAGTTTATTTCAGAAAAAAGAAGATTTAGAAGAAGTTAAAAAATTAGTACCAATTTCTACTTGGTATCGCTCTATTCGTTATAAAACAGAAAAGTCATGGAGTTGTCAAAGAAGAGTAGTGACAAAAGTTTGTTATGGAAGTGATGGCTTAAAAATGCGCCATGTGGTGACATCTTTGCCCGCTTCAAAAATTCCACCCTCAAAACTTTATACAAAAAAATACTGTCCGAGAGGCGAGATGGAAAATCGGATTAAAGAATAACAATTAGACTTGTTAGCTGATAGAACTTCAACTCAAACATTTCAAAGTAATCAACTAAGATTATGGATATATTCCTGGGCTTATGTTCTCATAAATGCTTTTCGTCAACACTGTTTATAAAAAAACTTCATTGGCTAAAGAAACTGTGGGAAGAATACGTCTAAATCTTCTTAAGTTGGGAGCCAGAATAAAGATTAGTTGTAGAAGAATTATTATCGCTATAGCTAGTGCTTGTCCTTATCAAGATATTTTGTCTATTGCTAACAAAAGAATTAAAACTATTCCTAATACTGGATAAGTAGAATAAGTTGTTTTTTAAAAAAGATATCTATCATAAGTTGTTGACTGACTGATACTTTCATTTAGTCTTATTTATCGTGGAGAAAATCAAAAGTTAATATAATTATTCCCTCTTAAACTCAATTTTTGGATAATCAAAGTCAATTTTTTTATTCATCTATATTCAAAATTTCTATTAGTCCTAAAAATTATCATTTTTCATCTCTGGATTGGGCTTTCAAATTAATTTGTGAGAAATCCGGGTTTAGCCTTGTCAGCAGAGGCTTCAGGGATATTGCCCATGAACCAGTGGGTATAATGTCGTGCGTCATAGTGTTCGGCATTATTTGGCTCTAATTCTATGGCCTTAGTCTGATCAACAAGGGCTTGAGAATAATTCTTCATCCCTCTATAAATCATGCCACGCAACCCATATCTATAAGCCTCTCCAGGTTGAAATTCAAGGGATTTATTCATATCAGCTAAGGCTGCTTCATAGTTGTTTAACGTCAAATATGCGCTTGCCCTGAGTGCATAAGCCAAAATCTTATCTGATTCAATGGCTTTGTCGAAATCTTTGATTGCTTCTTGAGGTTGGTTTAATTTTAAGAAAAGCAGATAACCCCTGTTGAAATAGGAAAACCCAGAAGGATAAATTTCTATGGACCTATCATGAGCTTCTTTTGCTTCTGAATAACGCCCTAAATCTTCTAAAATTTTTCCTCGTTGATTATAAGTTTGAAAGTAAAACCTAGACTTAGACTCACTACTAATGTATTCAATACTCTTATCAATAGCAATTAATGCTTCTTCATATTGTTCTAACTCTTGTAAGACCATACTTTTTCGATACAAAGCTAGTGCAGCTTAGCAAAAACAATCCACCAGTCACTTATGATCTTTAAAGCCCTTAAATTTCCAAACGAACGGCTTAGCAAAATGTTGATTAAAGTAATCAATAAAATTGAGAATTTTTTGGGATAGTTCTTCAGTTGAACGGACAGTAATTCTTTTGAGTAAACGCCGGACTAAGATCGAAAACCAACACTCAATTTGATTAAGCCAAGATGTATGTTTGGGAATATAAACAAAGCGAATTCGATGAGATTCATCTGATAAAAAATCTGCTCTGCTGTCCATAGATTGCAAAATCCCCTCCTTTCCTTTTCTTCCCAAATCAATAGTAATTCCACAGCTTTCTGCTACTAATTTGACTAAGCTTTCCGATTTATGAGTGTTGAGTTGATCTACAATAAAAATCCATTCTGCTTTTTCATCAATCTTAATCGTTCTCTGGATATGTTCAGAAAAATCTTGTTCTGTTCTTGTCGGTCCAATAGAGGGACTAACAACTTTTCCTCTTGCCACATCCCAGTTCGCAATCAAGCTTAAAGTTCCGTGTCTTTCATATTCAAATTCGATTTTTTCTACTTGTTTAGGCTTGATTCTTTTGTTCGGAAATAATCTCTCAAGAGCTTGAATCCCTGTCATTTCATCTGTACTAATTAAATGAATTCCTTGTTCTAACAAAGTTTTAGCTTCTTGATGAAGTTCACAGATATATTTGACTTGCTTTTTAAATTTTAAGGGATCATCAATTTTGGCATTTAACCAGTAACGAACGAGATGTGGTTGTAATGTCGCTTCCTTTTAAAAAACGCCCCACACTACGGGGGGAAATCTTTTCGACAATTCCTCTTTTTATGGCTTCATCCGCCAACTCTGAAGGTGTCCAATGGCTCACTGGTCTGTCTGATTTTTCACATTCTTCACAAGCGATCTCTACAATCTGGACTACTTGTTCGACCGTAAAGGATTTTGTTGTTCCAGGTCTTGGGCGATCGCTTAAAATTCCTTTGATCAAGACCATTAATGCTTTCTCCGTTACCTGTTGTTCTTCGGCGGCACTCAGTTTTTCTCTCTCCTCAAACCATCGCGATCGCCACTGACGCACTTGTACTCGGTCTAATTCTAATCTTCGACTAATCGAACTATTGCTCTCTCCTGATGCTGCGGCTAAGATTAGCTTGGCTCGTCTAACAAGGCGATAGGGGTTTGTTGTCCCTCTCACTATTTGTTGGAGTACTGTTTTCTGTAGGTTGGAGAGGTTAATTGGCAATGCTTTTATCATGGACATCAACTTCGAGATTCTTCCGTTAGTTTCATTGAAACACATTGTCGTGGCTAGTCACGAAAGTTTCTGTAAAAATCTGGTGGATTACTTTCGCCAAGCTGCACTAGTCTAGTTAAGAGTCTATATGGGAATCCCTCGCCCCGAATTTCTCACAAAATCTGCGATCGCCAAACACAGAAGCCTTACAGGAAGTGGGTTTGAACAGAGCGATCGCAGATTTCCCCAACCAACAGTCTGTTGTCAGATTTTAAGTTAAAATCAACCCGAATTAGACAAAGATGAAAAGATAAATCAATCACTCATTTTTCCAAAAAAATTATTAATAAAATCTCTAATAGTACTAGATTGTTAGAATAAAATATGCTATAATTTAATTATTAAAGCAATTTGCCTTAAACTGATTTGATGAGTCCCAATCATCCCCGAACCCCTCGTCAAGTAATCAACTTTAGTAAACAGAAAGGAAAAGAAATAATCGCTAATTTTGATGGGGGACTAATCACTTCAGATGCGGGGATTGTCTGGATAGCTGAGTTGGATAAAAAACTGGGAATTACGGAGAAGTTTGGTAACTGTTTTCAAGATCATCGTCATCAATCTTATGTAGATCATTCCGTTCATGAGTTATTAGCACAAAGGCTTTATGGAATTATTTTAGGCTATGAAGATGTCAATGACCATGATAAATTACGTCACGATCCTGCCCTTAAGATCGCTTTAGAAAAGCTTAATGAACTTGAAGATAAAAAGGGATGGTTAGCTGGAAAAAGTACAATTAATAGATTGGAATATTGTCCTGAGACTATTCTCGACCAAAAAACGAGTCGTTATCATAAAATAGAACCCAACTTTGAAGCCATTGAAAAATCTTTTGTCGAATTTTTTTTAGAGTCTTATAAAAAACCTCCCTTAAGTATTATATTAGATATGGATGTCACGGATGACCAAGTACATGGTAATCAAGAAGGGGCATTTTTTAATAGTTATTATCACGGAGTATGTTATGCTCCTTTATATATTTTCTGTGGGCATCATTTATTAGTTGCTAAACTTCGTTCATCTAATGTAGATCCAGCCGGTGGAGCCTTAGACGAATTACAAAGAATTATCGGACTAATTAGAGAAAAATGGTCAGAGACTCATATCCTAGTTAGGGGTGATAGTGCCTATGCCCGTGAAGAAATCTTCTATTTTTGTGAAAATCAGCCTTTAGTTGATTATGTTATAGCTATGGGAACAAATGGCGTTCTTAAGTTACGAGCGGATGATGTAATTGAAAAAGCCAAACATGAATATGAAAAAAAAACTAGCTCCAATAACTGAATTAATGGATAGTTTATTTCAGAAAAAAGAAGATTTAGAAGAAGTTAAAAAATTAGTACCAATTTCTACTTGGTATCGCTCTATTCGTTATAAAACAGAAAAGTCATGGAGTTGTCAAAGAAGAGTAGTGACAAAAGTTTGTTATGGAAGTGATGGCTTAAAAATGCGCCATGTGGTGACATCTTTGCCCGCTTCAAAAATTCCACCCTCAAAACTTTATACCCCAGATTCCGCACTTCAAAAAGTAGCATTAAATACTACAAGCCTGGGGTTAATAATTAAGTATAATTGCTTAAGCTCTTGAAGACAAAAAAGTGGGATAATTGCTTAAGTTGTTTCCTCTGTAAAAAAAGAGCGAAAAATGTCTTATTTAGAAGAAATACAAGTTAAAAATTTAGACCATTTAGGGATAGTAGCTGGTTTAATTGATGAAATAGGAATAGTCAAAATAATTAATAATAAATTAGGAATAGATGTTAGAGAAAAAATCTCAGCAGGTACAGTAGTTAAGTCTATTTTAATCAATGGACTAGGATTTGTTTCAAGACCTCTATATTTATTCAGTCAGTTTTTTCAAGATAAAGCCATTGAGAAATTGTTAGGAGAAAGAATTAAACCTGATTACCTTAATGATGATAAAATTGGGAGAGTAATGGATGAATTATATAAATATGGACTAAATGATATTTTTATTGAAGTAGTTTTAGAAGTAATTAAAAAATTCAAAATAGACCTTAAATACTCCCATTTAGATTCCACATCATTTCATTTAGATGGAGAATATAAAAGGGAAGAAGATAAAGAGAAACAGGAAGAAGAAAAAATTATTAAAGAAAGACCAATTTTTATTAAGAAAGGATATTCTCGGGATCATAGACCAGACTTAAAACAATGTGTCTTGGATTTAATAACAAGCCAAGATGGAGATATTCCATTATTTGTGAGAGTAGGAGATGGAAATGAATCTGATAAAGCTGTATTTGGAAAAGTTTTAGTAGAATTCAAAAAGCAAATAAAGTTTGATAGTATCATGGTTTGTGATAGTGCTTTATATGGTCAAGAAAATCTCCAACTAATCCAACATTTAAAATGGATAACGAGAGTTCCAATGACCATAAAAAAAGCAAAAGAATTAGTGCAAAATATAGAGGTGGAAGAAGTAAAAGACGAAGATAAAGAAAAAAGAAGTGACCTAAATTTAGAAAGTTATACCTGGAAAGAAGAAATTGTTACTTATGGTGGAATCAAGCAAACTTGGTTAATAGTCTTGAGTGAAAAAAGACAGAAAAGTGATTTGGAAAAACTAGAAAAACAACTTTCCCAAGAAGAGAAGAAATCCCAAAAATTTCTTAAAGAAATACAATCTGAAGAATTTGAACATCCTCAAGCTGCTCGATATAAATTAAAAGCTATTAATAAAAAATTGAGATTGTTGGAAATAAAAGAAGTTGAACTGATTGAAACTTACTCGAAAAAAAAGGAAAAGATTTATAAAATGATTAGTCTGATCATCAAAAAAGATGAAGAGATAAGTAGAAAGACTAAAGAAGCAGGAAAATTTATTTTAGCAACTAACTTAGTAGAGGAAAATAAATTAGAAGCTAGTGAAATTCTGATAACTTATAAAAACCAGCAATCTACGGAAAGAGGATTTCGATTTTTGAAAGATCCCTTATTTTTTACTGATAGTTTCTTCGTTGAAAAACCAGAAAGAATAGAAACAATGTTATTTTTAATGTCTTTGTGTTTGTTGATTTATAACTTGGGGCAAAGAGAATTAAGAAATTGTTTAAAAAGAGTCAAAAAAGGAATAAATAATCAAGTAGGGAAAGTAACATTGCGTCCGACTTTGAGGTGGATATTTCAATGTTTTCAAGGTATTCATTATGTGATTTTAAACGGAGTTAAACAAATTGTCAATTTAACAGAAGAAAGGCGTTTTATATTGAGTTTATTACCTGCATCTTGTCAAAGATATTATCTATAAATTGAATTGGATAAAGCAAAAATAATAAAAGAATAAGAGTCTAATGATATCAAATGAGAAGAGGAAACTCTCCTTCGTTTGTGCTGAGTCTTGCTAAGTTTTCAATGAGTATAAATCTTCTTAATTTGATTATTTTTCCTAAAAATTTAATGAAAAGAGAAATATTCTTGCCCAGGTATGATTTTCGGACTTTTTAAAACTATGTATTTTTTTATACTACATTTTGAAGTGCGGAATCTGGGTATTATTATTGTTGGGGAAATTGTCCGCTCCTTCTTCTTCGAGAACCACCAGGAAGCCGTCTTCAGCGTTAGCAAATGTATCTAACTCTAAAGTTGCCTCTAACATCTCGGCAACGGTAGGAGGATTTTCGTTCCCTGGCTGTCCATAAAGGATTAAATCACCATTCTCGTCAACAAAACCTTGCTCTACCAAATTAGCTTCAGTGGTGTCGTTGTAGGTATCTTCCGCCGCAAAAATCCCTAATACCTTGTCCGTATCAGCAGATAAACCTTCTAAGTCTTCACGGGTACGAACTAGTGCAGCTTAGCAAAAATAATCTACCAGTCACTTATGATCTTTAAAGCCCTTAAATTTCCAAACGAACGGCTTAGCAAAATGTTGATTAAAGTAATCAATAAAATTGAGAATTTTTTGGGATAGTTCTTCAGTTGAACGGACAGTAATTCTTTTGAGTAAACGCCGGACTAAGATCGAAAACCAACACTCAATTTGATTAAGCCACGATGTATGTTTAGGAATATAAACAAAGCGAATTCGATGAGATTCATCTGATAAAAAATCTGCTCTGCTGTCCATAGATTGCAAAATCCCCTCCTTTCCTTTTCTCCCCAAATCAATAGTAATTCCACAGCTTTCTGCTACTAATTTGACTAAGCTTTCCGATTTATGAGTGTTGAGTTGATCTACAATAAAAATCCATTCTGCTTTTTCATCAATCTTAATCGTTCTCTGGATATGTTCAGAAAAATCTTGTTCTGTTCTTGTCGATCCAATAGAGGGACTAACAACTTTTCCTCTTGCCACATCCCAGTTCGCAATCAAGCTTAAAGTTCCGTGTCTTTCATATTCAAATTCGATTTTTTCTACTTGTTTAGGCTTGATTCTTTTGTTCGGAAATAATCTCTCAAGAGCTTGAATCCCTGTCATTTCATCTGTACTAATTAAATGAATTCCTTGTTCTAACAAAGTTTTAGCTTCTTGATGAAGTTCACAGATATATTTGACTTGCTTTTTAAATTTTAAGGGATCATCAATTTTGGCATTTAACCAGTAACGAACGAGATGTGGTTGTAATGTCGCTTCTTTTAAAAAAACGCCCCACACTACGGGGGGAAATCTTTTCGACAATTCCTCTTTTTATGGCTTCATCCGCCAACTCTGAAGGTGTCCAATGGCTCACTGGTCTGTCTGATTTTTCACATTCTTCACAAGCGATCGCTACAATCTGGACTACTTGTTCGACCGTAAAGGATTTTGTTGTTCCAGGTCTTGGGCGATCGCTTAAAATTCCTTTGATCAAGACCATTAATGCTTTCTCCGTTACCTGTTGTTCTTCGGCGGCACTCAGTTTTTCTCTCTCCTCAAACCATCGCGATCTCCACTGACGCACTTGTACTCGGTCTAATTCTAATCTTCGACTAATCGAACTATTGCTCTCTCCTGATGCTGCGGCTAAGATTAGCTTGGCTCGTCTAACAAGGCGATAGGGGTTTGTTGTCCCTCTCACTATTTGTTGGAGTACTGTTTTCTGTAGGTTGGAGAGGTTAATTGGCAATGCTTTTATCATGGACATCAACTTCGAGATTCTTCCGTTAGTTTCATTGAAACACATTGTCGTGGCTAGTCACGAAAGTTTCTGTAAAAATCTGGTGGATTACTTTCGCCAAGCTGCACTAGTTGGGGAGAGTTTAACCGTCAATTAGAATACAAATGTGAGTGGTATGGCAAAAAATTAGTCAAAATTGACCGCTATTTTCCTAGTAGTAAACGCTGTGGAAATTGTGGTCACATTGTAGATAAACTGCCGTTAGATATTAGGGAATGGGAATGCCCTAAATGTGGGACTAACCATGACCGTGACATTAACGCCAGTCACAATATTTTGGCCGCAGGGCTTGCGGTGAGGCAGCGCGGTCTTGGGGGTTTCCCCCACTCGCTATTGCCGAACCCCTTTGGGGTGTCAGTCTGTGGAGCGAGTGTAAGACCTGAAAAGAGTAAATCTCGGAAGGCGACTGCATTGAAGCAGAAACCTAAATCGTGAGGTTTGGGAATCACCGCCCTAAAAGTGCGGTGAGGATGTCAATATTGCACTGATTGCACTGATTGCACTGAGCAAGAGAGGTTAATTTTTGGTTATGGAAAAATAAATAACTCGTTAGGAGTTACGCATTGACAGATGGTTTAGAATGTGCATAGTCCAAACAGAGAAAGCGATCGCTGTTAACAAAAAGCAAAAAACTGATAAAATAGAGAGGATTATAAGAACTGGAGGTAGATATCCGAACTATAACGAAGAAATCAACGGCTAAATGTCATTTAGAACTCTATACTTACTATTTAATTGCTGAATCCAAATATTCGGGTTGTAATCGTTTATCCGAGATATTTGAGGATTTATCTCATGATAGTGTTAACCGTTTTTTATTAAGAGAAAGCTATAAACCTGTTGATTTATTCAATGAATTTAAACAGCACATTGAACTGAGTGGGGGAACCTTAAGTATTGATGATACAGTCATTGAAAAACTTTATAGTAATCCTAAATTAAGTAAATTTATTGGTTATTTCTGGTCAGGAAATAAACATAAAACTATCAAAGGAATTAATTTAGTTACTTTATTATATACTGACCCTAATGGAATTTCAGTCCCTCTAAATTATCGACTTTATGATAAAGAAGATAATCTGTCTAAAAATGATTATTTTCGGATGATGCTATCGGAAGTTTTAGCTTGGGGACTGAGGCCAATTTATGTAACTGGTGATAGTTGGTATTCATCTAAAGAGAACCTTAAATTTTTGAAAAAACAAGAATTAGGTTTCATGATAGGAATAGCTAAAAATAGACAAGTATCAATCGTTAAAGGACAATATCAATCCGTTGAAAGCTTAGAAATAGAGGAAAATGGGACAATTGTTTACTTAAAAGAGTTTGGCGAAGTTAAAGTATTTAAGAAACATTTCAAAAACGGGATGCTTCGTTTTTATATTTTATTTGACAAAGAGAATAAAGACTTAAGAGAAACAGATAAAACTCTATTTACTTTGTTGAAAACAACTCATTGGATTATTGAATGTTACCATCGTGCGCTCAAACAATTATGTGGTATCAATAAATTTATAGTCAGAAAATCAGAAGCTATATTGACCCATTTCTTTAGTTCTTTACGGGCTTTTATTAAACTTGAATTAATGAGAGCTAATGAGTTAATTGATAATTGGTATCAACTCCAAAGAGAATTGTCTATTGAAGTTAATCGGAATTTTATTTTAGAGCAAATAAATTTGAAATTATCAGCCTAATTTATAGATTAGTTATTGTTATTATTACGTCAATTTTAATGACTCTAATAATTAGCGATCGTTGTCTCTCTTTAAAGCTACTCATATTTAAGTTAATTTGTCAATGCGTAACTCCTAGTAAATATAATCCCATAGAAAGATTTTGGGGAATTTTAGAGAGGCATTGGAACGGAACACTTCTGAGAAATGCTCAAACGATGTTAGCTTGGGTAAAAACTATGACATGGAAAGGTTTAAATCCGATAGTTAAGTTAAGTAAAAAAGTTTATCAAAAAGGCATTTCTTTAACGAAAAAAGAGATGAAGGAAATTGAGAAACGTTTAGAACGTAATCCTCACTTACCTAAATGGGATATTTTGATTAGACCCAGTTAGTCTAAAAAGTTAATAAGAGTGTAAAATTAAGTGAATTTCCTTTTTAAAAATAGTCAAAGCTAATTTAAAAGTTAGCGTATTTCTTTCTTTTAGATAGGGAGGTTTTTGTTCGCGGAAAGTATCCGCGAACAACTTTTTATTTTTCCCTTTTCGCTTATTTGAGATGTTCTACAAACAGATTCTGAGAATGGGTGGGAAACTTTTTCTTGGAAATCACCTTGTTCATAGGCTTTTTGCGGTAAGCTATCTTTTAATTGTTCGGCGGCAGCAATAGTTAACCCTTGTTCGGGACTCTCAAAATAAGGATGTAGTTGTTTCCACTGTTGCACTTCCTGCATCATTTCCCTGACTAATGGCTCGATTTCTATACTGATCAAGAGTGGATCTAAGACTAAACCCATTTCAAAAATAAATGCCCCCTGTCGTAAACTGAGTAAGTCGAAGAGGGTTTCCTTTGCCATTTGCCCGATGATACTTTTGCCTTGGTCTGGAGTTAAGCGATTTTGTTTAATTAATTGCCATAAGTAAGCATATTCAATTTCGTTATGAGTGATCCTTTGTACTTTTTCCAGGTCTTCTGGGATAATATCGACGTTATAACGGGATAAATAGTCCCGTAACCTACGACACCCTCTATTTTGGCTATGGGTGGTATAAACAATTTTCCCGTTGAAGAAAAAAACTAACCAAAATACTTTAGGGGAGTCAATTGTCCCTACTTGTGATGAGTATGATGCCTTCCCTAATGATGTTTGATGGGCTTCGATCAATAGCTCTCCTGTCCGTTGTCCCAGTTCGATCAATTGCAGGATGCTACGTATGTCAATCTCATTTAAAGTTCCCTGCATAGTGATTTATACCGATGGCGATTGCCCTTGAAAATGGGGGAAATGGCTTATGCTTAGTCATCTTAGCTCAAGATTGACATTTTGAGCAAACAACTAGGTCAAGCTACAATAGTAAATATTTATATGAATTCTTTAATCAATTTTTGTGGATATGTGACAATAATAGATTCAGGTGGTGCCAGTAAGGCGATCTTGTGATCACAGGGAGTAGAATTATTGGATACCATATTCCTAAGTTCCATTGCCCCCCCGACATTATCCCCATGTTAACAATCTAGACAACAGCAATATCGAGAGGATTGTGGCTCGTGCTATATCTTGCAGAAGTCAAAAAACAGACAAGAGGTTTTATGAGTGGTTCTCGAACAGAGATTAAACTCTTAGCTTGTCAACATAACGATCAAACCTGGAGTCCTGTTCCTGGGGAAGAGGTCATGGCCCTTGATGAATTTGATCAGATGGGAGAAGGCAGCCTCTTGATGGTGAATTTGGGCAATAATCGTCAAATTCAGGGAGAACCCCAGACCGCTGCCCCGGAATTAGTTAGACAGTTACAAAAGTTATCTCGTCTTTCAGAAAAGCTAAAAACCCAACAAGAAGAGATAGAGCAGTGGAAACAATCTCTAACTTATCAAAGTCAGGAGTTAGCGCGACGTGAAGCGGAGATTGAAACTCGTCTCGAACAGATGGAAGAGGTGGAAAAGGAACTCTCTCAAATAGAACGTCGCCGTCAAGAAGCTGATTCGGCCTGGGATCGAGTTGATCAAACTCAACAACAACTACAGGACTTTCAACGTCGTTTTGGTCGAATCTTAGATTTACCTGGGATAGAAGCTGAAAAAATCCAACAACTTGTGATTCGCATCGCGGAGAGTTCTCTGGGGCTAGAATCTCTAGAAAAACCTTTCTCCGCAGCCCTCAAAGCTTTAGAAGAACAACAAGAAATTTTCAATCCGTTTTGGCAAGAATTAGATAGCCTCAAGTCACAGGTACAACGCCAAACTAGAGAAGTACAACAACAAGGGGAAGTTCTTGAAAACCGTTTTCAGGCTTTAGAAGAAACCCAAATTTCCCTCGAAGAAGCGAAAATTCAATGGGGGGTTCAACAAAATATTCTCAGTAATAAACAAGACCGTTGCAAAAAGGTCAACGATAACTTACAGGTTATTCAAGAATTAAAACACTCCTTGGAACAAGTGGCTGATGGGACGGCGGACATAGGTTCAGAGGGGAAGGTTGATCTAGTCTCTCTGGAAAATATGCCCTTGGGAGAATTAGAGGAAAAGCTAAAAAGTTTACAAGAAGATTTAGAGAAATTGGTACGTTTTGTCAATGATCAAGAAGAAGAATTGACTCTACAACGTCAAACGGTTCAAGAATTGCAAGATAAGTTAGCTAACGTCGGTGATTTTGAGCGTTTAGAACTAGAAAACGAATTGGCAGAAGAACAGGAAAGAAAAGAATTTTTAGACAGAACATTGACGGGACAAAGACGGAATCTCAAAGAAAGACAAGAAATCTTACTACAACATTTACGGGTTTTACGCCGTCGTCAAGGGGTTATGGAGTTTGATGGCCAGACACCTACCATTAATTTAGACCCCATAGTTGTTCAATTGGAAACATGGGAAAATAAGGTCATCCAGGAACAAAAAGCTCTGGCAACGGAAATTCAGCATCTACACAAAAGTGTTGAAGAAACCCAGGCTATGATTAAACAACTGGATACAGAACAGGCTCAAAAGACAAAACAATTGGAAGGAGAACGAGAAAACTGGCAACAGGCACAAGTGGAAGTTGCTCAATTACAGGTTCGTCTCGATCTCTATGAAAACACTTTGAAACCTTTGGAACGGCCAATGAATGAAACAAAACATCAACTAGGGATTCTTGGTGAGTGGTTGAATCCCTCTTAAGCTATTCAGTCTCAGTAGATCACAAAGATCCTCAACAACATAACTAACCCAGTATTAATAATCCAGTAATCCCCGATCCTAGCCAGAGTAAACAGCAAATTCGAGTTAAATTTAGAGCCTTTTGGATGCTTTGAGGGGTAATAGGATTTAGAGGATCTCCTAATAATGGTTTCTCTTTGATCACCCCTTGATAAGTATTTTCCCCCCCTAATTGAACCCCCAAAATAGCAGCATAAATACATTCACTCCATCCTGAGTTGGGGCTAGGATCTTGAGGGGCATCTCGACGACAAATGGATAAAACAAGGATGGGCTTTCCTGATAGGATAGCCAAGGTTAAAACAGTAAGACGACAAGGAATCCAAGTTAAAATATCTTCAAATTTCGCGCTAAACCAGCCTAAATCCGTAAAAGGTTCTTGTTGATAACCCACCATAGAATCTAGGGTACTGGCTGCTTTATAAGCCAAAGCCAAAGCAACTGGTCCAACCCCAGGAAAAAAGGCTCCTGCGATCGCATAAAATAAAGGGCTTGTAACCCCATCTATAGCATTTTCTGACACTGTTTCTAGGGTAGCACGCCAGATTTCTTCGGGGGAGAGATTGGCTGTATCACGACCCACATATTGAGCGAGTTTGCTCCTGGCTAGGTCAATATTTCCCTCTCTTAATGGGGTTAAGACATCAAGGGAAGCTAGTCTTAAACTACGCCCTGCAAAACAACTGGCTAAGAGAACAATCTCTAGAAAAATGCCCAGCCATGGATGGAGATGATCAGTAATTAAATGGAGACTCCACCCCGCCATTCCACTGCCAATAATTAACCCTAATCCTAAAATAACTCCCGCCAAACGCCGTTGCCTCTTACCCTGACAAGTGGAAAGTGTAAATTGAGAGTATCTTGAGATCAGCCAACCCATAACTTGTACAGGGTGTAACCATCCCCAAGGATCGGCTATAAGATAGTCGAAAATGGCAGCAAAGATGAGAACAATTATGGTAGCATTTGTATCCAAATTAAGTCTTTATCCTCAAAAGTATGTTCTGCTATGTGGGTATTAAACTAATAATTATTTCCTTAGACAATAAAACTGACCGCTTCTCCAAGAGAGGCTTTCCAGCTACGGGCATCGTAGTAAAGATCCGCTAAAGTAATCTTGTAAAGGGCTTCTTTGAGCTTCTGATGGAGTCGCTTCCAAAGACTAAAAGTTACCCAATCTTCTACTTGGTCAAGATCGGGGTTATAGTGGGGTAAAGGCTCAATTGTCTCCCCAACTGCGTCTAATATTTGCCCCAGAGAAATTTCACTTGGTTGACGGGCTAGTTGATAGCCACCTCGAGATCCCCGTAAAGAATTAACTAACCCATTACGACGCATTTCAATCAATAATTTTTCTAAATAGGGTGCCGGTAACTCTTGTCGCTTGGCGATCGCTTTTACTGAGGTTGGACCGTAGTTAGGCTGTAAACTTAGATCCAGTAAGGCTTTAACGCTATAATGACTGCGAGTTGTTAGTTTCATTTGCTTGATTCTTCTCAATATTTTCTGGTTATTATCAGAGGGTGATGATAGATTGCTGTTGAATTTATAACATTTTTCTAAAGCTAAAAGGGAGCAAAGTCAAACATTTGTAAATTTGTTGGGTGTTAGGGTCGAAATATTGGGAACAATGAATTATTATTGATCTTGTGGAATGGTAGATAAATTTTGCAGATTGTGTGTAAAATAATGATAGAGACAGTTAGTAACTTGATTATTTTTTAAATTTTTACTACCCTCTTAGTTAGTTACCATTCTGTCAACCCTATTATCCACTTAAGTTACTGTTGAAGTTAATGACACCAGATAAACCCCTAACCGGTACCGCTCTAGTAGATAAAGTCAAAGAACTAGGCGATCTTAGCAAAGAAGAAAAAGCAAGAGCTTGCGGCTATTATACCCAAACCAAAAATGGTATAGAGCGCGTTAATATGATGAAGTTTCTTAATGCTTTAATAGATGCTGAAGGCATCGAGCTTGATAGTAACGCCGAAGGTCAAGGAAGAGGTGGCCGTTCAGCCAGTTACAAGATTAGTGTACAATCCAACGGTAATCTTTTGATTGGTTCAGCTTATACCAAACAAATGGGTCTCAAATCAGGAGATGAGTTCGAGATTACCTTAGGTCGTAAACATATTCATCTTAAACAGGTAGGTGCGCCCAACGAAGATGACTAATAAACGTTATCTTTATCTTTGATTTAACAGACAAAAAATAGCGTCGCTTAGCCTATAACTGAGCAACGCTAACCAAAACAGTAAGAACGTATTATTGAGAGCGAGGGTTGCTTTCCCGATCTGGGGAAGTAGCCCTCATAATATTTATTTTATTCGGAAATATGTGATTACTGTCGATCAAAAACTAAGGTTCGCTAAAAACAGCAGCTTCAACGTCCTCACGGGAGAGAGAATACTTAAAAGCCCGGGTAATATCAGAACCATCGGCCCCTGCTTTAAGATAGCAAACAATAATTTCTTCAACATCCAAGTTAAGTTGTGCTTTCCAGTTAGGTTTAGTCACTGTCCAACAGTTTAAGTTTTGTTGATCTTGTTGACACCCTAAACCGGATAGCCATTGTTCAATCATGGGAAGGGGATGATTATATAGGGGGGTATCAGGGGCAGGAAGGGTCATAATAGGGTTAATTAGGTTTGAGTGGTATTATGTGCCTCAGAGACAAAAATAGGGGTTACTGAAGCATAGTCTTGGGGTAAGGCGGTGTTAGGGATTACTTCATCGCCCCTTACAATAGCAATAAAAATGGCCAAAACCAAGCAACCGACTAAGGTTAATCCTAAAATAAATAGGGCAAATAATTCCCCTCCCGACAAGGGGCGATCGCTGGCATCCAAATAAGCAGAAGTAGACCATTGACCGGTTTTTGGGTCTTTGCTCGGTTCTGAAGGGGCTTGGATGACATTCAAACGAGAATAACCTATCTTTAGATCATACAGCGATCGGGTCTGAGGATTACTGAGTACCCCATAAGCTTCATTGAGACTCTGAAATTTAGCTGTTGCTTTGTTCGACGGGTAATTCTGTAGTATCAGGGTGATAACGTCTGCTCAACTCTCTATGAGCACGTACG
>NZ_AADV02000067.1:0-19420 GCF_000167195.1 Crocosphaera watsonii WH 8501 | reverse complement strand
TCAGCCACTGTGACAGATAATTATCAGAAAATAAAGAACTTTGCCAGATTTTTTTTAGTTGTTGATTGCCTTGATTTACTCCTTTATGTTTAGAGGGGACTCGCTCTCCTGATAAGGGGACAGCCCAAGGGACTTTTTCTGTGTCTATTTGGTCAGGTAAAGCGCAGACAACGGAATAACAATGTCCAATATTAATGGGTCTATTTCCCTTAATTGGATTGGGGTAATGAATAAAGGTTTTATCCGCTAACGTTTCGGCAAACCGTCGTGGACAGGGAGTTGTGTCAATACCAAATAAGTTATAATGTTTTGAAGTGGGAGGAATTGTTCTCGATACTGCTGAAAATAAAGTCTCAATTCTCTGTTCATAATTAGGGTCAGTTTGAGTGGGTAAAAACTCTTGAATTCCTCTATATAAACTGTTATAATCTCTTCTAAATAAAGGATTGAGAGACAATTCAACGACTGAGTGAGCTTGTTGGTTACTGGAGAGGGCA
Organism: Crocosphaera watsonii WH 8501; assembly: GCF_000167195.1. Classification (GTDB taxonomy): domain Bacteria; phylum Cyanobacteriota; class Cyanobacteriia; order Cyanobacteriales; family Microcystaceae; genus Crocosphaera; species Crocosphaera watsonii. Next base: position 18,923 of record NZ_AADV02000067.1, on the reverse strand, counting down.
TCGAGTAATTCTATAATAGTTTCTTTTCTAGCTTTTAGTCCTTGGAAGAGGTTAGACCTCCACACCAGGAATTCCTCGACAGACGTAGCCGTTTCATTTTTGGTCATTTTTAAAATTTATTACCTTATAAATTAGCGGAATATATACGCTAACATCAAAAGAGGTTGTTTGTTACAGTTAAGGCTAATGTCATCACATTCCGAACTTAAGACCAGTCAAGATGTCCACCTGAGAGCCAAACAAATTAAGAGTCTAATTCGCTCTCTTAAACAGAAAATAAAGAAAATTGAACGGGAAGGGGAAGTAGCACCAGCTAATTGTCATATTATTCGTTATCAGGTTAATGGAAAGGGAACAATCTACTGGTATTATAAACTACAGGCTGCTGAATCAATTTTTCCTATGGCCACTAATAATGAGAAAAAAACCAAATATAAATATTTAGGACGAGCCGGAAGTTCTGCTCATATTGATGCTGTAGAAAAACTCACTAGAAGAAATCTCATTGATGAATTAGAACGAGTCATTCAATCTCTAACTGAAAGCTACTTAGATATCTATATTGGAACCGAAACTGAATGAAGCTATTTAATATTTAAAATCCCCTAAAAAGATGGAAAGAGAGTTTTTAAAATCACCTTAATTCTCTATTTTAGCTCTGGAGATATGTTTAGCGTAAAATTTACGCTAACAATTGTTTTTTATCCAAAGTCCAATATAGCCCGAATATGTTTAACATAGGGTGCATGAATGATGGCAGTACCTCCAGTACCACAACCAAACTCTAAAACTTCCATATCAGGGTTAAAGTATTCTTGGGTAACTGTTAATTTTTTCTGGTAAGACTCCTCATCAACAATGGGTTGTTTTGAATATTTGTCGGCGATTTTGTCCCAAAATTTAGTAGAAGTAGTCATAATCAATATTAAGGAATTTCGGAAATTATATCAGCTTTTTTCAGTTATCAGGCATTCAACAGTAGTGTAGGTTAGACGGCTATAATATAGGGTATAATCAGAAACTAACAATCCGTCGGAACCCACCATCTCCAATAATTAGGAGAATACTTAATATTTTATTTACTTGTTTAGATAAGATAATCAGTTAATATAAGAAAACGCATATTTTATTTATATAACCATAGATTATGGATAACAGCCTATCTACTACACCAACAGAAATCAAAAGAATTGAGCAAGTAACAGGAACTATCAAGGTTCGTGGGGTGAACCATTATTATGAGTGGATAAGGCAGCCTGGAACCACAGAAAAACCCGTTATGGTGTTTGTTCATGGATGGGGTGGATCATCAAGATATTGGCGCAGTACAGCAGAAGCTTTGAGTGATAATTATGATTGTTTATTGTATGATTTACGGGGATTTGGTCGTTCTAAATTACCCGAAGATAACTTAAGTTTGAGTTATGAATTAGAAGAATACGCGGAAGATTTAAAGGTATTGTTAGATGGCTTAAAACTTGAAAAAGTTTATATGAATAGTCATTCTATGGGAGCATCTATTGGGGCTTTGTTTAGTACCATGTACCCCGAAAAACTGGAACGTTCTATACTTACTTGTAATGGTATTTTTGAGTATAATAAGTTGGCGTTTGCTGCTTTTCATAAATTAGGTGGTTATGTAGTTAAGTTTCGTTATAATTGGTTCCTTAAAGTACCGTTTGCACCTCGTTTATTCATGGCAAGGTTTTTACATCGTCCCATTGATAAGTTAGAAAAGATTGCTTTTTTAGAGGATTTTCTTTTAGCAGATTATGAAGCAGCATCAGGAACTATTTATACATCTGTGAGTAAAAAAGCTGTGGAAACTATGCCGAAAAAGTTTGCAGAAATTTCCGTCCCAACTTTATTAGTTTCTGGGGAAAAAGATATCATAATTCCTGCTGAAATGGGGCAGGAAGCAGCTAGGTTAAATGATAAAATTGAGTATGTAGAAATGGCAAAAACAGCACATTTTCCTATGTTAGAAGATAAGGAAACTTATTTAACTAAAGTAAAAGAATTTCTGAGTTTATAAATTATTGTTATTCCGATTAATAATTGTAATTCCGAGGTAGGAGTAATCTCTTTCATACCTTAATATTAATCTGTAATATTATCTCTCAACTTTTCTTTTAACCAGTGATGAAAACTAGGATGATAAAATTTATAATATGGGGTGTTTTCTTGAGTTTCTAGGTGTAAAAACTCTCGCCAATCCTCTAATATTATCTCAATATCATATTCATCTTCGTCTAATATTTCTGCAATGTTTTCTACAGAAATAAATAATTCTTTTTCTAACAAACACTCTAAAGTTTTTAAACTAAGTTCGGGTTCTTTTTCAATTGTTTTATTCATAATATTCCAATGTTCTTGATAATATTTGTCTAAGCTTTCTGGTAAACTTTCAGGAGATAAGTTGGGGTGTTTTATTATTTCACTCACATACATAAAATTGCTTTCATTTTTGTTTACCCTGAGAGAAGCCGAAGAGTCAAGTATTTGTAATTTTTCTTGATTATTAGCATAAGTTTTAAGATAGTTTTGAATGTCTTTTTTATTTTCTTCGGGATAGTTTGATAAATCTAATGTTTGTGATGGAGTTTCTATCAATAAACTGGATTTATTGTTAGGAAAAGGACGACGGATAAGGATAAAATAGACATTTTTGGGGAGATAACGGGGTAAATAGAGAAGGTTTGCACCTCTTTTGTATTGGTTTAAATCGAGTCTATGACAACCATCAATAATGATAATTAGGGGTTGTTTTTGGGGTAATTTATCACTGATTTTTTGTAGTAATAATGAGAATAAATTATCATTATTTTCTAATTCATTATCAATTTGATCTGTTTCTAAACTAGATAATATTTCCAGTAATTGATTATTGACTATTTCTAAGAATGTTTCATAATCTCCCAGTTCATTATTCTCCCCCCTTAATAAGGGGGGTTGGGGGGGATGAAAATTGTAGTAAACAACGTTATTATTATTGTTGAAATATTGAGCAGCGATCGCACTTTTTCCGCTTCCTGGTTCACCAATAAGTGTAAAATAACCTTTATCGGATTGATTGATAAAGTTATCAATAGCAGAAAATACAAATTTACGCCCCACAAAATTACGGCTTTTTGCTGTAATAATAGTTTTAAAATATTCAGGATGTCCTCTAGTATTATTGATAGTTTTGATTTTAGACATGGTTTTATGTTTAAATAATTATCATTCTGAAGAACTAAAAAGATGTTCATAATAAATCAACTAATCTATAAAACTACTGATAACTGATAACTTATTATTAATCACTGAAAGAAGAGAACTGATAACTGATAACTGATTATTAATCACTGAAATAAAATGAACCTTTCCCGAACTATCTCCAGCAACAATAGTTAAACTATTGGGAGAAACTGCACAGGAATACATAAAACTATCCCCTATAAAAGTAGCGATTTCTTTCCCTGTGGCTAAATCCCACAATTTCAGGGTTTTGTCATAAGATGCAGAAACCGCTTTTAAGCCATCTGGGGTCACCGACACTGCTGTTACCCAGTCGTTATGACCGGTGAGGGTCAATAGTTCTTGACCTGTAGCTAAATCCCACAATTTCAGGGTTTTGTCATCAGATGCAGAAACCGCTTTTAAGCCATCTGGGGTCACCGACACTGCTGTTACCGAGGAGTTATGACCGGTGAAAGTACGAATGAGAGGACTATCGGGGGTGGTTAGACTGGGAGTTAGAGGACGTAACCAAGTCTTTTTACTGTTGCTATCTTCTGCATCTTTCAATAACTTCTCAATGTCGGGATAATTAAAACCCTGTAATCTTCCCCATAACTGTCCCACTAACTGGGTTGGGTCTTTACTTACAATATGGGAGGACAATTGTAAAGTTCGTTGAATAAATTTGAGGATTTTTAGTTGTTGGGGGTTTAGGGTTTCTTCTGCTACTTCATGAATTAAGTCATAATCCCTAATTAATGCTTCTACCCCAAACTTAGGATGATTAATTTTATCTTCTAAAAAATCAAATTTAGTTAACAGTTGGTAATAAACAACTTTATCTTGAAATTTAGGACTAATGACAAGGTTTTCTACACTAGCTAAAAAATATTCTAGCCTGATAGGACTATCGTTATATAGGTTATAAAATTTTCCCATTTTTCATGTTTTCAAAAGTTAATTTTTTCTATGTAGTTGATTTAATGCCAATTATCCTTGTAAAATCTCAGAGATTTCCGAATTGCGATATTCAGACTCATTTATACTGATGACAACCTCTTCAAATATTTTTCTATTTTTATCCAATTCCTTTTGTTTTGTCAAAAAATCGGTAAAACTCTGATGATAAATTCTATATCGTATTTCTCCTTGAGATTTTTCCTTACTTAAATATTCTACCCACTTATCTAATACTTTATCAATCTCTAAGCATTCAATATCCTTAAACTCGTCTTTCTTTTGCACAATTTCAGTAATAATTTTGCTTGTGGGAGCTACTTTACTTTGAGATAAAATAAAAAGTACAAAAACTTCTAGTTCTTTATTTTTTCCCTCCATATTCATTCTTTGCCAGTGAGTATAATAATATTCTTCTAACCCAATGGGAAAATCCTCTAATTCTAAGTTATCATATTGTCCATTAGCGATCGCAGGGAATACATAGCGTAAATACATGAAATTATTTTCACTTTTCTGGGCGACTTTCTCAATAAAAGTTAATTGAGAAATACTTCTATCTTGTAGCCATTTTTGCAATTTATCCTGATCCTGTTGATCCTCTTCTAAAAATAAACGAATATATTCTCTAACATCTTGGTCATTCCATTTCTGATATTGTTTTTCTCTTAAATCTAATGTTTTATAGGGAGTATCAGGAGAAGTATTTAACCGTTTATTTTCTAGATTATAAGGTCGTCTTGTTAGTAATAAATAGACACCATTAGGTAAATTTTTTGGTAAATCTAAGAGATTACTACTGCCTTCTTGTTCCACTTCATCCAAAGCATCAACAACAATAATTAATTTTTGATTTTCTGATAACTTTTCACTTGCTTTTTGTAATAAACTTCTTAAATCAGCATTCTCTTGATTTGGTAATCTATAACGTATAATTAATTGTTGTCGGATATTACTTAAAAATTGTTCAGGTTTATTTTTTCCTTCAGTGGCAATATTAAAATAACAAGGAACTTTTCTAGATAAAATATACTTAGAAGCAATAGCACTTTTCCCCATTCCTGCATCCCCAATAACAGTAAAATATCCTTTATTGTGACTGTTTATAAATTTATCAAACTCCTGAAAAACAAAACTTCTACCACAAAATAAACCCGTTTTTTCTTCAATTAAAGCCCTAAACTCAGTGGGAATAACATTAAAATCCCAATCAGGATAAACCCCCTCAATTTTAAACTTAGGCGAGGTTGTTTTTTTAGCATAAGATATAAAGATGTCTGAAAATTTTTCCAATTCAACGGATAGTTCAATATTGGACTGTTCTATATCTTCTTTTAACCCAGGTTCCTTCTTTAAAAATCCTTTGACTTTATTTAAAAAAAGTCAAAGGATCGTTGTTAGTATAAGCTTCCAAAAAATCATTTTTAATCTCGTTCTCTCTGAGGACTGCTAAAATAGCATAACATTCAGATACACTATAATCTATCAAAGCATAAGTATAAACAGTATCCACATCATCACTAATTTCCGTAGGAGATAAACCTAACTCCTGTAAAATCCTATTAATGGCTTCATTTTTTTGCCCTTGTTTATATAAACTATTAGCAACTTCAGGCAAACCTTTTATTAAAGCTAATATCTTAGAACCTGTGGTAATAAAGTCAATCATAATACTTATTGAAATGATAGGAGTAGGGTGGGCAGTATATCAGCTTACCATCACTTTATATTAAATCATATTTTCTATAGATAATTCAATCTAAGTAAAAGCAAGACTTGATATTGTCACTGTTCCATAATTTTTCTTGAAATTAGTTCATATTGTTCATTAATAGCATACTAATAACTATTCCCCACTTTTGCTTAATATATCTAACATAACAGGAGAGAGATTTTTTCCTAATTGTCCACTGCGAATTAATTCAGCATAAGTATCAGCTTCAATATCTAATAACTTGTCTTTAAGTTGCTGCATAGCAATAGACTTTAGTTGAGGATATTCTGTTTCAAACTTATAAATTTTCTCTTCTATTGATTTTAACTCTCCTTTGACTAATTCTTGTTCATAGCGATAAAATTCTGAGTCAATACTAGGAGATTCATCTAACTTTTTAAAATAGTCCATAACTCGTCCAACAGCAGTTTTTCTCGCCAATAACTCCGAATATTCCTGACGTAAAGGTTGATCCCCTACTAGGTTTAATTTTTTCAGTACCCATTGTGTGGTTAACCCTTGAATTAATAAAGTAAATAAAACCACACCAAACACTGTATCAATAATATCTTGTCTTCCATTTAAAGAAACTGGTACACTTAAAGCTAAGGCAATGGAAACAGAACCCCTTAAACCGCCCCACCAAAGTACAGTTTGTTCCGGTAAGCTGATATCAACTTTCGTGAAAATATTACTCAAATTTGCCAGTCCAAAAATAGAAATCAGACGAGTCACTAACACAGCAGTAATAGCTATGGCAATAATACCTAAATTATCACTTAAACTACTAAAATTAATCTGGTCACCAATCAATAAAAAGACAATCGAATTAACAAAAAATGCCAAGAAATCCCAAAACTCAGACACTAATAATCTGGTTCTGGGGTTCATACCAATACGAGACCCGAAGTTCCCCAAAATAATTCCCACTGTTACCACAGAAATTACCCCAGATCCTCCCAATTCTTCGGTGATTAAATAAGTCCCATAAGCAGAAACTAAAGTTAAAGATTGCTCAACCAACGGCAGATCAAAACGTTGGGTTAAATAGGAAATCCCAAAGCCAACTAAACAACCTACTCCAATACCAATACCCACAAACTTGAAAAAACTAACTACTGTATCCGTCACAGAAAAAACTTCCGTTCCCAACGGTATTCCTACCAATAATAAGAAAGCAACAACCGCCACACCATCGTTAAATAAACTCTCACCTTCCATCAAAATTGTCAACTTTTTACTGGTTCCCAACTCTCGAAATAAAGCCACCACAGAAACCGGATCTGTAGCCGATAAACTTGCCCCCACTAATAAAGCAATAGGTAAAGTTAAACTTGTCAATTGACTCAAAGCCAAAGCAATACCAATCACCGAAATAATGACCCCGATCACCGCAAATAAAACAACAGGAATCCAATTTTCTTTAAGCGATCGCCAGCGAATATTCCAAGCAGCTTCAAACAATAAAGGAGGCAGGAAAATCTCTAAAATCAACTCAGGAGAAAGATTAACCAAACGAACATCAACAAAAGCTAATCCTAAACCAACAATTACTAATAAAAGAGTGTAGGGAATTTGTCGAAACCAAGAAAAAATACGGGATAAAGTGGCTACACTCAAAGAAACCGATAAAACTACCAAAAATTGTTCTAAATTTTGCTTAATGGCCGCATCAGCAGCAGTAGCTTCGAGACTCATAAGATACTCCTAATTATTGATATTTGAGAAAGATTGCTATATTAAAGACGAAACCTATATTATCCGTCCACAGTGGAGAAGATGTCTCAGTCAGTGTCTACCTGGGGAGATACACCCCTAACTAACCCACCCACCCCACAACAACTTTATCAGATGCAAACCCATCTAGATTTAGTCTTGTTGGCCAGCGAATGCCTAATTGCCATAGATTCGGATATGCTGTTACAAGCAGCCCTTTATTTAGACATTGACACAACTTTAGTCGAAAAGATAAAACTGTGGTCAAACCGAGACACAATTGAAACAGATCCTTTACAAAGCTTCACCCTGGAAGAATTGCGATCGCTAATCCTGATTATTTGCTATATTAACCAACAATATAAAGAGTTGGTCCGCCGTGCTGTCAACCTCCTAGAACAAATGACGGCACAAGATAAAGATCCTGCCAAAACCACCCTATTAGGCAACTATTTAGAAAAATTTCGTTACTTTCACCCAAAAAAACCTAATGAAGTCAACCTTTCATCGGAACAATTAGTACAACTAGCATGGAAACTATTAATTGATTTATTATTCTACAGTGGAGACAATGGCTACGATCGCTTATGGTTGGCTCTACTTGATTATAAATCTTGACTCAAACCATATCTTTTTTAAACTAGCCAATTTATAGATGATGTTATTTAATAATACCCCTTTACAAACTTATACCCCTCCTACCTGTACCCTGAAATTATGGGATAAACCCCCTCTATTCTCCCGTTGGGGAGAATTAGTCTCTTTAGATAAGATTCAATTTGAACTACAATTTGATGATCCTCGACTCTTAGAAGAAGATCAAGTCACTGTTAAAGGCGATCGCTTGCAACTAGAATTATTACGCAACGTTGTCCAAACCTATGTTAAGAAGTTCCTTCATCAAACCACCTTTGACTGGCAAAAGTCTCCAGAAACAGAATTATCTACTAGCCAACCTTACCATCTTCCCTCCCTATCTCCTCAAGGCTTACTCACCCATCATTTGACTTTAGGATCATTAGCCTCTCAAGCTTCTCATCAGTCAGTTACCCTCACCGTTTCCCAACTGTTTGACTTAGTTAATGCTCTCGAGGAGTACCATAACACTATTGTTACCCTAGCCGATCCCAAAAGTACCCCTTTAAGAAAAAGTTTCAAGGTTTGGATAGCAACTGGTACAGTAGCAGTCTTAGCTATTTTAATTCCCACAGTGGGGGTAAAGTGGTTTAGACAAGTAATCTCAACAAATATGGGTGAAGAGGATGTTAGAGAAACCACCGAAAATCCCCTATCCTTTTTGGATGTGTTACCCCCCGTACCACCACCCCCAAAACACCCCTTCCGACCCCTTCCTTAGCCCCTAAATTGGCTAGTCGAGACCCTTTGCCCCCCCCTGGAAAAATTGACCAAGGAACACCCCCACCCCGTAACGCCAATGTTGCTATTCAAGCCCCTCCTTTACGGGTACTTCCACCACCACCAGCAGCCCCTCCGGCCCCTCCTAAACCTAATACCACTGCTTCCAATAGCTCAGTAACCGTTGAACAAGTTCCCACACATCTTCTCCCTAATGGAGAAACCCCCATTGTTATGCCAGGGTTACCCCCAGAAAGGGTTGAGCAACTGATTCAAAACCCCACTTTACCCACGCCCCCAACCTTACAGGCAAAAACTCCCAATAGGAATAACACACCCTATATGCTTTCTGAAACTGCTCGGGAGCAAAATCAACCAACTATTCCCGACGAGTTATTGTCTCCAGAATCTAAAATTATTCCAAAACCACCCCCAGAAACCACCCTTCTCGATGCCATTCCCCAAGTTGCTCAAGTACGCCAATATTTTCAGGAAAGGTGGCAACCCCCTGAAAATTTACAACAAACCCTAGAATATCGTTTGATTGTTCAAGAAGACGGTTCTATTCAAAAAACTATCCCTTTAGGTCGTTCTGCGGCTATTTATCTTTCTCAAATTCCTTTTCCGTCCCCTGGATCTGAGTTTGTCTCTCCCCTGCAAACCCCCAATAATCAAACTATTCGCTTAGTTTTAATTCCTAATGGCAAGGTTAAAACCCTTTTAGAGTAAATCGGGTGAACTAGCGACTCCCAAAGTCGTAGCAAAGGTACGGCTTTGGCTTGGAATAGTTTGCTATCGATTAACGATAGAACAATCAAATAGTTGAAAAATCTTAGCAGTAACACCAGTAAAAATAGCTTGAACTTGATAATCAGGAAGTACATCTCCTGAAAAGTCTCCTGTATCAGTGTCAAAAGACCATTGAAGCTGGCCATAATAAAAACCATGAGCTTTAATTTCATTTAGCTGAGAATTTGGGTGCATAAGACTCTTAGTAAATTTTACCTCTAACAAAATGCAATGACACTCCAATGCACTATGGTGTCTAGGAAAATAAAAGCTTAAATCGATAGAATAGGGGTCAACTAAGCATTGAGTATCTGCATCAGTTAGCCAAGGGTTTAAATCAACGTCAGCTTCTGGAAATTCTGCTCGAAACAAAACCCCTATTTGAGCAATTTTGCGGGTTAACTCAAAACTGATTGCATGGGTAGTTGCGTTCATAAATGGCCTCGCTTCAGATCACAATTCATAGTATTTCTTAATAAAGGAATAACTGTTGTTGAGTTTTTTTAGGGAATATCCTTTGAATTAGGGTGGGCTAAACTGGCTAAAATGCTTGAATTGACAAGATTAATCAAAGCACTGACTGAACCAGACTAACCGCACTAAAGGATAACCTTATTGAAAAAGATTCTCTTGACAAGTCTCCTTATTGAGAGTATATATCAATAAGGAGCAATTTTAACTTAAAGATTTTTAGGAGATTGTCATGAGCAGATACGCAGAAGAACTGAGAACCACAGCAAAAGCAATGGTAGCCAGAGGAAAAGGCATTCTGGCCATGGATGAAAGTAACGGCACTTGTAATAAACGCTTTGATAAGCTAGGCATTCCCACAACCGAAGAATATCGTCAAATCTATCGCTCCCTGATTTTGCAAACCCCAGAACTCTCAAACTATATCAGTGGTCCGATCCTCTATGACGAAACCATTCGTCAGACAACCCCAGATGGAGTTCCTTTATTAAAAATAATCACCGATGCAGGGATGATTCCGGGTATTAAAGTAGATACAGGGGCTAAAGATTTAGCTGGATGCCCCAACGAAAAGGTAACAGAAGGACTCGATGGTTTACGGGATCGTATTGCCGAGTATTATAGTATGGGGGCGCGTTTTGCTAAATGGCGGGCAGTGATCACCATTGGTAACGGCATTCCCAGTCGTGGTTGTATCAAAGCCAATGCCCATGGTTTAGCTCGTTATGCTGCTCTTTGTCAAGAAGGGGGTTTAGTTCCCATTGTTGAACCGGAAGTCTTAATTGATGGGGATCACACCCTGGAGCGGTGTTGGAATGTGACAGATGAAACCCTCCATGAAGTATTTAATCAGCTATATACCCAAAATGTCGCCTTCGATCAAATGGTGTTGAAGCCCAGCATGGTTATCTCAGGAAAAGATTGCCCCCAACAAGCCAGCGTTGAAGAAGTAGCCAAAGCGACGATTAGTTGTCTATTGAAAAATGTGCCAGCGACAGTGGCCGGCATTGCCTTTCTCTCTGGAGGGCAGTCAAAGGAACAATCTTCAGCACATCTTAACGCCATGAATCAGATGTTTGGGGATCAATGTCCTTGGCCTGTAACCTTCTCCTATGCCCGTGCCATTCAACAACCGGCTCTTGATTATTGGGCAGGAGATTCAAGTCGCATCAGCGGAGCCCAAACTCGTTTACTGAAGCGAGCTCAGTGTAACGGCGCAGCCAGCCTGGGTGAATATTCCAGCGAAATGGAAAAAACCTTAGCAACAGTCTAGCAAAGACCCTAAGCTGTTGATCTCACAGGGTGACAAGTCTTTCAAAAGGCTAGGTTGAACAAAATCGTTTCGCGCAGTCCCCATCTAAAATTTTTAATTTAGCTATCCGCCGCGAGAAGCCCGACGCTGTATTGTCTGCCGAGTTTAACAATCGCTCTCTTCAATCAGCTTCGGATGAATCGCGGACAGGTCAGCACCTTTGACACTTGACAAAAAAGTAAATACAATTAAAACAGTCTAATCGACACCTGGAAACAGGATCAAAAGTTAAAGGGCGAACCCCATCGCTCTAGTCAGTGGAGTGTCACTGAAGTTATAGATTGATATCAGTCAGTTATGGAGCGAATTTCTGCCCTAGGTTTGGATGTTGGGAAAAAACGCATTGGGGTGGCAGGATGCGATGGCACAGGGTTGATTGCCACAGGTTTAACTACCATTGAACGTAAATCATTCCCTCAAGACGTACAACAACTGCAAGCATTGGTTACCGAACGAAATGTACAGTTATTAGTAGTTGGTCTTCCTTACTGTATGGACGGAAGTATAGGGTTTCAGGCCAAACAAGTGCAAAAATTTGCCAAACGCATCTCCAAAGCCCTGGAACTGCCCGTAGAGTACATGGATGAACGCCTTACTTCCGTTGAAGCAGAAACCCACTTAAAAGCTCAAAAAAAATATTCCCGCCACAATAAAGGCCTAGTTGATCGCCTAGCCGCCACCATTATTTTACAACAGTGGTTGGATCAGCGTCGTGCTTCTTTCGTTTAGGGTTGACATTGTTATGAGCTTGTGCAATACTGAAGTGTAGCATTGGAAAATGCGGGTGTAGCTCAGTGGTAGAGCGTCACCTTGCCAAGGTGAATGTCGCGCGTTCGAATCGCGTCTCCCGCTCTTTAAAAACCCCGTAGTTAACTACGGGGTTTGAGTTTAGGGACAAAGTTCAACAGTCCAATGGCCAGAATGATCACCTCGAGAACAGGATTGTTGACTTCCTGCTTCTGTTAAACCCCATTTACCGGTAGACTGATCGAACTCAAACTTGAGTCGGTAACGTATTCCTTGAACAGAATCATCAGGTAAATTCATCTGGGTTAAGAACAAAGTCCTTTTAAAGCCTTGTTGTTCAAGAACTTCAATTTCTTGAGAAAAATTTCCTTCAACCGCTTCCTCTTTATTACCAAATAAGTTTAAGGCAATGGTTTCAGGTTCTTCTGCTGTTAATTCCCCGTCCAGTTGAGCAAGATCCAGGGGACGGTAAGCTTCCTCCTTACCCAAAGGACCATTCTGGGCGGTACAACCCATAACCATTGACCAGAGACTCAACCCTAACCCTATAGATTGTAAACGATATTTATTCATTGATGTTTTTCTTTTTGTTGACATACTCCCGTCGACGGAGTCGAGGGATTCTAACACCTCACGATGCTAGTTTTCTGCTTCGTCCCCCACCAACTAGAGCATCGTGACCGATACTCCCCGTCGCTCTGAGTCCACAGACATTTTTGGGTCCCAACGCCTCTGAGGTTTCCTCAGAGGACGCAAGCCGACCCGCTACCATCTGCCCGACGGCGGCTATGCCTCTATTTCTAACTACTTGACTAGTGCAGCTTGGCGAAAGTAATCCACCAGATTTTTACAGAAACTTTCGTGACTAGCCACGACAATGTGTTTCAATGAAACTAACGGACGAATCTCGAAGTTGATGTCCATGATAAAAGCATTGCCAATTAACCTCTCCAACCTACAGAAAACAGTACTCCAACAAATAGTGAGAGGGACAACAAACCCCTATCGCCTTGTTAGACGAGCCAAGCTAATCTTAGCCGCAGCATCAGGAGAGAGCAATAGTTCGATTAGTCGAAGATTAGAATTAGACCGAGTACAAGTGCGTCAGTGGCGATCGCGATGGTTTGAGGAGAGAGAAAAACTGAGTGCCGCCGAAGAACAACAGGTAACGGAGAAAGCATTAATGGTCTTGATCAAAGGAATTTTAAGCGATCGCCCAAGACCTGGAACAACAAAATCCTTTACGGTCGAACAAGTAGTCCAGATTGTAGCGATCGCTTGTGAAGAATGTGAAAAATCAGACAGACCAGTGAGCCATTGGACACCTTCAGAGTTGGCGGATGAAGCCATAAAAAGAGGAATTGTCGAAAAGATTTCCCCCCGTAGTGTGGGGCGTTTTTTAAAAAGAAGCGACATTACAACCACATCTCGTTCGTTACTGGTTAAATGCCAAAATTGATGATCCCTTAAAATTTAAAAAGCAAGTCAAATATATCTGTGAACTTCATCAAGAAGCTAAAACTTTGTTAGAACAAGGAATTCATTTAATTAGTACAGATGAAATGACAGGGATTCAAGCTCTTGAGAGATTATTTCCGAACAAAAGAATCAAGCCTAAACAAGTAGAAAAAATCGAATTTGAATATGAAAGACACGGAACTTTAAGCTTGATTGCGAACTGGGATGTGGCAAGAGGAAAAGTTGTTAGTCCCTCTATTGGACCGACAAGAACAGAACAAGATTTTTCTGAACATATCCAGAGAACGATTAAGATTGATGAAAAAGCAGAATGGATTTTTATTGTAGATCAACTCAACACTCATAAATCGGAAAGCTTAGTCAAATTAGTAGCAGAAAGCTGTGGAATTACTATTGATTTGGGGAGAAAGGGAAAGGAGGGGATTTTGCAATCTATGGACAGCAGAGCAGATTTTTTATCAGATGAATCTCATCGAATTCGCTTTGTTTATATTCCCAAACATACATCGTGGCTTAATCAAATTGAGTGTTGGTTTTCGATCTTAGTCCGGCGTTTACTCAAAAGAATTACTGTCCGTTCAACTGAAGAACTATCCCAAAAAATTCTCAATTTTATTGATTACTTTAATCAACATTTTGCTAAGCCGTTCGTTTGGAAATTTAAGGGCTTTAAAGATCATAAGTGACTGGTGGATTATTTTTGCTAAGCTGCACTAGTGCAGCTTGGCGAAAGTAATCCACCAGATTTTTACAGAAACTTTCGTGACTAGCCACGACAATGTGTTTCAATGAAACTAACGGACGAATCTCGAAGTTGATGTCCATGATAAAAGCATTGCCAATTAACCTCTCCAACCTACAGAAAACAGTACTCCAACAAATAGTGAGAGGGACAACAAACCCCTATCGCCTTGTTAGACGAGCCAAGCTAATCTTAGCCGCAGCATCAGGAGAGAGCAATAGTTCGATTAGTCGAAGATTAGAATTAGACCGAGTACAAGTGCGTCAGTGGCGATCGCGATGGTTTGAGGAGAGAGAAAAACTGAGTGCCGCCGAAGAACAACAGGTAACGGAGAAAGCATTAATGGTCTTTATCAAAGGAATTTTAAGCGATCGCCCAAGACCTGGAACAACAAAATCCTTTACGGTCGAACAAGTAGTCCAGATTGTAGAGATCGCTTGTGAAGAATGTGAAAAATCAGACAGACCAGTGAGCCATTGGACACCTTCAGAGTTGGCGGATGAAGCCATAAAAAGAGGAATTGTCGAAAAGATTTCCCCCCGTAGTGTGGGGCGTTTTTTAAAAAGAAGCGACATTACAACCACATCTCGTTCGTTACTGGTTAAATGCCAAAATTGATGATCCCTTAAAATTTAAAAAGCAAGTCAAATATATCTGTGAACTTCATCAAGAAGCTAAAACTTTGTTAGAACAAGGAATTCATTTAATTAGTACAGATGAAATGACAGGGATTCAAGCTCTTTAGAGATTATTTCCGAACAAAAGAATCAAGCCTAAACAAGTAGAAAAAATCGAATTTGAATATGAAAGACACGGAACTTTAAGCTTGATTGCGAACTGGGATGTGGCAAGAGGAAAAGTTGTTAGTCCCTCTATTGGACCGACAAGAACAGAACAAGATTTTTCTGAACATATCCAGAGAACGATTAAGATTGATGAAAAAGCAGAATGGATTTTTATTGTAGATAAACTCAACACTCATAAATCGGAAAGCTTAGTCAAATTAGTAGCAGAAAGCTGTGGAATTACTATTGATTTGGGGAGAAAGGGAAAGGAGGGGATTTTGCAATCTATGGACAGCAGAGCAGATTTTTTATCAGATGAATCTCATCGAATTCGCTTTGTTTATATTCCCAAACATACATCGTGGCTTAATCAAATTGAGTGTTGGTTTTCGATCTTAGTCAGGCGTTTACTCAAAAGAATTACTGTCCGTTCAACTGAAGAACTATCCCAAAAAATTCTCAATTTTATTGATTACTTTAATCAACATTTTGCTAAGCCGTTCGTTTGGAAATTTAAGGGCTTTAAAGATCATAAGTGACTGGTGGATTATTTTTGCTAAGCTGCACTAGATAAACCAACGGGACGATCAATTTGGGGATGAGTTTGGGGATCATATTCATAAATCCTTTTAAAGTTTCCTAAACAGTGATTATTTTTCCCTGTCAACTCAGTAGCAACTAATTGTAAGGTGTAGTCAAAATCCTCGTAGTTGCTGCCAAGTTCACGAATTCCAAACAATATTTTTCCTGTTGGTAGTATGGTTAATGCCTCTACTTTCCAATAAGGGGCCCCTGAAGGAAATTTTTTTGTGGTCAAAGCACGCAGAAAACGAGGACGAAGACTTAAAGAACTCCCAGGAAACCCAGTGGGTTCTATGACTTCTGCTTCCTCCTCTTTGCCCACTTCCCAGGTTAGAAGGGTATTATATGAATCCTTACTAGCATTCTCAAGAAATACTCGGTCAAAACCAGAGCTTAAAAAGATACGCTTCCTCTTCCCAGGTTCAAGGGCAAAGTCTTCTGCTTTACTGAGTTGTTGAATCTGGGGGACTTCTACGTATCCAGTGCGAGTGAGAATGTTGCCCTGGAGTTGAGCAGTCATGACAGAAGATGCACCGGGAATATCCTTATCAGAAGCTATATACAACTGATTCTCAGCTTGAATGACGGCAGAAGGTTCACAAAAAACAGGCTTACTTCCATCTTCTGCATAGCTCAGACTTTCCTCGAAGCAATCAAACACACCACGATAAGTAATTTTTGCCGTGGTAGGATTGCCTAGGGTCATACCCATAGGTGCGCTCAAAAGTAGCATAATTAATACTAACACTGAAAGCAATGCTTGATTTAACAGCTTATTCTGGGTCATATTCAGGTCTATTGAGAATTTTCTGCGATATAAGCTTAGGCCATAACCATACCACCATCTACATTGAAAACTTGTCCTGTGATGTAAGCGCCGGCTGGATCGGTGGCTAAAAATCTCACCATTCCTGCTACCTCTTCGACGGTTCCTAACCTTGCCAAAGGGATAAACTGTAGAAGATCGTCTGTTTTAACTTTCTCTGTCATATCGGTGACAATAAAGCCCGGAGCCACTGCATTAACGGTAACACCACGGGGAGCAACTTCTTTGGCCACTGCTTTGGTTAAACCAATAACTCCTGCTTTAGCTGCGCTATAGTTGGCTTGGCCAGGGTTCCCCATTTCCCCGACTACTGAGGAAATATTGATAATACGCCCACTTTTTTGTTTTAACATAGGTCTGGTGACGGCTTTGGTGCAGAGGAAAACCCCCGTGAGGTTGAGATCGATAACTGCTTGCCAGTCTTGGGGTTTCATGCGCATTAAGAGGTTGTCACGGGTGATACCTGCGTTGTTGACTAAAATATCGATGCGCCCAAACTTATCTAAAGTGGTTTTGAAGAGGTTGTCTACCTCTTCGCTTTTAGAGACATCTCCTTGAACTGCGATCGCTTCTCCTGAGCCTTCTGTAATCAGTTTAACCACTTCGTCGGCTGCATCACTGGAACTAGCGTAGTTGACAACTACTTTTAAACCCAGGGTTCCCAGAGCTAGGGCGATCGCTCTACCGATACCCCGTGATGCTCCGGTAATGACGGCAACTTGTTCATTTAGGGGTGGGGCGACAGTTGACATAATACTTCCTTTTTTCAATTGCTTGACAATTATATTATTTTTTTCGCACATAGGAAGGGATATGGGAGATAGATAGCTTTTCTATGATGCTATCTTTACCCACAAAAAATTCGTCGATGGCTTTAGTTTCTCCTGATACTGTGGCAAAATCATCAAAGACCAATAAACCCCCGCTAACCACCCGATCAAACAAATGATTGAGGATAGTAACTGAAGGTTGATAAACGTCAACATCAATGTGTAATAAAGAAATTTTCAACTCAGGATGATTCGCAACATAATCTGGAATTGTTTGAGTAATATCTCCTTGAATTAATTCATAGTTTTGAAATTTTTTATGAGCGAGAACTTCTTCTAGTTCATGAATGGAGATCCCCTGTCCTGCCGTTACTTCAAACTTTTCCACAAAACTTTGATCCTCTACATTTTCTTGTTGAGGAAACTTGCCAAAGGCATCAAAGCCAATAATTTTTCTGGAATAAGGACTTTCTAATACTTCTCTAAATGTACAAAAACGTATAAAAGAAGCACCTTTAAACACACCACCCGGATTTCTCACAAATTAATTTGAAAGCCCAATCCAGAGATGAAAAATGATAATTTTTAGGACTAATATAAATTTTGAATATAGATGAATAAAAAAATTGACTTTGATTATCCAAAAATTGAGTTTAAGAGGGAATAATTATATTAACTTTTGATTTTCTCCACGATAAATAAGACTAAATAAAAGTATCAGTCAGTCAACAACTTATGATAGATATCTTTTTTAAAAAACAACTTATTCTACTTATCCACTATTAGGAATAGTTTTAATTCTTTTGTTAGCAATAGATAAAATATCTTGATAAGGACAAGCACTAGCTATAGCGATAATAATTCTTCTACAACTAATCTTTATTCTGGCTCCCAACTTAAGAAGATTTAGACGTATTCTTCCCACAGTTGCTTTAGCCAATGAAGTTTTTTTAAAACAGTGTTGACGAAAAGCATTTATGAGAACATAAGCCCAGGAATGTATCCATAATCTTAGTTGATTACTTTGAAATGTTTGAGTTTAATTTCTATCAGCTAACAAGTCTAATTGTTGTTCTTTAATCCGATTTTCCATCTCGCCTCTCGGACAGTATTTTTTTGTATAAAGTTTTGAGGGTGGAATTTTTGAAGCGGGCAAAGATGTCACCACATGGCGCATTTTTAGTAATTGCTCACCGCAATAAAGAATCTGTCTTGACAACATAAAGGTAAAATCGGGGATTTTTATGTATAGTGGGGGTTATGACCACAAATGCTACCATTGATTCAAAGCTAGTTAGAGCTATCGCCGATGAACAGTTGGCGAAGAATGTCTTCATGATTGAGTGGCTAGTCAAGGCACAACAACAGTTATCTCTTCAACAAAGACTGATTGACCAGCAACAACAACAAATCTCTACACAACAGCAAGAAATTGAAAATTGATACCGAGAGAGA
>NZ_AADV02000068.1 GCF_000167195.1 Crocosphaera watsonii WH 8501 | reverse complement strand
AATAAACCAATTTTTATTATTTAATAAAAACTAATATTGCCCAAGGGGTTGATTTTGAGCATCAACCCTGTGGGGGGGAGGACGGTGTAACCCTCCTCCCCCCCACACACACGGCAAGAATGATTATCATTATTGTTTATTCTCAATAAGCCCTCTAGTTTTTGACAATTTATAGAGCGATCGCCACGGCTGAAACCCTCTTTCAATCAGGGTTTTAACGGGCTTGTCACCCCGTGAGAAGGTAGCCACACAGCTAGGTCTAAATCTAGTCAAGTTGGGAAAGGAAGTTTTGAGTCTTCCTAAACGATATTATCTCGATTCTCTAAGTCGATCATATCGTAAGCAAGCTGAGATGTGGATTTATCCCATCGAAGCTTAACCGCTTAGAATCCAGGGTGTTTTAACCCCTGGAGAACTCAATTTACTTGAGAAACTTTAGGTACTTGAACCCAAAATTCTTATAAAATTTCCCCATTTTCTCCTAAAGATGGATAATTTTTGCCGTTTTTTTGATATTCTATTGCTAAGGTTGGATAACTCCATTCAAACAATATTTTATGATATCGCTCGGGATCTAATCGACTGGTATCATACATTTTTCCAGCTAATCTCTGGCGTTGTGCTTCAAATAAAATTACCGCAGCAGCAACAGAAACATTCAAAGATTGTACCATCCCTAACATGGGAATAATAATGTTGCCATCGACTAAATTTGCTGCTTCTTCACTCACTCCCCATTTTTCTGCTCCTAGTAAAATAGCTGTGGGTTGAGTATAATCGATATCACGATAGTCTAAAGATTTTTCCGTAAAATGTGCTGCATATATATTGATTTTTTTGCTTTTCAAATAAGTTATAGCTGTTTTAATATCAGGGTGAGTGTGGAGAAATGTCCATTTATCACTGCCTTGAGAAACTTGAGAAAAGGTAGGAAATTCATCGGTTGTGTTAATACTATGAACGTCTAATATTCCTACAGCATCACAGGTGCGGATAATGGCTGATAAGTTATGAGGTTTATGGACATCCTCGGTTAAAACTGTTAAGTCTGGTTGTCTTTTTTCAAGAACTTGTTTGATGCGATGATAACGTCTAGGAAGCACATTCATTCATTTATAAATCAGAAGTTATGCTTGTTATTCTATCATGGTTTATAAGTTTAAATTAAAAAATAAGATGAAAATATCAACTTTAATTAATTAGATATTTATGATAAAATGGAGGGGAAGTATATAATAAAATTATGCAAAATTTTGATTGGATTGTTGTTGGTGCTGGTATTACGGGATCAGCCTTAAGTTATGAGTTGGCTAAAAAAGGTTTAAAAGTGTTACTTTTAGAAAAAGATCCCACTTATGATAATGCAACTCGTTATAGTTATGGGGGAGTTGCTTATTGGTCAGGAACAGATGATGATTCGATTCAATTATGTCAAGAAAGTCGAGAAATTTATCATAACTTATCAGAAGAATTGGGAGAAAATACCGATTTTAGAGAACTGGATTTAATGTTAACTATTCCTGTGGATAATAATCCCCAATCTATTGCAGAAAACTATCAAAAGTTTTTCATAAAACCTCAATTATTAACCCCCGATCAATCTGTAGAAATTGAACCATTATTAAACCCTGATGCTATCTCAGGATGTCTTAAATTGCCCCATGGACATATTCATCCACAAAAAACAAATAATGCTTATCAACAAGCTTTTTTAAGATTAGGTGGAACCCTTAATTACGAAGAAGTTACTCAACTACTGTCTAAAAATAAAACAGTAACCGGTGTAAAAACAAATAAGCAAGAATATTATAGTAAAAATGTCGTCATTTGTGCAGGAGGTTTAACTCGTTATTTATTAAAACATATTGGTATAAATGTTAATATTTATTTTACTCATTCTCAGTTAATATTAACTCCAAAGGTAGATATTGAACTAAAATCTTTAGTGATGCCAGGGATTTTAAACCGTCTTAATATTGAAGAAAAATCAGGAGATTCTGAACTTAAATCTTTATGGGATAATTCCAGTGATCAAATTATTTCTGATGTTATGGAGACCGGTGCAATTCAATTTTTAGATGGTAGTTTTTGTTTAGGTCAAATTAGTCAAATTATTAGTAATCCTCTGGCAAAAAATGATCAAATTTTAGCAGAAAAAACTATTCGAGAAGGAGTTAGTAAAATACTTCCTGAACTAGAAAATTTACCTGGTAAATTACACCATTGTTTAGTTGCTTTTTGTGCTGATTCTAACTTTTTAGTAGGTAAAATTGATAACTTTGAGGGGCTTCATTTATTCTCCGGTTTTACTAGCACACTTATGTATGCTCCTCCTTTAGCAAGACGTTTTGCTGATTGGGTAGCAGAAGATAATAAAGAAATGCCATCTTTATTATGAGAAATTATTAAGGTATATTTTATTGATAAATTAAATCCATCTCTTGGCTAATAATGGAATTTTTATTAACCATTTCTGCAATTTCTTCAGCCTCATATTTACCTTCAAAAGCTTCTTTGGCAGAAGCTTTTAATCCTAAATAATTTAAGATAATTTTTTAAACTAAGTAGTCCATTTTTGTCTGTTTAAAAAATAGGCAAATTTAAAACTTCAATTATAATATAGCAATCAGTTATCAATTGTGAGAATTAAGTGAATTCTGATCCCCCCACTACCCCCCAACCCCCCTTATTAAGGGGGTAACTAAAGGGGGGATCATAAGGGGGGATCTCCAAGTTCTCATGAATCATTCGGTGATTGCTATAACTCATTTACAATCAATACTGAGTTAGTGAATAGTAACCTTATCAGTGAGATTGTATAACTAAATAGTGATATAGTTAGAACTATCTTTAAACCATAAATCCTTATTCTCATATCATGACGAATAAAGTTAAACCTGATTGGACTGGTAACGATCTTCTCTCACGCTTTGTTAATTTAATGATAGAAACAAAGCCTATTTATCGCCTCATGACGCATCAAGCGAGAAAAGTTATCATTAAAACGGCGGAAAAAAACGGTATTGCGTGGGAAGAAAACTGTAAAAACTTAGAAAAATCCCCTGCTAAAAGCTTATTCTCTCAAATTACTAACCCTGATATTGTTTATCCCGACTATTATCTAGTTCCTTTTCATGCTTACGATCAAGGTAACTTATGCTGGAAAGCTGCCTTTGAAGCTGTTCCTGCAACCCAGTCTCTTGGCCTGCGAGTCTGGAAAAATGAAGACTTAACTTGGCAAGAAGCACAAGACAGGTTAAGGGCAGCTTTTCATGCTGTTTTAGAACCCTATAGCCCTCCTCAAGTGGAAAACATCCTTGATATTGGTTGTTCTATAGGTGTCTCTACTAAAGCTACTCACTGTTATTATAGCCAACGACAAGGTAATTTACCTATTAATACCATCGGACTTGATTTATCCCCTTATATGTTAGCGGTGGCAAAAGTTACCGATGAGGAACAAGAAATTAGTCAATGGATACATGGTTTAGCAGAAAAAACGAATTTTGATGATAATTCTTTTGATGTAATTACTATTCAGTTTGTTCTCCACGAATTACCCCGTGATGCTGCAACCGCTATTTTTAAGGAAGCTTTCCGCATTTTACACCCTGGAGGTGTTCTCGGTATTGTTGATAATAACCCCCGTTCAGAAGTGATTCAAAACTTACCACCAGCGTTATTTATGTTGATGAAAAGTACCGAACCTCATAGCGATGATTACTACACTTTTAATGTGGAAGAAACCTTACAAAAATTAGGATTTGATTATAAAACTACTTTTCCTAGTGATCATCGTCATCGTACCATTGTCGCTACCAAACCATTTTAAGTGGTAAGCCGATGCACTCCCCACCCTACAATGACGTTATATTGTTACTGATCTTGTTGGCAAAGAAATATCTAACCGTAGGGGCGAACAGCCGTTCGCCCCGACAAATGAAATAATGCGATCGCTTCCTGGTTTATTACATTTAGGGTTAATGGTGCAAACTGTTCCTAAAAAGTATGAGAGAGAAAAGAGAGAAGAAGAAAAGTAAAAAATAGAAAAATTCGGTATTTTAGAAGGTTTACGGAAATATGCAGCTAATCATGTTTTATTACGGGGAAAACCAGGATCGGGCAAGTCTACAGCTTTAGTTCGTTTATTGCTGGAAGAAAGTAAGAAACAGAGAGAAAAGGTGATCCCCCCCAACCCCCCTTTGGAAAGGGGGGCGAAAAAAGGGCAAAATGATCTTACTATTCCTGTCTTGGTAGAACTAAGATCCTATAAAACTTCTGTTCTGGATTTAATTCGGGTTTGCTGAATAAAAGCAAAACCCTATTCTTTAAAAGGTTACACCCATATTCGCGATCGCAAAAAAGATCAGCTTTGTCGGCTACAAACCGCTATAATTGGTAGAAACACCTCCCAGTTGTTGGTCAAGAACAAATGTATCGAAAAGAGGAGCAACCTTTACCGCCCCCAGAAAAATTTGAATTACCTTTCGAGGGCAAATTGTCCCCCAATAATCGTTGGGTAATCATGGCAGAGTTGATACCTTGGGATGATTTTGAGGAAGAATATGCTAAACTTTTTTCAGCAGAAAAAGGTGCGCCAGCCAAACTATTTAGAATGGCATTAGGGACATTAATTATTAAGGAAAAATTAGGAACAAGTGATAGAGAAACTATAGAACAGATTAGAGAAAATCCTTATCTACAATACTTTATAGGTTTAAATTGTTATCAACAAGAGCCACCACTGGAATCTTCAATGCTAGTTCATTTTAGAAAAAGAATTGATGGAGAATTGATAAACAAAATCAATAAAAAAATAGTAAAAAGAGAAATAGACAAGAGTGATAAAGAAGTAAAAAAAAAGGATTGTCTCCAAGAAAAAGGAGAAAAAATAAAAAATAAAGGTAAACTAATTTTAGATGCGACTTGTGCGCCAGCAGACATCAAATACCCAACGGATTTAGGCATATTAAATCAAGCCAGAATTGAGACAGAAAGAATAATAGATAATCTTTATAAACCATTAAGAGTAAAATTGAGAAAAAAGCCGAGAACTTCTAGAAAAATTGCTAGAAAGGAATACTTAAAAGTAGCTAAAAAACGAAAAGTATCTTATCAAGAAAGAAGAAAAGCTATCGGGAAATAGTTAAAATACCTTAAGAAAAATTTAGGAAATATAGAAGACTTAATTCAAGCTGGGGCTTCCCTGGAAAATCTGAGTAAAAGACAGAAAAATGTTCTAGAGACTATCAAAAAAGTTTATGAACAACAACAGTCATGTGGGGAGAATAAGACCCAGAGTGTTCCTCAAAGAATTGTAAGTTTAACTCAACCGCATATTCGTCCAATAGTGAGAGGAAAAGCAGGAAAACCAATAGAGTTTGGAGCTAAACTCTCAGTAAGCTGTGTAGATAACTATGTGTTTCTATACAAAATAAGTTGGGAAAACTTCAATGAATCTTGTCATTTAAAAGAACAAGTAGAAAAGTATAAAGAAACGTTTGGCTATTATCCCGAATCCGTCCATGTAGATAAAATTTATCGAACTAGGGAAAACAGAAATTGGTGTAAGGAAAGAGGGATAAGAATCAGTGGTCCGAAGTTAGGAAGACCTCCGAAAAATGTCAGTGAAGAAGAAAAGAAACAAGCCCACTCCGATGAATGCTTCCGTAATGCTATTGAGGGAAAGTTTGGACAAGCTAAACGAAGATTTAGCCTAAATCTCGTGATGACAAAACTCCCTGAAACCTCCATTACATCTATTGCTATTACATTTTTAGTTGTCAATCTTTGTAAACTTCTGAGGCAGTTTTTGTCGCTTTTTTTGTCCTTATTTACTAATAACAGAACAGAGGAACTCATCAAACCGCCTTTCATTAATTTTGATTATACTTTAAACAATTTTTATGTACTAAAACTTATTGATTTGTCAGAAAATTCTTGGTCAAAAGTGGCATAAATTTTGGAGAAACTTTTTCAGCAAACCCTAATTAATCGTATTACTAACGCTATTCGTTGTAGTCTCGATCCCCAACTAATTTTTATAGCAATTACCCAAGAATTAGGCAAGGGCTTAAAAGTGGACGGTTGCGCCCTATCTTTATGGAGAAAAGAGGATAAATTTGTGCAATGTGTTGGGCTTTATAACCAGGTCCAAGGGCACATTAATCCCCTTCCTCAATCAGTGGTTCCCATCGCTTTAAATCCAGTTTTAAAACAATAGGAGTTTCGCATTGACAAAAGAGCGTAAATATGCAGATGATGTTTTCAGGTGATCGCTAATGAAGGAGAAAAATCATAAGACTTCGGAGTAAACCATCAACAGCCCAATGTAATCTAGATCAATATACATACTTCTTGCTCTCAGAGCCAAAATACACAGGTTGCTGCCGTTTAGCTGAGATTTTAGAAATTTCTCGTCATAGCACCAATAGATTCTTACTAAGAGAGCAATATGAACCAATAGATTTATTTAGAGAAGTTCAAGGAAACCTTAATTTGATTGGAGGAGTGTTAAGTGGGGATGATACCGTTATTGAAAAACACTACTCTCAAGTAGGAAAAGCTCATTTAATCAACTATTATTGGTCAGGAAAACATCAAAAAGCCATCAAAGGAATTAACTTAATTACTTTGTATTATACTGACTATGATGGAAAATCAATGCCTATTAATTATCGCCTTTATGATCCTCTAGATAATAAAACAAAAAATGATTACTTAAGAGAGATGATCGTAGAAGTAATCAAGTGGGGGGTAAAACCTTCTACTATAACGACAGACTGTTGGTATTCTTCTAAAGAGAATTTAAGATTTTTTAGAGACAAAGAACTGAATTTTTAAGTAGGAATAGCCAAAAATAGACAAGTAAAAGTAGAAGGAGGTAAATATCAAAGAGTAGAGGAGTTGGAAATTCCTAATAATGGATTGATAGTAATTATCAAAGAATTCGGAAAAGTAAAAATATTTAAGAGGACTTTTAAACACGGAAGTTGTCGTTATTATGCTACTTTTCTATATGATGAATCTAAACTTATGGATTGGAAGCGCGATGATTTTAGAGAGTTACAAACTATTCATTGGGGAATAGAATGCTATCATAGAGCTTTAAAACAATTGTGTGGATTATCTAAGTTTCAAGTAAGAACGACAAAAGCTATTGTTACTCATATTTTCTGTTCTTTAAGAGCATTTTGTCAATTGGAACTGATGAGAATTAAAGCAACTATAGAGTCTTGGTATTCTCTCCAAAGAGAGCTTTCTTTAAAAGTGGCACGGGAGTTTATTTTAGAACAATTATCTCCCACTAATTCTTTGACAGCATAATTTTTATTTTCTGTCAATGCGAAACTTCTAAACAACTGATTAAGACTCAAAAACCGGTGGTTTTAGAGGATATGAATAATTATCCTGAAATGACTCAATTTGATTTACCCCTACAAAAGTCTAGCCAAGCTCTCTTAATTGTTCCCTTAATCGTGGATGGAGCAATTATTGGCAGCATTTCTCTACGGCAAACCACCCACCCTCGTCCCTGGTTATCCACAGAAATTGAATTAGCTCAAACCCTTGCTTCTCAAGCGGCTATTGCGGTACAACAGTCCCGACTTTATCAGAAAACTAGACAACAGGCTCAACAATTAGAAAAAAGTGAACAGGAGGTGAAACAACTTAACCGATATTTAACAGAATCGGTGTTAAAACGGTTTTTGCCAGCCTCTATGGTCAATAAAATCGCCACAGGGAAATTAAGCCTCGATTTGACCCCAGAACCCCGTTTAGTCACCATCTTGTTTACTGACTTGGTGGGATACACCCCCTTAGCCAGTTATTTAGGAACCCAAGGGGTGGCTACCCTTCTCAATCAATATCTAGAAGAAATGACTGCCGTTATCTTCCATTATGGGGGAACCGTGGATAAGTTTATTGGGGATGCTGTGGTGGCTTTATTTGGTGCGCCAGAAGAATTAAATCCTCAAGAGCAAGTTTATCGGGCGATCGCTGTGGCCAGAGAAATGCACAAGCAACTCAATGGATTAAATGAAAAATGGCAGACTCAAGGCTTAATACAGCAACCCGTTTGCTTTCGCTGTGGTATCCATCAAGGTATGGCAGTGGTGGGAATGTTTGGCGGGGGACAACGCTCCGATTATACTGCCATTGGTTCGGCAGTTAATATTGCGGCCCGTCTGCAAGAAGTGGCAGACAGTGGCATGATTCTGGTATCAGCAAAGGTAGCACAATTTTTAAACCCTGGGGAAATAACCTTGATGAAATCTTTACAACTCAAAGGGGTTGAAGAAGAAGTGACAATGTTTTCTGTGGTCGTCAATTACAAAGAAATTTGACACTCTCTCGCCCTAAAAGGGCGGAGATTCTTGGTTCATTGACTAAACTTACCCTGGCAGGTATTACTACCAACCAAAATAGAGGTCGAATCTCCCCAAGCGTTAAGGTCTTCTGACCAGCTTCCCCAATGCCCTTGGGTAGCTTTTTTAAGTATATTTAATGCTGCCATTGTGTCTCTATCTTCGGTATATCCACAGGAACAAACATGAGTTCTAACTGATAGAGACTTCTTGATTAGTTGACCACAATTAAAACATTCTTGGCTAGTATAGGTAGGGTTAACAGCAATAGTTAATCTATCGTATTTAACCCCAAAATATTCAATCCATTTTCTTAATTGCGACCGCCCAGCATCATTGATACTCTTAGCTAGTTTCTTGTTACGCACAAGGTTTTTGACTTTTAAATCTTCATAAGCTATCAAGTCGTTTGACTGAATTAAACGGAGTGCTAGTCTCTTGGCAAACTCTTCTCGCTGCCTACTTACTTTTAAATGTCCCTTGGCATATTTTCTTCTAGCATTTATGTAGTTATTAGACTGCTTTTGACCTCTCTTAAACTTTCTAGATTTTCTTCTATTTAGTTTATTAAGACGTTTTTCTGCTTTACGATAATATTTAGGAGGTTCTACAACGTTATTATCACTATCAGCATAGAGGTATTTTAGTCCCATATCTAAACCTACACATTTTTTGCTAGGTTCTAATTGTGGTGTGATCTCCCTAACATCAAGCTTTAATATTAACTGCACAAAATAACCGTCAGCCCGTCTAATTATTCTTACTCTTTGAATTTGCCATTCTTGGAAATAAAATAAATCTCGACTACCAATTAATTTTAATTCACCAATGTTTTTACCGTCAGTGAAAGTTATTCTTTTGGTGTCTCGATTTAGTTTCCATCCTGACTTTTTAAATTCGACAGAGTGAGTGCGCTTAGAATATTTAGGGTATCCTTTTAACCCACGGATATTATTCTTGCAATTGTTATAGAATTTGAGAATCGCAGTCCAGGTACGTTCACAAGCTTGCTGACAAGCAGTAGAGTTAAGAGTTTTAACAAAAGGATATTCATTTCTTAGTTGAGTTGTGTATTTATAAATATCTTTTTGTCCCACACCTTTGTTGTCTTCTCAATATCTGAGACATTTATTTCGCACAAATTGAACTGTGCGAATTGCCTTGTCAATGCCTTGATACTGATGTTTTTTTCCTCTTAACTTGTACTCTAAAATAAACATATTGCGTTATAAGCCTGCTACGCAAATAATTCTAACACACCAAAAACAGATTGGCAACCATACCATAGAAAGCGATATACTTCGGTCTTGGTGGCTTCCGTCTGGGAGGAAGTGCATCAAGAAGCCGTGCTGAAAGCGCACCGCCCCGTCTGAGGTTCCCTAAGACATAGGGACGGAGCAAGAAGGACGGGGCTTTAAACCCAAATTTTCGGTAAAAGACGTTAAGATTAGTGTATACATAAAAATCCGATTTTAAGATGATGTCTCATAATAACCTCACTGAGCAAGAACTGCTCAAAACTATACTCGAACCTTTATTAGAGGATTTTCAATACTGGTTTTCTCGCTCTCGCCATTTATTAGAAACAGAACGCATTACTTTTTTGTCTGTTGAAGAACAAGAGGAACTCCTAGAACGGGTTAAAACTACTCAACAGGAAGTACAAACCGCCAAACTCCTCTTTGAAGCCACAGGAAAACAAGCAGGGGTCGATACTAGAGCCTTAGTTCCCTGGCATAGGTTAGTGGCTGAATGTTGGCAGGTATCAATGAAATGGCGATCGCATCAACAAGAAAATCCACCTACTGCTTGATCAACTGGGGGTTGTTAACTGATGCAACAATCCCTATTTTCCCTTGACAATTCTTGGTAAGCTAGTTAGGTACAATCTTAAGAAAAGCTTACGTTCGTTGGGGGAATTTGGCCATAGCACCTAAAAAAGTTGATATTTGATCGACATAACCGAAGCTAAAAACTTACCATTTCTACTTTCTTTAGTGCGGGCCTTTAAAAAGAAATGTTTTTTCGAGCAGGGTGTTAATTTCTGTCGGAAAAACAACTTCTATGCAAGCTTAATACTATTAAGCCTTTACTAACTTGGTGACTTCGTTAATGGAGAATTTCAAATGCTACATTTAATTTACATCGTTGCTTTTACTATTATTGCTTTTTTGGCCGTTAGTAATCTTATTCGTAGTTTAATTACGGTGAGTATGGACTCTCAACGTCGTTATCCCAATCGATTCAAGTCTAATTTACCTCAAGCAAGAAAATTGGGAAATAGCAAAAAAACCATTCATCCAGAGTTGCTTGACGAACGAGGCCGACCTATAAATGAACCATTATTAGTAATGCGTTCTGTCAGTGTAGAAGATGCTAGACAACAACTTGATGCTATCTATAATTCTTCTCCTAATTCTAAAAAAGAAACAGAAGAAGAATAGAGAAATTTTCTATCTAAAATCTCCTAAGTTGACTAAGAATAGATTAATTAGGAGATAATTTAGATATTTGAAACTATTATTTTAACTGCATTTCAGTCCATGTTAAAATTGGGAACGAAATAACTGTATGAGAAAACAATGGCAAACGCTTATCCTTTGGTAACTAAAAAAGTATTCATGGATATTTCCATCGGTGGAGAAAAAGCAGAAAGAATTGTAATCGGTTTATTTGGCGAAGTAGTTCCCAAGACGGTTGACAATTTTTACCAACTCTGCACCCACGAAAAAGGGTTTGGCTACCGTCAAAGTTCTTTCCATCGGGTAATTAAGGATTTTATGATGCAAGGAGGGGACTTCACCAGAGGGAACGGTACTGGTGGGAAATCTATTTACGGAGAAAAGTTTCCTGACGAAAACTTTACCGTGAAACACAATGGCCGTGGTTGGTTATCTATGGCTAATGCAGGACCAAATACCAACGGTTCTCAATTTTTTATTACCTTCACCCAAACCCCCTGGTTAGACGGAAAACATACGGTTTTTGGTAAGGTGTTAGAAGGGCTAGAGGTATTAGATAAGGTAGAAAACTGTGACACCGATGGCAGAGATCGACCCCAGCAAGACATCAAAATTGAAGACAGTGGTAGCTTACCTGTGGAGTAACCCTTGAATTAATCAATTGTTAATTGTTAATTGTCACTTGATAACCCATCCTTGAATGGCGGCTAAAACAAAGCCCCACAGGATGGGTTTTAATAATTTAGAGATTCCTTATGTTAAAAATATTAGTTATCAATCAACATACTGCTAATTTCGGAGACGACGCTGCTGGTGTAGCTATGGCCATACAACTACATCAGCAATTTCCTGATGCAGAGTTACACTTTGTGTACAATTGGCCTTGGGGAAAAGATCAGTTTTTGCCTATCCCTTATAAACAAGATAAGACATTTCATCATAATGAAATAATTATTCAAAAGACAGACTTGTTAGATGCCATCAGATACGTCTCTACTAAATTCTTGCCTATTCTTATTAAAAATCGTCCTCAAACAACAATATCAGCTTATGTTAATTTAGTTAAGGAATCTGATTTTGTCATTGTATCTCCAGGAGGATCTAATATAGGTATTTATCAGGATTGGATTTGTTTATTTCGAGTGTTGGTTGCAGTTTTAGAAAAGAAAAGACCTGTTTTTCATCTCAATAGTCTTGGGAAAAGTGGTAATTTGGTTTTTGATATCATAACTAAATTTGTTTTAAAAAGGTCTCAAGTTTTTGTCAGAGAAAAGAAAAGCCATGAAATGTTAAATAAATGGGGTATTTATAATGTGCGAGGAGTTGATACTGCTTTAAGTTTATCAGCTACAGTCAAAGATTTATCAAAAGATGAACAGAAAGCAATCAATCTCGATATAGATGAAGAATCAATAGTTTTTATTCCTACAAGAATTGGGAGTTGGCATCCTTTATACAATAAAATGAATCTTGAACAAACAATTAATCAAGAGATTATTCCCTCCCTTATTACCTTTTCTCAAAAGCATAATCTTAAGATTTATATTTTACCTCATCTTTATAGTGTTTTAAGTGAAAATAAACTTTTGCAAAATATTCAAGATACTTTTTTAAAGCTGGGATTAAAAGAAGACCAAGTAAAAATTATCGAAAATATCTCCAACTTTAGAGATTATGAGAAATGTATTTCTCATGGAAGATTAGTTATTTCTATGAGGTATCATGGGGTAATTTTATCTATTAAACAAGGAATTCATTTTATTTCATTAGCTTATGAAAATAAAATGAAAGAAGCTTGTAACTACTCGGAAATGTTAGATTTTAACTTTGATTTAACAGATGATAACCTCAATAAGAAGCAAATGCTAAAGTCTTATGAACTTGCCTATCAAAATCGAGAAGCGATATCAAAGCACCTTAAAAATAAGTTGCCAATATTAAGTGATTTATCAAGGTTGCCACTTACCTACTTATATCTTAAAAGTCTAGAAGTTAATAAGAAATAGGAAACTTTTCTGCTTATAATCTGGATTCTATTCAGGGAAAAATTATACATATAGCGATCAGTTATCAGTTGTGAGAATTAAGTGAATTGTGATCCCCCCTAACCCCCCTTATTAAGGGGGGATCTTGATGTTCTCATGAATCATTCCTGATTGCTATAGATATTCTGACTTTTTTCAAGTTCGTTTTGTAGATTAATTATAGCCTCGTATTTTACCTGAACTTCCCCCCACGAAAAACGACAAAAGCCTTATCTAAAGGTAGTTGTAGCGATTTTTGTACTACCCATTACTGGGTACAATCTCTCTGAAGATTATATGAAGTGGGTTTGAGAAAACTGCACCTATGTAGTTTAATAGTACAGCGATCGCTAAAATCTTGTCAACATATCTCTTTTGTGTCCATGTATGGACACAAGAGAGATGTAGGCTAAAAGCCTTTATAGATAGGGTTTTTAGTCAAAAGTAGTATATATATATGAGGGTAAGTTCAGTTTTACGAGAATATTGAGCTAACTGAGGAAAATTATTACTAAATTTCTTCCTAATTTCAGGATTGAGCAAACGAGCAGTAATCTGATTAATAAAAATAGCTATTCTTAAACATTTAATCCAACTTTCTGATAATCCACTTTTTAAAGCAAATGTCATGATTGATCTTAGTTCTGCAATTTGCAGCAGACTTAAACCTTTAAAGTTAAGAGCTAAAATCTCTTGATTACTAATATCTTCAGAAAAACATTGAGGTAAACCTAAACCTGTTGCACGAAAAGCTAAGATTGTTCTAATACATTTTTCGCAATGCCCACAATTACGATCTTTCTGTTTTTCATGAGGACAAACTCTTAATTCGTCTGATGCTTCTTTCCAAGAACCTATCTCTTTAATCTTTTCAATTCGTGAAAAGGAAGCCCCATCATGAATAATAGAAAAAGTCTTATTCGATAGTAGATGATCTGTAATGGGATGAGAACCCCAAGGGGTAACCAGGGCATCTTAACGAAGTCAGAAGTCAGAAGTCAGAAGTCAGAAGTCAGAAGTTGTTTTTGAAACAGAGATTTATGCTCCGCTTCAAAAACTATGCGCCTTAAAAGGCGGGGTTTTAGACCCAACTATTTTCGATAAGCTTCAGAACTTGGAATTAATCCTACTTGATAACTTTTTTGAAATAGCATAAGACAGGAAATAACGGCAGAAGCAAAAGTATCAAGCCATTGGTGCTTAAATTGACGGATATTAGTAGACAAAGGAATACACTCTGTGTCTGGGCTTGATAACATCCTTTTTGACTTTTCAAAAGCACTTGCAAATACCTCTGTTTGAGATAAGGGAATATCAAATCCGTGTATCATTAAACCAGTGGTAATATTACGCTGCCAACGGCCACAAAGTCCCTTTTTATGTTGCCAGAGGGTAAAACAACTATCTACCCCACCAGAAAAAGCAGAAATAGGATTATTTGGACGATTATCAACGGATATTTCTGCCTCTATCTCAGCATTAATTTCTACAGAATGGTAATAATCTAGTCGCCAACACTGCCAAATAGCCTGATACTCGGTAATATTTTTCAGTAAAGAAGGAGAAACTTGCCCATGAACAACTAACTTAGCTGGTTCTGTCATTAGCTTAAAAATTAGTGCCACAATAAAAGGGTCACAACTAGATGTAATCCGATCATGATATTGTTCTGGTAATTTATACCATAACTTTTTCCTTGTCTGGTCTATATTTTCAATGGTGCAAGCAATAACAATGAATCCATCTTTTTTAACAGTTTCTTCTGGCCAAAAATGATATTTATTCATGACTAAATGTTAAGGTGATAGATTTTTGGAAAACCTTAGCTAAATATAACACGGTATCTTCGCTGAGATTAAAATTTTATATCAAATAGGTGGGCAATGCCCACCCTACAAGTTAAACGGTTAACATTTCAGATTGCAAACGTTTAAAGGTCAATCTTTCATCTTCAACATCCACAAAAATAGTATCCCCTGCTTTAAATTCTCCTCTTAAAATTGACTTAGCAATAGGAGTTTCTAAGTACCTTTGAACTGCCCTTTTTAAAGGTCTGGCACCATAGACGGGATCGTAACCGATATCGGCCACAAAATCTAGGGAAATATCTGCTAATTTAAGAGACATTTTTTGGTCTTCTAAACGACTTCTTAAGAGTTGAACTTGTAGCTTGACAATTTCTCGTAATTGTTCTTTTTGTAAGCTGTGGAAGATGATAATTTCATCGATACGATTGAGAAATTCGGGACGGAAACTATTACGCATCGCTTCCATAACACGGGAACGCATTTCATCATAACGAGTATCGTCTCCTGCCACATCTAAAATGTATTGAGAACCGATATTACTGGTCATAATAATGATAGTATTTTTGAAATCTACTACCCGACCTTGAGAGTCTGTTAAACGTCCATCATCGAGAATTTGTAACATGATGTTGAAGACATCACCGTGTGCTTTTTCTATCTCGTCAAAGAGAATTACTGAGTAGGGACGACGACGAATTGCTTCCGTTAATTGTCCGCCTTCATCGTAGCCTACATATCCAGGAGGCGCACCAATTAAACGAGATACGCTATGTTTCTCCATGTACTCAGACATATCGATACGAACTATGGCTTCTTCGGTATCAAAAAGGTTCTTAGCTAAGGCTTTAGCTAATTCTGTTTTACCTACCCCAGTTGGTCCCAAAAAGATGAAGCTGGCAGTGGGACGATCGGGATCAGAAAGTCCTGCACGAGAACGCTGTATTGCTTCTGATACAGCAGTTACAGCTTCTTCTTGTCCAATAACTTTCTCGTGTAGTTCATCCTCCAAATGTAATAGTTTTTCTTTTTCTGATTCCACTAATTTAAGAATAGGAATTCCCGTCCATTTAGAGATAATTTCGGCAATATCTGACTCTATAACTTCCTCCCTTAGTAAAGTTTTTCCTGTGGTTTGTCGTTCCTCAATTTTACTTTCCAATTCCTTGACTTGTCCCTGTAAATCTGTGAGTTTGCCATAGCGTAATTCAGCGGCTTTATTTAGGTCATAATCCCGTTCAGCTTGTTGAATTTCTAAGTTAACTTGATCCATAGTTTCTTTTAGTTGGCGAATCTGATCAATAACTTCTTTTTCCGCTTGCCACTGGGCATTAAGTTGGGATTGTTCTTCCTTGAGATTAGCTAATTCTTTTTCTAATCTTTGTAAACGTTCCCGAGAGGCTATATCTACCTCTTTTTGTAAAGAAAGTCGTTCCATTTCTAATTGGAGAATTTTACGATCTGCTTCGTCTAATTCTTCTGGTTTAGAGGTAATTTCCATCTTTAATTTAGCAGCAGATTCGTCCACGAGATCAATGGCCTTATCTGGTAAAAAGCGATCGCTAATATAACGGTTAGATAACATCGCTGCTGCTACCAAAGCTGTATCAGCAATTTTTACCCCATGATGGACTTCATAACGCTCTTTGAGTCCCCGTAAAATAGAAATTGTATCGACTACATTGGGTTCATCCACTAACACTTCTTGAAAACGTCTTTCTAAGGCAGCATCTTTCTCGATATACTTACGATATTCATCCAGGGTTGTTGCCCCGATACAGCGCAATTCTCCCCGTGCTAACATGGGTTTTAAAAGGTTTCCTGCATCCATCGCCCCTTGAGTTGCACCGGCACCAACAACGGTATGAATTTCATCGATAAAAAGGATAATATTGCCCTGAGAATCGGTTACTTCTTTTAGGACAGCTTTCAATCTTTCTTCAAATTCTCCTCGGTATTTTGCCCCAGCAATCAAAGAACCCATATCCAAAGCAATTAATGTTCTATCTCGCAAAGATTCAGGGACATCCCTATTAATAATTCGTTGCGCTAACCCTTCTACAATAGCTGTTTTTCCGACCCCAGGTTCCCCAATCAAAACAGGATTATTTTTGGTTCTACGGGATAAAATTTGAATGGTTCGACGAATTTCGTCGTCTCGGCCAATAACAGGATCGAGCTTACCTTCTTTGGCTAATTGAGTTAAATCTCGTCCATATTTTTCTAAAGCTTCGTATTTATTTTCAGGATTTTGATCGGTCACTTTTTGATTGCCTCTTACTTGTTTAATAATATCTTTAAAATTTCTTTCAGTCAGACCAAACTCTTTGAACAAATTTTTACCAAAACGATCATCTTTAAGGTAGGCTAATAGTAAATGTTCTACAGAGATATAGTCATCTTCAAATTCTTTCCGAAAGCCCTCGCTTCTGTCAAGTAAACTATCTAAACTACGGCCTAAATAAACCGACTCCCCAGGATTGGAGACTTTAGGTTGGCGACGAATAAAAGCCTCTGTTTGTTCTCGCAATTTGGGAACACTAAGGTTAGCTTTATTGAAGATACTTGTGGCTAGTCCCTCTTCCTCACTCAGAGCTTTCATTAAGTGTTCGCTTTCAATTTGTTGGTGACTATTTTGTTTAGCAATATCAGGGGTACGGACTATGGCCTCCCAGGCTTTTTCTGTAAATTGATTGGGATTGGTAGGTTGCATGGTTAGAATTATCTATAATGGATTATATAGTTATTGTAATCTAGCTAAGTACGGAAATAACGACGGTTTCCCCCACTGTTTTAGGTTGGGTTTACATCAGTTGTTAGTTTTCTCCTGCTCAGAAAATTATTAATAAAACCTGGCGGTTAACGGTGAGGTTTAATTCAGAAAGATTTGACATAACTTGGATTAATTGTGTTATGATAGTTCTAGAGCATTAGACACTGAGAGAAATATAAGTTAGTTAGAATTAGCAGTTTTTTCCGTTGAGTATCGCTAATTTTTTCTCGAAAGAACAGGCTCAAAATGTTGAAATCAAGATAGATCGTTCATGTCAATTTACGTTGGAAACCTCTCTTACGAGGTAAAAGAAGAAGACCTTAATGAAGTATTTGCAGAGTATGGTACAGTTAAACGCGTCCATGTTCCCACAGATAAAGAAACAGGTCGTCCTAGAGGATTTGCTTTTGTAGAATTAGAAACAAAAGCAGAAGAGTCTAGTGCCATTGAAACTCTAGATGGTGCAGAATGGATGGGGCGAACAATGAAAGTGGACGAAGCGCGTCCCCGTAAATAAAACCGCTTCACTATTAATGAAAAGAGATTCATCTTGTTTTAGGTGAATCTCTTTTTATCGTTTACGAATCGGTACAAGGGTCACCGAATTTGATGGAGTTTTGAGGTTCAATTAATTCTGATTGAGAATCAACCCAGTGATAATAATCCATCAATAATTGGTTAAGCAACCGTTGTTTAATACGACCGAGAACCCCTTTTAAAAGACTATTTCCGGTGACTTGTAGTAAGGGTTTAGGTGTCACCCACAAAGGAGGGGGTAAATCGACTTTTACGGTTAAATTAGCTTGTCCTTGTAAATAGGTTTTACCGTCGTGTTCTTGAGGCGATAGTTTTCCTTTTAAGCTTAAAGAAAAGCGATCGTTAATATAATCAATTCCCCGAATTTCACAATCTTGAGACCGCAAAAAGACCGTTCCTTTACTATCAGACCAAACCCCTAAAACCACCGTCGGTTGAAAGTGATAAATGTCCATAAAATTTAAAGGACGCATTTTTAAACGGAACTCATGGTCTGATAGTTGTTCCATGAGTTGGGGGTCGGCGATGGCCTTTACTAAGCGTTGTGGTTGTCTGAGATAATGATGGATCGGTTTGGGTGCATCTTTAACAGGCAAAGACAGAGACTCAGACGCTTTAAAATGAATGAGATGTGAAAAGTGTTGATCAAGCATTGAGATATTATGAGTTCTATCGTAGTGTGATTAGAAATACACTACAAGAAAATTGTCAAAATCTATAATTTTGGTTAAGAATACATTGTAACACCCCTAGACTTAAGCGATCGAGGGGTTTATGATGAGATAGATTCCTTCTCATTGGGAGAAACCGGCTTGTTGGTAAGCCATAAAAAATTGTTGTTGGGAGAAAACTTTAATGCGAGATGCCGTTACTACCTTAATCAAAAACTATGATCTAACCGGTCGCTATTTGGATCGAGATGCGATCGCCAGTCTTAAATCTTACT
>NZ_AADV02000069.1 GCF_000167195.1 Crocosphaera watsonii WH 8501 | reverse complement strand
ACACGGCAGTGCAGCTTGACTGCTGGCTGTAGACTCTAGAGGATCCCCTCCAAAGGAACAGAAAGTCGAGAACTCACTGCAAAAGATTTTTAAAGCAACTCCCAAAAAAGGATGGCCTTATGATGCACAAAGATTGATTAACCGTCTCAAACGTCATTGGGAAGAGTGGTTCACCTTTCTAACTTATCCTGAAGTCAAACCAGATAATAATGATGCTGAGAGAGCTTTACGTCCCATTGTCATTCACCGCAAAGTAAGTGGGGGGGCAAGAAGCGACTGGGGTGCAGAGTTAGTCACCCAAATGTTCAGTTTTTTAGAGACCATGAGATTACAGGGGCAAAATGCCATTGTCCAATTATGCGAATTATTTTCATTAGCTGGTCGGAGTCCCCCAGGATTAGAGATGTAAAAGGCTCCGGAGCCGATGGGGGATAGATTTTTCTTGATCGCCCTATCTCTCTGCACAAAAATACACAGGATTAGCGGATAATCTCCGCTAACAAAAAACTATCTTACTATTCTTTTTTTTCTCATATTGTTGTTTTTATTTGAGGTTTTTAAAAGACTTGATTCTGGGAATGTTAGTCATTAAAATAGCCGTAATAAATTAGCTTAAATTTTACGCTAAATCACAGGGCTTATATTTTTGTTGACTCAACTGATGTTGTTTGTAGTGCTTTTCAATAAGACTTTTTTGTTGCGGTGAGCAGTTACCTTTGAAAAACTACAGGATCAACTCCCATAGGAGCGATTGCCAAGTGTTTTGGCAAATTTCCATCTAGTTTTTGTTTGACTTCATCATAGAGTTTTTGGGTAATAATTATGGCAAAAGTAGCATATTTCCATTTTTGTTCTTGATTAGAACCATAATCAGACAATGGTCCATGTAACGTTAAACTATAAGTTATTCCGGATAATAGAGAAGCAAACATAGCAATATTAGCTGAGTTGGCACAGGAATGAACATGAATATGTTGCCATTGATGTTTTTTAGCTAAATATGATAATTCTGCTCCGATGAAAACAAACGCTACAAGACGTAATCTTTCATACAAAGATAACTGTTGTGCTTGCAAAATTGATTGGAAACATTTAAAGCATCCCCTTAACCCACAACTTAACAATTCTACAATCATTCCCCAAAAATATTGAGTAGGGGGAAATAAGTATGTTGTTTTTTCTTGAGCTTCCTTCGACCAAGAATGAGAGATGATTTTAGAATGAGGCAATTTCGTGGAAATGATTTCTATTTCCATTCCGGCACTTTTAAGAGCCTTGATTTCTCTCCAAAAGAAAATATGAGTTTGTCCAGGAAATTCTGGTATGAGATAGCCAATTGTTTTTTTCATTTTCAGTTCATCTACAAGATCAAATCACTTAACTGGATTATAATTAATTATAAAGAATTTCTGTACCTGGAATCTTTCCAAAAATTTTCTCTGAATATTCCAATACATCCTGATTACTTAATTCTTTCAAATATTTCTGATTTTTCAGATATTTTTCCCATCTATTCAAAACCTTCATTGAGTCAGCAGAATTTGCATATTCTAATTTATCAAAAGAGCTACCACCTCCCATAAAACTGACATTTCCCAAACCAATATCTAGTACATCCAAATCAAGACTTTTGAAGATGTCTTTGCGATAATCCGAGTCAAAAAACCAACGATTATAATTAATGCAAACTTTATTTTCTTTTAAGTAATTAGTTTCTCCTATGAACTCTTTGGCATACTCTAGCCATAATTCAACAAATTCTTTCCGATAATCTTTGGTACTATAAAAATTGCTTTTAAAACGACTCGCTAATAAATTGAAGGGATCTCTAAGTATTAAAACATCATATCTTTTCAAACTTTTTCCAACATATAAATCATGTTTCAGTTCATATTTGTTATGAGTTATTTTAGGTAAACTATGATCCTCATAACTATAAATCAAATAATCTTTTTGACTCCAATTTCCTTTGGATTCTTTCTGAATACCAATACTTAAATCTTGAGGAACTCGATTATCAGGAAATTCATAAGAGATATACTCGTGTCTGTGTCGAAAAGGATTCTTAAAAATGGGCACATCATTAATACAAGTTATACTACCTTTTGATTGCTTGATAATCCAATTCATAATAGCATGATTACCGCTTCTCTTTAATCCAAATCAATCGAATTTCTTTTTGATTGACAATTTCACAGGAATCAATTCTCCATAAAGAAGTTCTGATAAAATCATCTATAGCATGACCTAATTTCCAGTTAACTTTTCTCAAAAATAGTTGGGGATTTTTCTTTAATTCCTGTATTTTATTAAGCAACATAAAATTGTTTTTCTATTTATTGAAAGTCTATATGGGAACATCTCCTTACCATCAACCTAAAGGCTTTAGATTTGCAAGGGTATGACTCTAATATACCATAAACCACCAGTTGAGACTACGGGGGAGCAGGGAGCTTACTTTTCACGGGATCTTTTTCGGCTGTCAGGCGACCGCAAAATCCCTATTCTCCAAGGTTGATTCTCTCGTTGCTCATTTTCATTAAGCATGAATTAATGAGAATCAGCCTTGGAGGGAAACCCTTATTTGAAGGGGCTTTCAGAGATGGCGTGAAAAGTAAGGAGCAGGGAGTAGGGAGCAGCGAGCAGGGAGAGAATATCTGAGCTTTTGTACTAAAGCTATCAATAAGAGTTTTAAATGCGTGTTAGCTACCGCTACATTTTACCCCATATTGTTGGAAGAGCCGTTATTCAAGATAAACTCAATCTTCATGAAGGCGACTATCTAAATTTCTTAGAAATTGAGGAGTTAATTATAGCAGTTCTCATACTTGTGAGGTACAGGAGTTTTTAGTATTAGAGAACAGGGAACGGGGAACAGGGAACAGAAAATCAAATAAAAGTGTACCTCATGAGTCCGAGAAACGCTATATCAGTTCTATTATTACTCAGGAATTGTAGCAGAACCGAGATTATTGTTAGAATTATAAACCTCTAGATTATTTAATTAGTAACTCCTTCTAATTCTTCCTCCGTTAACTCATATAAATTACGTAATTTTTCTAAGGTTTCTTCCTCAGCATCCCAGAAACCTCTTCCATTCGCTTCGATCATTCTTCCCACAATATTACGGAATACTTCGGGGTTAGCTTTGCGTAATTTTTCGGCTATTTCTGGATCTAAAGCGTAGGTTTCGGCAGCTTGATCATACACCCAATTATCCTTAAAACCCGCTATTTCTCAATAATATCGCATTGAACATCAATTTAATTGACTTCAGGGCAAACTTGAGGTCATTCTTGATACCATTACAAAAATCAATGATTTACCTGAAGATGAGACTTAATAATATTAACGATTTGGTATAATTGTAGTGACTTTAAAATGATAAAAACAAAATATGAAATCATTTCCTATTCGTTTACAACAAGATGGAACTATTACGGTTCCCAAACTGATTCAAGATAAACTAAATCTTCATGAAGGAGATTACTTGAATTTCTTAGAAATTGGGGAGTTAATTATATTAACTTCAAAACAACCTAAAGTTCCTCAATTAAATGAGCAAATTACTGCTATTAGAGAACAAGAAAAAGTTAGTTTAGAGGAACTATTAGAAGGATTAGAAAATGAAAGAAAGATCATATATAAAGAAAAATATGAATCATGAAATTAATTTTTGCCGATTCTAGTGTCTTAATTGCAGGGTCTGCATCTTCAACTGGTGCAAGTCGAGTTGTCTTAACTATGGCAGAAATAGGTTTATATAAGCTATTAATTTCAGAACAAGTGTTAGAAGAATGTCGAAGAAACCTTAACAAGAAACTTCCTAAAGCAATTCCTATTTTTGATGACCTCATTAATAATATAAATGTTCAAATTTTGCCTAACCCTTCTCTAGAAGAATTTTCAGTGTATATTGATATTATCGAAGCTAAAGATGCTCCTATTTTATCTGCTGCTTTATTAGCTAGGGCAGATAGATTACTGAGTTTAAATACTAAGGATTTTACTCAAAAAGTTGCTGAAAGAACAGGTATAAAAATTCAAATTCCCTCAGAGTTTATTCAAGATATCCGTTCTATTGTTACTTAGGGATTATAGCATCGTCGAGTTGATTCTGACAATCACAAAGCTATCTTTTCTTTAATTAATAACTCCTTCTAATTCTTCTTCTGTTAAATCATATAAATCACGTAATTTTTCTAAGGTTTCCTCCTCAGCATCCCAGAAACCTCTTCCATTTGCTTCGATCATTCTTCCCACAATATTGCGAAACGCTTCGGGGTTTGCTTTTCGTAATTTTTCCGCCATTTCTGGGTCTAAAGCGTAGGTTTCGGCAGCTTGATCATACACCCAATTATCCTGAAAATCCGTTGTACCTCCCCATCCTATCAACGCTGTCATCCGTTGGGAGACTTCATAAGCACCCCCTGAACCCTGGTTAACCATCGCTTCAGCCCATTTTGGATTTAGTAACTTTGTACGATATTCTAATCTTAATAAGTCTTCTAGTTTTCGGGGGTTGGTATCATTAGAAAAGCTTTCAACAAAACTTGCGGTTACTTTTTTGCCGCTTTGTTTTTCAGCAGCTAATTTTAATCCCCCTGTATTACCGTAATATTCTTGAATATCGGTTAAACCATATTCTACTGAGTCAATTTCTTGGACAATTCTTTCGCTAGTTTTTAATAGTTGATTTAAAATTTCTGGTCTAGCTTGTCCTTTATCTTTGCGTCCGTAACTAAAGACATTTCTTTTTTCCCAAGTATTAGCTAATTCGTCGCTAGATTCCCAGTTACCGTCAACTACCTGATCGTTAACTAAGGACCCAAAATCACCGGCCGGGTTAGAAAATAGTCTCGCTGAAGCATTTTCTACTCCTTGCTCTTTTATCTGTAAATAGTGTTTACGAATAAAGTTATTTTCGGGGTCTTCTTCTATTTCTGCTGCCCGTTGGAATAAGTCATCTAATAGTTCAATAATATTGACAAAAGTATCACGAAATATTCCTGATAAATTTGCTAAAACATCGATTCTCGGATGTTCTAATTCTTCTAAGGGTTTCAACTCATATCTGACGATGCGTCCAGTGCCTTCTTTAATGGGTTCTGCGCCGACTAATTCTAATAAAATACCTAATGACTCACCTTTGGTTTTGATTGCGTCTAAACCCCACAATAAAACGGCAATGGTTTCGGGATAATTACCATGTTCTTCTATATGCTGTTGAATAGTTTTCTTGGCAATTTCTCGACCTCGTTCATAAGCTGCTGGAGATGGCATTCTATAAGGATCTAAGGCGTGTATATTTCTTCCTG
The DNA here is from genome assembly GCF_000167195.1 of Crocosphaera watsonii WH 8501. Classification (GTDB taxonomy): domain Bacteria; phylum Cyanobacteriota; class Cyanobacteriia; order Cyanobacteriales; family Microcystaceae; genus Crocosphaera; species Crocosphaera watsonii. The sequence goes on along the minus strand of NZ_AADV02000069.1, from coordinate 13,111 downwards.
TGGGCAACACTCCTGTGCCATCTCTGAGTAAGTCTCCTCCGGGTGCAGGGGGTATATATTCTCCATTTAATCCCCGTAATAAGTTACTTAATTCTTCTGGAGTTTGTTTAAGTAAGTCTCTGATGTAAATTGCTTCTTGGATAGTTTCACTTCGTCCATTAGCTGACTCTAGTATATACTGTAATTCTGGTGATTCAGAAGTAATTGCTTTTCTTTCTCTCTCGGTTAAATTCTCTCCAAAATAAGCCTCTAAATAAGAGTCTAATTGTTCTTGATTGGGAATTTCCCCCAAGGTATGTAAACCAGAAGAAAATAATCTTTGTTCTAGGATTTGTAGATATTCATAGACCTTGACAAAATACTCATTTAAAGCGTGTTTACTAAACAATTTGGCGTTTTCTACAGTGAAATCAATGCCTAATTTTTGACCTTCTTCAAACTTACAGTCAGCAGCTAAACCAGAGTCGACAATTTTCTGAATAATACCTTCTCGCAAAATCTCATTTTTATTAGTATCTTCTCGATATTCAGCAATTAATTCTCGCAGTGCCATCAATTCTTTATATAACCCTGCCCGTCCATAAGGGGGTACATTATGAGAGATTAACACCCCATATCCTCGACGTTTAGCTAAGATTGATTCTGAGGGGTTATTGGCTGCATAAATGTATAAGTTTGGTATATCTCCTAATAAAATATCTGACCAAGAATAACCTGTATTTCCTAATGGTGAACCTGGTAACCATTCAACTGTTCCGTGCATCCCAAAATGAAGAATAGCATCGGCAGAAAAATCGTTTTGTAACCACTTATAAAAGGCGGCATATTGAGGATGGGGGGTTAAATCTTTTTCAAACATTAACCGCATAGGATCGCCTGAAATACCTAATGGGGGTTGCACTCCGATCCAAATATTTCCTAATTGAATACCTCCTATTTGATATTCATCTCCATAAGTTTTAATTCCTGTTTCTGTTAATGTTTTCCATTGTTTTTCAATACGAGTTTTTAACAAGTATCCTAACCATTCTTCTAATTTTCTCACATTAACCGTTGCCTGACCTTCCTCAGCATTATTCGGGGTAATAATGGCTTCATCGGCTTCTTTGACTTGATTAATAATAATCTCACCATCTTCTGGTAATTCTCCCACATCATAGCCTTGCTTTTCCAACTCTCGTAATAATTTTACTAAGCTACGGGGAACATTTAATAAAGCTGCGGTTCCTGTTGCACCATAACCTGGAGGAAACCCATACAAAATAACAGCAATTTTACGATCTTTGGTTTCAGTCTTACGTAAGTTTATCCAACTTTTTAAACGTCCTGTTAACCGTTTAACTCGCTCAGGAATAATATAAATATCATTACCAACTAATCCCCCCAATGGTACGGTGTCAATGGCACCATCTAACTCAGGAAGTGCATATAAAACAACACTTTGTAACCCTCCTATTCCTTGTCTTGTCCAAGAATATATATCTTGAATTAGTAGAGGTGCAGCAACAATATAAGGAATATTTTTAGCTGTTAAAATGCGTTTTGCTACCTCAACTTGTCGCCCTGCTTCCATTGAACCAGCAGGACCACCGACTAGGGGAAAGCCGATGGTAGACACAATAGCATCTACTTCAATGGCATTTTTTGCTAAAGAACGTATTTCTTTATTACCTAAGTTTCTTTGTTGGGTTTCGTAAGTAGTGGTTAACCAATCTCTGACAATCACATGACCCTCAACTCCATTGATAAAAATAGGAACAGGGGTTAATTCTTGTTCTTCAAAGAAACGAATTAGTTGAGGAATATAAGGCTGTTTAGTGATAACGTGCTTACGGTATAAAAGAACAGCTACAAGAGGATGATTACTAGATTTTTCTTGTTGATACCAGTTTAAATAGTCACGGGGAGAAGTAAAATAACCATCATAGTCGGGATGGAGTAACCCCATATTTGGTGTTTCGATGGGTTCGGGAATTTCTCCTACTTTGATTTTTAAATATTTTTCTGCTATTGTCCAACACATAGAAGCAAAATTTTCGTTTCCTCCGGCGTTCCAATAGCCATAAATAATTAACCAGTTGCGTAAATCTTGTACTTTTTTAGCAGGAATAAACTTTAATAATTTTGAACCAGTTTTCAAGAAACTTAAATAACCGGCAAGCTTATCTTCTTCTTTCCCACTAGAAAATTTACTCAAAATAAATTTAATCGGTTTCGGCATTCCTTTGGGTTTATCGCCAATGACAAATTTTCCCAAACGAGTCAAACTCATTAATTCTAAAGCTGATTCAAATACTAAACGAATAGGAATATTTTCTGCTCGTTCTCTCAACCAAATTACTTGGTCATAATCAAAGATTAAACTAGCAAAAAAAACATCCGCATCCTTCAGGGCATTCTCAATAATCTCTGGTTCTTGAGAAAGAGAGCGATCGCTATATATCTGTATATCCAAGTCTGGACAACGGGACTGCGCTAACTGTGCAGCTTGTCGGTACAAGTCCAGATTAAATGATTCAAACCCAGTGATAACAACGATGCGTGACATATCCTAATCCGTAAAGTTTTGTAACAGTCTCACTTCTATTATAAAGGTTTATTCTTTATTTTCTAGTTTCAACCATCGGGCAGTAGGCCCCAAAGAAAAGCCCTGTATAGACACAGAAATCAAGACGATGAAGAATACCACATTAAACAGAGTTTTGGCATCAGGAATGCCCACAGCGATGGGGCTAATGGCTAAAATAATAGGCACTGCACCCCTCAAACCAACCCAAGAAATGAAAAGTTTCTCAGAATTATTATAAGGACTAATAGCTAAGCCAATGATTACACTCAAAGGACGGGCAATAAACATTAAAAATAAAGCAATAATGATAGCAATAGGGGCAACTGTAATTAGTTGAGAAGGAAATACTAAAAGTCCTAATAATAAAAACATTCCTATTTGCATTAACCAAGAAATGGCATCATGAAAATCAAGGATGGTACTCTTATAAGTAAAGTTACTATTTCCCAATACCACTCCTGCTATATAAACCCCTAAAAAACCGTTACCTTGTAAAAGTGTAATGACGCTATAAGTTAATAATACTTGTCCCAGACTGATAACAGGATATAAACCTTGTGCATTGACTTTAATATTATTAATTATCCAAGTCATTAAACGGCCAAACCCATAACCTCCAATTATTCCTATAGCAAGTTGAGCAATTAAAGTAATGCCTAAATTAAGAAAAGAAACGTCTCCAGTTTTGACTATATTAACTAAAGTTGTGGTCAATAATACCGCCATAGGATCGTTGCTACCTGATTCTAATTCTAATAAAGCCTGTAAGTTACCTTTGAGCTTTAAATTACTGGATTTAAGAATAGAAAAAACCGCCGCCGCATCCGTTGAAGAAATAATCGCCCCTAATAGTAAACCATCTACCCAGTTAATACCATCAGATCCCACCATTACAGAAGAAAAAGAACCCAACATAAACCAAGCAAAAGTCCCTAAAAAAAACATGGTTAAAGCTACACCAAGGGTAGACATAATTAACCCTTGTACGAGAACCGGACGAATGCTTTTCCATTCAGTTTCTAAACCCCCAGTAAATAAAATAAAAATGAGGGCTAAATCTCCTATAGTTTTAGCAAGATTATAATTCTCAAAACTTAAACCTCCTATGCCCTCTGAGCCAGCTAACATTCCAATAAATAAGAATAAAAGCAGCGCAGGAACACCAAATTTATTTGCTACTTTACTAGCAAAAACACTAATAAGTAATAACAATCCTGCTACAATTAAAATGTATTCAAAAGATAAAAAAACATGGTATATTAAAAATATTTACAATGCGATAAAAAGGTAAATCGTACTTAAATTAATAATTCAATCTATATTCGGGCTACAAATATCTAAAACATAGTCTCCTTGATTAACAGAGCAATTGGTAGAAACATCAAAGATGAATCCGTCTTTTTCTGCATAAATATTAATTATTTCTGGTAAATTACCTTGCTTATTAAAACTCAGAATTTCATAAAGTTTATCTCCCTTTTTAACTTGATTTCGTAAAGATAATCGATTTTGAATCATGCCACCAGTTGGGGCATAATAACTTCTTATATTTCGACGATAAACTAAAGTTATATGTTTCCTTTTTAAAGAATAATTAGGCAAAGTTAAAATCTCTTTTTTAACCAAATAGTTGATGATTCCCTGAACTCCAGTTTTAATAGAATGAGGATTCATTGTCATTCCTGAACCTAATTCTAATGTCCAAGATTCTCGATCAACTATTATTTCTCTTCCCATTTTTTTTAATGCTTTTTCCAATGCTAACCAAGGCTTCATAAAGGCTTCATCAAAGGCTATGCCATCATAAGTATCCATTAAAATACCATAATCTATCTGAAAATATTTAGCACTTTCTTGCTGCTGTCCTGGAAAACAAAAAAGATAATCAATACATTGATTACTAGAACTATGAATATCAATAAGATAATTAGCATCCATAGAAAGGGATTGTAATTGATAACGATACTGTTCAAATAAAGGCGCACTACTGGGTTGATTAATCTTCTCTAGTTGTTTAGTGAATGAAGTTTTTTGTTGCTGCAAAAAGTTCTCTTGAATGGTTAATGAATCAAACTTGATATTATTCTTGACAAACTCATCTAAATCTTGACAAACTTTTTCGTAATCCCAAAAAATACGATTCCAATCCTTGCCATCATAACTATTATAACGTCCTGATGAAAAAAAATGATTGCGTTGATTTGTACCCAAAGGATTACAGATAGGAAGTAAACAAATTTCTCCGTTGATTTGACTTTTATTCAGACCTGATAAAAAATTAATTAATTGAGAAATAACAGCATTGCCAACAATTTCTGAACCGTGTAAATTGGATTGAATATAAACTTTTTTACTTTTTTTATTCCCAATAAACTTGTATATTTGTAAAAAGAACTCATCACCAGAAGCAAGTTTAAATAAATTTAATGTTTCAATAGTTGGTTTCATAGACACTGAGATTAATCAAGGTTCTTTAAACCCAGTGGTTAAGGACGGGGTTTAATAAACTTTTAAGAATAGCACAAAAAGTTGACAAAACTGCTAGAAAAAACTACCGTTAAAAAGTCCCTTCATTCCATAGAGAAACTTAACAGGTAATGTGATATGGTACAAGCCAAACTTGGAGATACAGTCAAAGTCAACTATACAGGTACATTGCAGGATGGGACAGTGTTTGACTCTTCTGCGAATCGTGATCCCTTACAATTTTCCCTTGGAGAAGGTCAAGTTATTGCAGGGTTTGAAGAAGCAGTGTTGGGAATGACTCCAGGGGACAGCAAAAGTGTCACTATCCCTTCAGAACAAGCTTATGGACCTTATCAAGAAGAATTAGTGATTGTGGTTGATGAAAACCAAATACCATCAGATTTATCCGTAGAGGTGGGACAGCAGTTACAAATACGTCATAAAGATGGTCAAGCGGTTCCTGTAACAATTACTAATATTACTGATGATAAAGTTACTTTAGATGCGAATCATTCTTTAGCTGGAAAAGATTTAACTTTTGAGATTGAGTTAGTCACCATTCAGTAAACAGGTATCAAGGGATAACAACTAATTAATAATTATTAATTAGTTGTTATTACATTTCTACATTAAACTTAGCTATTGTCTATTGTTTATTATCCATAATAAGTAGATGTGAGGAACTATGAATAATCCTAAATCAGAGATAGAAAAAGACAAAATTATTGAAAAGTTACAAGCAGAAATAACTCGCTTAAAAGCTGTTCAAGAAGCCACTTTAATAATGCAAGAAAACTTACGAGAAAGTGAGGAGAGATGGCAATTAGTATTAAAGGGAACAAATGAAGGAATTTGGGATTGGAACCTAAAAACCGATGAAATGTTTTTTTCTCCTCGTTGGAAAGAAATGTTAGGCTATAGTGAGCAAGAATTACCTAATCATATTGATACTTGGAAACAATTACTTCATCCCCAAGATAGAGAAAGGGTGATGAAAATTTTAGGGGATCATTTTGCTAAAAAGACCGATCATTATAGTGCAGAATTTCGTCTTAAATGCCAAGATGGTAATTACAAATGGATTCTTTCTAGAGGACAAGCATTATGGGATGAAGCAGGAAACCCAGTGAGGATGGCAGGTTCTCATACGGATATAAGCGATCGCAAAAACGAACAAATATTATTAACATCACTGATAGATTGTATTCCAGATCTCGTATTTTATAAAGACTCCAAAGGAGTCTATAAAATGTGTAATAATGCCTTTGAAACATTTGCAGGACGAGATAGAAAATATATTATTGGTAGAAACGATTTTGACCTTTTCTTGACGGAAGAAGCGTTAGCATTTAGGGAACAAGATCGCTTTATGATGTTACAAAAACAATCTCGTCGTAATGAAGAATGGATCACCTATCCTAATGGTAATCGTCGTCTAGTAGATACCCTAAAAACCCCCTTTTGTTGTCCCGAAGGTAAGTTGATGGGAACTATTGGTATTAGCCGCGATATTACCGATCGCAAACAAAAAGAAGAAGCGATAAAAAAACAAGCAGAAAGAGACGCTTTACTCAGTAATATTGCCAGACAATTAATCGATCAAGACTTAAATACAGCCGTTAATTTTGTTTTAGAATCAATCGGGAAATTTACCCAATGCGATCGCAGTTATATCATTCGTTATTTTCCCCAAGAAAAGGTTTGGAGTATGGTACATGAATGGTGTGATGAGTATAGCCCCTCAACTATCCATGATTCTCAAAATATTTCCTTAGAAGTTTTTCCTTGGTTCTCTCAACAACTAATAGAAGGAAAATCTATTTGTATTAACAAATTAGATGATTTTCCCTCAGAAGCAACCCCAGAAAGAGAAGCATATAAAACTAGTTTAAGTCCCAATTTATTAGTTGTCCCCATGATGACAAGATGTCAAACAGTTGGCTATTTAGGTATAGATACAAATGTATATAAACATTGGACAAAAGATGATATAAACCTCTTAAAATTAGTAGGAGAATTAATGGCTATTGCCGAAGCAAGAGCTATTGCAGAAGAAGCACAAAGTGAGTCCCAAGCAAGATTTGCAGGGATTTTAGATAATGCCAATGAAGCAATTATTTCTATCGATGAAAATCAAAAAATAACCCTATTTAATCATGCGGCTGAGCAAACCTTCGGCTATACATCGAATGAAGTATTAGGGCAACCTTTTAATCTCTTAATCCCCTCTCGGTTTACAAATAATCATTATCAATATATTAACAGCTTTAAAAATACCCAAGAAACTGCTAGACAAATGGGGGGTCGTCGTCCCGTTTTTGGACAAAGAAAAGATGGTACAGAATTTTTAGCAGAGGTTTCCATTTCTAAAATAAAGCCACGAGGTAAAACAATTTTTACTGCAATTATTAGAGATATTACTGAACGAAAGCAAGCAGAAGAAGCACTCAAAAAAGCCAAGGAAAAAGCCGATGCAGCAAACTGTGCTAAAAGTGAATTTTTAGCCAGCATGAGTCATGAGTTAAGAACACCTCTAAACGCTATTTTAGGCTTCACTCAAGTGATGCAAAGAGATCAAGAATTAAACCCAGACCATAAACAAAATTTAGAAATTATCGGTCGTAGTGGAGAACACTTATTAGAGTTAATCAATGATATCTTAGAGATGACCAAAATCGAAGCAGGAAGAACCACATTTAATAGAACTCAATTCGATCTTTATCGTCTGCTTGATAACTTAGAATCTATGCTACATCTAAAAGCAGAAGAAAAAAACTTACAACTTCTCTTTGAAAAAATTGAAAACCTTCCTCAATATATAGAAACCGATGAAAGTAAGCTGAGACAAGTATTAATTAATTTGCTAGGAAATGCCATTAAGTTTACACAAGAAGGTGGAGTGATATTACGCATTAAAACTAATGAAATGATTGGGGATAATCAAGAAATAATCTTAACCTTTGAAGTCGAGGATACCGGACCTGGTATTGCACCTGAAGAAGTGGATCAACTGTTTGAAGCCTTCGGACAAACAGAAACAGGTCGCAACTCAAACGAAGGTACAGGGTTAGGGTTACCTATTAGTCAAAAATTTGTGCAATTAATGGGAGGAGAAATTAGCGTTAGTAGTGTATTAGGTCGAGGTAGTTTATTCACTTTTACTATTAAGGCAACCATCGTTGATGCTAATGCTATTAAAATCAATAAATCTCCTCGTCGCATTATTGGTTTAGTCCCGGGCCAACCCAACTATCGTATTTTGGCCGTCGATGATCGTCTCGAAAGTCGTATTTTATTAGTTAAGTTATTATCATCAATGGGCTTTAATGTTCGTCAAGCCAGTAATGGAAAAGAAGCCTTAGAAATTTGGAAAAGTTGGCAACCCCATTTAATTTGGATGGATATGAGAATGCCCATCATGGACGGTTATACAGCGACTCAACACATCAAAGCAAACCCCAAAGGACAAGAAACAGTTATTATTGCTTTAACGGCCAGTGCCTTTGAAGAAGAACGGAATTTAGTCTTAGGAGCAGGATGTGATGATTTTATGCGTAAACCCTTCCGAGAAGAGGTTTTATGGGAGAAAATCGCTCAACATCTGGGGGTTAATTATGTATATGATGACTTAGACAAGCAAAAATTTTCCTCTCAACCTAACCAACAAGCAAAACCACAAACTACATTGACATTACAATTGTTTTTAGAAAAAATGCCCTCTCAATGGATTAATGCACTCCATCAAGCTGCCTTAGAATGTAGTGACGATAGCATCCTAGAATTGGTTGAGCAAATACCCCCTGATAGTCAACCCCTAGCGATCTCCCTTCGAGAATGGTCCGAAAACTTTCTCTTTGAGCCTGTGATCGAACTAACTCAAACCATGATTTGACAAAGTGTAGGGGTGACGGGATGTAGGGGTGATGGGGTGTACATATAGGATAATTTTTCAAGGGTTCCCCAGTCCCCCAGTCCCCCGGTCCCCCAGTCCCCCAGTCCCCCAGTCCCCCAGTCCCCCAAACTCTCCCTATGACCTCCGATTCTAGTAATATTTTAGTTGTCGATGATACCCCTGATAACCTGCGCTTACTCTCAGCTATGTTATCAGAACAAGGTTATAAAGTTCGCAAAGCCCTCAATGGAAAAACTGCTTTAAATACCATTTGTCAAGTTCCTCCAGATTTGATTTTATTGGATATTAATATGCCATCAATGAATGGATATGAAGTGTGTCAACAACTAAAAGAAGATGTTAAAACCAAAGATATTCCTGTGATTTTTATTAGTGCTTTAGACGATGTTTTGGATAAGGTTAAAGCTTTCGATGTGGGAGGAGTTGATTATATTAGTAAACCGTTTCAAACGGAAGAAGTTATAGCGAGAATTGAAAATCAATTAACCATACAACGCCAAAAAAAGAGACTCCAACAAGAAATAAAAGAACGAGAAAAAACCGAACAAACCCTAAGAGTTTATCTTCACGCAGTTTCCCATGATTTAAGAAATCCAGTTATTGGCTTTTCCCTAATTTTGAAAAAATTTTTGCAACAGGAACAAGAGTCCTTAGCAATTTCCAGGAAAGTTTTAGAACAAATGTCAAAAAGTTGCGATCGCCAACTGAATTTAATTAATTCTTTGGTAGAAAGTCAACAATTTGAAATGGGGGGTATTAACCTCGAGACCACACCCTTAAACTTGGCCAAGTTAAGTCAACAATTAGCTACAGAATGGCAACCAATGTTAGAAGAAAAAAAAGCAGAATTGTACCTAGAAATACCCCAGGATGTGCCGATGGTGCAAGCTGATAGCGATCGCCTATGGAGAGTTCTAGAAAATCTGATGGCCAACGCTTTAAAACATAATGATCCTGGTACCCAATTAACCCTCAAAATAGATATAATAAGAGAGGAAAAACAGGACTTAAAACCTCGAAAAATCTGCTGTAGCCTAAAAGATAATGGAGTAGGGATTGACCCCAAACTGGTAGAAACCTTATTCCAAAGGTATCACAGAGGAGAAGGCGCCAAAAAGACTTTAGGTCTAGGATTGGGACTATACCTTTGCCGTAAAATCATTGAAGCTCATGGTGGAGAAATTGGGGTAGCTACGGAACCAGGTCAAGGGGCTAAATTTTGGTTTACCTTACCCACTTTAGATTCATGAGGAGAAATCTCAATCCTGAAAACCAAACCCTTAGCCCTGGGAACTAAAATAGAAGGGTTGAATGTCAGAGAACCATAACATATTGATCCCCGAAAAGTGATTAATGCGTAAAATGGCGATAAATTCTTTGAACACCCCCTTGACCATTAAGACTTATGTTTTGTTACATAAAATAAATAATTAAGTCCTAAATATAAATCCTAAGAGCTATGAAGTCTCCCGTAAGCCCTTATGGGAAGGACTCATGACTTAATGCCAGGAGCAGTTAACCGTAAAAATGATCGGAGAGTGATCTCATGGCACCACAAAGCCACCTCCCACTAGAAGAGATGACCTTACGGCAGCTACGAAAGGTAGCCAGCGAATATAACATCTCCCGTTACAGCCGAATGCGTAAAGCGCAACTCCTAGTTGCGATTAAGCAAGCTATACAATCACAAACACCCCAAATAATAAAAACTGAGCCAAAAGTTAAGATCGACTCAATCGTTCAAGAAGCCCAAAAAGTAGAAGCATCTAAGTTTGAGGTAGGACAAGAAAGTAAGATCCTACTAGGACAGAAAACCGAGATTAAATCCCAACTGAGAGACGTTGGGGAAGATTATCAAAGAAATCGGATCGTTCTTTTACCCCGAGATCCTCAGTGGGCCTATGCTTACTGGAATATTTCCCAAAAATCGAAAGAAACCTTAAAAGCCCAAGGGGGTGAGCAACTAGCCTTACGTATCTATGACGTGAGCGATATTGACCTCAATTATCAGAGTCCCCATAGTGTACAAGAATATATTTGTGATGATGTCACCCAAGAATGGTATATCCCAATACCCCTAAGCGATCGTGACTACGTTATTGATATTGGCTACCGCAGTGTTGATGGACGCTGGTTAGTGCTAGCTCGTTCTGCTCAAATCCATATTCCAGCCCTTTATCCTTCCGACTGGATAGAAGATATTTTTACCACTGTTAACTGGGACGACCAAATAGAAGACCATTTTGTGGAACCATTGCTTCCTCCCAACCCCGTTCAAAAAAGATTTGTGGTCAGCGAACAAGTGGCAGAAGCCGCCCGTGTTGCGAGATCCAGCTTTGCCTCTTTACAATATATGGCCGGCTCAGCCACAGGTTCTGTTGCCTTTGCCTCTGAGATGGGAGTGTGGACTGTTCCCAACCTATCAGGGCCTACCATGTCTGGGATGGGTTTTGGTTCAGAAGTTTTAGTTCCTTCTCAGAAGTTTTGGTTAGTGGCCGATGCTGAATTAATTGTTTATGGTGCCACAGAACCAGATGCCAACGTTTTGGTCGGGGGTAATCCTGTTAAACTGAATCCTGATGGAACATTCCGCTTTCAAATGTCATTTCAAGATGGCATCATTGACTATCCAATCGTAGCGATCGCCGCCGATGGACAACAAACCCGTTCCATCCACATGAGGTTTGAAAGAGAAACCCTCTCTCGTGATACTAACAGCAAAGAGGATGCCATGTTAGAAGCATTAGGTTGAGAAAAATAAATTCTAAATTCCCCCCTTATGTTCGCATTGAAATCCCTCTTGATACCACTGAGAAAGGTCAACAGCTTCTAAGGGAGTTACCTGGGAATAAGGAGGTTGTATAAGTTGACTAACAACCGCCCACATCAAACTACGAGTAACATCCAAAAACGTTTTTAGATCGGATTCATGATTACCAGGAACACCCTTTTCTTTCGGTGTATCCACTTCAACCGCAATACCTTTAGCCCCGAAATGAATTTGTGCTAACAGTTGGGCCCTGGGGAGATGGCTCTGTGAAGTGATAACTTTGACTTTATGAACCCGATGTTTTTGTAGCAAAGGAACACAAAAGAAAAAATTATCAAAGGTTGAATAAGCACATTGCTCAACCCAAACATTATCCATGGGGGTTTGTTCCCGTTGGAAAATAAGCTTAATACAAGGGGGTTTTGAGCCTTGGGAAACAATAATAGGGACTTCTTGATAGTCAGAAGCAATCTGAGCCGCATATATTTCCCGTCGAATGCTCCCACCCAAAACCAAAATACCGTCCACCGTGTGATTGGTGTTAATCGGTAATCTCACCAAAACATTGAAGGCTAAACTGCTAAAAATAAAACCAATTAAGGCTAAGAAAAGCAGCTTAAATCTTTTTTTCCATTTCCTTTTCGTTAAACGGGCGGTTAAATCAAATTTTGACCGGCTCACTATATTTCTCCCTATGCTGAATTGCATTGTAGCGATTTTATATTAGGGTTTGCTGAAAAAGTTTCTCCAAAATTTATGCCACTTTTGACCAAGAATTTTCTGACAAATCAATAAGTTTTAGTACATAAAAATTGTTTAAAGTATAATCAAAATTAATGAAAGGCGGCTTGATGAGTTCCCCTGTTCTATTATTAGTAAATAAGGACAAAAAAAGCGACAAAAACTGCCTCAGAAGTTTAGAAAGATTGACAACTAAAAATGTAATAGCAATAGATGTAATGGAGGTTTCAGGGAGTTTTGTCATCACGAGATTTAGGCTAAATCTTCGTTTAGCTTGTCCAAACTTTCCCTCAATAGCATTACGGAAGCATTCATCGGAGTGGGCTTGTTTCTTTTCTTCTTCACTGACATTTTTCGGAGGTCTTCCTAACTTCGGACCACTGATTCTTATCCCTCTTTCCTTACACCAATTTCTGTTTTCCCTAGTTCGATAAATTTTATCTACATGGACGGATTCGGGATAATAGCCAAACGTTTCTTTATACTTTTCTACTTGTTCTTTTAAATGACAAGATTCATTGAAGTTTTCCCAACTTATTTTTTCTAGAAACACATAGTTATCTACACAGCTTACTGAGAGTTTAGCTCCAAACTCTATGGTTTTCCTGCTTTTCCCCTCACTATGGACGAAATGCGGTGATCCCCGTCCGTT
>NZ_AADV02000070.1 GCF_000167195.1 Crocosphaera watsonii WH 8501 | reverse complement strand
ACCACTTTTTGGTCAAGGGTTCTAAACTTTCTTGAAACCATTTGTGCATTTTGGCAAGGCTCCCTTGAGAAATGGGAATGCCGAAGACATACTCTATAAAATGTTCCTGTTTACGCCATGTAAGATTACCCCCATAGCCAAGCCAGCCCACGATGCTACTTAATCGCGCCCCATAACTGAATCCTTCTTTAACTCCCAATGGAACAGGACTGTAATCTGACCATCCACAACTAGGACATTTATAGAATCCGCGACGATATTCCCTGATTTCTATGGGTTGGTCTACTACTTCAGCCACTTGCTGGACTTTTTCGGGAACTACTTCATCTCGTTCCACTGAACCCCCACAAACAGGACAGTTTTCTAGTTCTAAAGGGACTATCTTATCGGGCTGACCAAAACCATTACGGGTCTTCCCTGGGTGGTCATATTTTGGTCCGCGTTTAAATCCTTTTTTGCGTTTCTTTTTGTCAGAAGGCTTTTTTAGTTGGTCTGATGATGGGGGGACTGAACTGTTTTTTGAGTTACGGTTTTTTAGCTTATCTCTCTCTTCTTTCAATTTTTCAATTTCTTGCTGTTGTGTAGAGATTTGTTGTTATTGCTGGTCAATCAGTCTTTGTTGAAGAGATAACTGTTGTTGTGCCTTGACTAGCCACTCAATCATGAAGACATTGTTCGCCAACTGTTCATCGGCGATAGCTCTAACTAGCTTTGAATCAATGGTAGCATTTGTGGTCATAACCCCCACTATACATAAAAATCCCCGATTTTACCTTTATGTTGTCAAGACAGATTCTTTATTGCGGTGAGCAATTACTTTTTCGCTCCTCGAAAGTTAACCCAAATATTGACAAGAAGAAAAGAAATACCAACAAATAGAAGCCTGATAATCGGGTTTTTAGTCGTCGTTCTAATCCGACAAATATTTTTAAGTCGATAACTACTTTCAATGCCAAAACGTTGACGATAACTTTGTCGAATATGAGCCAAGCTGGTCTTAACTTTATAAACAACATAGACTCAGTAGATCACAAAGTCAGTTTGAGACAGAGGTTAAAGCTAATTTCGTCAGTAAATCGGTCAAGGTTATTTATATCCCTTTTAATGTCAGCCCCTTAGTATATAAGATAAACTTATGCTTTGGCGATTTTTTCGGGATGTTTCAACGGAATTTGGCGATCGCAGATTAATTTTTCGCCTTTCCGAAACTGACTTTGTGATCTACTGAGATTAAAATTTTTCATTAAGGTGATTTCCGAGAAAGCTTTTCCCATAGGGGGTAATCGCTTGGACTAAAGGCTTTCAAGAAATAAAAGGAACAGAGAGTTAGCGGATCTTGGTACACAACTTTAAAATTTCATAATTGGCTTGTCTGAAAAAACAGAAGAAATAGATTAAAATGAAGAGGTAAAAAGATTAGAGAGAGTAAATTGAAGCTAAAACAGACAAATCATCCCTTAACCCCGTCGATGGTCGATGATTTACGTTTAGCAGCCTCAAAAATGACGGGAGCAGAGCGTCGTTCATTTCAAGCTGAAATGTGTCTCAAGTATTGTGGAGGAAGTGCCAGACAAACCGAAATCGTGTTTGGTTGGGGGAGAAAAAATGTTCAACTTGGATTACATGAAAAACGAACTGGGATAGTGTGTTTAGGATTACAATCAGTCAATAGTGGATGTAAAAAATGGGAGGAAAGATACCCAATAGTTGCCCAATCATTGAAAGAAATAGCCGAAGCTCACGCACAACAAAACCCCACATTTAATAACCCCATTGCCTATACAAGATTAACGGCGGCTGAAGCCATTAAACAATTAAGAAATCTAGGATATAATGGAGAGGAGGTTCCTGCTGCTTCGACAATGGCAGATATTTTAAATCGTTTGGGCTATCGATTAAGAAAAGTGGTAAAAGCTAAACCTAAAAAAAAATCTCGGAGACGGACGCTATCTTCGAGAATATAGAGAAAAAAGATAGAAAAAAAGACCCTTCTGTGAAACGTTTAAGTATGGATTGTAAAGCAACTGTGGAAATAGGAGAATATTCACGTGGCGGACAAACCAGAGGTTATAATCAAGCTCAAGATCATGATATGGGAACTAAAGAAAAATACGTTCCTTGTGGGATTGTAGATGAAGATACAGGGCAACTTTATGTAACTTTTGGAAGTTCTTATAAAACGAGTGATTTCATGGTAGATAACTTGGAGCAATGGTGGACAAGTCTGAGTATAACTGAAAAGCAGCAACTAGAGAACATCCAATTTAAAGTTGATAATGGACCAGAAAATAGTGGAATAAGAAGGCAATTTTTGAAGAGAATGGTAGAGTTTGCCGACCAAACTAAGAAATCTATTCAATTACTATATTTTCCTCCTTATCACAGTAAATAGGAGTTACGCATTGACAGATGGTTTAGAATGTGCATAGTCCAAACAGAGAAAGCTATCGCTGTTAACAAAAAGCAAAAAACTGATAAAATAGAGAGGATTATAAGAACTGGAGGTAGATATCCGAACTATAACGAAGAAATCAACGGCTAAATGTCATTTAGAACTCTATACTTACTATTTAATTGCTGAATCCAAATATTCGGGTCGTAATCGTTTATCCGAGATATTTGAGGATTTATCTCATGATAGTGTTAACCGTTTTTTATTAAGAGAAAGCTATAAACCTGTTGATTTATTCAATGAATTTAAACAGCACATTGAACTGAGTGGGGGAACCTTAAGTATTGATGATACAGTCATTGAAAAACTTTATAGTAATCCTAAATTAAGTAAATTTATTGGTTATTTCTGGTCAGGAAATAAACATAAAACTATCAAAGGAATTAATTTAGTTACTTTATTATATACTGACCCTAATGGAATTTCAGTCCCTCTAAATTATCGACTTTATGATAAAGAAGATAATCTGTCTAAAAATGATTATTTTCGGATGATGCTATCGGAAGTTTTAGCTTGGGGACTGAGGCCAATTTATGTAACTGGTGATAGTTGGTATTCATCTAAAGAGAACCTTAAATTTTTGAAAAAACAAGAATTAGGTTTCATGATAGGAATAGCTAAAAATCGACAAGTATCAATCGTTAAAGGACAATATTAATCCGTTGAAAGCTTAGAAATAGAGGAAAATGGGACAATTGTTTACTTAAAAGAGTTTGGCGAAGTTAAAGTATTTAAGAAACATTTCAAAAACGGGATGCTTCGTTTTTATATTTTATTTGACAAAGAAAATAAAGACTTAAGAGAAACAGATAAAACTCTATTTACTTTGTTGAAAACAACTCATTGGATTATTGAATGTTACCATCGTGCGCTCAAACAATTATGTGGTATCAATAAATTTATAGTCAGAAAATCAGAAGCATTTATAGATTAGTTATTGTTATTATTACGTCAATTTTAATGACTCTAATAATTAGCGATCGTTGTCTCTCTTTAAAGCTACTCATATTTAAGTTAATTTGTCAATGCGTAACTCCTAGGAAAAATCGACCCCGAACGTCCTGGAAATAATTCCCTAAAGCAATGGGGAAAGTCCAGAGTTGGGGATAAGCTGGTTAAGCTGCTGTTCAAGGAATTAATTGGGGCGTATCGTAGAAGTAAGGGCAGGTAACAACAGAAAGGGGAGAGCTAAACCCGAATTTCTCACAAAATCTGCGATTGCCAAACACAGAAGCCTTACAGGAAGTGGGTTTGAACAGAGCGATCGCAGATTTCCCCAACCAACAGTCTGTTGTCAGATTTTAAGTTAAAATCAACCCGAATTAGACAAAGATGAAAAGATAAATCAATCACTCATTTTTCCAAAAAAATTATTAATAAAATCTCTAATAGTACTAGATTGTTAGAATAAAATATGCTATAATTTAATTATTAAAGCAATTTACCTTAAACTGATTTAATGAGTCCCAGTCATCCCCGAACCCCTCGTCAAGTAATCAACTTTAGTAAACAGAAAGGAAAAGAAATAATCGCTAATTTTGATGGGGGACTAATCACTTCAGATGCGGGGATTGTCTGGATAGCTGAGTTGGATAAAAAACTGGGAATTACCGAGAAGTTTGGTAACTGTTTTCAAGATCATCGTCATCAATATTATGTAGATAATTCCGTTCATGAGTTATTAGCACAAAGGCTTTATGGAATTATTTTAGGCTATGAAGATGTCAATGATCATGATAAATTACGTCACGATCCTGCCCTTAAGATCGCTTTAGAAAAGCTTAATGAACTTGAAGATAAAAAGGGATGGTTAGCTGGAAAAAGTACAATTAATAGATTGGAATATTGTCCTGAGACTATTCTCGACCAAAAAACGAGTCGTTATCATAAAATAGAACCCAACTTTGAAGCCGTTGAAAAATCTTTTGTCGAATTTTTTTTAGAGTCTTATAAAAAACCTCCCTTAAGTATTATATTAGATATGGATGTCACGGATGACCAAGTACATGGTAATCAAGAAGGGGCATTTTTTAATAGTTATTATCACGGAGTATGTTATGCTCCTTTATATATTTTCTGTGGGCATCATTTATTAGTTGCTAAACTTCGTTCATCTAATGTAGATCCAGCCGATGGAGCCTTAGACGAATTACAAAGAATTATCGGACTAATTAGAGAAAAATGGTCAGAGACTCATATCCTAGTTAGGGGTGATAGTGCCTATGCCCGTGAAGAAATCTTCTATTTTTGTGAAAATCAGCCTTTAGTTGATTATGTTATAGCTATGGGAACAAATGGCGTTCTTAAGTTACGAGCGGATGATGTAATTGAAAAAGCCAAACATGAATATGAAAAAAAACTAGCTCCAATAACTGAATTAATGGATAGTTTATTTCAGAAAAAAGAAGATTTAGAAGAAGTTAAAAAATTAGTACCAATTTCTACTTGGTATCGCTCTATTCGTTATAAAACAGAAAAGTCATGGAGTTGTCAAAGAAGAGTAGTGACAAAAGTTTGTTATGGAAGTGATGGCTTAAAAATGCGCCATGTGGTGACATCTTTGCCCGCTTCAAAAATTCCACCCTCAAAACTTTATACAAAAAAATACTGTCCGAGAGGCGAGATGGAAAATCGGATTAAAGAACAACAATTAGACTTGTTAGCTCATAGAACTTCAACTCAAACATTTCAAAGTAATAAACTAAGATTATGGATACATTCCTGGGCTTATGTTCTCATAAATGCTTTTCGTCAACACTGTTTAAAAAAAACTTCATTGGCTAAAGCAACTGTGGGAAGAATACGTCTAAATCTTCTTAAGTTGGGAGCCAGAATAAAGATTAGTTGTAGAAGAATTATTATCGCTATAGCTAGTGCTTGTCCTTATCAAGATATTTTGTCTATTGCTAACAAAAGAATTAAAACTATTCCTAATACTGGATAAGTAGAATAAGTTGTTTTTTAAAAAAGATATCTATCATAAGTTGTTGACTGACTGATACTTTCATTTAGTCTTATTTATAGTGGAGAAAATCAAAAGTTAATATAATTATTCCCTCTTAAACTCAATTTTTGGATAATCAAAGTCAATTTTTTTATTCATCTATATTCAAAATTTCTATTAGTCCTAAAAATTATCATTTTTCATCTCTGGATTGGGCTTTCAAATTAATTTGTGAGAAATCCGGGTTAACCATTAAAGATTTAATTTCTTGTTCTATTCCTGACAATATTTGTGATTTTTCTGGGAGTTGCTCAAATTGAGTTGTATACTGGTTATATTGTTTATTTAATTGTGGGTTAGATTGGATCATTTTTAATAACATGGGTTCGGTATGATTTGTCCATGCTAAGGGTTGTATATGTAAATGTTTGGCAATATCCGTTAAGGTTTGTTTTTCTTCTTCATTGAGAGGATTTTTAAGATCGCTTAATGCGAGTAAAAACGCTAGTTTTGTCTTGTGCATTTCTATTTTCATTATGTTGTTTTTGCAGTTGGTAAAATAAAAAAAAAGAAATTATTAACTATGAGAAAATTCTCTTTTTACAAGGGTATAATGGTGATAATTATCTTTATTTTTCTTAAAGAATTTAAGATTACGAATACTATTATAAAATAAAGATCATGACACGACAATGGGAAGCGTTAATTGTTGGAATTGAGGAATATCCTAGTTTTACAACTTTAGATAATTTAATTGTAGCAACAAAGGATGCAGAAGATGTTGCACAACAGTTAGAAAACTACGGTTATGAGACGTTTCGCATCCAACGTTTACCACAACAACCTCATAAAAAAGGTAGTAAACCTAATGTTAGCAGTTGGGGGATAAAAGTAGAGGATTTAAAAGAAAAAATTAAGAATCTTTTTAACCCTCGTTCTCTACAGGAAACCCCTGATCTCGCTTTATTTTATTTTTCGGGTCATGGATGGCGTAAAATTGTTGATAATAAAGAGGATACTTTTTTTAGCAACTAGCGATGTTCTTCCTGATCAAGAAATCTATGGTATTCCTCTGAGTTGGTTGGGGGAACAAATAGAAACAAGTCCAGTTAAAAAAATCATTATTTGGTTAGATTGTTGTTTTAGTGGGGAACTAATTAAGTACCTTCCTAACAACAAAGATTATTGTTTGATTACTGCCACGAGATCCTTTGAAACAGGGTTAGAAATTAGTTATGAACAAGGATTATTTACCAAAACTTTATTAAAAGGATTAAATCCTGATAATTATGCTGATGGAATTGTTGATAGTCATAAGTTAAAACAATTTATTGAAAAGCAAATGGCGCAAACTTCTCAGCGTCCTTTGATTGCCAATTCTTCAGGGTCTATTTTATTAACAAATCGTTATACTTTAGCTAATTTTAAAGATGAATGTCCTTATCGTTCTCTTTCCTATTTTAGAGAAAATTCAGAAGATGCAGAGGTGTTTTATGGACGTGATAAAATAACTAAAAATCTAATTTATCGTATTCAAAAAGATAGATTAATTGTTGTTTTCGGTGCTTCTGATAGTGGAAAATCTTCATTATTACGGGCCGGTTTATTATATAAATTAAAATTCAGACAAGTTATAAAAGGAAGCAAGTCATGGACTTATTTAACGCCTTTTTCTCCTACAGAAAAACCCTTACAACAATTAGAAAAGGTGTGGAATTTTCTATCCTTAAATCTCCCTTCTCCAGAAGTGAATTATCCCCCCCTAACCCCCCCTTGAGAAGGGGGGGGACTGGAAAAAAGAGAAAAAATAGTCCCATCTTCTCAAGAGGAGGAATCAGAAAATATAACCCCCCTTAGTAAGGGGGGTTGGGGGGATCAAAACCCTATTATCATGATCATTGATCAGTTTGAAGAATCTTTTACCATGTGCGATGAAAGCACCTGTGAAACATTTTTTAAACGATTAATTGATTTATTAAATACTCATTCTAATCTTCGTATTATTATCGGGATGCGTTCAGACTTTCGGGGACGGTTACGGGAATATAAAAATTTAGTTGTTCGTCTAGATAAACCCTATATTAATATTGAACATTTAAACCGAAAAGAAATTGAAGAAGTGATTGTTAAACCTGCTCAAAAATCAGGGATGGATATAGAAAGCAGTTTAAAACAACAGTTAATTAACGATGTAGAAGATTATCCAGGTAGTTTACCTTTACTGGAAGGTACTTTAACCCAGTTATGGCAAGAAACTAGAAACCAAGGAGAACGCTTTTTAACCCTGAAAACCTATGAAGACTTAGGAGGAATTGAAGGAACTATCGAAAAACGTGCAAAGAAGGTGTTTGCTGATTTAGATGAAAAAGAAAGGGAAATTGCTAAAAGAATCTTTTTAGAATTAACCCAAGTAGGAGACACTTATGATATTCGTAGAAGAGTTTGTTTGAATAATTTAGTCAATCAATATCACACTTTTGAGCAGTTAAATACAGTTAGCCAAAAATTGGCCAGTGACAAAAATCGTCTCATTGTTCGGGATATCCAAACTCAATCCATAAGTTATAAATTTGTTTTAGTTTTTCTCTGTCGGGTTAATCTATTTCTTTTAGCTAAGTTGTTAAGAGAAAAAAGAACAAAAAAATTAGTTGATCTAGTAGAAATTATTAACGATCAACCCTCAAAAATACAAATTGATGTGGTTCATGAAGCATTAATCAGACATTGGCAACAACTGCGACAATGGCAATATCAATATCGTGCAGCGATGGTAACTGAACGCAAAATAGAAGAAGAAGGGCAAGAATGGCACAATAAAGGCAGAAAATCGGCTGATTTATTGCAAGGTTCAAAATTAGGAGAAGCTGAAGAATATCTCAAAAACTATGGTCATTTGGGGATGTTGGATGGTGTCGCTGAAGAGTGTATTAATGCTAGTTCTCGACAAGATGAAATCCGTCGTTGGCGAAATCGAGGGGTTTTCGGTTTTGTTGCTTTAATGGCTATTGTAGCTACTTTCTTTGCGATCGACTCCAATAAACGGGCCAAGGTGGCCACCTTGAAAGAACAAGCAGCAACCGTTAAGAACTTGTTTCCCGTTGAACCTTTAGAACCTCTTGTGTTAGCCATTGCTACTACAGGAGATAATCTCAATGCTTGGCAAGTTCCCAAGGTATTACCAGAAGTGCGATCGAGTTTGTATGCTGCGATCGATCAGGTGAGGGAACGCAATACCCTTGAAGGTCATCAAGATTATGTCTGGACCCTGGCCATCACCCCGGAAGGAAACATAATCTCTGGGAGTGATGACACCACCGTGAAAGTGTGGAGTCCCCAGGGAACCTTTCTCCATACCCTACAAGGTCATCAAGATATTGTCACGACAGTGGCCATCACCCCGGAAGGGAACATAGTCTCTGGGAGTTATGACAACACGGTGAAGGTGTGGCGTGGTCTTAAAGTATCATCCCTGTTAAAAGTAGGATGTGAGAGATTACGGTTTCATCCTGTGTTGCTGTCTGTTGCTTCGGTAGATATGGAAGATGAGGCAAAAAGTGAAGCACAAACCGCAGAAATAGCAGCCAAAACGTAATTGCTCACCGCAATAAAGAATCTGTCTTGACAACATAAAGGTAAAATCGGGGATTTTTATGTATAGTGGGGGTTATGACCACAAATGCTACCATTGATTCAAAGCTAGTTAGAGCTATCGCCGATGAACAGTTGGCGAACAATGTCTTCATGATTGAGTGGCTAGTCAAGGCACAACAACAGTTATCTCTTCAACAAAGACTGATTGACCAGCAACAACAACAAATCTCTACACAACAGCAAGAAATTGAAAAATTGAAAGAAGAGAGAGATAAGCTAAAAAACCGTAACTCAAAAAACAGTTCAGTCCCCCCATCATCAGACCAACTAAAAAAGCCTTCTGACAAAAAGAAACGCAAAAAAGGATTTAAACGCGGACCAAAATATGACCACCCAGGGAAGACCCGTAATGGTTTTGGTCAGCCCGATAAGATAGTCCCTTTAGAACTAGAAAACTGTCCTGTTTGTGGGGGTTCAGTGGAACGAGATGAAGTAGTTCCCGAAAAAGTCCAGCAAGTGGCTGAAGTAGTAGACCAACCCATAGAAATCAGGGAATATCGTCGCGGATTCTATAAATGTCCTAGTTGTGGATGGTCAGATTACAGTCCTGTTCCATTGGGAGTTAAAGAAGGATTCAGTTATGGGGCGCGATTAAGTAGCATCGTGGGCTGGCTTGGCTATGGGGGTAATCTTACATGGCGTAAACAGGAACATTTTATAGAGTATGTCTTTGGCATTCCCATTTCTCAAGGGAGCCTTGCCAAAATGCACAAATGGTTTCAAGAAAGTTTAGAACCCTTGACCCAACAGTGGTTAAAGTACATCCAGCAGCCAGGAATCCGATGTGTTGACGAAACCAGTTATTGCATCGATGGCATCAAGTATTGGGTTTGGGTAGCCACATCAAATGAGGTCTGTGTGTTGATGTTGGCTCCCACTAGAAGCTCCGCAGAAGTCGAGAAATTGTTAGGAGCAGATTTTAAGGGCATCCTCACCAGTGACTGCTATAGTGCCTACTTTAGACAAAGTGCGATGGCCAAACAGAAATGTCTGGCACATTTAGAACGAGAGTTAGAGTCCCTTAAAACCAGTCGTTTTCAAGCGAATCGAGAATTTGCTGCCGATGTACAGCAAGTTTTAGCAACCGCCCGTATCCATTATCGTCATTATCATGGTCGAAATTTAACCCTTGAAGACTTAGGCTCCAAAAGAACAGAAGTCGAGAACTCACTGCAAAAGATTTTTAAAGCAACTCCCAAAAAAGGATGGCCTTATGATGCACAAAGATTGATTAACCGTCTCAAACGTCATTGGGAAGAGTGGTTCACCTTTCTAACTTATCCTGAAGTCAAACCAGATAATAATGATGCTGAGAGAGCTTTACGTCCCATTGTCATTCACCGCAAAGTAAGTGGGGGAGCAAGAAGCGACTGGGGTGCAGAGTTAGTCACCCAAATGTTCAGTTTTTTAGAGACCATGAGATTACAGGGGCAAAATGCCATTGTCCAATTATGCGAATTATTTTCATTAGCTGGTCGGAGTCCCCCAGGATTAGAGATGTAAAAGGCTCCGGAGCCGATGGGGGATAGATTTTTCTTGATCGCCCTATCTCTCTGCACAAAAATAAACAGGGTTAGCGGATAATCTCCGCTAACAAAAAACTATCTTACTATTCTTTTTTTCTCATATTGTTGTTTTTATTTGAGGTTTTTAAAAGACTTGATTCTGGGAATGTTAGTCATTAAAATAGCCGTAATAAATTAGCTTAAATTTTACGCTAAATCACAGGGCTTATATTTTTGTTGACTCAACTGATGTTGTTTGTAGTGCTTTTCAATAAGACTTTTTTGTTGCGGTGAGCAGTTACGAAACAGTTAAAATACCTTAAGAAAAATTTAGGAAATATAGAAGACTTAATTCAAGCTGGGGCTTCCCTGGAAAATCTGAGTAAAAGACAGAAAAATTGTCTAGAGACTGTCAAAAAAGTTTATGAACAACAACAGTCAATGTGGGAGAATAAGACCCAGAGTGTTCCTCAAAGAATTGTAAGTTTAACTCAACCGCATATTCGTCCAATAGTGAGGGGAAAAGCAGGAAAACCAATAGAGTTTGGAGCTAAACTCTCAGTAAGCTGTGTAGATAACTATGTGTTTCTAGACAAAATAAGTTGGGAAAACTTCAATGAATCTTGTCATTTAAAAGAACAAGTAGAAAAGTATAAAGAAACGTTTGGCTATTATCCCGAATCCGTCCATGTAGATAAAATTTATCGAACTAGGGAAAACAGAAATTGGTGTAAGGAAAGAGGGATAAGAATCAGTGGTCCGAAGTTAGGAAGACCTCCGAAAAATGTCAGTGAAGAAGAAAAGAAACAAGCCCACTCCGATGAATGCTTCCGTAATGCTATTGAGGGAAAGTTTGGACAAGCTAAACGAAGATTTAGCCTAAATCTCGTGATGACAAAACTCCCTGAAACCTCCATTACATCTATTGGTATTACATTTTTAGTTGTCAATCTTTGTAAACTTCTGAGGCAGTTTTTGTCGCTTTTTTTGTCCTTATTTACTAATAATAGAACAGGGGAACTCATCAAACCGCCTTCCATTAATTTTGATTATACTTTAAACAATTTTTATGTACTAAAACTTATTGATTTTTTAGAAAATTCTTGGTCAAAAGTGGCATAAATTTTGGAGAAACTTTTTCAGCAAACCCTAATTCAAAATTTTGTTTCACAAAATCAGTTATTTGTCAATATAAAGTAGAGTTGTTAGGGAGAACAAAGTCTGAGGAAGCTATATCTGAGTTAGAAAAGGCTTTAAACCCAGATTCCGCACTTCAAAATGTAGTATAAAAAAATACATAGTTTTAAAAAGTCCGAAAATCATACCTGGGCAAGAATATTTCTCTTTTCATTAAATTTTTAGGAAAAATAATCAAATTAAGAAGATTTATACTCATTGAAAACTTAGCAAGACTCAGCACAAACGAAGGAGAGTTTCCTCTTCTCATTTGATATCATTAGACTCTTATTCTTTTATTATTTTTGCTTTATCCAATTCAATTTATAGATAATATCTTTCACAAGATGCAGGTAATAAACTCAATATAAAACGCCTTTCTTCTGTTAAATTGACAATTTGTTTGACTCCGTTTAAAATCACATAATGAATACCTTGAAAATATTGAAATATCCACCTCAAAGTCGGACGCAATGTTACTTTCCCTACTTGATTATTTATTCCTTTTTTGACTCTTTTTAAACAATTTCTTAATTCTCTTTGCCCCAAGTTATAAATCAACAAACACAAAGACATTAAAAATAACATTGTTTCTATTCTTTCTGGTTTTTCAACGAAGAAACTATCAGTAAAAAATAAGGGATCTTTCAAAAATCGAAATCCTCTTTCCGTAGATTGCTGGTTTTTATAAGTTATCAGAATTTCACTAGCTTCTAATTTATTTTCCTCTACTAAGTTAGTTGCTAAAATAAATTTTCCTGCTTCTTTAGTCTTTCTACTTATCTCTTCATCTTTTTTGATGATCAGACTAATCATTTTATAAATCTTTTCCTTTTTTTTCGAGTAAGTTTCAATCAGTTCAACTTCTTTTATTTCCAACAATCTCAATTTTTTATTAATAGCTTTTAATTTATATCGAGCAGCTTGAGGATGTTCAAATTCTTCAGATTGTATTTCTTTAAGAAATTTTTGGGATTTCTTCTCTTCTTGGGAAAGTTGTTTTTCTAGTTTGTCCAAATCACTTTTCTGTCTTTTTTCACTCAAGACTATTAACCAAGTTTGCTTGATTCCACCATAAGTAACAATTTCTTCTTTCCAGGTATAACTTTCTAAATTTAGGTCACTTCTTTTTTCTTTATCTTCATCTTTTACTTCTTCCACCTCTATATTTTGCACTAATTCTTTTGCTTTTTTTATGGTCATTGGAACTCTCGTTATCCATTTTAAATGTTGGATTAGTTGGAGATTTTCTTGACCATATAAAGCACTATCACAAACCATGATACTATCAAACTTTATTTGCTTTTTGAATTCTACTAAAACTTTTCCAAATACAGCTTTATCAGATTCATTTCCATCTCCTACTCTCACAAATAATGGAATATCTCCATCTTGGCTTGTTATTAAATCCAAGACACATCGTTTTAAGTCTGGTCTATGATCCCGAGAATATCCTTTCTTAATAAAAATTGGTCTTTCTTTAATAATTTTTTCTTCTTCCTGTTTCTCTTTATCTTCTTCCCTTTTATATTCTCCATCTAAATGAAATGATGTGGAATCTAAATGGGAGTATTTAAGGTCTATTTTAAATTTTTTAATTACTTCTAAAACTACTTCAATAAAAATATCATTTAGTCCATATTTATATAATTCATCCATTACTCTCCCAATTTTATCATCATTAAGGTAATCAGGTTTAATTCTTTCTCCTAACAATTTCTCAATGGCTTTATCTTGAAAAAACTGACTGAATAAATATAGAGGTCTTGAAACAAATCCTAGTCCATTGATTAAAATAGACTTAACTACTGTACCTGCTGAGATTTTTTCTCTAACATCTATTCCTAATTTATTATTAATTATTTTGACTATTCCTATTTCATCAATTAAACCAGCTACTATCCCTAAATGGTCTAAATTTTTAACTTGTATTTCTTCTAAATAAGACATTTTTCGCTCTTTTTTTACAGAGGAAACAACTTAAGCAATTATCCCACTTTTTTGTCTTCAAGAGCTTAAGAAATTATACTTAATTATTAACCCCAGGCTTGTAGTATTTAATGCTACTTTTTGAAGTGCGGAATCTGGGCTCTAAGAAAAGTTTGCTTTCTCGATCATTGATAAGAACAATATCATCCTCAAATCTAATACGCACCATCATAGCAATAACTTCACCGTCTGCATTGAGAACCGGTCCCCCAGAGTTCCCGTCAGCAACGAGAGCGTCTAAAGGAATATATTGGTTATTGGGGTTATAGTTCATCACATCCCCTTTAACTACCGACCAAGGACTTTCTATGTTATAAGGATGACCAATAATGGTAATTTCTAAATTTCGTTGTATCCAACCTGATTTCATAGTTAAAGGTTCAATATCTTCGGGAATTCCTACAACTTTTACAACCGCCAAATCTAAGTCTTCTCGACTGTCTGTTATCTCCTCAATTGTAGCTTTATAACGGGGTCGTTGGATATCATCAAGGGTGCTGTAAAATTCAACTTCAATGGTGTCACTGGGACGTTTACTTTTATTGTCGCTGATAACATGACGATTAGTGACGATCAGGACTGTATTTCCCTGTCTTTGAATCACCCAACCTGTACCAATACTCGCCCCCTCAGATGTAGTGGCAATAATTCTCGCAGTAGAACGTAATTTTTTAACTAGTGCAGCTTAGCAAAAATAATCCACCAGTCACTTATGATCTTTAAAGCCCTTAAATTTCCAAACGAACGGCTTAGCAAAATGTTGATTAAAGTAATCAATAAAATTGAGAATTTTTTGGGATAGTTCTTCAGTTGAACGGACAGTAATTCTTTTGAGTAAACGCCTGACTAAGATCGAAAACCAACACTCAATTTGATTAAGCCACGATGTATGTTTGGGAATATAAACAAAGCTAATTCGATGAGATTCATCTGATAAAAAATCTGCTCTGCTGTCCATAGATTGCAAAATCCCCTCCTTTCCTTTTCTCCCCAAATCAATAGTAATTCCACAGCTTTCTGCTACTAATTTGACTAAGCTTTCCGATTTATGAGTGTTGAGTTGATCTACAATAAAAATCCATTCTGCTTTTTCATCAATCTTAATCGTTCTCTGGATATGTTCAGAAAAATCTTGTTCTGTTCTTGTCGGTCCAATAGAGGGACTAACAACTTTTCCTCTTGCCACATCCCAGTTCGCAATCAAGCTTAAAGTTCCGTGTCTTTCATATTCAAATTCGATTTTTTCTACTTGTTTAGGCTTGATTCTTTTGTTCGGAAATAATCTCTCAAGAGCTTGAATCCCTGTCATTTCATCTGTACTAATTAAATGAATTCCTTGTTCTAACAAAGTTTTAGCTTCTTGATGAAGTTCACAGATATATTTGACTTGCTTTTTAAATTTTAAGGGATCATCAATTTTGGCATTTAACCAGTAACGAACGAGATGTGGTTGTAATGTCGCTTCTTTTTAAAAAACGCCCCACACTACGGGGGGAAATCTTTTCGACAATTCCTCTTTTTATGGCTTCATCCGCCAACTCTGAAGGTGTCCAATGGCTCACTGGTCTGTCTGATTTTTCACATTCTTCACAAGAGATCGCTACAATCTGGACTACTTGTTCGACCGTAAAGGATTTTGTTGTTCCAGGTCTTGGGCGATCGCTTAAAATTCCTTTGATCAAGACCATTAATGCTTTCTCCGTTACCTGTTGTTCTTCGGCGGCACTCAGTTTTTCTCTCTCCTCAAACCATCGCGATCGCCACTGACGCACTTGTACTCGGTCTAATTCTAATCTTCGACTAATCGAACTATTGCTCTCTCCTGATGCTGCGGCTAAGATTAGCTTGGCTCGTCTAACAAGGCGATAGGGGTTTGTTGTCCCTCTCACTATTTGTTGGAGTACTGTTTTCTGTAGGTTGGAGAGGTTAATTGGCAATGCTTTTATCATGGACATCAACTTCGAGATTCTTCCGTTAGTTTCATTGAAACACATTGTCGTGGCTAGTCACGAAAGTTTCTGTAAAAAATCTGGTGGATTACTTTCGCCAAGCTGCACTAGTGTTAACCAGTTTTTTAATAGGTTTTTTCTTGTTTCTTGAGGTAATTGCTCACCGCAATAAAGAATCTGTCTTGACAACATAAAGGTAAAATCGGGGATTTTTATGTATAGTGGGGGTTATGACCACAAATGCTACCATTGATTCAAAGCTAGTTAGGTGCTTTCCAAGAAAAAGTTTCCCACCCATTCTCAGAATCTGTTTGTAGAACATCTCAAATAAGCGAAAAGGGAAAAATAAAAAGTTGTTCGCGGATACTTTCCGCGAACAAAAACCTCCCTATCTAAAAGAAAGAAATACGCTAACTTTTAAATTAGCTTTGACTATTTTTAAAAAGGAAATTCACTTAATTTTACACTCTTATTAACTTTTTAGACTAACTGGGTCTAATCAAAATATCCCATTTAGGTAAGTGAGGATTACGTTCTAAACGTTTCTCAATTTCCTTCATCTCTTTTTTCGTTAAAGAAATGCCTTTTTGATAAACTTTTTTACTTAACTTAACTATCGGATTTAAGCCTTTCCATGTCATAGTTTTTACCCAAGCTAACATCGTTTGAGCATTTCTCAGAAGTGTTCCGTTCCAATGCCTCTCTAAAATTCCCCAACATCTTTCTATGGGATTATATTTACTGTGATAAGGAGGAAAATATAGTAATTGAATAGATTTCTTAGTTTGGTCGGCAAACTCTACCATTCTCTTCAAAAATTGCCTTCTTATTCCACTATTTTCTGCTCCATTATCAACTTTAATTTGGATGTTCTCTAGTTGCTGCTTTTCAGTTATACTCAGACTTGTCCACCATTGCTCCAAGTTATCTACCATGAAATCACTCGTTTTATAAGAACTTCCAAAAGTTACATAAAGTTGCCCTGTATCTTCATCTACAATCCCACAAGGAACGTATTTTTCTTTAGTTCCCATATCATGATCTTGAGCTTGATTATAACCTCTGGTTTGTCCGCCACGTGAATATTCTCCTATTTCCACAGTTGCTTTACAATCCATACTTAAACGTTTCACAGAAGGGTCTTTTTTTCTATCTTTTTTCTCTATATTCTCGAAGATAGCGTCCGTCTCCGAGATTTTTTTTAGGTTTATCTTTTACCACTTTTCTTAATCGATAGCCCAAACGATTTAAAATATCTGCCATTGTCGAAGCAGCAGGAACCTCCTCTCCATTATATCCTAGATTTCTTAATTGTTTAATGGCTTCAGCCGCCGTTAATCTTGTATAGGCAATGGGGTTATTAAATGTGGGGTTTTGTTGTGCGTGAGCTTCGGCTATTTCTTTCAATGATTGGGCAACTATTGGGTATCTTTCCTC
Organism: Crocosphaera watsonii WH 8501; assembly: GCF_000167195.1. Taxonomy (GTDB): domain Bacteria; phylum Cyanobacteriota; class Cyanobacteriia; order Cyanobacteriales; family Microcystaceae; genus Crocosphaera; species Crocosphaera watsonii. The sequence goes on along the minus strand of NZ_AADV02000070.1, from coordinate 1,243 downwards.
CCATTTTTTACATCCACTATTGACTGATTGTAATCCTAAACACACTATCCCAGTTCGTTTTTCATGTAATCCAAGTTGAACATTTTTTCTCCCCCAACCAAACACGATTTCGGTTTGTCTGGCACTTCCTCCACAATACTTGAGACACATTTCAGCTTGAAATGAACGACGCTCTGCTCCCGTCATTTTTGAGGCTGCTAAACGTAAATCATCGACCATCGACGGGGTTAAGGGATGATTTGTCTGTTTTAGCTTCAATTTACTCTCTCTAATCTTTTTACCTCTTCATTTTAATCTATTTCTTCTGTTTTTTCAGACAAGCCAATTATGAAATTTTAAAGTTGTGTACCAAGATCCGCTAACTCTCTGTTCCTTTTATTTCTTGAAAGCCTTTAGTCCAAGCGATTACCCCCTATGGGAAAAGCTTTCTCGGAAATCACCTTATGCTTTTGATGGTAGTGGGAAAGTTAAACGTAGTAAAAAGAATTATTCTTTATGCGTTTTCCCATCTGGTAAACAGTATAATGCTGATTTATCCGCTTCATATAAGTGCGATTCGTTCAGTCTAAACCTAGAAATAGGGGGACGACTGGCATCAGTTAAGTAACCCATACAGGGTGGAGTACGCACTTTAATCCTTAACTGATGACAACTTCATAATCTTATAGGTGAGTGCCAGTATCCTAGAAAACACAAGTCCTATCCCCCCGGTATTAGGGTGAAAGCATATTCCCCAAGGTAGAGATTAGCCATCAATCCTTGAAGCGGGAGTAAAAGCAGAAAGTAACAACTAGTGCAGCTTAGCAAAAATAATCCACCAGTTACTTATGATCTTTAAAGCCCTTAAATTTCCAAACGAACGGCTTAGCAAAATGTTGATTAAAGTAATCAATAAAATTGAGATTTTTTTGGGATAGTTCTTCAGTTGAACGGACAGTAATTCTTTTGAGTAAACGCCTGACTAAGATCGAAAACCAACACTCAATTTGATTAAGCCACGATGTATGTTTGGGAATATAAACAAAGCGAATTCGATGAGATTCATCTGATAAAAAATCTGCTCTGCTGTCCATAGATTGCAAAATCCCCTCCTTTCCTTTTCTCCCCAAATCAATAGTAATTCCACAGCTTTCTGCTACTAATTTGACTAAGCTTTCCGATTTATGAGTGTTGAGTTGATCTACAATGCAAATCCATTCTGCTTTTTCATCAATCTTAATCGTTCTCTGGATATGTTCAGAAA
>NZ_AADV02000071.1 GCF_000167195.1 Crocosphaera watsonii WH 8501 | reverse complement strand
GTCAACTCAGCCGGACCATGTCCTTCTTTTGAAAAACGCCCACACTACGGGGGGAAATCTTTTCGACAATTCCTCTTTTTATGGCTTCATCCGCCAACTCTGAAGGTGTCCAATGGCTCACTGGTCTGTCTGATTTTTCACATTCTTCACAAGCGATCGCTACAATCTGGACTACTTGTTCGACCGTAAAGGATTTTGTTGTTCCAGGTCTTGGGCGATCGCTTAAAATTCCTTTGATCAAGACCATTAATGCTTTCTCCGTTACCTGTTGTTCTTCGGCGGCACTCAGTTTTTCTCTCTCCTCAAACCATCGCGATCGCCACTGACGCACTTGTACTCGGTCTAATTCTAATCTTCGACTAATCGAACTATTGCTCTCTCCTGATGCTGCGGCTAAGATTAGCTTGGCTCGTCTAACAAGGCGATAGGGGTTTGTTGTCCCTCTCACTATTTGTTGGAGTACTGTTTTCTGTAGGTTGGAGAGGTTAATTGGCAATGCTTTTATCATGGACATCAACTTCGAGATTCTTCCGTTAGTTTCATTGAAACACATTGTCGTGGCTGGTCACGAAAGTTTCTGTAAAAATCTGGTGGATTACTTTCGCCAAGCTGCACTAGTTGTACGTTTAAATAATGACGAATTTGCTTTAAAGCTTCTGTGGTTAGTTCTTTAAGGGTTTTACAAACTATCAACTTTTGGTTAATTTGATTAAGGTTACGAAGTTTCTCTTGTAATTTTTTTTTATCTTGTTGCGCCTGTGTCATAATAATAATGAGCAGAGGGGTTTATATATTTTTCTTTATCCCAGATTGGTAGAGACGTTTCATGCAACGTCTCTACAGAAGTTTAACTACTAAAAGAACCATCCATAAGAATGTAAACCTTTTCCTAATATATTAACCCCTAAATAACACACCCAAACCACCATAAAACCACTGGCGGCTAAAATAGCTGGTTTACGACCTTGCCAACCCTTGGTAATACGCGCATGAAGATAAGCAGCAAACACCAACCAAGTGATTAAGGCCCAGGTTTCTTTAGGGTCCCAACTCCAATAAGATCCCCAAGCTTCATTAGCCCAAACTGCCCCGGCAATAATACCAATAGTCAGTAAAGGAAACCCTAAACCAATAATACGATAACTAATATTATCCAAAGTATCAGCTAAAGTGAGGAGTTGAGGAGAAAGAGTAACCGGTTCAGACTTAATAGCAACGCTTTCTAAGACGGCGGTTCCACCAGCACCACTGCTTTGTACGACACTAACGGTAGGTTCTTCCTGGTTATCTTTAAATAAATCTTTTTTTAACCTATCTCGATAACCACCGGTTCCAAAGGAACTACCTTTGAGTTGGATGTCTTGGTTACGAGTCACCACCAAAAAGGCGATCGCTAATACAGATCCCACCATCAAAGTAGCGTAACTCAACATCATGACGCTAACGTGCATCATTAACCAGTTAGACTTCAACGCCGGAACTAAGGGGGCAGAGGTTTGCATTTCTGAGGGTAAAGTCAAAGCAGCAAAGGCAGTAATACCCATCGCTACGGGGGTTGTAACCACTCCAACGAGGTGACTACGACTCATTTGTTCAGCCACCAAATGAATAGCTGTTATACCCCAAGCTAAGAAGAATAAGGACTCATAGAGGTTGCTGAGGGGAAAATAACCCCCTTCTAACCATCGGGCCCCCAACAGAGTAGCCATACATAGATTAGCGATCGCCACTCCTGTGGTTCCCAGAGTAGGCAACCAGGTTAAACCCCGGAAGGCAGCCCCGGCCCAATAAATGAGCATGGTCAAGAATAATAAGAGAAAAGAACTATTATCGAGAAAATTTTGTAACGTAATTAAGTCCATATTGTTGAATTTTCCAATCAGAAGTTATTGTTGAGATTAACAGTAAGTTAAGGGGACAATGACAAAATCCCCTCTGATCCAGCCTATAGCTTGAGACTGAAGGAATTGAACTTTGATCCAAGGGATGCGATCTTGATCTGGCCCTGTTTCACATTCTAAGACTCTAATGCGATCGCCCACTAATCCATAACCCAACGAACCAGTAGAAATACTGGGGCCTTGGCGGAGGTTAATACGAGCATTGGGGTCATTGGCGGTTAAGATGGTAATATCTGTTTTGACAAAATACCCTCTGATCCAGCCTATGTCCCCTGATTTTACGAATTTTACCCTAATCCAAGGGACTCTCGGTTCATTCCCTGAGCCTTTCCTAAATTCTAACAAAGTAACTTGATCGTCGGGCAAACCATAGCCTAATAAAGCAGAATTGACACTAGGTTGAGAACGTAAATTAATGCGAGAATTACGGTCATTAGCCACTAAAACCGTCTGTTCTATGACTGTTTGTGTTAAACCGGGCAAAACCCAACTCAGAGATAGAGTTAACCCTAAACATAGTCGCAACCAGGAATTAATCATTGTTGTCCGTTGTTTGTTCATTATAGTTCAAGGTAAGAACAGGGAAAGGCAGATGATTATGGGGTAAAATCGGTCATACTCTCCAGCTAACTTCCTGTCATGAATTTTTTTGAGAAATTAACCCAACGGACCACTACCAGCAACAGTTTATTGATCCTTGGTCTTGATCCTAACCCAGAAATGATGCCTCAAGATCAGCATACCCATCAAGGACAAGAAAGTTTAATCCTTGCCTTAGAAACTTGGTTAAAATGGGTCATTGAACAAACGGCAGAGTTAGTCTGTGCTTATAAACCAACTTTAGGCTTTTATGAAGCATTGGGCAGCGAAGGATTAGACTTATTATTAAAAGTTATTCAGGTTATTCCTGATGATATTCCCATTATTTTAGACGCAAAACATGGGGATATTAATACCAGTACCGTCTTTGCTAAAACAATTTTTGAGAACTGGCAAGTTGATGCAGTAACGGTTAGTCCTTACGCTGGACAAGATCACATCGCTCCTTTTTTAGTTTACCCAGATCAAGGGGTTTTTATCCTCTGTCATACTTCTAATCCTGGGGCAGTTATTTTGCAAGAATATCCCACAGATGAAGCTCCTTTTTATTTACAAGTTATCAAAGAAGCGAAAACTTGGGCAACCCCAGAACAGTTATTTTTAGAAATAGGAACTACTAATTTAGAAGTAATTAAAAAAGTCCGTTATCTTGCCCCAGAAAGATTATTATTAATGCGGAGCATTTGGAGTAAAGGAAATGATATTCATGAGATACTTAAAGTTTCTCTAAACCCCATGGGACAAGGGGTACTGATTCCCATACCTCAAGATTTTTTAAAATCTAAAGACCTGAAAGAAAAAGTGAATAATCTCAATCAAGATATTAATAAATATAGAAAAAGTATTAGTCAAAACTTACAAAACTGTGAGCTTTGGAGTCCCAATGTTTGTTTACTTAATTCCCATCCTCATCAAGATTTAATTTTACAACTTTATGATATTGGTTGTTTATTATTTGGGGAATATGTACAAGCATCGGGAGCAACTTTTTCTTATTATATTGATCTGAGAAAAATAATTTCTCAACCCCAATTATTCCATCAAGTTTTAAATGCTTATGCTGATATTTTAAAAACTTTAAATTTTGAAAGAATTGCCGGAATTCCTTATGGTTCTTTACCCACAGCCACGGGATTATCTTTAATGTTACATCACCCGATGATTTATCCTAGAAAAGAAGTCAAAGCACACGGAACCCGTCGTTTAATTGAAGGGACTTTTCAATCAGGAGAAAAAGTGGTGGTGGTTGATGATATTTTGATTACCGGAAAAAGTGTTAAAGAAGGAGCAGAAAAATTAACCTCTTCAGGATTAATTGTTGAGGATATTGTTGTCTTTATCGATCATGAACAAGGGGTTAAAGATAAGCTTAAAGAAGATGGTTGTAACGCCTATTCTGTGCTAACTATTTCTGAAATAACGGAAACTTTATACGAAGCAGGAAGAATTAATGAACAACAATATAAGAGCTTTTTTAAACATTAATATTTGCTCTTTCGATAAAATTTAGTAAAATAAACAACCGAATCAGATCCTGAGAAAATGGCTATTAAACGCAATCAAAATCCTAACCCTCAACCCAAAAAACAAGAACGACTAACCAACACAAAAAAAAATCAAGTACAAGATAATTTAGAAGAGAGTATTCGTCCCCATTCTTTTGATGAATATATCGGACAAAAAGATCTCAAAGATGTCTTATCTATTGTTATCGAAGCAGCTAAAACCCGTAACGAACCAATTGATCATCTCCTATTATATGGACCACCTGGCCTGGGTAAAACCACAATTTCCCTCATTTTAGCCTCGCAAATGGAGGTTAATTGTAAAATTACGGCCGCACCTGCTTTAGAAAGACCAAGAGATATTACAGGATTATTAGTAAACTTAAAACCAGGAGATATCTTATTTATTGATGAAATTCATCGACTGAACCGTTTAACCGAAGAATTACTCTATCCTGCTATGGAAGATTATCGTCTTGATATCACCATTGGGAAAGGACAAGCTGCTAGAACTAGGAGTATTCCCCTACCTAAATTTACCCTAGTAGGAGCAACAACTAAAGTTGGGGCCTTAACCTCTCCCTTACGCGATCGCTTTGGACTGATTCAACGGTTAAAATTCTATGAACCGGAAGAATTAGCCTTAATTATTCAAAGAACGGCTAAATTATTAAATACCTCTATTACCGAACCAGGTTCCTTAGAAATTGGTCGACGTTCTCGAGGAACTCCCCGTATTGCTAACCGTTTATTACGAAGAGTTAGAGATTATATACAAGTGAAAAAATTTGAGAGCATTACCCAAGAATTAGCAGCGGAAGCATTAGATATTTATCAAGTAGATCCCCAAGGTTTAGACTGGACAGATCGCCTGATTTTAGAGACCATGATCAAACAGTTTAATGGGGGGCCAGTGGGACTCGAAGCGATCGCCGCGGCCACAGGAGAAGATGCAAAAACCATCGAAGAAGTCTATGAACCCTATTTATTACAAATTGGTTATCTTAATCGTACCCCCAGAGGACGAGTGGTGACAGCGATCGCTTATCAACATTTAGGTAAAACAACAGAAGAACAATTATCAATTTTCAATGAAGAGTAATTGAGATCACAGCGATGAGAGCAATTAACGGATACTATAGACCTAAAACTGATTTATTTTCGTTTATTGAAGATGAAGTCTAATATAATCATTTCTGCTCCTCATATTATTGTTCCTAACAACTATTGGACTCCTTTGTTGGGAGAAACGTTACGGGATGCTGGCCTAATCACAGAAGCACAACTACAAACTGTTTTGAGAGATAAACAAGAATACAAAGAGCAAAAAGTTGGTGAAATTTTAGCTTTACGAGGATGGTTAAAACAAGAAACAGTTGATTTTTTTGCCGAAGAATGGACAAGGTGTTTAGAACAAGGGGCTAAATATCCTATTGGGGAATATTTAAAACAGGCTGCTTTATTAAACCAAGAAAATATTGAATATATTTTATATATTCAAAAAAGACTTCCGATGAAGTTTGGAAAAATCGCTGTTAATGAAGGACTACTAAAAAAAAGAACTGTGAATTTCTTTCTTGAGAATCTCTTTTGTCAACCTTCTATTGACATTATCTTTTTAACCTAACTCAATTGTTTTGACTTCCTTGGAAATGACAGTTAAACAGATATTAATTCTCAAAACTGAACACTGATTGGTATAATGATTCAAGATTGATTATTGGAAATATCTCATCAGTCACCCTGTCAATAACCACAGTAAACTTAACAATTGGAATTATCAAGGTTCTGGTATTCTTGATAAAACACATCTTAGATTTTTTACCAAAAAACTTCTATCAACCTATTTAAAAATACAGGCTATAAAGTAGAAAAAATCGCCGGTAACGGTCCTTTGACTCTTAAAGATACAAGAAGTTTTAAAGGAAACATAATAGCAACCTTTAATATTCTCACCCTCAATATTTTTCAAGAATTTATCGCCAACCAATATATAATTTTAGCGAAATCAGCATCAAAATCTAAATCGGACGAGGTATCCAGAAAAAATCTTAATTTCTGATTACTCGTCTTCTTAATTTTCAGGAAACAGAAGGATTTAGATATTGATAGCTAACATCAGAGTTTTCCCAGACTTTACCATCTAAAGCCATTTGTTCAATGGAACTGGCTAAACGCAGGGCTTTTAAAGCCTGAGTCCCTCCTACAGAGGGTTGATCCCCTCCCCGCACACAATGAACAAAATGCTCTAATTCTGCGTGTAAAGGTTCTATCTTAGTGGTATGGACTTTTTCAATTAAGCCGTCCTGACGGTATAATACTTGTCCATAGTCGGTGCTATAGTTAGCTGTGGTTTGTCGGTGAATTAAAATATCGTTGTTAAGAAAATCCGCTTCGGTTAAACAATTTTTGCAGTGTGCTGCTAAACGGCGGATTTTACGATGAGTTACTTTACTAGCGGTTAGGGTAGCGACAATACCATTAGCAAACCCTAGTGTCGCGGTTACATAATCAAGATGACGAGAATTTGAGCCACAACTGCCACTGGCGGTTAACTTAACCACTGGTGATTTAACCAACTCTAATAATAAGTCAATGTCATGGATCATTAAATCCAAAACCACAGAAACATCATTAGCCCTTTGAGAATAAGGACTCATACGATGTGCCTCTAAGGCTAATACCTCTTCTGTTTTTAGGACTTTACTCAGTTCTTGGAAAGCAGGGTTAAAGCGTTCGATATGACCCACCTGCAAAATACCATGAGAACTAGCAGCCTGGTTAACTAAAGATTCAGCTTCAGCAATACTAGCAGCGATGGGTTTTTCAATGAGGGTGTGAACACCAGCTTGTAAACAGTCCATACCAACGGAATGATGCAAGCGAGTGGGAACTGCAATACATACTGCATCTACATGGGGAAGCAGATCCTGGTAATGTTCAAAAAAACGGACTCTATATTTACTGGCAATATCGATCCCCCGTTCCACATTGACATCAGACACGCCCACTAATTGCACATCTTTGAGTAGGCTAAGAATTCGGCTATGATGTTGCCCCATGTTCCCTACTCCGATAACACCAATACGAATGGGTTCAAAGGTGCCTCTTTGAGATTTTAGGGGTTGTTGTGTCTCTGACATTTTTCGGATCACTCCTGTAAACTCCTCCACCAAGTTTGATTGTCTCGCCTCTAGGTAATTTTCTTGATTGAGTCAATCATCCAAGATGGTAACACAGTTTGTCAAAATGTGAAGAAATTTTATTTTCCCGTGAACAGGTGCCAGCATTGTTGAGCGATCGCCCAATCTTCTTCGGTATGGATCACTAAAATGTTTACGGATGAGTCAACGGTTGCGATGTTTTGATCCACAGGGGAGGATTCATTTTTCGTTTTGTCTAATTTTAGTCCTAAAAATTCAAAGGCTTCACAGGCTTTTTCTCTGACTAAAGCAGCATTTTCTCCCACTCCTGCGGTGAACATTAAAGCGTCTAATCCCCCTAAGACGGCTAACATGGAACCGATCTGCGATCGCAGACGATGAATATACATATCAAAGGCTAATTGGGCGCGGGAATTATTTTCTTTGATTCCTTGTAAAATTGCTCGCAGATCGGCGGAAATGCCGGAAACTCCTTTTAAGCCGGATTCTTTATTTAGTAAGGTATTTAAGTCTTCGGGGGTTAGGGAATATTCTCGTATTAAATAGAGTAAAATAGCTGGATCAATGGAACCGCTACGAGTTCCCATCATCAATCCTTCTAGGGGAGTAAATCCCATGGTTGTATCTAAACTTTTGCCGTCTTTGATAGCTGTTAATGAGCAGCCATTACCGAGATGACAGTTAATTAATTTTAGGGAAGATAGGGGTTGATTTAAAATTTCGGCTGCACGATTAGCACAATATTGATGACTAATACCATGAAATCCATAACGACGAATTCCTTTATCTACCCACTCAAAGGGAATAGGATAAGCTGCATTTTCTAAGGGAATGGTCTGATGAAAAGCTGTATCGAACATGGCCACTTGAGGCACATTTCCTAAGACCTTTTCTATGGCTTCTATCCCTTGAATATGTGCCGGGTTATGATTGGGAGCAAGGGGAATTAATTCTGCAATTTTGGCTTTAACTTCGGGGTTTATTTTGGTAGCTTCAGTATATTTTGTTCCCCCATGAACCACTCTATGACCCACTATATTAATATCACTCAATTGTTCAATAACTTTTGTTTCTCCTGCGATTAAAGTGGCCAGCATTTTAGGAATTGCTTCTGCTTTATCCCCATTATTAATGGTTATTTTTTGTTTAAAATTATTGGCTTTTACTGTTAATATCCCGTGATCTTTAGCTACAGTCCAGTCAATATTTCCTGTCCATAGGGGTTTGGGGGGATGTTTGGGTAGGATGTTTTCTTCTATATTATATAAACAGGTTTTTTGACTGCTCGATCCTGCATTTAGTACCAAAATTTTCATTATCAAATCCCAGTAAAATCATCTTTTCATCATACCCCGATAATTGGTCAATTAATACCAGTTCGCTAGAGTAGGGGTTAACGGCCGTTAACCCCTACACATTCTTAACACGCCCTGGAGGACTTGAACCCCCGACATCAGGTTTTGGAGACCTGCGTTCTACCAACTGAACTAAGAGCGCATGGTATAAGACTATGCTTTAACCCTTAACTATTATAGCGCACCTTGTTGCTTTTTTTGTGAGTTATGTGCGCTATTTTCCAAGTTTTTTTTAAACGGGACGGTCAAAACGCTGACGAATTCTGGTGGCTTTACCCACGCGATCGCGTAGATAATATAGTTTTGCCCGACGGACTTTACCACGACGAATAATTTTAATATCGGCAATGCGTGGAGAATGGAGAAGGAAAACCCTTTCTACCCCTACCCCTTGGAAAGTTTTTCGTACAGTTATGGTTTCGTTGATACCACCGTTACGCATGGCAATAACTGTGCCTTCATAGGGTTGAACTCGCTCTTTTCCACCTTCTCGGATACGCACCCCGACTCGCACTGTATCCCCAACATGAATAGTTGGTAGGTCATTCTTGATATATTCCGATTCTATGTCTTTGATAATTCCTTGAGCATTCATGGCCTTTGTAAAAATACACAATTTCCTATTTTAGCCTAACTTTAAGAATAAATCAAGTTCTTAGAATTCAATCCCGGGTTGAGCCTTGATTCCTTGTTCTTTGAAAGGATGTTTAATCAATTTCATTTCTGTGACTAGATCAGCGACTTCAATTAATTCTGTTGGCGCACCTCTTCCTGTTAAGATAACGTGGGTTTGTTCTGGTTTTTGTTTAAGAGCTTCGACTACAGTTTCTACCTCTAAATATCCTAATTTTAAGGCTATATTTACCTCATCAAGTAAGACTAATTGATAGTCAAGATTATTGATAAAAGAAACTGCTTTCTCCCAAGCTTGTTGGGCTTTGAGAATATCTCTTTCTCGATCTTGGGTGTCCCAGGTAAAACCTTCTCCCATGGCTAAAAATTCCAGTTGGTTTTCCCACTTACTTAAAACCGCTTTTTCAGCAGGTTCCCAGGCTCCTTTAATAAACTGAATAATAGCCACTTTATAGCCATGGCCCAGGGAGCGCATCACCATTCCTAAGGCGGCGGTGGTTTTTCCTTTACCGTTACCTGTGTTAACAACAATTAGTCCTTTTTCTTTCGATGCTTCTGCAAGACGTTTTTCTTGAACTTCTTTCCGTCTCTGCATTTTTTGTTGATATTTTTCTGGGGAGAGATTAGTATCGGTGATCATGTTAATAAGTGACTCAATATGTATTAAATAACTGAGGAGTAATGCCCTCAGTAACGATATTAATCAGAAGTTTACTGTTAATCAAATTAATTTTACAAGACTACCAAAAACTTTTAATAGAGTAGTCTAATTTTTGTAACATTTTTCTTAACAGTGGTAAACTTAAACCAATGACATTACTGTGGCAACCTTCTATTTTTTCAATAAACAAACTTCCTTTCCCCTCTAAAGCAAAACTTCCGGCACATTTCAGGGGTTCTCCTGTGTTAACATAAGCTTCAATGGTCTGGTTATCGATATCAGCAAAATGAACTTTTGTGATGCCACAAGACAACAAAGTTTTTTGTTTTTTCCCATCTAAAAGTGCATGACCGGTGTACAATTCTCCGTAGTTATTTCTCATGATTTGCCAACGGGTGATCGCTTCTTCTGGGGAGTCTGGCTTCCCATAAATTTTACCATCGATAGCTAACACAGAATCACACCCTAATACTAAACAATTTTCATACTGTTGAGCGACAATTTCTGCTTTACACTGTGCCAGAATCTGTACTAATTTAAGGGGGTTGGTTTCTGTGATTTGAGACTCATCATAATCACTAGAACAAACAATGGGATCTATGCCTACGGTTTTAAGCAGTTTCAGACGGGCAGGGGAAGCGGAAGCAAGTACAAAAGGGGGAAATTGTGTCATTTTTTTGTCCAGCTATAGATATAATTAATAGACTGAAAAGGAATTGACTGAAGTTTCAAATAAGTTTTTAACTTTACCCCAACGTTTTTGTACAGTTGACAGATTAAAGGTGAAAAGTTTACCACGACTCACAGCAATACTGGCAAGATTGTGGCGTTTTTCTTGATTGGGTAAGGTTACTTCATATTCTAACTTATAGTAAGTTTTTCCTTCTAATTCCCGTGATTCAGCATTAATTAAATCTACTTCACGGTCATTTTCTACATCATTATTTATTCGTTTTAATAAATAATAGCCCACTTCTGTCGGTGTTCCTAATGAAGCTAATGTTTTTTCTTTGTCTACATCGCTGACTATAACGCTTAAGTTTTCACTCTCCTCAATGATATCTCGAAAAACGACATCAAGCCCTTGAGAAGACTGCTTGACATCGACTCCAGCCCAACCGTTAGGGTAAAGGAATTGATAACCATCAGCAGCATCGACATAGCTTTGTAAACCACCTACACCTACGGAGCAACTAATTAAGCTTAAACTTATTAATGTAAGGACAAGTATTCTTAGTGACTGATACATAGATTTTTCAAAATTCGATTACACCCATTGTCTCATTATCACGGTCATCTTGTCATCTTTATTTACACCCTGTTGTTGCTCATGGGTTTTTATAACCAGTCAATCTCTTGAGCTTTTTCTGATAATTTGGCTGTTTTTTGTCCTTAACTTCTAGCCTGGAAATTAAATAAATCAATGGGCATTTTTATTAAATCAAGGGGAGTGGCTTTACCTTGTAAAATTTTAAGACTATCTCTGGGTATTTCTTTCAATAGCCAACGTGCGCAGCGATAAATAGCTTCTTTTGTCGTGAAATCTCGCATTAAATCAACCCCATATAATTCGTGTAAATAAAGATTAGAACGGCCATAACGTTGCCATTGACTTTTCAATTCTTTAAAGTTAGAACGATGGCGATGACGAATAATTCCCTTGGGGGCAAAGGTTAATTTATAGTCTGTTTCTTGTTGAATTCTCCAGCAAATATCGGCATCTCCTCCTGTGGTTAAATAGGGACGAAATAAACCAATCTTTGTGAAAATAATGCGTCTAACTCCTAAGTTTGCTGTTTGTCCGTAGGGTAAAAAAGGATGTTCTAATAAGAATTTTTGGGACAATACACTATTTCTTTCTGCATATTTTTCTAAAAAACTATTCCCTGGTAGTGCATCAATTTCTCCCACGACGATTCCTATTTTTTCGTCAACAAATGGTTTAACTAATTCTTCAACCCAATTATTTAATGGTCGACAGTCGGCATCGGTAAAGGCTAATATTTTCCCTTTTGCTTGGCGAATTCCTTGATTACGGGCAGCATAAGAACTTTGAATATTGTTCTCGTTTAATACTTGGAAGTTAATGCCTATTTTTTTAGCTTCAAGGGTTGCTTGATTCAGAATTTTAGAGGTATCATCTTGACTATTATTATTGACCAATAAATATTCTACTTTGTCTTTAGGATAGGTTTGTTCTTGGATACAGTTAATTAAATCAGGTAAGTCTTTTTGTCCGTTATAGATAGGCACTATTACAGAAACTTGAGGTAAAATTTTTTGATTTTGCTTCATAATCTTTTTTAACTTTAGTTAGTTGATATATAGTGTTTCCATTTGAGTAGTCAATAGTTTAACACAAGTCTTGTATTTATTACAGCCTGGAAGGCTGTGCTACTGATTTTGATACCATTTATTGTGTCAATCTTTGTTTTAAAATAAACTCGGCGATCGCTAAATCTACAGGGGTAGTTACTTTTAAGTTTGTTTCTTCTCCTTGAACAATTTTGACTGGTAATTGACATTTTTCAAATAAAGCAGCATCATCGGTTACTTGCCAACCCATTTGATAGCCTTTTTCATGACTTTCTTTTAATAGATTAACATCAAATCCTTGGGGAGTTTGTGCGGCCCATAAATTAGAACGTTTTGGAGTATCTTTAATAAATTGTTTACTATCAACAATTTTAATGGTATCTTTAACAGGAATAGCAGCAATTAACCCTTGACAATTTAAAAGTTCTTCTGCACATCTATCGAATAAATTAGGGGTTACTAAACATCTTGCCCCGTCGTGAATTAAAACGTTTTCCGCTTCTTTTGGTAATGCTTGTAAACCGTTATAGACAGACTGTTGACGGGTTTCTCCTCCTGAGATTAATTCCACGGGTTTGTTAAGAGAAATATTCTCTAAGATATTTTTAAATTCAGGGAAATCGTAGGGTTGTCCTATAATACCAATCCACTCAATTTTTTGTGCTGTTTCTGCTGCGAGAAGTGTCCAACTTAATAAAGGTTTGCCTAAAAGATTAAGCAATAGTTTATTGCGTTCGCTTCCCATTCGTTTACCCATTCCTGCTGCTGGAATTAATAGATACATACTCTAAAAATTTCATAACTAACTTATTATATTGTACCAAAGAAGTGACCTTAAGCAGAACTAATAATTTTCCTGATTTCTTTGAGTTTTTGATGATAGTTATTGTCATCCATTGCGCCATAACTTTCTGCTAAGGAAATATGGTTATTGAGTTTAATCCAAGAACCACATCCACCATAGGTTTTGTCATAAGGAATAATCACAGGTTTAGGTAACAAAAAAACACGCAATAATAAAACAAAAAGAGGTTGTCTCTGTTTCCAGTTAAATCGTTCTTCCACAAATTTTTCTGTCCAGATATGATAAGAATAAAGTTGCTTAATTATTGAAAAATCTTGGACTTGAAAAATATTAGTAATATTAGCCCAACTACTAATTTCAATAGTTTCAGGATGCCAACCCGAGGGGACAGGATTGACAAAAGCAGTATAATCTGATTTTAGTAGATGGGGTTTTTGATGTTCATAAGTAGGGTATAATAAAATGGGGTTATGATTAACTTGAAACTGTCCTGAAATTTCTTTGATACCTCCTTTACGTAGGAGTAAAATAGTCTGACCTTTTTCCAATGCTTTAACAGCAATATTCCACTCTTTTAAAGCAAAACTTAGGGTAGTTAACATAAGATAAAATACTCAAAAATGATTATTGATTATTGAACAATAATTAAAGGTAATTAATGCTACAATTAGATAGGTTTTCATCAAACTTAATCCAATAACAACTCCATATTGTTCTAAAATATATCTATGAATAATATTGCCGCCGTAATCTTAGCCGGAGGATATGGAACTAGACTTAAACATCTACTTCCTAATATTCCTAAACCCATGGCCTCCGTTGTCGATAAACCTTTTTTAGAATGGATAATTTGTTATCTTAAACAACAAGGAATTACCCAACAAATCATTTCCACTGGCCATCTAGGAGAAGTGATTGAGGAACATTTTAAAACCCATCAGGTCAAGGGGGTAGACATCAATTGTTGCCGTGAAAATGAACCATTAGGAACAGCAGGAGGGTTTATCAATGCAGTGCAACAAGTTAAGTTATCTCCTAAAGCATGGTTAGTAATGAATGGGGACTCTTTAATTGTAGCTAATTTTGACCAATTAGTTAATTATCTAGACGATCAAGAAGTTGGATGTGTCATTTTAGGGGTAGCAGTTGATGATGCTTCCCGTTATGGTTCCCTAGTTTTTGATCAGTCAAACACCCTGATTAACTTTGCTGAAAAACAAGCTGGGAAAGGTGTTATCAACGGCGGTGTTTATCTATTTCGCCATGATGTTTTAGGACAGTTTCCTTCGCAGTTTACCTTGAGTTTTGAATACGATGTTTTCCCTACTTTACTAGAGAAAAATATTTGCATTAAGGTACATTCTGTTGAGGCACCATTTCTAGATATTGGAACTCCAGAAACCTTACCACAGGCTGAAACGTTTATCAAAGAAAACTTTACAAATTTGTTAGAACAATGTTAATTTCACGTGCGCCAGTTAGGATTAGTTTTTTTGGAGGAGGAACAGACTATCCAGAGTATTTTTTACACCATGGAGGTGCTGTTTTAGCTACAGCAATTGATAAATTTTCTTACGTCACAGCTAGTTCTTTTCCTAGTCATTTGTTTGACTATTTAATTCGAGTTTCTTACCGTAAAGTTGAGTTAGTCAAAACTGTTGAAGATATCGAACATAAAGTCTATCGTGAATGTTTAAAATTTTGCGGTTTAGATAAAGATATTGAACTCCACAATGTAGCCGACTTACCAGCATTTACGGGTTTAGGTTCATCTTCTGCTTTTACGGTATCATTATTACAAGCATTACATAGTTTTAAAGGAGAGTTTATTAAACCCTTAGACTTAGCCTATGAAGCTATTTATGTCGAACGTCATCTAGTTAATGATCGAGTCGGTTGTCAGGATCAACTAATGTCAGCTATGGGAGGGTTTAACTTAGTTGAATTTAGGACAGAGGAAGATATTGCTGTTAACCGTGTGGCTATTTCTCCCCAAAGATTAGCAGAATTTGAATCCCATATTTTCATAGTTTTCACAGGAATTAAAAGAAGGGCTTCTAAGGTTGTTGAAAAACAGTTAAAACGGGTTGCTGATAATACAGAAACACTCAAACAGATGAGAAAAATGGTGGATCAAGGTTGGAATATTTTGACCAGTAATCAATCTTTATCCGCTTTTGGTGAATTATTAGACAAAGCTTGGGTAGCCAAAAGAAGTCTAGATACAGTCATTTCTAACCCAGAAATTGATAATATGTATCAATTAGGAAAAGAAGCAGGGGCTTGGGGTGGTAAACTATTAGGTGCTGGTGCAGGGGGTTTTATGCTGTTTTTTGCACCCCCAGAAGTTCATCCTAAACTAGCAAAAGCCTTTGCTAATCATCAGGTACTTTCTGTTAAAATTAATGCCCCAAGTTCCCAAATAATTTTTTCCTAGCTTACTGAAAAATAAAGGTTACTGATATGATCATTTTTGCCTATTTTTATCGTGAACCTTTACTAGAATCAGATTTAGAAATATCTATTGATAACTTAAAAATAGACAGATTTTATCATGATTTAGGAGGAAGAAATGAGTTAGAAAAACTACTCAAAGACTGTGAAAATATTGCTCCCAATTATCTGTTAATTCGTCAATTAGAAGAATTAGGAGATAATTCTCAAGTTGTCAAGTCTAATTATCAAAAATTAACAAATATAGGAATAAAAATTATTATTTTAGATGAGGTTAAATTAAATAATTTAGAGGGACTAGAATGGTTAGAAAATGTAAGAGAGATTGATATTAATAACCCTGAAATTTTAGAAAGTATCGACAAGAATAAAAGAGATTTATCCCTTAAAAAGGGACAAGCTTTAAGACGAATCAAAGATTTACCACCCCCAGGAAAAGCACCTTATGGATACCGCAGAGGAAAAGAATGTTATCTTATAGATCGTAGTACAGCACCTATTATCAAAGACTTTTTTGAACAATTTTTGTTATTTGGTTCCTTAAGAGGTGCTGTTAATTATTTAGCCAAAAGATACGGCAAAAAAATATCTGTTTCTACAGGAAGTCGCTGGTTAAAAAATCCTGTTTATCGGGGAGACTTAAGATATAAGAATAATGAAATTATTTCTAATACTCATTTACCTATTATTTCAAGAGAAGAAGCGGCACAAATTGATAGATTATTAGGAAGGAACAGAAAATTATCCTCAAAAACCGCCAGTGCAAAATATTCTTTAGTCGGTTTAGTTAGTTGTCAAAAATGTCATAACTCAATGATAATTAATCAGGTAACACAAAGAAACAAAAAAAAAGAATATCTCTATATTCGTCCTCAAAAATGTCCGATTACCCCTCCATGTAAGGCGATTTCTTATCAAGAAGTTTTAGCAAAAACTATTGACTATATTTGTGATCATTTTCCCAATAAAGTTAAAAACTTTGATCCTAAACAAATAGAAATTTATAAAAATGATATTCAAAATAAAATAGCAGAAAAAATCGACATTATTGATAAATTATCATCTTTAGTTCAATCGAATATTCTTGATGAACAAACAGCACAAATTAGACGCTATAACTTAAACATAGAAATTAGTAAATTAAGTTCTCAACTAGAACAACTACCCCCAGAGAACTTAAAAAATATTGCTGAAGCTGTTTCCTTACCCAGATTTTGGCAAGACTTATCAGAAGCAGAAAGACGATTTTATTTTAGAGAGTTTATACGTCAAATTTATATAGAACAAACCTCTAAAACAGAATGGAGTTTAGAAATTACTTTTATTATTTAATTCATAAATTAATTAAGTTGCTACTTTCATGGGCGAATTATTAATTCCAGGAAGTGGTCAATCGATCTGCGATCGCTTTGATTTTTAAGCGATCGCAATTAATTAGTAGATAAGCTATTATTCTTCTCGCGAGCTAGGTGCAAGAACGCACGAATGTAATCGATTTCCGCTTCATTATCGCGAATGCCAAGGTATATTTGTTTTTGAACCCTTTTAGCTCCAAGAGCAACTGGAGCGACTTGAAACCGCTCGGAAACCTCCTCAACGAGCCACCGAGGTAGAGCAGCCACACCTCGCCCACTCTCAACCATCTGGAGCATGATATCGGTATTCTCAATCATTTTGTGTTCTTTGGGATATATTCCTGCTGGGGACATAAACTGTGAGAAGATATCTAGTCTGTCAATTGATACTGGATAGGTAATCAGAATTTCTTTAGACAAATCGAATGGAGTTATAAAATCCAAACCGTATAGTTTGTGGGACTTCCCTACCACAAGCACTTGCTCGTAATCAAACACCGGCTCAAACAGCAATTTTTTTTTAAAGAGGGGATCGGGGGTAACAAGCATATCGATCTCGTAACCAAACAATGATTAGGGGTCGAAGTGGTAGTCACCTACCACGACTCCCATTCCGAACCGTGCATGAGACTTTCACCTCACACGGCTCTCGGCAATTAGTCCTTTGTCATAGGTACTGTTAACACATCGTCTTTCCATTCATAGCCATTTTCTAACCAATCGTAGAGGTAGTCATTTTTGCTTTTGACATCATGACAGTGACGATGTAGAGCTTGAAGATTGTTGTAGGTATCCTTTCCACCTTTCGATTTGGGGATAATGTGGTCAACTTCTATCAAGTCTTCAGGTGTAAAGTATTGCTTACATTGAGGACATATACCTTTTTGTTTCTTTAAGAGTTTTGCGACTCTTGTTGGTGTCCCAGAATATGTACCTCGTCTTTTGCTCCAGTAAGTCCAGTTTCCGTCATAGGGTGAAGCTTCAGGTTTAACCCATGTGTGTCTCAATATTCCTGTTTCGGCGTGGTGATAGAGGACTGCTCCTTTTGTTTGGATGTCCAGAATCCGTGTGGTACCGGCTCATTTTCGGGGA
>NZ_AADV02000072.1 GCF_000167195.1 Crocosphaera watsonii WH 8501 | reverse complement strand
TTGGCGGACAGTACATGTGTTATTGAGTATAGAAGTTTAGGGAATGTTTTAATAGGGTTTCGGTTTCTTCTGTACCCAACGTAACAATAACTTGTTTAGTTACTGCAATAGTATTTTCACTTCTGGATAATCTCTAGGCAAAGAGACACAAGTTTTTGAGGCTATTTCTTGCCAATATTCTTTCTCTTCTTCTATGGAATAATTCTGAAGTTGTTCTGACCAAGTTTTGATAGAAGTGCTTTTTAGGGGTAGTTCAATAGGTTGATTTTCTGTTAATTGTTGATAAGCGGTTTGGATATCTTCTAATAAAATGCGCCAGGAAACTCCATCAACCACCAAGTGATGAATAATAATCAGGAGTTGTTGCGATCGCAATTTTCCTAAGTCAAAGATAGCTATTCTTAATAATGGCCCAGATGATAGATCAAGACTCGACTGTAACTCTGTTGCTGTTACAGCGATCGCCTTTTCTTGTGTCTGATCTGATAAACCAGAAAGATCCACATAAGTCAAAGGTACTTGCTCATCGGGATCGCTTATATTCCCTTCCCACCCCGTTTCTAAGAGGTTAAAGCGCAACCTTAAAGCGTCATGATGTTCAATAATATGGCGCAATACCGTTTCTAGTTGCACAAAATCGAGGGTTTGAGGAACTTCTAGGAAGGCAGACTGATTAAAATGAGCCATTTTAGCTAAATTTTGCTCAAAAAACCAGTGTTGAATCGGAGTTAAAGGAACTTTCCCAGTGACTAAACCTTGTTCCCCTTGGGGGGAGTCTATGGAAGTGGCGATCGCTGCTAACTGAGCAATAGTTTGATGTTGAAATAACTGCTTAGGGGATAATTTTAGCCCGATACCATTAGCACGACTAACAATTTGCATAGCTAAGATAGAATCACCACCCAATTCAAAGAAATTATCCTCAATACCAACTTTTTCCAGATTTAGCACATCTTGCCAGATGTTCACTAACTTGGTTTCGATGAGGTTACGAGGTGCTTCATTTTTCGATGTTGAGAGGATGGGTTGAGGAAGCGATCGCCGATCTACTTTTCCGTTAGGAGTCAGTGGAAACTCCTCTAAAATCATGTAATGATGAGGATGGAGATAATCGGGTAATTTTTGCGTTAAAAATGTCTGTAACTCTTCTATTTCAAGAGTTTCCTCTGTTTTTGGCACTACATAAGCAATTAACTGTTTATTCCCTTGACTGCTTTCTTTAACCAGAACGATCGCTGTTTGGACTTTGGGATATTGTTGTAAAATTGTTTCAATTTCGCCTAATTCAACCCTAAAACCCCTAATCTTAACTTGATTATCTTTTCTGCCCAAAAATTCTATATTTCTCTGTCTATCATACCTAACTAAGTCCCCCGTTTTATACAATCTTTCTCCCGTTGCAAAGGGACTCGCAATAAACCTTTCTGCGGTTAACTGGGGACGGTTGAGATAACCTCTAGCTAACCCGTCACCTCCGATATATAACTCTCCAGGGACACCAAAGGGGACAGGTTGTAAATAATTGTCTAAAATATAAACTTGGGTCTGAGAAATTGGCTGACCAATGGGTACAGAATAACCAATTTGCTCAACATCTGTTAAAACAGAGCAACAGGTGAAAGTAGTATTTTCAGTTGGACCATAACCATTAATAACAGAACAATGGGGGTAGGTTTGTAAAACCGTTTTAACGTGAGTGGGAGAGAGTACGTCACCACCTGCCAATAAATAACGCACATTTTTGAACGATTCTAGTTTTTCCTCTACCATAACCTGAAATAAGCCTGCTGTTAACCAGAGAGTTGTCACCCCATAATTTTCCAGAGTTTCCCCTATTTCTTCTAAAGAAGGGGTTTGACTGGGTAAAATGACTAAGCGTCCCCCATTTAGTAATGCACCCCATATCTCAAAAGTTGAAGCATCGAAGGTATACGGTGCCGCTTGTAAGAAAATATCATCTTCTCCCAGAGCAACATAATTACTGTTTTTAACCAAACGAGTCACCCCACGATGAGGGATACATATACCCTTGGGAATACCCGTTGAACCTGATGTATACATGACGTAGGCAAGATGTTCAGCCGTGGTATCTGTTGGCAGAGTATTTTGACTTTCTTGGTAGATTTCCTGTTGCTGGAGATCAATGACTGTTAAAGTGTTGGGCCATGGAAGATTAATATCATTCTGAGTTAGTAAAAGATTGATTTGAGTATCTTCTAGGAGAATGGTAAGGCGTTCTGGGGGTATATTGGGGTCAAGAGGAACATAAGCACCTCCTGCTTTGAGAATAGCTAAAATACCAATAATCATGGATAAAGAACGCTTGACACAAAGACCGATCAATGTGTCAGGTTTCACCCCAAACTGTTGTAAATATCTGGCCAGTTGGTTTGTTTTGCGATCGAGTTCTTGATAAGTTAGTTGTTGCTCTCCACAAATAACTGCGATCGCATCAGGAGTCTTGTTAGTTTGTTCTTCAAATAGTTGATGAATACAACACTCTCCCAGTCTCCCCCTCTCCCAGTCTCCCCCTCTCCCAGTCTCCCCCTCTCCCAGTCTCCCATTTTCCAGAGAAAGTTGCTTTTCTTCTTCATTGAGCAAAGATAACTCTGAAATAGGACGTTCTGCATCTGTAACAATAGCATTTAATAGAGTCTCAAAGCAGGTTCCTAAGCGAATGATAGTATCTTGTTCAAATAAGTCAGTATTATATTCCCAACTAGCTAATAAACCATTTTCCGTCTCTCTCATCATCAGAGTCAGATCAAACTTTGCCGTATTATTATTCATTTCCAAAGGTTCCCATTGTAAGTCTGGTAGTTGAATGGGATCTAAAGGTGTATTTTGTAAGACAAACATCACTTGAAACAGGGGTGTATGACTTAAGGAACGAGGAACTTCTAACGCTTCTAATAGTTTTTCAAAGGGTAGATCCTGATGACTGTAAGCACCTAAAGCAACCTGTCGCACCTGTTTTAATAGGTCAAAAAATGTAGGGTTATGGGATAAATTGATTCTTAATGCTAAAGTATTGACAAAAAAGCCAATTAACCCTTCAATTTGAGCATAATTTCGGTTAGCAATAGGGGAACCGATGACAATATCTTCGTTGCTACTATAGCGATGTAGTAACACAGAAAATGCGCCCAATAGTAGCATAAATAAAGTTGTTCCTGCTTGATGACAAAGACTTTGTAACTGTGTGGTTAAAGGTTGAGATAGGGTAAAAGAATAAGTTGAACCGTGAAAATTTTGCACAACCGGACGAGGGCGATCGCTTGGCAATTCTAATAATGTTGATGTATCTTTTAATTGTGTTTTCCAGTAGCTTAGTTGTGTATCTAGGTTGTCACCTTGTAACCATTTTCTTTGCCATGCTGAAAAATCTACATATTGAAAAGGGTAATGTTTCGAGTGTGGATGGTTTTTCTGCACAAAAAGCTTGATATATTGTGGCAACTTCCTGCACCAATATACCCATTGACCAACCATCTGAGATAATATGGTGCATTGTTAGCAATAAAATATGTTCTTCTTCTGCTAAACGTAATAATTTTACTCTCAATAAAGGACAACTTTCTAATGTAAAGGGTTGTTGTGCTTCTTCTTCACTTAATTGTGTGATAATTTTGTTTTGTTTGGCAACAGGGATTAAACTTAAATCAATAACAGGAATATCTATGTCAGTTGTTTCTGCAATAGTTAGATAAGGTTTTCCATATTGGTTTATAAAACGGGTTTGTAATACTTCATGACGTTGAATAAGTGTTTGGAAACTATGGGTTAAAGCACCAATATTTAAAGTACCTTTTAAACGAAGGGCGATGGCAATATTATAGAAAGGATTATCCGGTTCTAGTTGTGATAATAACCATTGTCTTTGTTGAGCAAAGGATAAGGGTAACTCTCCACTACGATCTATTTTTTCTAAGGGTAAAATTTCTTGTTTAGCTTCTCCATCAATAGCTATGGATAAACTTTTAATAGTTGGTTTTTCAAACAAGACTCGTAACGATAATTCTACCTCAAAAACTTGTCTGACTTCTGATACTAACCGTGTTGCTAAAAGAGAATGTCCTCCTAGCTCAAAAAAGTTATCTTCTAAGCCAACTTTATTAACATTTAAAATGTTTGCCCAAATACCTGCTAATATTTCCTCTGTTGCTGTTTTTGGTGTAGTATAATCTTCGCTATTTAATTGAATTTCTGGTAAAGCATTACGATCAATTTTTCCATTAGGAGTTAACGGTAAACTATCTAATTCTATCAACCTAGATGGAATCATATAATTAGGTAATTTTTCCGCTAAAAACCCTTGTAAGTCCCCATATAATTTTATTTCACCCATTCTGTTCCCTGTTCCCTGTTCCCTGTTCCCTTTAGTTACTATATAAGCAATTAAACTTTCTTCTTTGACAATAACAACAGCTTCTTTTACTTGGGGATGGGTTAATAATACTGTTTCTATTTCCCCTAATTCTAAACGAAAACCTCTTAATTTTACTTGATAGTCTATTCTTCCTAAATATTCGATCTCTCCATCTTCTCCATACTTTACTAAGTCCCCTGTTTTATATAAACGACTTCCTTCGATCCCCCCTTTGCTCCCCTTAGTAAGGGGGGTTGGGGGGATCGCAATAAACCTTTCTGCTGTCAACTCTGGCCTGTTTAAATATCCTCTAGCAACTCCCATTCCTCCTATATATAATTCTCCTGGAACTCCTGTAATAACAGGATTATAGTTTTTATCTAAAATAAAAAGTTGTGTATTATCAATAGGTTTTCCTAGTCTAACTTTATCTGAGTTTACTTCATAAATAGATGACCAAATAGTGGTTTCTGTTGGTCCATATAAGTTCCAAACTGCTTTAGATTTTTGTTGTAGATTTTGTGCTAAACCTGAATCTAATGCTTCCCCACCGCAGAAAATAGTTAAATCATTTTTTCCTTCCCATCCCGAAGCAAGCAATAGTTTCCAGGTTGCAGGAGTTCCTTGCATTACTGTCACTTGATGAGTTGCTAACTGTTGCGCAAGAGTAACACCTTCCATAGCAACATTTCGAGAAACTAAAACTAATTTAGCCCCAACTATTAAAGGTAAATATAGTTCTAATGCAGCAATATCAAAGGAAAGAGTAGTAACAGATAATAAAGTATCATTAGCTGTTAAACCTGGTTTTTTACTCATGGAAAGTAAGAAGTTACTTAAAGCACGATGAGGAATTTGTACACCTTTAGGAACCCCAGTAGAACCCGAAGTATAAATAACATAAGCTAAATTTTCCGAGTTTATTTTTATATCAATATTTGTATCTATTTGTTGACTTATTTCCCCTTTAAGTTCCTCAATATCAACAAAAAATTCTATACTCTCCGAACTCCGAACTCCTAACTCCGAACTCCCAATTAAATAATCAATTCCTGAATCGTCAACCATAAAATCAAGACGTTTTTCAGGATAATTAGGATCTAATGGTAAATAGGCTCCTCCTACTTTAAGAATAGCTAACAAACTAATTAGCATTTGCAAAGATGGTTCTAAACAAATACCCACTAAAGTTTCAGGTTTAACCCCTATACTTTGTAAATAATGAGCTAGTTGGTTAGCCTTTTCATTAAGTTCTTGATAGGTTAAAGATTCATTTTCAAAAGTTACAGCAATATTATCAGGTGTTTGCTCAACTTGTGCTTCAAATAATTGATGTATAAAACTTTCTCTACTTCTAACTTTTTCTATTTTCTTTGTATCAGTAATAATTTCCTGATTTACTATGAGGGAGTTCGGAATGTTATTATTTACCTTTTGCCTTCTCAAGAGAGTTGTTACCACATCTAGAGAAACCTTCCATAACTGTTGCTCAGGAGTTTGAGAAATACTGGTTAATAAAGTTGTAAAATATTCAATTAAACCCTGAATATCACTATAACAAAAACGAGGTTTATCATAACTAATACGGAAACCAAGAGTAGAACCTGGAAGTACAGAAAGAGTGAGAGGATAATTGGTTTTTTCTACCCCACGACCATCACTAATAGTTAGATTTTTACTCCATCCTTCTAAAGCTTTATCGAGAGAAATAGGATGATTTTCAAATATAACTAAACTTTCAAATAAAGGTGTTCCTCTAGGAATATTACTGCATCCCTGAATATCAATTAAGGAACTATAACTATACTGTTCTTTTTCAATTTGTTGTGTTTGTAAACTTTGTAACCAAGGTAATAAATAAGCATCAGGTTTAACTTTAATTCTAACAGGAACCGTATTAATAAATAACCCTACTATTGATTCAACATCGGTTAAAGAAGGGGGACGACCAGAAACCGTTGCCCCAAAAATAATATCAGACTCTCCACTATAATGACTCAATAATAAAGCCCAAGCTCCTTGAAACAAAGTATTCAAAGTTAAACGATGTTTTTGAATAATTGTTTGTAGAGATGTAGTTAAAGACTCTGATAGTTGATAATGTTGTTCATCCCTTTCATCAGAAGAAACATTATTTCCAATAGTTAAAAGTGTGGGTGAATTTAAACCGTTGAGGGTATTTTTCCAAAATGTTTCTGCTTGTTCTTTATCTTGTTCTTGTAACCAAGCAATATAATCTCCATAGGGACGAGAAGGGGTTAAAAATAAATTTCTTTCTTGTCTAAAAGCTTCATAAAATGCAAAAACTTCTTTTAATAAAATGCCATTACACCAACCATCTAACAATAAATGATGATAGTTCCAAACAAAATAGTAGGCATTTTCTTCCACCTGCATTAAACCACAACTCATCAAAGGTGCATGGTCAAGGGTAAAACCTTTTTCTTGTTCATTTACTAAAAAAGCAGTTAATTTTTCTTCTTGTTCTGTCTTAGTTAAGCCACGCCAATCATACTCTATCCAAGGTAATTCTACCCTTTGATAAACCACTTGTAAGGGGTTTTCTACCTCTTCCCAATAAAATGCTGTTCTGAGAATAGTATGACGATCAATAACTGCTTGCCAAGCTTGTTTAAACGCAGATACAGAAAGTTCTCCTTTCAGTAAACAACTCCTTTGTTCACAATACATCCCAGAAGTAGAATTATATAATGAATGAAATAACATCCCCTGCTGCATAGGAGAAAGTTCGTAAATATCAGAAATTGTTTCCATAGTTGTTTAATTAAAATGAGGTGCTAACTTAAATCTCAACTGCTTCTAAAGTATTTTGTTTCCCTGATAAGGCTGAAAAATAAACGTCGTTTAATTCTGGTTCAACCCCTTGAAAACCCTCATCAGGGGCAGCATCACTGAGGATACGAACATATCGTTTTCCCTGTAACATTCGAGCAGTAATAATAGTCCATTCTTCGTTTATAGTCCCTGCTTCTGTGGGACTCATAACCTTCATCCAAACTTTACCGTGAAGTTGCTCCATTAACTGCAAAGGACAACCCTGGGTAACAATTTTTCCCTGATTAAGTATTGCCATTTGTGGACAAAGACTGGCAACATCCTCCACAATATGGGTAGATAAAATTAACACCCGATCTTCACTAATTTCTGCTAATAAATTTTGAAAACGAATTCTCTCGCTAGGATCAAGGCCAGCCATTGGTTCATCCACAATAACTAATTTTGGCTCCCCTAACAACGCTTGAGCAATACCAAAGCGTTGACGCATTCCCCCAGAAAACGTCCCTAACTTCTGTTTTCGCTTTTCATAAAGGTTAACCAGTTGTAACTGATGGGCGACCATTTCTCGACGTTGACGGGGTTTAACAAACCCTTTAAATACCGCTAATAAGTCTAATAACTCCTCAGCCGAAACATTGGGATAAACCCCGAAGTCTTGGGGTAAATAGCCTAACCAACCCCGTGCTTTTTGGGGATCTTGGAAAATATCTATCCCGTCTAATGTTACCAACCCTGAGTCTGGATCTTGTAAGGTAGCTAGAGTACGCATTAAGGTAGATTTTCCAGCACCATTGGGACCTAATAGTCCAAAAATGCCAGACTCAATGGTTAAAGAGATATTTTGTAGGGCTTTTATGCCATTACTATAGGTTTTGTTTAATTCTTGAATGTTTAACATAACTGGGTAAATTCAGAAGAGATATCAATTTCTCTTTAAAGCAACTATAGGTTCTAAAGCTGCCGCTTGTTTTGCCGGAAACACCCAAAAAAATAGGCCGATACCACTGGAGGTCCCTACAGCTACTATAACCGCTAGAGGTGATAAATAGGGGGATAGAGGGGAGACGATGCCGATGACGGTAATTAAACCCCCACCGAGAATAATTCCGAAAAGTCCCCCTACAATAGAGAGGATTAAAGCTTCAACTAGAAATTGCTGTAAGATATCTCGTTCACTAGCTCCGATCGCTTTACGAAGTCCGATTTCTTGGGTACGTTCTGTAATCGAGACTAACATAATATTCATAATGCCGATCCCTCCCACTAATAGAGAAATTCCTGCGATTACAGATAGCATTAAAATCAGTGCTGTGGTAATTTGGTCGACAATTTGTAAAATATCTTTTTGCGTTTCCACATTAAAATCGTCTTCTCCTGTAATTTTATGGCGTAGTCGCAGTAAATTTTCGATCTGAAACTTAGCTGCTTTGATACTATTAGGATCTCTAGCGGATACAGCAATAAAAGTTACTTGGGTTCCATAAGGAGAGGTTCTACCCACCAGTTGATTGGCCATAGTGGTAATAGGAACATAAGCCACGAGATCCTGATTAGTATTCAGAAAAGACCCTTTTGCCTCCATAACACCAATGACATCAAAAATTTCTTGTTTGATCCGAATTTGTTTTCCCAGAGCATTTTCGTCCTCAAACAGTCGTTCTTTTAAATCAGGTCCCAAAACAACCACACGACTATTCCGTTTGATATCGGAGGCTGAAAGAAACCTTCCCTGAGCTATTTCGTAGTTTCTCACCTGCAAAAAATCAGGGGTGACACCAAACACTAATTCAATGGCATTACGACCTCGATAGCTCATAATATCCCGTAAATTAAGCTGAGGGGCAACTTTAGCCACAGCAGGTACTTGAGAGGCGATCGCTTCTGCATCTTCTAAAACTAGGGTTTTGGGGGGTTCTATACTCATGTTGCGAGTATCTTTGGAACCAGGATTAATAAATAGCACGTTTGGCCCCAAAGAGTTTAACTGTTCTAGGGCTAATTTTTGGCCAGCTTGCCCAACTCCAACAATAGAAATAACTGAGGCACTGCCGATAATAATGCCCAACATAGTTAGTGCGCTTCGTTGTTTATTGAGCAGCAAAGTTGCTACTGCCATGTTTAAGGTTTCTAAGAGATTCATGTCAAATAGTTGATCATTGCAACCGCATCATTGAAATCGTGATCCCCCCCATTATAGAACTCTTCAAAGCCCAGAGTATTACTATCGATCCCAATAATATGATCCACCCCATCTGGGTTGGCAAATCGATCCTCGAAATAAGCGATGGGACCTAAAGTGGGATCATTGTTAACATTATCAGCCAAAAAACTCTCAGGGGTTCCATCGGCAATCATAAAGGGAACTAATATTTTTCGGTCATTACCGGATAAGGTGACACTACCACTCCCGCTCCCCTGAAAACCAATAACTCTCCGTCTAATAGCCTCTGCTGCATAACCATCGGCTCCGGGGGCTATCCCAGCAACTGCACCTCTTTCATCGTCTGCTTCATAAAGGCCCACAAAGTTATCATAGACACCATCGGCGTTAACCGTAAATTGCACCACAATATTGTCATCGACTATATCATCTCCATTAACATCGATATTTCGTAAGTCTAATGTCTCCCCTAACTCACCATCATCCAAGGAAGGGTTTAAGGCAGATTCCTCTTCTGTGACTTCAATGGCCAAACCAAGATCGTTGAAATTTTCCCCATTTTCATCAGAAAGATCGGAACTTAATCCTAATTGACTAGAACCGTTCCCCGATACGTTTCCCACGGGATTAAGTCCATTATTTGCCGATGGTGTGGCAAAGACAACTTCACTTTTTGGCGCATTTTGACTATCGAGGGTGATCCTACTAAGTATCCCTTCTGTGCTGTTGTTCAAAACTGCGTAAAAACCAATTCTCTGATTGCCTGAGAACCCGGATAAAGTTTAACTGGGGTTGGGAAAAACATTGCCGGGTAACTGAGCAAAAAGCGGCCTAGCTCGGCTGAGAGCGGTACTTTGATAATCTGCGTCCTCTGGTTTAACATCAATAATCCCATCCCCATCTATAATCAATCCCTCCTGTGTCGTCGTCAACCTCAAATATCCCCACTTCGATCGCCCTGTTTAAATCTCCTCCTATAAGACTAAATTTAGCGTTGATGGTTTGTAGGGGAGAGCCAACAAACTGCACAGTATTAGCTTGTGTATTAAAGTCTAGGGGTAATATTGAGGAGTCGACCAGGGAAAAAGTAGCTTCGTCAGCGTTAGGATCGGGGGTATAGTCTTCTCCCGATTCTAAGGTAAAACGGACAGTCTCTAACCCTTCTGGTACACCATCGTTGAGAACAGGAATACTAATGGTTGCTGTTGGTTCGGTTACTGTTACCGCAAAACCACTGCCATCTTCATTAAAGACTAGTGCAGCTTGGCGAAAGTAATCCACCAGATTTTTACAGAAACTTTCGTGACTAGCCACGACAATGTGTTTCAATGAAACTAACGGAAGAATCTCGAAGTTGATGTCCATGATAAAAGCATTGCCAATTAACCTCTCCAACCTACAGAAAACAGTACTCCAACAAATAGTGAGAGGGACAACAAACCCCTATCGCCTTGTTAGACGAGCCAAGCTAATCTTAGCCGCAGCATCAGGAGAGAGCAATAGTTCGATTAGTCGAAGATTAGAATTAGACCGAGTACAAGTGCGTCAGTGGCGATCGCGATGGTTTGAGGAGAGAGAAAAACTGAGTGCCGCCGAAGAACAACAGGTAACGGAGAAAGCATTAATGGTCTTGATCAAAGGAATTTTAAGCGATCGCCCAAGACCTGGAACAACAAAATCCTTTACGGTCGAACAAGTAGTCCAGATTGTAGAGATCGCTTGTGAAGAATGTGAAAAATCAGACAGACCAGTGAGCCATTGGACACCTTCAGAGTTGGCGGATGAAGCCATAAAAAGAGGAATTGTCGAAAAGATTTCCCCCCGTAGTGTGGGGCGTTTTTTAAAAAGAAGCGACATTACAACCACATCTCGTTCGTTACTGGTTAAATGCCAAAATTGATGATCCCTTAAAATTTAAAAAGCAAGTCAAATATATCTGTGAACTTCATCAAGAAGCTAAAACTTTGTTAGAACAAGGAATTCATTTAATTACTACAGATGAAATGACAGGGATTCAAGCTCTTGAGAGATTATTTCCGAACAAAAGAATCAAGCCTAAACAAGTAGAAAAAATCGAATTTGAATATGAAAGACACGGAACTTTAAGCTTGATTGCGAACTGGGATGTGGCAAGAGGAAAAGTTGTTAGTCCCTCTATTGGACCGACAAGAACAGAACAAGATTTTTCTGAACATATCCAGAGAACGATTAAGATTGATGAAAAAGCAGAATGGATTTTTATTGTAGATCAACTCAACACTCATAAATCGGAAAGCTTAGTCAAATTAGTAGCAGAAAGCTGTGGAATTACTATTGATTTGGGGAGAAAAGGAAAGGAGGGGATTTTGCAATCTATGGACAGCAGAGCAGATTTTTTATCAGATGAATCTCATCGAATTCGCTTTGTTTATATTCCCAAACATACATCGTGGCTTAATCAAATTGAGTGTTGGTTTTCGATCTTAGTCCGGCGTTTACTCAAAAGAATTACTGTCCGTTCAACTGAAGAACTATCCCAAAAAATTCTCAATTTTATTGATTACTTTAATCAACATTTTGCTAAGCCGTTCGTTTGGAAATTTAAGGGCTTTAAAGATCATAAGTGACTGGTGGATTATTTTTGCTAAGCTGCACTAGCGACATTCATTCCCGCCAGCATCATCTCACGCAACACATCCGCAGAATAACAAGCCGGTCCAATAGTAGCAACAATTTTGGTGCGAAAAGTTAACGGTTTCATAAGAGTCCTACTTTTTGATTAAATTCTTTTTCTGAAAGTTTCCTACTTTAAATCTTCTCAATTTTATCTTCTGAGATTACGGGAACTCAATGAATAGATAGTTTTGTAAAAAAAATCTGTTTTTAAAGAGATATAAGAATTAATAATTAATTCCTTTGCTCATTCTATATTATACTTAGTTGATTGTCCATTATTTAGTCATAAATTAATTTTTCATTAATATAAATTTAATAAACATACCAAAACAAAGATTAAGATTATGAAAAAAATCAATAATTCATAATAAATAATTTTATAATCGGGTCAAATCTAAAAAATTATTATCTCCTAAGTTTAAGGAGCAACGGAGGGAAAATAGTTAACAAAAATACTGTCAAAATTGAAGATGATCGCACAGGTTTAGAGATTTCAACTTTACGAAGGGCTATATTAGATAATCTCTTCTATCTTCAAGGTAAATTTCCAGAAATTGCCACCAAAAATGATTTTTATTTGGCTTTATCCACAATCCTTATTTGATGTCCAGGTTAAACGCATCCACGAATATAAAAGGCAACATCTAAACGTCTTACACATTATTACTCTGTATAAGTGTCTGAAGAACGATCCTAACCTAGATGTTCCCCCCCGTACCTTCATTTTTGGTGGTAAAGCAGCCCCAGGTTATTTTATGGTCAAACGTATGATTAAATTAATCACAGCAGTGGGAGATGTGGTTAATAATGATGGAGATATAGGCGATCGCTTGAAGGTGATTTTCTTGCCTGATTATAACGTTACTTTTGGTCAAAGAGTTTATCCTGCTGCTGATTTATCGGAACAAATTTCTACAGCAGGAAAAGAAGCATCCGGTACCGGAAATATTAAATTTTCTATGAATAGTGCCTTAACCATTGGTACTTTAGATAGGGCAAACGTAGAAATTTGTGAAGAAGTTGGAGCCGAAAATTTCTTTTTGTTTGGATTAACAAACCCAGAAGTTTTAAACCTAAAAGCACAGGGATATGTTCCCCGTCGTTATTATGCGTCTATTCCTGAATTAAGAGGAGTTTTAGACTTAATTAGTTCTGGTTTCTTTTCTCATGGAGATCCTGAACTATTCCAGTGTGTTGTAGATAATTTACTGTACGATGATCCCTATCTTTTATTAGCAGATTATCAATCTTATATTGAATGTCAAGATAAGGTTTCTCAAGCTTATAAAGATCAGGAAAACTGGAGTAATATGTCTATTTTGAATGTAGCTAGAATGGGCAAATTTTCCAGCGATCGCTCCATCAAAGACTATTGTGGTAAGATATGGAATGCTCCCCCCGTTCCCATCAAACTCAAAGATTATGTCCAAAAAGAAGCACAACTCAGGGTTAATAAATTCTAGGGTGTGTTGATACCAAAGGGAAGATATAGCACTTCTCATACTTGTGAGGTACAGAGTTTTCTAGTTTTAGGAGTTCGGAGTTCGGAGGCGCGATATTAGGTGTACATATTGAGTCCGAGAAACGCTATAAATCTTCCCTTTTTTGATAGAAAAATCAAGAAGACTATTACCATAAAATCACCTAATTTGTCAATTAGGCAAACCTAAAAATCATCCATTATGAAAGTTGCTGTATTTAGTACCCGTTCCTATGATAGTCAATTCTTGGATCTCGCCAACAAAGAAATTGATTCTCCCCATGAAATAGAATATTTTAAAACACAATTAAACCCAAAAACAGCTTCTTTAGCCAAAGATTTTCCCTGTGTTTGTATCTTTGTTAATGATATTGCAAATGCAGAAACTTTAAAGATTTTAGCTGCACAAGGAACTAAATTAATTGCCCTACGTTGTGCCGGTTATAACATGATTGATATGCACGCAGCCAATGAATTAGGGTTAAAAGTTGTCAGGGTTCCTGCTTATTCTCCCTACGCAGTAGCAGAACACGCAGTGGGTTTAATTTTGATGTTAAATCGTAAATTAAATAAGGCTTATAATCGAGTTAGGGATGATAATTTTACCCTAGATGGTTTATTGGGATTTGACTTACATGAAAGTACGGTTGGTGTCATTGGTACTGGTAAAATTGGCACGATTTTTGCTCAAATTATGAAAGGTTTTGGTTGTAATTTATTAGGTTATGATGTTTATCCTAGCGAACAATTTAAAGCTATACCAGGAGCTAAATACGTTGATTTACCAGAATTATTAGCTACATCTGATATTATTTCACTGCACTGTCCCTTATTGCCATCAACTAATCATATTATTAATGAAAAAACCATTGAACAAATGAAAAAGGGGATGATGTTAATTAATACCAGTCGTGGACAATTAGTAGATACCCGTGCCGTTATTAAAGGTATAAAATCCGGTAAGATTGGTTATGTTGGGTTAGATGTTTAAGAAGAAGAAGAAGAACTATTTTTCCAAGATTATTCTGACAGTATTATTAAGGACAATACTTTTCAACTATTACAGTCTTTTCAAAATGTAGTTATTACTGCCCATCAAGCATTTTTCACTAGAAATGCTTTGACATCAATTGCTCAAACTACCATTACTAATATTAACAGTTGGCAACAAGGACACGAGTTGATTAATGAAGTGAAAGTTCCAGGGAAAAATTAAAGAATGTGAATAAAATTAACCCAAAGTAATTATTCTCTAAAACTATTTTTCTCATTGTTTCTATTAAATAAAATTTGTAGGGTGGGCAAGCTAGAAAACTTTGAAGATTAACTAAAGAATATTAAACACTTGCCCACCAGCAGTCTGATCTATGTTATAGATATTAGAGTAAAATAATGAGTCAGCAATATCCTGAAAAATCAGCTTCTTTCAAGCTAGTTAAACGTTTTTTTGCTGGTGCATCGGCAGGAACCTTTTTAGCTTTGATTTACTGGTCTTATTCAATTTTTACCCATAGTAATCCTTCAATTGTTCAGGGTATAATTGGTGTTGCAGTATCATCAATCACTGCTGGCTTAATTGCCTCATTTACCAGTGTTGACAAATTAATGAATAGTCTCCCTTGGATATGAGTTTGTAGGATGGACAAACTAGAATATTTTTGAGACTAATTAAAGAAGATTAAAGACTTGCCCACTAGTAGTCAGAGCTATTTATAAAGATTACCAAGGTGGGCAATTATTGTCTGTTCAAGCTCATATTTATTAAAGTTTAAGTATTTGCCCACCCTACGCTTAAATATATTTTCTAATGCAAAATTTACTACTTAATATTTTTACTAATATCAAAGTTTGTAGGGTGGGCAAGCCAGAAAACCTTGAAGATTAATTTAAAGAATATTAAAAACTTGCCCACCAGTCTGAGCTATTTATGAAGATTACCAAGGTGGGCAATTATTATCTGTTAAAGCTCATAGTTATTACAGTTTAAACATTTGCCCACCCTACCTTTAAACTTAATCAACTGCCTCATAATCATTAGAAATAGTTTCATCATCATCAAAACTAAAGGTCACTTCTAAGTCATCTACATCAAGACCTTCAAGCTCATCTAAATCTGAATCTGCTAAAGATTCCATGTCAACAGAAGCAGTGCTTTGATAAGATACTGTTGTCTCAAAAGAAGAATTAGTGGCTGCTGTTGGTGTTTTCGGTGGCGAAGGAACGGGCATAGTGGAGGATGTTATGGGTTCTCCTAAAGTTTCAGGAAAAGTATTATTAAACTCTCTGCCGTTAGCATTAGCCTGTTTATAAACTTCTGTACCAATGGTGAGAATAACTTGTCTAAACTCATCCACATAAGCCTTTAATTTGTCTAAACTGAGGCCAGAGTTAGTTAACGCAGCCTCCAGTTGTTCTTTCTTCTGTTTCGCCTTCACTTTTAGATCATCACCAATCAAGTCACCATTTTCATCCAGGGTGGTTTTATAGGTGTGGAATAAACTATCCGCTTGATTTTTGACTTCGATCATCCTCATTTGACGACGATCTTCCTCGATGTATTTATTAGCATCCTTCTGCATTCGCTCAATTTCCGTGGATTTTAACCCTCCTGTATGGCTAATGACAATACTCTGTTCTTTCCCTGTACCTTGGTCCTGTGCCGCTACCTTTAAAATACCGTTAACATCGATTTCAAAACTAACCTCAATTTGTGGCACTCCTCTAGGTGCAGGGGGAATACCAGCCAATAGACATTTTCCTAAACTACGATTATCTTGGGCCATAGCCCTTTCCCCTTGTAAAACATGAATTTCTACAGAAGTTTGACCATCGGTAGCTGTAGAAAACACCTGAGATTTACTGGTGGGAATAGTGGTGTTGCGTTCAATAATTTTGGTAAAGACTTCTCCTAAAGTTTCGATACCCAGAGATAAAGGAGTAACATCCAACAATAAAACATCTTTGACTTCACCCCCTAAGACACCCCCCTGAATGGCTGCCCCCAAGGCCACCGCCTCATCGGGGTTAATTGAGCGTTCCATTTGACTGTTGGGGAAAACCTGCTGAATCACACGGTGAATGGCTGGCATTCGGGTTGACCCCCCCACCAAGACCACTTTTACCAAAGCCTTAGCATCGATTTCACAGTCATTGAGAGCTTGGGTAAGGGGTTGTAGGGTAGCTTGGGTTAAATCTTTGGTTAAATCTTCAAATTGGGCGCGGGTTAATTCCGCTTCTAGGTGTTTAGGTCCACTATCATCGGCGGTGATGAAGGGGAGGTTAATGGAGGTAGTCAACATACTGGAGAGTTCAATTTTCGCTTTTTCCGCCGCTTCTCTCAGTCGTTGCAAAGCCATTTTATCGACGCTAAGGTCAATGTTTTCTGTTTGTTTAAAATTTTCCACCATCCACTGCAAAACAGCATTATCGAAGTCATCTCCTCCTAGATGATTATTGCCCGCCGTAGCCTTGACTTCAAACACACCATTTCCTAGTTGTAGGATAG
Source organism: Crocosphaera watsonii WH 8501 (assembly GCF_000167195.1). GTDB lineage: Bacteria > Cyanobacteriota > Cyanobacteriia > Cyanobacteriales > Microcystaceae > Crocosphaera > Crocosphaera watsonii. Next base: position 783 of record NZ_AADV02000072.1, on the reverse strand, counting down.
AAACGTCAAAGGTTCCTCCTCCCAAGTCAAAGACAAGGATATATTGTTCATCGTCTTGTTTATCTAAACCGTAGGCTAGGGCGGCGGCCGTCGGCTCATTAACGATCCTACGCACATCAAGGCCAGCGATGGTTCCAGCATCTTTGGTTGCTTGTCGCTGGGCATCGGTAAAATAGGCGGGGACTGTGATCACAGCTTCACTAACTGGTTCCTATTCTGCTGATGGGGTTTCATCGGAGGTTGAACTCTCGGTATTTTCGGAAGACTCTGTTGGTTTGGGGGCCGCCACTTTAACCATAGCATGGCGTAGAACTTGCTCCCCTATCATATAACCACGCATTAATTCTTCTATGATGATGCCTTCTGGATATTCATCGGTATATTCCCGTAACATGGCTTCGTGATAGAGGGGATCAAAAGGTTCCCCTTCTGGACGCATGGGACTGACTCCTAAGCGTTTGAGACTATCCACGAGATTTTTATATACCCCTTGATAGCTTTTGTGAATAGCTGTTTCTCCATCATTGGCAGGTTTGATAGTGTTGCGGGCCCGCTCAAAGTTATCTACTACTGATAATAGTTCTCCAATAGTATTCCGTTTAACTATTGTTTCTAGGTCTTGTTTTTCTTTAGCAGTCCGTTTACGATAATTGTCGAATTCGGCGGTGAGGCGAATATGACTATTTTTCAGAACATCGTACTGTTGGCCTTGCTCTTGCAGTTTACCTTGTAGAGCCTCTATTTGTTCTGTTAATGCAGTAATAGTTGTGTTGCAGGACTCTT
>NZ_AADV02000073.1 GCF_000167195.1 Crocosphaera watsonii WH 8501 | reverse complement strand
TTTGCCACGTCTTCCCCCCCCAAACAGGGCAATCGCATTAAAATCTGAGATGCGTGATCCAGTAAAGATTTTAGAGTTTCAGTACAAATGAACGGCGATCGCGAAACCTCTTATGCAGTCAGCTTTTCAAAAATTAAATGCGATTGCCCTGCCCCCCCAAACTGTTTTGATGCGCGAGCGTCAACTCCTAAAAGAGAGAAAACAATCCGATTTTATGCTAATAATAATCAGATTGTCCTTAATCGTTTTATAACTTAAATCATGAGCTTTTTAGCAGTTTATGAATCTCATTTTACCAAACATTTAACACAAACACAGTTCGAGGCTTTTAGAATTTTACTGTGGTTGCTGACAGTACATAAACAGGTTAGAATAGAAAGGTTAGCAGCTTGTTTTCCTTTACCAATCCTTTATCAAAGTCGTCGTAAACATATCCAGAGATTCCTAGTTTTGTCAGCTTTAGCCATTCCCAGATTCTGGTTTCCTGTGATTAAAGCTATTATTTGTAAAGAATTTAAGACTGGCTCTTGTCTGATTATAACAATTGACAGAACCCAATGGAAAGATAAAAATGTTTTCATGGTTGCTGTTATCTGGAAAAAGCTGGCTTTACCCATCTATTGGACACTTTTAGGGAAAAGAGGAGCCAGCAGATTATCTGAACAACAGGCATTAATTCAACCTGTTCTTTGTCTTCTAAAAAACTATGAGTTAGTCATTCTTGGAGACCGAGAATTCCACAGTGTTAAATTAGCTTATTGGTTGAAACAAAAAAAGTAAAAAACAAAAGTTATTCTTCGCTTTTCGTCAGAAACAAGGTACAAACCAGAAAAAAGATGATGAAGATTATCAAACTTTTTCGCAGTTAGGAATGAAACCTGGGATGAAGATGTTTTTAACTGGGGTTTCAGTCACTAAAAATAAAGGGTTTGGAAACTTTAATGTGGGAGCATATTGGAAAAGAAAATACAAGGGCAAACAGGAAAAAGAGCCTTGGTTTATTCTTACCAACTTAGACAGTTTATCAGAGGTCTTGAAAGTCTATCGAGCCAGGGCAGGTATTGAAGCTATGTTCAAGGATTGTAAGACAGGGGGTTATAATTTGGAGGGAAGTAAAGCCAATAATAAACGACTAAATTCCTTGATTTTATTAATAGCGATCGCTTACACTGCTACTTCTTTAAAAGGCAAAACATTTCGACAAACCAATCAAGGAAAATATATTGCTCGTCTAACTGAAAAATCAAGACGTGACCGAAGACATAGTAATTTTTGGATAGGACTTTATGGCTCTCTTTGGATTCACGCTTGGGAATTTTGCTCTGATTTTATTTCAATTATGATGAGCAATAATCCCCAGAAACTCAACAATTATAAAAAAGGGTTACAAGCCATGTCCATAATAGATAAGACGGCTTAATTCCCCTATTTTATCTTAACATAAAATAACCAGTGGAAGATGATTTATTTTAGATGTAACTATCCAAAATAAACCAATTTTTATTATTTAATAAAAACTAATATTGCCCAAGGGGTTGATTTTGAGCATCAACCCTGTGGGGGGGAGGACGGTGTAACCCTCCTCCCCCCCACACACACGGCAAGAATGATTATCATTATTGTTTATTCTCAATAAGCCCTCTAGTTTTTGACAATTTATAGAGCGATCGCCACGGCTGAAACCCTCTTTCAATCAGGGTTTTAACGGGCTTGTCACCCCGTGAGGCGCGATAGTTTACTATAGTGATGCCAACAATTGTTAATGTAGAACGGTCAAGAAATTAATTGATATATGATTGACATTGTAGAAGCAGACCTTAGTTTATCTGCTCATGCCGAAGCTCTGATCCAGTTAATGGATCAGTATGCACTTGATCCAATGGGTGGTGGTCAAGGTCTTCCCGATGAGGTGAAGGCCAATCTCCCAAGAGAACTTGCAAAGAGAAAATCAGCCCATGTCATTCTGGCTTTTGTTGATTCTCAACCGGCGGGTCTTGTTGTTTGCTTAGAAGGATTTTCTACCTTTGCTTGCAAGCCATTACTAAATATCCATGATGTCATTGTCGCTTTACCCTACCGTGGACGAGGTTTGTCCAAACTTCTTTTAAACAAAGTTGAGGAAATTGCATACGATTTGGGCTGCTGTAAACTTACTCTAGAAGTGCTTGAAGGAAATCATGTTGCTCAATTAGCATATAAATCTTATGGATTCAACGGCTATGAGCTAAATCCCAAAATGGGCAAAGCATTATTCTGGGAAAAGAAATTAGAATAATTAATAGTTAATAAATTCAGTCCTAGTTGTTATACAGTCAAAGCCTTCCAACTTTTTCCTTTGAAATCATAATTAAATAAAGATGGGTGTAAAATTTCAGCTAATATCTCTGTCGAATCCACTAATCTCTGACTGGGACGATTGAAATAAGCGTTGCCATCAACAATAAAAACTTGACCATTTTTCACAGCTTTCAAGTTTTTCCAGTCTGAATGGTTCCTCAATATTTGTGCTTCTTTTTCGGTACGTTCTAAGTCAAAGCCACAGGGCATGATTACAATCACTTCGGGATTGGCTGCTATCAAATTTTCCCAGGTTATATAAGGGGAATGTTCTCCTTTAGAGCTTAACAGAATTCGCCCTCCAGCAATCTCTACCAGTTCAGGAATCCAGTTTCCTCCACCCATCAATGGCTCAGTCCATTCTAAAGCTACTACTGTAGGTTTGGGATCGATGTTTTCAGTTTTTGTTGTAATTTCTTGGATTCGTTGTTTTAATTTTGCTAAAACTGATTGAGGATCAATATCAAAAGTTTTGGCTACTCGTTCGATGTCAGCGAAGACTTCTTTTAAGAGATTTGGTTGCAATGAAATAACTTGCGGCTTAGAGTTAGTTAATTGAGAGATCGCCTCAGTTACAGTAGCAAAGTTAACAGCACAAACGTCACATTGATCTTGTGTAACGATATGAGTTGGTTGAAGTTTTTGGAGAGTTTCAAGCTCAATATTATAAATACTCAAAGCTTGTTGCAAAAGCGTCATTACATCTTGATCTATTTCACCACTACTACGGGTAATATCAAGTCTGGCAGTGGTACAAATCGGTAAATCACGAACATAGGATGGATAATCACATTCGTGAGAACGTCCCACAAGAGCATCCGTCAAACCCAAACAGTCAATGATCTCTGTAGCAGAAGGAAGTAAAGAAACAATTTTGGGGGAAACTTGAATAGTCATCGATTAAAGCCTCTCGTTTTATTATTGAACTTACCCTAAATCCTTATTTTTAGTTCGCACTCGCTCATAAAATTCTTCCATAACTTCTAGGAAAGAATTGTCCCTACCCCAAAACGGGGGATAATCTCCTCCCTTTTTGACTGAAATAGCAGCAATACTACTCTCAGAAGAAGTTTCAACTGTTTTAGGTAAAGGTTTACTGCCTAACCAATAATCTTGAACAGAATTTAGTTGAGGAAGGGAAATTTTTTGAGGTTTAGTGTAATAGTAACCTACTGGTTGAGGGGCAAGAGGTTGAGATTTTAGAGACTCCCCCAAAGCACTACCTAAAGGGGATTTTTCTAATTCCATTTGTAAAGCTTGACGAGTCATTCCCCTTAATTCAAAAAGTAAAAAAGGATCTTGATCTAATTCAGCAGCAATCAAATAATAAACCCCTGCAATATGTTTACAAGGATTTGAATAATCGGGACAGGAACAAGTGGTGCTAAAGTCTTTCCTATGGGGAAGTAAATGTAATTTAAACGGTCGAAAAGCCTCCTCAATATTATCAGGTACTTCATTCATTAATAATTTAGAAACCCAACTAGCTTTTGAGCCAATAGTCGCAATAACTTTAGACCAATCACTCTTAGAAATGGTCTGAATTTCTATTTGAGTATTATATAACGGTTCTTTATAAACCCCAAAGTAAGGATTAACAGAACCCCTCACTTTAGCTGTAATTTTCCCATCTTTAATTTTATAACTTTTAATTTTTCCATTACGAGCATAAGAACGACCTCGCGCTAATCGGTTAGACTCCGTAAAGGTTTCTAAAGCCTCGATAAAACGTTTTCCCCACCAAGTTTGACTGAATTGTGTCATAGCGATTTAAGAAAGAAAAAATAAGTAGATGTGTGAAAATTAACTTAAAGTACAAGGGAGGAATCTCTGAGTCAGAAGAAAAAGGATGATTTTTATGTCTATTCCCTGTCCCCTGTTTCCTTCCCACTACCATTTTATAATATTTTTTGCCGGTTACTTAATAAGCAACTAAAGAACAGTTTGTTTATTTAAGCTAATTAATTCTTTAAACGTCTCATTATCTAACTCTGTTAACCAAGACTCATCACTTCCCACAATAGCAGATGCCATCTTTTTCTTATCTTCTATCATTACATCAATGCGTTCTTCAATAGTTCCTAATGTAACAAATTTATGGACAAAAACATTTTTCTTTTGGCCAATTCTAAAGGCTCTATCCGTAGCTTGTTCTTCCACCGCCGGATTCCACCAACGATCAAAATGAAAGACATGATTGGCTTTGGTTAAAGTAATACCAACCCCACCAGCTTTCAAGGATAAAATAAAAGCAGATGGTGGCGTATCTTGGTCTTGAAATTGAGTAATCATTTGTTGTCTTTTCTGACGATTCGTTCCCCCATGAATATAATAAGTATTATAGTAAAGAGTCTGTTTTAAATAAGTTTTTAAGGCTTCTCCTATTTCTGTAAATTGAGTAAAAATCAAGAAACTATCTCCTTCTGCTATCACTTCTTCTAGCATTTCTCCTAATCGTTCTAACTTATGAGAACGATTAGGAATAAAATCACTATTATCCTGTAAAAATTGTCGAGGGTGATTACAAATTTGTTTGAGTCTTAACAATGTAGATAGAATTAACCCTTTACGCTGAATTCCTTCTGTATCTTCTAGTTTTTCTAAGACATCTTTAACAACCGCTTCATATAAAGATGCTTGTTCTTTTGTTAAGTTACAATACTGTTTATGTTCAACTTTATCGGGTAAATCTTTAATAATCTGTTGATCGGTTTTCAGGCGGCGTAAAATAAAAGGCTGCACCAGTTTTTTGAGAATAACTGACTGGTTTTGATTATTCTCTTTCTGAATGGGTAACTCAAACACTTTACGAAAATGGGTTTCTTTTCCTAAATAACCTGGATTAAGAAAATTAAAGATTGACCATAAATCTAACAGACGATTTTCCACAGGAGTCCCTGTTAAAGCTAAACGAAAATGAGACTGAAGTTTGAGAATCGCTTTTGTTTGAGCAGCTTTAGGATTTTTAATATTTTGAGCTTCATCAAGCACAATTCTATGCCAGGTCAAAGATTGAAATAGTTTTGCATCTTTTCTCGCTAAAGTGAAGGACGTAATTACCACATCTTGTTTCAAACTTTCTTGTTCAAATTTATCTAATTTCTTAACCCTTACACTACCATGATGCACCATTACTTTTAACTGCGGAGCAAATTTTTCAATTTCTTTTTGCCAATTTCCCACTACAGAAGTCGGGGCAATTAATAAGGTGGGATTAACCTTAGTTTCTCTTTCTCTTTCTGTGACTAATCGAGCAATTACTTGTACGGTTTTTCCTAACCCCATATCATCGGCTAAACAGCCATTTAAACCTAATTGTTCTAGATATTGAATCCAAGAAACTCCTCGTTTTTGATATTCTCTTAAAGTTCCTTGAAACTGACGAGGATTGTCGATGACTGTCAGAGAACTTGGTGACGTTAATTGCTTCATCATCACGTTTAAATCTTCATCCAACTCTACCTCAAACTCCTCGGTCATTTCGCTAGATTTGTGTAGGAGTTCAAAGATAGTTAACTGAGTGTCAGATTGTTGATTTTTTTGCCAAAATTCTAACATCTGCTGCATTTTTTCAGGGTTCAATTCCATCCACTGTCCCCGAAATTTAATTAGAGGGGTTTTAGCTAATACTAATTGTTCCCATTCTTTGGGGCTAAGGGGTTGATCTCCAATGGACAATTCGTATTTATATTGAATAATGGTATCTAGTTGAAAATAACCTTTTCCAGAAGAAGAGGCTGCTGATTTTTTCTCTCTCGCTGTAGCTCTCAAACGTAATTTCGCCCGTTGACGACCACTTGGAGTCCACCAGGAAGGGACAATTACTTTGTACCCGGCATCTTCTAATACCCACGCCTGTTCTTTCAGAAAATCGAATGCTTCATTATTGGTTAAAGAAAACCCCAAGGGTTGGTCAGTTTCTAATCCTTGCCAAATGGGGGGATAAATTCGTGCTGCATACCCTAAATTGAGCAATACTTCTCTCTCAAAGCCTTGTCCAAATTGTTGTTGAATCTTTTTTTGTTGGGGACGACTGCTTTGCCAATAATCTTCTAACTCAACTTTAAAAGAAGGATCTGTTTTTAAGGTTGTGACAAATTTTACTTGCCAATAATCAGGTTGGGATTCTTCGGCTTCTATCAATTGAAAACATAAGTTAAAGGAAGTATTTTGTTCAGCTTGGGTTAATTTATGTCGCCATTGTTGCCATTTATGATAATGTTCTAAGCCCTCAGTTTCTATCCAAGGTTTGTTATTTGAGGAAACATTTAAACAATCTTCAAGCAGTTTCACATCTTTAAATTTTTTAGCGAATGTAGCTGTAATGGGTGTATTGTTAACAATTTCATTGAGAAGGTTCTCAGAAAAATGTCGAAGTAATGTTTCTTTTTCATAAAATTTGAGGGTTTCATCCCGTTCATTTATCCCTGAAACACAAGCTAAAGGCATATAATCAGTAGATTGCTTAATTAACTGTTCATAAGTTTGACTAATAAATTCAAAACTCGGATATATTTCAAAGTCTTTCTTTTTTTTCTTGCCTTTACTTATTCTGTTTTCTCTATATTTCAAAGAAGGAATATATTGGTCTTTGATAATAATTTGTTTCAGATGTTGGCTGTAGTGATACCAAAATAGTAAATCGGCTCCCAATTGAATTTCATTAGACTGATATTGGCATAAAAAATGTAAATCATTCAGACTTTTGATAACTGTTGTTAGAGGATAACAGTCTATTTCCCATAGTTTCCACTCTAAGGCTTCTGAGACATCTTCTTCTAGATAACGTGCTAATTCAATAGACGGTAAAGGACTGTCTGGGGTACTGGGTAAGATGAAATATTTTGTTTCAGTGGATGGTTTATTATTAGTATTGTTTTTCCCAAAACCTAACTGTTGGTCAAAGAAGGTTTGTAATTCATCACTAAGTAATTGTCTAGGATGTCTATGTTGTTTTGTTTTTCTGCGTCCTTTTAAGAGACTATCCATTTCTACCCATAAGAAAAAACGGCCACCGTTCTTAAAATCATTTTTAGTTTGGGGAATCCAGGTTCCATGAAGAATTTTCATTGTGTTTCTTCTCTTCTTTCTAACCTTAGTTTTCCAATGGACAATTGAAGAATTTACTTTCAAGTCTTTCCATTTAGACAAGGGAGCATCCAAGCTTTTTAGGGAAAAACTCGGCCAAATAAGATTTTTCAGACCTCTTCTCAGAAGATAATGTCATTATCTATCGTCCATTCTGAAAACCAACTCTTCCATCAAGTTCCTTAATCATAAGACAAGGAAACTATATTATCAATATGGTTGTCATAGAATTATTAATAAATGTTAGAATCAAGGCGAATTTTATGTGGGTCAAACTTAATCAAAATTTTCTCGTCAGTATAGTATAATAGTATTGATTGTCTAAAGACTAATAAATGTTTGACTCCACCTGTCGTTTCATTGCGGCAAACTTTGCACAAGACATGGCCACATGGCTGCTTGGAAAACCCATCAACTTAACAGAACTGAAACCCTCCGAACTCTCTTTAGAACCGATTAGGGCTGATAGTTTAATATTTCTTCAGTCAGAGGAATTGGTACTGCACATTGAGTTCCAAACAGACCCTAAAGAAGATATTCCCTTCAGGATGCTCGATTATCGGCTGAGGGTTCATCGCCGTTATCCGAACAAAGAAATGCACCAAGTGGTCATTTACTTGAGGAAATCCAACTCAGAATTAGTACAACAAACGGTATTTGAATTGCCACAAACACGACATCATTTTAACGTTATTCGGCTTTGGGAAGTGGATCACTCTGAGTTGCTAGACAAACCTGGGGTCTGGCCGTTTGCTGTATTGGGGAAAGGTGGCGATAATGAAGCTGTGCTTAGGGATGTGGCTAACCGCATTGACAATATCAGTGATCAAACAGAGCAAAGTAATTTAGGTTCTACCAAACCTGTCATGTAAAACTATTAAAAAAGTCAAAGTTGATGCAGAAATTTCGGCTAATTTTTCCAATAGAAAGGGTTAAATAGGAATTTTCATGTGTTATCTAACTCTTTTTTCGGCTTTTCCCCTTGTCCGGGTGATGGCTTCTTACCGTCATTTTCGTGGCTTTTTTTTGATGATTTCTCTGAGGGCTTCTCTGCCCCCTTCCCTGGAACATCTTTGATTGGCTTTGTGTACCAAGGAATCTTTTTAGTTGGCGGTTCTAAATCCTCCGAGAAACCAAAAGAATCCCGTGACGGAATAAACTTAAACAACCCCTGAACAAACCAACGAGGGGGTAAATCTTCTTTAGCAATCTTTGGATTAAACCGAAACGGTGCAGCTTCATCGTCCCTTCTCATTAATATCGGGATATGTGTCGCTTTAAATTTACCTTTGGGATCTTCTGCCCCTTTGTTACGATACACCGAAATAACGGGGGTTCTAACCTGTGGCACAAATTGCCAGATGCCTTTGAGGCGAAACTGTCCGGGTGCTTCATCCCAAGGATTTTCTGCTTCCCATGCTGCCACTTGAAAATAGATTTTCGGGGGTTTACGGGGAATCATCAAGCACTTAGGATAAACCCGCAAAAATAAGGTTTGGTCAGGTTTAGCTGCCATTTGCTTTAACCAAGCTTGATAACGATAACCAGCAAAGAATAAACCATAACGCTTGCCCCCTAATCTGATAAAAAACTGCCCAGGGTTCTCTTTGTCTTCCTCTGGTTTACCTTTAATGGTACCGATCGCCTGAAAGATGGGCTTATCGATATCAGCGTCGGGATCGTCGGTGGACTGATCCCCTGTACCAGTGCTGTTTTCAGAGTTAGTCTCCGCTTTGTCCTCTGTTTTCCCGTTGAGTTCAGACGTGGCCTGATCCCCCGTTTCTTCCCTCTGTTCTTTGCTAGTCTTCTTTTGAGTAACTTCCGCTTCTGTTAATGGTACGGCTTGTTTAACCTTAGTCTTTGTCTTGCTATTCTCAATGGTTTTTGAAGTGTCTACCTCTGTATTCACCGACGGACTGTTCGTTTCAGTTGGGGCTGTGGCTTTCTTTTTTAGGGTTCGGATTTGGGGTTTGGGGGACATTTCTTAATATTTATTAATACTTACTTTTCGACAAATTCTTGATATGATGTAGGGATTAGTTTATTAATAGTGGACAGAGTTAAGTTTATTTGTCCTAATTATTTTAACCCAAAATATAATAATAATCAATGCCTTCATCTTCACCCTATCCTAGTAACTGGAAAGAAATCAGTTTAGAACTGAAGAAAAAAGCCAATTGGACTTGTCAGAAATGTGGAAGAAAATGTATTGAACCTGGACAGAAAGTCCCCCAAGACTGGACAGTTTCTAAGCGAATGGCTTATACGTTACAAACTCATCATTGGGATAGAGATCCCAGTAATTCATCGGAAGACAACTTAATCTGTGTCTGTACTGGGTGTCACCTTGATTTACATCGGGGTTACAGAGGGAGACTTAGTAATGTTTCTGAGGGTCAGTTATCATTGTTTCCCTAAATTTTTAGTTATTAATTCAGGAAATGTCACCCTAAATTACAAAGTGCCACTTCCATTATAACTCTATTGGACTTTGGACAAAAAAAGTTTGTTAGCGTATATTTTACGCTAAACTAAAATCCCAAAATATCGGCTCTGTATCAGTCAATAAAATTGGCTGACAAATAGGGCTAATCTATAGATTCTGAGGAAAACTAAGGAGCTTTTAAGTTTTCAGTTGATTTTTTGCTCCCTTTCTTGATAACATCATGACGAGTTCGTGGGGCTTTTTTGTAACCTTTAATACGTCCGGAAGAAAAACCTCGACGTTTGGGAAATTTGGCGAAAGTCCCCAAGGTCGTAATTATTCTTGAAAAGTCTCTTTGAACTAGACTAGGGGTGATTTTGATGGATTTATTAGTCTTCAAATACTGTTCCCAATCACGGGGTAAAACCACAGCTAATTTTCTGGCAGCCCACAAATTTACATAAGAAAGAAGTGTTAGTTTAAACCAATTTTCTTCATGATGTACATCGGGAGTTAAATAAGATGTCATCAATAATCTTTGTTTACCAAATCGAAAAAGATGTTCCATGTCATAACGTTGTCGATAACACTGATAACAATCAACTAAACTTAACTCATCGCGCCGAGAACCAATAACAATAAGCCACATAGGTTTCCAAATACTATTTCTTTCTTGATCTCTGACAACAATCTGGAGTAAAGTAAAGGGGTGATTGTTCATTTTATAGTTTTTAGTTCCTCTCATTAACATCTGTTTCCATCCCGAAATAGTCACTGTTAATTGACGACCTTTTTTCGTTGTAAAGGGAACATGATGACTTCATCAGTTCAGTCCAAGTTTGGTCATCTTTAAGGTCAGATTTATCCCCATACCAACGGGGATGTCCCGAAGTTTTGGCTTGATTTGGGTCCCGAATAAATTGACGATAAAAAACTCGGTCACTTCTAACTCTTGTAATAGTAACTACGTCTTCATGCTTAACTTGTTCCCCAATAAAATCCTTTTGGCTGTAGTCACTATCAGCCACTAAGACAGATAATTTATCAGAAAATAAAGAACTTTGCCAGATTTTTTTTAGTTGTTGATTGCCTTGATTTACTCCTTTATGTTTAGAGGGGACTCGCTCTCCTGATAAGGGGACAGCCCAAGGGACTTTTTCTGTGTCTATTTGGTCAGGTAAAGCGCAGACAACGGAATAACAATGTCCAATATTAATGGGTTTATTTCCCTTAATTGGATTGGGGTAATGAATAAAGGTTTTATCCGCTAACGTTTCGGCAAACCGTCGTGGACAGGGAGTTCTGTCAATACCAAATAAGTTATAATGTTTTGAAGTGGGAGGAATTGTTCTCGATACCGCTGAAAATAAAGTCTCAATTCTCTGTTCATAATTAGGGTCAGTTTGAGTGGGTAAAAACTCTTGAATTCCTCTATATAAACTGTTATAATCTCTTCTAAATAAAGGATTGAGAGACAATTCAACGACTGAGTGAGCTTGTTGGTTACTGGAGAGGGCATCGAGTAATTCTATAATAGTTTCTTTTCTAGCTTTTAGTCCTTGGAAGAGGTTAGACCTCCACACCAGGAATTCCTCGACAGACGTAGCCGTTTCATTTTTGGTCATTTTTAAAATTTATTACCTTATTAATTAGCGGAATATATACGCTAACATCAAAAGAGGTTGTTTGTTACAGTTAAGGCTAATGTCATCACATTCCGAACTTAAGACCAGTCAAGATGTCCACCTGAGAGCCAAACAAATTAAGAGTCTAATTCGCTCTCTTAAACAGAAAATAAAGAAAATTGAACGGGAAGGGGAAGTAGCACCAGCTAATTGTCATATTATTCGTTATCAGGTTAATCGAAAGGGAACAATCTACTGGTATTATAAACTACAGGCTGCTGAATCAATTTTTCCTATGGCCACTAATAATGAGAAAAAAACCAAATATAAATATTTAGGACGAGCCGGAAGTTCTGCTCATATTGATGCTGTAGAAAAACTCACTAGAAGAAATCTCATTGATGAATTAGAACGAGTCATTCAATCTCTAACTGAAAGCTACTTAGATATCTATATTGGAACCGAAACTGAATGAAGCTATTTAATATTTAAAATCCCCTAAAAAGATGGAAAGAGAGTTTTTAAAATCACCTTAATTCTCTATTTTAGCTCTGGAGATATGTTTAGCGTAAAATTTACGCTAACAATTGTTTTTTATCCAAAGTCCAATCAAAAGACTTTAGGTAAAAACAAAGTTATTAGCATCTAAAATACTAGTGCAGCTTGGCGAAAGTAATCCACCAGATTTTTACAGAAACTTTCGTGACTAGCCACGACAATGTGTTTCAATGAAACTAACGGAAGAATCTCGAAGTTGATGTCCATGATAAAAGCATTGCCAATTAACCTCTCCAACCTACAGAAAACAGTACTCCAACAAATAGTGAGAGGGACAACAAACCCCTATCGCCTTGTTAGACGAGCCAAGCTAATCTTAGCCGCAGCATCAGGAGAGAGCAATAGTTCTATTAGTCGAAGATTAGAATTAGACCGAGTACAAGTGCGTCAGTGGCGATCGCGATGGTTTGAGGAGAGAGAAAAACTGAGTGCCGCCGAAGAACAACAGGTAACGGAGAAAGCATTAATGGTCTTGATCAAAGGAATTTTTAGCGATCGCCCAAGACCTGGAACAACAAAATCCTTTACGGTCGAACAAGTAGTCCAGATTGTAGCGATCGCTTGTGAAGAATGTGAAAAATCAGACAGACCAGTGAGCCATTGGACACCTTCAGAGTTGGCGGATGAAGCCATAAAAAGAGGAATTGTCGAAAAGATTTCCCCCCGTAGTGTGGGGCGTTTTTTAAAAAGAAGCGACATTACAACCACATCTCGTTCGTTACTGGTTAAATGCCAAAATTGATGATCCCTTAAAATTTAAAAAGCAAGTCAAATATATCTGTGAACTTCATCAAGAAGCTAAAACTTTGTTAGAACAAGGAATTCATTTAATTAGTACAGATGAAATGACAGGGATTCAAGCTCTTGAGAGATTATTTCCGAACAAAAGAATCAAGCCTAAACAAGTAGAAAAAATCGAATTTGAATATGAAAGACACGGAACTTTAAGCTTGATTGCGAACTGGGATGTGGCAAGAGGAAAAGTTGTTAGTCCCTCTATTGGACCGACAAGAACAGAACAAGATTTTTCTGAACATATCCAGAGAACGATTAAGATTGATGAAAAAGCAGAATGGATTTTTATTGTAGATAAACTCAACACTCATAAATCGGAAAGCTTAGTCAAATTAGTAGCAGAAAGCTGTGGAATTACTATTGATTTGGGGAGAAAAGGAAAGGAGGGGATTTTGCAATCTATGGACAGCAGAGCAGATTTTTTATCAGATGAATCTCATCGAATTCGCTTTGTTTATATTCCCAAACATACATCGTGACTTAATCAAATTGAGTGTTGGTTTTCGATCTTAGTCCGGCGTTTACTCAAAAGAATTACTGTCCGTTCAACTGAAGAACTATCCCAAAAAATTCTCAATTTTATTGATTACTTTAATCAACATTTTGCTAAGCCGTTCGTTTGGAAATTTAAGGGCTTTAAAGATCATAAGTGACTGGTAGATTATTTTTGCTAAGCTGCACTAGATAGTTCCTTTAATATTCTTTGAGTGATTAACCCATCAGGCCCGTCGTCTCTTTCTTTTCCCTCTGCATCAACAGCGAGCAGAAAGTATTTCAAGTCAGTTCCCGGTACTTTTCTAATTGGCATCAGTAAAATCCTTGGTGTGGTAAACAGCAATTCTCAGTAGATAGACAAGTCTTCTGAACAGTTGATTTGTTCAGGCTTTGAAGAAAATCACCGATTATCTTCTAACTCTTGATCTATAAACTTTCTAGGTAATGTTGTTTGAGTTTAGCGATCGCCTATATTCTTTAGTGCGATTACTAAAGCTAACACAATAGCACTACAAAAAATAGTTAGGAGATATATACTTTTGTAAAAGGGAACAGGTAAAAGGGAACAAGGAAAACGTCCTAAACAAAATACGTAGTGCATGATTGCAAGCTTAACGAAAGCTCACCTATGAGCTAAATCATACAGTGATCGCAGCCACAGAGCAACCTTTTATTGATCTTTTTTCCTCCTCATCAACAAACTTAATAAACCTAACCCGATCAACCCCATAATTCCAGCAAGAGGATTATTATCAATACCTGTAACCAGTGTAGAAACTTGACCAGTATAATCAACGATTTTACCAACATTAATGATGTAATATCCCCAAACTAAACCCCCATGCAGTCCAATACATATCCCCAAACGGTTACTATGTCCTATTTTTGCCCAAACTAAAGTAACCCCCAATAAAAACAAGGCCGGAAATTGAGGAAATGTCCTGATAACTTCTCCGATAGGTCTAATAAAGTGTAAGATAGCAAAAATAAGTCCGTTGGTAACAACAACAATGTTGCGAGAATAACCCTTTTTCAGTTCTTCTAATAACCATCCCCGAAAAACTAATTCTTCTGCCAACCCAAGACCCAAGGCACTCAATAGACCTTCAAAAATAATCCGAGTAAAATTAGCCCCAGGTTGAACAAATTTAACCCAGCCAAAAATTGCTTCAATAATAAACAGTCCAAAGGTAAAAAACAAACCCAAACTCAAACCATTAAGTAACTCAATTCCATTTTTTCTGGTAAATACTAAACCATAATCTCGCCACCAAAATTTAATTTTATAAACCTTCTTATTCCAAACAAATAACAACCCAATAAACTCTAAATATAAGATTGCCATAGTAACAATAGTTGTTAAATTAGGATCATCTTGTAAGAGTAAATAAAGAGGAATGGCAATAGGAAGCCATAAAATCAAGAGAAAAATTATAAAAATTCCCAGTCTTAGAGGTACTGGGTAATTAGCAATTATGGTAAGATTAAGTTTCAAGGATTCAAGATTTTACTCAAGTTGTCATTAATAATAATTGTAGAAAAAAATCAAATAAGTGTTCCCAATTTTTGAGATTTTAATTGTATTATTCGTCCGGTTCGATAGTGCTGGTTAAACCATGATTTTTCAACGTTTCCGAGTAAAATTCAGCCGGCTCTAAAGCACAAGTAATAACCAAAGCTGTACCATTACTATGAGCTTCCATCATGATATCAACCGCTTGGGGTTGAGTAATACTTGGTACAGTCTGCATCAAGGTCTGCACCACATATTCCATAGAATTGAAGTCATCGTTATGCAGCAAAACTCGGTAGCGAGGGGCTGGTTTCCGCACCGTAGAAGTGGATGAAGACGGTTTTTCGATTACATCTGTTGTCATTACGCTAGATATTCTTTCTGTTTTGGATCATGTTACCAAAAAATTGATTTTTTCTGCTACACGCACATTTTTATATTTTTGTCAATATAAATTCATATGTACTTTAAGACTAAATTAATACAATTGCTCAAAATAGAGTCAAAAAGTGAATTTAAAGCAGTCAAAACACTAAGAGAATAACCAAGTGATTAGGGTTAAAGACTCGTGTTTGTGAAAGAGACATACGTGCTGTAGATGTTCATCGTCGACTATCATACCATAACGTGGGAAACTCGTTGCTTATTGAGAAATATTCTCAGTATTAGGAAAGCTTGAAATTTTGAATATTCAAAGTTTACAGTTTATCTATATAATTTTTACTTATATAAAATAAAAACGTTTTCTAGAGAAGCATAAACTAGCATTTTTTAGAATAAGAAATATTAAAATTTTTATGTCTTTTATGTCACCCTAGACAAAATTAGCTACGATAATATGTTTAAGTCTCGTCCCAGTGCCAACGAAATTGATGCAATGTATAATGATGTTATGACAGCTATTGACTCTGCGATCGATAAGATTGTAGACAGTAAGGAAGTAGTCTTAACAGTTGTAAGTCGACTTCTCAGTCAAGCATCTGCAGACTATCAAGATTCAGTTATTATGAATCTTAATTCAAAAAAATACAGAGTGGTAGAACTTCCCGAGTATCAAGATGTTTGGGGTTTTCTTAATATTGAAAACGGTGGGCTACGGTGCGGATAAAAACATCATAAGTTTTTATCAAAATCAAATCCGCACCTAACCCACCCTACGATCTTGGTATATTTAGGGTTTGCTGAATAAAAGCAAAACCCTATTCTTTAAAAGGTTACACCCATATTCGCGATCGCAAAAAAGATCAGCTTTGTCGGCTACAAACCGCTATAATTGGTAGAAACACCTCCCAGTTGTTGCTCAAGAACAAATGTATCGAAAAGAGGAGCAACCTTTACCGCCCCCAGAAAAATTTGAATTACCTTTCGAGGGCAAATTGTCCCCCAATAATCGTTGGGTAATCATGGCAGAGTTGATACCTTGGGATGATTTTGAGGAAGAATATGCTAAACTTTTTTCAGCAGAAAAAGGTGCGCCAGCCAAACTATTTAGAATGGCATTAGGGACATTAATTATTAAGGAAAAATTAGGAACAAGTGATAGATAAACTATAGAACAGATTAGAGAAAATCCCTATCTACAATACTTTATAGGTTTAAATTGTTATCAACAAGAGCCACCACTGGAATCTTCAATGCTAGTTCATTTTAGGAAAAGAATTGATGGAGAATTGATAAACAAAATCAATAAAAAAATAGTAAAAAGAGAAATAGACAAGAGTGATAAAGAAGTAAAAAAAAAGGATTGTCTCCAAGAAAAAGGAGAAAAAATAAAAAATAAAGGTAAACTAATTTTAGATGCGACTTGTGCGCCAGCAGACATCAAATACCCAACGGATTTAGGCATATTAAATCAAGCCAGAATTGAGAAAGAAAGAATAATAGATAATCTTTATAAACCATTAAGAGTAAAATTGAGAAAAAAGCCGAGAACTTCTAGAAAAATTGCTAGAAAGGAATACTTAAAAGTAGCTAAAAAACGAAAAGTATCTTATCAAGAAAGAAGAAAAGCTATCGGGAAACAGTTAAAATACCTTAAGAAAAATTTAGGAAATATAGAAGACTTAATTCAAGCTGGGGCTTCCCTGGAAAATCTGAGTAAAAGACAGAAAAATTGTCTAGAGACTATCAAAAAAGTTTATGAACAACAACAGTCAATGTGGGAGAATAAGACCCAGAGTGTTCCTCAAAGAATTGTAAGTTTAACTCAACCGCATATTCGTCCAATAGTGAGGGGAAAAGTAGGAAAACCAATAGAGTTTGGAGCTAAACTCTCAGTAAGCTGTGTAGATAACTATGTGTTTCTATACAAAATAAGTTTGGAAAACTTCAATGAATCTTGTCATTTAAAAGAACAAGTAGAAAAGTATAAAGAAACGTTTGGCTATTATCCCGAATCCGTCCATGTAGATAAAATTTATCGAACTAGGGAAAACAGAAATTGGTGTAAGGAAAGAGGGATAAGAATCAGTGGTCCGAAGTTAAGAAGACCTCCGAAAAATGTCAGTGAAGAAGAAAAGAAACAAGCCCACTCCGATGAATGCTTCCGTAATGCTATTGAGGGAAAGTTTGGACAAGCTAAACGAAGATTTAGCCTAAATCTCGTGATGACAAAACTCCCTGAAACCTCCATTACATCCATTGCTATTACATTTTTAGTTGTCAATCTTTCTAAACTTCTGAGGCAGTTTTTGTCGCTTTTTTTGTCCTTATTTACCAATAATAGAACAGGAGAACTCATCAAACCGCCTTTCATTAATTTTGATTATACTTTAAACAATTTTCATGTACTAAAACTTATTGATTTGTCAGAAAATTCTTGGTCAAAAGTGGCATAAATTTTGGAGAAACTTTTTCAGCAAACCCTAATAAAAAGAGTGATCCCGGGCC
>NZ_AADV02000074.1 GCF_000167195.1 Crocosphaera watsonii WH 8501 | reverse complement strand
GATGGTCGCCATCTTTTCGTTTTTACTCTTTTAAGTATTCCTTTCTAGCAATTTTTCTAGAAGTTCTCGGCTTTTTTCTCAATTTTACTCTTAATGGTTTATAAAGATTATCTATTATTCTTTCTGTCTCAATTCTGGCTTGATTTAATATGCCTAAATCCGTTGGGTATTTGATGTCTGCTGGCGCACAAGTCGCATCTAAAATTAGTTTACCTTTATTTTTTATTTTTTCTCCTTTTTATTGGAGACAATCCTTTTTTTTTACTTCTTTATCACTCTTGTCTATTTCTCTTTTTACTATTTTTTTATTGATTTTGTTTATCAATTCTCCATCAATTCTTTTCCTAAAATGAACTAGCATTGAAGATTCCAGTGGTGGCTCTTGTTGATAACAATTTAAACCTATAAAGTATTGTAGATAGGGATTTTCTCTAATCTGTTCTATAGTTTCTCTATCACTTGTTCCTAATTTTTCCTTAATAATTAATGTCCCTAATGCCATTCTAAATAGTTTGGCTGGCGCACCTTTTTCTGCTGAAAAAAGTTTAGCATATTCTTCCTCAAAATCATCCCAAGGTATCAACTCTGCCATGATTACCCAACGATTATTGGGGGACAATTTGCCCTCGAAAGGTAATTCAAATTTTTCTGGGGGCGGTAAAGGTTGCTCCTCTTTTCGATACATTTGTTCTTGACCAACAACTGGGAGGTGTTTCTACCAATTATAGCGGTTTGTAGCCGACAAAGCTGATCTTTTTTGCGATCGCGAATATGGGTGTAACCTTTTAAAGAATAGGGTTTTGCTTTTATTCAGCAAACCCTATTGTAGATAAACTCAACACTCATAAATCGGAAAGCTTAGTCAAATTAGTAGCAGAAAGCTGTGGAATTACTATTGATTTGGGGAGAAAAGGAAAGGAGGGGATTTTGCAATCTATGGACAGCAGAGCAGATTTTTTATCAGATGAATCTCATCGAATTCGCTTTGTTTATATTCCCAAACATACATCGTGGCTTAATCAAATTGAGTGTTGGTTTTCGATCTTAGTCCGGCGTTTACTCAAAAGAATTACTGTCCGTTCAACTGAAGAACTATCCCAAAAAATTCTCAATTTTATTGATTACTTTAATCAACATTTTGCTAAGCCGTTCGTTTGGAAATTTAAGGGCTTTAAAGATCATAAGTGACTGGTGGATTATTTTTGCTAAGCTGCACTAGTATTTTCTTCTTGCTGGGTTTGATTAGAGTTTTGAATCCAAGGTTTTTCTTCCATCCTGTTTTGGCAGAGTGGTGTTTCCCAGTAGGGTATGACCTGATGTTGAATCCAAGGAAGTCGAATCCTGCTTCTTCCATCTTTCCATTAACTTTTACATCCTTTAAGGTGTGGCAAATTCTGGTTTTAGATGGCTTGATTTCAAGTCCGACTTGTTCTAACCACTGTGCAATCAGTTCTTTACATTGTAGAATAACGTCGTAGTCCTCATGGAGAACTACGAAATCATCAGCGTATCGGATGATTCTGGGTTTATAATCCCAGTTTGTACTTCCATCTTTCCTACGTTTTGTACGGGGAAAGTGGTTTACTATATCATCTATCATACCGTGTAGTGCAATATTAGCCAATAACGGACTTATTACACCCCCTTGAGGTGTTCCTGATTCGGTTTCCTCAAATACGCCTTTGTCTAATACACCACATTTCAACCATTGTTTGATGATTCTTTTGATGTTGTATGAGCAATCTACTTTGGACAGTAGGTGGTCATGGTTAATCTTGTCGAAGCATTTTGCAATGTCGGCATCTAGGACATATTTTGCCTTAGAGTTTATGACTGTATATATTCTCTCTATTGCGTCATGTGCGCTTCTGCCTGGGCGAAAACCATAAGATGTTCCCTCGAATTGGGCTTCCCAGTATGGCTCTAGGGCTGATTTAACCAAGGCTTGCATTACTCTATCTTTCATGGTTGGTATTCCCAATCCACGTTTTTCCTCTCTTCCAGGTTTAGGAATCCAAACCCGTCTGAGTGCCTTGGCTTTGTAACCTTTTAACCTTAGTTCGTTAACTAGCTTTAGTCTTTGGTTAGGTCGTAATGACTTTTTCCCATCAACTCCAGCAGTTTTCTTACCTTGGTTGTCTTGGGTCACTTTGCGGATGGCTAAGAGCTTTGCGTAATGTGACTTTAACAGTAACTTCTGAAGCTGTTTAGCTTTGACTTTATTACCTGATTTAACAGCTTGAAATATTCTGGTTTGAAGCTTGAACACTTTTCTCTGAACTTTTGCCCAGTTGATTGTGTTCCATTCTGGCGTAGTCTTGTTTATACTCGCATTCGACATATTTACCTCTAGTAGAGACTATTTCTTCTAATTAACCAGCAATACGTCAGCTTATCCATACTCATTACAAGTAGGCATTTGCTTCTTATTGCTTCTCACATCCATGACCCTTGCGCTTAAGTTTGTCACTACTTACATCATCGACCTGATGGTAAGAGCAGTCATGGACTTAATTCGTTCCGTTGGTTTGGGTATATCGATTTTAGGTTTCATCTTTCCCCCAAGTTACTTTTAGGAATCTGTGTGGATAGCATAGGCAGACTTCCACTTTTCACTTTGTTCTTTTGAACGCAGCCTGTCAAACAGATTTGGCTACTTGCTTATTTTTTGAGGGTTCAAGTCGATGATTCAACGTAATGTTTAACCATAATCGATTGACTCGGGAAACGGCTTATCATGCTGTTTCATGACGGGCTTCCCTTTTAACCCTGCTTCCATCCTGAATTTACTAAGTCCAAAACGGAGGGTTATGTCGTTCCTCTCAGGATTGCTCCCTTGATTCCGAGTGTGGCTCCTTTAGCCAACAAACCAACAGTTATTCTGTTATACAGGTACAGAACGAGCTACACGCTTGTACTTAGTACAGGCTTTCTAGCTCAACGAATCACACACCTACAAAATAACCAGATGCTTTTCTAACCACCCTAGCTTGCTTAACTTCAAAGCCTTCTGGTATCGGTCGAGATAGTCTCCACTTAACCCATCCTAGTTTGGGAAGCTTAAGAGCATCATTTCTTATGGGGTCTTTCCCTAATTGTGGAAAGACAAAAGAACGCAGACGATACTTGTTCTTAAAGCGAGGGAAACCAAAGCCCCTGGCTCTCATGTCATCCCAAGCTCTGTCCAAAGTTCTTAAAGTTTGCTGAAGAACTTGAGAATGAACGGTCTTTAACTGAGGATATTGCTTTTTAGCATCGGTTAGTTGCTTGGCTTGCCTATGGTAATTTGGGAAAGGGGCATCAGGAGATATGATATATTCACAATTGAGGGAGCAAGCATTGATAGGGGACTTACAGAAAAAGACGGGCAGCGCAAAGCTCCCATCTTTTAAGTGGGAGATGTAGCGCAACACGGGTAATTTATTGCCCGTGAATATTACTTAACAAATGTAGCAACATTTATTAAGTATGCTATAATGAGGGCATGATAACGATGACCTACGATTTCAAGCTCAAACCTAAAAAGTCTCAAGTCCAGATGATTGAGATGTATCTTGAAACATGCAAAAAAGTCTATAACTATGCACTTCGAGAAAGAAAAAATTGGGTAAATAGTCGTAAGTCTCCTATCAATTTTTGTTCCATTCACTCAGAATATATAATCAGTCCGAATAAACAACGACCTACCTATAATTCTCAGTGTAAATCTTTAACTGATGCCAAGAAAATCTATCCTCAATTAAAAAAAAACCATTCACAAGTTTTGCAGCAAACCCTAAGAACTTTAGAAGCTGCGTTTGTAAATATGTGGGAAAGAGGTTTTGGTTTTCCACGTTTTAAGAAAAAAATGAGAAGTTTTCTCTACCCATCAGTTAAGCAAGAATGGGTGGGTGATGGATGGGTAAAACTTCCCAAAATTGGGAAAGTAAAAATGAGGATGTCTCGACCTATCAGTAATGGGTTTGTGTTGAAACAAATCAGGGTAGTTAAACGAGCATCAGGATATTTTGTACAGTTAATTTATCAGTTATCTGTCAATATTCCCGAAACACCCATACAGGGATATCCGTTAGGGGTAGATATTGGACTTGATTCTTATTTAGCCACTAGCGAAGGGGAATTAGTCAAAAGGCCTCGGTTTTTTAATCAACTTCATGGCAAGTTGAAATCACTGCAAAGAAGGTTAAAGAACAAGAAAAAGGGGTCTAATAATTGGCAAAAACTGCAAACTCAAATAGCTAGAGTTTATCAAAAAATCCACGATACTAGAAAAGACTGGCACTTTAAATTAGCCCATCATTTATGTGACCAAGCTGGCATGATGTTTGTTGAGGATATTAACTTCAAAGCTTGGGCTAAAGGCTTGTTTGGTAAGCATACATTAGATGCTGGTTTTGGTCAATTTTTCAACATCTTGTCGTATATTTGTTGGAAAAGAGATGTCTATTTTCTTAAGGTAGATAAAGATTATACCAGTCAAATTTGTCCTAATTGTAATACCCAAACAGGCAAAAAGAATCTTAAGAATAGGATTCATAATTGTCCTAATTGTGGATATCAAACAAATCGTGATGTAGCTGCTAGTCAAGTAATAAGAAATCGAGGTCTAGTAGCGGTGCAGCGCGTGAATGAAATAGCTTCTGGAGGCGTTCTGTCGGAGTCAATCTTTGATTGGCGCTGATTCGAGCCTTTGAGAGAAGAATCTCCTGATTTTAGCGTAGCGGAATCAGGAGAGTGTCAATAGAGGCTCACCAATCTTTGCGCTGCCTTAGGGCAAAATTCCAGACAGAAAGACAGACATCAAGAGTTTGCTCGATGATAGCAATCTGTTCAGGAGTCGGTTGCAGTTTATACTCGTAGGTCATGGTTAGCATGGTTCTATTTTAGCTTACACAAGTTAACTTAGTTTGTAAAGTTTGTTTAAAGAAGCTAAAAGCGGAGCGAACTGTTCGGAGGTTCCCTCCGAACCAGCACGCGCACCAAGCATATGTTTGTTGGTGGGATTTTCATCCCATCGGTAAAACCGAGGGTCTTCAATCCCACACTTTAAGATAAGACACATATATTATCTCACTCCCAAAAATTTATGAGTTTGGAGACTCATACGCCATTGAGGATGCTTGAGAATGTAATCAAAAATTAAGGATTGACTTTCGGGGGTATTCCATTCGGGTTGTAAGTATTTAATGGCTTCACGAGGAACCTTTTTTGCTTCTTCTTCGGCCCAATGTAAGTCCTCTTGGTTAGCAATAACAATTTTTAATTCGTTAACCTGAGAATAGATGCTTTCATGGGGAAGCTTAAAAGGTTTGGGGGAAAAAGTTACCCAGTCAAACTGGCCAGTAAAACTATGAGATCCTGATGTTTCTAAATGAACCCGTAACCCTAACTTTTTTAACGCCTTGGTTAAGGGGAATAAGTCATACATTAGGGGTTCTCCTCCTGTAATGACTACCATAAAAGGGTTAGCCATCTTAGATACTTCTGCTAAGATTTTAATAGACTGTTGGGGATATTTTTTGCTCGTCCAGGACTCTTTTTGATCACACCAAGGACAATGAACATCGCACCCGGCTAAACGAATGAAAAAAGCATTTACCCCAGTCCAAGTGCCTTCCCCCTGTAACGAGTGAAAGGTTTCTACAATAGGATAAGTGATTAATTGGGAGGCGATCTCTTTTTGGCTCACTGACGCTAAACTATTCATACACTATTCCTAACACTCCTGACAATTTTAACGGCTTTTTCTGTTTTGCTATGAAAGATCATTGTTATCAACGCTTATTTACCTTTTCTTTGCTGACACTCGGTTTAATGGCCTGTGAGTCTATTGAACCCATAGCTATTCAAAAGATTCCTATCACTGAAACCGAACCTGCTAACCCCCCTCTTAGTTTAACCGATCCTGCCTTTCTGCAAGCTCTCGAAGAAGCCACTTATAGAGAAATTAATCAATATCGTTTATCTAAAAATTTACCTCCCTTAAAACTTAATCCTCAAATTAGCCAACAAGCTAGAATTCATAGTGAAAGAATGGCGGCTGGTATTATTCCTATTAGCAATGAAGATTTAGAACAAAGATTAAAAATTATTAGTCTTAGTACACCTCATCAAAAAGGCTCAGAAAATTTAGCCACACATAATAATAATTATAGCCCTGTAAAAGCAACTATTAAACAGTGGACAGATGACCCTGAAAACAGAAAAAATATTGAAGGTAAATATGATGAAACCGGAATAGGTGTAGCACAAAATAGCAAAGGAGAATATTATTTAACACAAATTTTTATCAAAGAAAAACCTTCTATTATTACCCGTTCTCCTGAAATCGGTAATAGTCTCGAACCCTGGGACAATCCCGACCCCTTACTCAGCAAATCTGGTCAAGATGGTCAATTTTTAATTTCTCTAGAACAAGAAATAAATAGGCGTGTTAATCAATATCGTCTCTCAAAAAATTTACCGCCATTAACAATGAATGCAGAAATTAGTTATGTTGCTAGACAACATAGCCGAGATATGGCTACTAAAAACGCAACCTTCAGTCATGATGGTTTTGATAATAGGGCTAAAGCCGTGGGAAAAACTATCCCTTATCGCTCTTTTGCAGAAAATTTAGCTTACATAAAAGGGTATCCTGACTTAGCTGAAGTCGCTGTTAAAGGGTGGATAAATAGTCCCGTCCATCGTAAAAATATGGAAGGTAATTTTAATTTAACTGGGGTCGGTATTGCTAAAAATTCTGATGGAGAATATTATTTTACTCAGTTATTTTTATTACAACGGTAAAATAATTAATAATTAATAGTTAATAGTGAATAATTATGGTTTGATAGTGGTCACATTTTTGATACATTATATGTATAGCACTACAAAAATTAGTTAGGACATTAATGTAAGGTGGCCAGTGCATCGGCCTACGGGGTTGTGCAATTGTGTCAAAGTCAAACACCATAATGCGTAGTGCTATAGGATATTTACATTGAAGTCAGGAACAGCCTAGCATAATCATCCTGCTGGCGACTGTCTATGACTCTTATTAACAACCTAGAAAGGTATTTTACTACTACATCCAACAAAAATTATGAATCCAACTATCAATAAAGTCAAAGAAGCCTTATCCCATTTAGATATTATTACCGATACCCATCAAGTAACTAAATTATCTCTTGATTATTATCATTTTAGTCCAATTTTAAAGGAACAACTGCAAGACAAACGAGGAGACATAGTTATTCGTCCCACCACAGAAGCAGAAGTCATAGAAGTTGCCCAAAGCTGTGTTAACTATAAAGTTCCCTTAACCGTTAGAGGTGCCGGAACAGGTAATTATGGTCAATGTATTCCCTTAGAAGGGGGTGTAATCCTAGATACTACAAAAATGCAACAAATTCTTTGGTTAGAACAAGGGGTTGCTTGTGTGGAGCCTGGGGTGAAAATGGCCGCCTTTGATAAACTGGCCAGACAAACCGGTTGGGAGTTGCGTATGGCCCCTTCTACCTACCGTACTGCCACCATTGGGGGGTTTATTGGTGGGGGTAGTGTGGGGATGGGATCTGTGAACTATGGACAGTTACGCGATCGCGGTAATGTTCGCGCTTTACGCATTGTCACCCTAGAAGATGAACCCTGTTTAATGGAGTTACGAGGGGATGAAGTGCAAAACGTTAATCATGCCTATGGTACCAATGGTATTATTACACAATTAGAAATTCCTTTAGCTCCTACTTATCCTTGGGCGGAAATTATCGTTACTTTTGATGATTTTATGCAAGCTGCGAGGTTTGGTCAAGGGTTAGGAGATAGTGATGGTATTATTAAAAAATTAATCACGGTTCACGCTGCCCCTATTTGTGGTTATTTACATCATTTAAAAGACTATTTACCCGAGAATAAACACGCTGCATTATTGATGATTTCTGAATATGATTTAGAGGCGTTTAAGGATTTAGTCTATGAATATAAGGGAGAAATAACTTATCTAAAAACTGCCGAAGAAGCGAGTAAAGGGGCTAGTTTATTAGAGTTTACTTGGAATCATACCACCCTTCATGCCCGTGCCATTGATCCCAGTATTACTTATTTACAAACCTTTTATTTTACTTTGGATAATGTTGAACACTTTTATAATCATTTTGGGGATGAAGTGATGATTCATTTAGAATTTTTGAAATTTCAGGGTAAAGTTATTCCTGGCGGTTTACAGTTGTTTCATTTTACAACAGAAGAAAGGGTCAATGAAATTATCCGTTATCACGAAGAAAATGGGGCCGGTATCGCCAACCCCCATACCTATTTATTAGAGGGAGGAGGACGAAAAACAATTAATTCTCCCCAGTTAAACTTTAAAAAAGAAGTTGATCCCTACGGTTTAATGAACCCTGGTAAAATGACAACTAATTAATTAATGGTTCTTGATAATAGGATTATACTTAATTCAAAATTATTAAACTATAATGCTAATAATTAGATAATTATTAGCATTATAGTTTAAGTGTGGAGCAAATTTCTCAAGTTTTAAATTTAGGAATTGAGAAAGTCAGAAACATGACTGATAATCATGACTGATAAAAATATTGCTCAAGTTGTTAGAAATAACCTCATGAGTAGGTAGGCGTAATTAGATATAAAATAGAAAGGTTTGTAAGTATTGGGTTTGGCTTTGATTATGACTATCTTTATCGTCCTAAAGGACTGACTACAACATTAGTATAAGAAAATGTTAC
The DNA here is from genome assembly GCF_000167195.1 of Crocosphaera watsonii WH 8501. Lineage (GTDB taxonomy): Bacteria > Cyanobacteriota > Cyanobacteriia > Cyanobacteriales > Microcystaceae > Crocosphaera > Crocosphaera watsonii. The sequence goes on along the minus strand of NZ_AADV02000074.1, from coordinate 8,914 downwards.
AAATTCCCCACAACCCCTAAGTAATTTTGCTAAATTGGACATTGGATATATCTGCATCTATTTCAACTATGGCTCTAATTGTCCAAAAATACGGAGGAACCTCCGTCGGGTCGGTGGAACGGGTTCAAAGCGTTGCCCAACGCATCCATAGAACCGTTCAACAAGGGAATACAGTGGTTGTGGTTGTCTCTGCTATGGGCAAAACCACAGATACTTTGGTTAATTTAGCACAGGAAATTACCGCCAACCCTTCCCGACGAGAGATGGATATGTTACTGTCCACGGGGGAACAGGTAACCATTGCCTTGATGACTATGGCCCTACAAGAAATAGGACAACCAGCTATCTCTCTAACTGGCGCCCAGGTAGGTATTGTCACCGAAGCCGAATATAGTCGGGCCCGTATTCTTTCCATTAAACCCGATCGCATCAAACGTCATCTTGATCAAGCTCAAGTAGTAGTTGTAGCAGGGTTTCAAGGGGTTAGTTCCCGAGAAAATTTAGAAATCACAACCCTCGGCCGTGGGGGATCTGATACCTCCGCAGTAGCTCTCGCTGCTGCCCTGAAAGCGAATTTTTGTGAGATATACACCGATGTTCCTGGAATTTTGACCACAGATCCCCGTCTCGTCCCCTCAGCGAGATTAATGGAAGAAATTACCTGCGATGAAATGTTAGAATTAGCTAGTTTAGGAGCAAAAGTTCTGCACCCCAGAGCCGTAGAAATTGCTCGTAATTATGGGGTTAGTTTGGTGGTACGTTCCAGTTGGAGTGATGCGCCGGGTACTCGTGTAGTTTCCCCCATCCCCAAACCCAGATCCTTAGAAGGTTTAGAAATTACTAAAGCAGTGGATGGGGTAGAGTATGACGGAGATCAGGGTAAAATTTCCTTGTTACGGGTTCCCGATCGCCCAGGTATTGCGGCCCGTTTATTTGGAGAAATAGCCCATCAACAGGTAGATGTAGACTTAATTATTCAATCTATCCACGAAGGCAATAGTAATGATATTGCCTTTACTGTGGTCAAAAATATCTTAAGCAAAGCCGAGGCAGTAACAGAAGCGATCGCCCCTGCTCTGCGGAGTACCCCTTCTAACCCCACCGAAGCAGAGGTAATGATAGAAACAGGGGTGGCAAAAATTTCTATTGCAGGTGCTGGAATGATTGGCAGGCCAGGGATCGCAGCAAAAATGTTTAAAACCTTAGCTGAGGCCAATATTAACATTGAGATGATCTCTACCTCAGAAGTGAAGGTTAGTTGTGTGGTAGCCAAAGAAGACGGCGATCGAGGCATAAAAGTCTTATGTGAAGCGTTTGATGTGCAATTATCCCCTAACCCCGTCGCTTCCCAAACCGTGGCCTTAGCTCCTCCGGTGCGTGGTGTGGCCCTAGATATGAAACAGGCACAAATTGCTATTCGTCATGTTCAGGATAAACCAGGTATGGCGGCCAGCATTTTTGGGGTATTGGCTGAAAATAATATTAGTGTGGATACCATTATTCAATCTCAGCGTTGTCGTATTTTAGCAGGAAAGCCCACCCGTGACATTGCCTTTACTGTAGCTCAAGTCGACGTTGAAGCGGCTTGTAGAGCTTTAAATAACCTTTCTGATGGCTTTGATCAGGTGGTAATTGATGAAGATATTGCTAAAGTGAGTATTGTGGGTGCTGGTATGATCGGACAACCTGGGGTTGCTGCTAAGTTTTTTGGGGCTTTGGCTCAGGAAAAGATAAACATCAAAATGATTGCTACTTCTGAGATAAAAATTAGTTGCGTAGTCCCCAAAGAAGAAGGGGTAAAGGCTTTAAAATATGTTCATGATGCTTTTGAGTTGGCCGGTGTCGAAACAGTGGAAGTTCCTGCCTAATATCAACTAAAATAGCTCAGAATATTCTTGCAAAACTTTAGTTACAAATTTATGTAACTTTTCTCTAGCAAGGGGATTATTATTAACGGGATAATCTGGACTACTTAGGTGACTTAATAAAGGAAGCACTTCTGTATCTAAGGCCGGTTTAAATAGGTTAATAGGATACAACAAATCTGAGGTTGAACGGACATCTATCAACAGTTTAGGTGCGAATAAGTGTGAATAAATCTCCTTTTCTTCAGTCATATCCACTAAACATAATGGGCGCACCCAACACAACTGACGAGATTCAACAACCTGAATAACCTCGCAATAAAGACGATGGCAGTGATCAGTTAAATAAACAATTTGTTGAGGAGTAAAAAGGCAATTTTCACCCATTATCATTCTTGAATAAATTACTTTTATTGATTGATTACGCTCTCAGATTCAAGCATCTCACGGAAGCGAATTTCATCACGGTGAGGATCGGAACGACTGACTTGTACATTAAGGCGATCGCCCAAAGATACCGATCGCTCAAAACGATGAGGTAATTCTAACCCTAATTCTTCCAAGAGGATCACCCCTAACCCTTCGTCTTCCCGTAACCAGCGTAAAACTAACCCTTGCCAAACTTCATCAGCGTTACGGCGTAAAAATTCTAAACCCCAATAACGGTTTGTTTGTCGTTCAAGGAAAGACGCTTCTTGAGCAGAAAGAGTAACACTATATAAAATTTGCTGCATAACATCCAAAGCAAAAGGTAACTCATCCCCCCTCAGATGGGCTTTAATTTGAAAATGGGTCAATAAATCTGTATAACGACGAATAGGAGAAGTTACTTGAGTATAACTATCTAAGCCTAAACTAGCATGACGACTGGGCAGGGTTCCCATTTCGCTACGAGGCATACAACGGCGCAAAGCACAAGCCCTCACAGGGCCAGGAGGCAATAATAATAACTCTTCTTCTGGAGGTAACTCTGGTTGAGGTTGTCCTCTAAAGGGAACAGGTATACCATGTTCACCACAATAAGTTCCTGCAACTTCTCCGGCTAAAATCATCATTTCCGCCACTAATTGACGAGAAATAGATGTTTCTAATAATTCAATACTAATTTCTTCATCAGACTTCACCTTAATAATAGCTTCTGGCATTTTGATGGTGATAGAACCCTGAGACTGTCGCCACTGGTGTCGTTTTTTAGCTGCTTCTGCCAATACTGCTAACTCTGCCTCGGCGGTAATGCCCAACTGTAGCATTTCATCCACATCATGGTAGGTGAGGCGATAGGTTGGTTTAATGAGACTGGCATGGATAGAATAATCCACAACAGCACCCTCACTATCTAAAATAACCCCAAAGCTTAAAGCCGCACAGAGTTGACCTTGACATAAGCTCATGGGTCCTGCGGCCAACTCCAGAGGAAACATGGAGATCATCCCTGTGGGTAGATAAAGGGTTGTACTGCGCTTCCTCGCTTCTAAGTCTAACTCATCCCCTGGAGTCACTAAACGGGTGGGATCGGCGATGTGTATCCATAACTTGACTTGATCGTTTTCTAGATACTCAACACTCAAACCGTCGTCAATTTCTTCTGTACTTTCATCGTCAATAGTATAGACTTTTAGACGGGTCAAGTCTAAGCGATCGCCATCAGCATCTGGGGGTAAGGTTTGTACAGAAGAAGAAGCCACATCTAACACCTTTTGAGGAAAATTGACAGGATAAGAGCTTCGCTTTAAAAAGAGGTTTTCGTTGGGACTCCACCATTTCAAAGCCACGAGTAATTCAAAAGCTGAATCAGGGATTGTTTTGTGTCCTAGTTCCTTGAGTAAGTCTTGAGCATTACGATGACTTTGCTCTGGTTGTAAGACAAATTTTTCTAATGATTCTAACCGACTGCGATCGCTCTGAGTCCATTCTACCCCTTCCCCGGCCATTGCTTGTTGAATATGCTCAAAAAAGATTTCTTTTTCTTGTTGCCGTTGTTGTTGAACTTCTAGTTGATGTTTAATTTCCTCTACTTGACTGGGGGAACGGGGTTCATAATTATCTCCTTTTTTCTTAAAATATATTTTATCCTCAGATAGTAAGCGATGTGCCGCATAACAGAATTGTGGCGTTTGTTCGGAATAGATAAAGCTGGCTAAGTCTGCTGCTGTTACCCCCTCACCATCTTCTACTAATAATTCCCAGGCTATTTCTAAATTAGATGGATCAAGGTAAGGTTGAATTTCTTGGAGAAATTGAGAAATCTCATCGCTATTGTATGGGCCCCCTGGCACTTCATAATCCACTCGTTGGGGTCGTAGTTTGTGGGAATTACCTTGGCCGTCAATAACCATCCAATCTTTTTTTCCCTCTGGACGATCAACTACTGCCAGACGATATTCTCCATTGAGTCTAAATTCAATTAATTTACCTTTTTCCACCCGTTTTGTGCCTTACTTGCTAACATTTTCTCTCACTATTGTTATAGTAACCTTTTTTACATTAGGTATCGGGGTGTATATTGGGGCTTTGGGGGTTAAGTTTTTTATAGGATGCTTACCCCAAATACCCAACATTAGAGTCATGGTTAAGCTTCTTTGTTGACAAAGGGCAGTAAAGCTAAGAACCTAGCCCGCTTGACCGCAGTAGTCAAAGCCCGTTGTTGTTTGGCTGTTAACCCTGTAATACGTCTTGGCAAAATTTTACCCCGTTCGGTGATAAATTTTCTCAGCAGTTCAGTATCTTTATAATTGATGGGTTGTTTAGGAGGAATGGGGGATAAACGTTTACGATAGTAACTCATACTTGACTTTTTCCTGATTTTGTGCTAAGCAATTATTTAATTTCTTTGTGGACGGTGTGGGCATTACAGTGGGTACAGAACTTTTTCAGTTCTATTCTTCCTGTGGTGTTACGACGGTTTTTGGTGGTGGTATAGCGACTAACCCCGGGTGATCTCTTTGCGATATTTGTCCGACATTCTGTGCATTCTAGGGTGATAATCAGTCGAACCCCTTTTTTACTAGCCATAATTTAATTTAGCAATTTACTCGATTAATTTAGATTTACACACAAACAGCCATTATCCCATATTTTAATTAGGATAGCAAACTAAGATACAAAAGGGACTATAACGACTTAAATCTGCGTTATAGTCAAAAATATGGCTAATTTTTACGCAACACAGCGAACCATAAACCTCCAACACCAGCAGTAATTAGTAAACTGTGGATAGGAGAGATCGGGGTAGAGCTATAGTGTAAATCCTGTCTTAATTCGTAACTAATATTTTCATAATCTACACCATCTTCTGTCACAGGAACAATTAATAACTTTTCCCCGTGACCTTCATCTATAATTTGTACTTCCCAATCTCCAGGAATAGAACTATCAGGAAGAAAAGAAAAACGCCCCTCTTCATCGGTTCTAGACTCTAACCAAGGTTCATCAAAATTATTCGGTGCATAAACATAAACTTCGGCCTTTTCAGCCACTTCATCGGTGCTATAAGTAGTTTGAAATTCTAATTTATCATTCAATAAATAGTTAGTTAACATAGTATGAGCTAAAGTTTGGGAGGGGATTCCCAGGACACCGAATAAGAGTGGTAAAGCAAAGATTAGTTTTTTCATCTAACTAAGACTCCTCAGAACGATTACAATAAAGTTAGTCATAATTATAGCAACTCTCAAACATGATTTAAGTGAGGACTTCTCACTCATGAGTCAAATAACATAACACAACTGATAACCAGAGAAAATCATTGATTATCTTATGAGACAAAATTAAGGTAAAATTTAGGTGGGATTGTCAATTAAACCGTTTAATTTGTTGGTTTAGCTTGCCTTTTTAACCATTATCGGTCACTGATAACTGATAACCGTTCACTGTTCACTAACTGTAGGTTTCAAGATTAAATGAAAGCCATGATGGTAGTGGGAACAACCTCCCACGCAGGAAAATCCTTTATTACCACGGCAATCTGTCGTATTTTAGCCCGTCAGGGTTGGCACGTTACCCCCTTCAAAGGGCAAAATATGGCATTGAATGCCTATGTTACCACCAGTGGGGGAGAAATTGGTCATGCTCAAGCGGTACAAGCTTGGGCGGCAGGAATCAATCCTAGATTAGAAATGAATCCTATTCTGCTAAAACCCCAAGGAAATATGACCTCACAAGTTATTTTAGGGGGAAAAGCAGTAGGAGTTACCACAGCAGTTGACTATTACGAAAAGTATTTTGAAAAGGGTTGGAATGTCATCACTCAATCCCTAAAAAGTTTGGCAACAGAATATGATTTTGTGGTTTGTGAAGGTGCCGGAAGTCCGGCAGAAATTAACCTTAAACATCGAGACTTAACTAATATGAGAGTGGCTAAGTATCTTAATGCACCTACCATATTGGTTGTCGATATTGATCGCGGTGGGGCTTTCGCTCATGTGGTGGGAACCTTACAATTATTAGAGGAATCGGAACGGGCTTTAATTAAGGGAATTATTATTAATAAGTTTCGAGGACAGCGATCGCTTTTGGATTCGGGGGTTGAATGGTTGGAAAATTATACAGGAATTCCTGTTTTGGGGGTGATTCCCTGGCGAGATATTTCTTTTTCTGCGGAGGATTCTTTAGATTTATTAGAACGACCCAGGAGAGGAGAAAACGAAATTAATATAACGGTTTTACGATTACCTCATATTGCTAATTTTACCGATTTTGAACCTTTGGATGCTGAAAAGACTGTCTCATTAACTTATTTAGATTTAAAGGATAATTTAGGTTATCCCGATGCAGTTATTATCCCAGGGTCGAAAACTACCATCAGTGATTTAATTGCTCTACATGGAACTTCTATGTCCAAAAAATTACAAGACTATGTAGCAGCAGGGGGGGTTATTTTAGGCATTTGTGGTGGCTTTCAAATGTTAGGAAAAATGGTGCTTGATCCCGAGCAATTAGAAGGTAATAATATTTCTTATCCAGGACTCAATTTATTACCCGTTGAAACAGTTATAAGTGCGGAGAAAATTATTCGTCAACGTCAAACTTGTTCTGTTTATCCCCATGCTGGATTTCTAATTACTGGATACGAAATTCACCAAGGTATCACTCATATAGTTGAAAATACAACTCAACCGAATAGAACAAATATTCATGGTCTATTTGAAGATAGCAGTTTGGGAATTGTCAACGATAATCAGTCTGTTTGGGGGTGTTATTTACATGGTATTTTTGATAATGGAGCTTGGCGAAGAACTTGGTTGAATTATCTGAGAAATCGTCGAGGTTTATCTTCCTTACCCACAGGAATTACTAATTACAGAGAACAACGAGAGGTCATTTTAGATAAATTGGCCGATATTGTCGATGAATTTGTTGATTTAAGCCCTTTGTTAAATAAATAATTATCTTTGAGGAATATTTTATGAAAGTTACAGTACGATTTTTACCCGACGACGTTACCATAAACGCTGAAGCAGGAGAACCCATGTTAGAAGTGGCAAAACGAGCGGGTATAACCATTCCTACTGGTTGTTTAATGGGTTCTTGTCATGCTTGCGAGGTAGAGTTAGAAGATGGAACTCCTCTTTGTGCTTGTATTAGTGCCATTCCCCGAGGCAGCGACTCTGTAACCATTAGTTTATACAGTGACTTAGGCTGGTAAACAGCCCTTCCCAGATGGGAGAAATCTTTTTAATAATAAAAATTTTTTGTCAATCCTTTAAAACAAAACTTTACAGTTTCGTAATATTTTGTTACATTGTAGGTGTAGCAACTTATTACATGGACTTTTATGATTCCCATCCCACAGCCTCTTAAAAGCAAGTCAGAAGTTTCCGATCTTAAGCAACGCCTTGACTGGGGTGAGCCTGCCCTAACCATCATTGATATCAGAGATAGAGCAGCTTTCAACAACAGTCATATTACTGGAGCTACTTCTTTTCCTATGGATGAGCTAGTTAATAGAGCTTTAAATAACTTTGAACTCGAGCGCGATATCTATGTCTATGGCGCAACAGAAAAAGAAACTGGTTTAGCTGTAAATAGACTACGTGGTGCTGGTTACGAGAACGTAGCCCAGTTAGTAGGTGGTTTGAAAGCTTGGAAAGCCGCCGGTTATCCCGTCGAAGGATAATCGACAACAGTTACATTAATTTTATTAGTCATTACAGGATAACCTACTTTAGATAATTCGTCCGGGGTAGGTTATCGCTTTGCTCGAAGTAGGAAGTCAGAAGTCAGAAGTTGTTTCTTTTATTGTTTCGGGAACTGATTCGTTGAGCCGTGCGTAAGATTTGCCCGGCCAGAATAGCTGCCCCAAAACCATTATCAATATTGACCACACCGATACCGGTTGCACAGGAATTTAACATAGTTAATAAAGGAGCAACTCCCCCGAAACTGGTGCCATAACCCACACTGGTAGGTACTCCAATCACAGGACAATCTACCATACCAGCCACTACACTAGGTAAGGCCCCTTCCATCCCTGCTACTACAATAATCACATCGGCTTGAGCTAATAAGTCTCGGTGACTCAATAAGCGGTGAATGCCGGCAACCCCCACATCCCAAAGTTTTTGGGTTTGAAAGCCACACAACTGCGCTGTAATAGCTGCTTCCTCAGCCACAGGTAAATCAGCCGTACCAGCCGTTAGAATAGAAATGACTCCCGAAGCCTGAAATGAGGTTTGTCCGCTTTGTAGAGCGCAAATACGGGCAGTGGGATAATAAATGAGAGAGGGTATCTCCGCTTCCAGTTGTTCTGCGATCGCTGCTTCGATGCGAGTAGCCATCACCACAGGAGAATGGCGGGCCATGGTGTTCATAATTTGTATAATTTGTTCTGGGGTTTTTCCTGGCCCCCAAATGACTTCAGGAAACCCGGTTCTTAAGTGACGATGATGGTCAATTTTAGCAAAATCGGCCACAGGTTCAAAATTAAGGTTTTTCAGTTGTTCGAGAGCAGTTTCTGGGTTTATTTCTCCTCTGGAAATGGCTTTGAGGAGTTCTTGCAGCGCGTCAGGGTTCATTCAAAAGCTATTATTTAGTCTCCATTGTTTATTCTA
>NZ_AADV02000075.1 GCF_000167195.1 Crocosphaera watsonii WH 8501 | reverse complement strand
TTGGTGANGGTTAGGANGGGATAAATCGAGCTCGTACCAGGTCGGATTGGAACTCAACAGAAAAAACTCCATCAGACATACCCTAAAAAGTATTGAACATGACGGGAAAACCATTGACCCCGGTTTCGATTTCCTTGGATTCAACATAAGGTCATACCCCGTTGGAAAACACCACTCCGGTAAAACAGGAGGAAATTCAAAATGGGGGATAGAATCCAAAGCAATAGGTTTCAAAACCTTAATCAAACCAAGCAAGAAAAAGATACTGGCGCATCATGAGGCAATCAAAGAGGTTGTAAAAGCCAACAAGAAAGCCCCACAAGAAGTGTTAATCGCAAGATTAAACCCCATAATCCGAGGATGGTGTAATTATTACCGAACTGTAACAAGTAGAGAAACATTCTCATCCGAAGATTCAATATTATGGAATACACTTAGAGCCTGGACAGTAAACAGGAAAAAGAAAGAGACACCACTGTATGATGCCCTCAAAAAATATTTCTCATACGGAAAACAAGGGAAATGGACATTCCAAACAAGGGAATATGTCCTCTATCACCACACCGAAACGGAAATTAAGAGACATACACTGGTTAAGCCTGAATCATCACCCTACGACGGGAACTGGACTTACTGGAGCAAAAGAAGAGGTACATATACTGGGACACCAGCCAGGGTTGCGAAACTCTTAAAGAAACAGAAAGGTATATGCCCTCAATGCAAGCAACACTTCACACCTGAAGACTTGATAGAAGTTGACCACATCATCCCGAAATCGAAAGGTGGAAAGGATACTTACAACAACCTACAAGCTCTACATCGTCACTGTCACGATGCCAAAAGCAAAAATGACTACCTCTATGATTGGCACTTATAATGGCTATGAATGGAAAGACGATGTATTAACAGTACCCTAGACAAGGGACTAATTGCCGAGAGCCGTGTGAGGTGAAAGTCTCACGCACGGTTCGGAATGGGAGGAGAGGAAGGTGACTTCCTTTTCGACCCCTAATTCTCTCCCCCAGGTTATTTTTAGGAATCTGTGTGGATGAGGGGACAAACTCTCCACTTTTCACCTTGTTCTTTTGAACGCAGCCTATCAAACAGATTTGGCTACTTATAGTATTCATGAGGGTTCAGGACGATGATTCAACGTAATGTTTAACCATGACCGATTGACTTAAAGAACGACTCCAAAATGCTGTTTCATGACGGGTTCTCCTTTTAACCCTGCTTCCATCCTGGGTTTACTAATTCCAAAACGGAGGGTTACGTCGTCACTCTTGGGATGAGTTATCCCTTGATTCCGAGTGTGGCTCCTTTCTGCCAACAAACCAACAGTTATTCAAGTTTCCAGGTTCATTGGCTGTTCGGTTATCCCTACTTAGCTAGTTCGGTAATAACTAATTAAGTTATGTAAACTTTATTAGTTATTGCTTTGTTGGGTGTTGTTTTACCCATTTGACCTTCGTATTTACCCCTTTTAAAGAATGCGCTCTAGGCTTTGTTTTCTCTTCGGAGGGTGATTGGTCATTTAACCTTTGGATTACCTTTTAAAAGGCTCTTGAACGAGCTACACGCTGTATCCTTGTAATGTACTTGGATGTCAGCTTTCTAGCTCAACGAATCGCACTGTCCCAATTACAGCAGCAGCAGTCCAACCAACAACTAATAAGGAAATGACGAGGGTTAACATAAAATTTTTCTCCTTTGCAAATATTTATTAACTTATGTAAATAAATACAACAAAGTATTGCTAAAAAGCGCAACCTCTTCTAAGTACGGTTTTCACCACATGGGCATCTTGAGAGGCCGATCATAATAAGAATAGAGTCTAAGGAAAGGGTTATATGGTTTCACCGCTTGATTTCCAACTTGTTAACGCTGCCCGACAAGGAGACTGTCCAACCGTAGAAACCTTATTAGCACAAGGCGCTCACGTCAATGGCACTGATTTACAAAATACCAGTGCCTTAATGTACGCAGCGCAGAGAGGACATAGAGAAGTTGTACATTGTTTATTGTTGGCCGGGGCAAACGTTAATCAACAACGAGCCTTTTCGGGTTTAACGGCCCTGATGTTTGCCGTAGCTGCTAACCGAGTTGAAATTGTTCAAGATTTGATTTTAGCCAAAGCACAGGTTAACCAAACAAATGATGATGGCAACACACCCTTGATGATCGCTGCTTACAAAGGACATACAGAGATTGTCACCCATTTAATGTCTGCTGGTGCTGATATCTATCATCAGAATAAACAAGGTAATACTGCCTTGAAACTGGCTATCAAAGGTGATTATCCCGACATTATACACCTACTCCCGAATTTTCAAGATGAACTAACCCCTGAAAAAGCTCTAGTTTTTGCCATTCGTTGTGGCAGTTTAAAGGTTTTTCAATCCCTATTAACCCCCGAAACCGACATCGATAGTCCTGATGCTGAGGGAGAAACCTTATTATTTTTAGCTGCGGCTGAAGGTCAAACAGCCATTATTCAAGCTCTAATCGCTTCAGGAGCAAAGGTTAACCAACAAGATCAAGAAGCAGAAACCCCTTTACATTATGCCGCCGTAGAGGGGCATTTAGAGGCGGTTAAGGCTTTATTAGTGGCCGGGGCGAATGTTCACTTAGCCAACCAATTTGGAGATATACCCCTGATCTTAGCTGTGGTACAAGGCCATACCAAAATAGTGCAAGAATTATTGAAATATGGGGCTGATCCTAACCGCAAAAATTACGGGGAAACTCCCCTAACATTGGCCATGACTAATGGCAACTCAGAAATTATTCAAGCTTTATTGGATGGAGGGGCAAACCCTAACACCAGACTTCCTAATGGACGCACAGGGTTGATGAAGGCTGCTGATGAGGGTAATGTTACCCTGTTACATTTATTACTGACAGCAGGAGCAGATATAACCTTAACAGATCAAACTGGGGCAACGGCCCTGATGTGGGGATCTCATCGTGGTTACGTTAATGTGGTTAAACTCTTATTAGCAAGGGATAATGTTAATTTAGATGAAAAAAATCATAGCGGTTATACTGCTCTGTCTCTAGCAGAATATAATAATTATCCTGATGTGATTGAATTATTAAAAAAAGCAGGAGCTAGTTGAATTTACAATTCAACCTATATCCATTATCCATTATCCATTGTTCAACCCACGAACTGAAAATGAGAACTTATCAGTTAATTGCCCCAGCTAAAATTAATTTATATTTGGAAATTGTCGGCGATCGCCCCGATGGTTATCACGAGTTAGTGATGATTTTACAAAGTATTGATTTAGGCGATCGCCTGGAAATTCGCTCTAATGGAACTCAAAAAATTAATCTACATTGTAATCATCCTTTAGTTCCCTTAGATAACACTAATATTGCTTATAAGGCTGCTCAATTAATGAGCGAAGAATTTACCCAAGCATTCGCTAATTATGGCGGAGTTAATATTACTATTGATAAGCAAATTCCTGTGGCTGCTGGACTAGCAGGAGGTTCAACAGATGGGGCGGCGGTGTTAGTTGGATTAAATCTATTATGGGAATTAGGTTTAACTATACCCCAATTACAAAAGTTAGGGGAAAAGTTGGGTTCCGATGTGCCATTTTGTGTCAGTGGTGGCACGGCGATCGCTACAGGTAGAGGAGAAAAATTAGATGCTATTCAAGATTTAGACAATTTGTGGGTTGTTCTTGCTAAATATAATAATCTCTCTGTTTCAACCCCTTGGGCTTACAAAACTTATAAACAACAATTTGCCGAGACTTATATTAATGATAGGGAAGAAATTAAGTCTCGTAGCTCTCATATTCATTCTGGTTCGTTTGTACAAGCAATCAGTCACAAAGATGGAGAAAAAATAGGACAGTTATTACACAATGATCTAGAAAAAGTTGTTTTACCTGAATATACCCAAGTTACTCAATTAAGAGATATTTTACAACAAGCAGGGGGACTGGGAACAATGATGTCAGGATCAGGCCCAACTGTATTTACTCTATGTCAGTCCCAAACCGAGGCAGAAACTATCAAAAAAATAGCTAGAGAAAAAATAGAAGATCCTAATTTGGAATTTTGGGTAACTCAATTATCTAGTAATGGTGTTTCTATTATCAGTGAATAGTGAACAGTTATTCAATTATGCTTTATAGCATTTCTGTCACTCAATATGTACACCTAATATCGCGCATCCTAACTCCTAACTCCGAACTCCTAACTCCTAACTCCGAACTCCTAAAACTAGAAAATTCTGTACCTTGTGAGACGCGAGAAATGCTATATTTGTTCATTAACCCATCTCCTAAACTCTTTAATTGTTTTATTTCTTCCTGATTTTTTGACTTTTTGTAAATTAAAAGAGTTTTAATTAAATCACCAATGATTTCTTTATTGCGTTCATGTTCAAGTAACGGTGTTATAATTTCTAAGGTGTGATAATGATAAGCAATTTTACTGCCTCTGTGTTCCCCCAATTCTTCTAAAATTTGTTCAAACTCATCCCAAGTAACCTCTTTTAAGAAAATTTTTTGTCCTGGGGGAATATCAAACCGTTTTAACTCTAATAACATAGTTTTATTGATTGACAAATGCGAAAATATTATCTACGCTATCATAAAATTTGAGTCAACTGTATTCGTATAATTATCCTGATTTGCTTAAGTTGCACTTTTCTGGAAATTGCTTAAGATTAAAGAATAAACTTATACTAATCCTTAAACCCCAACTCCATGCTTTCCTTACTGCAGATTAAAAATTTTGCGTTGGTCGATCGCTTAACCCTCCAGTTTAGTCAAGGTTTAAATGTGTTAACCGGGGAAACAGGGGCCGGAAAATCCATTATCCTCGATGCGATCGACGTTGTTTTAGGGGGTAAGGTTAATAACCGTCTCATTCGTCAGGGAACCCAACAAGCGTCCCTAGAAGCGACATTTGAGGAAGATGAGAGGGTGTTAGCCTGGTTACAGCAGCAAGAAATTGATACTCTGGATGATGGTACTGTAGTATGTTTACGAGAGTTATCTTTAACGGGGACAACTGTGCGCTCCCGTTCCCGAATTAATGGAGTTCTGGTAAACTTACAGTTAATGGGACAATTCCGCCATCTCTTAGTGGAAATTACCGCACAAGGTCAAACTGTCCAACTAATGGACGCAACCCGACAACGGGAATTACTTGATCTTTATGGGGGTAATACTATCCTCAAACAACGAAAATTAGTAGAGTCTGCTTACGAAAATTGGAAGAAAGCAGAGAAAATTTTAGATAAACGTAAAAAATCAGAGCAAGAAAGATTACAACGCCTTGATTTGTTGGAATATCAAATCAAAGAACTAGATGAAGCACAGTTAAACGATCCCGATGAACTCCAACAACTAGAACAAGAACGCGATCGCCTCTCCCATGTGGTAGAGTTGCAGAAACTAAGCTACCAAACCTATCAACTTCTCTATCAAGACGATAATGGGGAACCTGCGATCGCCGATCGCTTGGGGGAAGCAGAAATGCTCTTGACAAATATGACAGACTATGATACGGAGATTGAACCATTATTAGAGATGGTAAAATCAGCCTTAACCCAGGTTGTAGAAGCAGGAAAAGAGATAAACGGTTATGGGGATAGGTTAGAAGCAGATCCCCAGAGATTAACAGAGGTAGAAGAACGCATTAATCTAATTAAGCGTATTTGTCGTAAATATGGACCAGATTTAGCAGACGCTATTAGTTTTTATCAGAAATTAAGCGCAGAATTAGAGGAATTAAACGATGATGAGCAGTCCATTGAAAAGTTGGAAAAAGAATATAATCTTGCGGAAGAAGAATTAAGAAATATCTGCAAAGAATTAACATTATTAAGACAGAAAGCTGCTACAAAATTAGAGAAACAATTAGTTAAAGAATTGAAACCTTTAGCTATGGATAAAGTTGTTTTTGTTTGTCAGATAACTCCTTGTAATCCTAGTATTAATGGCAGCGATCAAATTATTTTTTATTTTAGTCCCAACCCAGGGGAAAAAATACAACCCTTATCCCGTACCGCTTCTGGAGGGGAAATGAGTCGTTTTCTTTTAGCATTAAAAGCGTGTTTTGCTAAGTCAGAAAAATGTTCAGGAACCTTGATTTTTGACGAAATTGATGCAGGAGTATCAGGAAAAGTTGCCCAAGCGATCGCAGAAAAGTTACATAGTTTAAGCGAAACTTATCAGGTTTTATGTGTCACTCATCAACCATTAGTTGCGGCCATGGCCGAAAATCATTTCCGAGTTGAAAAGCAAATTATTGAAGAATTATCGGAACTAGAAAACGAAGAAAATGGACAATTAAGTTTACCCGAATTAAGAACCGTCGTCAGAGTAAAAGCATTAGAAAATATCCAAACCAGAAAAGAGGAATTAGCACAATTAACAGGAGGACATTCCTCAGATGATGCAATGGAATTTGCTAAATCATTATTAGTTAAAGCGGAGTCTTATCGTTTGGGAAAGCAAAAGATTTTGAAGAAATAATTGTTCATAAACACTTTAAAATAATTAGGGTTTGCTGAATAAAAGCAAAACCCTATTCTTTAAAAGGTTACACCCATATTCGCGATCGCAAAAAAGATCAGCTTTGTCGGCTACAAACCGCTATAATTGGTAGAAACACCTCCCAGTTGTTGGTCAAGAACAAATGTATCGAAAAGAGGAGCAACCTTTACCGCCCCCAGAAAAATTTGAATTACCTTTCGAGGGTAAATTGTCCCCCAATAATCGTTGGGTAATCATGGCAGAGTTGATACCTTGGGATGATTTTGAGGAAGAATATGCTAAACTTTTTTCAGCAGAAAAAGGTGCGCCAGCCAAACTATTTAGAATGGCATTAGGGACATTAATTATTAAGGAAAAATTAGGAATAAGTGATAGAGAAACTATAGAACAGATTAGAGAAAATCCCTATCTACAATACTTTATAGGTTTAAATTGTTATCAACAAGAGCCACCACTGGAATCTTCAATGCTACTTCATTTTAGGAAAAGAATTGATGGAGAATTGATAAACAAAATCAATAAAAAAATAGTAAAAAGAGAAATAGACAAGAGTGATAAAGAAGTAAAAAAAAAGGATTGTCTCCAAGAAAAAGGAGAAAAAATAAAAAATAAAGGTAAACTAATTTTAGATGCGACTTGTGCGCCAGCAGACATCAAATACCCAACGGATTTAGGCATATTAAATCAAGCTAGAATTGAGACAGAAAGAATAATAGATAATCTTTATAAACCATTAAGAGTAAAATTGAGAAAAAAGCCGAGAACTTCTAGAAAAATTGCTAGAAAGGAATACTTAAAAGTAGCTAAAAAACGAAAAGTATCTTATCAAGAAAGAAGAAAAGCTATCGGGAAACAGTTAAAATACCTTAAGAAAAATTTAGGAAATATAGAAGACTTAATTCAAGCTGGGGCTTCCCTGGAAAATCTGAGTAAAAGACAGAAAAATTGTCTAGAGACTATCAAAAAAGTTTATGAACAACAACAGTCAATGTGGGAGAATAAGACCCAGAGTGTTCCTCAAAGAATTGTAAGTTTAACTCAACGGCATATTCGTCCAATAGTGAGGGGAAAAGCAGGAAAACCAATAGAGTTTGGAGCTAAACTCTCAGTAAGCTGTGTAGATAACTATGTGTTTCTAGACAAAATAAGTTGGGAAAACTTCAATGAATCTTGTCATTTAAAAGAACAAGTAGAAAAGTATAAAGAAACGTTTGGCTATTATCCCGAATCCGTCCATGTAGATAAAATTTATCGAACTAGGGAAAACAGAAATTGGTGTAAGGAAAGAGGTATAAGAATCAGTGGTCCGAAGTTAGGAAGACCTCCGAAAAATGTCAGTGAAGAAGAAAAGAAACAAGCCCACTCCGATGAATGCTTCCGTAATGCTATTGAGGGAAAGTTTGGACAAGCTAAACGAAGATTTAGCCTAAATCTCGTGATGACAAAACTCCCTGAAACCTCCATTACATCTATTGCTATTACATTTTTATTTGTCAATCTTTCTAAACTTCTGAGGCAGTTTTTGTCGCTTTTTTTGTCCTTATTTACTAATAATAGAACAGGGGAACTCATCAAACCGCCTTTCATTAATTTTGATTATACTTTAAACAATTTTTATGTACTAAAACTTATTGATTTGTCAGAAAATTCTTGGTCAAAAGTGGCATAAATTTTGGAGAAACTTTTTCAGCAAACCCTAAGTAGTGTGGGTTTTGACAACATTTTTCAATGGTTGGGTATCGCCCAAACCCCTAAAACCCCAGAAACCACCAGCGAAGAAACCCCAGAAACTACCACCGAAACAAAAACCCCTTCACAAATTGCCGGGATTGTTGTTTTAGTGGCAGTGATGTTGATTGCCTCTTTAACAGCAGTAGATATTCTCGAAATCGAAGCTTTAAGGGCTGTGGTAGGCACTTTATTAGCGATCGCTGGTCAAGTGTTGGTTGGCTTGGCTGTGTTGGCTTTAGGACTCTATTTAGCCAATCTTTGGGTGATTTCCGAGAAAGCTTTTCCCATAGGGGGTAATCGCTTGGACTAAAGACTTTCAAGAAATAAAAGGAACAGAGAGTTAGCGGATCTTGGTACACAACTTTAAAATTTCATAATTGGCTTGTCTGAAAAAACAGAAGAAATAGATTAAAATGAAGAGGTAAAAAGATTAGAGAGAGTAAATTGAAGCTAAAACAGACAAATAATCCCTTAACCCCGTCGATGGTCGATGATTTACGTTTAGCAGCCTCAAAAATGACGGGAGCAGAGCGTCGTTCATTTCAAGCTGAAATGTGTCTCAAGTATTGTGGAGGAAGTGCCAGACAAACCGAAATCGTGTTTGGTTGGGGGAGAAAAAATGTTCAACTTGGATTACATGAAAAACGAACTGGGATAGTGTGTTTAGGATTACAATCAGTCAATAGTGGATGTAAAAAATGGGAGGAAAGATACCCAATAGTTGCCCAATCATTGAAAGAAATAGCCGAAGCTCACGCACAACAAAACCCCACATTTAATAACCCCATTGCCTATACAAGATTAACGGCGGCTGAAGCCATTAAACAATTAAGAAATCTAGGCTATAATGGAGAGGAGGTTCCTGCTGCTTCGACAATGGCAGATATTTTAAATCGTTTGGGCTATCGATTAAGAAAAGTGGTAAAAGCTAAACCTAAAAAAAAATCTCGGAGACGGACGCTATCTTCGAGAATATAGAGAAAAAAGATAGAAAAAAAGACCCTTCTGTGAAACGTTTAAGTATGGATTGTAAAGCAACTGTGGAAATAGGAGAATATTCACGTGGCGGACAAACCAGAGGTTATAATCAAGCTCAAGATCATGATATGGGAACTAAAGAAAAATACGTTCCTTGTGGGATTGTAGATGAAGAGACAGGGCAACTTTATGTAACTTTTGGAAGTTCTTATAAAACGAGTGATTTCATGGTAGATAACTTGGAGCAATGGTGGACAAGTCTGAGTATAACTGAAAAGCAGCAACTAGAGAACATCCAAATTAAAGTTGATAATGGAGCAGAAAATAGTGGAATAAGAAGGCAATTTTTGAAGAGAATGGTAGAGTTTGCCGACCAAACTAAGAAATCTATTCAATTACTATATTTTCCTCCTTATCACAGTAAATATAATCCCATAGAAAGATGTTGGGGAATTTTAGAGAGGCATTGGAACGGAACACTTCTGAGAAATGCTCAAACGATGTTAGCTTCGGTAAAAACTATGACATGGAAAGGCTTAAATCCGATAGTTAAGTTAAGTAAAAAAGTTTATCAAAAAGGCATTTCTTTAACGAAAAAAGAGATGAAGGAAATTGAGAAACGTTTAGAACGTAATCCTCACTTACCTAAATGGGATATTTTGATTAGACCCAGTTAGTCTAAAAAGTTAATAAGAGTGTAAAATTAAGTGAATTTCCTTTTTAAAAATAGTCAAAGCTAATTTAAAAGTTAGCGTATTTCTTTCTTTTAGATAGGGAGGTTTTTGTTCGCGGAAAGTATCCGCGAACAACTTTTTATTTTTCCCTTTTCGCTTATTTGAGATGTTCTACAAACAGATTCTGAGAATGGGTGGGAAACTTTTTCTTGGAAATCACCTTGCTTTAATTTGATTACCAATTCAGGCACTCGTCAGGCTCGGTTTTTAGGTCATACGGCGCGTATTTCTATTCTCGTCTTTGTCATCGCTATGGCTTTACAACAGATGGGTATTGCCCCCAATATCGTTAATCTAGCTTTTGGTTTATTGGTGGGTGGTATTGCTGCAGCTATTGCTTTAGCCTTCGGTTTAGGTGGCCGAGAAGTTGCGGCTGAACAACTCCGTGAATGGTTAAATAACATCAAAGAAAATTAAAACTTGCTTCGCAAGAAATGTTGACATACTCCCCCGTTAAACTGCGTTGTAACGGGGGATTCTTTCCACATCACTATTAGAAATTCCTTGCTCAACGAGACAACTTAAATCATCAATGTTGCCATTAACAATCCAGAGGTCGGACTCTCCCAAGGCGTTTGGGTCGGTTTCTGTATGCCCTACAGTACCGTTGAGATGTTCTCCCAAATATTTCAAACCCTTCTTGATTCAGTCGCTCATGGGGGAAACCCCCAAGACCGCGCTGAATCGCTTTTTAAGTATATTAATTGCTGCGTTATGATCCCTATCTAAGACTGTTTTACAGTTAGGACATTGATGAGTTCTGGTACTTAATGATTTTTGAACTCTTGTGCTACAAACTGAACAATCTTGAGTGGTGAAATGGGGAGGTACAGCAACACAAACGATGCGATAAATCTTCGCAAAATAATTCAACCATTCAGTGAATTGATACCAAGAAGCATCAGAAATAGATTTGGCAAGCTTATGGTTCTTTACTAAGTTTCTAATCTTTAAAGCCTCATAGACCACCAGATCATTAGATTGGACTAACGCCAAAGCATCTTTAATTGCTTTGTCTTTACGTTGTCTTGATACTTTAAGATGAAGCTTGGCAACTTTAACCCGTTGCTTGTGGTAGTTGTTAGACTGTTTGGGCCCTTTACGGAAACGTTTTGATAATCGTCTTTGTGCTTTTTTAAGACGCTTTTCTGATTTCCTTAAATAGCGTGGATTGTCAACAGTATTTCCCTGAGAATCAGTATAAAACTCTTTTAAGCCCAGATCAATCCCTGTTACTTGTCCCGTTGGTTTATGGTTTTCTTGACGTTCTACATCAATAAGAAACTGGCAATAATAACCGTCAGCACGTCTCACAACTCTTACCCGTCTAATCTGTTGTTCTGAATAATAAATAATGGTTCTTTGACTACACCATAAATCAAATTCTCCGGCTTTAAAACCATCAGTGAATTTAATTTTACGTCTGTTATCAGATAGCTTGTATCCTGTTAGTTTATACTCAACAGAACGACTATATTTTTTAAACTTAGGAAACCCTTTCTTGCCTGATATCTTGGCACGACAATTTTGATAAAATCTATTAATTGATTGCCAAGCTCTATCAGCAGCAGATTGACGGGCTTGAGAGTTTAATAAAGTTACCCAAGGTGTGTCTTGATTTTTAGCTAATGTAGAGCAAAGTTTTTGGAGATAATTACGGGTTATCCCTTTATTATCCATCCAATAACGAACGCAGGTATTACGCGCAAACTGAGATACCCTAATGGCTTCATCTAGTTTCTGTTACTGCTCTAGTGTTCCGTTTTTAAGTTTAGCTTCTACAACTAGCATTGATTAATCCTCGACCTCAGATAGATTAAGTATAGCATAGTTTACCAGAAGATCGTAGAATTAAATCGTTGCTTTGCCATTAATTTATTGGTCGGATTTCATCCCCCGCTAATTTTAATTAGTATTTTGTGGAAAAATGTAGCGGGGGCATTCATCCGACATTTTAGGTAAGGTGGGCATTGCCCACCCTACAGTCTGATTCTTACATAAAATTTGATCATCATCTATCATAATTACTTTTAAGTTACTTATATTTACCCTATTGCCTAATTTTACCCCTTTTATCAAGAAATGATGACAAAATTAAGAACGAGTTTGCGCCGTTTGAGTGGTGTATGGTATATTAAGAATGCAGAATAGAAGGAATAACGTATCTAAAAATAGGATTTAAGTATTTTTGCTCTACTGAAGAAGTGGGTAGTCAAGATGAAGCGATAGCTTTCCTGACTACAAACATAGATACTACATTCCAGGGAGATTTAAACCACTGGTTAGTTCTTCCATTTTTCCGCGCATGGTTTCAGTAGATTTTCCGTAAGCGTCTTTCATAGCTGCGGTAACTAAGGCAGATAAAGCATCTGCATCTTGTTGTAGGGCTTCTGGTTTAATGGTGACTTGACGAGGTTCTTGGTTACCACTCATAACAACTGTAACTAGTTTTGTTTGTTCATCGCTATAACCTTCAATATCCATCCGCTCCAATTCTTCTTGGAGTTGTTGAGCGCCGGCTTGAACTTGTTGAGCTTTTTGGAAAGCATCTTGAAGTTCTTTGATTTTACCTAATCCGGGGATGCCAAATCCTGATTTTTTGTTTTCTGACATATTCGTTAAAAATATTGTGTGTTGGTACTATATGGGCTTAATGATATTAAGCCCCCATGGACTTCTGACTTGATTAATGATCCCTTTGTCACCCTATCATTTTTTTGCTGATCGTGACTGAATTTCTAGGGTCAACGGAAAAAGTCAAGAACGCTGAATTTGGGCAAATATCTCTGCTAAGATTTCTGTTGCACCAGCATCACGCAAACGGGTGGCTAATGTTTGACCTAAGCTTTCTGCTTGAGAAGGTTCCCCCTCAATAGTATCTTTAATCAAGGTTTTGCCGTCAAGACTGGCCACCATTCCTATCAAAGTTAAGACATTATTTTCAATCTTGGTGTTAACCCCAATGGGAACTTGACAACCCCCTTCTAATTGTCGTAAGAACGCCCGTTCTGCATAACAGCGATCGCGGGTTTCGGTATCTTCTAAGACTTTAAGAAGTTCTAGAATTTCGGGATCACCTGTGCGACACTCGATGCCTAAGGCCCCTTGTCCCACAGCATGGAGGGAAATATCATCAGGGATAACTTGATGGATGCGATCGCTCATATCCAAACGTTGTAAACCGGCCACAGCGAGGATAATAGCATCGTATTCCCCTGAATCTAGTTTACCTAAACGAGTGTTGACATTGCCACGAACATCTTTGAAGGTTAAATGGGGATAATGGTGACGTAGTTGGGCTAAACGACGTAGGGAAGATGTTCCAATAACCGATCCTTCTGGTAGGGTATCTAGTTGTTTATCTCGGTGTTTTTCGTGGACTACCAGTGCATCGGCCGGGTTTACCCTTTCGGTGACACAGCCTAACATTAACCCTTCTGGTAAGTTGGTTGGTAAATCTTTGAGAGAGTGTACTGCAAAATCTACCTGATTTTGCAACATGGCCGTTTCTAACTCTTTGGTAAATAACCCCTTATCACCAATTTTAGCCAAGGCAACATCTAAAATTTTGTCTCCTTGGGTACTCATGGTTTCTACGTCAAACTGGCGATCTGGATAGTGTTTTTGTAGTTGTTCTTGTATCCAGTAAGTTTGCACTAAAGCTAACTGACTTTTTCGGGAACCGATACGAATAGCGCGACTAGAAACAACCATAGAAGGTAAGTTAATAATTAATGTAACGATGAGGGGACTTATTCTAGAGTATCGTAGTGTTTGACCCTAGTTAAGCGGATGAGAGACTTAACCCAGAAATAGTTACATCTTGTTACAAATTAGGCAATAGGTATCAACCTCTTACAAGTCCAGGTTTATATTAAATTTGGGGAAAATAGTCTTAAAAAAGTGTTTATGTTATTATTGGTTATGAATCAAATTAATTTACTGTATCCAAATCATGATTATTTGGCAAGCAGATTTCTATAAACATTTATCACAAACAAATGAAAATAACACGACATGGAATCTCATTATTTGTGATCAAAATAGTTCTATCATTCACGAAGCAAGTTGTCAACAGTCCGAAGCAAATTCTAATTGGTTAATTGCCGAATTAGAATCTTTGGTTAAGCAATATTCTCCTGATGTTGTTAAAGTATTTCGTCCTCAATGTTTGAGTTTATTTCAACTGCTAGGAAAAGCGTTAGGGATTTACATTGAAGCAACTAGAAGAACCTCTCAACTGAAACAAATTTTAAAAGATAAGTTTCCTAGTTCTGTAAAATTAGAGCAATCTCCACCCCAAGCTGTACCCGAAAATTTATGGGGTGATAAGTGGCGTTTGGCGACCTTTAAAGCAGGAGATTTTCTGGATTATTTTAGAGATCGCCCCATTCCTATTAAAGATTTACCCGAAGAATTAAACCCCATTGATTTAGGCATTGCTTCTGATATAAAGATTCCTGGTTTGGTCATTTATGGGGGTAGACAATCTATGTATTTAGCCCGTTGGTTAGCAGATAATCAACCAGTTTCTTTAAATTATATTCCTACCGATGTTGAAAAATCTGGAGGTTTAATTTTAGAATCGGGGTTAGTGGATCGTTGGGTTTTATTAACGTTTGAAGATTCAGAAATGGCTCAGTCTGCACAGAAGTATGAACAACAAAAAGAAGATAGTCAAGGACTTCATTTTTTGTTAATACAACCAGATGATTCAGGAATGACTGAAACAGGAATCTGGTTATTAAAGAAAGAGGAATTTTAAGTTATTGATTATGAACAATACAGCAAATATTATCTTAAAGCCTAATAGTTTATGGCAAAATCTAACCCAACAAACAGAACACGCTCTAAATTATGGTGCTTTAAAATCGATTCCAACTGAATATGAATTGATTCAATATGAAGAGATTGATTTTTTTGTGAGAATTTTAACTAATCTAAATCGTAAAGACAATGCCAAAAAGCAACAGAAAAAAATAAGTAAAGATTTTAATCCTTTTTTACCTTATGAACAAGATTTATTTGTAGCAGATATTTCGGATACTCATGTTTGTTTATTGAATAAGTTTAATGTGGTAGATAATCACTTATTGATGATTACTCGGGAGTTTGAGGAGCAAGAGACATTACTAAACTTAAATGATTTTGTTGCCTTATCTGCCTGTTTACTACAAGTCGATGGTTTAGGGTTTTATAATAGTGGTAAAATTGCCGGAGCTAGTCAACGCCATAAACATCTTCAATTAGTTCCTTTTCCCCTAATTCCAGAATTACCGAAAACTCCTATTGATGATGTAATCAAAACAGCAACATATCAAGATAATATAGGTCAAGTTTCTTGTTTTAATTTTGTTCATGGTATAACTAAAATGTTAATTCAAGATAATAATGATGTTTTAGGATTAGCACAACAAATTTTAGAGAATTATGAGCATTTATTAAACAGCCTAAGAATTACGATTAACCCAGAAGGAAAACCCGATCCTTATAATCTTTTGGTGACTAGAGAATGGATGATGATAGTTAGGCGATCGCAACCTAAATATGAATCAATTTCTGTTAATTCATTAGGATTTGCTGGCGCATTACTGGTTAAAAATGAAGAACAAATGAAGATATTAATAGAATTAAAGCCATTAACAATTTTAGAACAAGTTGGTGAAATTAGAATATAACTAAGCATTCACCTATCAGTTTTCAGCGTTAAGCTTTTGAAAACTGATATAGCTAAACTTAGCCCATAACCTATGCCGTCTAAAGGATACGCCGAATGAGTTAGGGGACATTACTGGATACCAATCCAGAGGATAAGCTAACATACCTATTGATCATCTGCAACAGATGAAAAGAATATATAAATAGGGTTTTGCTTTTATTCAGCAAACCCAAAGTAGGATTGAAATGGGGATAAATGGATCAAGAAAATCAGGCAGAAAGCGCATAAAATTGTTACCTGCAAAGAAAAATATGATATTAAAAATCAAGCAGGTTGATATAGTAAACATCCTATGACGAACAATCTCACTATTAACTAATTGATGATTATGAAGCAAAAATGCTTTGTAAGATTTTTCTATTTGTTTACCTAATTGATAACCGCCCCAACCACAAAAACCAATAACAAAAGGAACAACAAATAGTTTAGGAATAGGAACCGATTGACCAAAGAGATATAAACCAGGAGCTAAAATTTTGGCTAGTTGATTCTCTTCATGACTCCAACTACCTGAAAAGTAGTATTCCCAGTTTCCTGCATAAAGAAAGTAAACTATAAAATATCAGCGTTGCTATCCAACGCAGGATATTCATTTGCCGTTCAGGAATGTTTGCAAACATAATTTTTTCTTATCCTTATAAATTGATGTTAAGGGTTGGATTTATTGTTTTTAGTATAATACTAAAATCCTGAATCTTCTTAATTTAGGTAAGAAAATGAGATCAGATTGTTGAAAAATCTTATTTAATCTTCTTGGCCGCAATTTAAACTTGCCATGAAGTTGATTAAAAAACCGAGGTCTTTTGACTAATTCTCTCTATCTGTGAAGTAGTTAGATCATAATCAAGTGCAAATCCCACAACCAAAGCACCGAACGCTCTGAACGAATATTTGATAATCTTTAAAATGTTATCTCTTGATACGGAATAGTCTAAACCTAGCTTGTACTATGGAGTTGGGGGAACTAGGACAAGGTTTTTTTCGTCTGAAATGCTTAGTTTAAAATTTTATGTTACAATTTGTAACAAGCAAGGAACCAGGACTAAAACAATGGGGAAACTAAGAATATAAACGAAAAGACACTTATTACGCCGATCCAATGTTATTTTATTAAATTTTTGGGAGTCAACCCATGCAAAGCTCATTAACAATTTTAAAGTATTTTTTAGTTATTTTAGACTTTGTGGAATTTTTAGCCACACCCTTCGGACTAAGTGCAGCTATTATTCTCTTCTTGTGGAGTCGTTTTATTTGGTTAGGGTGATATTTTACGATCATTTGTCACCGAAAACGATCGTAAAGTATCAATGGAAGCGTCTGTATTTGATACATTACCCGGATTTCTCACAAATTAATTTGAAAGCCCAATCCAGAGATAAAAAATGATAATTTTTAGGACTAATAGAAATTTTGAATATAGATGAATCAAAAAATTGACTTTGATTATCCAAAAATTGAGTTTAAGAGGGAATAATTATATTAACTTTTGATTTTCTCCACGATAAATAAGACTAAATGAAAGTATCAGTCAGTCAACAACTTATGATAGATATCTTTTTTAAAAAACAACTTATTCTACTTATCCAGTATTAGGAATAGTTTTAATTCTTTTGTTAGCAATAGATAAAATATCTTGATAAGGACAAGCACCAGCTATAGCGATAATAATTCTTCTACAACTAATCTTTATTCTGGCTCCCAACTTAAGAAGATTTAGACGTATTCTTCCCACAGTTGCTTTAGCCAATGAAATTTTTTTTAAACAGTGTTGACGAGGAAGCATTTATGAGAACATAAGCCCAGGAATGTATCCATAGTCTTAGTTGATTACTTTGAAATGTTTGAGTTGAAGTTCTATCAGCTGTGATCCCCGGACCGTT
>NZ_AADV02000076.1 GCF_000167195.1 Crocosphaera watsonii WH 8501 | reverse complement strand
AGTGGACGGGGATCACTTCACCCGAACAGTCCTTGATGGAGGATTTAACGTTGGAGATGTTAACCAAAATAACTTCTTAGACGTTGGTGAAACCTGGAAGTATTCTGCAACTGACACTGTTCAAGAGTTGTTAACTTCCGAGACAATACACATTGAAGCAGAAGACTTCTACGAATTAAACGGCTACGAAATCGAATATAACGATTTCGCTTCAGGTCATGAGTTAATTAGGGTTTGCTGAAAAAGTTTCTCCAAAATTTATGCCACTTTTGACCAAGAATTTTCTGACAAATCAATAAGTTTTAGTACATAAAAATTGTTTAAAGTATAATCAAAATTAATGAAAGGCGGTTTGATGAGTTCTCCTGTTCTATTATTAGTAAATAAGGACAAAAAAAGCGACAAAAACTGCCTCAGAAGTTTAGAAAGATTGACAACTAAAAATGTAATAGCAATAGATGTAATGGAGGTTTCAGGGAGTTTTGTCATCACGAGATTTAGGCTAAATCTTCGTTTAGCTTGTCCAAACTTTCCCTCAATAGCATTACGGAAGCATTCATCGGAGTGGGCTTGTTTCTTTTCTTCTTCACTGACATTTTTCGGAGGTCTTCCTAACTTCGGACCACTGATTCTTATCCCTCTTTCCTTACACCAATTTCTGTTTTCCCTAGTTCGATAAATTTTATCTACATGGACGGATTCGGGATAATAGCCAAACGTTTCTTTATACTTTTCTACTTGTTCTTTTAAATGACAAGATTCATTGAAGTTTTCCCAACTTATTTTGTCTAGAAACACATAGTTATCTACACAGCTTACTGAGAGTTTAGCTCCAAACTCTATTGGTTTTCCTGCTTTTCCCCTCACTATTGGACGAATATGCGGTTGAGTTAAACTTACAATTCTTTGAGAAACACTCTGGGTCTTATTCTCCCACATTGACTGTTGTTGTTCATAAACTTTTTTGATAGTCTCTAGACAATTTTTCTGTCTTTTACTCAGATTTTCCAGGGAAGCCCCAGCTTGAATTAAGTCTTCTATATTTCCTAAATTTTTCTTAAGGTATTTTAACTGTTTCCCGATAGCTTTTCTTCTTTCTTGATAAGATACTTTTCGTTTTTTAGCTACTTTTAAGTATTCCTTTCTAGCAATTTTTCTAGAAGTTCTCGGCTTTTTTCTCAATTTTACTCTTAATGGTTTATAAAGATTATCTATTATTCTTTCTGTCTCAATTCTGGCTTGATTTAATATGCCTAAATCCGTTGGGTATTTGATGTCTGCTGGCGCACAAGTCGCATCTAAAATTAGTTTACCTTTATTTTTTATTTTTTCTCCTTTTTCTTGGAGACAATCCTTTTTTTTTACTTCTTTATCACTCTTGTCTATTTCTCTTTTTACTATTTTTTATTGATTTTGTTTATCAATTCTCCATCAATTCTTTTCCTAAAATGAACTAGCATTGAAGATTCCAGTGGTGGCTCTTGTTGATAACAATTTAAACCTATAAAGTATTGTAGATAGGGATTTTCTCTAATCTGTTCTATAGTTTCTCTATCACTTGTTCCTAATTTTTCCTTAATAATTAATGTCCCTAATGCCATTCTAAATAGTTTGGCTGGCGCACCTTTTTCTGCTGAAAAAAGTTTAGCATATTCTTCCTCAAAATCATCCCAAGGTATCAACTCTGCCATGATTACCCAACGATTATTGGGGGACAATTTGCCCTCGAAAGGTAATTCAAATTTTTCTGGGGGCGGTAAAGGTTGCTCCTCTTTTCGATACATTTGTTCTTGACCAACAACTGGGAGGTGTTTCTACCAATTATAGCGGTTTGTAGCCGACAAAGCTGATCTTTTTTGCGATCGCGAATATGGGTGTAACCTTTTAAAGAATAGGGTTTTGCTTTTATTCAGCAAACCCCATGTAAGCAACACAGGGAATGTACCCTTTGATGCTGATGAGGTAATCGTTACCGATGATAATGGAACCCCTGATGATACGGACGATGACTTTAATCCTGATCAAGTGCTGGATGGTGAATTTAATGTTGGGGATGTTAACGGGAATAACGTCTTAGATGCTGGTGAAACTTGGAAGTATGCCAAAAACTTGACGGTTGAAGATTTATCCACTTCTGAGACCATTCGCCTAGAAGCTGAAGAATTCCACTTATACAACTACAGCGTTGAACATAACAATGATGCTTCTGCTGATGAGTTAATCAGAATTAACGGTCATCAGGGACATGCTTCTATTAGTTTTCATGGAGAAACCGGTGAATATGATGTTCTTATTGGTTACTTTGAGGAAAACGATGGTCATGCTGAGGGTGAATTTAAAGTCAATGGACACACCATCGATCACTGGATTTTTGATGAACATTTAGGGTCTCATCTTCCTAATGCTCATACTGCCACAACTCGCACAGCAGCCGAACATCTCACCATCGAAACCGGTGACGTTCTTACCCTCAAAGGGTATGAAGATGGTTACGAATTTGCTCGTTTTGATTACATCGAGTTAAGCAGCAAGAGTGATGGCATTTACGAAAATGTCGCTACTGTAGAAGTCGGTGATGGTTATCTTTTCTCCAGTGATATCAGTGGTTATATTAACCCTGAAACCACCGTTGTTTAGAACTC
This sequence comes from Crocosphaera watsonii WH 8501, assembly GCF_000167195.1. Lineage (GTDB taxonomy): Bacteria > Cyanobacteriota > Cyanobacteriia > Cyanobacteriales > Microcystaceae > Crocosphaera > Crocosphaera watsonii. The sequence goes on along the minus strand of NZ_AADV02000076.1, from coordinate 14,731 downwards.
CAATAAATTTGAAGATTCAAAACTTAATTAATTGAATCTAGACACAGAACCGAGAAAAACTGATTTTCTCGGTTCTTTTTTATTGTGTGAGGTGGATAATGTACACCTTATAAAGTTTTCTAAGATTCAGCAAAACGATACAGTAAGTAACCTCCCATAACTAAGCCCAAAATATTTGGTAACCAACCTGCCAACACAGGAGAAATTAAACCCATTAGTCCTAAACTGCCAATCAAAAAACCTAATAAATAATAAGCAAAAATAATCACCACACTTAAGCCAAAACCCGTCGCCCGACTCATGTTTTGAGGGGTCGATCCCAAGGATGAACCAATCACCCCAAAAACCACACAAATAAAAGGAAAAGCTAATTTTTGTTGAATTCTTACCTGAAACGTCCGTAATTTTTTATCATCCCCCATCATCTTTAAAATCCTCATATACTGGCTGGCCTGAATAATATTCATTTCATAGGGATCTCGTCCCTGTAAAGCAAATTCAAAGGCAGCTTTGCTTAAAGGTAACTGTCGATGTTCAAAGGGATCAGCTTCTTTATAAGAAGCATCTGGGGCTAATTTATAAAGGGTTCCGTTGAAAAAATCCCAGGTTTCTTCCTGTCCATTCCACGTCGCTGAATCTGATACTACAATACGATTTAATCGGTTTTCTAACCACTCTAAAACCGTTAAATTTTTCAAGTTTTGCCCATCAAACTTTTCAGCAAAAAATAGATGTTTTAATTGTTTTTCTTTCTCTCCATTGGGTAAAACAACCTGTTCATAATCAGGATAAAAAATATCTTTGTTTTGCCAATAAGGATGTTCTTCCTGTAAATACTCCACTAAAATCCCCGTAGCCCGATAATTGGCCGCCGGAACCACTAACTCACTTACCAAAAACGTTACCCCCGTCACCAGCAAACTCATCACCACAGCAGGAATTATCAAACGATAAAGACTTACCCCACATCCCCGAAAAGCAATTAATTCACTATCACTACTTAACCTTCCGTAGGTTAATAAGGTACTTAACATCACAGAAATAGGCAAAGCATAAGCCGTAAACTCTGGCACCTTTAACAACAAAATTTCTGAAGCTTGTATTAAAGGCAAATTAGAATCCACCACTTTATCCGCTAAATCTGATAAATAACCGATCGCTACCCCCAACACAGACACCAAACCCACAGAAAACAGCAACGGATTAATCAATTGTGTGGCAATATAGCGATCCATCAAGGATAAAGACCAACTACCCCACAGCGATCGCACAAAGCAACCTAAATCTCTAATAACTTTCATGGGCATGGGTTTTAGGGGCATTGTCTTAATGGTTATTAACAAATAAATTTTTTGGGTTCGTTTGCGTTACAATTCGTAACAATACTAACTCCTCTTAGATTGTAATCATAATGGTGATGAAAACCGCTCTAATTACCGGCGCATCTTCGGGTATTGGCAAAGCATTTGCCGAAGAATTAGCTGCTCGTGGTAGTAACCTCATTTTAGTTGCTCGCTCCCAGGATAAGCTAGATCAATTAGCTAAACAACTACAAGAAAGAACATCTATCGATGTTGAAGTCATTGTACAAGATTTAACCGAACCCCAGGCAGCACAAAAGGTATATAAGCAGGTTCAAGACAAGGGGTTAACAGTGGATGGTTTAATTAATAATGCCGGTTTTGCGGATTATGGTCCGTTTGCTGAACGAGAATTATCGAAACAGTTAGAGATGATTCAACTCAATGTGACTGTCTTGGTGGAATTAACCCATTTATTCTTATCCCAGATGCAAACACACAGACAAGGCAGTATCATCAATGTAGCGTCTATTGCAGGTTTCCAAGCTTTACCCTATCTATCTACTTACGCAGCCACAAAAGCCTTTGTTCTCAGTTTCACAGAATCATTATGGGCAGAAAATAAGGATAAAGGGATCAATTGTTTAGCCTTATGTCCCGGTCCAACGGAATCAAATTTCTTTGAAGTTGCTGACTTTCCTCAGAGTTTTGAAAATAAAAATAATGGCAGTTTGACATCAGCGAAAACTGTGGTTAAAGATGGACTGAACGCTTTAGAAAAAAATCAAGCTAATGTGGTAACAGGAAGCATCACTAATAAACTAATAGTTAATAGTTCTCGCTTCTTTCCTAGAGAATTCTTACTCCAGGCCGTAGAAAAAGTATTTAGAGCCTAACTTTTAAATTATATGGAGGTCAACAGTTATTGATCTCTACACCATAAAAAAAGGGTTATTCGCCGTGATCAATAGGCAATAACCCTCTATTTTTGTATGCACCCGCTTTTTGAATCCTGTATTTATTATCTTCGGTTTCTCCTTTACCCTCAATGTTATTACTCACAGTAATGATGTGATTCATATCAATCTAGAAAATAGACAAAAAAAAGAGGTCATTCACTGTCAAAAACAATAAATAACCGCTTGCTGTTGTATGCACCCGCTTTTTGAATCCTGTATTTATTATCTTCGGTTTCTCCTTTATCCTCAATGGTTTTGATCACAGTGATCATGTGATTCATATCAATCTAGAAAATAGACAAAAAAAGGGGGCCATTCACTGTCAAAAACAATAAATAACCCTGTGCTGTTGTATGCACCCGCTTTTTGAATCCTGTATTTATTATCTTCGGTTTCTCCTTTACCCTCAATGGTTTTGATCACAGTGATCATGTGATTCATATCAATCTAGAAAATAGACAAAAAAAGGGGGCCATTCACTGTTAAAAACAATAAATAACCCTGTGCTGTTGTATGCACCCGCTTTTTGAATCCTGTATTTATTATCTTCGGTTTCTCCTTTACCCTCAATGGTTTTGATCACAGTGATCATGTGATTCATATCAATCTTGGGGTAAATTCGTTGTAAAATAAGCACCGAAGGGAAAATTATGGACTCAAGAAAGAATAATATTAACGTTCTCAAGCCATAATCTCACTATCTTCCTCAATCAAAGTAATTAGTAAGCATTCGGAGAAAATCGTGGACTTATCACTCATTCCGGCTCAACCAAAACCTGGTCTAATCAATGTTTTAATCGAAATTCCGGCAGGAAGCAAGAATAAATACGAGTATGAGTGCGGTTCGTTCTCAGCCTAATTCATAAGCTGAGGTGATAGTTAAGAGGTTCTTCGTAACAATTCTTAACTACATAACTGACGGAGCCGATGTGAGTTAAATTCTCACCCCTGAGAGGACAGGTGACTCTAAACCTTGCCACAGTGACCAGACTCGGAATTCTGGAGGCTGAAGCTGGCAAAAGGACGCAATCAGAGGTCAAAGCAGATAGACCACACTGGCGTTATGGTAGTCATCCATGAGTAAACAGAACCTATAAAAGTGTCCTACGTATGACCGGTCAATCTGAATCCAAATGACCGAGTTGATTTGCTACTCTCACAGTATTATTCGAATGATAACTGTAACCCTCGAGAGGCAAATGGGCAAAGTGGTTCGCTCTAAAGATGGCAAGAAATCGCACCGTCGGAACGAATAAAAACGGAATAAAGGTCTTGGGAAAGGTCGAAAACCCAGGTAAGTGAGACGAGACACCGAACCCCTTTATTTCGGGTAGGACAAGGCGTAACTGCCTTGAGGTAATCAGAAAATGGTCAAGTACGTAAATCATGGTTAGACACGAAATCAACTTCAGTGAACTTTGGCAAAAGCTCCCTTGGAAGAAACTCCAAAGGAATCTTTTCCGATTACAAACAAGACTGTTCAAAGCCATTCGAGAGAATGACAGGGTACGAGCAAAGAACCTGCAAAAGCTAATTCTGAAATCCTCAGCAGCAAGATTACTGGCAGTCCGACAAGTTACACAGCTAAACGCTGGAAAAAGAACCGCAGGAGTGGATGGGCAAAAATCCCTGAACTTCAAACAAAGGTTCGCCTTAGCAAAAAGGTTACTCACAGCTAACAAATGGAATCATTCAAAGCTAAGAGCAGTTCCCATCCCTAAAAAGGATGGAACAACCAGAATGCTGAAGGTTCCCACTATGGCAGACAGAGCATGGCAATGCCTTGTTAAATACGCCATAGAACCAGCACATGAGGCACTTTTCCACGCCAAAAGCTATGGGTTCAGACCCGGACGCTCAACGCACGATGCGCAAAAAATTCTCTTCAATAACCTAAGCTCACACGCTAATGGGATTAATAAGAGAATACTAGAGCTAGATATAGAAAAGTGTTTCGACAGGATTGACCACACATCAATAATGGAACGGGTCATAGCACCACAAGCTATTAAACTTGGCCTTTGGAAATGTCTAAAGGCAGGAGTCGGCCCTGAATTTCCAGAACTCCGAACCCCCCAAGGGGGAGTGGTCAGCCCTCTATTAGCAAACATAGCGTTAGATGGAATAGAAGACCTCCACAATAGCATCCGTTATGCGGATGATATGGTTTTCATTTTAAAGCCAAAAGATAACGCTGAGTTGATACTTTTAAGGGTTGAACAGTTTCTAGCCGAACGAGGACTAAAAATAAAGTCAAGCAAAACAAAGCTAGTACACTCGACAGATGGATTTGACTTCCTGGGCTGGCATTTTAAAGTCCAACAAAACGGAAAGTTTAGATGTGTTCCATCAGAGGATAACTATAAAACTTTTATCAATAAAGTCAAAAAAATCGTTAATAACTCGAATATTGGGGCTAGAGTAAAAGCAGAAAAAATTGCACCTCTAGTCAGAGGATGGCGAAATTATCATAGATACTGCAAAATGAGTGGCTCCAGATTTTCCTTATGGAGAACGGCTTATAGAGCCTTCAAGAAATTCAATAAGGAAAAGAAACTTGACCGCTACAAAACTAGGGAATTACTTTTAAAAGCATTCCCATCAGTTCCATACGCAGAAAATCGATTCGTCAGCGTCAAAGGAAATAAATCCCCCTACGACGGAGATACAGTATATTGGAGCAAGCGTAACAGCAAACTCTACACTGATTTCACCTCTAGATGTCTAAGAAGACAGAACCAATCATGCGGACACTGTGGACTTAAATTCATATCTGATGAAAAAGTCCAATTCCATCACATTGATGGGAATCATGATAACTGGAGAACCCAAAACCTTTTGGCAGTCCATCAAAGTTGTCACGATTACATCCACATGGGTAAGACTGGAAAAGTCTAGATTATCGGGAGCCGGATGCGGTGAAAGTCGCACGTCCAGATCTAACTGAGAGGGGCGGAGTTTAATAGCTCCCCTCGACTCAAACCAAGGATATGAAAGCCTTTGCTCTCGATCGCGTTTTGTTTGCCTCGGTACAATATCCTTACGACTATGGGTTTGTTCCTAATACCTTAGCGGATGACGGTGATCCTTTGGATGGCATGGTGATCATTGATCAACCTACTTTCCCGGGTTGTGTCATTGCAGCCCGTCCTATTGGTATGTTAGAAATGATCGATGGTGGAGATCGCGATGAAAAAGTTCTTTGTGTCCCTGATGAAGATCCACGCTTTAGCGAAGTAAAATCTATCAAAGACATTGCTCCTCACCGTTTAGAAGAAATTGCGGAATTTTTCCGTACCTACAAAAATCTGGAGAAAAAAGTCACAGAAATTTTAGGCTGGAAAGATGTTGATGCTGTAATGCCTTTGGTTGAAGAATGCGTCAAAGCCGGAAGTAAATAATCACTCCATGGGGATGAAGGTTTAAGTCTTTATCCCCTTCTCCTAATCTCGATCAAGTTTAATTGCTGTTTAAAGCAGAAAGCATTACCATCTAAATATAAGTCTCTTTTTTTATTTATCTACTATGTTTGTCAAATCTACAACTCGTCATATCCGTATCTATACAGCCGAAGTTCACAAAAATGAATTAGTAGAAAGTGATAATATGCTCACTTTAGATGTTGATCCCGATAACGAATTCAACTGGGAGGAAGATGCTTTACAAAAAGTCTATCGTAAATTTGATGAGTTAGTAGAGTCTGCCAGTGGCGAAGAATTAAGCGATTATAATTTACGTCGCATCGGTTCAGACTTAGAACATTTTATCCGCAGTCTTCTTCAAAAAGGTGAAATTAGTTACAACCTCAAAAGTCGTGTCCTTAACTACAGTATGGGACTACCTAAAGTGGAAAGTCCAGAAACTGAAGGAGCTTATAATCTATAGCCTTGAAATCTTCTTTTGAGATCATTTCTAATATCTTCCTCTTTAACTGTATCCTTAAATTATGTTATCTTCAGACCAGAAGTTTTAGGTTTAAGCAAAAGGTTATTCAACATTGAGCAATTCATTGGATATTATTATTATTGGAGGAGGTGCGGCTGGCTTTTTTGCAGGGATTGTTTGCGCTGAAAATAATCCTCTAACCCGTGTGACAATAATTGAAGGAAGTGCTAAAGTTTTAGGAAAAGTTCGTATTTCTGGTGGGGGACGTTGCAATGTAACTCATCATTGCTTTGATCCAGCAGAATTAGTAACTTATTATCCTCGTGGTGGTAGGGAACTGCGAGGAGCATTTACTCGCTTTCAACCTCAAGACATAATAAATTGGTTTGAGAAAAGAGGTGTAAGGTTAAAAACAGAAGCCGATGGTCGTGTTTTTCCTGTAACTGATAGCTCCCAAACTATTGTTAATTGTCTAATCAAAGCAGCCGAAAATGCTAAGATTGATATAAAATTAAAGTCGGAAGTAGTCGCTTTAAAGTTACAGGAAAACCAGTTTAAAGTTAGATTAAAACACGGAGAAAGCTTAAGAGGTGACAGGATTTTACTAGCAACAGGAAGTAGTGCTAGGGGCTATCAATTAGCCAAATCTCTAAGCCATGAAATTATCACGCCTCTTCCTTCTTTATTTACTTTTAAGATCAAAGATTCACGTTTTCAAGGACTAGAAGGTATCTCCGTCGATTCCGTAGGCTTAAAATTATCTGGAAAAGGTAAAAATAAAACGGCACAACAATCAGGATCTCTTTTAATTACCCATTGGGGTATTAGTGGTTTTGGAGTCCTCAAATTATCCGCATTTGGAGCAAAAATATTGGCGGAAAACAATTATCAAATGTTACTATCAATTAATTGGCTTTTCCCTGATAACCCTCAACAAGTTAAGGAAAAATTAATAGAAATTCAGTCTCAATATCGCCAATCTCGTCAACAAATTTCTTCTTTTTGCCCTTTCCCCTTACCAAAAAGAATGTGGCAAAGATTACTAAACTTTATTGCTGTTGACTCTCAAAAAAAATGGTCTGAACTGTCTAAAAATGAACTGATTAAACTGGCTAAAGAATTAACTCAAGGAGAGTATAAAATTCTCGGTAAAGGAGTTTTTAAAGATGAGTTTGTGACCTGTGGAGGAGTAAAATTGAAAGAAGTTAATTTTTCGACAATGGAAAGCAAAGTTTGTCAGCATTTATACTTCGCTGGAGAGGTTTTAGACATTGATGGAGTAACCGGGGGGTTTAATTTTCAAAGTGCTTGGACTACCGGATGGTTAGCCGGATTAGCTCTTAGCAAATCCTAATATAGCACTTCTCATACTTGTGAGGTACAGAGTTTTCTAGTTTTAGGAGTTCGGAGTTCGGAGTTCGGAGTTCGGAGTTCGGAGGCTCGATATGAGGTGTACATATTGAGTCCGAGAAACGCTATAATACCCTTAGTACATTGTTAAAATCAATTATCCCCTGGGAAAGACCATCCTAAACGAGTTGGTTGCTCATAAATTTTTTTCAAAGTGTTAATATCTCTAGAAGAAATAGGAATCGATGAACTAACTTGTGAAAAATAAAGGACATCATTTTCTTGTAAACTATGACCCCAAATTCCTAAACCGTGACCTAACTCATGACGTGCAGCAGATAGAGTGGCAACTTGACTTAAACGAGGACTAATTTGTATAACCATCTTATGTAAAAGCTGATTGTTTTCGATATAAAACTCATAGCGAGCTTGAGCAGTTCTAGCGCGAGGAATATCTAATTGTCCTGTTTCTGGGTCTACTTGTACATCTATAGGAGGATCATTCCTTTCTATGATAATATCGGCTAATTCGGCTCTGTCTACTTCTGTCATGGGTAAATAACTGTTCCATTCACTAATAGACGTTTCAACTGCACTAACCCATTGATTGAAACGACGAGTTGTCGCAGCAGTATCACTAGGGTTATCGGGACGATCAAAGTAGATTTTTATAGGAAATTCCGACCATAATAGATAACCTGCTACACTGGGTTCAATTTGGTCAAAATAGTCCCCAGAATAGGGTTGATCTTGCCATTGGTTTAATGGAGTGGGTAAAGGATGGGTTTGTAGAGGAGGTAAAGATTCTTCTAAGTCTTTGTCTAATGCAGAAGATTGGGTAATTGTCAATAAAAATAAAGAGATAATTACCAAGATTTTTACCACTGATTTTAAACGAAACTTAGCTTTTTTTTCTTTGTACACAAAATCCTTAACATACAAATACTAACACAGCCTTCCAAGCTTTAAAATTGAACTTGACCACGAGCCAATCTTTTTTTAATCCAGTCAATACAACTATCAGGATTGAGAAACAAAGTTGGTGCAGCAATATTTCTTAATTCATGGGAAGGATAATGCTCATAAGAACATCTTTTTCCTTGTCTATGAATAATGATTAATGTACCTTGATAAGTATAACGTTGCTCAAAATAATCATCTTCTTTTAAATTAACACTGTATTGGTTAAGATGTTCTTGAGCAATTTCTATCATCCCAGTTAATGTAGTAGAGCAAATTCCTGCTGGATTTTTTGCTTTATGAAACTCATCATCATAACCTTGTGACGATAATAAAGAATAAGAATAAATAAACTCACCACTAAGTTTTGCTAAAAGAAAAGGAATAATTAAATATCCTTGGTAACTACTGGATTTTTCGTAAAAAAAACGGTTCATAATTAACTTCTACTGATGTTTAATAGTTTTAAAGTAAAAAACCAAAAATTGAATTAATTGATTAGAAACTTCCTTTAAGAAGTTTTGAGTAGTAATACTGATACAAAAATGTTATTCGTAAGAGAAGCTTGTGAATTGTTCTTATAAAGGATATAATTCACTCACAGATTAGGTCATAGTTGTTATAAATCCGATAATATCTTTAGTATATCAAAAGATGTACTCTTAGCAAATGCCCTAATTCAATCATTTAACTATTGGGGATCAATGAATAAACTAATTATTCCTCTGAAAATACCATTAAATTGTAAATTCATCAAATTTAATAACACTAGAATTGGGTTGACGAGTATCAAAGTAATAACTGCTTACTATTCCTTTTTCTGTGTCTAAAATACTGAAAACTGTGATATAATTACTAGCAATATAAGGTAGAGGATTATTATTTTCATCTGTTAAGGGTGCTAAATTAGGAATAATTGCTTTAAGTCCATTAGGATTACCTATTTCAACATAGTTGGACTGAGAATAATCAGGAGGGATAGGTCTTTTATTATTGCCTAAATGTGCGCCATAACTATTACCAACATTAGAAGATTCTAGAAAATTAATACCATCTTTACTTAAAAAACGATTCCAAAGATGGGAATGACCATAAAAAACTAAGTTAACTTTTGCTGTTTCTAAAAGTGGCATTATATCCCGAATAATATAATCATCTTCTTTAGGATAGTGATAACTAATTTCTGTTACATTGCCATCACTATCGTAGGTAGTATTTTGGATGGGATCGGTATAAGGTGGAACAATATTTCCGCCTAAAGTATGTACGGGATGATGAAACATGACAATTTTGTATTTTGCTTGTTTAAAAGCTTGACTTTTTAGTTCTTTTTCTAACCATTGATACTGTTCACTTCCCTTTTCAATTGTTTGAAAAATATGTTGTCCATAACCCCATTTTTCAGGTTGCTCTAAATCTTTTTCTGATTCTTGATATCTTCCTCGAACATTGTTACTCAAATTAGGAGAACGCCAGATATTAGTCACTTGCAAAACTACTAGACGAATATCCCCAAAAGTTACAGCATAATAATGACTATTATTTGATTCTGTTTGAGGAAAAGAAAAAATTTCTTCGTAGGTGTCGGTATTAAAAGAATTGTCTTTTATCCAGTCACTTTCAATATTAGGATCTCGATTAGTATTAATAATATCAGTTTTTTCTGCATAAATATTTTTAGCCACATTTCTAGGGATAGCATCAACAAATTGTCTGTTTAAACCTGTATTTTGTGACCATCTTCCCATCACTTCATGATTACCAATTGTAGGAAATAAAGGGGCAAATTGAATCAATTGACCACCTCGATAAATTGTATCTTCTATAGTATAATTAGCCAAGCCTTGAAGACAGGGAAAAAATGCCCTACCCCTTTTATCATCGAACCATTCCGAGGCGCGATCGGGAATATTAACTAAGTCACCAGCAAAAAAAAAACAGCATCAATTTTACCTATTGTTTCAACAACTTTTTGTAAATTTGCTGCCACCATAGGCTTTAACTGATGATCAGAAGTTAATAGTATTTTTAAAGGCTTTTTTTCTTTCGGAGAAGGACTTAAAGAAAAAGTTTGACTTTCAATTTGCTGATTTTTAACAAAACTAATGACCTTATAAGGTATTTTTTCTCCTTGATTTAATCCGGTAACTTCCCCTTCATGTCGCCAGATATTTCGTTTAGTTGTCTGAGAATAATCCTCTGTAACTTTTGAATCTTGATCTTCTCTAGTACAACTTAATTGAGTGGTGTTAGCTTTTACTACTTTGTCTAAATTTTGTCCATAAAGAATTTTATGATCGATTCCCGAAAATTCAGTAAACCAAACAACTTTAACCGATGAGGTTGTAGGAAACTGTAAAAAAGGGTCACTTAGTAAAGAATAAGACGAATTAGAATGAGTAGAAGACATTTGTATAACCAAGAAAAAAGTAAGAAAGAATAATAGAATAGGAATAACTTTCAAAAAATTGAAGATTCTTAGAAACATTAGAATTATTAAACTAAATCTTAAACAGCTATAGCAATTAGAAATTATTTGTGATACCACTCCCAAAAAAAGTTACTTCTCTGTGTTGTCTATACCCCGTTACCTAAAAAAATTAACAGGATCTAGGCAAAATAGGTTACAGATACAGAAAAGCTTGCTAGACTAAACTAGATAACTAATGAATCTACCCATGAAGATTCTTGTAATTTCATCCCTTTTTCCTTATCCACCAATACAGGGAAAAGCCCAGGTGAGAACCTTCTCCTTTCTTAAACATCTTAATACAAACTATGACATTACCCTAGTAACCCAAGAATCTGAACAAGTCTTAGAAGAGGATATTGACGCACTGCAAGCGCAGATTGATAATTGTCGTATCTTTCCTAAAATCACCCATCCAGAGAATAACAAAGGTTTCCTAGAAACCGCCAAAAAACTAGGAGTCTTTGTCCAACAAGGAACACCCCCCGGTGTTCGATCCAACTATTCCCAAGCAATTCAAGAATGGGTAGATAAGGCGATCGCATCTGAAAAATTTGATCTTTTATTATGCGAGGGAAGTGCTAACGAAATCTATGTTAGACCCGAATGGCAACAAAAAATTCCCATGGTTATCGATATTCACCGTTCCGTTTATGGAATCTATAAGCATCAAATTGAAACCAATGCTAATGACAGTGGATTTAGGGAGCAGTTAAGTTTGCCCATATTACGCCGTTATGAAAAACAATATTGTCATAAATTTGCTGCTGTGATAGTGGCGAATCAAACGGAACAAAAAATACTCAAAAATTTAAAATTGGAAGTCCCCATCACCCTTATTCCCAATGGATTAAACTTATCGGTTTTTCCCAAACGTCCCAGCAACCAATCAGGACATCGTATTACTTTTGTGGGAACGATGGATAAACCCGCGAATATTGACGCTGCTCGGTTTTTTAGCTTAGATGTCTTCCCAAAAATTCGTCAACGCTATCCCGACGCTACCCTTGATATAGTAGGAAGTCGTCCTGTCCCAGAAGTCTTAGAATAAACCTCTTGCAAAAATATTTTATGCTATAATTAAAGGCTATTTTTTTGCCAATTTAACTTGTTCAGATGTACAAAATATCTGATAATTTTTGAATAATTGAGATAAGAGCGATCGCTTCTACACAAAATCATTAAAAATAGGCTGCTTAAAACAGTTAAGCTAATGATAAAAAGCTCAACCCACTAGAGATTAAATAGATTTTTTTTACAAATTAATTAGCCAAATCGTAGTTATGAAGTCCAGCTATTAAGTTGGCTCTTAATCCAAATCTCTTACCACGATTTCGATAAGGATAAGAAAGGATTTTAAAGATTTTTAAGCGACGATTTATATGTTCGACTGTGATTCTTAATCGATTTAGTTGCCGATTATATTTTTTCTCCTCTTGGCTTAACTTCTTCCCTTTCTTTTTCTTGATGGGGGTTTCACTTAATTGATGAATTTTTCCTATTCCTTGATAGCCTTTATCAGCAAGAACTTTTATTGATGTCCCAAATTTGACCCCACTGTTTTTAAATAGTTTAAAATCATGAGTTTTTCCTTTTCCGTTGACTAGGCATACAATTTGACCAGTTTTCTGTTGAATGACTATTTGTGTTTTTAAAGTATGTTCTCTTTGTTTTCCACTATAAAACTGTTTTTGTCGTTTTTTCGGCCTTTCAATTTGACTTTCCATGACATCCATTACTACCATTTCCTCTTGATAATTCGTTTTCCATAATTCTTTCTTTCCAGGTAGTCGAAATTGACGAGATTTTATTAATATATTTTCGATTTTATGGACAATGCAACAAAGGTTAGATTCGGACATTTTCCACGTTAGACTAATATGGTAATAAGTCCTATATTCTCTTAAATACTCAAGCATTATGAGAATGTGGTCTTCAACTATTAATTTTGGTTTACGTCCGGGTTTCTTTTTTCTTTTTAGATAAGCTTTGACAGTGCGAACCATCACTCTGAAAGTTTTTTTTTACTCCTGTCAAACGCTTGAATTCGGTCTCTTTTAACTTTTTAACTTGCCAATATTTCATTATCAAATCAATTTTCTTAGCTGAATAGTTATCTTTAATAATTATACAACGATTCTTGTTTTAAAACTTAATTGATTTTTGGGGTTCAGGCGATCGCCACTATGAGAGTGCGATCGCTTTACCAATGGTGGCTATGCAAAAAATGAATAATCTTTTATTATACCACGAAAAACTTTTGCAAGAGGTCTAATTAAACGAACTCTCAGGGGTGAATGTCACCGGACAAGTCCCGTCTATTATCGATTATCTTCATAACACCACTGTATCCGTCATTCCTATTCGCAAAAGCATAGGGACAAAAATGCGAACCCTCGAAGCATTGGCCACGGGAACCCCTCTAGTCGCTAGTGATTATGGTTTAGAAGGATTATCCGTTGATAGTCCAGGGACTCCTTTAGGAGCTATGCGTGCCAACGATGTAGACGAATATGTTTATGCGGTGGGTCGTCTCTTTCAAGATGAAAAACTGCAAGAAAAATTATCCAATAATGGACGCGCTTTAATAGAAAATGAATATGCTTGGGAACAGATGACTCAACGCTATGAACAAGTTTTACTAGATACTTGTAGTAAGTATCTAGTAGAAAGTCAAGAATAGTAATATTTTCTCCCAAGTCCCCCAGTCCCCAAGTCCCCCAGTCCCCCAGTCCCCCAGTCCCCCAGTGATTATGTCCAATCCTCAAATTGCTGCCATCATCTGTACCCATAACCGCGATCGCTATTTAGGTGATGCCATTGAAAGTCTCTTAGCTCAAGAGGGTGTTAATTATGAAGTTCTAATCGTGGATAATGGCTCCACAGACCAAACAAAAGAGGTTGTAGCTCCATTTTTATCAAAATCTCAAGTTAGATATGTTTATGAGCCGATTCTAGGGTTATCTGTCGCCCGTAATCGTGGGGCAGAAGAAACTACCGCGCCGATTTTGGCCTATCTGGATGATGATGCGATCGCCTCTTCTCAATGGTTACGGGTTTTAGTTGATGCTTATGAGCAGAAGGAAAAATTAGCGATCGCAGGAGGCAAAGTAACTTTGATCTGGCCCGATAAAATCACCCCTCCCACATGGATTTCTGAAGGGTTAGCAGGGGCTTTAGGGGCTTATGATTTGGGGGACAAGGTTATTTCCATTACCAACCCTCAACTCACCCCCAGAGGTTTAAATTATTCACTTCGAAGGTCATTTTTAGAGAAAATTGGTGGTTTTGATGCTAATTTGGGTAGAGTAGGCAAAAAACTACTTTCCAATGAAGAGTTATTTATGACAGAATTGGCTTTAAATCAAGGATGGGAGGTTTTCTATCTTCCCGAGGCACTGGTTGCCCATAATGTTGCCCCAGAAAGGCTACAGCGTAGTTGGTTTTTGAGTCGAAGTTGGTGGCAAGGGGTAAGCGAGTGTTATCGAGAAGAAATTGCTGGAAGAACTGGAATTAAGCAGCTAGGAAGGGGAGGGGAAAGATTAATAAGAGGGTTATATAAATCCTTAAAATATCTTGGTAATTCAGCAGAAAGCTTTGATAATTTAGTTTACGCTTACGGTCAAATTGGCTATTTAAAAGAAGCCCTACAATTACTCGTCAAACCTTCTCAATCTCCAAAAAAATAATAGAAAAAATGGGACAAAAAACAGCTTTAATTTGTGGTATTTCTGGACAAGATGGGGCTTATCTTGCTCAATTTCTTCTCAATAAAGGTTATGTGGTTTCTGGAACCTCACGGGATG
>NZ_AADV02000077.1 GCF_000167195.1 Crocosphaera watsonii WH 8501 | reverse complement strand
GTCTCAATTCTGGCTTGATTTAATATGCCTAAATCCGTTGGGTATTTGATGTCTGCTGGCGCACAAGTCGCATCTAAAATTAGTTTACCTTTATTTTTTATTTTTTCTCCTTTTTCTTGGAGACAATCCTTTTTTTTTACTTCTTTATCACTCTTGTCTATTTCTCTTTTTACTATTTTTTTATTGATTTTGTTTATCAATTCTCCATCAATTCTTTTCCTAAAATGAACTAGCATTGAAGATTCCAGTGGTGGCTCTTGTTGATAACAATTTAAACCTATAAAGTATTGTAGATAGGGATTTTCTTTAATCTGTTCTATAGTTTCTCTATCACTTGTTCCTAATTTTCCCTTAATAATTAATGTCCCTAATGCCATTCTAAATAGTTTGGCTGGCGCACCTTTTTCTGCTGAAAAAAGTTTAGCATATTCTTCCTCAAAATCATCCCAAGGTATCAACTCTGCCATGATTACCCAACGATTATTGGGGGACAATTTGCCCTCGAAAGGTAATTCAAATTTTTCTGGGGGCGGTAAAGGTTGCTCCTCTTTTCGATACATTTGTTCTTGACCAACAACTGGGAGGTGTTTCTACCAATTATAGCGGTTTGTAGCAGACAAAGCTGATCTTTTTTGCGATCGCGAATATGGGTGTAACCTTTTAAAGAATAGGGTTTTGCTTTTATTCAGCAAACCCTAACGTAGGCCGATGCACATTCTGAAAATCTTCTTAATTATACCATTTTCATAAACTTAGACTACAGAGGTTTATCTTGTAGGGGTCAACGGCCGTTGACCCCTACACCGGATGTGTAGCCGGACTTTAGGAAATTGGTATTAAAAGAAGAATAATCTTAATTTTCCCACCACATAACTTTTAAATATTGTTTATTATTGGAGCAAATTAATCAAGTCATCTTTTGTTAATTGAGCATCTCTTAATATTTTTAGAAGGAACCCTTTACCCACAATTTTTCCACTATAGCAATCATTTATCAGTTGTGAGAATTAATGTTGAAACTGATCCCCCCTAACCCCCCTTATTAAGGGGGGATCTTGATGTTCTCATGAATCATTCCTGATTGCTATATGTACAGGAACAGTAACAACTCTTCCATCTTCATGTCTGAGACGCATATGACTACCTTTTTGACGTACAAATTGAAATCCAACTTTATTAAGAACTTGGATAAGTTGATTTCCCGTAACATTGGGTAATTTAGGCATTAGATAGATACTTTTTGAATTCCTACAAACTCCGATAAATTTTTATTACTTTCTTCTTGTTCTTCCAAGCAAAGTTCAATAACTTCTTTAATATTAGTCAATAACTCATCAATGGTGTCTCCTTGGCTATAACAACCTTTAAGCTGAGGAACTTCTCCGACATAGTAACCATCCTCGTCCCGTTCAATCACGACATAGAATTCTCTTGGTGTTAGCATTGATCATTAAACCTATTGATTTTGTTATCTTAGAGGTGGGCAACGCTTAAACTGATTTAAAGCTATCATAATATCTAAAAAATTTGCCCACCCTACCAATATAAAGAGTGTTTCTGGGAATGACAACTACTCATCAGTTTATTCTTCCAGAAAGGGTCTTTCACAAGTAAAAGTTAAACATTGATTAGTAACTGGATGAACAAAAGAAAGTTGATAAGCATGGAGAAAATAACCACAATCACCAGGAACATTAATGGTGTCGTTGTCCTCTTTAAAACCCGTTTTAGGAATGCCCCCAACAACATATAAAGGATCACCCAATAAAGGATAACCAATGGTAGCTAAATGAATTCTAATTTGATGAGGACGACCGGTTAATATAGTAACTTCCAAAAGTGTTTTATCTACATATCTTCCTAGAACACGACACTCACTATAAGCATATTTTCCATCAACTTTTGCCCCATAAATATAACCCAAAACCGGATCAGGTATTTTGCCAATGGGATGATCAATACTAAACTTATCAGGAAGATTATTTTTGCCAATTAAACCCTGATATACTTTGCTAATTTTCTGTTCTCGCATTTGTTGGGTTAAATGAGAACGAGCGATCGCACTTTTTCCCATCAACATTAACCCCGATGTTCCTCTCCCTAAACGATGAATAGGAATCGGTTCATTTTGGGGATACTGTTTTTTTAACTGCCATAATAAAGTATGTTCTAAAAATCCTCCCCCTGGTAACACAGGAAGACCAGAAGGTTTATTAACAATTAAGAGATTATCATCCTCATAGATAATCTCAAAAGATAAAGGTACTTCTGGTTCTTGCCAAGGAGGACGATGATAGCTTAACCGTTGCCCTGTTTTCAAAACAGTTTGAGGGTCAACAGTTTGCTCATCAACAAGAACTTGACCACTAATAATCCTTTCTAACCATTGTTGATAGTTAGAATGATGGTAATGTTTAGTATAGTATTCTATGAGAGTTAGACCGGCATGATTTTGCTTAATTTTTTCTCGATAAATCCAGCCCTTATTCATGCCTTAATCTTCTTCGAGGAAATTTTTTCCTCCTCTTAGAAGTACGATGGGTTTGAGGAAAACCAAGAGGTTTTATTTGTTGATGTTGACGAACATCTTCGAGTTCTTCTAACTCAGTATAGTCAACCCAGTGGATACAATCCACAGGACAAGTATCGATCGCTTCTTGGATGGTATCCTCTTCATCGCCATCTTGATTGTAAACCCGCGCCCGCCCATAATTCTCCTCAACGTAGAAGGTATTAGGGGCAAAGTGAACACAGTTTTTACAGCCAATACAGGTCAACTCATCGACATAAACACCTTTTTGTCGTAGTTGACCCCCTAATTCTGGCTCAAACCCCGTTCTTTCGGGGGCATCTCGAAAAATCCCCCCTAGTTCCGGTTCTAACCCAGAGCGATCGGGGGTGAGGGAAAAATCAGTCATTACGCACTCCAGCGTTGAACAACAAGGCGAATAGAACCGTCTTCATTTTTTTGTTGTTGGGCAACTTGAAACCCTTGTTGAGCAGACTCATCAAGAATGGTATGCAGAGCATATCCTTGAGTTACTTTTTTCAAAAATCCATCAACTGATAAAGGTTGTTGCCAATATTCTAAATCGGCAACTAATTCGTATTCGCTACCATTCCAGCTAAAACCAATGTCATAGTTATTTTCTTGTTCAACTACAATTTCAGCCTTACGGGTTTGACCTTTATAACCTCTAACGGTATCGGGTCCTTCTTTCCAATCGATCCCCATGTCGTTGAGTGCTGCTTTGAGAGAGGTTAGGTTACGGATTTGGGTTTTAATGTTGCTAAAGTGTGACATATTCTTTCAAATGTGAGAACTTTACAAAGGGCGAAAAATTAACGGTTACCAATCGCTAGAAGAAGCTTGATTGCTTGCTGTTGCTACTTGGGTGTTTTGTTGCTGATAGTATTCAGAGGTCTTTTCCGTAGAAATTACTCTTCCTAGTTGCGCTTCGATCGCTGCCGTTACCTCTTGACAAGAGGAACCAATTATGCCAGTGACCATTTCTTTAACACGGCCATCGGGGTAGATCACGAATTCTAGGGTTTCCATATTCATGGTTGATTCTAGAATAGAAGTTTATGGGGGGTTTAGGCGTTTTCTCTCTTCTAGGAAGGATTAATTTGGCCTCTGCTGCTCAAGATATAAATCTTGATTAAGCTTAGCATTACTAATCAAATTTTAGCAAAAGTTAATATTTGGTTAGTCTTCTGCTCAGTTTAATGTAAGTTTCGCTTAACCTTCCAGAAAAAGTCAAGGGTAACTTTCCCACAATAGTAAGAAGTTAACAAAAATATACAGAAATGACCAATTAGCGAAAATTTGGGTTCACATCTGGGACCTTTTACTAAGAAAGATTATCAATCCAGACTGCGGGGATCAAGAGCATCTCTCAAACCATCTCCCAGTAAATTAAAGGAGAGAACGGTGAGGATAATTAAAAGAGCCGGAGGACAAATCAGCCAGGGTTGAAGCACCAAAATGGAGGCATTTGTCGATACCGAGAGTAAATTACCCCAACTGGGGTCAGGTTGTTGAATTCCTAGGCCAATGAGACTGAGGACAGACTCAGAAACAATAAAACCAGGAACTGCTAGCGTTGCTGATATAATAATATAGGTAGCTGTTTGGGGAAGTACATGACGAACAATAATGCGCCAAGGAGTTGCCCCCATAGCTTTTGCGGCCTGAACAAATTCCTGTTCTTTGAGGGATAAAACCTGACCACGGATAACCCTGGCCAGTCCTGACCAACCAATAAAAGAAGTAATTAAGACAATCAACAAGAATCGTTGCGCACTGGTCAAACTAGGGGGCAGCACAGCAGCTAGAGCTACTAAAAGATAAATGCCAGGAATTGTCATTAAAACTTCTACCAGACGCATTAAAACTGCATCGAGCCAGCCACCAAAATAACCGGCAATGCCTCCGACGATCATGCCGAGGGGAAAAGAGATAATAATACCGACTAGACCGATAAATAGGCTAATTCTGCCCCCAAAAAGTAAACGACTGAATTGATCTCTTGCTTGTTCATCCGTTCCCAGTAAATTAAGTTTTCCTGGACCAACAGTACCAAAAAGATGACGATCCAGAGGAATACCAGAAAATAGTTCTACTTCTTCAAAAGAAGGGGGTAAAGGGAGACGAACTTGTAAGAAGGGGTAAGTTTCACCCTTAACCAAGAGCCGAATGGGAGAAGGTTGCTCAAAATCGACATTTAAACTGCGTTTTCCCGTCTCAACATCCGTAGGACTTTGGGTGGTTGGATAGACGTGGGGACCGATAAAGCGACCGTCTTGGGTTGTCCAATGAATTTGTGTGGGGGGAAGGAGAGAACCATCAGCTTGTGATATGTAGGGATTATAAGGAGCGACAAAATCAGCCGCAATCACAGCTATATAGAAAATTATCAGTAATACTGCTCCAAAACGAGCGAGAGGATTATTTTTAAGTTTTTGCCACCAGTTAGTTGAGTGGACTGAAGATATCATAAACATTCAAAACAAGTATAGTCAAAATTCCTTATTACTTTACCTCACTCAAGCCAAAAAGTAGAAAAATAGCATCACTTAGATTTTGTTACTTCCACTAAAACAATTGCATCATCATGAAAAGGAGGATCGGGTTGCGACTCTTTGATAGGTCTCCTGTTTTCATCCCGGACAATATTGCCGTTTTCATCCCTCTTAAGTTGATTAAATTCAAATTCTATAAAGTAGAGAACCTTGTTATCAGGAAGGAAAAAGTCGTAAGTACCATCATCAGCCTCCCTAATTAATTTGTCAGACTTTAACAAATCGACAATTTCTTGAAAATTTTTTGATTTACTATCAATAATATGATCTAGCTTAGTATGATTCCCGGTATCATTAGTAGCATACTTTATTCTACCATTTCCATCGTTAAGATTAATCTGATACTGTCTATTTTTATAGCTACATCCTCCGGAGCTTGTTTCTGTTATGTGAAAATTAGCTGCTTGATTTTTCTTGAATGAAACTGTATCACCTCGGACTGTCCCTTCAACTAACCCCTCGGCATTCAGATCGCTAGTATAAAAAACGGTTTCAACTTCGGTAGAGGTGGTTTCATTGTAACAAGGAATTTTGACATGGAGAACATCAATAGTGGCATGACCGTCTTCCTCAAAGACAATGGGTGGGGTAACCCTATAACGAGGGATACGAGTTCCATTACCACCACTGAGTTCCGAACGGGCATGAGCCATTGTGACCACTTCGTACTCCATCTTATCCCCATGACGGCTTTCTTTACTCCTAATATTTTCTGTTCCATACCCCAAATGCTCAAACTCCTCAAGGGTAGTACCAAGAAGATTAACTTGTGCTAGTGCAGCTTAGCAAAAATAATCCACCAGTCACTTATGATCTTTAAAGCCCTTAAATTTCCAAACGAACGGCTTAGCAAAATGTTGATTAAGTAATCAATAAAATTGAGAATTTTTTGGGATAGTTCTTCAGTTGAACGGACAGTAATTCTTTTGAGTAAACGCCTGACTAAGATCGAAAACCAACACTCAATTTGATTAAGCCACGATGTATGTTTGGGAATATAAACAAAGCGAATTCGATGAGATTCATCTGATAAAAAATCTGCTCTGCTGTCCATAGATTGCAAAATTCCCTCCTTTCCTTTTCTCCCCAAATCAATAGTAATTCCACAGCTTTCTGCTACTAATTTGACTAAGCTTTCCGATTTATGAGTGTTGAGTTGATCTACAATAAAAATCCATTCTGCTTTTTCATCAATCTTAATCGTTCTCTGGATATGTTCAGAAAAATCTTGTTCTGTTCTTGTCGGTCCAATAGAGGGACTAACAACTTTTCCTCTTGCCACATCCCAGTTCGCAATCAAGCTTAAAGTTCCGTGTCTTTCATATTCAAATTCGATTTTTTCTACTTGTTTAGGCTTGATTCTTTTGTTCGGAAATAATCTCTCAAGAGCTTGAATCCCTGTCATTTCATCTGTACTAATTAAATGAATTCCTTGTTCTAACAAAGTTTTAGCTTCTTGATGAAGTTCACAGATATATTTGACTTGCTTTTTAAATTTTAAGGGATCATCAATTTTGGCATTTAACCAGTAACGAACGAGATGTGGTTGTAATGTCGCTTCTTTTTAAAAAACGCCCCACACTACGGGGGGAAATCTTTTCGACAATTCCTCTTTTTATGGCTTCATCCGCCAACTCTGAAGGTGTCCAATGGCTCACTGGTCTGTCTGATTTTTCACATTCTTCACAAGCGATCGCTACAATCTGGACTACTTGTTCGACCGTAAAGGATTTTGTTGTTCCAGGTCTTGGGCGATCGCTTAAAATTCCTTTGATCAAGACCATTAATGCTTTCTCCGTTACCTGTTGTTCTTCGGCGGCACTCAGTTTTTCTCTCTCCTCAAACCATCGCGATCGCCACTGACGCACTTATACTCGGTCTAATTCTAATCTTCGACTAATCGAACTATTGCTCTCTCCTGATGCTGCGGCTAAGATTAGCTTGGCTCGTCTAACAAGGCGATAGGGGTTTGTTGTCCCTCTCACTATTTGTTGGAGTACTGTTTTCTGTAGGTTGGAGAGGTTAATTGGCAATGCTTTTATCATGGACATCAACTTCGAGATTCTTCCGTTAGTTTCATTGAAACACATTGTCGTGGCTAGTCACGAAAGTTTTTGTAAAAATCTGGTGGATTACTTTCGCCAAGCTGCACTAGCAGAAACTTTAGGAACTATCGATCCAGGAAATTCTACAGCTATTAATTTAATCGTTCAAGGGTTAGAAAAACCCCAGAAGGAACAAGACTATCAAAAAGCGTTTTTAACGTTAGAAAAAATTGCTCAAGGACAGGGACAAGGGGTTAAAGCCCTAGTTCGTTTATTACATAGTAAACCAAACCCTAATTTTAAGCGACGGATCTTTCAGTGTTTAGAAATTATTGGTCAAGGAAATGCAACCGCTATTGCTATTTTAGTTCAATTAATTCGCAGCACCAAAGACGAAACTATCCGAAGACAGGCAGCAGAAAGTTTAGAAAAGATAGATCCCAGTAATCCCACAGCTATTGCCGGCTTAATAAAACTAATGGAGACAACCCAAAAAACAAGTATTCGTCAAGAAGTTGTTTATAATTTGGGAGAAGTTTGTCCAGGAAATCGTCAAGCTGTCGCTGCTTTGGTATCTCTTTTGGAAACAAATGATGACCTTTATTTACGTTGAATGGCTATTAGTAGTTTGGGAAAAATTGGTACGGGGAATGAACAAGCGATCGCTATTTTAGAAAAATTAATTGAACCAGAAGAACCCTTACTAATTCGTAAAGAAGCATTAGATAGCTTAGGGAAAGTTGACCCCAGTAATCCAAGGAGTGTTAAAGTTTCTATACAATTAATGGAAGAAACAGAAGATGAAGAAGTCTATCGAGAAATTGCTGAGAAATTAGGAAAAATTGATCCAGGAAATCCAACTTCCATCAAGGCTTTGAGTAAAAATTTACAAATATCAAGAGACGAGTTTGTTTTACGTCAAGTTGCAGTTAGTTTGGGTAAGCTTGACCCAGGAAATTTAGAAGTATTGATGGTTTTAGTGAATTTAATTCAATCCACTAATGATCCAGATATTCGTAGTTTGGCAGCGGAAAGTTTAGGGGAAGTTGGTCAAGGAAACCCAGCAGCGATCGCCACATTAATTCGACTATTAGAAACAAGTTCTCACCCAGAAAGTCTGCGTTGTGCAGCGAAAAGTTTAAGTAAGATTGCCGTAGGGAATAAAGGGACTATCACTACTTTTATAAGACTTTTGCCTACTATTAAGGATAAAGATTTAGGAAAACAAATTGCAGAAGGATTAATAACTATTTTACCAGAAAAAAAAATGTCCCAAGTGGTTAGTCAATTGCGGGATCATCTGCTATATAGATCATTACCCGATCATTCTCCTTGTTATCAAGTGATGTGGCATTGCGCCCAACATTTATCCTATCAAACTTTTAAGGAAGCTTGGCAGCAACGGGGTTTACCCCAGAAACTGTCATTAACTTTGCAAAATACCGAACCAGAAACAAAAGAGAATAACAGCAGTTTTGAGAGGTTACAACAACAACTCAAAAACGCACCAGAGTTAACCTCCGATCAGATTATTTTCATCGCAACTCGCCGCTTTATAGATGCGGAGAATCCTGCCATTGATATCTACGATCAAATGTTAGAACAAAACTGTCCAGTCTTTGAATATGGTTTACCAGAAACTCTCTCTAAACTTCGTCTTTATTGGCATTTACCACCACAAAAGTCAAATAAAAGCAAGTTAATTTTACTTTTTTACGATCAGGGTAATTCCAGTTTATCTGCCCATCTTTTAAATAGTTTAGTGAAGTTTAAAGGAATCATTGCTGTTATAACCCAACAGGAATCATCAGAGTTATCCGTCTTTTCTCCTGATGATCCTCAGTTGGGGCAAACCCTCATTGATTGGCTGCAACAAAAGTTAAATAATTGACACCGGAGACACCGGAGACACCGGAGAGTATTTTCCCAGGAAATTAATAATTACTCCCACTTTTGCGGAGATGTAATTATTAATTGTTAATTGTTCATTGTTCATTGCTCAAAACCTTGTTTAAATGGTTCTTAGCTTACAAGAGACCAACATAGTGGAGGGGTCCATGACCGGTCATTAACTCGATCAACAAGCCGAAAAACCCTAACATAGCTAATCTTCCGTTCCAAACCTCAGCAGCAGTAGTCAGTCCCCACTGCCAACGTTCTTGGGGATACATTTTCATGTTTTTCTTGGGATGGGTAATAGATTTAAAGGTGACGGGGGGTTCTTTGAGAGAATGGGTAACTAAGTCTGCTAACGCATCGATGAAAAGGGTATGGGTATTCAAAGCAGGAACTCTCAGAAAATTGGTAATTCCTGCTTCTTCGGCCACTTCACGGTATTCGATATCAATTTCTTGTAGGGTTTCGATATGTTCCGAAACAAAACTAATGGGAACCACTAATAAATTTTTGACTCCTTCTGCCCCAAGTTCTTGCAATGCTTCCTCTGTGTAGGGTTTTAACCATTCCACAGGGCCAACTCTACTTTGATAAGCTAAAGTATGAGCGTTGGGACGGCTGAGGGTTTTCATGATCAAACGGGTACAAGCTTCAATTTCTGCTTGATAGGGATCGCCAGCTTCTTCGACATAGCTTTGCGGAACTCCGTGGGCGCTAAAAAAGATATGAATGTCATCGGGGTTCGGACATTTATCCAATTCTTGGGCGATGAGGTCGGCCATCGCTTGTAAATAAAGAGGATGATCGTACCAGGATGGGATCAAAGTATATTCTATCTGTCGCAGCATGGGATCGGCTTCCCACATTTCTTCGAGTACCCGAAAACTAGAACCACTGGTACTGATAGAAAATTGAGGATAGAGAGGAAGAATGACTAATTTACGGAGGCGATCGCGTTTGATGCGGGCAATAGCTTCTTCGGTGAAAGGATACCAATAGCGCATTCCGATATAAATATCGGCTTTTTGACCAGTCTCAGCAAGTTTCTGTTCCAGGGCCTCTCCTTGCGCTTCTGTAATCTTCCGTAAAGGTGATCCTCCCCCAATTTGACGATAATTTTCTTGAGAGGTATTCACCCTAGCATTGGAAATGAACCAAGCTAAAGGTTTTTGTAGCCAAGGAAAAGGTAGTCTGATAATTTCTGGATCAGAAAATAGATTGAACAGGAAAGGGCGAACATCTTGTAATTGTTCTGGACCCCCTAAATTTAGTAATAAGACCCCAACGCGATCCATAATTTTTTATAGTTAATTAAGATTTTTTGATTCTTAGATAAGTGTAACAAGATTTGCACCCTTAATAACAGTTTTCAATGGGATTAATCAATATGTACTATCAGCGACGGGCAAACCTTGATGATGCTAAAGCCATCGCCCCTCTGTGGATGGCTTTTTTAGAGGAGCGATCGCAGCACGACCCTGGAATGGTTCTTAAGCCTGATTTTGATTTTGTCTCCTATGTCAAACAGAAGTTAGAATCTCCCTATATTTATGGGTTTATTTTGGAATATGGAGAACATAAAAAGATTGTGGGCTTTTTATTTGTTTATGTTCATGACGAAACCCCATCTTTAGACTATGACGGGGTAACGGATAGTCCTTTTCAACCTCGTCGTTTGGGTGGGGCGATCGGCTTATATGTTGAGGAAAAACATCGTCA
Organism: Crocosphaera watsonii WH 8501; assembly: GCF_000167195.1. Taxonomy (GTDB): domain Bacteria; phylum Cyanobacteriota; class Cyanobacteriia; order Cyanobacteriales; family Microcystaceae; genus Crocosphaera; species Crocosphaera watsonii. The sequence goes on along the minus strand of NZ_AADV02000077.1, from coordinate 6,263 downwards.
ACCCGATGCTATTTGCTTGTTAGTTGAAGGTGCGATCGCTTTGGCTCAAAAATTGAAAATTAGCGATATTGACCTATTAATTAGCATTGAACAAACAGGGGTTCATAAGTTACTAGAAAGGTTTGGCTTTAAAAAAGCTGCTATTCAATATACCCAACACTATGAAATAAAAGATAAAAATTTACCTCCTTTAAAGCCTCAGGTTTCTCAAAGCAGTAAATTTATTATGATTAATATAAAAAGTGTTTACAGATCAATTATGAAAACCTTAGGGTGGGCAAATTAGAGACTTATCTAGACTACTGATAAACTAGAAACTTTGCCCACCTGACAAAACCTAGATTGTCCACTGTAGCTATATTTTACTCTGTAAATTTTAAGTAATATGATTGATCATTATCGTTTATTTAAGGAATTAATTTCCACTTTCTTTGTAGAGTTTATTGATTTATTTTTTCCTGAAGTTCTCACTTATTTGGAACAGGAGTCAATTACCTTTTTAGACAAAGAAGTATTTACCGATGTGACGGAAGGAGAGAAGTATGAAAGTGATTTAATTGCTAAAGTTAAATTTCAGGGAAAAGATGCTTATTTTTTGATTCATGTGGAAGCACAAGCAACGGCAAAAGCGCAATTTAATCGACGAATGTTTACTTATTTTGCCCGCTTTCATGAAAAATTTGCCTTACCTGTCTATCCTATTGTGATCTTTTCTTATGATAGTCCTAATAAAGAAGCAGACAAACAATATGAGGTAATATTTCCTGATTTTAAAGTCTTAGAATTTAATTATCAGGTGATTCAATTAAATCGTTTAAATTGGCGAGATTTTCTGAATCAATCTAACCCTGTTGCGTCTGCATTAATGGCGAAAATGAAGATTGATCCCAAAGATCGACCCAAAGTTAAAGCAGAATGTTTGAGGTTATTGGTAACATTGAAATTAGACCCTGCGAGAATGCAATTGATTTCGGGGTTTGTGGACACTTATCTAACCTTAAATCGTTCAGAAGAAATACAATTTCAAACAGAAATTGATACATTTAGTCAACCAGTACAGGAGGATGTTATGGAATTTACTACCAGTTGGATGCGTCAAGGTCAAGTATCTCTTGTCATTCGTCAAATTAAACATAAATTTGGGGAGGTTAACTCAGCATTAGTTGAAAAAATTGAGAGTTTAAATAGTTCTCAGTTAGAAGATTTAGGAGAAGCTTTATTAGATTTCTCTACCATTGATGATTTAGTTAACTGGTTAAATGTTTGAGAATTTCAAACAGAAATTAGAAGAGATGTATATTAGCCATTAAATAAAATCAATGTAAATAGTTCATCAAGACAGAGGTTAAATTATGACTCAAGCAATGATTCAAGATACAGTTATTTTAAACAAGTTTCATCAACTAACACCTGAACAACAACAATAAATGCTCGATTTCATGGATTTTTTGTTATTTAAAAAGGAAATTAAAGATGATACAATTACTCAAATAAAATCTAAACCTGCTTTAGCCGGAACACAACCATTTGAATTTCTCGGAACTCCTGAAGAATCAGGGATTCCTGTTGATGAGTGGAATATGGAACATTTTCACTGAATTTGATAAATATCATTTTTATTTTTTATTAATTAAAAATCGGAGAAAAAAGATGATGAAATGAAGATTAAACAGAATTGTAGGGTGTATTAGTGTAGCGTAATACACCACAAAACTTATGATTGGTGTGTTACGGCATAAAAAGTAGAAAAATTACCCAAAAAATTATAGTTTTCCTAACGCACCCTACTTAATTTCTAACCAAACTCATTTAAGAAAAATACATCAAAATGAATACTAAATTAGCCATCGAACTATTAACCCAATCTTACAATAATTTAATTACCTTTTTATATGGTTTAAGTTTATTAAATAATGAAACAGCTATTAACTCTTTAAAAAGTGCATTTGATGCTGCTTTTCAAGTATTTTTGGATGAATATGAGGAGTTAAGAAAAGATGTCTCGGTAACATCTTCTGAGATACAAACTATTGAAGAAAAGTTAACTATTGCTAATAAAATTTATCGGTTTGAATAGGAAAGGTTACAAAGGTTGATAGCAGATAAAGCTTCTTTAGTCAAGGAAATAGAGATATTTGAGGAACAAAAAGAATCTATTGAAAAGTTTTCTGATGAGGAAAAGTTAGTTATTAAAGCTAAGGTTGATGAGATTAAAGAAGATATTTCTGAGACAGAGGAAGAAATATCACAGCTTCGTCAAGATACCAATAGTAATGAGCAACAAATTGATGCTTTAAATAGAGAGTTAATTGCCCATATTTTACGGTTAGATACACAAAAGGAATTATTATCCTTGAGTAGGTTAGATACTGCTCAAAAATTCGAGTCAGTTAAGTTACAAATACAGCAGCAAACAGAGGATTTAGAAAGGTTAAATAATCAGGAGATTGTTGAACAGGAAACCATTGTTAATGATGCGAATCAAAAATTATTAGATTTACAAAGCGAGTTAGAAGGGTTACAAGCAACTGCAACATTAGCAGAGACAGCTTTAACTGATTTTGAAACTATTAATGCTTATTTATTAGCAGAAGATGTAACAGGGTTTTTAGATTGGAATATTGATGAAAATACCCCCGAAGTTATCAAGTTATGGCAACAATATTTAGCAGTAGAAGGGGAAGAAAAAATCTCAGAAAGGTTAACTTCTTTACAGTCTCAAGCAGCGTCAGAAGATGCGGTAACGGTTGCTTTAGAAGCGGATAGTATTGAAGGTTATGTTATTTTAGGTGCGGAGTTAGCAGAGGAAATTGAGAGTTTATCTGCTATTTGGTTAGAGAATTTACAAGAGTCTCATAAGTTGACGGTTGATGTCTGGAATTTATCGGAAAAACGTACCGAAGCAGTTAATGAATTAGAGAGTTATATAGAGGATAATTTAGCTGATCCGGAAGGGGAATATTTATTAGATAAAATTCAGTTACAAGAAGCGATCGCACGTCAAGAAGCGCAGGTTAATTATGCTGATGCTTTAGGGGAGTCTGTTGACAGTTTAGAAGAGGCGATCGCTGTTTTAAGCACTCAGCAACAACAGGTTAATTTATTATCTGAAAAAATAGAACATATTTCTACTTTAACTAGGTTAGAAGAAGAGTATGCTATCTTACAAGCAGTTAAAGACAAGTTAGCATCTGGCAAAAAAGATGATTATGAATCAGCAAAAGTTCAGATTATTAATCTTGCTAAATCTTTGTTAGAAAAAGTTAAAAATACTCCTAATTTACAAGGATATGCACAACAGTTAGAACAATATCTTACTAACGCACTTCAACCACCTGTTGATCAAGTTAAAGATAAGATTTATGGACTTGAGACCTTTAACCAAGCCCAATTTGCTTATAACGGTTTTGGGATTAATCATACTTGGGGGAATCAAAATATGGAGTCGGAGTTAATAATTATAGATATGAAACAGGAGATTTTAATGGAGATGGCAAAACAGACTTAGTTCATTTTGATGTTAATAATTATGTTCATCTTTGGCATTCTAATGGAGATGGAAGTTTCAGTATTAAGAGTTTTACTCCTGGTGGGGGATATGGAGTCGGAGTTAATAATTATAGATATGAAACAGGAGATTTTAATGGAGATGGCAAAACAGACTTAGTTCATTTTGATGTTAATAATTATGTTCATCTTTGGCATTCTAATGGAGATGGAAGTTTCAGTATTAAGAGTTTTACTCCTGGTGGGGGATATGGAGTCGGAGTTAATAATTATAGATACGAAACAGGAGATTTTAATGGAGATGGCAAAACAGACTTAGTTCATTTTGATGTTAATAATTATGTTCATCTTTGGCATTCTAATGGAGATGGAAGTTTCAGTATTAAGAGTTTTACTCCTGGTGGGGGATATGGAGTCGGAGTTAATAATTATAGATACGAAACAGGAGATTTTAATGGAGATGGCAAAACAGACTTAGTTCATTTTGATGTTAATAATTATGTTCATCTTTGGCATTCTAATGGAGATGGAAGTTTCAGTATTAAGAGTTTTACTCCTGGTCCCGAATTTCTCACAAAATCTGCGATCGCCAAACACAGAAGCCTTACAGGAAGTGGGTTTGAACAGAGCGATCGCAGATTTCCCCAACCAACAGTCTGTTGTCAGATTTTAAATTAAAATCAACCCGAATTAGACAAAGATGAAAAGATAAATCAATCACTAATTTTTCCAAAAAAATTATTAATAAAATCTCTAATAGTACTAGATTGTTAGAATAAAATATGCTATAATTTAATTATTAAAGCAATTTACCTTAAACTGATTTAATGAGTCCCAGTCATCCCCGAACCCCTCGTCAAGTAATCAACTTTAGTAAACAGAAAGGAAAAGAAATAATCGCTAATTTTGATGGGGGACTAATCACTTCAGATGCGGGGATTGTCTGGATAGCTGAGTTGGATAAAAAACTGGGAATTACCGAGAAGTTTGGTAACTGTTTTCAAGATCATCGTCATCAATCTTATGTAGATCATTCCGTTCATGAGTTATTAGCACAAAGGCTTTATGGAATTATTTTAGGCTATGAAGATGTCAATGACCATGATAAATTACGTCACGATCCTGCCCTTAAGATCGCTTTAGAAAAGCTTAATGAACTTGAAGATAAAAAGGGATGGTTAGCTGGAAAAAGTACAATTAATAGATTGGAATATTGTCCTGAGACTATTCTCGACAAAAAAACGAGTCGTTATCATAAAATAGAACCCAACTTTGAAGCCATTGAAAAATCTTTTGTCGAATTTTGTTTAGAGTCTTATAAAAAACCTCCCTTAAGTATTATATTAGATATGGATGTCACGGATGACCAAGTACATGGTAATCAAGAAGGGGCATTTTTTAATAGTTATTATCACGGAGTATGTTATGCTCCTTTATATATTTTCTGTGGGCATCATTTATTAGTGGCTAAACTTCGTTCATCTAATGTAGATCCAGCCGATGGAGCCTTAGACGAATTACAAAGAATTATCGGACTAATTAGAGAAAAATGGTCAGAGACTCATATCCTAGTTAGGGGTGATAGTGCCTATGCCCGTGAAGAAATCTTCTATTTTTGTGAAAATCAGCCTTTAGTTGATTATGTTATAGCTATGGGAACAAATGGCGTTCTTAAGTTACGAGCGGATGATGTAATTGAAAAAGCCAAACATGAATATGAAAAAAAACTAGCTCCAATAACTGAATTAATGGATAGTTTATTTCAGAAAAAAGAAGATTTAGAAGAAGTTAAAAAATTAGTACCAATTTCTACTTGGCATCGCTCTATTCGTTATAAAACAGAAAAGTCATGGAGTTGTCAAAGAAGAGTAGTGACAAAAGTTTGTTATGGAAGTGATGGCTTAAAAATGGTAACTGCTCACCGCAACAAAAAAGTCTTATTGAAAAGCACTACAAACAACATCAGTTGAGTCAACAAAAATATAAGCCCTGTGATTTAGCGTAAAATTTAAGCTAATTTATTACGGCTATTTTAATGACTAACATTCCCAGAATCAAGTCTTTTAAAAACCTCAAATAAAAACAACAATATGAGAAAAAAAAAAGAATAGTAAGATAGTTTTTTGTTAGCGGAGATTATCCGCTAACCCTGTGTATTTTTGTGCAGAGAGATAGGGGGATCAAGAAAAATCTATCCCCCATCGGCTCCGGAGCCTTTTACATCTCTAATCCTGGGGGACTCCGACCAGCTAATGAAAATAATTCGCATAATTGGACAATGGCATTTTGCCCCTGTAATCTCATGGTCTCTAAAAAACTGAACATTTGGGTGACTAACTCTGCACCCCAGTCGCTTCTTGCTCCCCCACTTACTTTGCGGTGAATGACAATGGGACGTAAAGCTCTCTCAGCATCATTATTATCTGGTTTGACTTCAGGATAAGTTAGAAAGGTGAACCACTCTTCCCAATGACGTTTGAGACGGTTAATCAATCTTTGTGCATCATAAGGCCATCCTTTTTTGGGAGTTGCTTTAAAAATCTTTTGCAGTGAGTTCTCGACTTCTGTTCTTTTGGAGCCTAAGTCTTCAAGGGTTAAATTTCGAGCATGATAATGACGATAATGGATACGGGCGGTTGCTAAAACTTGCTGTACATCGGCAGCAAATTCTCGATTCGCTTGAAAACGACTGGTTTTAAGGGACTCTAACTCTCGTTCTAAATGTGCCAGACATTTCTGTTGGCCAGGGATCCCCG
>NZ_AADV02000078.1 GCF_000167195.1 Crocosphaera watsonii WH 8501 | reverse complement strand
TTAAGGTGAGGCTATTTCTTTCTTCTTCGCTTAATTCTGGCGCACCTGGCTTCCCCTGCCATGATCATAGTTGTTTCGCTGGCAGTAACGGTGTTGAGAATCTCATGATCTATACGAGGTAGATAGATATGTTCCATACCCATGATAAAGTTCTCTACCCCTGGTTCTATGTTCACATCCATGACCATTTCTGGGAAGTAGAACCCTTCTGGTGCATTGGTGGCCGTCATCCCTTGTACTTCAACTTTGACGTTACCTACTGGCACCTCTGTTAAGGTAAATCTTCCTTGTTCATCGGTAATTACTTTTTCTTCTTCTTCTAACCCCAAAATAAATACTTCTGCCCCGGCAATGGGTAATAAGAAGATGTCATCTTCTGTTCCTTCTATTCCATCTGCCCCAGCATCAAAATCATCCTCGGTAAAGGGCAGTTTGTCGGGACCTGGATCTAGTACAAACCCAGTAATAGTGGTGTTGGGAATGGGTTCTAAACTAACTGTGGTAAAGCTAAATGTTTGTATGCCCCCTGCAATACCATCTCCGTCTGCATCTAAGCTAGAACCCTCCAGGTTGGTAATGGTTGAACCATCCACCGTGACTTGAATGAGGGACGCATTAGGCATGGTTTCTTCAAAAAATAACCAGGCAAATGTTCCGTCTTCACCTGGAACAATATTGGCTGCTAATTTTTGTCCGGCAAAGGAGGCATAAAAGTTATTCTCATTCAGGGTACTTGTATCTATGGGTTCGCTGAAGAAAACTTGCGGACGGAAGGTACTACCGATTTCTGTTGCTCCATCTAATGGAGTTGTCCCTGTTACTCTTAATGATGTTAGTTCTTGTACTGTGACGTTAACGGTTTCTTCTGTAATATTTCCTGCTTCATCTGTGGCGATTAAGGTTAAACTATGCTCGTCAAAGCTCAATCCTGTTACGTCAAATCTTTGGTCAAAGTTGCCATTTTCATCAACTGTTACTTCAATTAATTCTCCTTGATCAAATCTGTAACTCAATGAGGCAAGACCAGAACCTGTTCCCTCAAGATTTCCTGTTAAATTACTTCTTCCATTAATAAATCCATCATCTACTGGTGTATTGATTATTAAATCTGGATTTTCACTATCTAATATAAATGTGAATTCAAAGGTTTCTGCTTTATTTCCTACTACATCTGTCGCTGTTAATTTTAAAGTATGTTCCCCTTGACTTAACTCTGTATTATTATTAATTTCCTGTATTATAGCTGCATCAAAATTAAAGCTTCCATCCTCTTGTAATTGACCTAATACATCGACAAAGTCTGCTTCTAAGGCATCATCAAACCCTGCTTTGAATTCTGTAATTAAACTGATATCTTCTACTGTTCCACTAATAGTAGGATTATTGGTCAGGAAATCATTATCACTGCTTCCTGTATCCTCCACTAAACTAGCACTAATTAACGGTGGTGTAACATCGAAATTTGAAATTATCTCAAAACGAGCTAAAATTGAGGCTGCATCGGTGCGAGTCCCACCATCACCTAGTAAATCTTCTGGGAAACGCTCAAGCAAAACTTCAAATTCTGCTTCGTCTAATCCTGCTGCATATAAATTAATTAAGTTATTATCTTGTTACTCAACAATACCATTATTATCGATATCTAATAATGAGTCTCTTGCGTCATTCAAATAACCTAAAATATCATCTGCTTCGGTACGAGTAGCAGCCTCACCTAGTAAATCATTGGCGAATCTATCGAGTAAAACTTCAAATTCTGCTTCGTCTAATCCTGCTGAATATAAATTAATTACGTTATAATCTTGTGCCTCGATCGCCAGGTTTCCATCGATATCTAAATTATATTGTGCAGTAATATTTAAACTATTCAATTGTTGGGAATTATTAGGATTTACTTCTAAAGGATTATTACTTTCAGCAATTAATCCTTCCACTCCTTCTATGGGGGTTTGATCAATACCAGATACGTCCATGACTAATGACTCCAAAAACAGTTAATCGGGAAATCTTTCCAGAGATTTCCAATAAAAATAAACAAAAAAATAGGAAACAACAGACATATAAGCTTGATTCTATAGCCGTGCAAAAATCAGCCAGGACATTATTCCGCACCCTCCCACTGTTACTCCGAAACAGAAGGAACCTTCGTCACGCCCTAATCATAATGCGCAGTGTTATAGAATGGTCTCATTGTTAAACAAGAGACTTTTTCTCTGTCAAACTTTAGCAAAACTCAGGGTATTTAACCCAATTCTCTGCAACTACCCTAATTATGCAGTAATGGGTCTGATCAGGAACACTACGTAATTAAATCTTAAGATAATTTATTGAATCGAAAAATCTCTTTAAGAAACTTAAGAAAGTTAGTAATGATTGATGATGTCATCGAGATCCCTAATAACCTGAGTTCGGTGTTAGGAGTTCGGAGTTCGGAGTTGGAGTTTTTTCCATGAGATAATCAGGGTTTAAGACTCTTGATGAAAGACCAGTTGTCTATAAATTTCCTTATATCGAACTCAGGTTAATATCAATTTCAAAAAGTAGGGGTTAACGGCCGTTAACCCCTACAATACCAACTTATTTAGTCGAAGTTGATCAAAATGATATGACATTAAACAACCCGGAAACGATAGTTAGCTAAACTATTGCTAAAGCTATCTAAGAGTAGGAAATAAGTGCCATCTCCTGGTAAAGTTACCTCGAAACCCGAACCAAAACGAGTAGATGTAATCAGTTGATGGTAGTGTATCATAAAAAAATAAAATTAATATGATAATGTTAGTAGTCTATCACATTGAAATTAAATAGCTTTTCCAGACAGATTCTTGCTTAGAAGTTTTATTATCTTTACTAAGGAGTCGCCAAGTTTTCCCTTCTGCTTGTCGTTGAAGATAAACATCAAATTTATTTTTGTTTTGTTTAATTTCTTGACGAGGTAAAATAAGTTTTAAGTTATAGGTTCCTGTTAAGTGATAACTGGGTAAATCACCAATAGTGACAGTATCTATGTTTTGGACATTAATATTGTTGATATTTAATCGAGGTTTTGTGGTTTTTAACTGTTCACTTAAAGGGTTTAAGCGTTGTTCAAGTTGTAAGGCGATCGCTTGTTGGACAATTTTACCATCAGGGGCAAATTCTAAAGGAACAGCACTACTTTGACAAGCAGTTAAAAGAAAAGCCAAAAAGAGCAGCAATAAGCTCTTGATTAAGTCTTGTTTCTTGAAGGGTAAAAATGAAGAGAAATTTGCTATCATAATTGTAAGGACTAATAACTATTTTTTTCGTTTATGAATAACTTTCGTCTGGAACCTTTTTTGTGGATTCATTTGGCAGGGTTAGCCATTGCTCCTCTGTTATTAGTTGTGGTTTGGATAGGATTAGCTGTGAGTGATCCTTGGTCATTTTATTGGTTAGAATTACTTATAGTTGGTATCCTGGGAGTCATGCCTATTCTTTGGATGCAATGGACAAAACCCTTCGACTTTTTTGGCTTTCTTTTCCTATCCGTTAGACCCAAAAGTTTAACAGAAGAACAACGAAAAATATTGAGACTTTTGCAGACCAGGAAAAACAAGGTTTTTCATGGACTCGCAGCCGTGGGGTTATTAGGCGTGGGTTGGTTACTGTATCAATTAGCACCCTTCGCAGCCATCACCGCATCTATGTTACCACAGTGGCGATTTTTGGGATTGATCATCGCTGCTGTGGCCTTCTGCTTATGTAACCTGGTGGTACAAGTTGCCGTCAGCGTTTTAGGGGTGTTATCGACTTCAGACAAAACCTGGTTAGCAACGGAAGCCATTCCCTCAAATCAAGTTACTGCCAAGTTTACAGTAATCGGCTTACCCGTAAGTAAAATCTTTTTGATTCCCACCCTTGATGTGGCCTCAGATTTGAAGGAAAAAACTTTATAATTTTTTCAGAATTGTGTCCAAGATATCAGCAGGAACAAAAGACTTGAGTTATGCTAAAAGCTAGTAAAATCAGAGGTGCATAGAACGATGAACAACTCAACTATGAGGGGAAACCAGCAACAAGAGGCGGCCGTTTGGGAAACTCTGCAACAGGCGATCGCCGACTGTTCAGGGTTTCAACAATGGCAAGCACAACAAGAAACAGAACCCGATGTAAAATCCCTCGATCAACAGGTTCGGTCTTATCTCAGGGAAACCTTAGAAACCTTAGCCTATTAAGCTTATGAGGGAGGGCTTTTTGCCCTCATTTTTTTATTAATAAACAGTTTAATTTGTAACTTTTAGATGAGAGATAAATATAAATTTGCACAATTAGATCAAGAGATTTTTAAGACTCTAAAGAATCTAGACTATCATCCCGATGTAATTTTTGATGTAGGCGCATCTAATGGTAAATGGTCTTATTTAATCCAAAAGATTGTTCCCGATGCAGCCTACCATCTCTTTGAACCATTGGTGGATCATGTTCCCAGTTATACATCAATAATGCAGAGTAATTTAGAAAAATCATCTAAGTTTACCCTACATAAATATGGGTTAGGAGAAAATAACGAAAAAAAAACCATGTCTATCTTCTCAGAAGGTTTTAGTAGTACCCTTCTAGCCATGCCGGAAAATGAAGATTTAACAAAAATGTCTGTCCCTGTTTTCAAGATGGATGATGCGATTAAACAATTTAATTTACCTCAACCCCAAGTTATCAAAGCTGATATCCAAGGGTATGAACTAGCCATGCTGAAAGGGGCAACCAATACCCTACCGCAAGTAGATATATTATTGTTAGAGACGTGGGTTTGTAGAGGCTATAACCAAGAATGTCCTTTGCTCTTAGAAATCATGAATTGGTTAGCAAGATTTAATTTTTATCTTTGGGATTATGGGGATTGTTTTCGAGAAGAAAATGATAAACTACACACAATTGATTGTGTTTTTGTTAATAGTAAAACCCTACCTTCATTAGCCCTACCATACTTATACCAACCTGGGGAAGACGAATTTGTTAAAACTCTCCAAACAGAATTAGAAGGATGTAAATCTGCATTAGAATATAGCAATAAGGAAATTTTAACTCTCCAAGCAGAATTAGAAGGATGTAAATCTGCGTTAGAACATAGCAATAAGGAAATTTTAACTCTCCAAGCAGAATTAGAAGAATGTAAATCTGCGTTAGAACATAGCAAAAGAGAAAACTTAACTTTATCTCAAGAAATAGTTGCCATGAAATCCAGTAAATTTTGGCAACTGAGATCCCAATGGTTCAAACTAAAGGGTTTGTTTGGACTATCTTGACAAAACGGAATCAAACCGTTTCCCCAATGACCGAGAAGTGGTAATCTATAGGGTGGCGAAAACAACTATAGACATCTCGACCTTGCTCGATGTTAATCTTGAGCTTTAACAGGCTCAACTTCCGCGTAGCCAAAGGGTTAAATAATATCCCTGAGCCAAATTGATCAATTAATCCCCAAACATCAAAGATAAGCATGGTAGCTACAACACAAGAAACAAGCGTTGGTAAAATCACTCAAATCATCGGTCCTGTGGTCGATGCTGAATTTCCCAGTGGTAATTTACCTCGTATCTATAACGCCCTCAAAGTAGAAGGGCAAAACTTCGCAGGAGACACCGTTTCCGTTACCTGTGAAGTGCAACAGTTACTCGGTGATAACCAAGTCCGCGCCGTTGCTATGAGTGGGACAGATGGTTTAGTCAGAGGTATGGACATTGTTGATTCAGGCTCACCTATCAGCGTTCCCGTGGGAAAAGCCACCTTGGGGCGTATTTTTAACGTTTTAGGGGAACCTGTAGATGAAATGGGAGACGTGGGCAACGAAGAAACCTCTCCTATCCACCGTCCCGCCCCCAAATTAACGGACTTAGAAACTAAACCTAAAGTCTTTGAAACTGGTATCAAGGTTATCGATCTCCTCACCCCTTACCGTCAAGGCGGAAAAATTGGTTTGTTTGGCGGAGCAGGTGTGGGAAAAACCGTTATTATGATGGAGTTGATCAACAACATCGCCATCCAACACGGGGGTGTATCCGTGTTCGCTGGAGTAGGGGAACGGACTCGCGAAGGAAATGACCTCTACAACGAAATGATCGAATCTAAGGTAATTAACCCCGAGAACCTCTCAGAATCGAAAATTGCCCTAGTTTACGGACAAATGAACGAACCCCCCGGAGCGAGAATGCGGGTCGGTTTATCTGGTTTGACCATGGCGGAATACTTCCGTGATGTCAACAAGCAAGACGTATTGTTATTTGTTGATAATATTTTCCGTTTCGTTCAAGCTGGTTCTGAAGTATCTGCACTCTTAGGACGGATGCCTTCTGCGGTGGGATATCAACCCACTCTAGGCACGGACGTGGGGGATCTACAAGAACGTATTACCTCTACCAAAGAAGGTTCTATTACCTCCATTCAGGCGGTTTATGTACCTGCGGATGATTTAACCGATCCTGCTCCTGCTACTACCTTCGCTCACTTAGACGGAACCACTGTATTATCCCGTGGTTTAGCTTCTAAAGGTATTTATCCTGCGGTTGATCCCCTAGACTCCACTAGCACTATGTTACAGCCTAGTGTTGTTGGGGACGAACACTATGATACCGCTCGTGCTGTACAATCTACCCTACAACGGTACAAAGAGTTACAGGATATTATCGCCATTCTCGGATTGGACGAATTGTCAGAAGACGATCGTCGTACCGTAGATCGGGCCCGTAAAATCGAGCGTTTCTTATCTCAACCTTTCTTTGTAGCAGAAGTATTTACCGGATCTCCTGGTAAGTATGTTTCTTTAGCAGACACCATCAAAGGCTTCCAGATGATTCTCGATGGTCAGTTAGATGATCTTCCTGAACAAGCTTTTTACTTAGTGGGAGACATTGAGGAAGCTAAAGCTAAAGCTGAAAAACTAAAACAAGCATAGGTTTTGTTTTATTTGCATTACTGGTAGGGGCCTTTGCCTCTACTGGTTACTAATCACCGATAATCAATTACTGATATGCCATTAACAGTTCGTGTAATTACCCCGGATAAAACCGTTTGGGACGGTGACGTAGAGGAAATCATCTTACCTAGTACCTCTGGACAACTGGGGATTTTAGGTGGCCACGCCCCTCTATTAACTGCTTTGGATACTGGTGTGATCCGTGTCCGTCCCGACAAAGACTGGAAGAGTATTGCTGTCATGGGTGGCTTTGCTGAAGTGGAACAAGATGAAATCAAAGTCTTAGTTAACTCTGCTGAAGCTGGAGATGATATTGACAAAGAAACCGCTAAAGCAGACTACAGTGCTGCTCAAAGCCGTTTAGAAGAAGCTAATAAGACTGGAGAAGCTAGCGAACAAATGAAAGCTACTAGCGCGTTTAAACGTGCCAGGGCCCGTCTTCAAGCTGCTGGTGGTTTGGTTTAATTTTCCTTGTGGGGACAGAACGCTTTTCTGTCTCCTATCTAATTTCTATAGTTTTGTTTAAATCACACTTGGCTTCGGGGCGATCGCCTGATAGGGTAAATTGGGCAATAAAGCTAATGTCTCCTCCTGGATCATGGGTTTGACAGGTAACAGAAGCAAACATTCCCCCTGAATAATGCAAGCCAGCCGTGTAGTTTTTGTGGCTGTCACGATAATCGTTGAGGGCTGTTGCTTTAACCCTAACTGCATTGTATTGGCTGGCTAAAGTGGTGCGGATATTATACTTATCATTCTCGATAGTTACGTCTAAATCATGGTTATGCGCTATCATGTTTTTATTATTAATCTTGAGAAATTCTCCGTTTTCTAGAAAATAGGCATTTTGCGCCCGAAGTAAACTAGCGATTTGAGTTTGAATTTCGGTTTCCCTTGCTTTAGCAACCATCCCTAATAGCTGCGGAACAGTGATCGCTGCCAAGATTCCCAGAATGATAACGACAATCATTAATTCTAGGAGTGTAAACCCTTCATCAGTGTTTTTGACTAATAATCTTCTGACAATTTGCATAATAATTCTCTTAATCTAGTTGAGAGAACAACCACTAATCTTAAATAGGATACCCATTTTGATATTATTAATTAGGGTTTGCTGAAAAAGTTTCTCCAAAATTTATGCCACTTTTGACCAAGAATTTTCTGACAAATCAATAAGTTTTAGTACATAAAAATTGTTTAAAGTATAATCAAAATTAATGAAAGGCGGTTTGAGAGGTTCCCCTGTTCTATTATTAGTAAATAAGGACAAAAAAAGCGACACAAACTGCCTCAGAAGTTTAGAAAGATTGACAACTAAAAATGTAATAGCAATAGATGTAATGGAGGTTTCAGGGAGTTTTGTCATCACGAGATTTAGGCTAAATCTTCGTTTAGCTTGTCCAAACTTTCCCTCAATAGCATTACGGAAGCATTCATCGGAGTGGGCTTGTTTCTTTTCTTCTTCACTGACATTTTTCGGAGGTCTTCCTAACTTCGGACCACTGATTCTTATCCCTCTTTCCTTACACCAATTTCTGTTTTCCCTAGTTCGATAAATTTTATCTACATGGACGGATTCGGGATAATAGCCAAACGTTTCTTTATACTTTTCTACTTGTTCTTTTAAATGACAAGATTCATTGAAGTTTTCCCAACTTATTTTGTCTAGAAACACATAGTTACCCACACAGCTTACTGAGAGTTTAGCTCCAAACTCTATTGGTTTTCCTGCTTTTCCCCTCACTATTGGACGAATATGCGGTTGAGTTAAACTTACAATTCTTTGAGGAACACTCTGGGTCTTATTCTCCCACATTGACTGTTGTTGTTCATAAACTTTTTTGATAGTCTCTAGACAATTTTTCTGTCTTTTACTCAGATTTTCCAGGGAAGCCCCAGCTTGAATTAAGTCTTCTATATTTCCTAAATTTTTCTTAAGGTATTTTAACTGTTTCCCGATAGCTTTTCTTCTTTCTTGATAAGATACTTTTCGTTTTTTAGCTACTTTTAAGTATTCCTTTCTAGCAATTTTTCTAGAAGTTCTCGGCTTTTTTCTCAATTTTACTCTTAATGGTTTATAAAGATTATCTATTATTCTTTCTGTCTCAATTCTGGCTTGATTTAATATGCCTAAATCCGTTGGGTATTTGATGTCTGCTGGCGCACAAGTCGCATCTAAAATTAGTTTACCTTTATTTTTTATTTTTTCTCCTTTTTCTTGGAGACAATCCTTTTTTTTTACTTCTTTATCACTCTTGTCTATTTCCCTTTTTACTATTTTTTTATTGATTTTGTTTATCAATTCTCCATCAATTCTTTTCCTAAAATGAACTAGCATTGAAGATTCCAGTGGTGGCTCTTGTTGATAACAATTTAAACCTATAAAGTATTGTAGATAGGGATTTTCTCTAATCTGTTCTATAGTTTCTCTATCACTTGTTCCTAATTTTTCCTTAATAATTAATGTCCCTAATGCCATTCTAAATAGTTTGGCTGGCGCACCTTTTTCTGCTGAAAAAAGTTTAGCATATTCTTCCTCAAAATCATCCCAAGGTATCAACTCTGCCATGATTACCCAACGATTATTGGGGGACAATTTGCCCTCGAAAGGTAATTCAAATTTTTCTGGGGGCGGTAAAGGTTGCCCCTCTTTTCGATACATTTGTTCTTGACCAACAACTGGGAGGTGTTTCTACCAATTATAGCGGTTTGTAGCCGACAAAGCTGATCTTTTTTGCGATCGCGAATATGGGTGTAACCTTTTAAAGAATAGGGTTTTGCTTTTATTCAGCAAACCCTAATTATCAACTGTTCAGGACTAGCACAATTTCATATATACATCAAAATATTTTATTAATTCTAAAGGTTTATTTTATAAAAAGTTTATTTTTTAAAGCTTAGACTATGACACTTTTAAAACTGTCTATTGTTGGTTGCTGCTCAAGAATAAAACTTTTATATTTATTATTAATCGATTTAGTTCGATTGTGGTGTGAAAGAGTGATTCTGTGGTGTGAGAATGTGAAGAGAAAAGCACTGAGGTCGAAACAAGGCAAGACTTCAAGTGCTTTTCTTGTTATTAGTCGTTTCCAGTCAGTTTCAGCAATTAACAATTATTCGGTGAGCCTCATGCTCACTAAATTAAGACAATTAAGTTAACACTTTACACTGGCCTTGCCAACGTAATAAATGATCGCATAATACCAAGGCAACCATCGCTTCTACCATAGGAACAGCCCTAGATAAAACACAAGGATCGTGTCTTCCTTTGGCGGCTAAAGTTGTCTCTTCGCTCTCAGAAGTAACTGTTTTTTGTTCTTTACCAATGGTAGCAGTAGGTTTAAAAGCAACACGAATAATGATATTTTCTCCGTTACTAATTCCTCCTTGAATACCTCCTGAGCGATTGGTTTTGGTGCGAATATTTCCGTCATCATCAATATAAAATTCGTCATTATGTTCACTTCCTATTAATAACGTTCCAGCAAAACCTGAACCAATTTCAAACCCTTTGCTGGCCGGAAGGGACATAACTGCTTTGGCTAAATCTGCCTCTAATTTGTCAAAAACAGGCTCTCCTAACCCTTTGGGAACATAACGAGCAATACATTCAACTACACCCCCAATAGAGTCTTTATCTCGTCGAGTTTGATCGATCAGATCGATCATTTTTTCTGCCATTTCTTGATCGGGACAACGAAGAATATTACTCTCTACTTCTTCTAGGGTAACGGTATCTGGGTTAACATTTCCCTCTAAATTTTTAATACGTTTTACATAGCCAATAATTTCTACATTAGCAACTTGATATAATATTTTTTTAGCAATAGCACCTGCTGCAACCCTGCCAATAGTTTCTCTGGCAGAAGATCGCCCCCCACCCTGCCAGTTTCTGATCCCATACTTGGCTTCATAAGTTGCGTCTGCGTGGGAAGGACGAAACTTGGCCGCCATCTCATTATAATCTTGCGATCGCGCGTCTTTATTACGAACTAAAATTGCAATAGGTGTTCCCAATGTTTTCCCTTGAAATACCCCTGAAATAATCTCACAGGTGTCCGTTTCTTTACGAGGTGTGGTAATCTTACTTTGTCCGGGGCGACGACGATCTAAGTCTCCTTGTATATCGCTTTCTGATAGGTTTAAACGAGGGGGACAACCATCAATAATAACCCCGACTCCTCCCCCGTGAGATTCTCCAAAGGTTGTAATCCGAAATAGATGGCCAAAGGTGTTACCCATATTTTTAGATCATAGTTAATTTTCTCCTTTCTTATTATAACCTTTTTGGGTAATTAAAATCTAGAATATTGTTTATTTTTTTATAAAATATCTTTGCGTTTCTGCAACATATAAGTTACAATCCAATAAATTAAACTATGTAATAATAATAAGCTCCAATTGATTAATAAATTGCTAGAATTGGCAGAATAAACCTCTGTAGGAATATCCACATTAATAAGTACTGGATTAGGGTTTAAGGGTGAAATTGGTTGTGCTTAAGGGATCAAAGAAGGAATATCTACTAAACTACCTAATGCACCCACGGACCAACGACTAATCATTAACCAAGATAGCAGTTTACCAATACCTGTCATTTTAAATAAGACCCCTGAAAAAATAATTTGAGGTAAAAGTAATAAAGGTAAAGAACTATTAGCTTGTGTTATATTGTTAACAAAAGCTGATACCATAATACCTAAACTAATAGTAGAAAATGATGTCAAAAATATTGTTATTTCCGTTCCTAGTACCCAAGCTAATAGGTTTGACTCTGGGGAATTAAAACAGATAAAAATAATTAAAGATATTAATAAACTTTGTAAAAATACTAATATTCCTAAAACCCCTACTTTTGACACTAAATAAGGCAAAATTTCTAAATTAACCAATCTTTCTCGTTGATAAATTTTCGCTTCTTTAATGATTTCTTGTAAAGAACTAGCTAACCCCACCCAAATAGCTGCACAGGTAAAAACAAACAAAACTTTTAAAGATAAAGTAGCAAAGGTAGGGTCATTTTCATCGGTAAAAATGAAGGGTATTTTATCAGATAAAGCAATTCTCATAGCTATAATTCCCAAAGGAGCAGTCACCAGGGATAACCCAATATTTAGGGGATCTCTTATTAATAATTGGAAATATCTTTGCGAGAGAATAGAAAACTGTTGAAAAAAAGAAATTTTAACTTTTTGGGGATTAGATTTTTTCACAGCTTGAGAAGAAGCTTGTACTAGATATTGATTAATATATTGCTCGTAAAAATTAGGATCATTTTTAAATCTTTCTGTTTCTTTTTCAACTTTATCTGAATCTTCTAAATGAACATAAATATCAGCGAAATTGTTACTTTTTATGCCGAAAAAATCTATGGCTTTTTGAGGTGGTCCAAAATAACAAAGATTGCCACCTTTCCCTAGAAAAACTAGGCGATCGCAGAGATTAATATTTAAAGTTGTATGAGTAACTAAAATAATAGTTCGTCCTTCATTAGATAAATCTTTAAGTAATTCCATCATTTTTTTATCCAACCCTGGATCGAGGCCAGATGTGGGTTCATCTAAGAAGAAAAGCTTAGGATCAGCTAATAATTCAACCCCCATACTTACCCGTTTAAGTTGTCCTCCACTGAGATTTTTAACTAAAGTATTTTCTCTTTCTTTTAAGTCTATTTGGTTTAATACTTTCTCACTTTCTTGAACAAGATTAATATCAGGGGGTAAACATAATTTAGCTGCATAATACAAAACTTCCCTAACCGTTAAATTAGGATGAACAATATCATATTGAGGGACATAACCGATGAGATTACGATATATATTAAAGTTTTTGCGTAAATCTTCTCCATTTAATTCAACTGTGCCATTTTCTAGCTGTTCAATTCCTAATAAAGTTTTCATTAAAGTGGATTTTCCTGTGCCACTTCCTCCAATTATAACAACAAATTGACCAGGATTAATAGGTAAAAAAACATCTTTTAATATAGTAATTTTTTCACCGTTTTTATCTTTAACAAATCTGGTTAAGTTTTTAGCATCAAGACGAATATTATCCCCTCTATCCGCAATGCGTAAAATATCACCTTGTAGAATTAATAGATAAGGACCAATACGAATGGTTGATCCGTTGGGAATAATAGCTTGACCTGTTACTTTTTGCCCGTTAACAAATACACCATTGGTGCTACGATCTGTGAGAATATATTGACCTTTACTATTATTATCAATTATAGCGTGATCATAAGAAATAGTAGGTGCATCTAAGGGTAAATTAGCTTGAGGGTTTCTCCCAATAGAAACAGATTTATTTTTAATAGAAATAGCTGTTTTTTGTTTTTTTTTAGAGGGTTGATTGGCGTTAGTATGAGAGTAGGTAATTATAATATGATTACGTGCTAATGTCCCAACAGTAACTACCATTCCATCTTGTAATAACAGTCCTTGTTTTGGGGTAATTAAAGAGTTATTAAAAAATAATCTATTACTACTAGATTTGACTTGATCACCGTCATAAATTCGATAATTATTCCCCTCTTTGACAAAAGAAGCTTGACAACCACTAACCATCATCCAATTATCCTTTTCAGGAACTATCAGATCGGCTTTTTTTGGATCTCTTCCTAAACGATGTACGTCTTTTGCTAACTCAAAAGGTTTTAAAGTTTGACCTTGATTATTTCTTAGGCTAATAGAAGATAAATGATCTAAAACAGTTCTAGAAACTGGAATATTAGTCATAATAAGATACTTTAGTCAGTTAGTTAGGAATCAAAAGCTAATATATAAGAAATTTTACAACATAAGAACTGTGACAGTTTCCCCTTCCTTAATTTTTGTTACTCCTATTGGCAACATAGCTAAAGCATTAGTTAATCCTAAATTAATTAAATTAGCGGAGTTTTGCTGTCCTTTAGCTAAGCTAAATAGATATTCACCATTTACTGGTTTTAACTGTCCCCAAATGTAGGTTTCTCTTTTCCCCTGAGAAGATAAATCATGGGCAGATTTTACAGTAATTAATTGGGGTTTATGCTCTCCTTTTATCCCTGAAAATTTATCTAAAGCGAGTTTAACCAATCGCCAACAACCAACCAAAGCAGACACAGGATTACCCGGTAAACCAAAATAAACACAACCATTATCAAATTTAGCAACTGTTAACGGTTTTCCTGGTTTCATGGCAACACTATCAACGGAAATTTCACCCCCCACTTCTAGTAATATATTGTCTATATAATCATAATCACCAACAGAAACACCACCAGTTGAAAGAACAAAATCAGCAGTATTTATAGCTTCTAGAATTTTTTGTTTAATGAGAGCAGGTTCATCTTTAACAATGCCTAAAGAGATAGGAATTCCCCCATTTTTAATAATGAATGCTTTAAGAGCATATTGATTAGAATCAATAATTTGTCCAGGTTCTAACTTTTCAGTGGTCGTAATTAATTCATTTCCTGTGGATAAAATAGCCACACGAGGACGACGATAAACCTTAACCTGAGAACATTGCGCTGTGGCCAAAATAGCCATTTCTGGCTCATTAATTTTAGTCCCTGCACTCAACAAAATATCCCCAGATTGATAAAAATTACCTTTTTTCCTGACAAATTCTCCACAATATTGAGGAGGAGATAACACAATAACTTGTGTTCCTTGTTTTTGCGTTTTCTCTTGGATAATAATCGTATCAACCCCATCCGGTAACATGGCTCCGGTAAAAATGCGACAAGCTTCCCTTGATCTAATCGATATTTCAGGCTTAATTCCTGCTGGAATTTCTGCCACAATTTTTAAGGTAATTGGTTGATTTGTATCCCCTTGATTAACATCTTCAAAGCGTACCCCATAACCATCCATAGCAGAATTATCCCAATAAGGGAAATCGAGGCCGCTAGTAACCGCTTCAGCTAAAATTCTTCCTGTTGCCTGATCTAACTCAATGGTTTCTGTCTCTTGTAAACTGGTTACTAGGTCGAGAATAATTGTTTGAGCGTCTTGAACCGAAATCATAGTCATAGGATTCTCTTGTCTCCAAAAAAAAAGATAAACTGCTACATTATTAAAGGGAAAATGTGGTAAAAAAGTGGTAATAGGGATAGTAAAGATGCTATGGACCAATGCAATGACAGAAACCTCAATCAAATAAAAGCATTATTAACTCGTTATGGATTCGAGACCAAACAAATTGCCATTTCTGAATTAGTTGAGAACTGGGCGGCCTATTATTCAGTGTACTGGATTCGTCTCGCCATTCTCGAAGCCCTCTATCAAGGGCGTTATAAGGCTATTTCTGTGGAGCATATTCTCGACCTCTGGAAACGATTGGGACAACCTACCTATCATTTTACTCACGAGTTTGAACGATTTATCACGGGGAATCTCTTGATTAAAGATTTCAGCGATCATAACCACTTCCAAGAGGAAGCAGTAGAAGAAAAACCATTACCCCTAGAGCAATGCCCCCCAACCCCCTCAAACACTATTATTACTTTAACTCCAATTAAAGAATTAGTTAAGAAAATAGTTATCCCCATTTCCGTCGCTTCAGACAAATTAACCTGCCAAAATAATCATAAACCTTCCTCGAACAATGGTAATTCGCACCCAGTGGAGGTAGATAACTCAACAATAGATGAACCAGAATTAGAATATAGAACTAGCTTAAAACCAGAGAAAACCCCAAGCTCCATTAATCAGTTTGTTCCCCTTTCTGACTCTTCAGATTTTTATAGAAAATTAAGAGCAGTTGCCCATCAACAATTCCAAGAAAACCAAGAGAATTAACAGGAAAATCAATAGAAAACGGCAAAGGTCGGCATTACCCACCCTACGATTTTTGACGCTCTCCTGGCTGAAGGGCAGGAGATTCATAACGAATCCCTGTCGGGATGGTTATTATCTTGTTTTCACAAGTTCCCAGGCTCACCACGTTTGCCTCAAAGGGCGTAGTGATATTTCCTTAAACCCTGCCAATTCAGGTGTTGGGCGTGTACTTTCCGAGAGTCCCCCGGTAGGTTTTTAAGTCTTGTACTGACTTACTTTATTTTACCATATTCACGGCATTTAAAAATGAGCAGCGACCCCGCGGCGTCTTACGGTGAGTCCACTGCGGTCTTGGCGGTTTCCGTCGAGGAGCAAGTGGCTAACCCGAAGGGCGCAAGGGAATGCGCTGCGATGCCGAGTGGTTCTACATCACCTGTTTAAAAACAGGCGTTTTGAACATCCCGTGTGTTGTTATAATTGAAATTAATCTGATTTCTAACCAATCTTTGTAATCATTCATACTTTTCCCTTTTCCTAACGATATTCTTGATTTTGAATGTCCCTTAAACGGGCTTCTGGACGCAAAAATCTATCCATTTGTGACTCAAAAAATTGACGATTTTTTAATAAATGTTTGGGGTTTTCATCGTCTAAGGGATATAACAAAGCTTGACGTAATGCTTGAATAACGGCAGAGGTAACATTGTACATAGATCGCTGAAAAGTAATCCCTAGTTGAATCAACATATCACCTTCCCCACGACAATGTTTTTGATCGTATTCCAGTAGATAATCTGGTAAAAAGTGATACATATCATCCATTAATAATGTGGGAGGAATACCTGCCGTTCCTACAGGGAAAACATCCGCATACAAAATTCCATAATGGAAGTCTTTTTGATCATCGGGAACTTGTTGTGCTTGAGCATTATAAGACTTTGTTCCCTCACGGGGTGACAAGCCCGTTAAAACCCTGATTGAAAGAGGGTTTCAGCCGTGGAGATCGCTCTATAAATTGTCAAAAACTAGAGGGCTTATTGAGAATAAACAATAATAATAATCATTCTTGCCGTGTGTGTGGGGGGGAGGAGNGGTTACACCGTCCTCCCCCCCACAGGGTTGATGCTCAAAATCAACCCCTTGGGCAATATTAGTTTTTATTAAATAATAAAAATTGGTTT
>NZ_AADV02000079.1 GCF_000167195.1 Crocosphaera watsonii WH 8501 | reverse complement strand
GAGCAAGAATATATATTAAGCGAGGTACTATATCGTCGTTTTGAGCAAATTACTGGTGATTTACTGACTCAAATTAGAGGTTTATCCGTTTTAATGTATTAATTTTCTGACTAATTTTCACTTCTGACTTCATGAATTGGTTAGTATAAGTTAAACTAACTATGATTCTCATATAAAATTCGGTAAAAGTATAAGGTTAAGAAAAACAGCTTGATATGATAACCAGACGAAATTTCACAAAGATCATCTGTCTGGGAACAGCAGGAATAACCCTTAATTCTGCTTGTAACAGATTCAAAACGCAGTCTGTTACCCCAGATACAACACAGATAAGGTGATTTCTGATAAAGGAGATCCCTTACGATCCCCCCTAACCCCCCTTAAAAAGGGGGGAATAATTGGAAAAGCAGGTATATTCAAGTGTGGAAATCACCTAACCTCTGCACAGAGGCCCAATATCATAATTATCCATGTCGACGATCTTGCACTGGGAGATGTCGGTGTGTTTGGCTGTCCTGATTGTTCAACCCCTAATATCGATGCTCTTGCTGCGAGCGGAGTCAAAATGACCAATGCCTATACTATCAATGCTCCATGCACCCCTAGCCGCACGGGACTAATGATGGGTATGTACACCCATTGGACTTTGGACAAAAAAAGTTTGTTAGCGTATATTTTACGCTAAACTAAAACCCCAAAATATCGGCTCTGTATCAGTCAATAAAATTGGCTGACAAATAGGGCTAATCTATAGATTCTGAGGAAAACTAAGGAGCTTTTAAGTTTTCAGTTGATTTTTTGCTCCCTTTCTTGATAACATCATGACGAGTTCGTGGGGCTTTTTTGTAACCTTTAATACGTCCGGAAGAAAAACCTCGACGTTTGGGAAATTTGGCGAAAGTCCCCAAGGTCGTAATTATTCTTGAAAAGTCTCTTTGAACTAGACTAGGGGTGATTTTGATGGATTTATTAGTCTTCAAATACTGTTCCCAATCACGGGGTAAAACCACAGCTAATTTTCTGGCAGCCCACAAATTTACATCCCAGATTCCGCACTTCAAAAAGTAGCATTAAATACTACAAGCCTGGGTTTAATAATTAAGTATAATTGCTTAAGCTCTTGAAGACAAAAAAGTGGGACAATTGCTTAAGTTGTTTCCTCTGTAAAAAAAGAGCGAAAAATGTCTTATTTAGAAGAAATACAAGTTAAAAATTTAGACCATTTAGGGATAGTAGCTGGTTTAATTGATGAAATAGGAATAGTCAAAATAATTAATAATAAATTAGGAATAGATGTTAGAGAAAAAATCTCAGCAGGTACAGTAGTTAAGTCTATTTTAATCAATGGACTAGGATTTGTTTCAAGACCTCTATATTTATTCAGTCAGTTTTTTCAAGATAAAGCCATTGAGAAATTGTTAGGAGAAAGAATTAAACCTGATTACCTTAATGATGATAAAATTGGGAGAGTAATGGATGAATTATATAAATATGGACTAAATGATATTTTTATTGGAGTAGTTTTAGAAGTAATTAAAAAATTTAAAATAGACCTTAAATACTCCCATTTAGATTCCACATCATTTCATTTGGATGGAGAATATAAAAGGGAAGAAGATAAAGAGAAACAGGAAGAAGAAAAAATTATTAAAGAAAGACCAATTTTTATTAAGAAAGGATATTCTCGGGATCATAGACCAGACTTAAAACAATGTGTCTTGGATTTAATAACAAGCCAAGATGGAGATATTCCATTATTTGTGAGAGTAGGAGATGGAAATGAATCTGATAAAGCTGTATTTGGAAAAGTTTTAGTAGAATTCAAAAAGCAAATAAAGTTTGATAGTATCATGGTTTGTGATAGTGCTTTATATGGTCAAGAAAATCTCCAACTAATCCAACATTTAAAATGGATAACGAGAGTTCCAATGACCATAAAAAAAGCAAAAGAATTAGTGCAAAATATAGAGGTGGAAGAAGTAAAAGATGAAGATAAAGAAAAAAGAAGTGACCTAAATTTAGAAAGTTATACCTGGAAAGAAGAAATTGTTACTTATGGTGGAATCAAGCAAACTTGGTTAATAGTCTTGAGTGAAAAAAGACAGAAAAGTGATTTGGAAAAACTAGAAAAACAACTTTCCCAAGAAGAGAAGAAATCCCAAAAATTTCTTAAAGAAATACAATCTGAAGAATTTGAACATCCTCAAGCTGCTCGATATAAATTAAAAGCTATTAATAAAAAATTGAGATTGTTGGAAATAAAAGAAGTTGAACTGATTGAAACTTACTCGAAAAAAAAGGAAAAGATTTATAAAATGATTAGTCTGATCATCAAAAAAGATGAAGAGATAAGTAGGGTTTGCTGAATAAAAGCAAAACCCTATTCTTTAAAAGGTTACACCCATATTCGCGATCGCAAAAAAGATCAGCTTTGTCGGCTACAAACCGCTATAATTGGTAGAAACACCTCCCAGTTGTTGGTCAAGAACAAATGTATCGAAAAGAGGAGCAACCTTTACCGCCCCCAGAAAAATTTGAATTACCTTTCGAGGGCAAATTGTCCCCCAATAATCGTTGGGTAATCATGGCAGAGTTGATACCTTGGGATGATTTTGAGGAAGAATATGCTAAACTTTTTTCAGCAGAAAAAGGTGCGCCAGCCAAACTATTTAGAATGGCATTAGGGACATTAATTATTAAGGAAAAATTAGGAACAAGTGATAGAGAAACTATAGAACAGATTAGAGAAAATCCCTATCTACAATACTTTATAGGTTTAAATTGTTATCAACAAGAGCCACCACTGGAATCTTCAATGCTAGTTCATTTTAGGAAAAGAATTGATGGAGAATTGATAAACAAAATCAATAAAAAAATAGTAAAAAGAGAAATAGACAAGAGTGATAAAGAAGTAAAAAAAAAGGATTGTCTCCAAGAAAAAGGAGAAAAAATAAAAAATAAAGGTAAACTAATTTTAGATGCGACTTGTGCGCCAGCAGACATCAAATACCCAACGGATTTAGGCATATTAAATCAAGCCAGAATTGAGACAGAAAGAATAATAGATAATCTTTATAAACCATTAAGAGTAAAATTGAGAAAAAAGCCGAGAACTTCTAGAAAAATTGCTAGAAAGGAATACTTAAAAGTAGCTAAAAAACGAAAAGTATCTTATCAAGAAAGAAGAAAAGCTATCGGGAAACAGTTAAAATACCTTAAGAAAAATTTAGGAAATATAGAAGACTTAATTCAAGCTGGGGCTTCCCTGGAAAATCTGAGTAAAAGACAGAAAAATTGTCTAGAGACTATCAAAAAAGTTTATGAACAACAACAGTCAATGTGGGAGAATAAGACCCAGAGTGTTCCTCAAAGAATTGTAAGTTTAACTCAACGGCATATTCGTCCAATAGTGAGGGAAAAAGCAGTAAAACCAATAGAGTTTGGAGCTAAACTCTCAGTAAGCTGTGTAGATAACTATGTGTTTCTATACAAAATAAGTTGGGAAAACTTCAATGAATCTTGTCATTTAAAAGAACAAGTAGAAAAGTATAAAGAAACGTTTGGCTATTATCCCGAATCCGTCCATGTAGATAAAATTTATCGAACTAGGGAAAACAGAAATTGGTGTAAGGAAAGAGGGATAAGAATCAGTGGTCCGAAGTTAGGAAGACCTCCGAAAAATGTCAGTGAAGAAGAAAAGAAACAAGCCCACTCCGATGAATGCTTCCGTAATGCTATTGAGGGAAAGTTTGGACAAGCTAAACGAAGATTTAGCCTAAATCTCGTGATGACAAAACTCCCTGAAACCTCCATTACATCTACTGCTATTACATTTTTAGTTGTCAATCTTTGTAAACTTCTGAGGCAGTTTTTGTCGCTTTTTTTGTCCTTATTTACTAATAATAGAACAGAGGAACTCATCAAACCGCCTTTCATTAATTTTGATTATACTTTAAACAATTTTTATGTACTAAAACTTATTGATTTGTCAGAAAATTCTTGGTCAAAAGTGGCATAAATTTTGGAGAAACTTTTTCAGCAAACCCTAAATAACATTGCCATCTCCTGCTAGTGTATTTTCTTCATAAGAGACAAAAGATTCTGTCACATCAAAGAAACCGGGAATAAAAGAAAATGAAAGGGGAGGAGTATCTTGAGAAACGGAGAAACTTAAACCAAGAAAATCTCCCTCAAAAAAGGAAACTTCAGGGGGAACAGTGGCATCTGCTTTCGTAAAAGTAGAACCATTAAAGTTGACGAAAATCGTATCAACAGTCAAAAATTCGTCCCCAGAACCTGTTAGGGAAGCATCATCAAAACTGAAAATACCAGAATAGGTTTGGTTAAGTAAGGGGCCAGACGTAACCGTTCCCTCAAGGGTATATGTTACTGTCGCCCCCTGAGCGGTTTCAACAACAGTTGAGGTCAGGACAGTAGTGGCGATCGCCACCACTGAACCTTGGAAAATTAAGGAAGGGAAAGTTAAATTTTTCATGACAAAATCAGTGTAAAGATGAGTAAGAGTTAGATTGGCCTTAAAAAACAAAATTACTCGCTGAATTCAAATCAGCAAGAGCAACATTTTGAATTAAAGCAAAAGTACGAGCAGGACTAGAACCTGCGGAGCCATCTACATCAAGCATCAGGAAACTATGGCCACTGCGGGAGCCAAATCGAAGATAACCATCAGCAATAGGATCAGAGCCATTGTAGCCAAAGCTTTCTAGAACATCAGTTAAGACAATCTGATCCTCACCAGGGGTAAAATCTTGAATGCGATCGCCTGCATCCATAAGACTGGTGTAGACAAATTTATCGTTGCCTAAATTACCCCTCAAAGTATCGGGTCCCTGCATACCTGTGATCAGATCATCGGAGTCCGTGCCGGTCAGGACATCGCGGCCTGATGTACCTACAATTTCATTGACATCGCTAACATTGATAGTAAAGTCTTCAAAATACACCCCACCGTTACCATCAGAGGTTTGTACTCTGATGCTGTGTTCGGTTTGGGTTTCGTAGTCAAAAGAAACTGTGGTTTTGAGGACATTATCAACAATTTCAAAGTTATCATTGTCCGTATCCCCGAACCCTGGTACTAAGCTATAAGTATGGGTTTCTCCTGTATCTGGATCAACTGTGGAGAAAGTGCCTACTTCTGTACCAATGGCTTGTTCTTCTGCTACTGTATCATTACTCAAACTAATGTCAGTGGGATTTGCACTTAATACTTCAGTATTGTTAATCTGCTCATCCAAAGCATCACCAGTATTTTCGGCTACTGCTTCTTCAATGGATTTTGTACCTGCCCCAACTTCTTCTAAATCATTAGTGCTTTCCCCTAAAGCTATTTTTTGAACTTTAGCAAAGGCTTCTTCAAGTTCATTGGGAGATGAGTCAGCGATCGCTTCTTCAATTTTTTGATTCGCGGCTACTATGATTTGGGTTGCTCCGGTGCTTAAGGCAGAAACATCTACTCCTAAACCAGTGGCTGAATCATTGATGATAGTCTCTATTTGATCTACATTAGTTAAATTCAAGGTTGTATTAGTTTGGATTTGAGTGGCGATCGCATTTACCACTTGATCCACAATGGCACCGTTAGCTAAACCAGATGCACCTGCAATTAAACCAGTAGTTTGGGTAATTAAGTTTTGAACTTGTACCATTGCAGAAAAGGTTTCTACACCACCTAGTTCATTGTTATTAGTTGCGGCAATAGGATCAAAAACATTGATTCCCACATCAGAAGGAATTGACAAAGCATTGGTAATAGAAGTATTTGCTTCTTCTACTGTTAAACCTTGATCTACTAATTCAGCTACTACAGTTGTTAATAAGGTTATTACTGTGGCATCAGGAGTTGCTCGTAAAGGAGTTTCTAGGGGTAAACCAGTTGCTGTATCAATACCGCCTAATGCGACAAGACTGCCTTCATCAGGATCAATCGTTCCATTGAGATTGAGATCATAATCAACTAAAGAAAGACCATTAAAATTAAAGTCTCCATTGCCATCACTAATTCCTAGAGGTTCATCAACGTCATGTTCTCCATTGCCATTAACGTCTAAAAATACATTAGCATTAACAATGTAATTATCAATTACACGACCGACATAGTTACTAAAATCAAAATAACTTGCATCCTCTTCTCCAAATGAATCAGTGGCAGTAACTTTTACCCAATGGAATTGACGATCATCTGTTCTGGTTTGGAAAGTACGAGTACTAGGATCAAAGGCTAAACCTACAACAGGACCACTATTAAGATCATTGTCAATAATGTCGGAAGAAGTCCAACCAGTAGCCACTGGATCCCAAACGCCATTAACATAACGCCGATACCAACCACTGACATCATGAAGTTTTTCTGCTTTATAGGTAAGTACGTCACCTGGATCTGGATCAATAAAGGTATTATCGGCAAAAGTAAATTCAGAAATACCTAAGATTAAAGGAATTTTCGGTGTTACTCTTAATTCTTGACCTCGAATCGGTATATTTAAAGCTGGTGGAGTGTTATTTAATTCATTAATAATTCCCTCCACTGCGTTAGTTGTATCAACAGTATATTCAGGAGCAGTTGCTAGAGTAATAGTAATAGTTTCGTCCCCTTCAACCAAGTTATCGGCAATGGGATCGATGATTAAGGTTTTCGTACTCTCACCAACTCCAAAATAAATACTTCCTAAATTTCCTGCTAAACCTGATGCACCATCAAGAGTATAGTCATCATTAATAGTCGCAGTACCACCAATTTCATAGTTAACAGTTAAAATCCCATCGGTATTACCATCACGAGTGAAGGTATAAACCAGATTGTTATTACCATCTTCTAATACTTGGCTAGGAGATATGTCTAAAGTGATACCTTGTCCCAAGATTTCAGCCGCTTCATCGAGAAAAGCTTGATCTCCTCCACTTAAGAAAAAGTCTAAAGCCACTTCTTCCACTAAGGCTTCAGGAATACCTGCATCTCTAGCCGCTTGAAGTGCATCTGCCCATTCTTGTGGATCTATATCATCTTGAGTGAAATAGATAGGAAAATTAGGATCATCAAAAATAGGTGTTCCAAATAAAGATTCTTGTTGAGTTACACGCCAACTTTCAGCAAACACTTCATGTATATCTGCAAATGAGATATTAGAAGGTAATTGAGTGCCATCACGGAGAACAAAATCATTACTAGAAATACCGTCTGCATTTCCTAATAACCCTTCCATTTGATTGGCTCGGTAAGGAGCAGGATAAACGTTAAGGTTAATATGAGTTGATCCTTGAGTAGCAACAAAGCGATCGTCATCACCAGTAAAGAGTATTCAATCTGGTCCTGCATATCGGAAAGTATATTTGTTACTACTGTTACGCTCAATGATACTGTTACCAACATTATAACTTTGACCACTATTTAAGGTGATATTAACTCCATTAATTTGAAGTTTTTGGTTAGTAGGGTTATCCATATCATAGATAACAGTGTTACCATCCATTTCAGTTGCAAATGCTGTATTAACAGAAGCTCTGGTAGGGTTATAAACCCAAGGTTCTTGACGGGTTTGAATTTGCCAATCGCCACTACTGGATTGAATGAAGATAAATTCACCATCGTCTTGCATATCGTATCTTCTGCCATCAAAAGTCTTAAAATGCACATCTCCTTGACCGTAACCATCTATATATTGATTGATAGAAAAGATATGATTGGTACTAGCTCCCCAACAATCAGTGGCAGTTAGTTCGATTGTGATGGGGAAAGTTTGACTTGCTGGTGGTGTTCCCGTAAAGTAAATAACATCGTCATCACTATTGAATGCATTATCTTGAGAAAATGACAGCCAACCCGGTAGTGGACCACCACCCAATAATGTTGCGGTATAGTGCATTCCATCCCCATCGGGATCGATAAAGACAGGAGGTTGAAAATCATTAGGTGGATTATTTATATCTCCAACACTTACATCCAAACGCCATGTACCCGTTTGTAAAATGTTATTGTTAATTATAGGTGCATTATTACCAATAGGACCTACGCTCATCAAAGCTTCATTGACATTTAAACGACCTCCGCTCACAGTAATTCCACTTAAACCGGGTACTGGATCGGTATTATTCATTAATTCAGTAATGATTTGTGCCGGGGTCAAACTGGGATCTTCAGCTAATAGTAAAGCCGCCGCACCAGAGACATAGGGAGCCGCCATAGAAGTCCCACTGTTATATCCATAGGAATTTCCCGGTAAGGTACTCCGAATGTTAACTCCTGGTGCACCTAAATCTACAGTAGTTGAACCATAGTGAGAAAATCCAGCTTTATTGTCATTATGGTCAGTCGCAGCTACAGAGATAACATTAGGTTGGGTGTAATTAGCAGGATAAAATGGAGTAACATCATTGTCATTGTTAAAATTACCAGCCGCCGCCACAAATAAAACCCCTGCACTATTAGCCGCACCGATCATTGCATCAAATGCTGCATTGTAGCCACCGCCACCAAAACTGGCATTAACCACATCAGCACCATTATCAATAGCATATTGTAGTGAATTTATAATATTTGAAGTTGAACCAAAACCTCCAGCACTAAAAGATTTGAGTGCCATAAGACTAACATTAGGACTAACCCCAATCACCCCTGAATTATTGTTTCCTTCAGCACTGATCGTTCCCGCTACATGAGTTCCATGACTATGATCATCCCAGGGATCACTATCAGTATTGTGAAAGTCATAACCATAAATGTCATCCATATAACCATTCCCATCATCATCCATGCCATTACCAGCTATTTCACCTGCATTGATCCACATATTAGAAGCTAAATCTGGGTGATTATAATCTATTCCAGTATCAATCACCGCAACGACGATATCATGATCCCCTTTTTGCTTACACCAAGCCTCTGGTGCATCAATATCAGCATCGACAGTGCCACCGGTTTGTCCAGTATTGTGTAAACCCCAAAGATCATTAAAATCTGTATCATTAGGCAGTGCTGGGAGTGCATTAATAGATACTATATAGTCAAAAGAACTTACGTTTAATTGATTATTATTAGCTAAGTTGTTCTGGATTGGGACTAAATCAGTGGCTAAATCAAAATTTAAAATTCGCCATTGAGCAAAATCTTGGGCAAGACTACTTTCTGACGGTATTATATTTTCCACTGAGGTAGCACCATTAGCTGTGGCGATCGCCTGTATTTCTGCTTCCGTTACTCCCGCATTAAACTCAACTATAAGTTGACCAGGTTGATATTGTTGCCCTGTTTCAGGATCTATGGGGAATAAAGATTTACCAAAGACGACATGAGCTTGACCAGAACTTGTACCATTAGGATCTGCTTGATGGCTACCGATTACCAGATCACTGATGTTATCCCCATTAAAGTCACCAATACCACTTACAGAAATACCTGATTGATCCCCTGCATTAACTCCTTCAATGATTAAACTTTCACTAAGAGAAGCCATATTACCCGAATTTCTCACAAAATCTGCGATCGCCAAACACAGAAGCCTTACAGGAAGTGGGTTTGAACAGAGCGATCGCAGATTTCCCCAACCAACAGTCTATTGTCAGATTTTAAGTTAAAATCAACCCGAATTAGACAAAGATGAAAAGATAAATCAATCACTCATTTTTCCAAAAAAATTATTAATAAAATCTCTAATAGTACTAGATTGTTAGAATAAAATATGCTATAATTTAATTATTAAAGCAATTTACCTTAAACTGATTTAATGAGTCCCAGTCATCCCCGAACCCCTCGTCAAGTAATCAACTTTAGTAAACAGAAAGGAAAAGAAATAATCGCTAATTTTGATGGGGGACTAATCACTTCAGATGCGGGGATTGTCTGGATAGCTGAGTTGGATAAAAAACTGGGAATTACCGAGAAGTTTGGTAACTGTTTTCAAGATCATCGTCATCAATCTTATGTAGATCATTCCGTTCATGAGTTATTAGCACAAAGGCTTTATAGAATTATTTTAGGCTATGAAGATGTCAATGACCATGATAAATTACGTCACGATCCTGCCCTTAAGATCGCTTTAGAAAAGCTTAATGAACTTGAAGATAAAAAGGGATGGTTAGCTAGAAAAAGTACAATTAATAGATTGGAATATTGTCCTGAGACTATTCTCGACAAAAAAACGAGTCGTTATCATAAAATAGAACCCAACTTTGAAGCCATTGAAAAATCTTTTGTCGAATTTTTTTTAGAGTCTTATAAAAAACCTCCCTTAAGTATTATATTAGATATGGATGTCACGGATGACCAAGTACATGGTAATCAAGAAGGGGCATTTTTTAATAGTTATTATCACGGAGTATGTTATGCTCCTTTATATATTTTCTGTGGGCATCATTTATTAGTTGCTAAACTTCGTTCATCTAATGTAGATCCAGCCGATGGAGCCTTAGATGAATTACAAAGAATTATCGGACTAATTAGAGAAAAATGGTCAGAGACTCATATCCTAGTTAGGGGTGATAGTGCCTATGCCCGTGAAGAAATCTTCTATTTTTGTGAAAATTAGCCTTTAGTTGATTATGTTATAGCTATGGGAATAAATGGCGTTCTTAAGTTACGAGCGGATGATGTAATTGAAAAAGCCAAACATGAATATGAAAAAAAACTAGCTCCAATAACTGAATTAATGGATAGTTTATTTCAGAAAAAAGAAGATTTAGAAGAAGTTAAAAAATTAGTACCAATTTCTACTTGGTATCGCTCTATTCGTTATAAAACAGAAAAGTCATGGAGTTGTCAAAGAAGAGTAGTGACAAAAGTTTGTTATGGAAGTGATGGCTTAAAAATGCGCCATGTGGTGACATCTTTGCCCGCTTCAAAAATTCCACCCTCAAAACTTTATACAAAAAAATACTGTCCGAGAGGCGAGATGGAAAATCGGATTAAAGAACAACAATTAGACTTGTTAGCTCATAGAACTTCAACTCAAACATTTCAAAGTAATCAACTAAGATTATGGATACATTCCTGGGCTTATGTTCTCATAAATGCTTTTCGTCAACACTGTTTAAAAAAAACTTCATTGGCTAAAGCAACTGTGGGAAGAATACGTCTAAATCTTCTTAAGTTGGGAGCCAGAATAAAGATTAGTTGTAGAAGAATTATTATCGCTATAGCTAGTGCTTGTCCTTATCAAGATATTTTATCTATTGCTAACAAAAGAATTAAAACTATTCCTAATACTGGATAAGTAGAATAAGTTGTTTTTTAAAAAAGATATCTATCATAAGTTGTTGACTTACTGATACTTTTATTTAGCCTTATTTATCGTGGAGAAAATCAAAAGTTAATATAATTATTCCCTCTTAAACTCAATTTTTGGATAATCAAAGTCAATTTTTTTATTCATCTATATTCAAAATTTCTATTAGTCCTAAAAATTATCATTTTTCATCTCTGGATTGGGCTTTCAAATTAATTTGTGAGAAATCCGGGATGAGTGCCTTTTGTGCGATAGCGTCGGAGCGCAGTGAGGAACTGACCCGTAGCGGCACTAGGCATGGGTGGACAACTTTGCTCTATTTCGATTACAATGGTAGCTATTGTCATTTTTTGATTAGTAATGAAAGTACTTAGTTCTTTAAGAAGTGCAAAGACCCGCCATCGTGATTGTCAGGTTATTAGACGGAAAGGGCGTACTTATGTAATTTGTAAATCAGACCCTCGCTTTAAAGCGGTGCAAGGAAAAAAAAGTAAAAAAAAGCGGTACTAAACCTTTTGGGTGATAGGAGATATATTAGCCATAGTCTCCATACCGACTCTATCTATAAATGTGGTCAAAAAATGCTAGAGATGACTTTAACACTCATCTCTAGCTAATTCTTTTCTAACTTGCATTAATAATTCTCCTAAGCGATTTTTTCCTGTGTGTTGTTTCCCAATTCACCAATAATAGTCATAAGGGGAATTTTCGTAAAGATGTCTATTTTCCGTTGCTAACAAAATTGTTTGCATTTTGGGATGACTAAACTTTTTTCTCAGAGCATATAACATTACTTCTTCTTTAACTATTTCCAAATCTCTTCTTAAAGGTATTTGTCTAGTTTGACCGAATTTTTTTGCCTTTCCTGGGGTTTGAGCAAGACGGATCTTTTCTCTATATCCTCGATACTTTTCCCCAGAAAATTTCATGGCCTGAAAATAATGTTCTACCGTTGGCCAATATAAACCTTCTTCATCCATAAACCCAAATAGATAAAAATTTGATAATTCATACCATTGATTAGTTTTGCTGAAAAAATAGATTGGTTTATTCATAAGTCGATTATCCTTTAATTAATATTAAAAATGCCCAACATAAAATTGAAACTAATGCAGTTACAATAATCATCATACTAATTAGGGTTTGCTGAAAAAGTTTCTCCAAAATTTATGCCACTTTTGACCAAGAATTTTCTGACAAATCAATAAGTTTTAGTACATAAAAATTGTTTAAATTATAATCAAAATTAATGAAAGGCGGTTTGATGAGTTCCCCTGTTCTATTATTAGTAAATAAGGACAAAAAAAGCGACAAAAACTGCCTCAGAAGTTTAGAAAGATTGACAACTAAAAATGTAATAGCAATAGATGTAATGGAGGTTTCAGGGAGTTTTGTCATCACGAGATTTAGGCTAAATCTTCGTTTAGCTTGTCCAAACTTTCCCTCAATAGCATTACGGAAGCATTCATCGGAGTGGGCTTGTTTCTTTTCTTCTTCACTGACATTTTTCGGAGGTCTTCCTAACTTCGGACCACTGATTCTTATCCCTCTTTCCTTACACCAATTTCTGTTTTCCCTAGTTCGATAAATTTTATCTACATGGACGGATTCGGGATAATAGCCAAACGTTTCTTTATACTTTTCTACTTGTTCTTTTAAATGACAAGATTCATTGAAGTTTTCCCAACTTATTTTGTCTAGAAACACATAGTTATCTACACAGCTTACTGAGAGTTTAGCTCCAAACTCTATTGGTTTTCCTGCTTTTCCCCTCACTATTGGACGAATATGCCGTTGAGTTAAACTTACAATTCTTTGAGGAACACTCTGGGTCTTATTCTCCCACATTGACTGTTGTTGTTCATAAACTTTTTTGATAGTCTCTAGACAATTTTTCTGTCTTTTACTCAGATTTTCCAGGGAAGCCCCAGCTTGAATTAAGTCTTCTATATTTCCTAAATTTTTCTTAAGGTATTTTAACTGTTTCCCGATAGCTTTTCTTCTTTCTTGATAAGATACTTTTCGTTTTTTAGCTACTTTTAAGTATTCCTTTCTAGCAATTTTTCTAGAAGTTCTCGGCTTTTTTCTCAATTTTACTCTTAATGGTTTATAAAGATTATCTATTATTCTTTCTGTCTCAATTCTGGCTTGATTTAATATGCCTAAATCCGTTGGGTATTTGATGTCTGCTGGCGCACAAGTCGCATCTAAAATTAGTTTACCTTTATTTTTTATTTTTTCTCCTTTTTCTTGGAGACAATCCTTTTTTTTTACTTCTTTATCACTCTTGTCTATTTCTCTTTTTACTATTTTTTTATTGATTTTGTTTATCAATTCTCCATCAATTCTTTTCCTAAAATAAACTAGCATTGAAGATTCCAGTGGTGGCTCTTGTTGATAACAATTTAAACCTATAAAGTATTGTAGATAGGGATTTTCTCTAATCTGTTCTATAGTTTTTCTATCACTTGTTCCTAATTTTTCCTTAATAATTAATGTCCCTAATGCCATTCTAAATAGTTTGGCTGGCGCACCTTTTTCTGCTGAAAAAAGTTTAGCATATTCTTCCTCAAAATCATCCCAAGGTATCAACTCTGCCATGATTACCCAACGATTATTGGGGGACAATTTGCCCTCGAAAGGTAATTCAAATTTTTCTGGGGGCGGTAAAGGTTGCTCCTCTTTTCGATACATTTGTTCTTGACCAACAACTGGGAGGTGTTTCTACCAATTATAGCGGTTTGTAGCCGACAAAGCTGATCTTTTTTGCGATCGCGAATATGGGTGTAACCTTTTAAAGAATAGGCTTTTGCTTTTATTCAGCAAACCCTACATAAGATTGATGACGATGATCTTGAAAACAGTTACCAAACTTCTCGGTAATTCCCAGTTTTTTATCCAACTCAGCTATCCAGACAATCCCCGCATCTGAAGTGATTAGTCCCCCATCAAAATTAGCGATTATTTCTTTTCCTTTCTGTTTACTAAAGTTGATTACTTGACGAGGGTTTCGGGGATGACTGGGACTCATTAAATCAGTTTAAGGTAAATTGCTTTAATAATTAAATTATAGGATATTTTATTCTAACAATCTAGTACTATTAGAGATTTTATTAATAATTTTTTTGGAAAAATGAGTGATTGATTTATCTTTTCATCTTTGTCTAATTCGGGTTGATTTTAACTTAAAATCTGACAACAGACTGTTGGTTGGGGAAATCTGCGATCGCTCTGTTCAAACCCACTTCCTGTAAGGCTTCTGTGTTTGGCGATCGCAGATTTTGTGAGAAATTCGGGACTACCACTTCCTAAACTGTCTCTTCTTGCTAAAATTTAAGCTTTATCTTTGTTATCTCGTGCTAAAACATCATTAAAAGTGTGAAAAATTTTTGTTAGTATCAAGATCACAATCTTAAATGATCAAGATAAACCTATTGATTAATGTTGCTTGGAGACAATATGATTAACCCTTTAATGAGACTGCAAAAGGTTTCTATTTCTTGGTCTGTGGTGTGTACAGTAGCATTAAGTTTATGGGGAACCCCTACTTGGGCTGGAGATCCTTTCCGTAGCAGTAACCCTCGTCCTATTGGAGACAACACAGAAGCAGCTTTTGTTGAAATCTTTAAAAACGGCAATTATTTAGAAGCGAAAAGCTATTTACAACAAGCAGTCGAAACAGAAACCGATGAACCCCTTGCTTTCGCTATCAAAGCATCTTTGGCCTATTCTAATGAAGAATGGGACGTGATGAAAAATGCAGCGGCTAAAACCCTCTCAGTAGCGGAAAAATTGACCTCGACAGATCCCTTACGTGGTAATCTTTATCAAGCAGTGGGACATTTTTTACAAGGGGCCTATACCTTCAAAACCAAGGGACCTTTGGGTGCAGTTAATAAGTTACAATTGGTCTTTGATCATCTGGATAAAGCAGAAGAAATTGCTCCTAATGACCCAGAATTAAATTTATTGAAAGGTTATTTAGATTTAATTTTATCGGTTAATTTACCCTTTTCTTCTCCAGAAGATGCCATCGCCCGTTTTGAACAATATGCAGCACCTACTTATATGGTAGATCGGGCTTTATTTGCTGCTTATCGGGACTTGGATCAATATGATACTGCTATGCAGTATATTGACCAAGCTTTAGCTAATAGTCCAGATAACCCTGAATTACAATATTTTAAAGGTCAAATATTACGTAAAAAAGGAAGAACAAAAGATGGTCAACCCAAAGATTTAGAGTTGCTCCAAGAAGCTTATACCTATTTTGACCAAGCAATGACTAAGGTGGATCAACTTCCTAAAGGGGTTCAAATTCCTTTACGTCACGATCATAGAGTCGTACAAGATGAAATTGCTAAATTAAGTATGAATCCTAATTAATGTTAATTACCGAACAATTAATAGTTAATAGTTAATAGTTAATAATTATTAATTGTTAATTGTTAATTGTTAATTGCTGAATTGATAACTAATCTTTGTTGTAATCATTAAGAGATTTGGATATTATGTCTTATCTGAGTTATTTTTGATATATCATCCCTGAAGGTCTTTTAATTTGTGATAGACTTAATCAACAAAATTCCATCCTTTTAATTTACATTTAGTTATCTCAAGACAAGAGGTTGAACACAATGACTCCTGAAACTATTAAAATTGTTAAATCTACCGCACCTGTGGTAAAAAAAAAGGGAAAGAAATTACAGAAAGAATGTATGAAATAGCTTTTAATGAACGTCCTGAATATCGAAGGTTTTTTGAAAATACACACATGAAAAGTCCCGAAGAAGGTCGTAAGCAAGCTGCAAAATTAGCTGCTTCAGTTTGTGCTTATGCAAGTCATATCGATGAATTTTGGACTTTGGATAAAAAACAATTATTAGCGTAATTTTTACGCTAAACATATCTCCAAAGCTAAAATAGAGAATTAAGGTGATTTTAAAAACTCTCTTTCCATCTTTTTAGGGGATTTTAAATATTAAATAGCTTCATTCAGTTTCGGTTCCAATATAGATATCTAAGTAGCTTTCCGTTAGAGATTGAATGACTCGTTCTAATTCATCAATGAGATTTCTTCTAGTGAGTTTTTCTACAGCATCAATATGAGCAGAACTTCCGGCTCGTCCTAAATATTTATATTTGGTTTTTTTCTCATTATTAGTGGCCATAGGAAAAATTGATTCAGCAGCCTGTAGTTTATAATACCAGTAGATTGTTCCCTTTCCATTAACCTGATAACGAATAATATGACAATTAGCTGGTGCTACTTCCCCTTCCCGTTCAATTTTCTTTATTTTCTGTTTAAGAGAGCGAATTAGACTCTTAATTTGTTTGGCTCTCAGGTGGACATCTTGACTGGTCTTAAGTTCGGAATGTGATGACATTAGCCTTAACTGTAACAAACAACCTCTTTTGATGTTAGCGTATATATTCCGCTAATTTATAAGGTAATAAATTTTAAAAATGACCAAAAATGAAACGGCTACG
>NZ_AADV02000080.1 GCF_000167195.1 Crocosphaera watsonii WH 8501 | reverse complement strand
TGGCCCTTTTGGATTAAAAATTTTTCTTTGGGCAAAATTCGAGGGGGGGTGGGTTTTCCCCCCCTTTTCTTTTAGTAAATTCAACCCCACCGTTTACCGTTGCCTGCCTGGAAATTCCATTTTTGCGGGTTTTTGGCTTCCTTAGTAGTTTCAGAGAACTTTTTCTGTTTGGCGTTATGCGAAGTTAGCAGTCTTTTTGCCAGATTTTCGAGTTTGACTTCTTTTAGTAGTTTCTCGGACTACTCCCTTTTCTGTAGCCTTCGCTGTGAATTGGGCTATCTGCTCAGATTTACGAGAGATTTAAGAGAAGAGAGTTTTTTCCGTCAGAAGTAGCCAGATAATCATCTTCATAAAGAACAGCATCTAAGCCCGTTGAATTATCCCAGTTAGCTACAATTTTATCTTTGTTAAACTTAGGAATAGTAGGGTCATCAAGCCTTAGATTTACATACCAACCGTCAGCTTTTTTGATAATCTGGGCTTGTTTGAGGATTGCTCCATCAGGTAAATATCGGTGCATTCTTACTTTAATTAACCCTATTTTTGGAGTTTT
This sequence comes from Crocosphaera watsonii WH 8501, assembly GCF_000167195.1. GTDB lineage: Bacteria > Cyanobacteriota > Cyanobacteriia > Cyanobacteriales > Microcystaceae > Crocosphaera > Crocosphaera watsonii. The sequence goes on along the minus strand of NZ_AADV02000080.1, from coordinate 16,061 downwards.
TAAGTAAAGATATTTTTTACCAACAGAACAAGAATGAATACTTAATCCTCCTCCTTCAAATACCATTGACCGAAATCGGTTACTAGATTTAAAGCGAGGTTTACCTGATCTTTTGCCATTACTATCCCCTGAGATATAACGAGAAAAAGCTTTATCTACCCGTTTACAAACTTCTTGTAAAGTCAAAGAGGGAACTTCTGATAAATCTAATTTTTCTTTTGACCATTGAACAGTTACCACATCTTTTTTAAGAATAGGTAACTGTTTTTTTTGTGAGTAGTAATTGGGTTTTTCTTTTAGTTCAGGGAGATGACAAATAAGAGGACAAGAATTAACTGCACATCGATTTTGTTCCCACCACTGGAAACGTTCACCCAATTGCCGATTAAACCAAAAACGACAGACTCTCAACCACCTATTCAAGGTAATTTTTTGGTTTGTCGTTGGTAAGATTCGGTACTGATAGGTGTACTTCATCAGAGTAGAATATATATTATACTCTGATTATAGCTATTTATCCTGGGAGTGTCAATGAATAAAGATTTTGTTTCCAGTGGTAGGTCGGTCTCTGACTTAAAAGCACATTTAGTATTAACTACCAAATACCGTAAAGATGTTTTTACAGGAGAAATGATTGAGCGTGTACATGAAATTATGTTTGACTTGTGTAAAAAATGGGATTGTAAGCTGATTGAATTTAATGGAGAATCCAACCATGTTCATCTTCTTTTCCAATACTATCCTCAAATGGAATTACCCAAGTTTATTAATAGTATTAAGTCTGTTTCGAGTCGTAAAATTAGACAAGAATATTCAGAACACCTTAACAAGATATATTGGAAAAAGGTTTTATGGAATGAGTCTTATTTTATTGCTTCATGTGGTGGTGTTACTATATCAGTTCTTAAAAAATACATTGAAGGACAAGATAAGCCCCAATAAATTATTTGTAAAAAGGGAGGGCATCGAACCCTCCCTTTTTACCGCCTATCATCCCGACACTAAAACATCGGGGGTACTCACCTACGGTTCGATAAATCCCCCTCGTTTATAGTGCGGGGCTTCTCGGCGGTTAGCTAAGAATGTGTCCCATTTCTGATTTATTGGACCGGTTCCCTAGAGGGTTACGAGAAATGGAAATACAATATGGGAAAAAGGTAGATCTCAAGATTAGAGGAGGGACCACTTTAGTCGATCGCGCTGTACTAGAAGCCCTCAATGAACCCTTATTACATCTATTGCGTAATGCCTTCGATCACGGTATCGAATCCCCTGATATTCGTCAAGAAAAAGGCAAACCAGAAAGGGGAACAATTATCATTACCGCAGCTTATCGAGGCAATAAAACGGTGATTACGGTTGAAGATGATGGAGGGGGCATTAATGTAGATAAAATTCGCAGCAAAGCCTTAGAAATGGGTGTAAGTGAAGCTGATCTTCAAGAGTCCAGCAAAAAAGAGTTATTAGACCTTATTTTTGAACCTGGGTTCAGTACCGCATCCCAAGTTACGGACTTATCCGGCCGAGGTGTGGGCATGGATGTTGTCCATACTAATTTAGAATCGATCCAAGGGGATATTCAAGTTAACACCCAACCGGGGAAAGGAACTATGTTTACTATAACGGTTCCCTTTACTCTATCTGTGGTTCGAGTCTTATTGGTGGAAACTGCGGGAATGTTGTTAGCTTTTCCCAATACGGTGATTGAAGAAATGGTCTGTCTTAATCCAGAAATGTTAATGAATGGTATCGGTCAAGATGTATTGAACTGGGACGGTTATCTTGTCCCCATAATCTCTTTAAAACAATGGTTCAATTTCCCTCGTCCCGCCTATGTTGCTCACACAGAAGTTATCCCAGTGATCGATCAACCTACTGTCTTAATGGTGGCACAAGGAGAGAATTATGTGGGTATTCAGATCGATCGTTATTGGGGAGAACAAGAGGTTACCATTCGTCAGGTAGAAGGGTCTGTGGGAATGCCTAAAGGCTTCGCTGGTTGTACTATTTTAGGGGATGGTCGTGTGGTTCCTTTGGTTGACATAACGGCGTTATTACATTGGTTAAATGATGATCCTTCTCAATCTTCTTTTACCCCAAAACTTGCCCCAACTACCACAGATTTTCTAGAAACATTTGCGGATCATCATACTTCAACCATCATGGTAGTAGATGATTCTATTAATGTCCGTCGTTTCTTAGCATTAACCTTAGAAAAAGCAGGTTATCGGGTGGAACAAGCTAAAGATGGTCAAGATGCTTTAGAGAAGCTACAAGGTGGTTTAGGATCTACGGTTCAATTGGTTATTAGTGATATTGAAATGCCTCGTCTTGATGGTTATGGTTTTTTATCTCATCTTAAATCTGATCTAGTTTGTCAACATTTACCAGTCATTATGTTAACTTCCCGTAGTGGGAATAAACATCGTCAATTAGCAATGAATTTAGGCGCCTCTGCCTATTTTTCTAAGCCGTTTAAAGAAAATAAGTTATTAGCTACCATTGGAGAATTAATTAATTAGTTTTATTTATTACCCATTCTAAATTCTAAATTATACTTCTGTGCAATAGCACCGGACGATAACTCCTAACTCCTAACTCCTAACTTCATTAAACCATGACTATTTCTTCCTCTCGTCTTGCTCGTCGTCTTGCTTCCAAAAAGCAAGAAAAAAAACAACAATTAATTACGTTTTTATTAGGAAAAGAACAGTTTTCTATTCCTATAGATTTTGTTGACAAAGTAACTACCTTAGATAAAGTTTATGGTGATCCCCAACAAAAAGGTGTTAGTTTAACGAATTATCAAGGTCGAGAATTGATTGTGATCGATGTCGCTCAGCGTATTTTTGGAGTAACTGATATTGGTAACAATCAACCTAATAATGAAGTTCGTTTTCTCTTAATTCTTAAAAATAGAGATAACGACATTTTGGGTTTACCAATTGATTCACATCCTTCTATTATCAGAGTCCCTAAATCTGCTTTTATTCCTTTACCAGATATCTATTTAACTCAAGGAAACATTCATTGTATTAGTTCTACTATTATTAAAGTAGAAAATCAATCTCCTTATTTTGTATTAGATATTAATCAACTATTGTAATTCTTGATATTCATGACTCAGGTTTCTATACTTGAGAAATTGAACTAATAATTTAAGCCAGGAATAGATAACTGTTTAATTTGACTTTTTTGCTTTTTTATGCTAGGAAAGATGTTATTTTTATCAACTTTTTTCGTTAGCATTTTGATGAGACATTTTCCTAGATGATAGGCCATATTAACAGGAACAGCATTACCAATTTGTCGATATTGGGAAGTTAATGATCCCGTAAACTCCTAGTCATTAGGGAATGTTTGAATTCTAGCATATTCTCTAATATTGAGGGGTCTAAGTTCCTCTGGGTGACATCTTTCTGTTTGGGTTTGTGCGGGACTAAAAGTAATAGTTAAACAGGGTTCATCCCAGGATAAACGTTTAGCAAAACCTGTTCTTCCTCCTCCTTTATAAAAGCTATTTTTCATGTAATCTTTTTGCACTTCTAGGGGTAAGTTTCTCCAGTTTCCTCCTGGGATAACTAAGGACATTATAGCTTTTTTTCGCTCATTATATTCAACTCCTGGAGAGGTGGGACAATTTTTTAATGCGTCTTTTAGAGAGATGGTATAGTTATTTTTTATAGGGAAAATAGGGATAATACTTAGGTCTTGACGACAAGCAATAATAATCAAGCGATCGCGTTTTTGGGGAACGTCTAAAAATTGTGCGCTAATCACTTCATAATAAGGATCATAACCCAATTCTTTGAAGGTATTTAAGATGATTTCTAGGGTTTGACCTTTTTGATGGGATAACAGTCCCCTAACATTTTCTGCTATAGCTATTTTTGGTTTAACTTCTGCTAAACAACGGGCAAATTCAAAAAATAAGGTTCCTCTTGTATCTTCAAAACCCTTACATTTTCCTGCATAACTAAATGCTTGACAGGGAAAACCACCTGATACAATATCTATTTTTCCATAATATTGCTGAAAATCTATATTACTTACATCTTCTTGAAAAATAGTCCAATTTTGTCTATTTTTTTGTAAGGTATTAACACAATCTTTGGATACTTCTACTAATAATTCATGACGCACTCCAGCATTTTCTAAACCTAGTGCCATTCCTCCACAACCAGCAAATAATTCTATAGTTTTAATTTCAGTTTTTTCTGTAGATTGTAATACTTTAAACTCTCTGCCTGAATTATTGCCATTGAGGTTATTGTGAACTGATTTAAGTAAATCTAAATCAAATAAACGAATATTATTATTATTTTCACCTTGTATCAATTTTTTCTTTTCCCAAGTTCGTACTATATTAGGAGCAATTCCTAATATTTCTGAAGCTTGTTCTAGTGTTACTTTTTTCATGATTTTATTTTTACACTCTTATAATCTAACACTATTATATAATGAGGATGGATACGAAGTTCTATGATACTCCTATCTTTTTGACTTCCTGTTAATGTATCTTTTTTAGTTTTTAATTGTGTATATTTAATTAATCCTTGATCGTAAATAATCAAATCAATTCCTTTAATATTGATTTCCAATTCCCGATCAGGTATATAAACATTATTACTAAGATTAGCAATTTCTTCCAATTTGTGACCTAAATTTTCAGAGATAAACCGAGTGTACATATTGGATAAATATAAGTTTTCACTTTTTGAAAATTCAAAAATATTTTTAAATGTTTTCTTTTTAGTATTCATTGCTTTTCTAAACTTATCTTTTTCTTGGTATACACCATCCAGAACTTCTTTGATAAATTTATCTAATATTTTATCAATTTTTCTATCAACATTAGATATCGACGTAAATTGATTATTGATATCAAAATAATCTTCTAAATAATTATCAAGTGTTCTAGCAATTTTGTAATCTTCTGTTAAGCTTTCGGGTATGTTATCAGGAATATTGATACTATTTTTTTGTTTTAGTATCTGTTCAAATAATTCTTCTTTATTACCATGATAGTCATATAATTTTTTCATATATCTTTTAATTAAAATAATCGAGTTTTTTAAATGAAAAAAAATTGCTCATTATTAATGCTTAAACACTGTAATACCATTTTCATCAACTTAGACTATATAAGATTAGATTGTAGGGGTTAACGGCCGTTAACCCCTAGTTTAGGAAATTGGTATAATACAACCACTTCCATTCATCTCTCTATTTTCTATTTTCTTTAACCTTGAGGGGTTAAAACAGCTTCAGAAGAGTTAACTTTAGATTGTTCTTGGATCGCTCCATAAAGACGATTTAACGCGCTAATATAAGCACGGGCAGAAGCAGTTATAATGTCGGTATTGGCTGCATAACCGGAGTAGGTGCGTCCCTCATGACGTAATCTGATGGTAACTTCTCCCATTGCATCGATACCAGCAGTAACCGACTTAACGGAAAACTCGATCAACTCGTTGGGAACATTCACTACACGGTTGATGGCTTTATAAACAGCATCCACCGGACCAGTACCGATCGCAGCATCGGTTAATTCTTTCCCTTCTGGATTCCTCAGAGTAACTGTAGCAGTAGAGACAGCGTGATCGCCACAGGATACTTGTACTAATTCGAGACGGAACAATTCTGGTGCCTGTTGAATCTCATCATTAACAATGGCTTCGAGATCCCAGTCGGTGATCTCTTTTTTCTTGTCAGCAACCTCTTTAAACCGCAAGAAAGCGTTATTCAAGTCATTGTCGGATAACTCAAACCCTAACTCACTTAAACGGGTGCGAAAAGCATTCCGTCCAGAAAGTTTACCCAGTACAATCTGATTATTGGTCAAACCGATGGACTCTGCATCCATAATTTCGTAGGTTAACTTATTTTTAAGAACCCCGTCTTGATGGATACCAGACTCGTGAGCAAAAGCATTTGCTCCCACAATAGCTTTATTAGGTTGTACAATCATTCCTGTGAGGTTGGATACCAGACGGGAGGTTTTGTAAATTTCTTGGGTGTTAATATTAGTTAAAGGTTCCGTGGAATCTACTGCACGACCCAAGAAGGGGTTAAAATATTGACGACGCACGTGGAGAGCCATAACCAACTCTTCTAAAGCCGCATTGCCCGCACGTTCCCCAATACCATTAATGGTACATTCTAGCTGTCTGGCTCCATTTTTCACCGCTTCCAGGAAGTTGGCCACAGCTAAACCCAGATCATCATGACCATGCACTGAGATGATAGCTTGGTCTATGTTGGGGACATTATCTTTAATACCTTTGATGATTGCACCGAACTCGCTGGGGGTGGTATAACCTACGGTGTCGGGAATATTAACAGTAGTTGCACCTGCTGCGATCGCAGTTTCCAATACCTGATACATAAACTCAGGATCACTACGGCCTGCATCTTCTGGAGAAAATTCTATATCATCGGTGAAGGTTTTAGCATAAGCTACCATTTCCGGCACAATGTCTAACACTTCAGACCGTGTTTTTTTCAGTTTATGCTTGAGATGGATGTCAGAAGTAGCGATAAAGGTATGAATACGGGACTTAAATGCCGGTTTTAGTGCTTCTCCTGCTGCCTTGATATCTTTTGTAGATGCTCTTGCCAAACCACAGATTCTCGGACCGTTTTCCGTGCCTACAGTTTCAGCAATTTTCTGTACTGCCTGAAAATCACCTGGACTAGCGTAGGGGAAACCGGCCTCTATTATATCTACCCCAAGTCGTGCTAAAGCGCGAGCAATGGTAAGTTTTTCTTCAACCGTTAAACTTGCACCTGGGGACTGTTCCCCGTCTCTGAGGGTGGTATCAAATATGATAATGCGATCGGTTTGATTGCTCATAACGACGACTTGGGGGTATTTTATCAAGGACAAAATTTCTACCTTTTCATTATATCTTAGGGTAATAGTGGATCACAGTTACTTTTTAGAATCTGAGGATCTTCTAGGAACCTCATAAGTCATGAAATCACGGGCTAAAATAGTGTTAGGAAAAATTGCCCTTGCTTCGTTCAATAAATCATCCAATTGGAGGGCATTTCCTGGGGCATAACGGGGACTAAAATGGGTCATGATTAACTGTTTAACCTGTGCTGCTAAAGCCACTTGTGCAGCCATTGTTGAGGTAGAATGGAGACGTTCAAAAGCCAGTTGAGCATCTTGGTGGGCAAAAGTCGCTTCATGAATCAACACATCAGCATCTTCTGATAATGCGATCGCCCCTTCACAAAATACCGTATCCGTGCAGTAAATCACCTTACGGCCTGTTTCTCTTTCACCGCATAAGTCTTGTCCCCGAATACGACGGCCATCGTCTAAGGTAACGGTTTTCCCTTGTTTAAGTTCCCCATAAACTGGCCCTGGGGGAATCCCTAATTTTTTAGCTTTTTCCACATTAAAGCGTCCCGGACGGTCTTTTTCTGAGATACGATAACCGTAGGCAGGAATACGGTGTTTAAGGGGACCACAACTAACGCTAAACTCCTTATCTTCGTAGAGAATACCAGGGTGGATAGGGTGAAAGCGAATATGATGAGGTAGCTTAAAATGGGAGTATTTGGCGCAAGCGTGTAAATAATCTTTTAATTCGGGGGGTCCGTAAATTTCAATGGGTTGGCCGCTTCCTGCTAACCCACAACTGGCCAATAACCCTGCTAACCCATAAACATGATCACCGTGCATATGGGTGACAAAAATGCGAGTAATTTGGGATATTTTAACATCGCTGCGTAATAATTGGTGTTGGGTTCCTTCTCCGCAGTCAAATAACCAAACTTCCCCCCGTTGAGTCAGTTTTAAGGCTACACTGGACACATTACGGGATCTTGTTGGCACTCCGGAACTGGTTCCTAAAAAGGTAATCTCCACAATTTGTCTATCATATTGAACATTCGTTTATTCATTGTATCTATATAGTGGGGTGGGGCAGTGCATCGGCTTACAGAAAAAGACGGGCAGCGCAAAGCTCCCATCTTTTAAGTGGGAGATGTAGCGCAACACGGGTAATTTATTGCCCGTGAATATTACTTAACAAATGTAGCAACATTTATTAAGTATGCTATAATGAGGGCATGATAACGATGACCTACGATTTCAAGCTCAAACCTAAAAAGTCTCAAGTCCAGATGATTGAGATGTATCTTGAAACATGCAAAAAAGTCTATAACTATGCACTTCGAGAAAGAAAAGATTGGGTAAATAGTCGTAAGTCTCCTATCAATTTTTGTTCCATTCACTCAGAATATATAATCAGTCCGAATAAACAACGACCTACCTATAATTCTCAGTGTAAATCTTTAACTGATGCCAAGAAAATCTATCCTCAATTAAAAGAACCCCATTCACAAGTTTTGCAGCAAACCCTAAGAACTTTAGAAGCTGCGTTTGTAAATATGTGGGAAAGAGGTTTTGGTTTTCCACGTTTTAAGAAAAAAATGAGAAGTTTTCTCTACCCATCAGTTAAGCAAAAATGGGTGGGTGATGGATGGGTAAAACTTCCCAAAATTGGGAAAGTAAAAATGAGGATGTCTCGACCTATCAGTAATGGGTTTGTGTTGAAACAAATCAGGGTAGTTAAACGAGCATCAGGATATTTTGTACAGTTAATTTATCAGTTATCTGTCAATATTCCCGAAACACCCATACAGGGATATCCGTTAGGGGTAGATATTGGACTTGATTCTTATTTAGCCACTAGCGAAGGGGAATTAGTCAAAAGGCCTCGGTTTTTTAATCAACTTCATGGCAAGTTGAAATCACTGCAAAGAAGGTTAAAGAACAAGAAAAAGGGGTCTAATAATTGGCAAAAACTGCAAACTCAAATAGCTAGAGTTTATCAAAAAATCCACGATACTAGAAAAGACTGGCACTTTAAATTAGCCCATCATTTATGTGACCAAGCTGGCATGATGTTTGTTGAGGATATTAACTTCAAAGCTTGGGCTAAAGGCTTGTTTGGTAAGCATACATTAGATGCTGGTTTTGGTCAATTTTTCAACATCTTGTCGTATATTTGTTGGAAAAGAGATGTCTATTTTCTTAAGGTAGATAAAGATTATACCAGTCAAATTTGTCCTAATTGTAATACCCAAACAGGCAAAAAGAATCTTAAGAATAGGATTCATAATTGTCCTAATTGTGGATATCAAACAAATCGTGATGTAGCTGCTAGTCAAGTAATAAGAAATCGAGGTCTAGTAGCGGTGCAGCGCGGTCTTGGGGGTTTCCCCCATGAGCGACTGCACCAAGACGCGGTCGGGCAGCCCGTGAATGAAATAGCTTCTGGAGGCGTTCTGTCGGGGTCAATCTTTGATTGGCGCTGATTCGAGCCTTTGAGAGAAGAATCTCCTGATTTTAGCGTAGCGGAATCAGGAGAGTGTCAAAGTAATGTCCTATGTCCTCATCTTGGTTTGTACTCGTTCAACTTGTTTCGGTGCATCTATTTCCTCAAATAATTCAATAGCTTTATCACAATATTCTTGACTTTTAGCCATTTCTTTCATTTCTTGATAGGTTAAAGCAAGTTGATAATAGGCTTCAGCAAGATCACATTTAGCACCAATCTCTTCTAATATTTCAATAGATTGATTATGATGATTGATAGCTGTTTTGTATTCTTTTTGAATGCGATGAACTTCACCTATTCCTGTTAATGCTTTAGCCTGTAACTGCTTAAAATTAATTTTTTCTGAATATTGCAGAGCTTTATTGTACTTATTTATAGCCTTCTCTATTTCGTTGAAATTTTGATGTATTCTTGCTAGATATAAATATATATATCCATTGCTTTTGATTCCTAACTGAATAGAATCTAAAAGCTTGTCTAATTGTTCGATAGCATTGTTATCATCTAGTTTTTTATATATGCAAAACATTAAATAGTATTTAAAAACTAATCCACACACATAACGATTTTTGATTATATCTATATCTTTAGATTGATTAATAACAGTCTCAAAAAAATTCAACGATTTTTCAAACTCTAGAAGATAGAGGTAACAACGAGCCTTATTATACAAGGAGTCAACTGCCAAAAAAGTCAAATTATATTTTGATGATAAATCATAACATTTATTAAAACATTCTATTGCTTTTCTAGGAGAGCCTATTTTCCATAAACATTCACCTAAACTATTATTTAGTTTAGCCAACAAGTATCCTTCATCAAATTGATTTATATCTGTCATCTTCTGGATAAGAGAAATAACCAAAGAAAAAAGACCTAAGCGAGTTAAGCAACCTAGTAGACTAGATTTCTGAATGATTGGATACAATTCTCTATTAAGCCATATATTATCTCTTTCTTGAATCAATACACTTCCTGCATTTTCAAAATCATTAATTAAAAGATAATGATAATAGGCTTCTAAAGCTTTTAAGGCATCGTCTATTGTCGCAACAGTTTCAACGCTATTTTTCCAATATTCTGCGGCGGCTTCCTGTGCTTTTTTATAATCATCTGGTGATCGCTTAAGTCTTGTTAAAGCTTCTTGTTTAATGACAGAATGTAACCAATATTCACCATTTTTATGCTCTACTAAAGCCCTATTTTTTAATCGCTCAATCACTCGTAACTGTTCGTTAGTCTCCACCACATCAAATAATAAACATTTAACTCCATCGAAGGGAACACTAGAAATATCTTGATACCGATAACATCCTAAACGTAGTAATAAGTTATAAGCATCAGTATCATGTTTTTCAAGTCTATCAAACTGAGAATTAACTAGATGTTTTAGTGTGGGATTTGCTAATAAATCTATTTTATGATCTTGCCAATATTGTTTTATACCTTTACTATAATCCAAGTTAACTTGACTACAAATAAGAGTCATTGCTTTAGCATTTCCCCCATAAGCATTACACATCGCTGTTACTGTTGAGGAATCTATAATTAATTGATGATAAATAAAATATTCATTCCATGCGTCTTTATCAAGTCCTTCTAAGGGATAATATTCAACCTCTACCCCAGACTCGGTTAATCTTTCTCGACTGGTGATCAACGTTAATGATTGAACATCAGCATCAGCTAAAACCTTGAATAAATCTACATATTGATGATGATCTTCAATAAATTTTCCTCCTTCTAAAGCCATTTCTAGGTTATCAATTAAAAGACCTACCTTACGAGTTTTTAATTGTTCTTTCAGTCTCTTTAACGAAATACCAAAATCTTGACTGGGTTCTACTGTGAAATCATTTTTTAGCCATTCTTCTACGATAAAAGTCACAGGGGTTATATCTTCTGTTCTTGTTGCCATAAAGACTTCTAACACCAAATCAAAACCCTTTGCTTTAAGATACTGTTTCGCTAAGGCAGTTTTTCCCACTCCTCCCATACCGTATATATTGATAATTTTCCCCTTCTTTTTGTTGATGAGGTGATCTAAAGTAGCGATCGCATTTTCTCGTCCCACAAAATTTGGATCTGTGTTTGTTTCTAGGGGTTTATCAACTATTCTCTGCCAATCTAACCCTAATTTCTCACAAAAATCAATAAAATTATTGCGGTCAATATTCTTTCCATTAACAAACTTCCTCACCGTATCACGGGCAGCACCCATTTCCGTCGCAAAAGCCAGCTGAGAACGAAAACCACTGCGTTTGAGAGCGTCTTTAACCTTTTGCATGTGTTGCTGTGCGACGTTGAGGGATCTTGGGGACATACATTTAGGGAATCTGGCGATCTGATTTCTAAGATCATCTCTATCTTAATCAATGTCAGGCAGTTTTAGTAAAAAGTCAGTCAAAAAGTCAGGCAATTTTGAGTTTAACCTAAGCAGGTACTCAAGCAGTAGGGGGACATAATAAAAATAAACAAGAGTTTTATTTTATAAAATAATTGTACTAATCGTAAACTGATATGATAGGGCGACCAAGTAACACAGTAGATGTATTAAGCATAGCAGAAGTTTCTGACTCTTATCCTGAACAATGGGTGGTTATGGAAATTACCCAACGGGATGAGTATGGTTTTCCCTCGAAAGGTGAAGTTCTCCTCAGTTCTACCGACAAACACAAACTTATTCAAGAAACTAAAGAGTCTAACGGAGATCTGTATTTATTTTATACAGGGCGTATTGACGATGAAATAGGCTAAAGTTGAAAATAGGTTAATACTTTGCTGACTTAACCGAATAATGCCTGTTATTATCGTTGATCATACATTTTTGGGTAACAAAACCCTAGATGACCTTTCCCTTTGGGTTACTCCTATAACTTTGCACAATGGTGAGAAAAAGCGTACCATACAAATGCTTTTAGATACAGGCGCACAAAGGACAGTTATTAGCTTTGATGCACAAGAGTTGTTAAATTTACCGACAAGAGGAGAATCTTTAAGAGGGAGTGGAATAACAGGCAATTCTCAATATATGGTTCAAAATCTTGATAGACTAGAAATTGGCTCTATTGTGTTTTCAGATATAGAAATACTTATTGGTCAATTACCTAAACACTTTAGTCGATATCAAATTGATGGAATTTTAGGAGGAGATATCTTGAAGAATTTAACCCTTATCCTAAATTATCCTGAAAAACGTCTCAGAATAGAAAAGCAAATTGTTTCATGCTAAACTTAAGAAAAGATATCAATCAAAAATAAGGTTTATTTAATGTCAGATACTTCTCCATCGGGAAAAAAACTTAAAATTATATCTTTAGAACCGAAAGCCGTTTTAATTAACTCGAACAATGAATCTGTAGACATTAATGAAGACTCTGTTATTGTAGCTCCTTTTTTCGTTGACCGTGAAGAAGTTATCGAAAATTTGAGCGAATTGATTGAAACTGTTTACAATGAGTTTGACTCAGCTTGTAAAACACGCAATTTAAACTGGGAAGCAGAGTTAGAATTAGGAATGGAATTTGGGGTTAAATTTACGGCAAAACTCAAAATTTCACCTAAGCTTTCTGAAGATTCTCAATCCTAAAATTTAAGCTATAAAAGTGTTCAGGTTGACAAGATAATCCTGAACCTTCCAATGAGATGCCAATAGAGAAGAAAATAAGCTACAATCAAAAGGATATTACCGTTAACAACGGGAGCTTATTACTGCTACAGGTTGTTATATCCAACCAGTTAACTATCTTCATCCATTAGGTTTTCTCATTTTTAGCTAATGAACAATCAAAAATTAGAACATTTAGAATCTAGCTTTGAACAACTGTGTAATATTCTTCTTAAGCAGCTACAAAGCGAAGACTATTTAACCATTGAATTAAACGGAGAACAAACCCAGTTTATTCGTTTCAACGGAGCAAAAGTCAGACAAACTGGTATAGTTAAGGATGGCAGTATTAAACTAACTTTAATAGCTAATCAAAGAACCGCTTTTGCTACATTTCCGTTTACAGGAGATGAGTCAACAGATAGTCAAATCGCTGTAGAAAATTTAAACTATTTACGTCAAGAATTACCCCAGTTACCAGAAGATACTTATCTTGTTTTACCTGAAAATAATGGAACTAGCAAAGAAGTTTATCCAGGGAATTTATTACCTGTAGAAAAATCTGTTAATGAGGTTCTTTCTCCTGTATCTGATTTAGATATGACAGGACTTTATACCGCAGGTTCTATAATTAGAGGTAACGCTAATTCTCTGGGTCAATTTCATTGGTTTGCCACAGAAAATTTTATTGTTGATTACTCTTTAATTACTCCATCAGAAAAAGCAGTAAAAGGAATATTTTCGGGAGCAAATTGGGAGCATGATAAATATTTAGGTCAAATAAAAACAGATAAAGAACAATTTGTGGCTTTAGAGAAACCATCAAAAACACTCCAACCTGGAGGGTATCGCACCTATTTTGCACCTGCTGCTGTTGCTGATTTAATTAGTATGTTATCTTGGGGTGCTATTAGTGAATCTTCCTTAAGACGAGGCGATAGTTCTTTACTAAAATTGCAACAAGGACAAACATTATCACCCCAATTTTCTCTACAAGAAAACTTTAGTAAAGGGACGGTTCCCAGGTTTAATGAATTAGGAGAAATTGCTCCTGAAATTTTACCTATTATTAACGAAGGAAACTTAGTTAATACATTAATTAGTTCCCGTACCGCATCAGAGTATAATTTAACTGCTAATGGTGCCAATAATTATGAGGCATTGCGATCGCCTGAATTATTACCAGGAAATTTAGCTCAAGAGGATATTCTATCTACTTTGGATACAGGGTTATACATATCCAATTTACACTATTTAAACTGGAGCGATCAAACAGGGGGACGCATCACAGGAATGACTCGTTATGCTTGTTTCTGGGTTGAAAATGGGCAAATTGTTGCCCCCATTGAAAACTTAAGATTTGATGAAAGTTTGTATAATTTTTGGGGAGAAAATTTAGTTACTTTAACTAATTTTAGGGAGTTTATTCCGAGAACAGGTACTTATGGACAAAGAAGTTTAGGAGGTATTTTAACCCCAGGAATAATTGTTAATGATTTTCAATTTACTTTATAGAAATTGAGGGATAGAGAGTTATTAACTTAAAAGGGATATTTGCTCAACTATAGAATCATCTAACTTCTCTCGTTCAAAAATCTCCTTTAATGCTTCTTCCCCTTCAATTTCTCCATTACTAATAAATTTTTCAACCTCAATGTCACCATTCTCTAAAAATTCAATTTCCCAACGTTCCCCCACAATAGAAACTGTTATCATTACTGCTTCATCCCGATGATGATGAATCTGATAGTTAATCTTTTGTTGTTCCAATTGATTTAAAAAAGTAAGAAACTTATTAAAAAAACTTGTTTTCATTTATCAAATCTCCGATCACTTAGTAGTTTACGAATAGCTCTAAATCCTATTATATTAGCATTGGCATTAGCTTCAATTTCTTCCCAAAGCATCTGATTAATATCATCCCAACTGGGAGAACCTTCAGGTAATTTTGCTTGTTTGATACTCCCTTTTTTAAGCTTAAGAATATCAATTACTCTTTTTCCAGAAAAACGATGAACAATAAGGATATCCTCCTTGAGAAAACATTATTATACCATTTCTACTATGTTGAAAAATTACTGCATCCGATCAATGGTTCGGTACTGTATCGCCTCAGCAACATGATAACTTTTAACCCAGATTCCGCACTTCAAAATGTAGTATAAAAAAATACATAGTTTTAAAAAGTCCGAAAATCATACCTGGGCAAGAATATTTCTCTTTTTATTAAATTTTTAGGAAAAATAATCAAATTAAGAAGATTTATACTCATTGAAAACTTAGCAAGACTCAGCACAAACGAAGGAGAGTTTCCTCTTCTCATTTGATATCATTAGACTCTTATTCTTTTATTATTTTTGCTTTATCCAATTCAATTTATAGATAATATCTTTGACAAGATGCAGGTAATAAACTCAATATAAAACGCCTTTCTTCTGTTAAATTGACAATTTGTTTAACTCCGTTTAAAATCACATAATGAATACCTTGAAAACATTGAAATATCCACCTCAAAGTCGGACGCAATGTTACTTTCCCTACTTGATTATTTATTCCTTTTTTGACTCTTTTTAAACAATTTCTTAATTCTCTTTGCTCCAAGTTATAAATCAACAAACACAAAGACATTAAAAATAACATTGTTTCTATTCTTTCTGGTTTTTCAACGAAGAAACTATCAGTAAAAAATAAGGGATCTTTCAAAAATCGAAATCCTCTTTCCGTAGATTGCTGGTTTTTATAAGTTATCAGAATTTCACTAGCTTCTAATTTATTTTCCTCTACTAAGTTAGTTGCTAAAATAAATTTTCCTGCTTCTTTAGTCTTTCTACTTATCTCTTCATCTTTTTTGATGATCAGACTAATCATTTTATAAATCTTTTCCTTTTTTTTCGAGTAAGTTTCAATCAGTTCAACTTCTTTTATTTCCAACAATCTCAATTTTTTATTAATAGCTTTTAATTTATATCGAGCAGCTTGAGGATGTTCAAATTCTTCAGATTGTATTTCTTTAAGAAATTTTTGGGATTTCTTCTCTTCTTGGGAAAGTTGTTTTTCTAGTTTTACCACATCACTTTTCTGTCTTTCTTCACTCA
>NZ_AADV02000081.1 GCF_000167195.1 Crocosphaera watsonii WH 8501 | reverse complement strand
TTATGAACAACAACAGTCAATGTGGGAGAATAAGACCCAGAGTGTTCCTCAAAGAATTGTAAGTTTAACTCAACCGCATATTCGTCCAATAGTGAGGGGAAAAGCAGGAAAACCAATAGAGTTTGGAGCTAAACTCTCAGTAAGCTGTGTAGATAACTATGTGTTTCTAGACAAAATAAGTTGGGAAAACTTCAATGAATCTTGTCATTTAAAAGAACAAGTAGAAAAGTATAAAGAAACGTTTGGCTATTATCCCGAATCCGTCCATGTAGATAAAATTTATCGAACTAGGGAAAACAGAAATTGGTGTAAGGAAAGAGGGATAAGAATCAGTGGTCCGAAGTTAGGAAGACCTCCGAAAAATGTCAGTGAAGAAGAAAAGAAACAAGCCCACTCCGATGAATGCTTCCGTAATGCTATTGAGGGAAAGTTTGGACAAGCTAAACGAAGATTTAGCCTAAATCTCGTGATGACAAAACTCCCTGAAACCTCCATTACATCTATTGCTATTACATTTTTAGTTGTCAATCTTTCTAAACTTCTGAGGCAGTTTTTGTCGCTTTTTTTGTCCTTATTTACTAATAATAGAACAGGGAAACTCATTAAACCGCCTTTCATTAATTTTGATTATACTTTAAACAATTTTTATGTACTAAAACTTATTGATTTGTCAGAAAATTCTTGGTCAAAAGTGGCATAAATTTTGGAGAAACTTTTTCAGCAAACCCTAATTAAGGAATTAAATACTTGCCCACCATCACCATCTAGATCATTAAACATGGGGACGGTGGGCAAATTTATTTGTTAAGTATCATAATCTTTTGTATTAAGCATTTGCCCACCCTACAGACTTTATTAATAAATTATTATAAAGATCAAACTTCGAGTATTATTTTAAAATTACTTGGTTTCGGTAAAGGTTTATTTCTAGCTTGATAATCTTCGATTAGAAGTTCTAACACTTCTTGACCATTTTTTAAAGCTTCCTCATAACTATTACCATGAGTGTGAGCATAGGGACCAAATTCGGGTAAACTAACTACATATTTTTGGTCTTCATCTGACCATTGAATAATGATACTATATTGATTATTCATTGATTTACTCCTGCAAATTATCTAAATCTTTGATAGTGACAATTCAAAATTTTTTTAATTATTTCAAAAACTTCTTTAAATGCGCTAAAATCAAAATCATTAAAACCTTTTTCTTTATCGTAGATATAGGTTGCAAAAGCATCTTTTGACAATGCCACATTATTATTTTCAGAATCAAAAACTTTATTGTCTATTATTTTTAGTTGATTAGATTTGAATTTATTATCAGTAGTATTTAATTGAGGATTAGATAAATGTTTACCACTTTTTGGGTGAAACTCGTCACTTAGAAAGAGTCTTCTCTTATCATTGTCTATGGTCTGAATTTCTGAATCTCGATAATAATGTTCGATACAAATCTCTTTATTTTCACGATGCTTAGGGATAGGTAACGCAAAAGAATAGACACCATTTTCCCAATCTTTGAAACCTTGAGAATCATCATGAATATTTTTCATTATGTTAGGTTCATCTCGATCAAAAATTGCAATTATGGGAATATCTTGCTTATTCTTACAAAACTGTTTACACATTTCAAGAAGTTGACTACTACATGGATCTCGATATTCGTGAAAATCTACCTCAACATTATAAGTTTCACCTTTTTCTTTTAACCATCTTAACGCAGCTTTTAAATGTTTAATATCTGTTTTTCCTTCAGTCCAAATACTTGCTTGGAGTAAATTATTATTGGAATTCACATTAGAAGGATTATAGTTGTCAACAATCGATTTTACTTCATCTTCAAATGCTTTGGTTTTCTTATAATAGTCAAAGGAATTTTTAAACTCAGAAAATCTTTCAGTTGTTATTGTTTCTCCCTTTTGCATTTCAATTATTGTAAATCCTTTTCCTTCATATTCTTTTTCCATTCCTAAAATAAATAAAGGTGAATGAGTTGTAACTATAAACTGAACTTTAGGAAATAATTTAATTAGTTTTTGTAAAATTTCATACTGTAAATCGGAATGTAAATGAACATCAATTTCATCAATAATAACAATGCCTTCTATTTGACCTAATTGAATACTTTTATTAATATCTGCTTTATCTGCATAGCGAATAATCGTCGCGAACAGATTAAATAAAATAGATTGACCAGAAGATAAATTATCTAAACTAGGAATAAAAATTTTACCTTGTTTAGTGAGACATAATCTAGAATGACTATCATTTCTATAGTTAACGGCTAATTTAATTGAGTTATCTTGAAAAATTGACTGTAAAATTTTCTCGACGTTTTCTCTACTTTTTTTGAGAATAAGTTTATGATTAATTTGATTAGAAAGTAATTAAAAGTTAGTTATTCTATTATCTTGATTTATAATTCCTTCAAAATCTATCATTGAATCTAAAAAAACATCAAGTATCCATGCTTTGTTTTCCTCTAAACTGCTATCTATATAGATAGGTTTATTTAGAATTCCATTAAATTTTTGATCTAGTTTAAAAGAAAGAGATTGATTAATTCCTTGACGGTTTAACCAATGGGGAAACTCGTTACGGTTAGGTGGAAAGTAACAAAAAACATTTTGATAGAAACAAGTCTCAAAAAATTGTTTATCTTTAGGACCGATTATTTTTTCATTTCTGTTTATATCCGATGATAGAATTGTTTGAAATCTATTTTTAATTTTATCTATATAGAATGTATGGTCTACATTCCCTGAATGATCGCAATAACAAAAAGTTTTTTCATTAGCTATAAATTTAAGTAAACCAATACTAAATTGTGAACCAATTTTTTGATTAATTCCTCCAGATATTTTAAAATAAGGTGATCCTATTCCTATAGGAGAATGTCCAGGTACAATATCACGATAAGCTGTCTTAGCAAAATCAACTAAAGCATCAGCAATATAAGATAAGAAAATACTTTTTCCTGAACCATTTACCCCAACAATAATAATAGGTTGTGGTGTTCCATCATCATTAAAAGGTAAAGTAACATCTAAAAAATCAATAGAAGCAACATTTTCTAGTAAAATATCTTTAAGATACATCTTATCTATTTTCTCTAACTATAGTTTGTATCGTTAATGGTTGATATTCAACCTAGAACTATTGTACCACAACTATTTCAGTGAGTGATGACTTATAATTAAACTAAAAGGATGTTTATTGTTTTCATCGCTTGCTAATTTAAGGTTTCATGAATTGATCCCCAATCAAGTTAATGAGTAAACAAGATAAATTATTAACTAAAATTCTTTTGGGTAATGCTGATGCTAATATTCCTTTTGAACAACTTTGTCAACTTCTTAAACAACTTGGTTTTGATGAAAGAATACGAGGGAGTCATCACATTTTTACCAAAGAAGGAATTGAAGAAATTTTGAATCTGCAACCCAAATAAGGAAAAGCAAAAAGCTATCAAGTAAAACAAATTCGTAATCTGATTTTAAAGTATAAATTAGGAGGTTAAGATGAACATTCGTTATGAACTAATTATCTACTGGAGTGAAGAAGATCAAGCATTTATTGTTGAAGTTCCAGAATTATCTGGATGTATGGCCGATGGAGAAAGCTATCAAGAAGCTGTACAAAATGCTGAAATTGTTATTCAAGAATGGATAGAAACCGCACAACAATTAGGACGAACTATCCCTAAACCTAAAGGACGTTTATTATTTGCATAGTATAGATCAGAATTCATCTATAAAAAGCTTTAGAGAGTCCTGCTTATTTTAATAAACCTCATCATGTGTTCCAATATTCAGTAAAACAATCTCCTCCTCATTGGTTTGCTGATTTTTTTCCAGAGAAAAGATGATTCGACAATCATATCCACAAGAACAAGCGCGTAGTCCCTCATACTGACCCTTTAAGCGATGAGTCATCAAACTAGGTGCAAATACATCCTCCTGCATTTTTAATAAAGTTTTTTCGACTTGTTTCTGTAACACAGGGTTTCGTTGCATGAATTTCTTTAATGATCGCTTAAACCGTGAAGTTAGAATTAATTGTTTCATTCATCCTTATTATCTTGTAAATAATGACGCAAATCAGCGATCGCTTGGGTAGCTGACATCCCTTGTAGCTTACCCGTTCGATATTCTGTTAAAGCTTCTTGGGATTCTTCCATGATTTCCTGTCTTCGAGCTTCAATCATCCGTTTTCTGACAATTTCAATCAACATTTCTTGTTGTTCTCTGGGGAGTTTACTGACGATCTCTAGTGCATTTTCAAACGTAATCATATTGACTTTTACACCCTTAACATATTGATCATACCAATAAAAAAACTAGAATAAAATCTCAGATCATCCCGTGATGATGCAACGCCAGATTTTCTATTGACAAAAGAATTAATAACATTCATGAACTTTGTTGCTAATTTGCTTTAGCAAAGACTCTGCTTCTGAAAATTTTATTTGTTCAGAATTAACCAAATCTACTATTCTTTTTTGCTCAGCAAGAGTTTTTGAGCAGAAATCATAACTGCTAACTGCTCACTGTTAACTTTTCACTTAATATAAACTTTTTCTGACCATCGTTGACGATAGATTTCATAAAGATTAATAGCAGCAGCAACCGAAGCATTTAAACTAGGAGTTTTTCCCCCCAAAGGAATAGAAACTAACTCATCACAACAGCGTTGCGTCAACAAACTTAAACCGCTACCTTCTGAACCAATAACTAAACCAATAGCACCCCTAAAATTAAAGTCTTGTAACCGTTTTCCTCCCTCAGAAACCGTTCCATAAATCCAAAAACCCTCTGCTTTTAAGGTTTCCAAGGCACGACTTAAGTTAACCACTCTTGCCACAGGAAACGACTCTAACGCCCCGGCCGCAACCTTAGAAACCGTCGAAGTGACACCAGCCGCCCGTCTTTGTGGGATAATCATCCCCTGACACCCTAAAGCTTCTGCTGTGCGAATAATTGCCCCCAAATTGTGGGGATCGGAAATACTGTCGGCAATGACAATTACTGGTTCATCGCTGTTAGCTTTAGCCTGAGCAATTAAGCCATCTAAGTCATGATAATTATAGGGTGCAACTTGAGCAGCAACACCTTGATGGTTAGCCCCATTGGTGATCTGAGAAAGCCTTTGTACCGAAACTTCATCAATCACTGCACCTTTGGCCTTTGAAGCTTGGATGAGGTTGTGAAAGCGAGGATCGTAATGCAGTCTATTGGTGATCCAAATACGATTTAACTGGCGATCGCTTTCTAGGGCAGCTAGAACAGAATGACGACCATAAATGAGATCGTCATCGCTTTGTTCGGTTTGTGTATTTGCTCTGGGTTGGGGACTAGAAATAACAACGCTTTTCTTACCCGAAAATCTAGGTTTCTTTGAGGAACGGCGATCGCTTCGGGGAATGGGTTTATTAGACATAGTATGATTCAGGTAATAAGGATGTTGAGGAGTTCACTTAAGCGTTCAGTATCTCGTAAATAAAGATAACCAATTAATGTTTCTAAACTGGTGGCCTGTTGATAAATTTCTGGTTTGAGACGACGGGGACAACCAGTTGCTGCATTGCGCCCTCGGCGGACAATATCTTGTTCAACTGTCGTCAATAACGGGGTTAATTTTTGTAGGGCTTTAGCTTGGGTTTCTGCCCTAACCTGTGCAACCACTTGGTTATGATAAACCCCAACCTTGCGCGGAGGCAATAAATAACAAGTCCTCACATACAGTTCGTAAACAGCATCGCCAATGTAGGCTAAAAAGGCAGGGGACAATCGATCTATTGTCTCGTAGTCTTTTGCCGCCATCATGACTTGAAAATAGACCCCAGGACGACTCTGACTCATTGGCTTGGATGACGAGGATTACTCTGAGCCACAATAGGTTGATTATCCATTCTAACTATTTTTTCGGTTTCTTCAAGTTAGCGATCGCATCTTCTAGGCTTGTTTGTAGGGATAAGAACTTTTCCAGACGCACCAGTTTAACCGTTTGAGTCACCCTTGGGTTAGTGACTACTTGTAAAGTGCCGTCCTTGTTTTGGGCTTGTTTGACTAACTGTACTAATGCCCCTAGTCCCGAACTATCGATAAAATCGATTTGAGAAAGCACCAAAATTATATTGTATGGCCCTTCTTCAATATACTGCTTAACAACTTTGCTAAATACGGGTTCAGAAAAGGCATCTAATAGCCCAGTTAATCGGAAAATTTGGTAGTTACCTTTAACCTCATGAGTTCCCCTTAAACTCACGGTTAGGTTTAATTGCTCAGGAATGGCTTCCTCCTTAACATTAGTTGATACAATTTGCTCAAAACTGCATTATAACCTGTTATGACCGCTTGTTGTTCGGGTCAATTGCAAAGTTATTCTTAATTTTTCACTAATGCGCAAGGTCTAATAAACCTATTGGGGGATTAATCTCTATTTTATGCTGTTCTAAATCTACCACGGGAACAATCTCATAAACGAAGGGTACGAATACTTTTTTTTCTTTCTTGTGCTTAACTTCTGTTTCTGTATCAGTTATTAATTTTATTTCTAATAAATCGTGTCCTGCCGAAAAAATATCTACCACATTACCGATCATTTTTCCTGTGTTTTGGTCATAGACATCTAAATCAATCAGTTGTGAAACATGATATTCCTCTTCACTTAATTTAGGAGGAGTTTCATCAAGAATTAAAAGCTTATGACCTCGTAAGTTTTCTGCTTGATTTCTGTTTTCTATTCCTTGTAAGCGAACAATATAGATATTTTTTCCGGCAACGGGTTTACCACTTATTAATTCAATGGGTTCAAGAGAAGCATTTTGAGGTGATTTTAACCATCGTTTTCCTGGGTTTTTAAATCTTTCAGGAAAATCCGTACTCGACAAGACTTTTAATTCTCCTCTGAGTCCTTTTGGAGCAACAATTGTACCAATTTCTAACCATCTATTTTGGTCGGTTTCCATTTTATTACCGGGGTAAAAACTCTAGAAGTCTCTTAAATTATAATTGATTCGAGATTTCTCTGGATATTGGGGAATATAAACTTTATCCTAATGTCGGGCAGAATACCCCATCCTTCTACAAGGTGGGGACGGTCGCTCGAATGATTTGCCCTACGACGACAAATCCGCGACCTCATGAATGACCGACCAAAATATAAACCGCGAAGCGTCCATTAAAAATAATCACCCTCAATATCTTACTGAGATGTTATAAATGGTTCTGCTAATATTGGCCGTAAAAGTAAAGCCAATCTTTTTGAAAAGAGAGAGGTATTAGAGGGGCAAATGGCGCGCTCCAAGACGATTCTTTATCGTGTAAAGAATCCCCAACTTCGCGCATTTGGGGTAGTTCAATTTCCCTAAATGGAGTCTCATCAGTTAGAATCTTGAGAGTGAGTGAGTAAAAAAGTAAACCTATGGTCAAAAAAGTTGGTCAATATAGAGGGTTATTTCCTCTTCTAATCAGTCTGAACTGGATAATGGTCTCATTACTGTGGTGTTCTCCAGGAAGAAGTCAACCATCGGTTTTAGACCCCATACCCCCTTTAGAACCTTATCCAGACTTGAGAAATCAAGGTTTTGAACTATCGACAGAAACAGAATATACTTTGGGTGCCGGAGATGTTATTAGAGTAACAGTGCTTCCCGTGGGAGACTTTAGTGGAGAATATCAAATCCTCGTGGATGGAACCCTATTCGTACCCTTATTAGGCACTTTTCCCGTCCAAGGACTAACTTTAACCCAATTAACAGAATTTTTGACCCAACAATACCGCCAATATGTTAAGCGTCCTTCCGTCACCGTTGGTTTAGTCTCACCTCGTCCCTAAAAATTAGCGATCGCAGGAGAAATCAATAATCCAGGTTCCTATCTGCTTCCCATTGAAGGAGGACAAAAATTTCCCACTGTCACTCAACTCATTCAACAAGCTGGAGGACTCACCACCGTAGCGGATCTAGACAATGTGACAATTAAACGGCAATTTCAAGGAGAAACCCTGACTTTAACCCTAAATCTCTGGGATTTAGCCAAGAAAGGTCAACTGAAACAAGATGTTACCCTGATAGACGGGGATGAAATCATTATTCCCACCCAAGAAATCATCGATATAGGGGAAACCAGACTCCTCTCTGATGCTAACTTTGGTCTGAGTGCGAACCAGGAAATTAACGTTGCTGTGGTTGGGGAAGTATATCGTCCAGGTTCCTATCGTGTTATCCCAGAGAGTAACACTGTAAGTGGTTCCCAGGGAAACATTCGTCGACAACCCCCCAGACTGACTTTTGCCATTCAATTAGCTGGTGGAATTAAACCCTTAGCGGATGTTCGCCAAGTTGAACTACGTCGCTACAATCGAGATGGTTCCCAACAAATCATTGCCATCGATCTCTGGAATTTACTAGAAACGGGCAACATTGAAGAGGATATTATTTTACAAGAGGGGGATACCATTGTTATTCCCACGGCAGCAAGTTTGCCATCAGAGGAATCAGAACCCCTTGCAAACGCCAGTTTTGCCCCTGCATCTATGAGGGTTAGTGTGGTGGGAGAGGTTAGGAGTCCAGGAAATATTGAAATTCCTCCCAATACTCCTTTGAATCAAGGAATTTTAGCGGCCGGCGGTTTTGATAAACGACGGGCTAACGGTGCTACCATTGAGTTAGTTCGTTTAAATCCCAACGGAACGGTAACCAGACGAGATATTGATATTGATTTTGCCCAAGATATTACAGAAGGAGATAACCCAATTCTCAAGAATAACGATGTAGTTATTGTCAATCGCAACTTCTTAACGGCTGCTTCCGATACCTTAACCACCATATTTGCTCCCATTGGTGCATTAACGGGATTTGTTAACTTTTTCAGACTATTTGACAATAATTAACCTAAAGATTGATATTTAGGCCTTCCTAAAGTGGTTATATAAATAACCGCTTCATCTTCAGGAATGCCTAAAACTTCATTCACTTGATCGTCAAAAAATCCTCCAATTCCACTCACCCCTAACTTAAGATGTATAGCTGCTAAATTCAATCTTTGTCCTAAATGACCTGCATCTAAATGTAAATAACGATAGACGCGATCGCCGTATTTTTCAACTGCCTTTTCTAAGTCTGCGGTATGAAAAATAATTGCTCCGGCATCCCTTCCCAAGTCCTGTCCTAAACAGAGATAATGTAACTCACGACGAAAGTTTGTAAAACGAATTTGTCTTAATTCTTGTGCTTTGGGGGCATAATAATAACAACCAGCTTCTAAGCCTTCTACCCCAGAAACCGCCACAAAGGTTTCAATCAAACTCAAATCAAAATAGTCAGGATGTTTATCAAATCCTTGGGTGACATAATCTTGAGGTTGATAGGTAAAATGTAATAAAGCTTTTAATTCATCTAGGCTTAATTCTTCCCCTGTATAAGCCCGTGTAGAACGTCGTTTTAAAATGGTTCTTTCCAGGTAATCTAAGTTATTGCCCCAGTCAATAGCTGAGGTTTCTGTGGAAACTTTTAAACAAAAGGGAAAATTATATTTATCTTCTACACTGTCGGTAGTTTTTCCTATTTCTTTAACTTCATTTCCCTCTAATTCTTGAATTTCTGTAGCTCGATGGAAATAATATAACAAATCTCCATCAGACACTTCCGGGTAATCTGTTTTAATTTTTGAAGGTAAAGCCGTCGGTTTACATTCCTTGACATCTTCGCTATTCTCTGATAGAAGATCGGTCAAAGGAATTACGGTGATTACCCCTTCTTCTTCGGGGTTAAAATAGAATAAATCATTGAGAAGATGATCGATAAAACCACCGATTAAATGAGGGCGATAATCGGTCATTGCACAAGCCAATTCAACATTACCTAATAAATGACCTGTATCTAAACAAATACGTCGATAAGCCCGATCTTCATACCGCCAAGAAGATCGATAAAAGATGGCTGTTGTGACAAGAGCTAGTTCGCTATTTTCCAGGGCCTCATGGCCAACACAAGCCTGTTGTAAATTCTCCCAAACTTGATTATCCCAAAAATGTAATAAACTGTGACTTTGAGGTTGATAGTTATATAGTCCTGCGGGTAACAAGGGGGTTCCCCGAGAAATTAAATAAACTTCTGCAGGATAGAGTCCCCCGGCAGAAGGGGCAGCCCTTAAATACACAGGAGTACCCATAGTGGGAATTTTAGCTGTTAGTCCATAACTACAACCAAAAAGCCGTGACAGTCGCCGCCATTGTAAAGCTTCGGGAACATCGGGCAATTTTTCCGATAAATAGGGAGTAAGATCGTAAGATTTGCCAATTTTATAGGTTTTAAAAGGAATAGGTTGTTTTGACCAATCCAAACCCTTGTTTTTACTCGCAATGGTTTGGGGATCGTATTTTGTCCGTTGATGGTAGTGGGTGGCGATGGAGTTTGACAAATCTGGCATAAATGTTAGTTTAGTCTTGATGAGTCTCTTTCAATTTTAACCTTCTTCTATGGTAGGGTGATTCAGGCACTATGGTTTTTTTGGCCTTTTTGCCGTTAAATATTATTCATTGGGTAGATTTAGGAGAACATAAATGGAGTTATTAGCCGCCCTTAATTTAGAACCGATTTTCCAATTAGCCTTTGTTGGGTTGATTGTTATTGCTGGCCCTATCGTCATCGCTTTGTTGGCGTTTCGGGGTGGTGATCTCTAAGGGATCACAGCTTTTTGTCCTTTGACTCATACCTTCCTAATCTTAGGGAGGTATTTTGACTTATTTAGTTTTTCTTCCCAGGTACTCCGAAATCTCTTCATCTTTCTCAACTATTATTTCAATATTTATTAAGAAAATAGTTAAAAATTAATATTCCTATTAGATAATTAGGAATAGAGAGGATACTCTTTTAACGAAAAAGCGGAAAGCAAATTAATACTTGTTTTATTACCAATGGAGGTACAGCGTATGAAACTTAATGATATGTTACAAGGATTAATCCAGTATCTAACAGAAGGCTTTGCCAGAATTTTCAGTCCTGCTAAAGATGACTATAAAGACATTGGGATACAGCCTTTTGATTGTAAACCTTATATCAAAATCGAAGCTATCGAAGCTAATGAAACGGCTTTAAATAGTTGATCTTCATTAATATCATGCTAAAGGGCAAACTTAAGTTTGCCCCTGGTATTTTATTGTAAAATTTTCGGTGTGTGAGGTAACGATAACCGCTTCATCTGCTACGGATAGTATCTACTTTTGAGCAACTGTAAACTTGCTGAAATGAGGTTCATGGGGAGATCCCATTTGCTCCTCAACAGTAAAACTATTAGCTGTTTGATGAATGGTATTCGGGGTTACAGGGGACTGGCCCAACTGTAAGGATACATAAAGCAACCACGTTACTGTACTTGCTAATAAAAAACGTTCTAACATCTCACACCACCTAGAATCAATTGCATTGATTTGCACTTAATAGAGTAGATCGATTAGACTTGGATTTAACCGCCAGATTCTAGAAATATTAGAAAATTTTCCCAAATTATGACAGTCATCACTTCTGACTATCTATCTCCATTAGTATCAATTGTCTTTAAAGATTACCCAGAGGTTCTTACTACTTGAGAAATTCAAGTGATATAACTCCCAGGGAATGAACCATTACAAGACATATCGATTCTAACAAAGGATAGTCAAAATGTGGGCAAATCATCATTAAGTTGGAAAAATTAATACTCGGCCCTAAAGTGATAAGATTCTTAGATAATTGTTATTGGGTGCAACATTTAACCTTCTCAAATCTACTCAAAACTGAGTAAACTCAAGCTAGGTATAGCATCATCATTGCTGATGAAGGCGGCTGCCCGCAAAGCTAACCTCAAAAAGATTAGCGCAGTGGTTAATTTGGAGTCTCCTTTTTCTGTTTGCAGAAGGTTGAATCTACTTTTTTGTAACAAGTTTACGGATGGCAGAGCCTCCTTGGTTTTTAACTTGATTTTCGATTCGACGAACTGTTTCTGTTGAACTCTCACTTTTAGCTTAACACAACACAATGATTAGATTTAAGGATGTTGAATAATGTTTACACAGATTTTTGTCCACTTATTAACACCTCGTCAGGCTATTCGGAAACGGTTTCTGGTGGATGCTGGGAAATCGTTTCTACAAAGTCATCAGAAAAAATAATCTCAATTTACCTATGAAAATTGCAATCTTATCTGAAGATGCCTCTCTTTACTCTACCAAACGACTCAAAGAGACTGGGGAAGCAAGAAGTCATGACATTAAGGTGATTAATTATCTTCGTTGTTACATAAATATCGCCTCCCATAAACATTCAATCATCTCTCTCCATCAACCCTTAGAAAACTTTGATGCCATTATTCCTCGTATTGGAGCGTTGAGAACGTTTTATGGGACAGCCGTAGTCCGACAATTTGAGATGATGGGAGTTTTTAGTGTGAATCAGTCCCAAGCCATTTCCCGTTCCCGTGATAAACTGCGCTGTTTACAGATTTTAGCCCGTCACGGGATTGGTTTACCTGTGACTGGGTTTGCCCATGATACGGAAGATATCGATGGTTTAATCGAAACCGTCGGCGGTGCGCCCCTCGTTATTAAGTTATTAGAAGGAACTCAAGGGATCGGGGTTGTCTTGGCTGAAACCTATCAAGCAGCGAAGTCTGTGATTGAGGCATTTCGAGGGCTAAATGCTAATATTTTGGTGCAGGAATACATCAAGGAAGCCAAGGGGGCTGATATTCGCTGTTTTGTGGTGGGAGACAAAGTGGTGGCTGCCATGAAACGACAGGGAGCCGAAGGAGAATTTCGCTCTAATTTACATCGAGGGGGAAAGGCAGAAGGTATTAAATTAACCCCAGAAGAACGTAGTACCGCGGTAAGATCGGCAAACGCTATGGGATTAAAAGTAGCAGGAGTTGATCTGTTGCGCTCCAATCATGGTCTGGTGATTATGGAAGTTAACTCATCCCCTGGTTTAGAAGGAATTGAAAAAGCAACCGGAGTGGATGTGGCAGATAAAATTATTGAATTTATTGAAAAGAATGCAGCTACAGCCAAAACCACAGATCGCATTAAATATTAAGTCTTTTTCCCCTTAACTCAAATGTTTGAAATTGCAGGAGAAGCAATTCCCTTGGCAACGAGTCGTCGTTTTGAGATTCCTGTTGCCAAATTGCCCACCCAAACCATGTTATCTCTTCCTATTACGGTTATTCATGGACACCAACAAGGAGCGGTTTTATGGTTAACCCGCATTTCTCACAAATTCTGCGATCGCTAAACTTCAAACCATTATATAGGGTTTGCTGAAAAAGTTTCTCCAAAATTTATGCCACTTTTGACCAAGAATTTTCTGACAAATCAATAAGTTTTAGTACATAAAAATTGTTTAAAGTATAATCAAAATTAATGAAAGGCGGTTTGATGAGTTCCCTTGTTCTATTATTAGTAAATAAGGACAAAAAAAGCGACAAAAACTGCCTCAGAAGTTTAGAAAGATTGACAACTAAAAATGTAATAGCAATAGATGTAATGGAGGTTTCAGGGAGTTTTGTCATCACGAGATTTAGGCTAAATCTTCGTTTAGCTTGTCCAAACTTTCCCTCAATAGCATTACGGAAGCATTCATCGGAGTGGGCTTGTTTCTTTTCTTCTTCACTGACATTTTTCGGAGGTCTTCCTAACTTCGGACCACTGATTCTTATCCCTCTTTCCTTACACCAATTTCTGTTTTCCCTAGTTCGATAAATTTTATCTACATGGACGGATTCGGGATAATAGCCAAACGTTTCTTTATACTTTTCTACTTGTTCTTTTAAATGACAAGATTCATTGAAGTTTTCCCAACTTATTTTGTCTAGAAACACATAGTTATCTACACAGCTTACTGAGAGTTTAGCTCCAAACTCTATTGGTTTTCCTGCTTTTCCCCTCACTATTGGACGAATATGCCGTTGAGTTAAACTTACAATTCTTTGAGGAACACTCTGGGTCTTATTCTCCCACATTGACTGTTGTTGTTCATAAACTTTTTTGATAGTCTCTAGACAATTTTTCTGTCTTTTACTCAGATTTTCCAGGGAAGCCCCAGCTTGAATTAAGTCTTCTATATTTCCTAAATTTTTCTTAAGGTATTTTAACTGTTTCCCGATAGCTTTTCTTCTTTCTTGATAAGATACTTTTCGTTTTTTAGCTACTTTTAAGTATTCCTTTCTAGCAATTATTCTAGAAGTTCTCGGCTTTTTTCTCAATTTTACTCTTAATGGTTTATAAAGATTATCTATTATTCTTTCTGTCTCAATTCTGGCTTGATTTAATATGCCTAAATCCGTTGGGTATTTGATGTCTGCTGGCGCACAAGTCGCATCTAAAATTAGTTTACCTTTATTTTTTATTTTTTCTCCTTTTTCTTGGAGACAATCCTTTTTTTTTACTTCTTTATCACTCTTGTCTATTTCTCTTTTTACTATTTTTTTATTGATTTTGTTTATCAATTCTCCATCAATTCTTTTCCTAAAATGAACTAGCATTGAAGATTCCAGTGGTGGCTCTTGTTGATAACAATTTAAACCTATAAAGTATTGTAGATAGGGATTTTCTCTAATCTGTTCTATAGTTTCTCTATCACTTGTTCCTAATTTTTCCTTAATAATTAATGTCCCTAATGCCATTCTAAATAGTTTGGCTGGCGCACCTTTTTATGCTGAAAAAAGTTTAGCATATTCTTCCTCAAAATCATCCCAAGGTATCAACTCTGCCATGATTACCCAACGATTATTGGGGGACAATTTGCCCTCGAAAGGTAATTCAAATTTTTCTGGGGGCGGTAAAGGTTGCTCCTCTTTTCGATACATTTGTTCTTGACCAACAACTGGGAGGTGTTTCTACCAATTATAGCGGTTTGTAGCCGACAAAGCTGATCTTTTTTGCGATCGCGAATATGGGTGTAACCTTTTAAAAAATAGGGTTTTGCTTTTATTCAGCAAACCCTAAGTAGAAAGACTAAAGAAGCAGGAAAATTTATTTTAGCAACTAACTTAGTAGAGGAAAATAAATTAGAAGCTAGTGAAATTCTGATAACTTATAAAAACCAGCAATCTACGGAAAGAGGATTTCGATTTTTGAAAGATCCCTTATTTTTTACTGATAGTTTCTTCGTTGAAAAACCAGAAAGAATAGAAACAATGTTATTTTTAATGTCTTTGTGTTTGTTGATTTATAACTTGGGGCAAAGAGAATTAAGAAATTGTTTAAAAAGAGTCAAAAAAGGAATAAATAATCAAGTAGGGAAAGTAACATTGCGTCCGACTTTGAGGTGGATATTTCAATGTTTTCAAGGTATTCATTATGTGATTTTAAACGGAGTTAAACAAATTGTCAATTTAACAGAAGAAAGGCGTTTTATATTGAGTTTATTACCTGCATCTTGTCAAAGATATTATCTATAAATTGAATTGGATAAAGCAAAAATAATAAAAGAATAAGAGTCTAATGATATCAAATGAGAAGAGGAAACTCTCCTTCGTTTGTGCTGAGTCTTGCTAAGTTTTCAATGAGTATAAATCTTCTTAATTTGATTATTTTTCCTAAAAATTTAATGAAAAGAGAAATATTCTTGCCCAGGTATGATTTTCGGACTTTTTAAAACTATGTATTTTTTTATACTACATTTTGAAGTGCGGAATCTGGGATATAACATTTGTCCTCCGAGTCGGATTTTTTTTCTAGCCTCAATATCTTTGGAAAAAAGATTACCATCAAGATAGTCATGGAAGGTAACGGTTTCGGTTAGATTGAGAATGCCTTCATAAATTAACCATCTAGCTTTTTGGAAGGGAAGACAGCGATCAATATCATGAGCGTAAATTCTCTTGATACCATTGAGTTCTTGTTCTAGTTTGTCTAATTGTTTGTTAAGAGTTGAGAGAATGGAATCGGAATCAAGATACTTTTCGAGTAATTGAAGTTCGTCAGAAGCCTTGGAATGAGAAAGGTTAGAATCCGTTGGAGACAATTTAGATTTCTGCTGACCTGACAAGAGTTTCTGTTTGGTAGAAGGAGATAATTGGATAGTTGATTCTGGGGATTTTTGGTTTCTTCTTCTTTTTCTTTTGCTCATAGTTTTATCCTTAATAGTATGGGTTGATAACTCAGATTAGTCAGGTTAATAATGATAATTAATTTTCTATAAAAGCCTCAACAAATTTTTTAAGTTCATCGCAGCTAAATTTAAAAACTAAGTTTAATTATTATCCCTAACTTGATGTTCACAAAATCTTAAGAAATGATTAACAATAAGGGGCGATTATGTAATTATTTCCGTTTTCAGGTTGAAAATAAGTTTATTTATCAGCTAAAAACCTGATGGGAGAAAGGTGAAAAAACTGCCCAAGTAATGTAAGTTGGTTGGCGGTAATTTCTTTTCTTCTTTCTAAGACTTCAGTGACCGTAGATTCATCATCAAAAATAGAAATAAGATCCCGATGGTGTAAATTGTCTTCAGTTATTAAAGCTTGAAGAAGTTCGATTCCCTGGAGAACGGGTAGGG
>NZ_AADV02000082.1 GCF_000167195.1 Crocosphaera watsonii WH 8501 | reverse complement strand
GACTGTAATCTGACCATCCACAACTAGGACATTTATAGAATCCGCGACGATATTCCCTGATTTCTATGGGTTGGTCTACTACTTCAGCCACTTGCTGGACTTTTTCGGGAACTACTTCATCTCGTTCCACTGAACCCCCACAAACAGGACAGTTTTCTAGTTCTAAAGGGACTATCTTATCGGGCTGACCAAAACCATTACGGGTCTTCCCTAGGTGGTCATATTTTGGTCCGCGTTTAAATCCTTTTTTGCGTTTCTTTTTGTCAGAAGGCTTTTTTAGTTGGTCTGATGATGGGGGGACTGAACTGTTTTTTGAGTTACGGTTTTTTAGCTTATCTCTCTCTTCTTTCAATTTTTCAATTTCTTGCTGTTGTGTAGAGATTTGTTGTTGTTGCTGGTCAATCAGTCTTTGTTGAAGAGATAACTGTTGTTGTGCCTTGACTAGCCACTCAATCATGAAGACATTGTTCGCCAACTGTTCATCGGCGATAGCTCTAACTAGCTTTGAATCAATGGTAGCATTTGTGGTCATAACCCCCACTATACATAAAAATCCCCGATTTTACCTTTATGTTGTCAAGACAGATTCTTTATTGCGGTGAGCAATTACGTTGCTTGTAACAAAAATCTTAATCCTAATTCTTCACCAGTTTCGCCATTACCTTCTCCTTCACCAGTTTCGTCACCCCCTTCTCCTTCTCCTACTTATCCTTTACAAGCTGAGATAGTAGGAAAATGGGATTGTAATAGAGTGGACTCAGAAAAAGAAAACATTGGTTTACCACAAGGAACTTGGGAATTCTATAATAATGGAGATTTGATAACAACCTCTTTTTGGGAGGCTAGAAATATGCCCTATCAAACAACGGGAAATTACACTTTTATGTCCTCGAATAATATAAGGATAGAGTGGAGTGACGCGAGTTATTTTACACGATACGATGTTTCGATATCAGAAGGAGAGTTAACAATGGATAGTGAGGTTATGGATTGGTCTTGTCAGAGATTATAACGGATTCCTTAGCATCATTAATGGAAGTAATAGGAGTATTAATTAAAAATTATGAATATCAATATGTTCCTGAATTATAGGCTTAAAATTGGCATTTCTATAGAAATAATTGTGCTAAACTGTTATTAATTATAACTTTTTTAAACTCTCATGATTCAAGTTACCTTATCTCAAGATATTCTCTCAGGTATTAGCAAACTTGCTGATCAGTTCAACTTATCTGTTGATGAACTTTTACAAGAAATTAGTCAAGGAAAATTAACCGTTATTGATACAGAAACGTTAGAAGACTTATTAGATGTTCGAGATGCTATCATAGCGGAAAAAGATCCTGACAATCAAGAAAGAGTTTCCTGGGAAGATATAAAACAAGATTTAGAATTATAATTTCAAACATGACAGAATATAGAATATAGTTTCTGAAAAGTGCTAAGAAAGAACTTGAAAAACTTCCCAGAAACATTCAATAACGAATCAGCAATAAACTTGAAAGATTAAAAATAGATCCTTATCCTGCTGACGCAAAACAACTCAAAAATGGAGATGGAAGGTTAAGAATAAGAATAGGAGACTATCGAATTATTTATCAGGTTGAGAATAATATTTTAGTAATTGTGGTCATTAAAATTGGTCATCGTAGTAAAATATATAAAAATTTATAATAAATGGAAATGATAATGATTAAATTTAGAATTAATTTGCTAACATTAAATTATGATTTGATCATTGAGGTGAATAAGTTATGATTAATCCTCTGGAAATTAAGTTTGATTCTTGTCAACTGACAAATGAACAATTCTATAAACTCTGTCAAGATAACCGTGATTTACGGTTTGAAAGAAATAGTAATGGAGATATGGTAATTATGGCACCAACAGGAGGAGAAACAAGCGATCGCAATTCTGAAATTAATTTTCAATTGAGACTATGGAATAAACAATATAAACTAGGTAAAGTTTTTGAATCTTCTGGAGGTTTTACCCTTCCCAATGGTGCTGATCGCTCCCCAGATGCTTCTTGGATACCTTTAGAACAGTGGAATAATTTAACGTTAAAACAACGTCAAAAGTTCTTACCTTTATGTCCTGATTTTGTAATTGAATTACGTTCTCCCAGTGATAGCTTAAAAACATTACAAGAGAAGATGCAAGAATATATGGAAAACGGGACAAAACTAGGGTGGTTAATTAATAGAAAAGATAAACAAGTAGAAATCTTAAATAATACCACCACCTTATCAGGAGAAAATGTCTTACCCAATTTTGTTTTAGAATTAGAATTAATTTGGTAGAACTATCAACAGTAACACAACCTTTCAGGTTGTAACAATTAAAATACTTCTAAGCAATACTGCCCCGTTTTCTCGCTTCTTTATAAGAAGTTCCTACATTTTGTAAACCAAACCGAATCATTTGTTGTTCCAATAACGCAAAAAAACGAATGCGATCGCCTCCTCGGATCACTGCTTGGTTATGGGACTCAGCTAAGGCCACAGGATAACCAAAACCCTTACTTACCTGTGCTAACATAATGCCCAAAGCCTGATTTAACAACTCTTGATCCTCAAAAACCCAAGCCGGAACCTCTACCCTAGCGATTTCTGTTCCCACATTAACGTAACAAAAATAGATGCGCTGCGATTCATCGTAAAGATCGAGGATACGGGCTGAACTTTTCCAGAAAGGGCCTCGTTGTCCCGGTTGCAGACTTTCCCCCCATAACGTAGTATCCCGCAACGGTTCGATCACTTGACAAGGGGCCTTTTCTTCCCCAAAATCCATACAGTTAATGGTACAGTTTGGGGTGTCAAAGGTGCAGTTATGGAGACGTAAAAAGTTGACCCCTTCCACGCTACGGGAGGCACTGAGATAACCCATCAAAGGAATACGAGCAGCCCGTAATTGTTCCCAAGCCTCTTGAATAGGGAATAAAATTAAATCACGAGCATCATGGGCTAAACCGTCCAAAAACCAATAGACTAATGAGCCATCCACCATGGCTAAATTGGGTTCATGGTGGGCCCCTGGGGGCTTAACCCAACTACAGGCCATTTCCGCTAAAAATTGCGCCTCCAAGACGGTTCGACGATACCCTAACCATTCATCGGTACGAATACCCCATTGCCTCGAAATATAAAGGTCTTCGGGACGATAATAAACCTCTGGTAAACTATCTAATAAAGGGTGTAAATTTTGTCCATAATGAAGCATTACCCGTCCCACATTAATCAAATAACAATAGGCAATTTCGTGGTGAGACGGAGAAATTTGTGAGCCATCTGTAGCAAAGACGCTATGACTGTAAGGGGGAGGAACAATTGTTATGCGAGTGTCCAAAGGTTCCATAGGAATAGCAGCAGAAAAAATGAGGCGATCGCGCCATTTTTCGTAACTTTCAAGAAGTTCTTCTTGTCGGTTTTTTGCTTCTTTTAAGATTGTTTTTGCCAGTTCCAGACGTTGGCAACTAGCGGTCATTTCTTGTTGAAAATGTTGACTAATTCCTGGAATTTTCCCTGCTAGTTTAGCGATGTCTAACATAGTAAGTCTTTCTCCTCATCATTCTTATTATACATCAAAAAATCACAGTGATTTTAATTAACAAAAGGTGCAAAAAAAATTAATAAGGCATAAAGATGACGAGATTGTATCCAGATTTTACCGGTTCCTTGAAAATGACAAAATAGATTATGTTCCCCCACGGTTCCTATTTGTAACCCCCCAAGAGATAAACCCTCAACCTGTTGAATTTCATAGTTAAGTGTATCTTGAAAAGCTACTACATAACTGAGGTTAATAAGATAGTTCCCTTGAACCGATATTTCCTGAATATTACCATAATAATTTAGCCAGAGGTCTCCTTTTCCCAAAAGATGTAAAAAGAAGGAATCACCTTGACTAAATTGTTTAATATCGGGAGATGACATCACTCTCAATTGAACATTTTCACTACAGGCTAAAAAGGAAAAGATTTGCGTAATTATTCCTGATGTTTCATCTAAAATATGATATTCTACAGAACCAAGAATATCAGGAATCAGATAGACACTACCAGGTAATTTAGGAGCCGTTATTTCATGAATACTTAAATTAGAAGTAAGGGGAAAATTTAAGTGTAAATCTAAAGAATCGCTAATAACAGATTTACCAACTTCCAGGGAAGCATCTTTAAGGTTTAGATTAGATATTTTAATAAAAGCTTTTTCTAAGGATTTTAACTTAATCATTAAATAAGCAGCTTCTGGGTCGTTATTAATCTCATATTCAAGGTGGGGAGAACTGGTCATTGTTTATTTATTTAGATTTCAATTCTTTAGCGATTAAATGTCCCCATTTTTGTCCCTGATGGGTTTGACAGTATAATTTGCCCTCCCCAGTGAATTGTATGAAGACTTTGGGTTTTTGCCACCATTTTACTTTAAGTCGCTTTACTTGATATTTTAAACTATTTTCAAAAGCAACTAAATGTTCAACCTTTACCCAATATTCTTCTTGAACATCAATCAAATAAATCGCACCTAACCCCTTGAGTAAGACTTCACCTTCTCCTGTGAGACTTAATAAAGTTAAAGTCTGATTTTTAGAGGGAAATTTAATTTCTGGAATGCCAAAATATAGAGTCATGGTGCCATCGCAGGCCAGATAAGCAGAG
Source organism: Crocosphaera watsonii WH 8501 (assembly GCF_000167195.1). Classification (GTDB taxonomy): domain Bacteria; phylum Cyanobacteriota; class Cyanobacteriia; order Cyanobacteriales; family Microcystaceae; genus Crocosphaera; species Crocosphaera watsonii. Next base: position 11,766 of record NZ_AADV02000082.1, on the reverse strand, counting down.
GAAACAACCACCAATTTATAGTTTTTGATGGTATGAACAACAATATTACCAATCATCCCAGGAGCTAACCAAACCTCATTTTTATCGTCTAACCCACGAAATTCTGTTAAAAATAGGGATTCTGAAGCAATTGTTCTTTCATTGGATGAATTACCTTTAGCTGAACTTCTACGGAAAGTAGTATTGATCCCAATATCCCCACGCATAGCCAGCAAAGTACCTGCTTGAGTGATCAGTGTTTGATCATTTCTCAAGAGAATACGAGCTATGGAACTTTCTCGCTCATTAAGAATTTTAACTTTCATCAGCAGAAGGAAAAAACAGACACAGAAGAACAAAGCTATAATTGAACGGAAAAATTTATTTAAAATTAATTCAATCTTGATCGTGATGGCAAAATGACATGAACATACTACACATAGTAAAAGTTATTGGCGGAGTCGGTCTTATTGGCCTCGGCACCAGCATGGTATTAACCAACCCTGGGCAGAGAGATTACGAAAGTTATGCGACAGATACCCTCACCACCTATTTGAAGTATGAAGTTTGTTCCCAAGCATCGGGAGGGTTAGCTAGTTTTCTCGCTAGTCATTGCAAAACCCTGGTTGATACGGGGAAGCCCCATATTAGGCAGGTTATTGCCAAGAAAACCATTCGTCAAAATTATTTGTTATTTAGTGTTTATGAAACAGAACTGCTTCTACCCTCTCCAGTTCCCAATTATGAATTTGGAACTATAGGGGTATTTCAGCAATTTTACACCTATCAAGCCGATAAATTTTAATCACCCATGACTAATAGCCATAGCCCCACTTTAAACCCCATCAACACCAATCAGGCCACAGAAATTATCGAAACCCTGATGAACCTCGCCCAACAGGGAGAAATCGATCCTTGGGATGTTCAAGTTATTGATGTCATCGATCGCTTTTTGAATGAATTGGGTATCAACGAATATGGAGATAACATTTACGAACAGGCCACTTTACCCAGATCAGGTCAAGCTTTTTTATGGGCATCTATGCTAGTCCGTTTTAAAGCTGATTCTTTAGAACAACTAGAAAGGGACGATAGTGAGCAAGAATTTCCCTGCGAACCAGAAGAAATGACGGAAGAAGGACACAGACCGTTTCGTATTTCCGACCTAGAAAAACATCTCCGTCGTCGAACTGCTGCCCCACCCCCTCGTCAGCGTCGTGTTACCCTGCAAGAGTTGATCACTCATATAGAAGAAATTGCCCAAGAAATAGAAACAGCCACCCCCTCTCGTCGTCGTAAGGTAACCCCTAAACCCCATTCCCAAAGAGAAGCCATGAAAATGGTGACTCAATTGGCACACCAAGAAAATTTAACGGAATTAGCCCAACAATTAGAGGTTTTTTTCGGCCAACAGTGGCCAAACTCCCCCGAAATAGAACGAAAATTGGATTTAGACGACTTATTACAGCGATGGCATCAAATTAACCCCCCCCACGACGGCGAACAAAAACAAGACCGAGTTGGGGTGTTTTGGGCCTTATTACTCCTTTCATCTCAATCCAAAGTCGAATTATCTCAAGAGGAATTTTATCAAGACCTCACTATTCAAGTCCTTTGAGTTATATTATTGATCCATTAACCACTAACTGATTTCAAATCGTTATCGGGATTTAGGAATAGTTAATGGTAAACTAAGCTATGTCACCATAACTATCTCTGGCGAAGATTGAGGAAAAATTATTAATGAAAGCCATGATTCTGGCCGCTGGGAAAGGAACTCGCGTCCGTCCCATTACCCATACCATACCTAAACCGTTAATTCCCATTTTGCAAAAACCTGTGATGGAGTTTTTGCTGGAACTTTTGCGAAAACATGGTTTTGATGAAATAATGGTCAATGTCAGCCATCTGGCCGAAGAAATTGAAGGTTATTTCCGTGATGGCCAAAGATTTGGCGTACAAATAGGCTATTCTTTTGAAGGCAAAATTGTCGATGGTGATTTAGTCGGTGAAGCCTTGGGGTCGGCTGGTGGGTTACGACGCATTCAGGATTTTAATCCTTTTTTTGATGATACCTTTATCGTTTTATGTGGTGATGCTCTCATCGATTTAGATTTAACCGCCGCCGTTAAATACCATAGGGATAAAGGGGCGATCGCTACAATTATTACTAAATCTGTCCCCAAAGAAAGCGTATCGAGTTATGGGGTAGTGGTAAGCGACGAAGAGGGAAGAATTAAAACCTTCCAAGAAAAACCCTCCGTCGAAGAGGCACTCAGCACTAATATTAATACAGGGATTTATATCTTTGAACCAGAAATTATGAACTATATTCCCCCGAATCAGAAATATGATATCGGTGGTGAATTATTCCCTATGTTGGTGGAGAAGGGTGCGCCTTTTTATGCGGTTAATATGGACTTTGAATGGGTTGATATTGGCAAAGTTCCCGATTATTGGCACGCTGTTCGTGGTGTATTATCAAGGGAGATCAAAAATGTCCAAATTCCTGGGATTGAAGTTAAACCAGGGATTTATACAGGGTTAAACGTATCGGTTAACTGGGATAAGGTCAATATTCAAGGACCGGTTTATATTGGTGCTATGACTCATATTGAAGATGGGGCAACCATTATTGGTCCGAGTATGATTGGTCCTAATTGTTGGGTTTGTAGCGGCGCAACGGTGGATAATAGCGTTATTTTTGAATATTCTCGTCTCGGTCCGGGGGTGCGTTTACTTGATAAGTTGGTGTTTGGACGCTATTGTGTTGATAAAACAGGTGCAGCTATTGATGTACAAGCAGCAGCCTTAGATTGGTTAATTACTGATTCCCGTCAAACCTTCCCCGATGACACTCAAATACCACAACAGGCCATCGCAGAATTACTCAATCAAGACAATGGATAATGGATAATTAATTAAAACATTCATTGACCACACAATTAGCAATTCTTTGTGCCGCTCCTGGTTTTCCCAGGCGTTTTTGACCATTATCGGCAATATTTTTCAATTTTTTGGGATCTTTAATTAATTGAGTTAAAGTGTGTCCTACTTCTTGGGGTCTATCTACTAAGGTAACAGAGCAGCCTAAAAGACGGGTTTGATTTTGGGCAAATTTTTGGGTAAACTGGGGACCGTTTCCAGGAAAGCTAATCACGGGTTTACCTAAACCCACAAATTGTTCTGTAGCTGTTCCGGCCATGGCAATACCAATATGGGACAATTGTAAACAAGTTTGATAGGCTTGTTGACTAATAATTAATCTCTCTTGCTCCCGAGAAAATAAGATACCTTGCTCATCTGGGATTGATAAATTATAAGTGTTTATCCATTCTTTTTGCCAACTATTATCCACCAAATCCTCTTGAAAAGGAATAGAATTGAAACTAGGGGTAATAGCTGCTAAAAATAATAGTGATCGCTGAGAAAAAACTGCTTTAATACTATCAACAGCTTGCAGAATTAATTGCCAATTATTTTGGGCTTCTGGCATTCTTGAACCGGGTAATAAAAGAATGATTAAAGGTTCAGTTTCTGGGGGAAAAGTTAGAGATGGGTTCACCGAAAAATGATCCATCATCGGATTGCCTAAGTCATAAACAGGGATCGAGAATTCCCCTAAAATTTTAGCAGTAAGGCTATCTCTCACAAAAACACCGCAACAAGCGGAACGATTCATTAACCAGCGTTCCCAAGGAAAATACATCGATCCTAGCCAACGTTCAAGAAGGGATGTAGAAGCTAACCACCCTGTTTCATCTCGTAGATAATATTCTGATTTAGCAGTTCCCACAAAGGCAAACTCACCCCCACTTAACCAGGCAAACAAGAGGGGAAGAATGTCACCCACTGCTAAAATTTTGCCCCCATTTTTTCCCCATTGTTTAATGATTTGATATTGATGATAAGTAAGGGTTAATAATCCATCATTGAGATCACGCCCCATTTGCTTAATATCTTGATTAAACCCTCCCGATGGCATAGTTTTAACCGTGCCAATGATGGGAATATTGGCTTTTTCGTAGGCGTAACCTTTCCCGACTAAGGGTAATGCAGAAATCTTAGTAATCTCGGGAAACTGTCTCAATGCTTCAGCAATAGACACAGCAATAACATCTTCTCCATGGCCATTACTAATCACTAAAATTTCCATACCCATAACTCCTAACTCCTAACTCCTAACTCATAAAAAATTCTATCATCTGAAAATCTTCTTCTGAATCAATTTCCACCGCAGCTATTTCACTCATAACATAGAGAGATATTTTGCCCCCTAGTCGGTTTTTGTTTTCTTTGAGTACCCACGGTTTAAACACATAAATAGAGCCATTTTCCACATATTGGGGGTTCATATTTTGACGACGGGGACGATGACGATAATCGTAATTAATAGACTTAGCAACCCCGTTAACTTCTTCCCAGAGAAACCGATGAGACGGGGAAACCGATACCAGAGAGTCACCTTCCTCTGCTTTTAGTTTAGCGATCGCCTGATCAATTTCTGCACCAGTCCTAATAGGAGATGTACATTGTAAAAATACCAATAAATCTGGATTAATATTTTGAGCTTCTAATGCTTGTAGACTATGAATTAAAGCAGACTCAGAGGATGCCGTATCATTACCCGCATTTCTCACAAATTCTGCGATCGCTAAACTTCAAACCATTATGTAGTCTGAGTTTAACCTTGATTTGAGGGGCGAGTAAAAAATAACAGTGTGCCATTTTAAGCGATCGCTTGAAAAATAAGCCACATCTAACCTCTAGCTGATTACTGATCAGTTTGTGAGAAATGCGGGATTAGCCAAATCAGCCGGACGCTGGATAATTTTTGCGCCATATTCAGCAGAAATACTGGCAATTTCGGTATCATCCGTGGAAACATACACTTGATCAACCGAGGTAGACTCTTGAGCATCCTCGATAGAATGAGCAATTAAGGGTTTCCCTGCCAAAAGACGAATATTTTTACGGGGAACCCCTTTTGAGCCTCCACGAGCCGGAATAATAGCAATGGTTGTCATAGCCAAACCTTTTTTGATCAATAATAACAACAGACAAACACTTATTATTTTAGAGTCTTTGAGTTCAATGCTTAACAGCAACTTTCCATCAAAAAAGAGAATGTCTGAAGAAACTTGTACCATAGCAGCCATTGATATTGGTACCAACTCTATTCACATGGTAATTGTGGAAGTTGATAAAACCCTCCCTGCTTTTACCATTATTTCACGGGAAAAGGATACCGTCCGTTTAGGAGAGCGAGAACCCAAAACAGGGAACTTGAGCGAAGCAGCCATCAAGCGTTCCCTAGCTTCTTTACGACGATGTAAAGACTTAGCGGAGAGTTTCAATGTAGAACATATCATCGCTGCCGCCACCAGTGCCACTAGAGAAGCCCCCAATGGGTTGGACTTTATTTGGCAGGTACAAGCAGAAGTTGGCATCACTATCAATTTAATTTCTGGGTATGAAGAAGCCCGTCGCATCTATTTGGGGGTGTTATCGGGGATGGATTTTCAGGAAAAACCCCACGTTATCATTGATATTGGCGGCGGTTCCACGGAAATTGTTCTGGCTGATTCCCAAGAACCCCGATTTTTGAGCAGTACGAAAGTAGGGGCTGTCCGTCTCACTAATGAGTTGATCAGCACTGATCCCATCGACGAGAAAGAATTAACCTATTTACAGGCTTATGTACGAGGAATGTTAGAGCGGCCTATTGATGAAGTTAAACGGAAACTGAAACCAGGGGAAATACCTCAAGCAGTCGGCACATCAGGAACCATTGAAACTTTGGTTGCCCTTCATGCTATGCAAACTTTGGGAGAATTGCCCAGTCCCTTACAAGGGTATCAAATGAGTCGTCAAGACCTCAAAGATATGGTCAAGCAATTTGTTTCTTTGACCTACGAAGAACGGGTTAATCTCTCAGGAATGTCCGAAAAAAGAGCAGAAATTATTGTTGCTGGTGCGGTTATTATTTTAGAAGCTATGACTATGTTAAATCTAGAGACAATTACTATTTGTGAAAGGGCATTAAGAGAAGGAATGATTGTTGATTGGATGTTAAATAATGGTTTAATCGAAAATAGATTAAGTTTTCAAACGGAAGTCCGTCAAAGAAGTGTTTATAAAATTGCTCGAAAATATAAAGTTGATCTTGGTTATGGCGAGCAAGTTGCAGGTTTTGCCGTTAGTTTATTTGACCAATTATTAGGGACGCTTCATAACTGGGGAAAACCCGAACGAGAATTATTGTGGTCAGCAGCTATTTTACATAATTGTGGAGTTTATATTAGTCATTCATCTCATCATAAACACTCTTATTATTTGATTCGTCATGCAGAACTATTAGGCTTTACAGAAATGGAAATTGAAACCATTGCTAATATCGCCCGTTATCACCGAAAAAGTACACCCAAGAAAAAACATACTGCTTATAGCAAACTACCCGATAATTACCGTAAACAGATTAAACATTTAAGCGCAATTTTACGCCTTGCTGTTGCTTTAGATCGTCGTAACATTGGAGCAATAAAAGATGTTCATTGTAAGTATGACCAAGAATATCAAAAACTACATTTACATCTTATTCCCTCCAACACTAAAGATGATTGTTCCTTAGAACTATGGAATTTAGATTATAAAAAAGTTGTTTTTGAAGACTTATATGATTTAAAAATTATGGCAACTCTGGAATCTAATAATGTATAGCAATAAATAATGGTATGTTAAAAATAAGAGTATATAGCACTTCTCATACTTGTGAGGTACAGAGTTTTCTAGTTTTAGGAGTTCGGAGTTCGGAGTTCGGAGGCTCGATATTAAGTGTACCTCATGAGTCCGAGAAACCCTATATAAAAATTGGTGATAGTACTGGTAAAAATTATAAAAGTCAATAAAATGGGTAGTCTGGGGGTAAATCAGTCTAATTTAGAAGTAGTTTTTCAGAAGTGAGCAGTCAGAAGTTAGAATCAAAAAAGGTGAATTTTTATGTTATTTCAGTAGAATAATTTACTGACTGATTTCAACTTTCCACTTCCCACTTTCCACTTCTTGAATAACCCCTATACCAATTTTTAACTTAAACTTTTGCGAATATGCTCCTCAATTTTCTTTTTCTTGCTATCATCTTCTAGAGAGAATTTGCCAAAGTTAGCACTACTACTCTTGACATGAGCCATAATTTTTTGCTTACGGTCATCTTTGACCATAGGTTTTGAGACGGGTAATGGTTCTGGAGATGTCTTTTGTTCTGAAGTAGTTTCTGGAGTGGGTTCTGGAGTTTTTTCTGGAGTGGGTTCTGGGGCTGGTGTCTGTTGAGAGGTCTTTTTAGGGGAAATGTAGGCAGTTCCATCACCACTCTGTTTTAAGTGTTCGAGAATACGCTTTTTACGATCATCCATGGCCAGATTGCTTATTTGGTGAATTATTGTAATCAAATCTAATTGTAAAAGATTGATGCACCCCTGACTACTCTATATTGAGCATTTTTGCGTACAATATTAATAAGACAAAAAATAACACCATGAGGGTCTTAAGTTTATGTTAGAAACAGTGGCAAAAACTGATATTATTTATCCTAGTTCAGACGGAGAACCTGTGGCAGAAACCTATATTCACTTATACGCTATTTTAACCACCCTAGAAGTCCTCAAACAGTATTTATCAGGACAGCAAGGGACTGTTTTAGCTAATCAATTTATGTACTATAGTCAAGGACTACCAAGAATGCGAGTAGCTCCTGATGTTATGGTAATCTTTAATGTAGAACCAGGAGGAAGAGATAATTATAAAATTTGGGAAGAAAAAGAAGTTCCTCAAGTTATTTTTGAGATGACATCACCAGGAACAAAAAATCAAGATCAAGAGTTTAAAAAGACATTATACGAGCAATTAGGGGTTAAAGAATATTGGTTATTTGATCCTAAAGGAGAATGGATTCCCGAACAATTAAAAGGTTATCGTTTACGCAATACTGTTTACGAAGTAATTGAAGATAATCGTAGTGAGCCTTTACAGTTACAATTAAAAGTTGAAGGCCAGTTAATAGGTTTTTATAGAGAAGACACGGGAAAAAAATTATTGATTCCTGAAGAATTAGCAACAGCTTTACAAGAAAAAGAAACTGAATTACAAGAAAAAGAAACTGAATTACAACAGGAAAAACAAAAGTTATCTGAAATGGAAGCTATGTTAGAAAAATATCGTCAACAGTTTGGAGACTTATCGGAATAATGCTCTTGTCTGAGTTTAGGCTATTATCCAAAATATCTTATGTTTTTAACCACTGATTACTTTAGCGAAATTGTTACCTGTTGTAAAAAAAGTCCCATTGGTAAACAGTTACCAACTGCTTTATACGTTCATATCAGTGCCATTGATTCTCTTGAGATAATACTACAAGAATACGAAAAAAAAGCAAGGCTAACCGAGAAAATTGAAGGCGCAACAATTATTAAATTCGCTATAGATAGACCCACTATTTCCTATTTATTTTATCCAGACTTTGATAGCGATCCTCATCCTGCATTAACCTTAAGTATCGTGGTTAATCTAGATACAGAGAAGGTTAGTTATTGGAACTATAAAAATCAGAAAAATCCTCCAATACTACATAGAAAAGAAAGCTTTATTACCCTTGATTATCCACAATACGAAACCTTCTCCCACTTAACTAATATGGAGGAAGAATTAGACTTATTAAGCTTAAATGTACCTATCGGTACTAAAGAACAATGGGAAAAAAGACTAAATCGTAAACGGATTATTTTTGAGGGACATTATTTAGCTTGCGATTGTCCTCTTTTTCCTCAAAAAACCTTTACTATTCAAATCGAAAGGCATAAAGCAGCTATTGTTAGAAATGCCTTTTCTCGTCCTGTACGTCTAGCCTTAGACTTATTATTATTTGATGAAGAAACTACCTTTTTTGACTATGGATGTGGTTACGGAGGTGAAGTAGAAAGGATCGCAGCAGCGGGTTATAAAAGTCAAGGATGGGACCCTTATTATTGCCCCGATAATCACAAAAGGATCGCTGATATTGTTAACTTAGGTTATGTGATTAATGTTGTTGAAGATATTAACGAGAGACGAGAAGCTTTACTAAATGCTTGGCAATTAACTAATAAAGTTTTAATTGTTTCTGCACAGGTTTTGATCGATGATAGAGATAGAGGAGTTATTGCCTATGGCGATGGCATTATTACCAGTAGAAATACTTTCCAAAAATATTATGAACAAGAAGAACTAAAATTTTACATCGATCAAGTCTTAGAGGTTGATTCTATTCCCATAGGATTAGGTATTTATTTAGTCTTTCGGGATGAAATGGAAGCACAAAAATTCCGTGCATCTCGCTTTCATTCTCGGGCAAAAACACCAAGATTAATAACCAAAGTAAGACGGTTTGAAGACTATGAACACCTCCTACAACCTTTAATGGAATTTTATACCGAACGAGGAAGATTACCCGCTAAAGGAGAGTTACGAAATGAGGTACAATTAAAAGAGGAATTTAGAAGTTTTCGTCAAGCCTTTAAGGTTGTTTTACAAGTTACTTACGAAGATGATTGGGATATGATTACAGAAAAACGTCGTCAAGATTTATTGTTATATCTGGCCTTAAGTCAATTCGATCGCCGTCCAAAAATGCGAGAATTGTCTCCAGAGGTTAAGCAAGATATTAAGTCTTTATTTGGTAGCTATAATAGTGCCTGTGTTATGGCTGATGCTATGTTATATCAGGTAGGAAACTTAGAAATAATAGCTCAACTTTGCCAAAAACAAACTCTCGGAAGAAAACTTAAAAATTCCCTACTAATTCATATTAGTGTCTTAGAAAAATTAGAACCTTTATTACGTTTATATGAAGGTTGCGCTAGTCGCACAGTGGGAAGATTAGAAGAAGCGAATGTCATCCAATTTTCTTGGCGTATTCCTAAGATTACCTATTTATATTATCCTGATTTTGATGACAATCCTCACCCCATTCTTCATAGTCGGATGCAAATTCAATTAAATAATTTACGGGTTAATCATTCTGATTATGAAGAAGAGGAAAATCCCCCCATTCTACATTACAAAGATAGTTTAGTTTCTCCTGATTATCCTTTGTATGAAACCTTTAAAGAATTAACCGAGAAAGAACAAGAATTAGGTTTATTAGATGATTATCATCAAGTAAACCGCTTGCAAGGTTGGTTAAAATTTTTACAAGAAAATAATCTCAAATTGGACGGATATGACTTGATAGAAGACTAAATGATCCATAAAGCAGTAATCTTATTCTTTTTATATTTTGTTCTTTAATTGTTCTAATTCTTCTCTTAAAGATAAGGGTTGATAACCTAATTGAAATGCTTTTGAACTATCTAAAGAAGTATCAGGCGATCGCGGTGCAGCCATTACGACATCTTTCTGTAAACAAGGCGTAATTAAGTCTTGAGAAAAGTTAAATACTTCTGCCATTAAATTCCCAAATTCATAACGAGAAACCCTCTTTCTTCCTCCTAGATGTATTATCTCCCCTTCTCCCTTTTCTAAGGCTAATCTTAGCCGCAGCATCAGGAGAGAGCAATAGTTCGATTAGTCGAAGATTAGAATTAGACCGAGTACAAGTGCGTCAGTGGCGATCGCGATGGTTTGAGGAGAGAGAAAAACTGAGTGCCGCCGAAGAACAACAGGTAACGGAGAAAGCATTAATGGTCTTGATCAAAGGAATTTTAAGCGATCGCCCAAGACCTGGAACAACAAAATCCTTTACGGTCGAACAAGTAGTCCAGATTGTAGCGATCGCTTGTGAAGAATGTGAAAAATCAGACAGACCAGTGAGCCATTGGACACCTTCAGAGTTGGCGGATGAAGCCATAAAAAGAGGAATTGTCGAAAAGATTTCCCCCCGTAGTGTGGGGCGTTTTTTAAAAAGAAGCGACATTACAACCACATCTCGTTCGTTACTGGTTAAATGCCAAAATTGATGATCCCTTAAAATTTAAAAAGCAAGTCAAATATATCTGTGAACTTCATCAAGAAGCTAAAACTTTGTTAGAACAAGGAATTCATTTAATTAGTACAGATGAAATGACAGGGATTCAAGCTCTTGAGAGATTATTTCCGAACAAAAAAATCAAGCCTAAACAAGTAGAAAAAATCGAATTTGAATATGAAAGACACGGAACTTTAAGCTTGATTGCGAACTGGGATGTGGCAAGAGGAAAAGTTGTTAGTCCCTCTATTGGACCGACAAGAACAGAACAAGATTTTTCTGAACATATCCAGAGAACGATTAAGATTGATGAAAAAGCAGAATGGATTTTTATTGTAGATCAACTCAACACTCATAAATCGGAAAGCTTAGTCAAATTAGTAGCAGAAAGCTGTGGAATTACTATTGATTTGGGGAGAAAAGGAAAGGAGGGGATTTTGCAATCTATGGACAGCAGAGCAGATTTTTTATCAGATGAATCTCATCGAATTCGCTTTGTTTATATTCCCAAACATACATCGTGGCTTAATCAAATTGAGTGTTGGTTTTCGATCTTAGTCCGGCGTTTACTCAAAAGAATTACTGTCCGTTCAACTGAAGAAATATCCCAAAAAATTCTCAATTTTATTGATTACTTTAATCAACATTTTGCTAAGCCGTTCGTTTGGAAATTTAAGGGCTTTAAAGATCATAAGTGACTGGTGGATTATTTTTGCTAAGCTGCACTAGTTTATGGAACGTAGATGATGAATCTACCAGTCTTTTGATGCAGCAATTTTATGGTTATCTTC
>NZ_AADV02000083.1 GCF_000167195.1 Crocosphaera watsonii WH 8501 | reverse complement strand
CTCCCTTTCCGCAATCGTGTGTAACGGTGTAAGTATTTTTAAGGAACATTGGCAACCTTAGGAAATATGCTTTAACTAATTCAGAGTGCCGAGCATGAATTTGGAAGCCTTAGGGTTCCTTGATCCACCTGGGATTTGTCCGAATTATTCGAATATGAGGACCATATCCCCAGAATTCACCATTATAGAAAGGGTTACAACCATGTCCATATAGATAAGCCGCCTAATTCCCGTATTTATCTTGACATGAAATACCCAGTGGAAGATGATTTATTTTAGATGTAACTATCCGAAATAGACCAATTGCTATTATTTAATAGAAACTAATATGGCCCAAGGGGTTGATTTTGAGCATCAACCCTGTGGGGGGGAGGACGGTGTAACCCTCCTCCCCCCCACACACACGGCAAGAATGATTATCATTATTGTTTATTCTCAATAAGCCCTCTAGTTTTTGACAATTTATAGAGCGATCGCCATGGCTGAAACCCTCTTTCAATCAGGGTTTTAACGGGCTTGTCACCCCGTGAGCAAAAGTAGTCCCCTCTCCCCTATTTGATTTAATAGAAACCGATCCTTGCCAAGCTTGAAATTGAGAACGAACCACATCTAAACCAATTCCTCGACCAGACAACTGGCTGATTTTTTCCGTAGTAGAAAACCCTGGTTCAAATAATAAATCTGCTAGTTGCTCCTCTGAAAGATTAGCAGCTTCTTCTGGGGTTAATAACTGTTTTTCAACGGCTGATTGACGAATACGCTCCCAATCTAATCCTTGTCCATCATCCCTAATTTCGATGGTAATACGATTCCCTTGATGATAAGCTTCTACTGTAATTTGTCCTGTTTCGGGTTTACCTTGTTGACGACGCTTTTCTGCTGATTCTAGACCATGATCGTAAGCATTACGAATTAGATGGAGTAGGGGTTCATACAGTTTTTCTACAAATACTTTATCAATGAGTACGTCTGAGCCGATAAGATGAAGTTGAGCCGGTTTTTGGTGAGCGGCCACCATCTGCTGCATGAGTCGAGGAAATCGATTGAATACTTTTGCTAAGGGAACCATTCGAGCTTCTAGTAAATCATCTTGCGCTTGAGATAGTAATTGTTTACGTTTTCCCCGACTAAAACGTAAAGTTTGTGCTAATCCTTCTATACTTTCAATTTGTTCTCCTAGCTGCATCATTTGTTCTGTTAAGTTTTGAAGTAGGAGATGAAGATCACTATAGACATCCATTTCTAAAACATCGAATTCTGAGTCTATATCAGTTAAGGAAGTGGAAATTATCAAGGGGTATATGTCATTTTTTTTCTTATGCTTTTTACTTCTTTTACTGCTAGGAATAAGTAGATTTTTGTCTGACCATTCACGGACTTTGTTAAGTTGTTTCTGAGAGAGTAAAAACTGTTTTAAGGTATTTTGAGTAAGATGATGAATTTGATCTGATTGTAAGCTTTGTTGATTTTCGCTGATCAGTAATTCCCCAATGGTATGACTAAGGCGATCCAGTTGTTTTACCGCTACTCTGATACTAGGAAGTGATTGTGTTGATTGTTTTTTAGGCTGAAATTTTTGTTGGTTATTTTCTGATGAAATATTTGGCTCTTTCTTGACAAATGTTTCTTTATGTGTTGTACAAATTAATTGTAAAACTCTTTCTATTGGGGAAGCATTTAATGATAAATTTTGGTTAACTTTTTGTTTTATTTCTCTAATATAAGAGGATTCTTCTTCTTCCTCTTTTTCTTGTTCTCCTGAAACAATCAAAGAATTATCTTCAACAGAATCATCAACAATATTTAATAACTCTTCCGTCAAGTTACTGTGAGAATTATTGACAGTATTATTATCTTGTTCTCCTGAAACAATCAAAGAATTATCTTCAACAGAATCATCAACAATATTTAATAACTCTTCCATCAAGTTACTGTGAGAATTATTGACAGTATTATTATCTTGTTCTTCGGAAACAATCAAAGAATTTTCAGCAGAAGATTCAGCCCAATAACGTAATTGATCACAGAGACTACCCCCTTGATTACGCTCACCATCCAAGACAGCAGTATAAGCTTGTTGAAAATTTTCTAGAGCTATTTGGGCAATGGTGAGAACATGATCCTTATGGTATTCAATTGCTGCTTTAGTTGCCTGAGCTATTTCCACTAATCCTGGAAGATCGTAAGACATCCCTAACTCTTGGAAAAAATCAGCCTTACTATTAAGAATGGGATAAACTTGTTGTGGATCTTGAGTAGCGATCGCAGTTTCTAATTGTTGTAAATCTTGAGGAACACTATCAGCAAAAATCAAGCCAACAACATCAAAACCTAATTCTTCAGAAGTGGGTAAAGGAGCTTCACGACCGAAGAAATCACCCAATTTAGTTTGTAGTTTAGCAAAAACCTCCGCCGTGCGATCCAATATTTCCTGTTCATCATAGGGTATATTGGACAAAATCCCATTTAAGGGGACTTTCAGGCAATCGTAACCTTCAAGTAGCAGAAAAGAAAGTTCAGAATCAATTTCTAATTCAGGAGCATATAAAGCCTGAAATACATCCTCTAAATGGTGAGCAATAGTTTCGAGGGTTTTGAGTTCATAATTAGCAGCACTTCCTTTTATAGTATGTGCGCTTCTCATTAAAGTATGAACTTTGTCGACCGTTTTTTCCTCGAGTAACTCCAGCAGATTCTGTTCAATGGTTGCCAGAAGTTCTGATGATTCATCAAGTAAATATTGTTCTATGGAATCAAGGGGTTCGATAGTCATAAGAAATTGGTGTAAAGATTACATTTTCTAGTAGGGAGAGCAGGGGGAGCAGGGGGAGCAGGGGGAGACGGGGAGATGGGGGAGCAGAATATTAATATTGCTTCTATATAGTCTTCTCACACTTCCCACCCTTCCCACACTCCCTACCTAAACTGACTCTCGATTAATTAATCCACTTTAAACTGACGGATATTGGTTTGTAAGTCATTAGAGGTTTCTTCTAGTTCCTTAAAGGAATCAGAAATCTGAGCGGTTTCGTGAGAAGTTTCCTTAGAGATGGCCGAAACATTAGCCATCACTTGAGTAACAATTTGGAACTGCTGAGTTTGATTAACAGAGGTTTGACTAATTTCAGCCACCAACTCTTTAATGTTATTGGTCGCACTAACAACCGCACTGAGACTTTGCTGTGTCTCTCTGACAAGATTGGTTCCATTAACCACCTGAGCGAGTCCAATTTCCATCGCTTCGGTTACCTCACTGGTTCCTGTACAAATTTCATCCACTAAACGACTGATTTCCGTCGTCGCATTAGCTGACTGATGGGCAAGAGAACGAACTTCATCAGCAACCACACTAAACCCTTTACCACTGACGAGGGCGATCATTTTGAAAAATGCCTAACAGTCCCCAAAGTTTTTCCCCGTTAAAGATAGGAACCAATAGATAAGCTTTGGTTTGACTTTGTTCGAGAAGAGATAAGGGTAAATCATTCTCTTGAGTTTGATAAATATCGTTAACTTGTAAGCTTTCCCGACGAAGATAACGCCCACCTTGGGTTTCTTGAATCGCACTATCTTTAACTTGAGATAATTCTGTCCCAACTAATTTTGGCCAGTTAGCAGCAACAGATTCAATAATAAATTTTCCTGACCAATCAGAAGCAAAGCGATAAATAGCAACCCGATCCACTTTAAGAACTTGTTGTAATTCTTTGATGGCAAATTGCATCAATTTTTTGGAGTTGTTATTTTGCTGAATTAACTCAGCAAAACGACCCATCAAACGAGATGAGACTGTACAATAGAACTTTCCCGTTGAGAACGTTCTTTTAACTGATTATTATTGCTTTGAATTTTCTCGATCAGTTCTGCTTGTTCAATGGCAATTCCTAGTGGAGGGGCAATTTTCAGCATCAAATTCAGTTCACTACTTTTCCATTTTCGTGTCCCAGAATTCTGATAAACAGCAAATAATCCCCAAAGTTGATTATTTTGGAAAATAGGAACAATCATATAAGCTTTGGCCTGATATTTTTCCAGGGAGCGCAGATAACAAGAAGAAAACCCTGCATTATAGATATCATTGACTACATGAAATTTTTTGCCTCGAGTGTAGTCTCCCCCCTGAGTGTTAATGAAATAGGTATCTTGATCCAAAGCGGAACCTGCTTGCATATTTTTCAAGGTACATTGCTCATGGGCGTTCATTTCTTTGCTAAATAGGGTTGGATCTGTTTCCTGAATTTCCATAACAGATACCCATTCTGCTCCGGCAGACTCAGCGAGAACTTCCCCTGTCCAATCAGCATTAAAATGATAAACTACAGCACGATCCACTTCCAGCAAGTTGCGAATTTCTTGAGTCGCACTACGGAAAAGGTCCTTAACGTTCAGGGAACCATTAATCCGTTGCACAATATTAGCGATCGCTTCTTCTTGTTGTGCTTGAGTTTGCAACTCATCTAAATACTGTTTTTGTTGAATGACACTACTAATTTGTAGAACCATTCGTTGCAGAAATTCCAAATCATCTTCTTTCCAAAGACGAGTGTTTGATTGATAAAGATTGATGATCCCCCAAAGTTTCCGATCGACAAAAATCGGCATTCTGACGAAAGCTTTAATATCTAATCTTTCTAAGACTTCCATCAGACGTGGTTCTAACCCTGATTCCCTGAGATCATTAACAATACAAGCTTGACCATTTTTATAGTTTCCCCCTTGACTATTTTGTAGATGCCGATCTGTAAACCCAGTTGTCTGAGTAGCTCAATCTCTTCTTTTTGCCATTTACGACAACCAGAATTTTGATAAACACCCAATAACCCCCAAAGCTTTTTATCTCCTGCCATATCCCCAATAAAAATGGGAGCGATGGCATAAGCTCTGGCTTCAAATTGTTCGAGTAAGGCAATATGACAAGCTTGATGTCCCACTGCATAAATATCATCCACGGCAAAACATTCACCGTGTTTATAACGCCCCCCTTGATTTTCTTGCAGGAAGGTATCTTTAACCACTAACATAGTGTCGATAAGCTTTGTCCAGCCGGGACTCACAGATTCAGCAATAAATTTACCCCCCCAATCTTCATCAAAGCGATAAACTGCTAGGCGATCGGCTTGCAGTAATTTTCTGCCTTCATAAGTGGCAATTTGGAAAATTCGCTCATCTTCTTTAGCATTACGAATCTGCTGCAGCATTTTCCCTAAAGCTCGTTCTTGCTTAACGGCCTTTTCTCGTTGTTGTTGTTGAAATTGACTATTACGAATAAAGGCGGTTTGTTCTAGGGGAATCCGAAATTGAGCAGCCGCATTAAGCATCAGTCTCAATTCTGATTCTTGCCAATTACGAGGATTGGCGTTTTGATATGCGCCTAAAACTCCCAACAGTTGGTCATTGTATTTGATGGGGATCACAATATAAGCTTTGGCTTCCAAGGCTTGAAGAGCTTCCACCAAGCAAAGGGGAAAACTCTTAGTAGAAATATCATTGACCACATAATAAGGTTTGCAGTTTGCTTCAGTTAAACTGTAATCGAGATCAAAAGAAGTTCCGGCTCTTGACCAACGAGTATCTACTGACTCAGCCAAAACTTGACCACTGCCATCTCCATTAAAAGCATAGACTAACACGCGATCGGCTTGCAGAGATTGGCGAATTTGATTTAGTCCCTCAAGCATTCTCTGTTGCGCTTGTTGGTTAATATTATTCAACCAATTAGCACTGTTGAGTTCAAAGTCAACAACAGAAAAAGAACTAACTTCTCTGTAGTTGGCTTCTAAGGTAGCTAAATGAGGAGCGTGATCTTGTTTATCTTCCTTGTGGTCAAAATTTTCTCCATTCATGGTTAATTCTTCAGATTTTTCCATCTTATTGTGATCATGCTCATTTTGCTCTTCTTCAAGTTTTCCCTGGAAAAGTTCCTTATCTTGAGCGGGGTTATTGTGTTTTTCTTCGAGTTGTTCCTCGAGAAGCAATTTATCTTGATGATGACCATTTTGTTCTTCTTCAGGTTTTTGATGAGAAGAATCGAAAATCCAATTTAATACCATGTTTGTTTTAATCCTTATTTATTAAAAATGAGTCAATTGTTTGCATAATCGAATTAATATCTAGTACGAACCAAGTCTTCCCTTGAGGGTTAAGAAAATAACCCTGAGCTAAAGCAGAAAATTCCTGGGAAAACATTCCTTCTCCAATGGGTAAACACTGTTGAGGGTTAAATATTTCAACGGTCTTAATTTCTTCGATCAATAACCCAATGGTTTCCTCTTTCCAGGGAAGCAATAAAGCCATCCCAGCCTCAGCAATGGGTTCTCTTTGACACCAGTGAGGAGCTCCCCATAAACTGCCTAAATCTACGATCCAGGTTGCTTTACCTCGCCAATTAATAATGCCTAATAAGAATCGAGGCACCTCCGGTACGGGTAAGATAGTTGGGACTGCCAGGGGGCAAACCTCTTGTAATTCCCCCAAAGGAATTAAGCCATCGGTGGTGGAATTGAGGGGAAACCGTAAAAACTTCTCACCCTCTTCCGGTTGACTCGATTGGTGATTAATATCAAATATCGAAACAGTTTCAGCTACTTGTACCACCTTATTTCTCCTTAGCCAATTAATTGATTAATGGTTTGCTGAAACGCTTCTTCGTTGACAGGTTTTGTTAGGTAAGCATCAGCCCCACTCATATTGGCCCAGGTTTTATCGATCTCCTTATCCTTGGTTGAACAAATCACCACAGGAATTTTTTCGGTGAGAGGATCGGCTTTCAGTTTGCGACAGAGTTCAAAGCCACTTTCTCCCGGTAAAATAACATCTAAAACAATTAGACTGGGTTTTTCCTGTTTAAGTCTTAGTTCCGCTTCCTCTCCGCTAGTTACTCCTAAGACGGATAGCCCTTGTTTTTTTAAGTAACGGGTCAACTTTTCAGCTTCGACTTGACTATCTTCAACTAAAAGAATATGACTCATGTTGATTCCTTTTGGGTAGATTGTGTTAAATGTTTATTCAATACTTTGAGCAATTCTGGCATTTTGATGGGTTTAGATAAAAAGTCATTAGATCCAACCATTTTGGCTCTCATGCGATCAACTAAACCATCTTTTCCTGTTAAAATGACCACCGGTACATTTTTCAGGCTTGGGGTTTTTCGTAGTTGGGTACAAAGCTCATACCCATTGGTTATGGGCATCACTAAGTCCAAAAAAATTAGATCGGGTTTGGTTTTTAAAAAGGAGGGAATTGCTTTTAGAGGCTCTTGAATGCCAACAAAACCAAAACCTTGTTCGCTGATTATTTTCTCTAAAGCGCGACAAACTCCAAGACTATCATCCACACAAGCAATTAAGGTTTTCTGATTGTCAGCCACCCCTAAATGGGAAATATCACTGTTCTGATGAATGGGTATTTTAGAAAAAGGGATTTTAGAAAAGCTGATGGCTTTTAGCTTTGTTAAGGGAAGCAGACAGAGCATCACGCTAACGATATCTAAACCCGTTTTCAGGGCTAAAATTCGCACATTTTGGCTACCGTCAATAAGAGAAATGATTGACAACTGACTCTCAGACAAATTCTCCTGGGAAATGAGTTCTGGTTGCTTAATCAGAAGAAAGAGATTAGGAGAATAACCTGCTAAATTCTGATTTTGCCATTTTTGCCAAGTTTTTAGGCTTTGTTTAAGGTTTGGCATTACCTCAATCATGGGTAAGAGCGAGGTATGCTTGTTACTCGAATCATCAGGGATAATTTCGTAGGACAAGCAATTGCGGTTTATGTGATTAGATTGGATTAAATCAAAGAAAATTTCTTGAGTAACACTTAACATCGATTCAGTTAACTGTTGCCGTTGAAGCAAACCTTGATCTAGGAGTTGAACTAAGATATGGCATCGGTCATATTGATTGTCTATTGAAGTGATCTCGTGTAACTGAGAACCTTGCAACTCAGGGACAAAGGAGGCTAAATGTCTTTGCCATCGTTCTTGCGAATTCACTCCACCATCTGACCAACTTAAACGCCCTAGACGCAACCATAAGACCCAGTTTGGACAATTTCCTATGGTTATCTGCAAGCTCCCACTAAATTTAGTAGTTGTGAGTTCTTGTAACTGAATCAACAACTCTTTCAATCCTACGTTGGTCTGTTTTACAGTTTTTTCAACCTCTAACATAATTGAGCGTTGGTTTAGCTTGGTGTGTAACCTTAATATTTCTTAATACAGTGAAGTGGGTGGGCTTTGTTTTCAGTGTCCTGTAAATTGATCCCCGTGTTGTGCTACTGTCATCATAAGTAGGAGTTATCGTAAAACAGTGAAGCATAATGAAAAAACTGCCTAGTGATAACTCATAAAATCCTTGTGTGGTAAACTTATGTCGGATATTCCTTTCACTTTAGATCAATTGCGTATTCTCAAGGCGATCGCTGCTGAGGGAAGTTTTAAACGGGCAGCCGATACCTTATATGTGTCTCAACCTGCTGTTAGTCTGCAAGTACAAAATTTAGAAAAACAGTTAAACGTACCTTTATTCGATCGCGGTGGACGTAAAGCACAGTTAACCGAAGCTGGTCATTTATTATTATCCTACGGGGAAAAAATTATTACCCTCTGTCAAGAAACCTGTAGGGCGATCGAAGATTTACAAAATCTTCAGGGAGGGACTTTAATTGTGGGTGCGTCTCAAACCACAGGAACCTATCTCTTACCCCGTATGATTGGTTTATTTCGCCAAAAATACCCCGATGTAGCTGTACAATTACAGGTTCATTCTACTCGACGCACTTCTTGGGGGGTGGCCAATGGACAAGTTGATCTCGCTATTATTGGGGGAGAAGTCCCTGGAGAATTACAAGATACTCTGAAAATTATTCCCTATGCTGAAGATGAACTAGCTTTGATTTTACCCATTGATCACCCTTTGGCTCAAGTAGAAAAGGTTCAAAAAGAGGATTTATATCGTCTTAATTTCATTAGTTTAGATGCTCAATCAACTATTCGTAAGGTGATTGATAAGGTTCTTACACGGTGTGATATCGATACCAAACGCTTAACTATTGAAATGGAATTAAATTCTATTGAAGCGATTAAAAATGCTGTTCAAGCTGGTTTAGGGGCTGCTTTCGTTTCTATTACTGCCATCGAAAAAGAAGTAAAAATGGGAGAGGTTTATGTTGCTGCTCTTGAAGAAATTCAGGTAAAGAGAACTTTATCGGTTATTATTAATCCTAATCGTTATCGTTCCAAAGCAGCAGAAGCATTTATTCAAGAAGTATTACCAGAGTTTTCTACTTATCCTCAAGAATTATCCTTAGATCATTTTTCCTCATCCCCTAACGTTCTTAAGGAGGTGGTTAATGATGTTGCTAAAGCTTAACTAAAATCTACGTGCGTGTAAAGGAGATAATTCATGGGATTTATCTACTTATCATGGAAAGACTTTATAGTTGTTTTTCCTCATAGGAATTAGTGCAGTTAGCTATACTGCAACTCTCTATCTATTCTTAGGGGTTATGAGTGTATGGCTAATTAAAATAGCCTGGCCACGAAATATAAACAGTATTAGAGAAACAGCCTTAGCTATTTTCAAATTCTTGATATAGTTATTAATTAGGGTTTGCTGAATAAAAGCAAAACCCTATTCTTTAAAAGGTTACACCCATATTCGCGATCGCAAAAAAGATCAGCTTTGTCGGCTACAAACCGCTATAATTGGTAGAAACACCTCCCAGTTGTTGCTCAAGAACAAATGTATCGAAAAGAGGAGCAACCTTTACCGCCCCCAGAAAAATTTGAATTACCTTTCGAGGGCAAATTGTCCCCCAATAATCGTTGGGTAATCATGGCAGAGTTGATACCTTGGGATGATTTTGAGGAAGAATATGCTAAACTTTTTTCAGCAGAAAAAGGTGCGCCAGCCAAACTATTTAGAATGGCATTAGGGACATTAATTATTAAGGAAAAATTAGGAACAAGTGATAGAGAAACTATAGAACAGATTAGAGAAAATCCCTATCTACAATACTTTATAGGTTTAAATTGTTATCAACAAGAGCCACCACTGGAATCTTCAATGCTAGTTCATTTTAGGAAAAGAATTGATGGAGAATTGATAAACAAAATCAATAAAAAAATAGTAAAAAGAGAAATAGACAAGAGTGATAAAGAAGTAAAAAAAAAGGATTGTCTCCAAGAAAAAGGAGAAAAAATAAAAAATAAAGGTAAACTAATTTTAGATGCGACTTGTGCGCCAGCAGACATCAAATACCCAACGGATTTAGGCATATTAAATCAAGCCAGAATTGAGACAGAAAGAATAATAGATAATCTTTATAAACCATTAAGAGTAAAATTGAGAAAAAAGCCGAGAACTTCTAGAAGAATTGCTAGAAAGGAATACTTAAAAGTAGCTAAAAAACGAAAATTATCTTATCAACCCAGATTCCGCACTTCAAAAAGTAGCATTAAATACTACAAGCCTGGGTTTAATAATTAAGTATAATTGCTTAAGCTCTTGAAGACAAAAAAGTGGGATAATTGCTTAAGTTGTTTCCTCTGTAAAAAAAGAGCGAAAAATGTCTTATTTAGAAGAAATACAAGTTAAAAATTTAGACCATTTAGGGATAGTAGCTGGTTTAATTGATGAAATAGGAATAGTCAAAATAATTAATAATAAATTAGGAATAGATGTTAGAGAAAAAATCTCAGCAGGTACAGTAGTTAAGTCTATTTTAATCAATGGACTAGGATTTGTTTCAAGACCTCTATATTTATTCAGTCAGTTTTTTCAAGATAAAGCCATTGAGAAATTGTTAGGAGAAAGAATTAAACCTGATTACCTTAATGATGATAAAATTGGGAGAGTAATGGATGAATTATATAAATATGGACTAAATGATATTTTTATTGAAGTAGTTTTAGAAGTAATTAAAAAATTTGAAATAGATCTTAAATACTCCCATTTAGATTCCACATCATTTCATTTAGATGGAGAATATAAAAGGGAAGAAGATAAAGAGAAACAGGAAGAAGAAAAAATTATTAAAGAAAGACCAATTTTTATTAAGAAAGGATATTCTCGGGATCATAGACCAGACTTAAAACAATGTGTCTTGGATTTAATAACAAGCCAAGATGGAGATATTCCATTATTTGTGAGAGTAGGAGATGGAAATGAATCTGATAAAGCTGTATTTGGAAAAGTTTTAGTAGAATTCAAAAAGCAAATAAAGTTTGATAGTATCATGGTTTGTGATAGTGCTTTATATGGTCAAGAAAATCTCCAACTAATCCAACATTTAAAATGGATAACGAGAGTTCCAATGACCATAAAAAAAGCAAAAGAATTAGTGCAAAATATAGAGGTGGAAGAAGTAAAAGATGAAGATAAAGAAAAAAGAAGTGACCTAAATTTAGAAAGTTATACCTGGAAAGAAGAAATTGTTACTTATGGTGGAATCAAGCAAACTTGGTTAATAGTCTTGAGTGAAAAAAGACAGAAAAGTGATTTGGAAAAACTAGAAAAACAACTTTCCCAAGAAGAGAAGAAATCCCAAAAATTTCTTAAAGAAATACAATCTGAAGAATTTGAACATCCTCAAGCTGCTCGATATAAATTAAAGGCTATTAATAAAAAATTGAGATTGTTGGAAATAAAAGAAGTTGAACTGACTGAAACTTACTCGAAAAAAAAGGAAAAGATTTATAAAATGATTAGTCTGATCATCAAAAAAGATGAAGAGATAAGTAGAAAGACTAAAGAAGCAGGAAAATTTATTTTAGCAACTAACTTAGTAGAGGAAAATAAATTAGAAGCTAGTGAAATTCTGATAACTTATAAAAACCAGCAATCTACGGAAAGAGGATTTCGATTTTTGAAAGATCCCTTATTTTTTACTGATAGTTTCTTCGTTGAAAAACCAGAAAGAATAGAAACAATGTTATTTTTAATGTCTTTGTGTTTGTTGATTTATAACTTGGGGCAAAGAGAATTAAGAAATTGTTTAAAAAGAGTCAAAAAAGGAATAAATAATCAAGTAGGGAAAGTAACATTGCGTCCGACTTTGAGGTGGATATTTCAATGTTTTCAAGGTATTCATTATGTGATTTTAAACGGAGTTAAACAAATTGTCAATTTAACAGAAGAAAGGCGTTTTATATTGAGTTTATTACCTGCATCTTGTCAAAGATATTATCTATAAATTGAATTGGATAAAGCAAAAATAATAAAAGAATAAGAGTCTAATGATATCAAATGAGAAGAGGAAACTCTCCTTCGTTTGTGCTGAGTCTTGCTAAGTTTTCAATGAGTATAAATCTTCTTAATTTGATTATTTTTCCTAAAAATTTAATGAAAAGAGAAATATTCTTGCCCAGGTATGATTTTCGGACTTTTTAAAACTATGTATTTTTTTATACTACATTTTGAAGTGCGGAATCTGGGTTATCAAGAAAGAAGAAAAGCTATCGGGAAACAGTTAAAATACCTTAAGAAAAATTTAGGAAATATAGAAGACTTAATTCAAGCTGGGGCTTCCCTGGAAAATCTGAGTAAAAGACAGAAAAATTGTCTAGAGACTATCAAAAAAGTTTATGAACAACAACAGTCAATGTGGGAGAATAAGACCCAGAGTGTTCCTCAAAGAATTGTAAGTTTAACTCAACCGCATATTCGTCCAATAGTGAGGGGAAAAGTAGGAAAACCAATAGAGTTTGGAGCTAAACTCTCAGTAAGCTGTGTAGATAACTATGTGTTTCTAGACAAAATAAGTTGGGAAAACTTCAATAAATCTTGTCATTTAAAAGAACAAGTAGAAAAGTATAAAGAAACGTTTGGCTATTATCCCGAATCCGTCCATGTAGATAAAATTTATCGAACTAGGGAAAACAGAAATTGGTGTAAGGAAAGAGGGATAAGAATCAGTGGTCCGAAGTTAGGAAGACCTCCGAAAAATGTCAGTGAAGAAGAAAAGAAACAAGCCCACTCCGATGAATGCTTCCGTAATGCTATTGAGGGAAAGTTTGGACAAGCTAAACGAAGATTTAGCCTAAATCTCGTGATGACAAAACTCCCTGAAACCTCCATTACATCCATTGCTATTACATTTTTAGTTGTCAATCTTTCTAAACTTCTGAGGCAGTTTTTGTCGCTTTTTTTGTCCTTATTTACTAACAATAGAACAGGGGAACTCATCAAACCGCCTTTCATTAATTTTGATTATACTTTAAACAATTTTTATGTACTAAAACTTATTGATTTGTCAGAAAATTCTTGGTCAAAAGTGGCATAAATTTTGGAGAAACTTTTTCAGCAAACCCTAAAATAGAGATTATTGTGTTCTGATATGTTGTGTTTATTGCTTGGTTTCGAGCGTTATTATAATATTCATCGAGTTGCTTCCATTCTTTTTGAATTTCCTCTCTATCGCTACTATGTTCTATAATTCGTTTCAAAATTTTATCAATCAAATTAATATCCTCAGTCTTTTCAAGAATAGAATTGATTGAATCAAAGTTATTTAGGTCATCTTCAAGTAGTAGTGAGAGAAAACTAAACAGTAAATTACGTTCAACTTTCTCTACACTGTTGTCGTGAGCTAACTGATATAATTTTTCTCTTAACCCTTCACCTTCGTCGCTGAAAGAACGGTCTAATCCTTGACTTTCTTCTTCATTAGAAACTCTGATTTTTCCATCGAACTTACCAGTAAGGACCCGATATATAATACCAACTACTCCCCCACTAATCAACCAAAAGACAAAGCTTAAACCCGTTGTCATAGTAGCAATACAAAGAAATACCCAAAACTGCTCCCGAAGCTGTTCCAAACTCGCCTCGATTAGTGTGAAATCTCTAATCGCTAACAAAAGGCCTAACTTTGGATAGGACTCTAATCCAGGATACCAAGGTGATTTCCAAGAAAAAGTTTCCCACCCATTCTCAGAATCTGTTTGTAGAACATCTCAAATAAGCGAAAAGGGAAAAATAAAAAGTTGTTCGCGGATACTTTCCGCGAACAAAAACCTCCCTATCTAAAAGAAAGAAATACGCTAACTTTTAAATTAGCTTTGACTATTTTTAAAAAGGAAATTCACTTAATTTTACACTCTTATTAACTTTTTAGACTAACTGGGTCTAATCAAAATATCCCATTTAGGTAAGTGAGGATTACGTTCTAAACGTTTCTCAATTTCCTTCATCTCTTTTTTCGTTAAAGAAATGCCTTTTTGATAAACTTTTTTACTTAACTTAACTATCGGATTTAAGCCTTTCCATGTCATAGTTTTTACCCAAGCTAACATCGTTTGAGCATTTCTCAGAAGTGTTCCTTTCCAATGCCTCTCTAAAATTCCCCAACATCTTTCTATGGGATTATATTTACTGTGATAAGGAGGAAAATATAGTAATTGAATAGATTTCTTAGTTTGGTCGGCAAACTCTACCATTCTCTTCAAAAATTGCCTTCTTATTCCACTATTTTCTGGTCCATTATCAACTTTAATTTGGATGTTCTCTAGTTGCTGCTTTTCAGTTATACTCAGACTTGTCCACCATTGCTCCAAGTTATCTACCATGAAATCACTCGTTTTATAAGAACTTCCAAAAGTTACATAAAGTTGCCCTGTATCTTCATCTACAATCCCACAAGGAACGTATTTTTCTTTAGTTCCCATATCATGATCTTGAGCTTGATTATAACCTCTGGTTTGTCCGCCACGTGAATATTCTCCTATTTCCACAGTTGCTTTACAATCCATACTTAAACGTTTCACAGAAGGGTCTTTTTTTCTATCTTTTTTCTCTATATTCTCGAAGATAGCGTCCGTCTCCGAGATTTTTTTTTAGGTTTAGCTTTTACCACTTTTCTTAATCGATAGCCCAAACGATTTAAAATATCTGCCATTGTCGAAGCAGCAGGAACCTCCTCTCCATTATATCCTAGATTTCTTAATTGTTTAATGGCTTCAGCCGCCGTTAATCTTGTATAGGCAATGGGGTTATTAAATGTGGGGTTTTGTTGTGCGTGAGCTTCGGCTATTTCTTTCAATGATTGGGCAACTATTGGGTATCTTTCCTCCCATTTTTTACATCCACTATTGACTGATTGTAATCCTAAACACACTATCCCAGTTCGTTTTTCATGTAATCCAAGTTGAACATTTTTTCTCCCCCAACCAAACACGATTTCGGTTTGTCTGGCACTTCCTCCACAATACTTGAGACACATTTCAGCTTGAAATGAACGACGCTCTGCTCCCGTCATTTTTGAGGCTGCTAAACGTAAATCATCGACCATCGACGGGGTTAAGGGATTATTTGTCTGTTTTAGCTTCAATTTACTCTCTCTAATCTTTTTACCTCTTCATTTTAATCTATTTCTTCTGTTTTTTCAGACAAGCCAATTATGAAATTTTAAAGTTGTGTACCAAGATCCGCTAACTCTCTGTTCCTTTTATTTCTTGAAAGCCTTTAGTCCAAGCGATTACCCCCTATGGGAAAAGCTTTCTCGGAAATCACCATAACACTGATAACAATCAACTAAACTTAACTCATCGCGCCGAGAACCAATAACAATAAGCCACATAGGTTTCCAAATACTATTTCTTTCTTGATCTCTGACAACAATCTGGAGTAAAGTAAAGGGGTGATTGTTCATTTTATAGTTTTTAGTTCCTCTCATTAACATCTGTTTCCATCCCGAAATAGTCACTGTTAATTGACGACCTTTTTTCGTTGTAAAGGGAACATGATGAACTTCATCAGGTTCAGTCCAAGTTTGGTCATCTTTAAGGTCAAATTTATCCCCATACCAACGGGGATGTCCCGAAGTTTTGGCTTGATTTGGGTCCCGAATAAATTGACGATAAAAAACTCGGTCACTTCTAACTCTTGTAATAGTAACTAGGTCTTCATGCTTAACTTGTTCCCCAATAAAATCCTTTTGGCTGTAGTCACTATCAGCCACTAAGACAGATAATTTATCAGAAAATAAAGAACTTTGCCAGATTTTTTTTAGTTGTTGATTGCCTTGATTTACTCCTTTATGTTTAGAGGGGACTCGCTCTCCTGATAAGGGGACAGCCCAAGGGACTTTCTCTGTGTCTATTTGGTCAGGTAAAGCGCAGACAACGGAATAACAATGTCCAATATTAATGGGTTTATTTCCCTTAATTGGATTGGGGTAATGAATAAAGGTTTTATCCGCTAACGTTTCGGCAAACGGTCGTGGACAGGGAGTTGTGTCAATACCAAATAAGTTATAATGCTCACGGGGTGACAAGTAGGTTGAAAAGTAAGTCCAGAGCGGTTTTTCTCTGTTACCCGACCCTAAACAATTGTCGGCAACCAGAGAGCTTATTGAGAATGAACGATAATGATAGTCATTTGCAAATGGG
>NZ_AADV02000084.1 GCF_000167195.1 Crocosphaera watsonii WH 8501 | reverse complement strand
GGGGGTAAAGAAAAAAAGCCGGGAAACGTGGAAATTCAAACCCGTTCCAAACCCCCCGGAAATAGGTCAAACCACTAAAGGACATAAAAGTGATGGAAAGACAGAAAAGCAGGTTTCGACTTTCTGGGATTCAATATAAGTTCCTACCCAGTTGGAAGACACAAATCTGGTTCAAGAGGTGGTAACACCGGAGGTAGAACCAGAGAAAAGATAGGATTCATAACCCTAACGAAACCCAAGTAAAAAGGAAATACTAGCTCATCATGAGGCAATCAAAGAGGTTATCAAAGCCAACAGAAATGCCCCACAATCAGCATTAATCAATAGATTAAATCCCATAATCAGAGGATGGTGTAACTATTATAGAACTGCTGCCAGTAGTGAAATATTCTCATCCGAAGACCACATATTATGGAGAATGCTCAGAGCATGGACAGTGAGCAGGAAAAAAGGAAAAACATCAATACAAAATGCTCTCAGTAAATATTTCTCAAACGGAAAAAACGGAAAGTGGACATTCCAAAACGGGAAATATGCCCTCTACAGTCACGCCGAAACGGAAATAATGAGACATACATTGGTTAAGCCTGAAGCATCACCTTATGACGGAAATTGGACTTATTGGAGCATACATACGGGGTACATATACTGGGACACCAACTAGGGTTGCAAAACTCTTAAAGAAACAAAAAGGTATATGTCCTCAATGTAAGCAACACTTTACACCTGAAGACTTGATAGAAGTTGACCACATTATCCCTAAATCGAAAGGTGGAAAGGATACGTACAACAATTTACAAGCTCTACATCGTCATTGTCATGATGTCAAAAGCAAAAATGACTACCTCTATGATTGGCACTTATAATGGCTATGAATGGAAAGACGATGTACTAACAGTACCCATGACAAGGGACTAATTGCCGAGAGCCGTGTGAGATGAAAGTTTCATGCACGGTTCGGACTGGGAGTCGTGGTAGGTGACTACCACTTCGACCCCTAATCATTGGCCGAGGCGATCGCACAACTGATGGCTTAGGAGTAGAAGAAACGGGGACAGGCCACTGGGTTGCCAAAGCGGAAGGAGTAATGGCGGGTTTGCCCATTGCTCAGAGAGTCTTTCAATTATTGAATGGCAATATTGTCTTTAACCCGATCATAAAAGAGGGGACAAAGGTTAAAGTAGGAGAGGTTTTGGCCACATTAGATGGTCCCTTAGATGGCTTATTAACGGGGGAAAGAGTCGCTTTAAACCTAGCCATGAGGTTGAGCGGCATTGCCACCATGACCCGACAGTATACAGAGATTATAGCGGATTTACCTACTCAGTTGGTAGATACTCGCAAAACCACTCCAGGGTTAAGGATACTTGAAAAATACGCTATACAAGTAGGAGGGGCAAAAAATCACCGTATGGGTTTAGACGATGGGGTGATGATCAAAGACAATCACATCAAAGCTGCTGGTGGTATTCAAGGAGCGATTCAATCTATTCGTAAAACTATTCCCTATCCCCTTACTATTGAAGTGGAAACAACGACTTTTGATGAGGTAAAAGAAGCGTTAAAATATGGGGCAGATATTATTATGTTAGATAACATGAATCTAGAGTTAATGAAAGAATCTGTTACTTATATTCGGAGGGAAAATAAACAGATAAAAATCGAAGCATCAGGCAATATTACCCTAGATAATCTTCGACAAGTTGCCTTGACAGGAGTTGATTATATTTCTAGTAGTGCGCCTATTACTCGCTCAACTTGGTTAGATTTAAGTATGAGAATTGATTAATTATTAAAAATGTGGACAAATATTCATGCTAGGGTACATCAAACCCTAAAAGATAGTTGTATTCTCCCTCATAAAAGTAATCTATTAATTGCGGTTTCAGGAGGACAAGATTCTCTCTGTTTACTAAAAATAATGATAGATTTACAAGAAAAATGGGGTTGGAATATTGCCATTGCTCATTGTGATCATGGTTGGGCTTCTGATTTAGGAATTGCGGATCATGTAGAAAAGATAGCTAATAATTGGAATATTCCCTTTTATTTAAAAGTAGCTAAAGCTATGAAAGAAACAGAAGCAGCAGCTAGAGAATGGCGATATCAAAGTTTGGTTGAAATAGCAGAAGAAAATGATTGTAGAGAAATAGTAACTGGTCATACTTTAAGCGATCGCAGTGAAACATTATTATATAATTTAATTAGAGGTGCTGGTAGTAATGGACTAGGTGCATTAACCTGGAAACGTCCCTTAACTAATAACATTAATTTAGTGCGTCCATTATTAAAGGTTTCTCGTGGGGAAACTTTAGAGTTTTGTCAACAGTTTGCCCTACCTATTTGGGAAGATGCAGCGAATGCTAACTTAGATTATGCCCGTAACCGTATTCGTCAGGAATTAGTACCTTATTTAAAAGAAAATTTCAACCCCAATGTAGAAACAACATTATCACAGACTTCAGAAGTTTTAAAAGCAGAATCTGACTATTTAGAAGCAGAAGCAAACAAGATTTTATTATCAGCAGTTAATGATCATAATTCTAAGTTAAATAGAGAAGTTTTAAAAGGTGTTCCTTTGGCGTTACAAAGACGAGTTATACGGCAATTTTTAGCTAAAATTATGGTAAGCAAACCTAATTTTGAACAGATAGAGGAAACTGTTAATTTAATTGATGCACCTAGAAAGTCGAGAACTTCTTCTTTTCCTGGTAAGATCATGTTAGAAGTAGAAGAAAATTATATAGTTCAAAAAAGAACTAAATAGATAAATAAAGTAGGGTGGGTTAGACGGCTATAATTTAGATTTTTAGAAGAATATAATAATCCGTCGCAGGCCACCATTTTAGTTGAAATAGAAACTATAAATCAGAAGATCCAAACCCTCCACCGCCGGGAGTTTCAATAATAAAATGATCTCCAGATTCCATTTCTACGGTTGCGGTACTATTTAATATTTCTTCGGTTCCATCCTTACGTTTTACACAATTTTTTCCTACTTTTCCTACTTCCCCAGCAGCTAAACCAAAGGGAGAGATTTTCCGATGACTAGATAAAATATTAGCAGTCATAGGTTCTAAAAATTTGATGTTTCTGATCACACCATTACCTCCAGAATATTGACCTTTTCCTCCGCTATTTTCCCTGATTTTAAACTCTTCAACTAATACAGGATAACGAAATTCTAATACTTCTGGATCAGTCAAACGAGAGTTAGTCATGTGGGTTTGTACTGCATCGGTTCCATTAAAGTTAATTCCAGCCCCAGATCCCCCACAAATTGTTTCATAATATTGATATTTTTCGTTGCCAAAAGTTAAGTTATTCATGGTTCCTTGGGAAGCCGCTAATACCCCTAATGCACCATATAAAGCATCAACAATAACCTGAGAAGTTTCTACGTTTCCTGCTACCACAGCAGCAGGATATTGAGGGTTTAACATAGAACCTTCGGGGATGATTAAATTAAGGGGTTTAAGACACCCTGCATTGAGGGGAATATTATCATCAACTAGGGTACGAAAAACGTATAAAACAGCAGCCTGAGTAACAGCTTTTGGGGCATTAAAATTACTGTTTAATTGTTCAGATGTTCCAGTAAAGTCAATAGTTGCACTACGATTTTTATTCTCAATAGTCACTTTAACTTTAATGACTGCTCCCTGATCCATTGTATAAGTAAATTCCCCATCACTTAAAACATCAATTGTTTTTCTCACACATTCTTCTGCATTATCTTGGACAAATTTCATATAAGCTTGTACAGTTTCTAAGCCATATTGATTGACCATTTTTTGCAGTTCTTGTAAACCTTTTTCATTCGCTGCAATTTGTGCCTGAAAATCTGCAATATTTTGGTCTGGGTTTCTTGCAGGATAGGAATTACTGACTAAAATAACTCTTACTTCTTGCTCTCTAAACTCTCCTTTTTCTACCAATAAAAAGTTATCAAATAAGATACCTTCTTCCGAAATTGAAGTAGAATTAGGAGGCATAGATCCGGGTGTTATTCCACCAATATCTGCTTGATGACCACGAGAAGCAACATAGAATAAAATCTCTTGATTCTTATCATCAAAAACAGGAGTAATAGCGGTTACATCGGGTAAATGGGTTCCCCCGTTGTAGGGGTTATTAGATAGATAAATATCTCCAGGTTGTAGCTTATTTCCTTTATCTTGAATAAGACTTTTTACACTTTCGCTCATACTGCCTAAATGCACAGGAATATGGGGTGCATTTGCCACTAATAACCCTTGTTGATCGAAGATAGCACAGGAGAAGTCTAGACGCTCTTTAATGTTTACTGAAGAGGCTGTATTTTGTAGAGTGATTCCCATTTGTTCAGCTATAAACTGATAGAGATTTTTGAAGATTTCGAGGTAAATGGGGTCGGGTTTTGATAGGTTTAGCATAGTGAATTATGGATTTGAATGATTATTTTTAGTTTAATAGTATTTTGGTTTAAGATTCTACTATAATTATATTAGATTTTTCTACACATATAGTTTTAACTATGCTATATTAAATATGGAGTTTACTATCAATTTTAATGTCTGCTAAAGATATTGTTCATGAGATTGTTAGGGAAGCCTTAGAAAAAGATGGATGGGTTATTACTCATGATCCTTTGTTTCTTAGAGTTAGCGAAAACATAGGGATGTTTCTTGACTTAGCAGCAAATAAAGTGATTATTGCTAATAGAGAAACGTTGAAAATAGCAGTAGAAGTTAAAAGTTTTGTGGGATTATCTGCTGTTACAGACTTTCATCTAGCTATTGGTCAATTTTTGAATTATCGATTAGCATTAGAAGAGTTAGAAGCTGATAGAATATTATATTTAGCAATTCCTGACGATATCTATCATAACTTTTTTCAAGACAGCTTTATTCAAAAAGTAATTGATAATTATTCTATTAAATTACTAATAATTAATACACAACAAGGGGAAATTCTCTTATGGAAACCATTACTTATCAACAATTAATTAAAGATATCATCGAAAATTATGCCCATAAACATCCTCAAGATAATGACATAGAAACGCAGATAGTTTGTGACACCATTAATAATCATTATTTACTATTATATGTAGGATGGCAAGGAGAAAAACAGATTTATGGTTGTCCTATTCATGTTGATATTAAAGATAATAAGTTTTGGATTCAAAGAGATTTGACAGAACAGGGAATTGCTAGTCAATTATTAGAATCAGGAGTTTCTAAAGAGAATATTGTTTTAGGATTTCGTTCTCCGTTTAATCGAAAATTTACAGATTTTGCAACTCCCTAATCCAGGATTTAAACTAAAAATTAATCGGTGTTAGGCGATAAATTATTGCCAGCTTAGAAGAAGTTTCCAAGTCATTTTGACATAAAGCGAAGCGAACGGTATCTAATTTTTCTACATCTTCAATAGATAAATAAGGCGACCATTCATCATCATTGTAAGTTATAATGACTTCAACTTCAGCCATATATTCTCCTTGATGAATAATTTTAGTTTTAGTTGTCATTAATAACTTAAAAAATTAAATATTTTTAAACCAATCTAGATCAACTTCAACAGACTCAATCATTGTTATTTTAACACCAAGACCTAATTCTTTTAGACGTTGGACTAATTCCTCACCGTCTATTAAATCAATTGGTGGTGCGCCATCTCTTGTTGCCTCTTTCATCGCATCTCTGGTAAATGTACCAGTGGTTACAAATAAACCTTTATCAGTACGTCCTTGCATCGCACCGCGAAAATCTCTAATTTGACTTGCCGAGACTGAACTTTGATAACGTTTACATTGAAAGAGAACATGAAAACTTAAAAAGCCATTGATTCGAGCAATACCAACTCCATCAATTCCTCCATCACCAGATTTACCTGTAACTTGTACTTGAATAAAACCCGACTCACGCAATAAACGCTGGGTTAAACATTCAAATGCAGATGGTTCCAAAGATAGTAATTTTTTATGAATTTGCTGATGCCATGATGCTTCTTCTTCTTCTAATATTTCTAATGTTTGAATATCATTTACTGGATTTGGAGATATGTCTTGACTGTTATCCTGATCTCGAACTTTTCTAACAATTTCTTTTTCATCCAAATCATCAATATCAATAGATTTTGAAACTAAAGACCATATACCACGGGATGAATTTTCTAATAGTCCGTATTTTTTTAAGTAAGTTCGACTCCATCCAAGTCTATATTCAACCTCACTTTGTGATGTACTTCCGTGAGAAATTTCAAGAATGTGATCGGGTATATTGAGAAGTTCTACTACTTTCTCATAAATTTCCTGATTGGAACCAGATCCACCTAAAGTCTGTAGAGCTTCAAGTGTTGGTAAAATCATATAGTCAAATGTTGGAACTTCATTCATATAGAAATATATAATTATATGTAACAATATTTACTATTATATAACACATGAAAAAAGTATGGATAAACAAATATTAAATAGACTCAATATTTCACCGTTAGAACTGACTGATTTCTGTCAAGAAAACCATATTCTTCAGTTATCGCTATTTGGTTCTGTTCTCAGAGAAGATTTTACCAAAACAAGCGATATTGATTTCCCTGTAGTCTTCAATCCGCAAATTAAACTAAGTTTAATGGATTTAGTTGGTATTCAATACAAACTAGAGGAAAAAATTGGACGAAAAGTGGATTTAATTGGAAAACGGTCTATTGAAAA
The DNA here is from genome assembly GCF_000167195.1 of Crocosphaera watsonii WH 8501. GTDB lineage: Bacteria > Cyanobacteriota > Cyanobacteriia > Cyanobacteriales > Microcystaceae > Crocosphaera > Crocosphaera watsonii. The sequence continues at coordinate 9,590 of NZ_AADV02000084.1, read as the reverse complement.
TAGTCATAACTGGATTCGCCGTAAAAACATTTTGGAAACTGCTATTATTATCTATGAATCAGGACAAATCCTATCTGCTTGATATCGCCAAACTATGTCGAACCATTCTCCGATTAACTGATGATATGACTGAAACTGATTTTTACTCTGACGAAAGAACACAACTTGCAGTTCTATATGAAATTACTATTATTGGTGAAGTCGTTAAAAGACTATCCCCTGATTTTCGTTAATCTCATCCCGACATTCAATGGCGACAAATTGCAGGAATGAGAGATAGACTGGTTCATGATTATGATGAGGTTAATCTTAATTTAGTATGGCAAGTCATTGAAAATTTTATTCCTGAACTTTTAGATTACATTACCCCTTTACTTCCAAGGCCAGAAGAAAATTGATAAGGATAAAATTAAGGAATTAAACGAATAAAAAAATAGTTTGGTGACAAACATTTATCACCAAACTAAGTCCCTAACATAAAATATCACACTTAAGAATCATCTTTTTTACTAAGAATCAAATGATTATGCTCAGTTAACTTTGCATTCCAATGGGGTTCAACCATAATAGTGCTAATCTTTTCAACAATAATAGCTGGCCCTTCAATATTGTCTTGAGGTTGTAAGTCTTCTCGTTGAAAAATTGGAGTATCTTGCCATTTATTGTCTGTAAATACTGGAACAATTTCTATGGGTTTGGGTAACTGATCTAAGGGACGAGTACGAGTTATGAAAGGTTCATCGGGACTATCCATAATTTGAATAATCTCGACAGAAATTGATTCTAAAATCAACAGTTTTTGAGGTTGAGTGAAACCATATCTTAACTGATGTTCTTCTGCAAAACTTTCCTGCATGACTCTAACATCTTCAGCAAAGTCTACTAATAAAGTTGAGTCAGTCCCTTGATATTTTAAACTGACTTTAGTAACAATTTTTTCACCTTTAATAGATTCATGTTCATCAAGTTCTTGTCTTGCCTGATTTTCCAATTGATTAATAACTAATTTTAGTTCAGAAACCAAGTCTTTATTTAGGGGTTTTTCCATAGCACTTTCTTTAATCACTCTGATATCAGCTAGTCCCATTCCATAGGCACTTAAAACACCAGCATAAGGATGAAGAAATACGCTTTTAATTCCCAACGTATCAGCAATTAAACAAGCAACTTGACCCCCTGCTCCTCCAAAGGTACATAAGGCATAATTAGTGACATCATAACCTCGTTGTAGGCTAATCTTTTTGATAGCATTAGCCATATCTTCTACAGCAATTTTAATGAAACCTGCTGCAATTTCTTCGGGAGTATTTTGCTGATTAGTACCTTGATAAATTTCTTGATATAGTTCTATAAAATACGCATTAACTATCTCTTTATCTAAGGGTGAATTACCCTCTTTTCCGAAAATATTAGGGAAATATTGAGGCTGAATTTTTCCTAACATAACGTTAGCATCCGTCACAGCTAAAGGACCACCCCGACGGTAACAAGCAGGGCCAGGGTTTGCTCCTGCGGACTCTGGACCTACTTTAAAACTAGCACCATCGAACTGTAAAATAGAGCCACCACCAGCAGCAACTGTGTGAATACTTAATACTGGAACTCGCATTCTAGCACCAGCTATTTCGTTATCTAGTTGTCGTTCATATTCCCCTTGGAAGTGCGCTACATCTGTAGAAGTTCCTCCCATATCAAAGGTAATAATTGCTTTGAAACCTGCTCTTAAACTGGTTTGTACTGCACCAATAATTCCACCAGCAGGACCAGATAAAATACTATCTTTTCCTTGGAATTTATGAGCATCAATTAACCCTCCATCTGATTTCATAAACATCAATTTTGTGTTAGGTAATTGACTAGAAACTTGATCCACATATCGCCTTAAAATGGGAGACAAATAAGCATCAACTACCGTTGTATCTCCTCTTGAAACCAGTTTCATTAAGGGACTAACTTGATGGGAAATAGAAATCTGAGTAAAGCCAAGATTTTGGGCGATTTCTGCAACTTTATTTTCATGGTTTGGATAACGATAACTGTGCATAAAAACAATGGCACAGCTTCTGATTTCTTGCTCATAAACTTGTTGTAAATCTTGTCTTACTTGTTCTGGTTTAACAGGAATTAACTCATTACCATTGCTGTTATATCTTTCTTCTACTTCAATGACTAACTCATACAACATTGATGGCAAAATTATTTGACGGGCGAAAATATTAGGGCGGTTTTGATAACCGATTCTCAGTGCATCTTTAAACCCTTTTGTGATTAGTAGAACTGTGCGATCGCCTTTTCTTTCCAGTAACGCATTAGTAGCAACCGTTGTCCCCATTTTAACCACTTCTATTTTTTCAGTGGGGATAGATTGATTATCAGCAAGACAGAGTATATTTCTAATACCTTGAATAACAGCATCTTCATATCTTTCAGGATTTTCTGAAAGTAATTTATAGACAACTACCCATTGTTTTTTGGGCAAAGGTACAATTAAATATTGTTCTTTTTTTTGGGATAATTGTTTGATGATTGCTCCATCGCTAACAACGGCAACAATATCGGTAAAAGTCCCACCACGATCTACAAAAAATTTATTCATTGTTTTGAGCTATACTCTTGAATATAATAAGACAATCAAGGGATTATTTATATAAATGTCCATAAATTTAATAACTTAATTATGAGTTTTTTGCAGGAATTATAAGTATATCAAGAAAAAATAAAAGATTTTAGTTAATCTTAAAAATTAGGGACACAAACCAGAGTAAGCTAAATAAAGGCATTTGTAACGACGCAAAATATGGCAACCATTAACGATAACTATCTCAAACTCAAAGCAGGATACCTCTTCCCCGAAATAGCAAGACGGGTAAACACCTTTGTAGAAAGCAACCCCTCAGCAAACATCATTAAACTGGGTATTGGAGATGTCACCGAACCCTTGCCGGAAGCTTGTCGCACTGCTATGATCAAAGCCGTAGAAGATATGGGCGATCGCAGTACCTTCAAAGGCTATGGTCCAGAACAAGGTTACGGGTGGTTACGGGAAACAATCGCCGCCCAAGACTTCCAAAGCCGAGGTTGTGATATAGATGGCTCCGAAATATTCGTCTCAGACGGGGCAAAATGCGACTCAGGCAATATTCTCGATATTTTTGGCAAAAATAACAAAATTGCTGTAACTGACCCTGTATACCCGGTTTATGTGGATACTAATGTTATGGCTGGCAACACAGGGGAAAATAACGACAAGGGAGAATATGACGGTTTAGTGTATCTTCCTATCAGTGCAGATAACAATTTTCTGGCAGATATTCCCACGGAAAAAGTTGACCTTATTTATCTGTGTTTCCCCAATAACCCCACCGGTGCAACGGCAACCAAAGAGTATCTCAAAGCTTGGGTAGACTATGCCAAAGCTAACAACGCTATTATCTTCTTTGATGCTGCTTATGAAGCCTTTATCACCGATGATAGTTTACCCCATTCTATCTACGAAATAGAAGGGGCCAAAGACTGTGCGATCGAGTTTCGTTCCTTCTCTAAAAATGCAGGGTTTACCGGTACTCGTTGCGCTTTCACCGTAGTTCCCAAACAGTTAACAGCCAAAGCTGCCGATGGATCTGAGGTAGAATTATGGAAACTGTGGAACCGTCGCCAGTCCACCAAATTTAACGGCGTTTCTTACATTGTGCAACGGGGTGCAGAAGCCGTCTATTCCGAGGCAGGAAAAGCCCAAATCAAGGCATTAGTTAACTTTTACCTCGAAAATGCCCAAATAATCTGTAACAAGCTGACAGGGGCAGGATTTGATGTGTATGGTGGGGTCAATGCCCCTTACATCTGGTTAAAAACCCCCCATAACCTGTCTAGTTGGGATTTCTTCGATAAACTCTTACAAACCACCAATGTGGTAGGAACCCCGGGATCGGGTTTTGGGGCAGCCGGAGAAGGCTATTTTCGTATTTCTGCCTTTAATAGTCGGGAAAACGTGGAAGAAGCCATGAAGCGTATTACAGAGCAGTTTAAAGCTTAAATAATTGGGTGGGCATTTCCCACCCTACAGACTAAAATTGTGACATATTCTGTGTTATTTGCGAGTATTGGGAACTGGAAACCGTAAGCTAGACTAGAGATGGCTAATTAATCAATTCGCTAACATTTTCTCAACTATGAGTCAACCCACATGATTGAATCCCTAAATAAAGTTATCGCTAAACTTGAAAAATTATCTGAATCTGAACAAGAAAAAATGGCTCAATTAATGTTAAAAGAATTAGAGAACTTAACTCCTTTACCGAGAGAAGAAAAGACAAAAAAGTTATCTGATTTATTATTATTACCAGAATTAGAAGAAAATGAACTGTTATTTGAGCGAGATAAAGACACAGGTAGAGAGATTATCTTATGAATTATGTATTAGATACTTGTGTGATTTCTGAATATGTTAAGAAAAAGCCTAATCAAAAAGTAATTCAATGGTTAGATGAAACTGAACTTACCCCATACAAATCTACTATAAAGTCCTAAAAGCCCTATCTATCAAGGGATACGCTGATTATCCCTCGACGCTGTACCCATGTAAATTGTAATATTTATTAATAGAAAAGCAGAAGAGAAATAAGCTAAAATAGTAGTCATGTATATAGAACGAGTTCCTAACAGAAAGTCCCCCCCGGCTGTTCTTCTTCGTGAATCTTATAGAGAAGGAGAAAGAGTCAAAAAAAGAACCCTGGCAAATCTATCAACATTGCCAGATGAAGTTGTTGATAATATGAAACTGGTTTTAAAAGGGGCTAAAGTTTCAAGAACTGAGATGATACTTGATAATTTTGAAGTAATAAGAAGTCGTCCTCATGGTCATGTGATGGTCATATTAGAGACAATTTAAAAATTAGGATTAGATAAGATGATTGCTGGGTCGACCTCTCGAATTAGAAACTTAGTTTTGGGGATGATCATTTTTAGAATTATCAATCCTAAATCCAAACTAGCCACAGCGAGAGGATTTCATGAAAAAACTTGTAGCAATAGTTTAGGAAAAGTATTAAATTTAGAAAAAGCTGATGAGGATGAACTCTATGAGGCTTTAGACTGGTTATTAAAGAAACAAGAGAAAATTGAAAATAAATTAGCTAGTCTTTATCTCAATAATGGCTCATTGGTCTTATATGATGTAACCTCAACCTACCTAGAAGGGAACGGATGTGAATTAGGAAAATATGGATATAATCGAGATAAGAAGAAAGGAAAAACCCAAATAGTCTTTGGATTACTTTGTGACCAAAATGGTTGTCCTATCGCTGTAGAAGTTTTTGAAGGAAATACCTCAGATACTAGCACATTAGGAAGTCAAATAGAAAAAGTCAGGAAACGGTTTGGTGTTCATAACGTAGTCTGGGTAACAGATAGGGGGATATTAACCTCTTCCAACATTAAAGAGTTAGTAAAACCAGTAGAAGGATTAGATTATATAAGTGGTTTAACTAAGGCAAGCATTAGAAAATTAGCAGAAGTAGAAGCAATTCAACTAGGATTATTTGATGAAGTTAATCTAGTTGAATTTGAAAGTGAAGATTACCCAGATGAAAGACTAATTGCTTGTCGAAATCCTTTGATTGCTACTAAAAACAAAAAACAAAGAGAGGGTTTATTACAATAGCAGAAGAACAATTTGAGTTAATTATCAAAGCCACAAAGAGAGAAAAAAGAGCTTTGAAAGGGGCAGATAAAATAGCTTTGAGAGTGGGAAAGGTATTAAACAAGTATAAAATCAACAAATACTATAATTTAGACATCACAGATTCAGGATTTAGTTATGAGCGAAAACAAGAATTAATCTCAGAAGAAATAGCATTAGATGGAGTTTATATTCTGAGAACTTCTGTAGATAAAACTCTGATGGATGGTTTTGAAGTTGTCAAAGCGTATAAAAGTTTATCTTCAGTGGAAGAAGCTTTCCGTTGTTATAAATCTATTGATTTAAAAGTGCGTCCTATTTATCATTATAAGGGGGACAGAGTGAAAGCCCATATTTTCTTATGTATGTTGGCTTATTATGTGGAATGGCATTTAAAACAAAAATTAGCCTCTTTATTATTTGAAGACGAAGAAATTGATGATAACTATCAAGATGTTATCAAAGCTAGTCGTAGTGATTCTGCTGTTGCTAAAGATAGAAAGAAACGGACTGAAGATAACTTACCAGTTCATAGCTTCCGTACCTTACTAGAAGATTTGGGAACAATTTGTTTGAACACAGTTGAGTGTACTTTAGAGAGTGGGAAATACGTTTTTGACAGGATAACTCGACCTACTGAACTACAACAAAAAGCATTAGATTTGTTAAGTATTTCTTCCATTTGTACCCAGTAACGACGGGTACTTAATTCGGGCTATCCCTTATGCAGCATACATTCTGGCATTTTGTCAAAGGGGAAGTTCAGATGAAAAGGAAAAAGATAGTTTATTTATTAGTATTTTGTCTATTGGTGAAATCAGAAAGGGAATCATTAAGATTCAAGAGAGACAACCGCAACGTTACCAAAAGTTAATACAATGGATTGAAACAGTTGAGTTAAGATTTTCTGAGAGAATTATTAATTTAGATTATAATGTTATTAACGGTTGGGCAGAAATTTGTGGACAATGTGAAGCTAAAGGTCAAAAGTTACCGATTATGGATAGTTTAATTGCTGCTACTGCTTATCAATATAATTTAATTCTTGTTACTCGTAATATAACGGATTTTCAGTTTTCATTGGTTCAAGTTTTTAATCCTTGGGAATGATGCCGTAATTCACCACAAGTTATTAATTTTGGTGTATTACGCTATGCTAATACACCCTACAAACTGGTCAAATAAGTTAAACCTTAAATTGTTTTAGTTCGTTGGGACTACAACGAATTTCCAAAATTCCTTCCCCATAATTATCCTTTAAGGTATTAATTTGCTGAAAAAATTCTGGAGCATTCAGGTATTCTATCGTAAATCTTTTTCCTTTTTCGTTCATCGGAATCATTCCAATTCTGCCCAAAATTTCAGATCTAGTTAGTTCTTCTCTCCTTATCTCAATTGGTAATTCTATTGTTTATTCTCCATTTCGTAAAATAACTCTAATCTTTTTATTGTGACGTGTTTTTTCTGCTTCCAAAAATCCATGTACTTGACGAGCTTTATACCATGCGAGTATGGAAAATAAGAAACTTAAAAATGTAATAATATTGGCAACTAAACTCATTTTATCCATTGCTAATATGAGAGATTTTCTTTTGAGATTATTGGAAATAGTTGAAATAATAGTCCCCTCGCTTTTAGATAGGGGACTACATATTGGGGTGAACATTGCCCACCCCATACTCCTAACTACGTTGGTGTCGGAGTTCTACAAATTGCTCTTCAATTTTTGTGATTAAATTAAAAGGGAAAGTTCCTTCTCGGTATAAATGAGCCGGAATTTTATGTTTAATTTCTTCGTGTAACTGAGGTAACTCACTCCAATGGCGACCACATTGAATGTGATGAGCAGTATGATAACCTAAGTTACAGGTACACAAATTGTACCAGCGATCCATAATGTTGTAGGTTGCTTTATGGGGATCTTCCTCATCTAAACCTGCATGATGGTCATAGGTTTCATGGACAGACATAAACAACAAAAAGACCATCGGGATAATAAACATAATTAATGTTTTTAGCCAATCGATGTAACATAATACACCCAAAACCAATGCTGTTAACAAAAGATTTTGAATCAGTTTGTTGCGATATTTAGGATATCTTTGTCCCACCTTAAATGCTTTCGGATATGACATCAAAGTTACCTTAAATGTATATTCTAGACGGGACATCAAACGACCTTGGGGCGTTTTCCAAGCAGATTCATCCAGGGATTGATCCAAATAATGAAGATGATGGCCTAGGGTATGGTGTAAAACCCATGCTTCCCCGACGATTCCTGTTTGCATACCCATGATCAGTTCGATAAGACGATTGGCCCAACGCACGGTAAAGAAATTATAGTGTTGATGATGATGATTCCAACAACAAATCCATCCTTTAATATTAAGACTAAGGGGCATCCAAATAAGCAGTGGCCACAGGGAATTACTAAAGAAAAATATTAATAAATCTATCCCTAAAACCAGCAAAATTACGGTGATAGGATAGTAATCGATTCTTTTTTTGACCAACATATTTAGGGTAAATTAAGTGAACTTATTGAAAAGGTTTAAGGCAGTAAGCCTTTATTATATATCCCTGTTCAGACTGAGAATAATTGTCAGACCAGCGGGTATCTTTAATTACCCTACCATTTAATACACTATTGTTACAATCTGTAATGTAACAATAGTGTCTCAACCATCAACACTAACTAAACGAAACCCCACATGAGTGGTTCCCGTATCCGGTGCCTGAGACTCCCTCGCTGCCGGTCGATAACGACTACAATAATTCTTAGCACAAAGATAAGATCCCCCCTTGATAACGTGCAAAGACCCTTCACTGGGTTTTGTGGGGTCAAAACTGGCATTTTTAGTCGGTCCAGTGGGGTTAAGACTATGCTCTTTTCCTCCATGACCAACACTATACCAATCTGAGGTTAATTCCCAGACGTTCCCTGTCATGTCATACAACCCATAACCATTGGGAGGAAATGACTCTACGGGGGCCGTTCCTAGATGGCCGTCTTGCTTGGTGTTAAGGAAAGGAAAAATACCTTGCCAAGTGTTGGCCTTTTTAGCTGAATATCGATTCCCCCAACTAAAGTCTTGATCTTTGAGTCCCCCTCTTCCTGCATATTCCCATTGTGCTTCGGTGGGCAAGGTTTTACCCTTCCAGTTAGCATAAGCAACAGCATCATCGTAGGCAATGTGGATCACAGGATAGTTGTCTTTGCCTTTGATATTACTGTCCGGTCCGTAGGGATGCTGCCAGTTTGCACCTACTGTCCAGTGCCACCAACTTAAGTAAGCAACCTGTTCTATCCCTTCTGAGGGAGGTTGGGTGATTTCCGAGAAAGCTTTTCCCATAGGGTGTAATCGCTTGGACTAAAGGCTTTCAAGAAATAAAAGGAACAGAGAGTTAGCGGATCTTGGTACACAACTTTAAAATTTCATAATTGGCTTGTCTGAAAAAACAGAAGAAATAGATTAAAATGAAGAGGTAAAAAGATTAAAGAGAGTAAATTGAAGCTAAAACAGACAAATAATCCCTTAACCCCGTCGATGGTCGATGATTTACGTTTAGCAGCCTCAAAAATGACGGGAGCAGAGCGTCGTTCATTTCAAGCTGAAATGTGTCTCAAGTATTGTGGAGGAAGTGCCAGACAAACCGAAATCGTGTTTGGTTGGGGGAGAAAAAATGTTCAACTTGGATTACATGAAAAACGAACTGGGATAGTGTGTTTAGGATTACAATCAGTCAATAGTGGATGTAAAAAATGGGAGGAAAGATACCCAATAGTTGCCCAATCATTGAAAGAAATAGCCGAAGCTCACGCACAACAAAACCCCACATTTAATAACCCCATTGCCTATACAAGATTAACGGCGGCTGAAGCCATTAAACAATTAAGAAATCTAGGATATAA
>NZ_AADV02000085.1 GCF_000167195.1 Crocosphaera watsonii WH 8501 | reverse complement strand
AAAAAAAAAAAGAAAAAAAGGNNNNGGGAGAAGGGGGCGGACTGAANCTTGAGCCTGGTCACCAANTCCNNACAAGGGAAGCGTTATTNTTTCTTTAGNTTCCCATATCATGATCTTGAGCTTGATTATAACCTCTAGTTTGTCCGCCACGTGAATATTCTCCTATTTCCACAGTTGCTTTACAATCCATACTTAAACGTTTCACAGAAGGGTCTTTTTTTCTATCTTTTTTCTCTATATTCTCGAAGATAGCGTCCGTCTCCGAGATTTTTTTTTAGGTTTAGCTTTTACCACTTTTCTTAATCGATAGCCCAAACGATTTAAAATATCTGCCATTGTCGAAGCAGCAGGAACCTCCTCTCCATTATATCCTAGATTTCTTAATTGTTTAATGGCTTCAGCCGCCGTTAATCTTGTATGGGCAATGGGGTTATTAAATGTGGGGTTTTGTTGTGCGTGAGCTTCGGCTATTTCTTTCAATGATTGGGCAACTATTGGGTATCTTTCCTCCCATTTTTTACATCCACTATTGACTGATTGTAATCCTAAACACACTATCCCAGTTCGTTTTTCATGTAATCCAAGTTGAACATTTTTTCTCCCCCAACCAAACACGATTTCGGTTTGTCTGGCACTTCCTCCACAATACTTGAGACACATTTCAGCTTGAAATGAACGACGCTCTGCTCCCGTCATTTTTGAGGCTGCTAAACGTAAATCATCGACCATCGACGGGTTTAAGGGATTATTTGTCTGTTTTAGCTTCAATTTACTCTCTCTAATCTTTTTACCTCTTCATTTTAATCTATTTCTTCTGTTTTTTCAGACAAGCCAATTATGAAATTTTAAAGTTGTGTACCAAGATCTGCTAACTCTCTGTTCCTTTTATTTCTTGAAAGCCTTTAGTCCAAGCTATTACCCCCTATGGGAAAAGCTTTCTCGGAAATCACCCAACCCCTACACATTCCCCTAGGGATCAACGGCCTTTGACCCCTACAATATCAACTTATGTAGGGTTTGCTGAATAAAAGCAAAACCCTATTCTTTAAAAGGTTACACCCATATTCGCGATCGCAAAAAAGATCAGCTTTGTCGGCTACAAACCGCTATAATTGGTAGAAACACCTCCCAGTTGTTGGTCAAGAACAAATGTATCGAAAAGAGGAGCAACCTTTACCGCCCCCAGAAAAATTTGAATTACCTTTCGAGGGCAAATTGTCCCCCAATAATCGTTGGGTAATCATGGCAGAGTTGATACCTTGGGATGATTTTGAGGAAGAATATGCTAAACTTTTTTCAGCAGAAAAAGGTGCGCCAGCCAAACTATTTAGAATGGCACTAGGGACATTAATTATTAAGGAAAAATTAGGAACAAGTGATAGAGAAACTATAGAACAGATTAGAGAAAATCCCTATCTACAATACTTTATAGGTTTAAATTGTTATCAACAAGAGCCATCACTGGAATCTTCAATGCTAGTTCATTTTAGGAAAAGAATTGATGGAGAATTGATAAACAAAATCAATAAAAAAATAGTAAAAAGAGAAATAGACAAGAGTGATAAAGAAGTAAAAAAAAAGGATTGTCTCCAAGAAAAAGGAGAAAAAATAAAAAATAAAGGTAAACTAATTTTAGATGCGACTTGTGCGCCAGCAGACATCAAATACCCAACGGATTTAGGCATATTAAATCAAGCCAGAATTGAGACAGAAAGAATAATAGATAATCTTTATAAACCATTAAGAGTAAAATTGAGAAAAAAGCCGAGAACTTCTAGAATAATTGCTAGAAAGGAATACTTAAAAGTAGCTAAAAAACGAAAAGTATCTTATCAAAAAAGAAGAAAAGCTATCGGGAAACAGTTAAAATACCTTAAGAAAAATTTAGGAAATATAGAAGACTTAATTCAAGCTGGGGCTTCCCTGGAAAATCTGAGTAAAAGACAGAAAAATTGTCTAGAGACTATCAAAAAAGTTTATGAACAACAACAGTCAATGTGGGAGAATAAGACCCAGAGTGTTCCTCAAAGAATTGTAAGTTTAACTCAACCGCATATTCGTCCAATAGTGAGGGGAAAAGCAGGAAAACCAATAGAGTTTGGAGCTAAACTCTCAGTAAGCTGTGTAGATAACTATGTGTTTCTAGACAAAATAAGTTGGGAAAACTTCAATGAATCTTGTCATTTAAAAGAACAAGTAGAAAAGTATAAAGAAACGTTTGGCTATTATCCCGAATCCGTCCATGTAGATAAAATTTATCGAACTAGGGAAAACAGAAATTGGTGTAAGGAAAGAGGGATAAGAATCAGTGGTCCGAAGTTAGGAAGACCTCCGAAAAATGTCAGTGAAGAAGAAAAGAAACAAGCCCACTCCGATGAATGCTTCCGTAATGCTATTGAGGGAAAGTTTGGACAAGCTAAACGAAGATTTAGCCTAAATCTCGTGATGACAAAACTCCCTGAAACCTCCATTACATCTATTGCTATTACATTTTTAGTTGTCAATCTTTCTAAACTTCTGAGGCAGTTTTTGTCGCTTTTTTTGTCCTTATTTACTAATAATAAAACAGGAGAACTCATCAAACCGCCTTTCATTAATTTTGATTATACTTTAAACAATTTTTATGTACTAAAACTTATTGATTTGTCAGAAAATTCTTGGTCAAAAGTGGCATAAATTTTGGAGAAACTTTTTCAGCAAACCCTACGTAGATTAGAACCCGTTAGAATCGCCCTTTCTCCATCGTGAAGGGTAAAGTCTACCCCCCGTAGGTTTGCCCCTTCTAAGTCAGCATTGGCCATCAAAACCCCTCTCATTTGCACTTGTTGAAGATTGGCTTTCCTCAACGTAACACCATCCATATCTGCATTAACTAAGTTAGCTCCTTTTAAGTTAGCTCTGCTTAAGTTAGTATTATGCAGTTTACTATTAATGAGATTGGCATCTTCAAGATTTGCACCTCTTAAATCTAAATTTCGTAAATCAGCATCCTGTAAATCACAGCCAACACAGTCTCCTGTTGTCATCAATTTTTGCAAATCCGCCGCATTTTCTGCCCTAACCACAGGTGCTAAGACTAAAGATGTTAAGAGAATAATTCCTGTGATAGTTTTCATAATCTACCCCGTTACTTTTACTATTTTTCTCAGTGAATTGTGTTTTTAATTTGACAATAACTTTGTTGAACTTTATTGGTCGATAAATAACCTGAGTTTGGACAGTTCTCTCCTTTTAGCACAGGGTTATGATTTTTTGAACAGGATAATCAGGGTTTCAGACCTTCTCAGCAACATAAATCATCCTATACTGAACTCAAATTTATTGACTAATAGACATTCAAAACAGTTATTAATAAAAAATGACAAAAACCCTCTGCAATCAATGTTAAAAACTTGATCTTTTCTGCATAATATGCTATTCTAAGATAGTATTAACTGTTCAATTATCCCTCTCCCCACATCCACTTTGATCATCGGGCTTTCTATTTCAATTATGTCTTGTCGTGGGTCAGAGATCCTAGACAAAATTACTAAACTTTATATTTTTCAACATTACTTAAAATAAAAAAAAGAAGACAGGGGGTTAGCAGAATTTGGTAGTAGGATGAAAGAAAGAATCGTTTTGGGGCTTTATTGATGTCTTCTCTTGTGTCTGATCATCCTTCGAGCAATGCTATTCCCTTAGATAAAATCCGCTACAATGAGCAAGGGTTGGTTCCTGCGATCGCCCAAGATTATTTAGACGGGACAGTATTAATGCTGGCCTGGATGAATAAAGAATCATTACAGAAAACCCTGGAAACGGGAGAAGTTTGGTACTGGAGTCGTTCTCGACAAGAATTATGGCACAAAGGGGCAACTTCTGGTCATTTTCAGAAAGTCAAATCTATTAGATATGATTGTGATAGCGATGCACTGTTAATTACTATTGAACAAGTGGGAGATATTGCTTGTCATAAAGGGGAGAGAAGTTGTTTTCATCAACTAGAAGAAAATGAAAAAGCAGCACCTCCTGCTGATACGTTGTCGGGACTTTATGAGGTAATTTGTCAACGTCGAGATCATCCTGTTGAGGGTTCCTATACTCGGAAATTATTAGCCGGAGGAGATAATAAAATTCTCAAAAAAATAGGGGAAGAATCAGCAGAAGTGGTTATGGCCTGTAAAGATGATGAAAAAGAGGCGATCGCTTCAGAAGTAGCGGATCTTTTCTATCATACCTTAGTGGCTTTATCCTATCATCATGTGGATATTAAAGATGTTTTCCGTAAGTTACAAGAAAGGAAAAAATAAACTGTTTGTTAATGGATAAGTACAGTAATTCTCATTTTGAAGAATAGAACGACGAAGTTCTCTTGTTTGAATAGAGAACTGCTCTAAAATCTCCCTTTTTCCTTTGCTCTTCTCTCTCTGGGTTTTTAAGCTACACACATACTACAGAAAAATGAAAATAACCGACTTTGCTACCCTGGTGTTATCGTGATTTCTGTTAATTAAGATAGATTGAATCTTAGTGTCTCCTCTTTTTGGGGAGATTTTTATTATTGGTTATTTTTATAAGAGTAATCTCTAGAGTATATATAGTAAATTTTTTCGATTAAATAATCAACATAAGGTGTTTCAAGAAGATTGTTATGTAATCCTAATACTTGGTCGATATTAAATTTATTTAATGTTATTTTCTTAATTAAAGATAAGTCTGCTGATTGCCATTCTGTTGATAATAATAAGTGTATATTCCCTGGATATACCTGGGGAATATATTGATTTCTACCCGACAGATAGTGTTGATAAAAAATATTATCCTCATAGTTAGTTATAATTAATTTATTTTTTGATAATTTACTTAACCAGTCATTGATAATATTTGTTCCTTTTAAGTAAAGATAATCAAAACCCAATTTTTTAAACGTTTCATGTCGCTCACTCCATGAGGGTTCATGATTGGTCAATATTCCATCAATTAAGATTATTGAATTAACTTGATGATTTATTTTTTTAAGTTGAGAAGCTATTTCTAAGGTTAAATGACTGTCCCCACAAAAAGTTATCAGATTATACGGTTGTTTTAATTGGGCTTTTACAATATCTTCTACCATATAACTACCTATTTTTTGATTACATTTTCAGGTGCTTTTTCCACAATATTTTGCTTTATTTTTGATGATAATTTAAAAATATTTAGGTTATATAAAGGATAGTTTTGTATCTTTTTATCTTGAGCTAAAATATGAGCTAATTGAAATGTATTGACTGTGATAATTGGCTCTTTTTCTACAGTAGAATGAAAGACAGTTAAAGAAGAATCGGATATGTTTCTATTTTCTAAGATGACTTGAGATAACTCTTTTAAGGTAGGGTATTCAAACACCACGGTAGATGATATTTCACTCTTAAAAGTTCTTTTTATTTCTGCTGACAAATTAACAGCTTGTAAAGATGTTCCTCCTAAATGAAAAAAGTTATCTTCCCTATCTATATTTCTCTTATTTAATAAATATTTCCATAGTTGTTTTAATTTACTTTCAATCTCACTCAAATTATAGGTTTTATCTTCATCAAGAATAATAGTTTCTTTTTGATTACTAACTAAAAATTCATTATTCTCTTTTGTCTCTGTTAAACTAACATCATTAAACCAATATTTTTTCTTGTCAAAAGGGTAGGTAGGAATAGAGAGATATTTGCTAGTTGATTGGTTATAAAAATGCTCCCATTCTACAACTGCACCTTCTAGCCACATTTCGCTCAATTTTAGTAATTCTCTTGATAATAAATCACTACTTAAATTATTCTTATTCTCCTCCTCATAGATAACTTGAAAAGCATCTATTGTTTTTCTTTTTTTCCTAATTTTTTTACAACATATTCTTTGTTTTCGATTTGTTTAATTATTTTTCTCAGATTTTCTTGAAGTTCTGAAATTGATTCAATAACTGTACACCAACGATAATTAAATTGTGTTCTTTTTGAGTTAGCACTATAACATAAATTTGTCAATGATGAATCACTATTGTTAACAATAAAATTAAGATATTTTTTGGCTAAATTTAACAGTGCTGATTCACTTTTTGCGGATAAAGTAAAAATATTAACAGTAAATTCTGAAGATTCTACAGGCAATTTAGGAGCTTCTTCTATCACTATATGGGCATTTGTGCCACCAAATCCAAAGGCGTTTACTGCCATCCTTAAGGTATTATTCGTGCTGTCTAAATCTTTTAATTTATCTTGTACTTGAATCTTGAATTTATCAAATTTGATCGCGGGATTAGGAGATGTAAAATGTAAGTTAGCAACTAATGTTTTAGATTGCAAACAGAACAAAGTTTTAATTAAACTTGCCATCCCAGAAACATTTTCTGTGTGTCCAATATTTGTTTTAACTGAGCCTACTTTTAAGGGATTATCAAGAGGACGATTTTTAGTTAAAACTTTACCAATAGCTTTTAATTCTAAGGCATCGCCAATGGTTGTACCTACGGCATGAGTCTCTAGATAGTTAATAGTATCAGGATTGATCTTATCTTGCCGATATACTCTTTCTAATAGAGAAACTTGAGCTTTTAAATTAGGGCTGGTTAAAGTGTTACTCTTACCGTTATGATTGATCTGTGTAGCGATAATTTGTCCATAAATGCGATCGCCGTTTTTAAGAGCATCAGATAAAGGTTTTAAAACTATCATGGCTACCCCTTCACCTTGCACATAACCGTCAGCATTAGCATCAAACACCTTACAACGCCCATCAGAGGCAATCATACCCCCATCAGTAAATGCTGTAAAATCCCCATCAGCAAGAATTAAATTAGCACCTCCTGCTAAAGCTAGAGAAGATTCTCCTAACCAGAGACTTTGGCAAGCTTGATGAATAGCAACTAAACTGGATGAGCAAGCGGTATCAATAAATAGACTCGCACCATGAAAATCAAAATAATTAGAAATACGATTAGCTGCCATAGCCGTGTTATTTTCTGTGGTAGCTGAAAAACGACTTTTATGATGATTATTCATCAAAGAAAAGTAATTATTACCCCCTGTAGAGACAAAAAGACTTGTATCACTACCTGCAATATTTTGGGGAATTATTCCTGCATCTTCTAAGGCTAACCAAGTCGATTCTAATAATAATCTTTGTTGGGGTGACATCAAACAAGCTTCATCGTGGGAAATATTGAAAAAAGCTGCATCAAATTTATCTATATCATCGATAAAACCACCGTACATTTTCAATGAAGAGTTGTCAAGATGGCGGTTACATTGTTTGATAGCATCTACTTTATTGGTGAGTAAATGCCAAAACATTTCTGGGTTATCAGCTTGAGGAAAACGGAAATTGATGCCAATAATAGCTATGGGTTCTTGATTCATAATTAATCTATTATTTTAGGTTAAGATACTTTGGTGTTTATTTTTGTTAAATAGTTCTTGAGATAGTTTTGGGTATAAATAAAACTGTAAACTTAATATTTTATTATTGAGATCATCGTTTTCCCAATCGTTGTAGATTATGTTCCAATCCTCTCGCAAATCTGTTTGAATTTTACAGAGATTTCTAATCAAGAATGTGTATAAATCTTTTTCTCTTTGCACATTAATAGTTTTTTTTGTTTCTAAAGCTAATTTTAAGGCTTGTTGACCATTTTCATGATAAATTATTTTAGCATAATAGATTCCTGTTAAAATATCTTCTAATTCTTGACTTCTAATAATAGTATTAAGTGAATCTTGATAAATATTCACTCCTCCTAAAATAAGACATTTATCACTGCGTCCCTCTAAAGCTAAAATATCTGGTAAATAGTCACTAGAATTTTTAATTATGCTCAGTAACTTCTCAGAAATATCATAATCAACAGCAACTTTGAGGAATTCTTGTTTTAAATCTCGCCAAGCATATAAGTTAACTTTATCACCAAGAAAATAACGAAATAAAGGTGTAGATTGCCACTTTGTCACAAGTATTCCCTCCTCTTTTACTTCGATAAAAGTATCTTGACTACTAAAATGAAATAGAGCAGGAATGCTCTCATAAAATCCAAGACTTTCAGCAAATAAAGGATTTTGTGCTAAAACTTTCCTCATACAAATAGACGGTAAAGACTCTGCACCTAAAGTAGTAGTTTCTGTACTACCATAGAAAGAGTATAAAAAAGGTTCTTCTGCAAGGATTTGGGATTTATGTTGTAAATTTATTCTAAAATGTTCAGGGAAAAATTCCCCCACCACCATGTAACGTAACTTATGTAAAGGTCAGTCATAACCAAGAGTTTTCGCCTTTTCTTGTAACAAAAAGATGAAAGAAGGAACAATAATTAATATAATTTGCTCTACTTCACAGTTAAGCAAGGTAATGATGTCAATAATAGAATCAAAATCCATCCCACAGGAAAACGTATAAAAAGTATAATCAATATTCGTAGAAGCAGTTTTTAATGCTAAATCCAAGTTTTCACTGCCCCCCCACGCAGGATAATTAAGTGCCATAATCACTAAGGTTGGCTTTTGATTAATTTGAAAGTTACTCTCCAGAAATATTCGTAATTTTAAAGCATCTTTATTGATATTTTCTGTTGATTTAAAATAATAAGTACACTTTCCTGATGATCCTGATGATTTAGCTATTCTATAAGCTTTATTAACTGTTTTTGGTATTAGCTCTTCAATTTTAAATTTTAAAATGTAATTTTTTTTGTTAGTTATAGGTAAATCAGAAAAAGATTCTATGGAGTCTATCCCATAACTATCAATAAAATTTTGATAAGCGGGTACACTTTCATAACCTTTTTTTGCTAATTTTAGTGCTTTTCTTTCTGAGCCTAATGTCTGTTTATTAATCCGTTTTAATGTCATTTTTGTCAAAAGTTAAAGGTAAGCTTTTTAAGCCTCGGAGGGTAATACTTTCACGCCAATCAGGGGTCTGATTTACCAATTGTAAATTAGGTAATCTTTGTACTATTCTATTAATAGAAATTTGGCCTTGTAATCTTGCTAAAAATGCACCTAAACAAAAGTGAATACCACCCCCAAAAGGAAGGTTACGATTAGAACGTTGGAACTCGATTTTTTCAGGGTTTGGAAACTTGTTCTCATCTCGATTAGCACCTCCTAAACAGAGAATAACTTTATCCCCTTTAAGAATAGTTTTACCCCCTATTTCTACATCTTCCCTGGCTAAACGAGCTATAACTTGTACAGGAGTATCATAGCGTAATAATTCCTCGGAAGCTTCTTTGATAATTTCAGGATTATCTTTTAACTCCTGTAATTTTTCGGGATGTTGTAATAAAGCAAGTATTGAGTTACTGATAAAGCTTTTAGTTGTTTCTTGTCCGACTATTAGTAACATAATACAAAAACCAAGAATTTCGTCTTCATCAAGTTTATTTTCTTCGTCTTTTGCTTTTACCAAATCAGCAATTAAACCTTGAGAATTTTCATCGATATTAGCAATAAATCTCAATAAATATTCCCTAGCTTCCATGGCCATTTTATTTTGTTTTTCATATCCCTCTAAGGACATAGGTTGATCAAAAACAAAAAATAATTCATAAGACCAATGGATTAGCTTATAGTAGTCTTCAGGAGGTAAACCCAAAATATTAGTTACTGTCATAGCAGGAAGTGGGGAAGCTAAATCATCAATTAAGTCCATTTTCCCAGTGGGTATAACTTTATCTAATAAGTGATTAACTTTTGCTTCTATTTCTTCTTTCATATTTCCCACACTAGCAGGGGAAAAACTTTTGTTAACTAAACTTCTTAGTCGAGTGTGGTTAGGGGGTTGTTGAAAAAATAACCATTTATCTATAGTTTTAGCTAAAGGAAGGAAGTTACCCTGTTTTAGATAAGCACTTTTTTCTTCTAATCTTAAAGGTAAATCATCCACTTGAAAAAGATTATCTTTTAAGATAGTGTCCACATCCTGATAACGAGTAATAATCCAAGCTTTGAGGAAACTCCAATGAATGGGATCTTCATTTCTTAATCTTTCATAAATGGGATAAGGATTGTTATGAAATGCACGGTAAAAAGGATTAAATACCAACTTATTTTGTGTTTTATTTTTCTTAGTCTTGGTCATTTTCCCATTCCTCCCATAAATATTCCGTTAATTCATCAATGTTAGTATATTCCCAAAACAATGTAGGTTCTAATTCCATCTCCAATCATTCTCCTAATTCTCCTGTTAAAGTTAACGCAACTGAAGAGTCTAAACCATATTCAGAAAAAGAGGTTTCAATCTCTAATTCATCTTCTTCTAATCCTAAAATACCTGTTAATTTTGTGAGCAACCAATCAATAATATTATCTTCAGCAATCTCTAAGTTACTATCTTTTATCAACTCATTTGTTGTTAATTTTTGTTGCCATTCTCCTACTAAACTAAGAGTTTGAGTTATGTATTGATCTCGACAAGCATAACGTTGAATTTTGCCGCTAGAAGTTTTAGCAATACTAGCAGGTTTAATCAAAGCGATCGCATATACTTGTAATTCATATTCTAAAGAAACTGCCTCTCTAATGGCTTTTACCACCTCATTAGTATCTAAATTGCGCAGATAAGTCCGTTCAACTTCCTGAACAATTACCAATCTTTCTTGATTATCTACTTCAAGGGAAAAAGCAGCAGCACCATCTTTGCGTAAGGCAGGATGACAATTTTGTACAGTATTTTCAATATCTTGAGGATAATAATTTTTACCCCAAATGATAATTAAATCCTTAATACGTCCAGTAATAAATAACTCCTGATTACGGATAAAACCTAAGTCACCTGTACGTAAATAACAACCATTTAAAGAGTCTATTTTATTACTAAAAACTGCCGTATTCACTTCCGATTGTTGCCAATAACCTTGAGCAATACTACTCCCTGATACCCAGACTTCACCAATTTGATTATCTTCACAAATGGTCTCAGTTTCTGGATTAACAATCTGAATATCTGTGTCTAACCAAGAATGGCCACATCCCACTAATTCCTTAACCTTGGTACTATTGCCATTGCCTTCACAAATAATATTTTTAGCCAACTGCTCAGCATCTAAATTTAAACAGATAGGCTCTTTTTCTAACTCTCCCCCTGATACCATTAGGGTTGATTCTGCCATCCCATAACAAGGATAGAAATAATGACTTTTAAAACCACAAGATTGAAACTTATTAATAAAACGTTCTAAAGTCTTGTATTGTATTGGCTCTGAACCATTATAAGCACTTAACCAACAACTTAAATCTAAATTTCTTGTTTGCTCATTGGTGACTTTCTCTACACATAAATCATAACCTAGATTCGGTCCACCACTATGAGTAGCACGATAATAGGATATAGCTTCTAACCAACGAATTGGCTTTTGTAAAAATGCTTGAGGAGACATAATTACCCCTAAAAAACCTGTATAAAGGGGTTGAATAATGCCGTCAATTAAACCCATGTCATGAAAACTAGGTAACCATGTTACAGAAACACTTCCTTCTGTGAGTTGAAATGCTGTTTGAATATAAGCAGAATTATGCAGGATATTTTCATGGGAAACAATAACCCCTTTAGGATTTCCTGTTGAGCCTGATGTATATTGTAAAAAAGCAATTTCATTATCTATAGTTAGATTATCTGCTAGTTCCTCAGAGATAGTTCCTAGTTGATCGGTGCAAATACATTTAATCTGGTTGCTATCAATAATTTGTCCCAATTTTGACTTAACTTTCTCTAATAATGAGCTAGTAGTTAAGATCACGTCCGGCTGACAATTTTTAATAATTGCTTGCAAACGAGACATTTTTTGATTACCTTTAGGGGGATAAGCTGGAACTGCTATCATATCAGCATTCAGACAACCTAAAAAGGCAGTTAAAAACTCTAATCCTTGAGGATATAGTAACAACACCCTAGACTTTTTATTCACTTCATATCTAAGATAATTAGCTATCAAAGATGTGCGATTCCATAATTCTAGATAGGTAATATTTTTTTCTTTTTTGTCTCCATCAGGAAGAAATATATAGGCTGAACTATTCGGGTTTTATTGAACTCTTTTTTTTTTAATTGAAATTAAATTGGTCATTAACTAAAATAATACTCCTTACCAAGATTTTCACTCTCTGTGAATATAACGGATCTATGGGAAAAGGTCAATATCATACCAAATCCTATTCTCAAAGCTATCTTATCTGCTAGAAGAGGCAGAAGGCAGATAAGATGGCAGGAGGTTGTTGAACAAAATAACATTTACATTTATAGCGTTTCTCGGACTCAATATGTACACCTAATATCGCGCCTCCGAACTCCGAACTCCGAACTCCTAACTCCTAACATTAGAAAACTCTGTACCTCACAAGTATGAGAAGTGCTATATTAAATCTTTAAACAATTCTTGTACCGCAGGATGAACTAATAACCCATCTTGAACATTAACACCCTTGCCTAAACTAACATCTTTTTCTAAAGCGTCTAAACCTTGGTTGGCCAATTTCAAAACATAAGGTAAGGTACTATTATTCAAAGCTTGAGTAGCTGTCCAAGGAACGGCCCCAGGCATATTAGGAACCCCAAAATGTAGCACCCCTTCTTCTACATAAGTCGGGGAACTGTGGGAGGTGGTGCGTAAGGTTTCGATACATCCCCCTTGATCCACTGCCACATCGACGATAACGGAACCAGGGCGCATTTTAGAGACTAATTCCCGAGACACCAAGGTTGGGGCCCGTTTTCCAGTAACTAATACTGCACCAATCAATAAATCTGCATCGGGGACAGCTTTTTCAAGGGCAGCAGCGTTACTATAAAGCAGTTGTACTCGTGAACCAAAAATGCTCTCTAAATAGGCTAAACGGTCCACATTGATATCAAATATTTGTACCTGCGCCCCCATTCCCACTGCCATCTTAGCCGCTTCTGTCCCGACTATACCACCCCCTAAGATGACCACACGACCCGCAGCAACCCCAGGAATGCCCCCTAAAAGTACACCACGACCCCCCTGTTGTTTTTCTAGATATCTCGCCCCAAACTGCACGGATAGGCGACCTGCGATGATGCTCATGGGGGTTAATAAAGGCAGTCTTCCGTCTGGGAGTTCTACGGTTTCATAGGCGATCGCAGTTATTTTCGATGAGATTAAAGCTTGAGTTAATTCTTTATCAGCAGCCAAATGTAGATAGGTAAAGAGTATTTTGCAGGTGTTGAGATAGTCATATTCTTGTTTGAGAGGTTCTTTGACTTTCACCACTAAATCTTGTTCCCATGCTTGCGCTGCACTGGTGACAATTTTTGCCCCTGCTTGTTCGTATTCTTGGTCACTAAACCCCGATCCGATTCCTGCTTGGGTTTCTACTGCAACTTGATGCCCTCGATCGCATAATACCCTAACGCTGTTGGGACTTAGGCCAACCCGAAATTCTTGATCTTTAATCTCTTTAGGAACACCAATTTTCATACCACTCTTTACACCTAATTATCCTTACATAGTGTAGCTTACAAAAATTTTTTGAGAATTACTAGGCTTTATCGTTAATTAATTGAGTTTCTATGCTCGTTCATCGAGTCTCATTTAAAATATAAGGGTTAAATATTTTACTATTTGATGAAAAATATCATTTATCTGGACTATAATTGCTTTCAGCGAGGATTTGATGACCTGCGACAGATTAGAATACAAATGGAAGCATTAGCTTGTCAAAACATATTTCTACAGGCAGAAGCGGAAGACATTAATTTAGTTTGGTCATTTATGCACCAAGATGAAACCTTACTCTGTCCTTTTGACCAAAGAAAACAAGAAGTTTTGAAATTGTCTAGATTATGTACAATTAGAATAGCTCCAAGTAGAGAAATTTATCAATTAGCTCAGTCATTTCAACAAATGCAAGGATTATCATCTAAAGATGCTGTTCATGTAGCTTGTGGTGATTATATTAAGGCTAATTTCTTTCTAACTTGTGATGATAATTTAATTAAAAAATCTAACAAATTAAATTTGGCAATGTATATTATGAATCCTATTGATTATATTAGACAGGAGGAAATTTAATGAAGAGCAAAAAAATGATAGATGATCAAGAAATTTTACTACAAGGAATTGAAGCATTAAATCAATCTTTAGGAGTAGCAGGAGCATTAAGATTTCTTAGTATTTTACAAAAAAATAGCACGGACTATGTAGATATTTCTGAAAAATTATATCAAGACCAAACAATTGATGATATTTTTGAAAGAGCTAATCAAAATTGGCTAGATTAGAAACATCACAATCTAATTCTAAGAGAGAAACTGTTTTAAAGTCTCTAACTTTTGCTCTCCTGTAGTTTGCTAACTAATTTTTTTTCCTGTTGTAAACCTAATCTTTTTAACTGCGATCGCTTTAAAGTTGAAAAACTCTTTTAAGACAATGAGCAATTTTATTGAATAAACTTATATCTAGTTTTCTTATAAAAATATTAGGTAAAGTGTTAGTTTTTCATTGGGGATACCAATCATCATCCAGAATTTGAGAAAGGGAAAATGGACAAGAATATGGATATTCTGATTCATCTCTTAACTTTACTTTGCGTCCATCGGCAAATTTGCTCTCTTTAATGGCTAATTTTCGGGCATCAGGATAAGCACTTTCAATTGCTGATGGTAGAAATTTGCTGATAGATTTATACTTACTTTTAGCCTTCAAAATACGATTTCTATGCTCATCAATTGATCGATACCAGCTTAATTTCATCCAATCAGGGGCATCAGTTTGGACATACAATTTAAGCAAATGAGCAATTAATATAACTAAATTACTTTCAACAATATCTTTTGGATTACCCATTTCTAATAGTTCAAGTAAATTTTCCCAATCTAATAAATCGGGCTTTTTTTCCCTTAAGGCAATCGTCTGATTTTCTAACCATTGCTCATAATCGGTTTCGTAAAGACTATTAGTCATTTTATAATCTCCATTTATCTTCCTTCATTTTATCAAATAAATTCAAAAAAACTCATAGCTAATAACAAACTGTTTCAAAACTTCTAAAGTTTGCTCTCCTATGGTTTGCCAACTAAATTTTTTTGCCTGTTGTCAACCCAATCTTTTTAACTGCGATCGCCTATTTATAAGTTTTCTTGATTTATCAGCGATCGCTTTTCAATGAACTTAAGAATTAACCTCTGTATTAATCTGTTTAATTGCTTCACTTAATTGAGGGGAAGCTTCACCCCATTTTGAAATAAATTTGTAATTGCTCACCGCAATAAAGAATCTGTCTTGACAACATAAAGGTAAAATCGGGGATTTTTATGTATAGTGGGGGTTATGACCACAAATGCTACCATTGATTCAAAGCTAGTTAGAGCTATCGCCGATGAACAGTTGGCGAACAATGTCTTCATGATTGAGTGGCTAGTCAAGGCACAACAACAGTTATCTCTTCAACAAAGACTGATTGACCAGCAACAACAACAAATCTCTACACAACAGCAAGAAATTGAAAAATTGAAAGAAGAGAGAGATAAGCTAAAAAACCGTAACTCAAAAAACAGTTCAGTCCCCCCATCATCAGACCCACTAAAAAAGCCTTCTGACAAAAAGAAACGCAAAAAAGGATTTAAACGCGGACCAAAATATGACCACCCAGGGAAGACCCGTAATGGTTTTGGTCAGCCCGATAAGATAGTCCCTTTAGAACTAGAAAACTGTCCTGTTTGTGGGGGTTCAGTGGAACGAGATGAAGTAGTTCCCGAAAAAGTCCAGCAAGTGGCTGAAGTAGTAGACCAACCCATAGAAATCAGGGAATATCGTCGCGGATTCTATAAATGTCCTAGTTGTGGATGGTCAGATTACAGTCCTGTTCCATTGGGAGTTAAAGAAGGATTCCGTTATGGGGCGCGATTAAGTAGCATCGTGGGCTGGCTTGGCTATGGGGGTAATCTTACATGGCGTAAACAGGAACATTTTATAGAGTATGTCTTTGGCATTCCCATTTATCAAGGGAGCCTTGCCCAAATGCACAAATGGGTTTCAAGAAAGTTTAAAACCTTTGACCCAACAAGGGTTAAAAGACATCCCGCCCGCCGGAAATCCAATTGGTTTGCCAAACCCTGTTTTGCTCCCAGGGGCCCAAGATTTGGGGTTGGGGAGCCCCCTCAAAAAAGGCCTGGGTTTTAAATTGGCTCCCCCCCAGAACTCCTCCAAAAATCAGAAAATTTTTAGGGACCAATTTTAGGCGCCCTTCTCCCGGGACGTTAA
>NZ_AADV02000086.1 GCF_000167195.1 Crocosphaera watsonii WH 8501 | reverse complement strand
TTCGAATCGAGTCGGTNCCTCGNTCATTAACAGTGACTATTTCGGGATGGAAACAGATGTTAATGAGAGGAACTAAAAACTATAAAATAGAACAATCACCCCTTTACTTTACTCCAGATTGTTGTCAGAGCTCAAGAAAGAAATAGTATTTGGAAACCTATGTGGCTTATTGTTATTGGTTCTCGGCGCGATGAGTTAAGTTTAGTTGATTGTTATCAGTGTTATCGACAACGTTATGACATGGAACATCTTTTTCGATTTGGTAAACAAAGATTATTGATGACATCTTATTTAACTCCCGATGTACATCATGAAGAAAATTGGTTTAAACTAACACTTCTTTCTTATGTAAATTTGTGGGCTGCCAGAAAATTAGCTGTGGTTTTACCCCGTGATTGGGAACAGTATTTGAAGACTAATAAATCCATCAAAATCACCCCTAGTCTAGTTCAAAGAGACTTTTCAAGAATAATTACGACCTTGGGGACTTTCGCCAAATTTCCCAAACGTCGAGGTTTTTCTTCCGGACGTATTAAAGGTTACAAAAAAGCCCCACGAACTCGTCATGATGTTATCAAGAAAGGGAGCAAAAAATCAACTGAAAAATTAAAAGCTCCTTAGTTTTCCTCAGAATCTATAGATTAGCCCTATTTGTCAGCCAATTTTATTGACTGATACAGAGCCGATATTTTGGGATTTTAGTTTAGCGTAAAATATACGTTAACAAACTTTTTTTGTCCAAAGTCCAATAGATGAAGAAGAAGATTTTTTGGAGGATAACCAAGGTATGTTCATCAGCAGTTTAGAGATAATGTGAGTTGAGATTAAGATTTCATTAACCAATATAAAGGTTCAATCAAATTATAGGGTTGCCAGAGTTCTTCGGAGTATCGTCCCTGTCCCGGGAATCCTTCCCCATATTGAAGTAAAACCGATCCACGTTCTTCTCCCTGTTTGACTAAATCAATGCGATTAGGACGAGGATCTTTGTCTCCTCTTATACCAAAGGTTGATAAGGCAAAAAAGGCTAGATTATTCTGATCAAAGGTTTGACGAAGATAAGCCGTTGTTTTCTTCAAATGAAGTTGAAATAAATCTAGTTCTGGTTGATGTCTTCCTGGCCAGATTTCTCCCCGTTCGCATTTACTCATAACAACGGCCATTTTATAGTCTTTTTTCTTTCCTTCTGATTCCATTAGATAAACGAATTTTTTTAACAAAGATAAATAGTAACGATCACTCCCTGATTCCCAAGCTGGAAGCATCATAATACAGCCTCTTTTATCATCAAAACAATCTTTAACAAAGGCTTCTAGATTATCTCCTAATAAATTAGATTTTGCCAAGTCATCAAAAACTTCTCCGGGATAATCTTTAGCCGTAACTTGAAATTTTTCGGGTATCTTGTTTTTATTCAATAGTTCTTCAAATTTGCCAATGTTCCGTTCAATAGTAAAGATGAAAAACGGTAAATCATAAATGGTTTGAAGCTCATCTCCTAATTTAGTTGGCTCTAGTTTTAAACCCCTTTTTAATAAGCTTTCTGCTTTTTCCTGGAGTTCACGGGTTTCTACTGTTTGAGCTATTACTCTATAATAGATTTTCTTATTCTGTTTAAATTGATGTTGTTGGTGATAAAGTAAAGATGCTAAATAAGTTGTTTTCCCTGAACTTCTTGGTCCGATAATACAAATGTTGTTACTAGCCATAAATCAACCTCTTTTATCAAAACGATATAGATTTAGTCAATGTAATATTTACCTAAATAAGATCCTAAATAGGGTTTGCTGAATAAAAGCAAAACCCTATTCTTTAAAAGGTTACACCCATATTCGCGATCGCAAAAAAGATCAGCTTTGTCGGCTACAAACCACTATAATTGGTAGAAACACCTCCCAGTTGTTGGTCAAGAACAAATGTATCGAAAAGAGGAGCAACCTTTACCGCCCCCAGAAAAATTTGAATTACCTTTCGAGGGCAAATTGTCCCCCAATAATCGTTGGGTAATCATGGCAGAGTTGATACCTTGGGATGATTTTGAGGAAGAATATGCTAAACTTTTTTCAGCAGAAAAAGGTGCGCCAGCCAAACTATTTAGAATGGCATTAGGGACATTAATTATTAAGGAAAAATTAGGAACAAGTGATAGAGAAACTATAGAACAGATTAGAGAAAATCCCTATCTACAATACTTCATAGGTTTAAATTGTTATCAACAAGAGCCACCACTGGAATCTTCAATGCTAGTTCATTTTAGGAAAAGAATTGATGGAGAATTGATAAACAAAATCAATAAAAAAATAGTAAAAAGAGAAATAGACAAGAGTGATAAAGAAGTAAAAAAAAAGGATTGTCTCCAATAAAAAGGAGAAAAAATAAAAAATAAAGGTAAACTAATTTTAGATGCGACTTGTGCGCCAGCAGACATCAAATACCCAACGGATTTAGGCATATTAAATCAAGCCAGAATTGAGACAGAAAGAATAATAGATAATCTTTATAAACCATTAAGAGTAAAATTGAGAAAAAAGCCGAGAACTTCTAGAAAAATTGCTAGAAAGGAATACTTAAAAGTAGCTAAAAAACGAAAAGTATCTTATCAAGAAAGAAGAAAAGCTATCGGGAAACAGTTAAAATACCTTAAGAAAAATTTAGGAAATATAGAAGACTTAATTCAAGCTGGGGCTTCCCTGGAAAATCTGAGTAAAAGACAGAAAAATTGTCTAGAGACTATCAAAAAAGTTTATGAACAACAACAGTCAATGTGGGAGAATAAGACCCAGAGTGTTCCTCAAAGAATTGTAAGTTTAACTCAACGGCATATTCGTCCAATAGTGAGGGGAAAAGCAGGAAAACCAATAGAGTTTGGAGCTAAACTCTCAGTAAGCTGTGTAGATAACTATGTGTTTCTAGACAAAATAAGTTGGGAAAACTTCAATGAATCTTGTCATTTAAAAGAACAAGTAGAAAAGTATAAAAAAACGTTTGGCTATTATCCCGAATCCGTCCATGTAGATAAAATTTATCGAACTAGGGAAAACAGAAATTGGTGTAAGAAAAGAGGGATAAGAATCAGTGGTCCGAAGTTAGGAAGACCTCCGAAAAATGTCAGTGAAGAAGAAAAGAAACAAGCCCACTCCGATGAATGCTTCCGTAATGCTATTGAGGGAAAGTTTGGACAAGCTAAACGAAGATTTAGCCTAAATCTCGTGATGACAAAACTCCCTGAAACCTCCATTACATCTATTGCTATTACATTTTTAGTTGTCAATCTTTCTAAACTTCTGAGGCAGTTTTTGTCGCTTTTTTTGTCCTTATTTACTAATAATAGAACAGGGGAACTCATCAAACCGCCTTTCATTAATTTTGATTATACTTTAAACAATTTTTATGTACTAAAACTTATTGATTTGTCAGAAAATTCTTGGTCAAAAGTGGCATAAATTTTGGAGAAACTTTTTCAGCAAACCCTATTTATACAGCTAAATGCTTAAGTATCGTAGATTACACTGAATTTTGCTCTGATGGGTGCATATAGCAAGTTTCAACTGATGACATCGAAATTAATATTTGTTAAAAAAATTACCAAATGTTAATCAAAATCAATCAGAGGGAAAAAATATACAAACCCTGGCAGGATTCTTGATAACCTAGTAATATTAATGGCCTTTTCTGTGCAGAAGGAATGTCTAGTAACGGCGATCGCTTCGAGATTAAATTTTGGGGAGTTCGAGGGAGTATCCCCTGTCCAGGAACCCAAACAGTTCGTTATGGGGGAAATACCACCTGTGTAGAGATGCGTGTGGGACGAGAAAGATTGATTTTTGATGGGGGAACAGGACTACGCATTCTAGGGGACTCTTTGTTGCCAGAAATGCCAGTCACGGGTCATCTCTTTTTTACCCATTCTCATTGGGACCATATCCAAGGGTTTCCTTTTTTTGCTCCTGCTTTTATCCCTGGCAATAAATTCCATATTTATGGTTTGCCAGCACCCAATGGTGCAACCATTAAGCAGCGTCTTCATGATCAAATGTTACACCCTAATTTTCCAGTTCCCTTGCAGATTATGCAAGCTAATCTGGAATTTTATGATATCGAAGCCAAAGAACTTGTTCAGATTAATGATGTAACCGTAGAAACAGGAAGGTTAAATCATCCAGGGGAAGCATTGGGCTATCGGGTGACTTATCAAGGTTTAGCGGCAGTTTTTGTCACGGATACAGAACATTTCCCCGATAGTTTGGATAACAATGTTCTTCATTTAGCTAGAGATGCTGAGGTGTTAATTATTGATACAACTTACACCGATGAAGAGTATCATGACCCAAAATCTAGTAAAGTCGGTTGGGGTCATTCTACTTGGCAGGAAGCAGTAAAAATAGCTAAAGTTGCTAATGTGAAAAAATTGGTTTTGTTTCATCATGATCCGGCTCATAATGATGCTTTTTTAGACAATATTAAGCTACAGGTTCAAAAGGTTTTCCCTAATACTCTCTTAGCTCAAGAAGGTTTAGTAATTGATTTAAGCCTAGTATAGGGAGCAGGATGCTGAGTATACTAAGGTGTTACCTTAATATTAAAAATGTTGTATTGCTGTGGCTAAACCTTCACAAACCCCTGTTAAAAAATCTAAATCAATAGTGTCTAAAGTATCACTAGGTTGATGATAGTTTGGGTTACGGAGATTAGATGTATCTGTAATCATAATAGCTTGATAATTATTATCCCAAAAAGGAGCATGATCGCTGCGTCTGGTATCAGG
Source organism: Crocosphaera watsonii WH 8501 (assembly GCF_000167195.1). Classification (GTDB taxonomy): domain Bacteria; phylum Cyanobacteriota; class Cyanobacteriia; order Cyanobacteriales; family Microcystaceae; genus Crocosphaera; species Crocosphaera watsonii. The sequence continues at coordinate 11,344 of NZ_AADV02000086.1, read as the reverse complement.
AACAATTTCACCCCGAAAAGGAACAGTTAACCATTCACATCCAGTATTTTTTTTGCGGATCAAACGACTGATTTTTATTAAATCAGGAATAGTGGATAAGTTACCAATGAGTGCAATAAAATCCCCCGTTGATGGATAAAAGTATTTTAATCCCGGGGGATATATTTGACTATTTGGGTTAGGGTTACAGTAACCTAACATTTCTAAAGAAATCATCAATCTTATCTTGAAATTTTGTTGTTTTAAATAGTTGGCATAAGCATCACTTCCCACTAAACCATATTCTTCTAAATCAAATGCAACTAACCGAATAGGATAATTACTAGGATAATGATAAAAAAATCTAGCTAATTCTAATAACACAGCAATACCTGTCCCATTATCATCCGCCCCAGGTGAACCTATTACCGTGTCGAAATGCGCCCCAATTAAAATAGGTGGTTTTACTTTAGTATTCCCTTGAGATGGTAAGTTTAAGATTAAATTTTCGTAAATTTTGTTATTATAATTAAACTCAAAACTTTCTACCATACCCCATTTTTGTAGTTCTTGTCTAATATATTCTTTTACATAAAAATGTCCTTGAGTTGCTAAAAAAGGATCTCTTTCTCTGACAATTTCTTTTAAGTGAGTTTCTAGATTATGTTTGATGTTATTGAGCATTTTTTTGTTGATTAGAGGTTGACTGTATAAATTTTATAGCAGTCGCCAAGGCTCCGCAGGACATTTGTTCTATTGCGCAACAGAACAAATGTTCACCACCAGACCATAAGATACAGTCCCAGAAGTAGCTAACTAGAACAGTTATATAACAGGTTATAACAGGTTATAAATTCTCAGAAAGCGCGGTGCTTCCCGCGACGTAGCTAAAGGAATGAATTCAAATCAGGAACATTAACCCAAGATCCCGTTTCACTGGATTGATGGGTCAAATCCATTAATAATTGAGAATAAACACCTTCATATAAAGATGGGGCTAAAGATTGCTTTTGATCTATGCTTTCTACCCAGCGATCGACAATACGAATAAATGGGGCCAAACGTCCATCGGTAAACACTTGAGGAAAGGCTAACCTTTTGGGTATTTCAACCTCTGTTAAGGGTTTTCCGGCGAGGCCAGCTTGTAAATGGAACCCGTGAACATAATCTTTTAAATTATCGCTACCTAAGACCAAAGTACCCCGATCTCCGTAAACTTCTAACCAATGTCCTCGACCATTATAGGTGACAGAACTAATGGTTAATTGCACCGGTGTACCGTCCGTTAACTCCAACATGATTAAACAGGTATCATCTGCATCAACTGGCTTTAGTTTGGCATTTTCCAGGGGATCTGGCCGTTGTTTGATAGCACATACCAACCTAGCGCATAACCGTTTCACTGGACCAAATAACCAATGGATATAATCAAAAGCATGGGAACCCACAGCACCCAAAACACCCCCACCCTTATCCTTAAGAGCGTACCAGTTCCAACCTTGTTCTGGGTTAGCACGACTGGCCACTAACCAATCAATTTTAATTAGTCTGGGTTGCCCTATGTAACCTTCTTCTAATTTTTCCCTTAAAAGTTGCCAAGCAGGAACATAACGAAACTCAAAGTCCGTTGTAGCAACTAGATTATTTTTTGTTGCTAAATGATATAATTCCCTGGTTTCCTGTGCAGACATAGCCATGGGTTTCTCTAAAAGAAGGTGTTTCCCTGCCTTTAATATTTGTTTCCCCATCTCGTAGTGTAAAAAAGGGGGAGTGGATAAAGTAACTGCGTCAAGATCGGACATAGCTAAGAGTTTGTCCAAGTTATGGAAAGCATAGGGAATATTATTCTTATCGGCGATCGCTTTTGCCTTACCTAAGTCTCTATTGTAAACCGCAACCAACTCAGTGCGAGGGTGATGTTGTAACCCAGGAATATGAATAGCTTGGCCAAAACCGGTTCCAACTACGGCAACACGAAGGGGAGACTTAGAATTCATGATCTATAAATATAAATTTAGGTAAAAAGAGGACAACCATGATAGTTGTCCCATCTCGATTAAACTTTCCGAGAGTAATACTCAACCACCAGTAGTTCATTAATTTGTAATGCTACCCATTCCCGTTTAATAACATCATTGACTTTACCAATTAAGGTATTTTTATCAAATTCTAAATGTTCAGGAACATTAGCCAACCCTGGATACTGCATATTGGCTTCCACTAAACGGCGAGAGTGGTCTTTATTTCTCACAGAAATGACATCCCCAGGACGACATTGATAGCTGGCGATATTAACAATACGACCATTAACCATGACATGACCATGATTAACCAGTTGACGGGCTCCTGGAATAGTCCCTGCCATCCCTAAACGGAACACGGTGTTATCTAGACGCATTTCTAGCAGTTCTAATAATTTTTGTCCCGTAGAACCGGTGGCTCGACGGGCTTTTTTCATGTAACGAACTAGCTGCTTTTCGGTGACACCGTAGTTGTACAATAATTTCTGCTTTTCTTCGAGTCGGATGGCATATTCTGACCGCTTGCGACGGCCTTGACCATGTTGACCAGGGGGATAGGCCCGACGGGGGGTTTTTCTACTTAATCCTGGCAGTTCTCCTAGTCTTCGTACTACTCTGAGGCGAGGTCCTCTATAACGAGACATACAAGCAATTTTCTCCTAATATACAATTTACTCCAAAATTCCCATTATAGCAGATTTTTGGTGTAACGAGTATGATAAAAATTTTAGTTGGGATACCATCCCTCTTTTATTTTGTTGTTAGTTCTATTAGTTTTTCAACTTTTTTGATATTAATATCTCCTGCTAAATAACCAATTCCTCTATGTAAATGCAGTTTGAATTGTGTTATTAAAGTTTCTTTATCCGTTCCTAACCCATCTTTATAGCAGCGTTGTTTTAAGGCAATTAATAATATATCTGCCATCTCTCCTCCGAACACTCTCCAGGTCATTTCTACATTACTATCGAGGATAATAGGGACAGGAGAGGGGATACTGGGTTCAGCTAAAGAACGACAAAACCCCCAACGACACAAGATATTCCACTGTTCTATTTTAGTATATCTTTTTAGTTTAATTAGCTGCTCTTTTGCTGTTTGGGATAAACCTATTTGTTTAATGGGTGATTCCATAATAATTAAACCTATGGTGGGCAAATTTGATGTTTAATTATAAATATCAAATACACAAGTCCGTAGTCAAGGCTTTAGCCTTGATTCTGACTATCTTGCTCGTCTGTTAGGATTGGACTTTGGATAAAAAACAATTGTTAGCGTAAATTTTACGCTAAACATACCTCCAGAGCTAAAATAGAGAATTAAGGTGATTTTAAAAACTCTCTTTCCATCTTTTTAGGGGATTTTAAATATTAAATAGCTTCATTCAGTTTCGGTTCCAATATAGATATCTAAGTAGCTTTCCGTTAGAGATTGAATGACTCGTTCTAATTCATCAATGAGATTTCTTCTAGTGAGTTTTTCTACAGCATCAATATGAGCAGAACTTCCGGCTCGTCCTAAATATTTATATTTGGTTTTTTTCTCATTATTAGTGGCCATAGGAAAAATTGATTCAGCAGCCTGTAGTTTATAATACCAGTAGATTGTTCCCTTTCCATTAACCTGATAACGAATAATATGACAATTAGCTGGTGCTACTTCCCCTTCCCGTTCAATTTTCTTTATTTTCTGTTTAAGAGAGCGAATTAGACTCTTAATTTGTTTGGCTCTCAGGTGGACATCTTGACTGGTCTTAAGTTCGGAATGTGATGACATTAGCCTTAACTATAACAAACAACCTCTTTTGATGTTAGCGTGTATATTCCGCTAATTTATAAGGTAATAAATTTTAAAAATGACCAAAAATGAAACGGCTACGTCTGTCGAGGAATTCCTGGTGTGGAGGTCTAACCTCTTCCAAGGACTAAAAGCTAGAAAAGAAACTATTATAGAATTACTCGATGCCCTCTCCAGTAACCAACAAGCTCACTCAGTCGTTGAATTGTCTCTCAATCCTTTATTTAGAAGAGATTATAACAGTTTATATAGAGGAATTCAATAGTTTTTACCCACTCAAACTGACCCTAATTATGAACAGAGAATTGAGACTTTATTTTCAGCGGTATCGAGAACAATTCCTCCCACTTCAAAACATTATAACTTATTTGGTATTGACACAACTCCCTGTCCACGACCGTTTGCCGAAACGTTAGCGGATAAAACCTTTATTCATTACCCCAATCCAATTAAGGGAAATAAACCCATTAATATTGGACATTGTTATTCCGTTGTCTGCGCTTTACCTGACCAAATAGACACAGAAAAAGTCCCTTGGGCTGTCCCCTTATCAGGAGAGCGAGTCCCCTCTAAACATAAAGGAGTAAATCAAGGCAATCAACAACTAAAAAAAATCTGGCAAAGTTCTTTATTTTCTGATAAATTATCTGTCTTAGTGGCTGATAGTGACTACAGCCAAAAGGATTTTATTGGGGAACAAGTTAAGCATGAAGACGTAGTTACTATTACAAGAGTTAGAAGTGACCGAGTTTTTTATCGTCAATTTATTCGGGACCCAAATCAAGCCAAGACTTCGGGACATCCCCGTTGGTATGGGGATAAATTTGACCTTAAAGATGACCAAACTTGGACTGAACCTGATGAAGTTCATCATGTTCCCTTTACAACGAAAAAAGGTCCTCAATTAACAGTGAATATTTCGGGATGAAAACAGATGTTAATGAGAGGAACTAAAAACTATAAAATGAACAATCACCCCTTTACTTTACTCCAGATTGTTGTCAGAGCTCAAGAAAGAAATAGTATTTGGAAACCTATGTGGCTTATTGTTATTGGTTCTCGGCGCGATGAGTTAAGTTTAGTTGATTGTTATCAGTGTTATCGACAACGTTATGACATGGAACATCTTTTTCGATTTGGTAAACAAAGATTATTGATGACATCTTATTTAACTCCCGATGTACATCATGAAGAAAATTGGTTTAAACTAACACTTCTTTCTTATGTAAATTTGTGGGCTGCCAGAAAATTAGCTGTGGTTTTACCCCGTGATTGGGAACAGTATTTGAAGACTAATAAATCCATCAAAATCACCCCTAGTCTAGTTCAAAGAGACTTTTCAAGAATAATTACGACCTTGGGGACTTTCGCCAAATTTCCCAAACGTCGAGGTTTTTCTTCCGGACGTATTAAAGGTTACAAAAAAGCCCCACGAACTCGTCATGATGTTATCAAGAAAGGGAGCAAAAAATCAACTGAAAACTTAAAAGCTCCTTAGTTTTCCTCAGAATCTATAGATTAGCCCTATTTGTCAGCCAGTTTTATTGACTGATACAGAGCCGATATTTTGGGATTTTAGTTTAGCGTAAAATATACGCTAACAAACTTTTTTTGCCCAAAGTCCAATAATTGAAAAGGAACAATTGAAAAAAGTTTATCTTCTTTATACAGTTTTAGCAGTTCTTGAGCAGTATTTTCTACATACTCATCAGAAATGCTATAAGGTAAAGGACGCATAGTCCTTAATAGTCGGTGTAAGCTCAACACTAACCATTCCCCTTTGGCAAAAAAGTCCCCTAAAATTGTTCGATTGTATAACCACATCTGTAAACAACAGGCTGCTGCATGGAGATTACAGTATTTTTTGGCAACTTCAAACAATTCTGGGGACTGATCATGACCATATTCAAACTTTGAGTTAGCAATCAACTCATCGTGAGCGTTTAATTCCTCTAGAACTAAACTACCCAAAACCATGAGCTTTTCTAACACCTCCTCATCCAGGTTAGCTGTCTCTTTTAACGCTTCTAGCTGTTGTAGAGCAATTTCTAACCCTTGTAAGGGATCATCCATACCCCGACCAAACAATTCTAATGTCTGGCCCTCAAATGGGGGTAAAGGTTGCTCTAGGGAAAAAATACCTTTCAAGCGTTTTTGTAAATTGACCATCGCCTCTGGTTTACGGCGGGCCCGTTGCTTAGTCAGTTGACGAAACTGAAGCATCAAAGCGTGTAAATTAACCACCGTACTGCCATCAAACATACTGATGATGGAATTATCCCGTAACACCTTCTGAAAGATGCCCCAGTCGTGTTCCTCGCGCATATAAAACCGTGATCCAAGCACCGTGTAAACACTGTTGATCATGGTTTCTATTTGAGTGGTAACAAAATATTTAGTCACCGAGGCCCAGACACTAAACTGTTCGGGGATAACATGAAACCCTCTAGCAGCGCCGATGGTTTCGCAATCACAAATTAAGATATCTAAAAAAGCATCTACCAGGGTTTTGCGGGGTTGGGGAATATCAATCACTTTTTTCCCATATACCACCCTTTTAACAGCAAAATTTAAGGTTGTTCTTAAAGCAGTATCAGCCGCACCCAAAGAAAAAGCAGCGCAGAAGGTACGAGTTACCTGAAACCCTTTTAAAGTAAATTCTAAGCCGTCTCCTTCCTCTCTTATTCGCATGGAGTCAGGAATAAAACAATCCTTAAACCCGATCCCACTCATGTCAGAGGCTCGAATACCGTGGGTTAAAATCTTTGGTAAATTGTAATACTGATCGGGATCTAATTTGCTTTTATCCACCATAAACAAGGTTAAACATTTGGGACCCCCTTCGGGGTCAGTTTTAGCCAAAATGTAGGATATCCCCGAAATGGTTGCTCGGTTGATAGGCCATTTTTCCCCATTGAGAAGATAGCCTCCTGGCACCTTTTTCGCCGTCAAGTCACCACCAACTAGATCACTCCCATGTTCCTTCTCACAATAGCCTAAACACATCGCTCCGTTTTCATTTTTGATGTATTGGGCTAACTGTCGCTTTTGTTCATCGTTTCCTGCCATCCAAGTGATAAAAGACCAAAATAGGGTAGTAAAAGCGATCCCTATGGTTTGATCTCGACGACATAAAACACGAACAAAGGCTAAAAATTCCTCAAAGGAAGTAAACTCCCCACCACACTCCGCCGGGACATAGTAATGTTGCAGTTTCCAGTTGTACAGCCATTCTATCTCTGAGTGAGGAAACTCCTCTGTCTCATCGATATCAACGACTTGCTTGAAAGACATTACATTCTCAGGAGTCCAAGGATCCCCTAAGTCTTTGTCAAGTCTTTGAGCAACCCAATATTGTTTGAGTTGGTCCATGACGCGCCTCCTTAGGTAGTTTTTTGTAAGATTATTTTCCTCTGATAAATAACCTTCACAAAAATTAATCGTAATTTTAACGGGTTTACGTCAACTAAGCAAGTTTTTTAGGGAAAAAAAAAGATCGCCCCTCAACTCAAGAGGCGATCGCTGAAAATGTACCCAACAAAAATTTATTTGGCGAAGCGTTCGCCGCGAGCATAAAGTTCGCGAGCATAGTCCGTCCAAGTTCCCTGTCCCCAATAACGGAAACAGCTAGTTTCTACTAACATGGTGTACAGCAAAGCTTCCTGGTACTCAGTAGTCCGAGTCACATTAGCATCTTGTTGTACACGAGAATCGAATTTTCCGTGAAAACCAGCACTGAGTTGGTTCATGGGTTCTAGGACGTTTTCATAACCTTTCACCCAACTGAGATCATTGGTCCAAGACGCACCGTCCATGTGGAAGCGATCGTCAGTTGCCTTTAACTCTTCGATCGCTTTGGCAACCGCTTCTGGTGTGACTTTATCAGTACCAATTTTATTCCAGATTTTGTGTTGTCCTACTGCTTGACAAACGGGATAATCATCTTCCGTAACACCGGCCTGTTGTAAGAGTTCGATGTATTCTGTTCCATTCAGGCCAACTACACCCTCATTATTATCTTTAATGCCATAAAAAGCATTACGGAAACCGTCGGGAAACTCGTTCATCATCACACCACCGTTTTCTCCGTCGGCGATCTGAGACACACAACTAGGTACTTCAACATTACCTAGTTTTTGCTTTCCTCTTGCCTTAGCTTCATGATAGGGCTGCATTTGAGCTACCAACTTAGTATCAGACCCTTGGGTTTTAATTAACGCCGTAATACTGATGGTTTCTCCTTTGGAGTTACGGGCAACTAGACGGTTAGGAACATATTTATCATCACCGTTCTTATGTAAGTCATCCCCGTTTAACCGTTCCACAGAATCTTCTTGTACCAATAACCAACGATAACCACACTCTTTCAGAGCCTTGATATATTCGTAGAGGGTGTCAGGATTATTGGGTAAGTGCATTTCTGGGGGAGAAAAACCTTTAACCCGTCTTAGGGCATCATAACCAAATAAAGCGGCAAACTGATGCTGCCAAGCTTGTATCTGTAACTTGAGGTCGGGGATAGGAGTAGAAGGGGCAACCGCGTGACTCCACATGGTTCCTAACCATTCCACATAGGGATGATATTGGGGGTCACAGGCCATGCGTTTGAGGGGTTCCAGGATATCGTGTCGAGGAGTTTGTTGAAAATCCCACAATAAATTGCCAGAATAGTCCAACATAATCCGAGGATTGCAACCATTCCCCACTAAATCAGGGACAAATTCCCCAATCCGTTTATAACACCAAGCAAAGGTAGGGGCGTTATGATTGTCCCCAATATGTTGATTGTCAAACATATGTTGGAGGTTACTAATCAATGCACCGTCATGACCGGCAGGAATGGTGGGTTGGTGCATATGAAGGGCGCAAGCAAACCCAGATTTTACGTTAGCGAGATTAATATTAGAATGAGGAGCAAAAATAAGATCGTCGTGTTGTACAACTGAAGCGATTTCCGCTTCCCAACCACTAATGGGAGGCAAATCTGGTCTCGTCCCATGAATGTGGTATCCGTTGGAGGAGGGTGCTGCTGCAATCATGTTTATCGGTTTTCCTTCAAGTCTTGATCAAGATAATTTGATATTTCTAATATTTCCTCTCACACCTGAATCAAATCTATCTCTTTATCTGCATATTACTATACATTTTGGGTGAGTAAATCTTAAATCTTAATTAATTTCAACATTTTCTTTTCATAGTTAAGTCTTTTGCCCAGATGTCTTGGTTTCATGACATTATCCCTATCAATTATTAATTTTTCCAGCGATGCAACATAGTAACAGTCTTGGCCGTCTAACCCATCAGTCATGTTTTTAAGATTCTCATCAGAATCCTGATAATTAGCGTTATTTACAATCAAAATATTTGCAAGACTCATAAACAATCACTATGACTGCCGCACGCGATTATATACCCACACCACACACCACCAGTAACCGTCGTCGTCAAAAGGCGACTGCAATCGTTCATTATCAGTCTGTCGTCCCAAAAACTGTTACTCGTAAGGTTTCTCGGTCTCGTTCTAAGGTTACACCCTTACCCACCCAAAGGAAACAACTACCTTTAGCCTTACAATTTCTTTTATTGGTACAGAAAGGTTCCACCACCTTCACATTTGGTTTAGTGGCTATTACTTTAGGGGTATATGCTTGGACTGTGTACGCCCCCACACTTTGGAGTCGAGAATTTTCTAAACTAAAAACCCTACAAAGAAACGAACGCCAACTAACTGCCAGCAATGAATCTTTAAAGCACAAAATGGCAGAACAAGCGGAGCAACCCGGATCGGGTTTAACCCTTCCCAACCCCCATCAATCTATCTTTGTTGCCCCGGCTAAGGTTTCTCTGATGGAAGTAGCTGATCAGACCACGGAAACCCCAATATCTCCCATTATTCCAGACACTCCTATTGCTTACTAACTAATCACTTACTTCTCACACTCGAACCGGCCATGGGTAACTCTCGATCACCACAGCGTTCTCATCGTTCTAATAAAAAACCAGTTTCTCGAAAGAGAATCACTAAAAATTCTTCTAACACTCCTAGACGTAGAGGTAAAGCAAAACCTAGCCCTTTACCAAAATTTCGTCTTCTATTGGTGTGGGCAGTTTTGGTGAGTGGAATGTTAGGGTTAGCTTGGAAAGCTTATCAGTTGCAGATTGTTCAAGCAGAGGAATTAAAAAGGAAGGCAAATTTACAACAAACGGTCAATATTAGCCCTTATATTCCACGCAGGCCGATTATTGACAGTGAAGGTAATATTTTAGCCACCGATCGCCTAGAATATATTTTATATGTTCATCCTATCCAATTTAAACTCCCCCAAGCCCAGGTAGCAGCTAAACTAAGCACCATTCTTGAAACTAAAACCCCTCAAGAACTAATAGAACGGTTCCAGGAGCGTAAAACAGGCATTCCTATCGCCCGAGGATTAAGCGAAGGAGTGGCTAAGCAAATTCAGGGACTGGGGTTAGAGGGGATCGATGTGGATAAAACCTATCAGCGTTTTTATCCTCAAGAGAAGATGATGGCCGATGTAGTGGGATTTGTAGATCACGAACGGAAAGGACAAGCTGGCGTAGAATTAAGTCAAGAAAAACTCCTACAACGGGACTTAGAAAGCTTATTCGTCAGAAGAACTGCTTTGGGTGCCATTCTCCCCAACTCCCTGCCCCACAATTTACTCAAGTCTAATGACTGGCGAGTACAATTAACGGTGGATATGCGCTTGCAACGAGCAGTGCGCACTGCTCTGCAACAACAAATCCAGAAATTTAACGCCAAACGGGGTGCCGTGATCGTTATGGATGCCACGGATGGCTCAATTTTGTCTCTGGTTTGTGAACCTACTTTTAACCCCAACGAGTTTTATAAGTCTAGGATGGACTTATTAAAGAATTGGACTGTGAGTGACTTATACGAACCAGGTTCTACTTTTAAACCTATTAACGTTGCTTTAGCTTTAGAAGCAGGGGTTATACAACGCAATACGGTGTTTCATGATTCTGGGTTGGTGAAGGTGGATGGTTGGCCCATTAGAAATGCTACTTTGAGAGGGAACGGATCGATTAATATTGCTGAAATTTTGCAAAGCTCTAGTAATGTGGCTATGGTTCACATGATGCGACGGTTGAAAAAAGATGATTATTATCGGCGTTTACAAGCATTAGAGATTGATCAAAAAACCGGCATTGAGTTACCCGGAGAGGTTCGGGGAAGGTTAAAGTCAGAGAAAGTGTTTATGGAGCGATCGATTGAAGTGGCCACCTCTTCTTTTGGTCAAGGGTTCGCTTTAACCCCCATGAAGTTAGTGCAGTTACAGGGTGCATTGGCCAATGGAGGAAAATTAGTTACCCCTCATTTGGTTAAAGGGTTAGTGGATGTGGAACGAACCCTACACTGGCAGCCTAAATATCCTACTAAACAGTTTTTTCCCCAGAAGTCAGTCAAACGGTGGTGGAATAATGCATACAGTGTGATAAGGGTACGACTGATGATCACCTCTCTATCGGCGTTGTTCGTCTTGGCGTGTTTCTCTGTTACGTTT
>NZ_AADV02000087.1 GCF_000167195.1 Crocosphaera watsonii WH 8501 | reverse complement strand
TGTGTGGTTAACCCCAATAACTTTTGGGGGACTTCCCTTGGCGACAGCGGTTCGCGAATATTCTGAAACGTGTACAGGCTTTGAGGGCCCTCCGAAGGGGAGAACAACGGTACCAAGATTCAGCAAATCAGTAATCTTTACGTCGCTTATTTAGGCAATGTTAATCAAGAACAACACCTGCTACTTGTAACGTGTTTNCTTGGGTATAGCGTTTAAACTCACATATGGTACAAATCCAGTAGACCATGATTAGAGCACTATAAATTTGAGTCCCTATTATATGTCCGACCATAGTTTTTCTGGTCTTACCTATCGAGGTACAAACTCCTGAAGATTGGCGAGTGTCTTTTTTCCTCTGTTTTCTGTAGGTGTAACTTATCATTGGTTTTCTTTTAGAACAAAAAGGAGGTAATCCGATTTCTGCTCCACAAGTTCTTTATAATGCTTTATTTCATATTCTCCATGACTTTGCTGGTACTCAAGCAGGGGTTGCTATTTTTACGTGGCTAGTTTATGAAAAAGGAATTCTCAAACTAGCATCAGCATCAGACAATGCAAGCAAATCAGTTGAAGCTAACATTTAGATAATAATTAAGGGAGTCAAAAAATGAATTCTTTTTATGCTCTAGGGCATCTGATTATAGCCATTTTTGAAGCAATTATTTTATTATTTGCTTATCCTTTCTTTCGGCTATCTAGAACTGCGGCAATGATCGTATTACCTATTGTTTTATTGAGTACGATTTACGATAATTTAATTCTCTGGGGTGGTAGATTCATTGGGGAAGGAGAATTATTAGAAACCCTGTCACAATTGGACTTTGGATAAAAAACAATTGTTAGCGTAAATTTTACGCTAAACATATCTCCAGAGCTAAAATAGAGAATTAAGGTGATTTTAAAAACTCTCTTTCCATCTTTTTAGGGGATTTTAAATATTAAATAGCTTCATTCAGTTTCGGTTCCAATATAGATATCTAAGTAGCTTTCCGTTAGAGATTGAATGACTCGTTCTAATTCATCAATGAGATTTCTTCTAGTGAGTTTTTCTACAGCATCAATATGAGCAGAACTTCCGGCTCGTCCTAAATATTTATATTTGGTTTTTTTCTCATTATTAGTGGCCATAGGAAAAATTGATTCAGCAGCCTGTAGTTTATAATACCAGTAGATTGTTCCCTTTCCATTAACCTGATAACGAATAATATGACAATTAGCTGGTGCTACTTCCCCTTCCCGTTCAATTTTCTTTATTTTCTGTTTAAGAGAGCGAATTAGACTCTTAATTTGTTTGGCTCTCAGGTGGACATCTTGACTGGTCTTAAGTTCGGAATGTGATGACATTAGCCTTAACTGTAACAAACAACCTCTTTTGATGTTAGCGTATATATTCCGCTAATTTATAAGGTAATAAATTTTAAAAATGACCAAAAATGAAACGGCTACGTCTGTCGAGGAATTCCTGGTGTGGAGGTCTAACCTCTTCCAAGGACTAAAAGCTAGAAAAGAAACTATTATAGAATTACTCGATGCCCTCTCCAGTAACCAACAAGCTCACTCAGTCGTTGAATTGTCTCTCAATCCTTTATTTAGAAGAGATTATAACAGTTTATATAGAGGAATTCAATAGTTTTTACCCACTCAAACTGACCCTAATTATGAACAGAGAATTGAGACTTTATTTTCAGCGGTATCGAGAACAATTCCTCCCACTTCAAAACATTATAACTTATTTGGTATTGACACAACTCCCTGTCCCCTTATCAGGAGAGCGAGTCCCCTCTAAACATAAAGGAGTAAATCAAGGCAATCAACAACTAAAAAAAATCTGGCAAAGTTCTTTATTTTCTGATAAATTATCTGCCTTAGTGGCTGATAGTGACTACAGCCAAAAGGATTTTATTGGGGAACAAGTTAAGCATGAAGACGTAGTTACTATTACAATAGTTAGAAGTGACCGAGTTTTTTATCGTCAATTTATTCGGGACCCAAATCAAGCCAAAACTTCGGGACATCCCCGTTGGTATGGGGATAAATTTGACCTTAAAGATGACCAAACTTGGACTGAACCTGATGAAGTTCATCATGTTCCCTTTACAACGAAAAAAGGTCGTCAATTAACAGTGACTATTTCGGGATGGAAACAGATGTTAATGAGAGGAACTAAAAACTATAAAATGAACAATCACCCCTTTACTTTACTCCAGATTGTTGTCAGAGATCAAGAAAGAAATAGTATTTGGAAACCTATGTGGCTTATTGTTATTGGTTCTCGGCGCGATGAGTTAAGTTTAGTTGATTGTTATCAGTGTTATCGACAACGTTATGACATGGAACATCTTTTTCGATTTGGTAAACAAAGATTATTGATAACATCTTATTTAACTCCCGATGTACATCATGAAGAAAATTGGTTTAAACTAACACTTCTTTCTTCTGTAAATTTGTGGGCTGCCAGAAAATTAGCTGTGGTTTTACCCCGTGATTGGGAACAGTATTTGAAGACTAATAAATCCATCAAAATCACCCCTAGTCTAGTTCAAAGAGACTTTTCAAGAATAATTACGACCTTGGGGACTTTCGCCAAATTTCCCAAACGTCGAGGTTTTTCTTCCGGACGTATTAAAGGTTACAAAAAAGCCCCACGAACTCGTCATGATGTTATCAAGAAAGGGAGCAAAAAATCAACTGAAAACTTAAAAGCTCCTTAGTTTTCCTCAGAATCTATAGATTAGCCCTATTTGTCAGCCAATTTTATTGACTGATACAGAGCCGATATTTTGGGATTTTAGTTTAGCGTAAAATATACGCTAACAAACTTTTTTTGTCCAAAGTCCAATCAATAGAAATTTCTCCACCATTATCTTCACCAAGTATTTCTACTCCCTGCTCTTTTTCCTTTTCTAAGTTTTGAGTATCTTCAGAAAATAGGTAACTAGTGCAGCTTAGCAAAAATAATCCACCAGTCACTTATGATCTTTAAAGCCCTTAAATTTCCAAACGAACGGCTTAGCAAAATGTTGATTAAAGTAATCAATAAAATTGAGAATTTTTTGGGATAGTTCTTCAGTTGAACGGACAGTAATTCTTTTGAGTAAACGCCGGACTAAGATCGAAAACCAACACTCAATTTGATTAAGCCACGATGTATGTTTGGGAATATAAACAAAGCGAATTCGATGAGATTCATCTGATAAAAAATCTGCTCTGCTGTCCATAGATTGCAAAATCCCCTCCTTTCCTTTTCTCCCCAAATCAATAGTAATTTCACAGCTTTCTGCTACTAATTTGACTAAGCTTTCCGATTTATGAGTATTGAGTTGATCTACAATAAAAATCCATTCTGCTTTTTCATCAATCTTAATCGTTCTCTGGATATGTTCAGAAAAATCTTGTTCTGTTCTTGTCGGTCCAATAGAGGGACTAACAACTTTTCCTCTTGCCACATCCCAGTTCGCAATCAAGCTTAAAGTTCCGTGTCTTTCATATTCAAATTCGATTTTTTCTACTTGTTTAGGCTTGATTCTTTTGTTCGGAAATAATCTCTCAAGAGCTTGAATCCCTGTCATTTCATCTGTACTAATTAAATGAATTCCTTGTTCTAACAAAGTTTTAGCTTCTTGATGAAGTTCACAGATATATTTGACTTGCTTTTTAAATTTTAAGGGATCATCAATTTTGGCATTTAACCAGTAACGAACGAGATGTGGTTGTAATGTCGCTTCTTTTTAAAAAACGCCCCACACTACGGGGGGAAATCTTTTCGACAATTCCTCTTTTTATGGCTTCATCCGCCAACTCTGAAGGTGTCCAATGGCTCACTGGTCTGTCTGATTTTTCACATTCTTCACAAGCGATCTCTACAATCTGGACTACTTGTTCGACCGTAAAGGATTTTGTTGTTCCAGGTCTTGGGCGATCGCTTAAAATTCCTTTGATCAAGACCATTAATGCTTTCTCCGTTACCTGTTGTTCTTCGGCGGCACTCAGTTTTTCTCTCTCCTCAAACCATCGCGATCGCCACTGACGCACTTGTACTCGGTCTAATTCTAATCTTCGACTAATCGAACTATTGCTCTCTCCTGATGCTGCGGCTAAGATTAGCTTGGCTCGTCTAACAAGGCGATAGGGGTTTGTTGTCCCTCTCACTATTTGTTGGAGTACTGTTTTCTGTAGGTTGGAGAGGTTAATTGGCAATGCTTTTATCATGGACATCAACTTCGAGATTCTTCCGTTAGTTTCATTGAAACACATTGTCGTGGCTAGTCACGAAAGTTTCTGTAAAAATCTGGTGGATTACTTTCGCCAAGCTGCACTAGTCAAACTTTTCCTTTTTGGACTATTAGTAGTAAGTAAGAGAAAAGTTAAGTTATACCAATTTATGTAGGGTTTAACGGCCGTTGACCCCTAAAATATAAATATCTGTAGCCTCAGTTGATGAAAATGGTACTATAGCTGTACAAAAAATAGTTAGGAAATTTTCTATCCCCTTAACTGTCATTGCTGAGGTACGAGGAATCTCCTTAACTTCCTAATAATAATTGGCAGTGCTATAGTTTTTGATAAATTTCCTTATACTCTCAATAAAGCGACAGATAAATGGCAAGTGGTTATTATTCCTGATGAAGAAAATTCTACTATAAAAGTTGAGGGTTATGGTAGTAGTTTGGAGGAACCTTTGTTAGTTAAAACTATTCCTTGTTGTTATTTTTAAATAATGGAATGTTACACAAATTATAACTATAGCATTCGGTAATGATATGTGAGAAGGCAGAGTATATCAGGACATAATAGTATTATGTCCCTACGAATGGATCATTGTACATTGTAGTGGTTTAACTCGGTAATTTTCTATGTTAAAATCGTGATACATAAACTACTATAAAATTATAATTTAGAAACAATGTCGTCTCGATATAAACCATCTGCTGAACCCTGTGTAACTACCTTCGATGAGTTTGTGCGACTGGCGGATTATTCCTTGATGGATACCTTAAATGCCGACCCTGAAGCCACGGTCGATGGTAATGATCACCGTCCCCGCCAGGTTTTTTCGGGTCATTTCGTACCTGTGACACCTACGCCCCTTGCAGAACCAGAATATGTCACCCATAGCAGCACCTTCTTTAAAGAACTTGGGTTGAGCGATGAACTGGCGTTTAATGAACAATTTCGCAAGGTATTTTCTGGTGATATGTCTGCTACGGGTGAGCCTATGCGTCAGTTTGGCTGGGCCACTGGTTATGCACTGTCAATTTATGGCACCGAATATATCCAAAATTGTCCATTCGGTACGGGTAATGGTTATGGCGATGGTCGGGCGATATCTGTATTTGAAGGAATAATCAATGGTCAGCGTTGGGAAATGCAGTTGAAAGGTGCTGGACTAACCCCTTATGGTCGTGGTGCCGACGGGCGCGCAGTCCTACGTTCAAGTGTCCGTGAGTTTCTAGGGCAGGACTATATGCAAGCCTTAGGTACTCCCACATCCCGTTCTTTAACACTGTATGTTTCTAAATCTGAGACCGTTACCCGGCCTTGGTATTCTGAGGACTCCCACTCCAGCGATCCTGATATTTTGGTGGACAATCCTGTAGCTATTTCAACTCGGGTTGCACCATCCTTTCTGCGCGTTGGCCAGCTAGAGTTATTTGCCCGTCGCGTTCGCAGTAATGCCCATCCAAGAGCATTAGAAGAGTTGCGCATGATAGTTTCCCATTTAATAGAGCGAGAATACAAAAGCGATATTAATCAAAACCTTAGTTTTGCAGATCAATTGGTTGAGTTGGCTAAGCAATTTCGTCAACGTCTCACAACCCTGGTGGCTAATTGGCTACGTGTTGGTTATTGCCAGGGTAATTTCAACAGTGACAACTGTGCTGCTGGTGGCTTTACCCTCGACTATGGGCCATTTGGGTTTTGTGAAAATTTTGACCCTTGGTTTCAACCTTGGACTGGCGGCGGCAAACACTTTTCATTCTTTAATCAGCCAATGGCAGCAGAAGCAAATTATTATATGTTTTGGAAAGCTGTGAGACCGCTACTTGCAGAAGATGCTGAAGCTTTAGAACAGTTCGACCAAGTAGGCCGTGGCTTTCCAGAAGCAATGCAAAAACAAATCCAAAAAATGTGGGCGGCCAAACTTGGTTTGACTGAATATAAACCAAAGCTATTTGAGGAATTAATCCAGTTAATGATCGACTCAGAGGTAGATTACACCATTTTCTTCCGAGAGTTATCCCAGATACCAGACGATGTTGAACCATTGAAAAAGAGCTTCTACCTTAAAACTTCACAACAAATTGATGAACAATGGCAATCTTGGCTCTTAAGCTGGCGCAACCTCCTCATTAACTACGGCAATCTCCCTGAGATATCAACAAAGATGAAACAGACTAACCCAAAATATACATGGCGAGAGTGGTTGATTGTTCCAGCTTACCAACAAGCCATGGAAGGTGACTATACCTTAGTCAAAGAGTTGCAAGAAGTGTTTAGCCATCCCTATGATGAGCAATCACAGGAAATAGAAGATAAATACTATCGTCTAAAACCTAAGGCGTTTTTTGATGCTGGTGGCGTATCTCACTATAGCTGCTCATCTTGATGTTGAATTACACTGACTCAGTGATAATGACAATTATCCATTTTCCATTGTTCATTTTCCATTACTATCATTAGCATTTTGTATACTGTCAATCTGATTTTCTGAAGGTTCAATAATGGGAGGAGGTTGTCGTCTGAGATGAATTTGTAGCAAGCGTGGTCCTTCTGACTCTACAATAGTAAAGGATAAATTTTCATACTCCAAAATTTCTCCTTCGCTGGGGATTTTTTGCCACTGATATAATAAAAATCCCCCCAAGGTTTGGTACTCATCCGTTAAAGGTAAATCTAACCCTAAAACATCATTTAATTCTTCAACATTTAGTTGTGCTTCTATTAAAAAATTATGTTCATCAATCATCTTTAGGGTATCTTCTTCTTCGATAATTCCTTCTACATCATTGCCCAGAATTTCCTCAATTACATCTTGCATAGTAATCAGTCCTGATGTTCCCCCAAACTCATCTACAACCATCACCATTTTTAACTGTGATCGCTGCATCAAAGCTAATAATTCATCCAAGGCCATAGACTCAGAAACAAACTTAACTGGTTTGATCCAAGACTCAATAAAAGCAGTTGGGGTTAACGCCCCTTTACTTAAAGGTTCTGCCAAATCTTTAAAATCAATAATGCCTAAAATATCATCCAGGGAGTCCCCCTTAACCGGATAACGAGAATGTCCCGTTTCTGTTACTTCTTTTAACAACTCCTCAAAAGTGGCTGTTTCTGCGATCGCCACTAACTGGGTACGGGGAACCATCACTTCTACCGTGGTAACTTCGCCAAATTCAAAAATATTTTTCAGCAATTCCCGTTCTTGCGCCTCTAACCCTGCCGATTCTCCCTCCGTGGCAATAATTAACTGTAATTCTTCTGTTGTAACCTGACTATAACCCCCGTTTGTGTTGTATTTGATCCCTACACTACGTAACAAATAACGGGTAGAATGGTTTAAAATCCAAATAAAGGGGTTAAAAACTTGAGCAATGACACCGATAGAAGGACCCAGAAAACGGGCTAGTTGTTCCGAGTAAATCAAAGCCACCGATTTTGGGCATAATTCCCCTAAAACAATTTGTAAATAGGCTAAAGACAAAAATGCTACAGGAATGGCAATGCTGTGGGCTAAATTTTTGAGGAAAACCTCAGACAAAGGTAATGTGGATAAAATTTCCAACACCAATTTAGCTATGGTACTTTCCCCAATCCAACCCAAAGCTAAACTAGACAGGGTAATGCCTAATTGAGTGGTAGACAGAAGGCGATCCAGACTACGTTGCAGAGATTGTACGGTTTGCGCTTGAATATCCCCTGCTTTGACTAATTGACTGACGCGCGATCGCCTCACTGAAACCATAGCAAATTCTGCTGTTACAAAAAAGGCATTAATGGCTATCAATAAGAGAATTGATAAAGCCCGTATCAGGATAGCTTGGGTAGTCATATTTGTGGTGTTATAATCACCAATATTATCGAATAACAGGAATTTGAGCGATATTCAACTGTAATTTTTGATCGGGATAATCTGTTAAGTTGAATGATAGAGTTTGACTGTCATTGATTAACGCACTAGGAATTTTCACCTTACCCACAAAATTCTCGCTGTTGGGAGGTAATTCTTGGGGAAGTCCTTCTGTGATGGCACTTAAGGCACGTCCTTGACTATCTTTAACCTCTAAAAAACTATAAAGGAATCTCACGGGGGTTACACCTTCGTTTTGTAAATTAACCTTGAATGATAGAGTTGTTCTCTCCTTACTTGCTTCTTGTATCTCTAGCTTAACCCCTTGATCTTTAACATGTAAGGGTAAATTGGCGACGGTTTGAGAGGATTTAAGCTCCTGGGGGTTATTGTCTATGGATTGACTGGTTTTGTTTTCCTTTTGATTATTTTTTGATTCTTGCTTGTTTTTAGACTCTGCTGCTTTGTTTTTCTTATGGGTATGGTCATATACCCTAATTAAGATAGTTTTTTCATCAATTGGTTTAAATTCAGTGGGTTTAGTGGATTTTTTAGATTTATCCCCTAGTTTCTTGGTGGGATTATTTTCAGGTTGACTCACCCCTTGAAGGGCTTGAGATCCCATGTGGTAGGCGAAATAAGCACTAGCGGTTCCGGCTCCTGACATGACGAATAATAGGGGTAAGGTCAGTTTTAAGGTTTTACTAATTTTCATTGTAATAACAATCAACTTTAAAATTCTACTTGATTATATTGAATTATAATCCCTCGTAAAGTGTTCCTCCCTGGGTGGGGAGTTTGGGGAGATGGGGGGAGTGTGAGCATCCTGCTCACTAACCTCAGTGGGGAGACGGGGAGACGGGGAGACGGGGGAGTGTGAGCATACTTCGACAAGCTCAGGACAAATCCTTCTCGCTAACCTAAATATAAAGTCATGACATCAGTAATTGGTAAACGAGATTGTACCCCTAAATTCCAGGAGGAAATATGACCTCTTTTCAGGTGATCACAGGCTGCACAACCTATCATGGCAGCGTTATCGGTGCAAAGTTTGAGGGGGGGGAAATGGACTGTTAAATTATGTTTCTTCGCTGCTTCTTGAAGATGATCTCTCAAACCACTATTGGCAGCTACCCCACCACCAACGGCAATATGAGTGAGGTTATGATCTAAAGCGCAAGTAATAGTTTTTTTGGTTAAGGAACGGGCAACGGTTTCTTGAAAACTCGCCGCTAAATCTGCAATGGGTAAGGATTCAGAATTTTCTTGTTTGAGCTTTTCTACTAATCGTAAAACTGCTGTTTTTAAACCACTAAAACTGAAGTCGTAGGGATGATAACCCCCTTGGGGTAAAGAGATTTTGCCCTCTGGTAAACTAAACCTTTTCGGGTTGCCTCGAGTGGCTAATTTATCAATAACTGGTCCCCCTGGATAGCCTAAATTTAATAATCTGGCTACTTTATCAAAAGCTTCTCCTGCTGCATCGTCATGAGTATTTCCTAGTTGTTCATAAATACCACAATCTTTAACATGAATGAGACTGGTATGACCCCCGGATACTAATAAACATAAAAAGGGCGGTTTCCAATCGGGTTGACTCAGATAAGTTGCATAAATATGACCTTCTAAATGATGAATTCCTAAGAATGGTTTTTGATGAATCATGGCTAAGGTTTTCCCTGCTGTTTCTCCTACCATTAAAGCTCCAATTAATCCTGGTGCAACCGTTGCAGCGATGCCATCGATATCATTCCAAGTTAATTTTGCTACTTGTAACGCTTCTTCAACACAGGGGTTAATGGTTAAAAGATGTTGACGAGATGCTTCTTCCGGAACCACCCCACCATAACGTTTATGTAAGTCAATTTGAGAGGCAACAATACTACTATAAATCTTCTGCTCATTAACAATAGCAACGGCGGTTTCATCACAACTTGTTTCAATGGCTAATATCGTCTTCATTAGGAGTTGAATTTTCTTTTTTTATTACCTTATTTGATTGTATATCTTTATTTTTATCTTGCCTAGTCTGATTATGAGAATTTTCTTTTAACCAGGTTGCTAAACTGTTAGATAAATTACTTAAAGAATTAATTAACTCAGGGGAAATATTTTGTGAAGGGACATCACTAGAGCGAAAATGTACGTCTCTTTGAGGAAAAGGAATTTCAATACCTTCTGCTCTGAATTCACTATCAATTTTGAAGTAAAGATCGCTTTTTATTTGGAATTGTTTATAGGGTTTACTAATCCACACTAATAAGTTAAATTTCAGGGAACTATCACCAAACTCGGAAAAAATACTTGGGGGGAGGGCATTGACAAAATATCTTGATGGTTTTTAGCTACCTTAATTAAGAGATTTCTAACTATTTCTAAATTAGAACCATAGGCTACTCCAACAGGAATTTTTAGGCGAGAAATAGGACTAGAATGACTCCAATTAATTACTTCTGAATCTAAGAAACGAGAGTTAGGTAAGATAACAGAAACTTGATCCAATGTTCTTATTTCTGTACTTCTAACACTAATTCTTTCTACTGTACCCATTAACCCGGCTACCTCGACAAAATCTCCTACTTGAATAGGACGCTCGAAAATTAACACCAATCCACTAACAAATTCTTTGGCAATTCCTTGTAAACCTAAACCAACACCTACACCCAAAACACTGGCAAAAACCGTTAGAGAACTTAGGTCTAATACCCAAACTTGTAGAACAACAATAGTCCCTAAAAAAATAAAGGTATAGTTAAAAATCAGAGCAGTTGTGTCTTGAACTGCACGACTAAGTCCGGTGGCAGTTAGCAACTTAGATTTTAACACACGGCTTACCATTCGAGTTAAAGTGACTAAACCAACTAACAAACCAATTAAAATGAAAAAGTCAAGTACCGAGTATTTTTGGTTACCTAAAGGAAAAACATCGGTAATTAAACTAATTTGTAAAATTTCAAGAATTAAATCACTCCATCGGCGAATTTGGGGGAATAAACGACTAATATAGACAAAGGCAACAATCCAAATAATCCCCCGAATAATTGTTAATAAAACTAACAAGGCGACTAGCTGAAACTTAAAAGAAGATTCACTAGGGTAGCCGCTTAATGGTTGACTAGAAGAGGAAGACGTGGGGGTATTGGAGTCAGTTGGTGTTGTACTCAGTGGTTTGAGCCAACGCTGCCAAATGACTCCTAATTTCCATGATAAAATAGCAGCCAGAAAAATAACGGCGATCGCAATAATAATGGCTTTAATATAATATTTTAAGGTTCTTTCATATTCGGCTTTGCTAATGGCAACTTCTAGGGTGTTTTTCCAGGCTAATGCTTGTCCCTGTAAACTTTTGCCCATGGGAACGTCATTATAGGTAACGGAAAGAAAATAACGGTTATTAATAGTAATTACGGGAACTTCTTGCCCTGAATCAATTCCAACAACGGCAGGAGGATCACCGCTGTCTAATATTTTTCCTAAATGTCTATTGGCTTCGTTAGCCCTTTGCTCTGCTGTATATTGTCCTGATTCCCTGACATAAAATAGGGTTCTTCCTTCTAACATTATTGGGGCGGTTGGCTTTTCTTGAGCTAAAATGGGACAGAAAAAACCCATAAAACTGAGAATCATTAAAATTGCTAATAGCCAGACCAAAAAAGGACTGATTACATTTTGTTTTTTGTTCCAAACATACATATAAGTTACAACTTATTAGGAAAGTTAGTTTATATCTATTCTATATGATTAAGAATTTCCAAAGATTGACAGTACCTCGAAATCACAGATTACTTTAATTGATGTGGTAAGATTCTCTACTGATACATTCTAACCTATGATGTCCAAACAATGGGTAAATTGGGGATAATTGTTTCATTGTTGTTATCAATAACTATTTCTGACTCTAAATCTAAAACTCTTTCAACTTCTTCATAAATTGCCTCTGCTTCTTCTAAAGAATTACCAATACAGGTTAATCCTAATTTTCCGAATTCTGATAATGCTCCCATTAAATGGAAGACGGTTCCTGTTTTATTACTACTATCAAAATGGAGACGATGTTTAGCGACAATATCCATTAAATCGTCGGGTAGTAAACCACAATATTTTTCTTTCTGTAAATTGTCGGAAGCAATATAGTATTTAGCGTGATTGTGTTGAGTATAAAATAAGCCTGTACTGTGGTCATAGCTACCATTTGTTAATAGTTTTAGGGTCATAAATGGATGGGTTGTCCCGCCTTTTCTTAGGTTAATTTCAATGGCTTGAATTTCCCATTTTTCTCCTTGTTCATGTTGGTTGCGAACTGCTAAAAAGTCCACTCCATAACGTTCCATTGCCCCTTTTTTGGCTAATGCTTGACCAATTTTTAAGCCTAATTCTTGTAGTTGATGACGATAAGCTTGGTCCGCAGGAAACCGACATCCTAAATAAATTTGTCCGTCTGGTCCCCCTAAAATTTGATCATGAGTTGAGACAATGCTAACCTTTCCATTGGGAGTAATATAACCTTGAACACTGGGAGAACGTTTTTCTTTTCCCTCTATAAATGCTTCAACAATAGCCCCCAATTCGGGGATTCTACTGGAAAAACTTTCCCAAGTTTCATCTTCTGATTGAAAACTTAAGTCTTTTAAACTATTGAAAATAATTGTTTTTATTTGACTATCATTAGATAAATCATGAGCGGTTTTCTTGATCTTATCTAAATTCAATACTGCATTACCTTCTCCTGAAAGTGCCTCATTAAGTTTGACTACTAGACGATTTAAGTTAGGATTTCTTTGCATAAGTTGATAAATTTCTACTACTAAATCATCAACATTATTCAGTAAATGACTACCATCGGGATGAGGGATTAAACAGTCTGAAAAAATTTCTCGACTACCGCTTTTTGAACCCCAGTAACTAAGTTGAGGTGATGCTGCAAAGAGGGGAACATTTAGTTTTAAAGAAAGTTCTTGCTCAAAATTTGTGGCGTTAAAACACACCATATACGATTTATTTGGACGTAAAGCACGGCGTATTTTTTCCACCAAGCGAGGACGTTCTAGAATCTTTTGAGTTAAGGGCTTAAATGAGTTATCATAGGCAGTGAGTAACAGTAGGCGATCGCGAGCATGGGAAAAAGGAATTTCAGGTAATAACTGTAAGTAATATTCAATAATTATGGGTGATAAAGGTTGTCCCGTAACATAAATTAATCTCGTTTTAGGATTTCGTAAACGAATTAAGGAGAATAAAAGACGTTCTTCATAATGGAGAAAACCTGCTACTTTTTGTCCTACTTGTTGATCAATACTAAAAGAAGGAACCACTAAAATATCATACCCATCTTGCTCCGAGATGTCTTTTCCCTGCCAATATTGTCGTAGTTTATCTTGCAGTTGATTAAAGTTTTCAATTTGAATATCATCAGATTGCTTATGATTGTCCATTATTTTAAGTCTGGAGAGATAACTATTAATGTTGTCTATGGCTTTATTCAGTTTTATTGTATAGTAATCATAGTTTAATAAATCAAAATTATGACATTTCGTAACCCAATTCCTACGGTTGATATTATTATCGAACTAATCGATCAACCCAACCGACCTATAATTTTAATTGAGCGTAAAAATACTCCTTATGGATGGGCGTTACCAGGAGGGTTTGTGGACTATGGGGAGACAGTGGAAAATGCAGCATCACGAGAAGCGCAAGAAGAAGTTAGTTTATCTGTTAATTTAATCGAACAGTTCCACGTTTATTCTAATCCTAATCGGGATGAACGTAAACACACCATGAGTATTGTTTTTATTGCTACTGCCACAGGAAAACCTCAAGCAGCAGATGATGCTCAAAATGTACAAGTTTTTGATCTGTGGGAATTACCCAAAAATCTTTGCTTTGACCATGACGAAATTCTAGCAGATTATCAAAATTATCGCTACTATAAGTTACGTCCTAATTTAATTTAATTATGTTATTTTTAGGGATTGATTTTGGAACATCAGGGGGGAGAGGTATTGTTATTAATGATAAGGAAGAAATTATTACTCAAGTTAATTTTTCTTTCCATCAACAAAATACTAACAATTTAGCCCAAACCTGGAAACATACTCTCTATATACTTTTAGAAAATATTTCCACAGAGATTAGAAATAAAATTGAAGCGATTGCTATTAATGGGACTTCTTCTACTGTCTTATTTTGTAATAGCAAAGGTGAACCAATTGACGAACCTATTTTATATAATGATTCACGGGATGTAAGTATCTTAGAGAAGTTTCAGAACATTATTCCTCAAAATCATCTTGTTAACAGTTCTACATCTAGTTTAGTTAAGCTTTTGTCGTGGGAGCAAATAAATAAAAGAGAGAATAATTCTTACTTTTTACATCAAGCAGACTGGTTAGGATTTTTATTACACGGAAAGTTAGGCATTAGTGATTATCATAATGCGTTAAAACTTGGTTATGATGTGGAAACTTTATGTTATCCTCACTGGTTAAAAGCGTTACCTATTAATTCAGTTTTACCGGAAATATTACCACCAGGAACCCCTATAAAAACAGTTAGTAATGAGATCTCTGAGAGGTTTAAATTTCCTAGAAATTGTCTTGTTTGTACAGGAACAACTGATAGTATTGCTGCTTTTTTAGCTAGTGGTGTCACCCAACCAGGAGAAGGGGTAACTTCTTTAGGTTCAACCTTAGTTTTAAAACTATTGAGTAAGACTCGTGTTGAAGATATTTCATCGGGAATTTATAGCCATCGTTTAGGGAATTTATGGTTAACGGGAGGTGCATCAAATACAGGAGGTGCAGTGTTAAAAAAAATTTTTAGCGACGAAGAATTAGAACAATTCAGTCAAAAAATAAATCTTGATAAACCCACCGAATTAGATTATTATCCCTTACTAAAATCTGGAGAAAGATTCCCCATTAATAATCCTAAATTACTCCCTAAACTTGAGCCAATACCTGATAATAAAATAGAATTTTTACAAGGTTTACTGGAAAGTATGGCAAAAATTGAAGCATTAGGATACAAAAAATTACAAAAATTAGGAGCAACCCCTGTTAGTCGAGTTTATACTGCTGGAGGTGGAGCAAAAAACAAAAATTGGGCTAAAATAAGACAGTATTATTTACAAGTCCCTGTCAAAATTTCTGATTCTACCGAAGCAGCTTATGGGACTGCTTTATTAGCTAAACGCAGTCAAAATAAATAGGAGTAACTTACAAATTATGATGGAATTATCCTTAACCAACTCTTGGATTATTGCTTTAATTATTAACAGTATTTTGCTAACTTTTGCTTTCATTGTTCCTAAAAAATTATTAACTCCTTTAGGCTATTTTAATGCTTGGATTTTAGGGGTAATTGTTTGGGGTACATTGAGTTGGCAAGGTTATGGGGTTGTCATGTTTTATTTCTTAGTGGGTTCTGGGGTTACTAAGATTGGTATGGCAGAAAAAGAAGCTGCTGGAATCGCTGAAAAACGCTCAGGAGTACGGGGTCCAGAAAATGTTTGGGGTTCAGCATTGATTGCCACATTTTGCGCTTTAGGAACCCTGTTTTTTGACGATGGTTGGACCCAATTATTAGTATTAGGTTATGTGGCCAGTTTCAGCACTAAATTATCAGATACTACTGCCTCAGAAGTGGGTAAAGCTTATGGAAAAAGGACTTTTTTAATTACTACTTTAAAACCTGTTTCTCCAGGTACAGAAGGGGCGGTTAGTTTAGAGGGAACCCTAGCTGGAATGGTTGCATCTGCTGTCATTGCTTTGGTGGGTTATGGGGTAGGATTAGTTGATTTAATGGGTATTGTTTATTGTATAATTGCTGCTTTTATTGCCACAAATTTAGAGAGTGTAATCGGAGCAACTTTACAAGAAAATTTAGAATGGATGACCAATGAAATAGTTAATATTATCAACACATTTATCGGTTCTGAAGGTGCTATTTTATTAGCTTGGTTGCTTATCAATTTTATAATGGATAATAGACTT
>NZ_AADV02000088.1 GCF_000167195.1 Crocosphaera watsonii WH 8501 | reverse complement strand
TGTCATCACATTCCGAACTTAAGACCAGTCAAGATGTCCACCTGAGAGCCAAACAAATTAAGAGTCTAATTCGCTCTCTTAAACAGAAAATAAAGAAAATTGAACGGGAAGGGGAAGTAGCACCAGCTAATTGTCATATTATTCGTTATCAGGTTAATGGAAAGGGAACAATCTACTGGTATTATAAACTACAGGCTGCTGAATCAATTTTTCCTATGGCCACTAATAATGAGAAAAAAACCAAATATAAATATTTAGGACGAGCCGGAAGTTCTGCTCATATTGATGCTGTAGAAAAACTCACTAGAAGAAATCTCATTGATGAATTAGAACGAGTCATTCAATCTCTAACTGAAAGCTACTTAGATATCTATATTGGAACCGAAACTGAATGAAGCTATTTAATATTTAAAATCCCCTAAAAAGATGGAAAGAGAGTTTTTAAAATCACCTTAATTCTCTATTTTAGCTCTGGAGATATGTTTAGCGTAAAATTTACGCTAACAATTGTTTTTTATCCAAAGTCCAATACACCCAGCGATTCGGGAAATATAACCTGTCGCGCGGGGTACCAATCCCGGATGACAAAGCGACAATGCCTGAAACTCTACGTGATGCAGGCTATGTAACCGGTCTCGTGGGAGCGTTAAAGTGGGATATAGGAAGTTGGAACCAAGGACCACTTGATCGCGGCTTCACGGAGATGGCTCTACATCCACCGCGAACAGAGCCAACAATCTTTGGGGGTGGTTCTACCTATCTGGGTGTGGATGGTTCTTATTTGACAGAAGTGGAGGGACAATATGTGCTGGAATTTCTCGAGCGGCACGGAAAGAGGCGAGATAAGCCATTTTTTTTGTATTTTGCCCCACTAGCCATACACATACCTCACACTGAAGTTCCGAAAAAATACCTCAAACGACTTTACCCCGAACATACCGAAAAGGAGTATTCAAAACGACAGTACCTCCAAGCAAATCTCCTGGCATTAGATGATCAGATCGGTAGGATGATCAAGAAAATTAGTGAGCTAGGGATCAAGGAGAATACACTTGTTATGTTTAGCAGCGACAATGGAGGAGATCCATTAGCCGACCATCGTCCTGACCCGTATCGCGGCGGAAAAAACACTAGTAAAGAGGAAAAAACAAATCTATACATGCAATGGGAAGGTAACTATCGGATGCCTACAATTGTGACTTTTCCTGGCACATTACCTGCTGGTAAGGAATACAAGGGCATGGCCAGCACAATGGATTTCTATGCGACCGCTGTTGCAGTTGCAGAAACTGAGCTTCCTCAACACTGCGAGGGTAAAAACCTTTTACCTTTGCTGATGGAGAAAAAGAATCCTAATCCTGATGAAACGTTATTTTGGAATACTCATGGCACAGAAGCGTCTCGCTGGAAACAGTGGCGTATTGTGAAGTATAATAAAAAGAAAAACTGGCACAGTGAAAAAAATCATAACAAACAAACGAATTGGCGTCTGTATGATATTGACAAAGATCCTGCGGAGAAAATAGACTTAGCCGCAGAGAAACCTGACATTGTCAGGGAAATGAGTCAACGTTACGACGCTTGGCTAAAACAAATGCCTCAACCGCGTTCACCAGTTAAGCCTCCTAAGCATATGCTCGCTCACACCAAGGACGGTAACAAAGCCCGGCATCCTTTCGGTCGCGGCTGGATGACTGTTGAGGAATGGGACAAAATAAAGGACGACCCAACTAAATGGAGCGAAATGTACATGCGTCCACTTTATCGCCTTCAACCTAATGTCGAAAAGGATTCCCCATTGTCTTACGTAGGTCCGTGAATTTTCGACCAACAAATAAATCGACCGTAGAAAGATAAGCGACTAGTGCAGCTTAGCAAAAATAATCCACCAGTCACTTATGATCTTTAAAGCCCTTAAATTTCCAAACGAACGGCTTAGCAAAATGTTGATTAAAGTAATCAATAAAATTGAGAATTTTTTGGGATAGTTCTTCAGTTGAACGGACAGTAATTCTTTTGAGTAAACGCCTGACTAAGATCGAAAAGCAACACTCAATTTGATTAAGCCACGATGTATGTTTGGGAATATAAACAAAGCGAATTCGATGAGATTCATCTGATAAAAAATCTGCTCTGCTGTCCATAGATTGCAAAATCCCCTCCTTTCCTTTTCTCCCCAAATCAATAGTAATTCCACAGCTTTCTGCTACTAATTTGACTAAGCTTTCCGATTTATGAGTGTTGAGTTTATCTACAATAAAAATCCATTCTGCTTTTTCATCAATCTTAATCGTTCTCTGGATATGTTCAGAAAAATCTTGTTCTGTTCTTGTCGATCCAATAGAGGGACTAACAACTTTTCCTCTTGCCACATCCCAGTTCGCAATCAAGCTTAAAGTTCCGTGTCTTTCATATTCAAATTCGATTTTTTCTACTTGTTTAGGCTTGATTCTTTTGTTCGGAAATAATCTCTCAAGAGCTTGAATCCCTGTCATTTCATCTGTACTAATTAAATGAATTCCTTGTTCTAACAAAGTTTTAGCTTCTTGATGAAGTTCACAGATATATTTGACTTGCTTTTTAAATTTTAAGGGATCATCAATTTTGGCATTTAACCAGTAACGAATGAGATGTGGTTGTAATGTCGCTTCTTTTTAAAAAACGCCCCACACTACGGGGGGAAATCTTTTCGACAATTCCTCTTTTTATGGCTTCATCCGCCAACTCTGAAGGTGTCCAATGGCTCACTGCTCTGTCTGATTTTTCACATTCTTCACAAGCGATCTCTACAATCTGGACTACTTGTTCGACCGTAAAGGATTTTGTTGTTCCAGGTCTTGGGCGATCGCTTAAAATTCCTTTGATCAAGACCATTAATGCTTTCTCCGTTACCTGTTGTTCTTCGGCGGCACTCAGTTTTTCTCTCTCCTCAAACCATCGCGATCGCCACTGACGCACTTGTACTCGGTCTAATTCTAATCTTCGACTAATCGAACTATTGCTCTCTCCTGATGCTGCGGCTAAGATTAGCTTGGCTCGTCTAACAAGGCGATAGGGGTTTGTTGTCCCTCTCACTATTTGTTGGAGTACTGTTTTCTGTAGGTTGGAGAGGTTAATTGGCAATGCTTTTATCATGGACATCAACTTCGAGATTCTTCCGTTAGTTTCATTGAAACACATTGTCGTGGCTAGTCACGAAAGTTTCTGTAAAAATCTGGTGGATTACTTTCGCCAAGCTGCACTAGGGATTGAGAAGAGTTTGTTCCCTCTTGTTTCTTGTGTTACCGAATCACCCAACTATTTATAAGTTGGGGATTATCCAGAGGATTTTTTTAACAGTTATTTCATGATTCTAACAGCTATGGTACTGGTATTAAAGTTATAATCTTTCCCTTCTAACTCAATTAATGTACCGATTTTAACTTTTTGCTGCCCAACAACTGCACCAGTATCGGTAATTTGTGCATTTCCTCTTAATGTTAGAATCATATCTTTGAAATAAACAACTTCTGGTCTAGGATCAGGAAGTGCCTTAACAGATCCATCTGGTTGAGGAACAACAGTGGTTCTAGGGAGGGGTCTGATCTCCTTAATCTCGAACTCCCCAGAAGGTTGATTACGGATAACAATATTCGTCTTTTTAGTCTCACTAAACTCGTTGATCAGTGCCTCAGGGTTGCTCACTCCTAAACCCCGTACAATCACATCTACTTCGATGGGTTTATTGGCAACTTGAGCAATGGTACTGGTTCCGGACTTACCAGGAACCACGAAAATACCGACAATGACCAAAAATATTGCTAATGCAGCCCCTAAGTCTAGGATGCTGATTTTTCCCCATAAACGGCCTTTAGAATCTAATAGTTTCATAAATATACTTCGGTTTGTGTGAAAAGTAGGGTTATAACAAAATAGTTAACTGTCTTGCTCCTTTGGGGGGAAAACAAATTCCAGCAATTCTATCATAGTTTTTACCCATCGCATAAGCATGACGTTGGTTTAGGTCAAAAGTATCCCGAAATACGGCTATAGCACTTCTCATACTTGTGAGGTACAGAGTTTTCTAGTTTTAGGAGTTCGGAGTTCGGAGTTCGGAGTTCGGAGTTTGGAGGCTCGATATTAGGTGTACATATTGAGTCCGAGAAACGCTATAAATTGTTATCCTAAACATAAATACTTGAATTTATTAGAAGGAAAAAATGTATGAATTATCTTAAATTAGTGTTTTCTACTGGTATTTTATCCATAGTTTTACCTTGTAGTTTTCCTGGCATAGCTCAAGAAGTTGATGTTACTATAACTACCATAGAAATTGCTCAAAACAGAGAGCCAGAAACCTATGTCAAGGTTCAAGATATGAATAGTTTAGTCATGCAAATCAACGAAGGAGAATATCAATTTCGAGGGATATTAAGACGCATAGGATCTAAAGAATTTATCGGCAATGATCGTCAGTCTCGTGTTGTGTTTAACCCTTATGATGGTCACATAATGGTATTTAGTGTTGCTACGGGAACGGAATTTTATAACTATTATATTGATCCCGTTTCTGGTGTGGGAGAAGATCCGGATACTATGTGTGATCCCGAAACAGAACCCTGTTAAATGCCATGATAGAATTGTAACTGTTATCCCTGTTTCCAGCTAATCCTAAATCTATGCAAACTCAAAATACCCCTCATACCACTTCTTCCGCAATTATTTCTCCCTTTTCTGATAGAACTTCTACGGTTACTCGTACTACTAAAGAAACCGATGTGCAAGTTAGTTTAAATTTGGATGGTCAAGGAAATTGTACAGTAGAAACAGGTGTTCCTTTCCTTGATCATATGTTACATCAAATCTCTTCTCATGGCTTAATTGACCTAGAAGTTAAGGCAACGGGAGACATAGAAATTGATGATCATCACACCAATGAAGATGTAGGAATAACTTTAGGCCAAGCATTAGGAAAAGCTTTAGGCGATCGCAAAGGAATTGTTCGCTTTGGCCATTTTTTAGCCCCTTTAGATGAAGCATTAATTCAAGTTGCTTTGGACTTTTCAGGCAGACCCCATTTAAGTTATGGTCTACAAATTCCCACCGAAAGAGTCGGGACTTATGATACACAATTAGTCAGAGAATTTTTTGTTGCTATTGTTAACCATAGTCAGATGACTTTACATATTAAACAACTGGATGGTATCAACTCTCATCATATCATAGAAGCTACTTTCAAAGCCTTTGCTAGATCCATGAGAATGGCCTTAGAAATTGATCCCCGTCGCGCCCACTCTATCCCTAGTTCTAAAGGGGTTTTGATGACATAATTCGTAAGGGTTTAGTAATTGGAATTAATATTATTAAACCCCTACAAGTTATTGAATTAATTATTTTCAAATCATGTAAACTGGCAAAAATCACTTATTTTTTCTTAAGAATATTATTATGCTTTTCAAGCTATAATAATATGTAATATATGCTCAAATTTATTTTTCAGGATAGATAATTGCCTCTAAAACCTTGAGTTTAAAAGCAAATTGTTTTTTTATAAATTTGTAACTTTGAATAACAAAAAAACTTGTGACTTCTAACTTGTGACTTCTAACTTCTGACTATGTTACCCATTAGAGACTGTGTTCAACAAACCCCTTGTTATGTTCCTGGGGAACAACCCCAAACCACGGATTATATTAAACTCAATACCAATGAAAATCCTTATGCTCCTCCTGATGAGATATTTAATAATTTAGAAGAAGAATTAAAGAAAGTTAGACTATATCCCGATCCAGTTTCCACTAAACTACGTAAAGCAGCAGGTGAAGTATTTGGCTTCTCTCATGAGCAAGTTTTAGCTGGCAATGGGTCAGATGATATCTTAAATATTGCCCTAAGAACTTTTGTTAATCCTGGGGAAAACGTGGCTTTTTTAGACCCCACATACTCCTTATATGAAACCATTGCCAAGGTACATGGGGCTAATATTCAGACCATTGCTACTAATACAAATTTTGAGTTAGATGGCCCTTTGATTTGTCCAGAGGCTAAACTAATTTTTGTAGCTTCTCCTAACCCTCCCCTCGGTAAACATTTAAACCGTCAATATCTAAAAGAAACCTGTGAGCAAGCAGCAGGTATTGTCTTAATTGATGAAGCTTATGTTGACTTTTCTGACGAAAATCACTGGGAGTTTATTCAACAATACGATAATGTGATTGTTTCCCGTACAATGTCAAAAAGCTATAGTTTAGCAGGAATGCGAGTGGGTTTGGGTGTTAGTTCCCGATCAATTATTGAACAAATGAATAAGGTTAGAGACTCTTATAATTTAGATAGAATTGCTCAGACTTTGGCTACTAATTGTTTTCAATTTCAAGACTATTTTCAAAGCATTTGGCAAAAGGTTAGAAACACTCGTAACCGTTTAACTGAATCTCTAATAAACTTAGATTTCTTAGTATGTGATTCTGATGCAAATTTTGTTCTTGCTTCTCCTCAGTGGATAGAAGCATCGCAACTATATACGAAACTAAAAGAGAGAAAAGTATTAGTTAGGTATTTTAAACATCCTCGTATTAGTAACTATGTTAGGATTACAGTGGGAACAGATGCAGAAATTGACCGTTTATTAGAAGTTATTGAACAGCTAAAAAATGAAGGATGAAACCTTAGACTTACGAGTAAACTTAGCTAATAGATTAGCTGATCTGTCAGGGAACATTATTAAACAATATTTTCGTCAAAGTAATCTAGAGTCAGAAACGAAAATAACCGAAGTTTCTTCTATGGTTACCATTGCCGATCGCCTAGCAGAAAACGCCATGGTGGATCTGATTAAAAAAGAATGTCCTGAAGATGGAATCATTCGGGAAGAAGGAGAAAATATTAACTCAAAAAATGGTTATGCTTGGGTACTCGATCCCATTGATGGAACCTCTTCTTTTGTCAAAGGTTTACCTATTTTTGGTACATTGATCGGTTTAGTCGACCTCAATAATAACTTACCTTTGTTGGGTTGTGTTAATCAACCTATCTTGCAAGAAAGATGGTTAGGAATAACAGGAAAACCTAGTTTATTTAATAATAAGATTATCAATAATCCCTACAAAAATAACCATGATTATCCCCTAGCAGAAGTGTGTCTTACTTCTACCACTCCCCTGATGTTTATTACTCCTCGTCAACAAGCGATCGCCTCTCGTTTACAAAAGGTGTGTCGTCGCACTGCTTTCGGGGGAGATTGTTATAATTATGTATCATTGGCTATGGGGTGGACTGCTATGCCTATGATTGTTTTAGAATCAGATTTAAAATACTACGATTTTTGTGCCTTAATTCCTATAATAGAGGGGGTAGGTGGAATAATCACAGACTGGGCAGGAAATGCCCTTAATGGCAATTCTACAGAAGTTTTGGCTGCTTCTAACCAAAACTTACATCAACAAGCTCTAAAGGTTATTTTGAGTCAAGGTTGAGTAAGAGTTGTTGGGTTTATTTAATTGTAAATGTTTAAATTTTTATGTGTTAGTTAATTAACTTATTATCCAAAACCTTTCTTTTTCTTTAAATAACCTTTAGATTTTAAAGCCTTAGTAAACTATATGACAAGTGAGTTTCACTTATATCCTACTGGATAACTCACTGTTAAAAGACTAGCACAAAAAAGATGGGAGCTTTGCTCTGTCCGTCTTTTTCTGTAAATGCTGCCTACTTGAAACTTTTGTCCCCCTAAAGGAGTCGTAAACTGTTAAGCTAGATAGATTAGGCATTTAGTTTAACCTTCCCTTAAATTATCATCATTGCGCCTATGGTTCATGTTAAGCGCATCGAATTATCTCATTTTAAGTCCTTTGGTGGCACCACTGCCATTCCTTTTTTACCTGGGTTTACGGTGGTATCGGGTCCCAATGGATCGGGTAAATCTAATATACTCGATGCTTTGTTATTCTGTCTCGGTTTGGCTACTTCTAAGGGAATGCGTGCCGAAAGATTACCAGATTTAATTAATCACAATCATAGCAGTAATCGTAAAACACAGGAAGCTTATGTTTCTGTCACTTTTGATGTTTCAGATTTAACAGATTTAGCAGAATTTAGTCGAGATAATCCTCCTATTACTAAGATAGCATTAACAGAAGAAAATAGCAATAATGGCAATGGTCATCATGTTGAAGAAGTTAATAATGAAAATGGTTTAATCGCCAGTAGTGAATGGACTATAACCCGACGGTTAAGAGTTACCAAGGGGGGTAGTTATTCCTCTACTTATTATATCAATGAGCAACCTTGTAATGTTAGTCAACTTCATGAACAGTTAAACCGTTTGAGAATTTATCCCGAAGGATATAATGTGGTTTTGCAAGGGGATGTGACTCGCATTATTAGTATGAATGGGAAAGAAAGAAGAAATATTATTGATGAATTAGCTGGCGTTGCAGAATTTGACCGTAAAATAGAAAAAACAAAAGAAACCCTGGAAGGAGTTCGGGAAAGGGAAGAACGTTGTCAGATTATTGAAACAGAGTTAAAACGGTCTTTAGAAAGGTTAGCTGCTGATAAAATTAAAGCAGAAAAATATCAAAAATTGAAACTACAAATTCATGAAAAGCAAGGATGGGAAACTGTCTTGCTTTGGAAGTTATTACAGCAAAAAATATCCCGTCTTCAAACTCAAATCACTACCGGGGAACAGGAAGAACAAAAACTTAATCAAGCTATCCATGAACTGGCTGTAAAAATAAAAGAAAATGCTACTAAACTAGAAGAATTAAACCGTCAGGTCAAAGCATTAGGAGAAGATGAACAGTTAACCGTTGCTTCTCAACTTGCTACCCAAAAAGCACAACGAAATCAAAGACAACAACGACAACAAGAATTAGATAATTTAATTATACAAACTGAAAAAGAAATCAGTGATACTGAAACAATTATTAACCAACAAAAACAAACTTTATCCCAACTAACTCAGAATAGTAACAGTTTACAACAAGAAACTTTACCTCTTTTAAAAGAACAAAGAGATCGCACTTATCAAACCCTAGAAATGGTTAGGCAACAGGCCGCCGCAGTTGCAGAAGCTTCTGATGCTTGGGTACAAGAACAAGCAAAATTGAGCCGTCAAATTTCTACCTTACAGGATACATTAAATCCTCAATTAACCCAACAGGCACAGTTAACGGAACGTTCTCAACAGTTACAAAATAATATAGAAGATGAAAGCCAACAACTAGCAAATATTGAAACAGAATTAAACAGCCAGCAACAAGAATTACAACAATTATCTATACCTCACGAAGAAAAAATACAGCAACTTGCTCAACAATTAGCCACCGCAGAACAAGATCAAAGTATCCTCGAAGAAACCCAAACTCGTTTAGATAAAGAATATCGAGAAAAACAAAGACAATTAGATCGTTTAGAAGCCTCTCAACAAGCACAAAGAGAAGCTCAGGGAACCTACGCAACCCAACTGATTCTAAGTTCTGATTTGCCTGGAGTTTGCGGTTTAGTGGCACAATTAGGGCAGGTTAAACCAACTTATCAATTAGCCCTAGAAATTGCTGCCGGAGCAAGATTAGGTCATGTGGTAGTCGAAGACGATACCATAGCTGCTGCTGGAATTAAGCTCTTAAAACAGGCTAAAGCAGGACGAGCAACATTTTTACCCTTAACAAAAATTCGACCCTATCGTGGACAAAATAATCAGAGTTTAAGCTATGCACAAGGGTTTATTGATATGGCAGTTAACTTAGTGCTTTGTCGTCCTGAACATGAAAAAATATTTTCTTATGTTTTCGGCAATACTGTTGTTTTTGAAACCTTAAATGACGCCAAATCTCACTTAGGAAAACAACGTATAGTTACCC
This sequence comes from Crocosphaera watsonii WH 8501, assembly GCF_000167195.1. Classification (GTDB taxonomy): domain Bacteria; phylum Cyanobacteriota; class Cyanobacteriia; order Cyanobacteriales; family Microcystaceae; genus Crocosphaera; species Crocosphaera watsonii. Next base: position 5,942 of record NZ_AADV02000088.1, on the reverse strand, counting down.
TGGATGGCGACTTATTAGAAACCAGTGGAGCGATGACAGGAGGAAGTCGCCCCAAACGTTCCTCTATTCGTTTTGGAACTTTAGTACAAGGAGAATCTCATGAAATTAAATCCCTAAAACAAAGATTAACTGATTTAGAAGAGTTATTATCTCGTAACCAAGAAAAATTACAACAAAAATCAGAACAAATTAAACAACTATCTCATGAGTTAACCGAAGCAAGACAAAGTGGAAGAGAACAACAATTAAAACGCCAACAGTTAGAAAAAGAAATTCAAAGATTGCAGGGACAACAAGAAAAGTTAAGCTTACAATTATCTCGTCATAAACAAGAATCAGAAACCTTAGACCATAAATTAACAATTATTGCTGCTGAAATCCCCCCATTAACTATAGAATTACAACAAAAACAAGATAGACTTAAACAGTTAGAAGAATCTCATAGTCATAGCGAATGGCAAGAAATTCAAACCTTGATCAAAAGTCAAGAAATTCAACTACAAGAAAGGGAAAAAGAACTACGTCAAACGGAAAATAAACAACAAGATATTAACCGTAAATTGTCCTCTTTAGAAGAAAAAATCAAAGAGAATCAAGGTAAAATAGATGCATATAAAGAGCAAATTGTCAAGCTAGAAAATGAGAAAATTGATATTAATAAGCAGTTAGAAACAATTAACGATAAAGTTAGTAAACTAGAATTTTTGTTTCAAGAGTTAACCCAAAAATTAGGGGAAACTAAAAAAGAAAGGGATTTAACAGAGGAAAAATTAACGACAATCAAAAAAAATCATCAACAAAAAATTTGGAATTTAGAGAAATTAGAAACTACTCAACAGGAAAGAAAGGAATCTCTAATAACATTAAACGAAGAACAAGAAAGCCAACAAAATGAATTACCCGATCCCTTACCAGAAGTCCCCTTACTCTCAGAAATTGATGAAACTACCACAGACTTAACCCCTCATATTGAACAACTACAAAAAGATATTCGCAACGGACAAAAACGCTTAGAAGCAATGGAACCAGTTAATATGTTAGCCTTGGAAGAACATGAAAAAACCCAAGAAAGATTAAACGAACTAACAGAAAAATTAACCACTATTCAAGGAGAAAGAAGAGAATTATTATTGAGGATAGAAAACTTTACTACCCTAAGATTTAGGTCATTTAAAGAATCCTTTGACGCTGTTAATGAGAACTTTAAAAACATTTTTGCTACCCTCTCCCAAGGGGATGGCTATCTGAAATTAGAAAACGAAGAAGATCCCTTTCAAGGTGGCTTAAATCTCGTTGCACACCCCAAAGGAAAACCAGTACAACGCTTAAGTTCCATGTCAGGGGGAGAAAAATCATTAACCGCTTTAAGCTTTATTTTTGCCCTACAAAGATATCGCCCTTCTCCATTTTATGCCTTCGATGAAGTAGATATGTTTTTAGACGGGGCCAATGTAGAAAGACTCTCAAAAATGATTCAACAACAGGCACAACAAGCACAGTTTATTGTTGTTAGTTTACGCCGTCCCATGATCGAAGCCTCCCAAAGAACCATCGGTGTAACCCAAGCAAGAGGTGCTTATACTCAGGTTTTAGGTATCAAACTTTAATTTGTTAAATTAAGAGAGGAAATAACATAACTCCCAAAGTCACCATCATGGCTGAAGATAAAAACAACAGAAACGATAATGATTGGATTAAACAGCTAGTCCTCATGGGGATTGGTACAACCTCACTAGCTGCGGAAAAATTAAAAGAAGTCAGCGAAGAATGGGTCAAAGAAGGTAAAATTAAACCAGATCAGGCACAAGGTTTCGTTGACGATATCATGGACCAGATCAAAACAGGACAAGGTAACTTTGAGAACAACATGGAACGTGAATTACGTAATATGTTGCAAGACTTAGGGGTTCCCCGTCAAACCGAAGTCGATGAGTTACGTGGAAGAATCGATCGCCTAGAAAGACAACTTAGGGACTTAGAAAACAAATTATGGCGTTAAAAACAGTTAGTAAAGGAAAACATCGATCCATGCGCGAAATTTTGCTTAGTTTCGGGGTTATTGCCGGTTTTAGTTTATTGTTACTACTTAATTCTATTTTTGGTAACTCCAGCAAACAAACGGCGATCGCCTCGGAAAATTCCCCCAACATCACCCAAGACACACTAATGGCTTTAAATATTAATAACAGAGAAATCACCCAAGAAGAGATAGACAACGCCGTTACCACTGAGTCTGGACTCAAATACATTGATCTTAAAGAAGGGGACGGAGAGAGTCCGCAAAAGGGACAAACGGTTACGGTAGATTACACCGGAACTCTAGAAAATGGCAAAAAGTTCGATAGTTCCCGCGATCGCAAGCAACCCTTTTCCTTTAAAATTGGCGTGGGACAAGTGATCAAAGGATGGGATGAAGGAGTTGCTTCTATGAAAGTTGGAGGCCAACGCATCTTGATTATTCCCCCTGAGTTGGGTTATGGTTCCCGAGGGGCCGGTGGTGTAATTCCTGGCAATGCAACCTTAATTTTTGATGTGGAATTATTAGGGACTAAATAGTTCAAAAGTTCTCAGTGATCAGTTATTGATCACTGCTAACTGGTAACATCATTGTCTTTAGAAGTACCCAATAAGAAAAATACCTTGAAAAATAGACCCTAACAACAGGTACTATTATACCACTCGCTTTTCCTGATGTCAAAATTTCTGTTGAGCAACTTTTGCCTATTTAAGATCATATTTATATAAAAAAATTATCCGTTTTGACTCTCCACTAAAGCTACACCATGAGACGTACCTAAACGGGTTGCACCTGCTTCTATTAAAGCATAAGCTTGGTCTAAAGTTTTGATTCCTCCTGATGCTTTAATCCCCACTCTACCCTCAGCTATTTTACTCAGAAAACGGACATCAGCTACCGTCGCCCCCCCAAACCATCCGCTACTGGTTTTCAGATAGTTTGCCCCTGCATCCATAGAGATTTCTGCTGCTAATTGTTTTTCTGTCTCTGTTAATAAATTGGTTTCTAAAATCACTTTAATCGTTTGGCCTGTCGCTTCACAAATAGCTGAAATTTCGTTATAAATAGCCTCAGAATTTCCAGCTTTTAAGAACCCTAAATTAAGCATAATATCCAATTCAGTGGCACCATTTTCCGTTGCTTCTTGGGCTTCATAAAGTTTAGTAGATGAAGTATTTGCCCCTGTAGGAAAACCAATAACAGTACAAACAGTAATCTTTTTATCATGAACTAATTTAACCGTTTGAGAGACAGCACTAGGGTAAACACAAATTGTCGGAAAGCCAAAATGTTGAGCTTGTTTACAACATTCTTCTACATCTTCTGGGGTAGCAGTTGGGTTGAGTAGTGAATGATCAATATAAGTAGCAATATCAATAGTTACATCTTTTTCTATCATCTCAATTTTCCTTGATTTAAGTTGATTTGTGATAAATTTTAAACCATCAAAACTTTAATCAGTAAAAAGCTTGGTTTTTTTTTATTTTTAAGCAGGTTTCAAGATTGATTTTTCTCTACAAAAAGTTAGATGATGTCAATAGTAAAATTACACAAAAGAAATAAACAAATATCAATAATACCTGCTTGATTTTTTGGAACTCATTATTTATAAATTTCGTCATCACTACTATAACAGGCTATTATCCAACTTATTTTATGGATATCAACCATGAAATCATCAATTATTGCCCTTTTAGGATTGCTTAGTCCCTTTCTGTTTAACCCAGAAGTTAAAGCAGCTAACCCTGATCATATTCAACAGTTATTATCCACTAGAGAATGTCAAGGTTGCGACTTATCCGGCGCTGATCTTACGGCGGCTCATTTAATCGGTGTAGACCTCAGAGATGCTAACCTAAAGGGGGCTAATTTAACCGAAGCCAACCTCGAAGGAGCAGACTTAACAGGAGCCAACCTCGAAGGAGCTAATCTTACTGCTTCTATGCTAACAAATGCTACTCTTAATGATAGCATTCTTGACAACGTTAACCTCAGTAAAGCCATGGTATATGATGTTGATGTGTCTGGTGCTTCTATGATGGCTTTAATCATTGATGAAGCAGAGATTTTTCACACAGGAATTAGTATAGGAGGAGAATCACCTAAATAGTTATTTAATCTATTTAGAGTGTTTGTTTTCTATATCTTATCGAAAATATTTGGGACTAAAACCCCGCCTTTTAACGCGCATAGTTTTTGAAGCAGAACATAAATCTATGTTTCTTTCAACAACTTCTGTACGATAGTGCCGGAACGTAGTGAGGAACTTCTGACTTCTGACTTCTGACTTCTGACTTCTGACTTCGTTAACTCCTCCACATTTTTTAATAGTTTGTTGAAATTATAAGCTTGATGGTTTATCATGATATAACTTATCATGATATCATAATATATTTTTTTATGTTAGTTGAACAAAATCAGATAACTACAGGATTAAATACCGGAACATTAAAGCGAGTCCACCATATTGCTTTAAATGTCAAAGATATGACAGTTTCTCGTCACTTTTACGGTGAAATATTGGGACTCCATGAGTTAACAGGGGATGAAGTTCCCAGTACCCTCAAAGAGTTGGTTGCTCAAGGGAAAGTTGCGAATTTTGTTACCCCCGATGGACTGGTATTAGACTTATTTTGGGAACCTGATTTATTCCCTCCGAATGCCGATCCTAAACAACAGTTTACCAGAGCAAATCATTTAGCCTTTCATATCGATGCTGACTTATTTGATCATGCCCTAGAAGTATTAAAAAATCATCAGGTTATAATTGATCACGGGCCCGTTAGTCGTCCCACAGGGAGAGGTATTTATTTTTATGATCCCGATGGTTTTATAGTAGAAATACGCTGTGATAATATCTCCTAATAAATCTCTAGCTGTCATTCCGAGGTACGAGGAATCTCTTTTACCTTATAATAGTAATGGTAAAAGCTTTAGTTGACTATTTAATTCAAACCTAAGATAAATTTAAGAGATAAACTAACTAGAATTGACTGTAATATTAACAAGAGCAAGATCCCTACTAGAGCAAGCCAAAAATACCGTCTAATTAGGGTTTGCTGAATAAAAGCAAAACTCTATTCTTTAAAAGGTTACACCCATATTCGCGATCGCAAAAAAGATCAGCTTTGTCGGCTACAAACCGCTATAATTGATAGAAACACCTCCCAGTTGTTGGTCAAGAACAAATGTATCGAAAAGAGGAGCAACCTTTACCGCCCCCAGAAAAATTTGAATTACCTTTCGAGGGCAAATTGTCCCCCAATAATCGTTGGGTAATCATGGCAGAGTTGATACCTTGGGATGATTTTGAGGAAGAATATGCTAAACTTTTTTCAGCAGAAAAAGGTGCGCCAGCCAAACTATTTAGAATGGCATTAGGGACATTAATTATTAAGGAAAAATTAGGAACAAGTGATAGAGAAACTATAGAACAGATTAGAGAAAATCCTTATCTACAATACTTTATAGGTTTAAATTGTTATCAACAAGAGCCACCACTGGAATCTTCAATGCTAGTTCATTTTAGGAAAAGAATTGATGGAGAATTGATAAACAAAATCAATAAAAAAATAGTAAAAAGAGAAATAGACAAGAGTGATAAAGAAGTAAAAAAAAAGGATTGTCTCCAAGAAAAAGGAGAAAAAATAAAAAATAAAGGTAAACTAATTTTAGATGCGACTTGTGCGCCAGCAGACATCAAATACCCAACGGATTTAGGCATATTAAATCAAGCCAGAATTGAGACAGAAAGAATAATAGATAATCTTTATAAACCATTAAGAGTAAAATTGAGAAAAAAGCCGAGAACTTCTAGAATAATTGCTAGAAAGGAATACTTAAAAGTAGCTAAAAAACGAAAAGTATCTTATCAAGAAAGAAGAAAAGCTATCGGGAAACAGTTAAAATACCTTAAGAAAATTTA
>NZ_AADV02000089.1 GCF_000167195.1 Crocosphaera watsonii WH 8501 | reverse complement strand
GCCCTCTTCCATTAAATATTGTGGATTAAACCCTTAAAACACAATTTTTTTTTGGGTTTTAAAAAACTTTTTTGTGTTTTTGTTCAAGAAATTTTCTTTGGTCAAAAAAGGGGGCATAAAATTTTTGGAGAGAAATTTTTTTCAGGCAAACCCCCTTAAGAAAAGGTAGAAAGTTCCCTTTAAGTTTCGGAGGGGGGAATTCCTTGATTATTATATCCTGGGCATTAAACTTTCCCTTTTAAGGTAAATGGGGAATGCAGAAAGAAGGTTTTAGGACTTTTAGTCATTTTTTTGGGATTTCCAAGAAGAGGGTTCAATTTGACCCCGGGAGAGGGAAACCCAAACGGTTATTCATTGATGTTGTTTATTGATACGGATTTAGAAGGAAACAGAACCCATTGATTTACAACTCATTAGGACCCCAATAAAACTGAAGTAAGAGCAGGAGAAAAGGATGCTGCTACCTTATCTATCAGTGATAATGAAACATCTGCTATTGAGTTTTCTCAAGCACTTTATTCCATACTTGAAGATGATACAAATAACCCCATTAATCAACTAGAAATTCATTTAACTCGAACTCAACCATTCAATGATTCTGTAGAAGTAGAACTTTATCAAAGTGGTGGTTCTGCACAACTCAATTCTGATTTTCAGTTACCCTTTGGCCCTATTTCTTTTGCACCAGGAGAGAATAATCAAATCATTTATCTAGATATTCTATCTGACTCCTTAACAGAAGGTACAGAAACCTTAGAATTAGGATTACGTCCTTTTCCTTTTCCATCTGAAAATAATATTAATAACGTTGGATTACAAAATAAAACTACTATAAAAATTCTGGATGATGAGACAACCTATGTAGAATTTGGTGCAGCTTCCTACACTGTCAATGAAGGTGAGGGAAATACAATTTTTGTGCAACTTACCCGCACTGGAGACACCACCTTTGAATCCTACGTTAATCTTCAGGCAGTGGATGATAATGCTAGTCTTGAAAGTGATTATACTTTCAACAACCTGATTTATTTTGCTCCAGGAGAGAACAACAAATCTGTAGAAATTGAGCTATTTAATGACCTAGAAATTGAAGCAACGGAAAACTTTGATTTAGAAATTACATCAGGTTTTGGTGAGGATAATTATGTGGTAGGAACTCAATATAAGACTACGGTTGATATTGAAGATAATTCTCCCACTGTAGAATTTGGTGCAGCTTCCTACACTGTCAATGAAGGTGAGGGAAATACAATTGTTGTGCAACTTACCCGCACTGGAGACACCACCTTTGAATCCTACGTTAATCTTCAGGCAGTGGATGATAATGCTAGTCTTGAAAGTGATTATACTTTCAACAACCTGATTTATTTTGCTCCAGGAGAGAACAACAAATCTGTAGAAATTGAGCTATTTAATGACCGAGAAATTGAAGCAACGGAAAACTTTGATTTAGAAATTACATCAGGTTTTGGTGAGGATAATTATGTGGTAGGAACTCAATATAAGACTACGGTTGAGATTGAAGATAATGATGCTATTATTGCTGAAGTCGGTCAAATTACCGACTTGAATAATGAGAGTCAAACGATTCTTTTAAACCATAACTTTGTTAACCCCGTCATTTTTGCTCAACCTTTATCCCGTAATGGTGGTGATTCTTCCACAATCAGAATTACTGATATTCAAAGTAATAGTTTCTCAGTGCAACTTCAAGAAACCACCTTAAAAAATGGTAATCCTCATGATGGTTTTCATACCACTGAAACCTTTAGTTTCTTAGTAGTTGAACAAGGAATCTGGGAACTGTCTGACGGCAGTATTCTTGAAGCGGGTAATGTTGCCACAGATGCGATTACTACTTCAACTGGGGAAAGTGTTGACTTCAATAATACCTTTGCCAATACCCCAGTTGTTTTAACTCAAGTTCAAACAAATAATGATACAACCTTTGTGCGAACTCGTCAGCGAAATGGTGATGCTAATGGATTTGACTTCGCTTTAGAAGAAGAAGAACTCTACAAAGCCAGTGGCCATGGTACAGAAAATGTTGCTTGGTTAGCCATTTCTCTAGGTGAAGGAAATTGGGATGGTAATCACTTTATAGCAGGAAATACTGGCGATCAAGTTACCCACAACTGGCATACCATTGACTTTGCTAATAACTTCACCAATGCTCCCAAATTCTTAGGAAATATTGCAACCTTTGATGGTCCTGATTCCTCTGGATTAAGATACCGAAATCTCACTAATGGTAATGTTCAAATCATGATTGAAGAAGATACCAGTCAAGATAATGAGCAAAATCATACCACTGAAGATATCAATTTCTTGGCCCTTGAAGCAGACGGAAACTTAACTGGTTCAGTTGATTCTTTGACTGGATTAGCTGATTCTCAAGCAGGAACGGTTAATGCAGATATTTTTGTTTTAGGTGATGCTAGTGAGTCATTTTATGATAACTATGGACAACAAGATTATGCAGAAATTTCTGATTTTGACCTTGCCCAAGATATCATCCAATTACATGGTTTAGCTGATGATTGTTATCTTGGTTCTTCTCCCACTGGAATCGATGACCAAGGAATTTTTCTTAAAGTAGCTGGCATGGAAGATGAATTAGTTGGTGTTGTTAAAAATACAAACACCTTAGATATTAATAGCAGCAATTTTGCTTTTGTTTAAAACAATCATCTACACCTGAAAAATAATAATTTTAAGCCCGTGGAGACGGGCTTTTTTCAGGTAAAAATAGAAGAATGTTTGTTCATATATAGGATTGAATAACCCTACCGTACCTGTCCCAAACGAGGTACAAGTAATCTCCATAACGTCAAACACCATAATGCGTGGTGCTATGGCACTACAAACATTAATAATTACAAGTATCCGAGCTACATTTTTTATCAGCTTCTCGTCCAGCTATAATTGTCCTTATATCTGGCCTTCCCGTTAGAGATAGTCTAAATTTTGCCCAAATTCCATACACCCAATTAGCAATTTTTCCTACTACGGGAAGCTTAGTTACAGCATAAACCCAACCCATTCCTAAAACCTCGTAAACATAGCGAAATGCCTCAATATCTGTCAGAATTGTTCCGTCAGGTAAAATAGCATGAATTCTTTCCATTGCTGTCTCATAATCAATCCCACAATGTTGCTCAGGATTATAATTATTATCAGCAATATCAACTAAGTTTACTAAACCTCTGCCTCCATCTTTTTTCTGTAAAAATGTTACCTCTCTCATACATAAAGGACAATCTCCATCATAAAGTAACTTAATTTTCCAAGACAGTTCTAAAGATTTTTTATTTTGTTTTGATGTAGAAATATTCATGATTTTTGGGTTCATAAAAGTGTTTGAAAATTAATTTTGATTAGCTGACTTAAAACGACCAACTAAAAAATCTCTTTGACGAATATGCTTAGTTTTTCGTCCCGAAACTCGTTTACGCCACATTTTAAAACTTGAAGCTTTCATCTCTCTTCGCATCAAAGCAATTACTGCTTTTTCCGAAAGACCATACTGCATTTCAATAGCAATGAAAGGGGTTCTATCTTCCCAGGCCATTTCAATAACACGATCAATAGTTTCTGAGTCAAGTTCAGATATTTTACTCATGAATTTTGTCCTCCTAAATATTTTATGAAAGTTTACTCATTGTTCGTTTAGAGAAATCCCAAAATTTGCTACGAAGAGAATTAAACTGTTTTTCGATCATTTCTCGTTGGTTAATAAAATAAATACTAACTAAAGTCAAACTAACCCCAAGCCATTGCCAAGACGTTAAAATTTCGTTGAAAAATAAATTACCAAAACTTAAGGCAAAAACAGGAGTTAAAAAGGTTAAAGAACTTAAACTGGTTAAATTTCCTTTAGAGGCTAAATAGAAAAAGATTCCATAAGCGATCGCACTACCAAAAATAGTAGAATATCCTAAAGATAACCAACCTTGTAAATCGATACCATTCCACTGATTTGACTCCCATATTCCTGAGAGAAAAAATAGAGGAATTCCCCCTAAGACCATATGCCAACCAGTAGCAACTACCGGGTCAGCATAACGACTAACATAACGAATACAAACAGTTCCGGCTGCCATAGAAAGAGAAGCTAACAACATTAGCAATTCCCCACTATTGAATAAGTCTAAACTATTCAAAGTTACAGAAAAACTTTGCGCAGAAAATAAACTATTAAACCATTCTTGTGGTAATCCAATTAAAGCAATACCAAAAACACCGAAACCTAAACCAATACCGCCCCAAAATCCGATAATTTCCCCAAACAACCAACGAGACAATAATGCTACAGCTATGGGTTGTGAATCAATGATAACCGATCCTAAACCGGCACCCGTTCTGGTTAAACCAGCAGCCAAAAATCCTTGGAACATCGCCCCATCTAACAGAGCAAAAATACTAATCCATAACCAAGCCTTAATTCCCCCTGGTTGCTCTCGTTTTAACCACCATGCCACCAGTAACACCAGGAAGCCCGCAGGAACTAAACGAATTCCAGCCATAAAAAATGGGGTAGTTTGGGATAAAACCCCTTTCATGGCTACCATAGCAGTCCCCCAAAGGAAAAATGGGGCAACCAGTAATAACCAGGAATTAAGGGAACTAGATTGATTTCGGATTAGGCTCATATTAAGGAAATTTATTCAACAAGTTCATTGATTCTATCTTAACGAATTGTTGAGTTTTGTTAAGGTTAAGGATTCATCACTACAAAAAGATTTCTAACAAAACTGTTAAACTATTCGATAATTTGGCGATTATGGAAGATAATGGAGTATAGCAGCACAAATGGTCTTTTTAACTGTAATTCCGAGGTGACTCCGAATCTCATTAACGTCCTAACCTTGATGCCTAATGCTATGGTGCAATGGGGAGAAAACTTCGGTGTTGGACATAGCTGAAAACCAGGAATATCTTAAATTAGAGTCGCTTGTTAATAAAAATCGGGATTTTGGGAATATTAGGCATGACCAAACCCAAACTTTGGAGATCAACTTTATGGAAATTGGTATTGGAATCGTTATAGGTTTATTGCTTGGTGCGATCGCCACTTATTTTTTAAGTTCTTCTGGAGCTAAGCGTAAGCTACAAAGTACAGAAAGTAAACTCGAACGGACGGAAAACGCTTTAACAGAGGCAGAAAACCAATTAAAAGAATTACAGGATGTTCCGGCTAAACTGCAACAGACCGAACAAATGTATGAAGCTAAGCTCCAAGATATGGGGCAAAGAAATATAACCCAAGAGGAAGAATTAAGTCAAGCTACCCAGAAAATTGCCGAATTACAGTCCCTAGCATCTCGTGTACAGGAACTCGAACATTTAGAAACTAAGGCCCAAGAGATTGAGCAAAACTATGAGGCTCAGCTTCAACATTTAGAACAAAAGTATCAATCTGAGATTCAAGAATTACAACAAACTCTAGCCAATTCTCAAAGCATAGAAGAAACAGAACAACGTATCCGAGAATTGCAAGGAGCTTATCAAACCCAGATTGAAAATTATCAAGTTCAGGTTCAAGAATTACAACAAGCTCAAGCTAGTTCTCAAAGTATAGAAGAAACAGAACAACGTATTCGAGAAATAGAACAGGCTTATCAAACCCAGATTCAAGACTTACAGCAAAGTCACCAGCAAGCAGTTGCTGACTTAGAAAACGCTCATCGGCACCAGCAAGATGAAAGGGAAGAAGCTAATCAAACTCAGATTAGAGAGATCCAGGCTAGTTATCAAGCTCAAATTGTGGAACTGGAACAATCTCATCAAGAGAACATTCAAGCCTTACAAGAGCAACAAGCAGTCTCACCAGTATACTCTGAGAATGTAACTGATGAAACAGTAAATATGCAAGTTACGGGACTAAATGAAGGTGCTATCTTTAAGTCTGAACAGTTAACTCAGGAAGAAACGAGCAAGACATTTGAAAACGACACTGATAACTTCTTAGAAGAGTTAGGAGAAGTTAGTAAGGACAATCCTCTAGAAGGGTTAGCTGAATTTGAAAACGACGCTGATAACTTCTTAGAAGAGTTAGGAGAAGTTAGTAAGGACAATTCTCTAGAAGGATTAGCTGAATTATCCAATGAGCCTGATAACTTCTTAGAAGAGTTAGGAGAAGTTAGTAAGGACAATGCTATAGAGGAATTAGCTGAATTTGAAAACGACGCTGATAACTTCTTAGAAGAGTTAGGAGAAGTTAGTAAGGACAATGCTATAGAGGAATTAGCTGAATTTGAAAACGACACTGATAACTTCTTAGAAGAATTAAGTGTTGTTTCAGAGACTGTTACCGAAGATGTCATTGCTGACGATGAATTAGAACTATTTTCTACTTCCGAAGAAGGGAATATTGATAGTATCATCCCTGAAGATAACATTAGCGATGACAGTGAAGTATTGAAGGATTTGTTAACAGAAGAAGCAGACAAAGATGATCAAGACTTCTTAGAAATGATGCCCACTTCTGAAGAACAATCCGATCATTTACAAGAAACCATTGCTGCAAGTGATGAAAACGATCCCTTTGCAGATATTTTCGAGTCTGATAGTGACAGTAATCAAATTGATCCTAATGATCCCTTTGCAGAACTTCTGGGGGATGGAACAGAAACACACGATGAAGAATTTTTAAACCTACTGCAGACTGACGAAAATAGCAAAAATGAATCCTTGGAATCCTTAACCCAAGATAAAGATTCCGAATGGGGAGATATTTTTGAAGATACCAGCGACAAAAATGGGAACGAAGAGAATCCCTTTCTAATGGAAGAAATGTTTGAAACATCAAAAACTAAGACATCTTCTTAACTTTCAAAGATAGCAGTATGGCTTCTTGGGGACTGGGTTGAAATCCAGTCCCCACATTGTTTGCCCCAAAAAAATAAAATTTTTAGATAAATCTCTTGGCAGATTCGTCAATTAACGTTATTATTAACCAGCCCTGATTCAAGTAAAGACCTTTCAAATCTGGGAAATTGAGACCTCTTGAAGCCAATATCTCCCACAAAATATGGTGTGAGCCATAAGGAAACGAGCAATGCTCTTGAAAATCTCAGGGTCTAGGATAGAGAAACTTATTTAAACTCTTAATCAATGTCCTCATCTCCTGATATCATGACTGCTGTGTCACCAAAAAAACAGTCTATCTCCAAAATGCACGGGTCAATCAGTGAATCATCCGCTGAATCTACACCAGTATTCGCCCTCAAAGAACTTGTGGCTAGTTTGTATCGAGAACAAAACAAAGTCCAAAATTTATTAAGTTCTCTAGGGTTTGCTCTGCGAAGTTTTAATAATCTCAATCAATTTTTAGAACTGACCCCCCTAATGGCAGCACGAGTAACAGATGCTGACGGTAGTGCTTTGATGTTGTCGAAAAAACAGCATCAAATGAGTCTTGAACAATTACATTGTCAAGACCATCAAATGGCTCGAGAAATCAGAGAAACAATCACTGCGATTATCGATCAAACTCATAGTAAAAAAGTAACCCCAGCATTATCCCTCTCCTTAGATGAGAAAATTCGTCAAGCACTAGGGCAAAAAATCCGCCTCTATAGCACCCCGATCTTGGTTAAAAATGTAGAGAGAGGGAGAATCTATGTCTTTAGTAGTGATCCGGAATATGTTTGGACCCAAACACGAAGGAAATTACTACAATTGGTAGCCGATCAAACCTCGGTGGCCATAGCTAATAACGAATTAACCGTAGAATTACGCTCCAAAGAAAGACAGGATCGAGAACTAGAAATTGCCTCAGAAATTCAGCTAAGGTTATTCCCCCGTCAATGTCCCGTCATCGATGGGATAGAATTAGCGGCCTGTTGTAAAACCGCTAACCGGGTGGGAGGAGATTATTACGATTTTATTCCTACTAACTACGATCAACTACGTCAAGATCAAGAAATTAAACCAGGTGATCCCGCAACCTTGGTTCCTTGGAGTATTGTTATCGGGGATGTGATGGGAAAAGGGGTTCCTGCTGGTTTAATTATGACTATGACTAGGGGGATGCTCAGAGCAGAAGTATTGAACCGTCATTCCCCTGCTAGAATTCTCCAACATCTTAATCGTGTCATGTACGCTGATTTAGATAATTCCCATCGCTTCGTTACCTTATTCTATTCTGAATACGATCCCCAGACTAAAATACTGTCCTATAGTAATGCAGCACATAACCCTCCATTCCTCTGGCAAAAAGCTACTCAGACTATGGAAAAACTCGATACAGATGGGATGTTAATCGGTTTAGATGTCAATTCTCAATACGAAGACGGCCAAACCCAACTCAATCCTGGGGATATCATCCTCTACTATACCGATGGTTTTACCGATGCAGTCAATCAAAAAGGCCGCCGCTTTGATGAAGAAAACCTTATCAAAGTCTTTGAAGAGGGATGTCAACGCTATGATAGTCCTCAAGACATTCTTGACTACCTGTTTGACCAAATTAAAACATTTATTGGCTCAGGAAATAATAACAGTGATGATATGACTCTAATTGTCATGCAAGTAAAATCAACTGCTTGAAAGTCTCTATGTACCAAATAATTTAACCATACAAAGCTGCTCTATGCTCTTGTTTGAACCTACCATTAACCTGAATTTACTCCCGGTTCCCCTTTGGCTAGTTCCTTCATCATTATTTGATCATCCCTGGATAGAGATTAGCCACTTATTTGCCCAAAACATAGAAAATCCACAGATAATTGAAAAACTACAAAAATCTTGGAAAAATTTTATCGAGTCGGGCCAAGTTTGGGCCTTGGGTATAGGATTTGTTCTCGGATATATCTTCCGAACTTTCACTTCTTAAGGGATAGTGAACTATCTGTTTATTTTTATTTTTACAAGGCTTGACCGTGATACAAAAAAAGACTTGGAGCGATCGCTTTGAAGGCAGTTTACACCCTGCCATTGTCCAATTTAATGCTAGTATTACTTTCGATATCGAACTGATTGAATACGATTTAACTGGTTCTATTGCCCATGCTAAAATGTTGGCTAAAACAGGCATTATTAGTGACGCAGAAGCAGAGGAATTAGTCAAGGGTTTAGAAACAATTCGTCAAGAATATCGGGATGGCAATTTTACCCCAGGGATCGATCAAGAAGATGTCCACTTTGCTGTGGAAAGACGCTTAACAGAGTTAGTGGGAGATGTGGGTAAAAAGCTTCATACCGCCCGTTCCCGTAACGATCAAGTAGGAACGGATATCCGTCTCTATCTCAGGGAGCAAATTCAACAAATACGCCAGCAAATCAAAGAATTTCAACAAGTATTGTTAACCCATGCTCAAGAGAATGTTGAAACTCTCATCCCCGGTTATACCCATCTTCAACGGGCCCAACCCATCAGCCTCGCTCATCATCTTTTAGCCTACTTCCAAATGGCACAACGGGACTGGGAACGTTTAGGAGAAATTTACAACAGAACAAATGTTTCTCCTTTGGGTTGTGGGGCTTTAGCTGGTACAACCTTTCCTATTGATCGCCATTATAGTGCAGAATTATTGGGCTTTGGGGATGTTTATGGTAACAGTTTGGATGGAGTAAGCGATCGCGACTTTGCTATTGAATTTCTCAATGCAGCCAGTTTAATTATGGTGCATCTCAGTCGTTTAAGCGAAGAGATGATCCTTTGGGCTTCTCAAGAGTTCGGTTTTATTAGTTTAACCGATAGTTGTGCAACGGGATCTAGTATTATGCCGCAAAAGAAAAATCCTGATGTTCCTGAATTAGTTAGAGGCAAAGCAGGGCGTGTTTTTGGGCATTTACAGGGCTTGTTAGTGCTGATGAAGGGATTACCCCTAGCCTATAATAAAGACCTCCAGGAAGACAAGGAAGCTATCTTTGACGGGGTAAAAACCGTTAAAGGGTGTTTAGAAGCGATGACGGTGTTATTAGGAGAAGGTATCAAGTTTCGGAAGGAAAGATTAAGTGAAGCAGTGGCCGAAGACTTTTCTAATGCGACGGATGTAGCTGACTATTTAGCAGCAAAAGGGGTTCCTTTCAGAGAAGCTTATAATTTAGTAGGGAAAGTTGTTAAAACCAGTTTAGCTGCCGGAAAATTATTAAAAGATTTGACAATGGAAGAATGGCTTGAATTACATCCTAAATTTGAAGCCGATATCTATGATGCGATCGCCCCTAAACAAGTAGTAACAGCCCGTAATAGTTACGGAGGGACAGGGTTTGAACAAATTAAACAGGCTATAGAAAGGGCGAAAAAACAGCTTGAGTTGTCTTAATCAAAGATTGTAGTTGGGGATTAACTTGCACCCAGAAAGTTTGAAACTTCTGAGTGTCCCCAAGGTTACTGGTGTCCGCAGTGTATTTGTAGAAGTTTTGCTAACAAATACCTTAGAGAGATGCTTATCACCAATGAAGATTTTGCTAGTTATATGGATAGATATTTCTAGATAATTTACTTTTTCTTTATCTCTGAGATTTCCCCTATAGGGATACATTTATCTTGATTATATGCATTCTCTTCAATATCTTTAGTATTCATTAAACAAGATTTCCCTTCATTTTTTTTCGCTAGTATCTTTCAAATAATCAAAAACTAATTTTTGTTTCTTTTTGCTTGTATTTTTTTCTTCTATTTTTAGCCTATCTATTTCTTCAAGTCCTTTAACAAAATTTTCGAGCGCTTGATAACTAGAATAAGTACGCCAACTTATATTACCTCCCTATCGCGTAGCCAATTCATTTTTACTTTCGTTCTTTATAAAAGGAGTGGGTACAATGACAAGCAGTTCTTCATAAAAAGAACCCCCATCTTTCTTCAAATCTTCATGGTTATGTAAAGCTAGTCCACTTAAAAATTTAGTCTTTTTAAATATATTTATATTATTAGTGTTCTTTTCATAGAGTTCTTTGTATTCAGAAATAATTAATAAAGCCGAACGAGTTGTCGTCGTACCTGGTAATAAGATAACACATTCTACTCCTTCATTCTTTATATTATTTATAATCTTGTCTTTTAATGATTCTTTTGCGGAAAATGAATCATTAAATTCTTCAAGTATTAACTTTTTTTTGGAAGATTTTGATGGATCTTCTAACAATTTGATTTCCTTTTTTAAATTGCTACTATATTTATCCTGTGAATCATATAAAACCCACATTTTGTTATTTTGATCACTTAAACATTTTTCTTTTCCATATAAATAAAATTTTTCTGCATATTCTTTATTAGAAGCAACTGTCCTAAAAAATACCTCATACTCTTCATTATCTAAGTCCGTACTACTACTGGTAGGAGAAATCATAGCAATTTTATGTTGATTATATATTTCTACTGCAGCTAAACTAGAACCACTTGAGCGATGTCCAATAATTCCTAAAACCTCTTTTTTGACAAGTTTTCTAGCAATTTCTTGGCTAATATGGTTATTATAACATTTCCCATATTGGGTAGGTACAGACTCCGGTTGAGGGAACAGGAAACAGGGAACAGGGAACAGGAAAATGTATCTCATAGCTTTGGAAAATGCCACATTTTTATCATTAGCAATAACAAGTTCTAATAAAGGTAGATTTTTATCTTTTCTCTGTTGATTAAATTCATCTTGTTTTGAAGCAACTCCCCGTAACATATTTCTTGCAACTTCTGCATGAGGATCAACGGGAACAACAACAGCTAATTTATAAGGATTTCCTCTTTTTAAAGCAATGGCATTATTATCGTAAATTAGTGCAATAGGATCAAAAGGAGCAGTATTTTTTGCATCTTCAAAGTTTTTGATAACCTCCTCAATTTTATTAGCGTTTCTCCCCCATTTATACCATGTGCAAAAAAAAGCTGACTTGAAACCTTTAACCCCATTTTCAAGATGGTTATTCGTCGTTCCCAAAAATAACTGACTGTCTCCACTGGTAATAATAAATCTAAAACAATCTTGTCCTATTCTTTCGCCAACATCACAAGATTGTTTATACATTTGAATACCTGTACCCAAGACAAAGATTCCCATCAAACTCGCAATACTTCCCCATAAAAAGCGTTTTTTTAGTTGCTCCTGTTGACTCTTTTTGATAAATTTTATTTGTTGTTCATTAAGATCAGCTTTTCTTTCAGATAACTTTTCTTCTGCTTTTTTAAAGCTATTTTTAGTCAATAAATCTCCTCCGTTTATTCTTGCGTTAAGTTGTTCTTTCCAAATAAGAAATTTACTATCGGGTTCTATCCAATTTTTTAACTTTTTCCATTTTTTAATCAATATTTCATGAATAAGTTCTACGGTTTCTTCTCCCGTAGCGTTGCGACTTGTTAGCACTAAACGATAATCAGCTAATCCTTTAACTAAAGACCAGTTTTCATCTCCTAATTCTTCTTTAGTCGCGATTCGTTTCGTGTATTCTGTTCCTTGTCCTGGACGGACTAATTCGATAAAAATACGTCTAATTTTCTCTTTTTCCTCATCACTAAAATTATCATATTTTTCCTCAGCATAACGAGCTAATGAACCTTGAACTTGACCAATTTTATTGTAAATTTTATGAGTTAATTCTTTACTATTTCCTTGATTCCATAACTCAGTTAATGCAAATTATAATAAAGGTAAATTGCCAGGTTTTGCTTCTATATCATCAAGAATAAGTTCTACTAATCCTGACTCAAATGCAACTCCTAATTTATGAGCCGGTTCCTCAATAACTTCTGTCAATTCCTGACGATTCATTGACCTAATTTTTGTATTATTTTTTTCTCAAAAGATCAGCAAAATTAGGATAAGATAAAGCATTTCCTAAAAAATCTGTCCGCATAGTTATTACTAGCACAGGTGATAACTTATAAATAGAAAATAAACCTAGATTTTTATTTTGAGAGAAGTTAGAAGTTAATAGATCAAGAAATTTATGTTGAGTGTCTAAATCACAATAATAAAGTTCTTCAAATTGATCGGCAATTAATAATAATCTTTGCTTGGGGTGCTTTCGTTCAATGTTACTAAATACATGGGAAAGGGAAGTATTACCATTTTTAAACTCATCAGACAGATCAACAGCTTGAGTGATTTCATTTGTAGAATCTATCTCTAATCTATACAATGGAACTAAAGCTTCCGCTAAAGCATAAAATGGATCTGGTAAAGTAGAAAATGGGTCTCGGGCGGAACCAGGACGAAAATAAGTAAATAACCAATTACCATCTTCTTGTAACCTTGTTACTAGTCCAGCAAAAACAACTGAAGATTTGCCGCTTCCTGATGCACCTAATATGGGAATAAAATTACGGTTTTTTGTTGCTTGATAAAGCTCTTCAATAAAAAAATCACGACCAAAGAAATATTGTGCATCATTAGGATTAAAATGATCCAACCCCTTATAAGGGCAAGGTAACTTATCATCAGTGCCAATACCCTCATCAATCGGCGTGGCATCGTGACTGACGTAATAATAGTTATAATAGTTATAGATGATTACTTTTTTTCGTGAATCACCCTCCTCCCAATATGAATATCCCCTGCTGATCCCTCAATGTGAGTAATTGTTGCATCTCCTCCTGTTGCGGTAGCATTCCCAATAGTAGTAGTTTTCTGTGTAGGATATTGTTCCTTGAGTTTCTCTAATAATGCTTGCGCTAACTGGATGATTTCTGCATCTTCATGAGCATTTGTTGCTTCTACTTCTTCTTTTAGGGTGGTTTGACGACCTTCTGACTTGGGCTTTTTTTCCAATTTATCGATCGCTTCAGCTAAATCGCTAGTTTCGCCAAATTTCTTTTTACACGCCCCTTTAAGGGCATTATAACTGTCTTTAATGGCATCTGTGCTAATCCCTGCAAGTCCAGCGATAATAGCTGTGGTGATTGTATCCATCTTAAGTGTCTAGAAAATTACAATAGTAGAATAATTATCTCAATTTTATACAAAAATGGTGGGTTGCTACGGATTCTTGTATTTCCGTGATAGCGATAGCTTGAAACATAAAAAGACAAAAAAATAGCTTTAATGATGTCAAAAAAACAAGCCCCTACTGCAACAAGTAGGGGCTTTGAAAGTAGTTTAATTACAAGAAATTACTTCACGCTGACCTTTGCACCAGCTTCTTCGAGCTTTTTCTTGATCTCTTCGGCATCATCTTTTCCTGTACCTTCTTTAATAGGCTTAGGAGCGGACTCAACCATATCTTTAGCCTCTTTAAGACCTAAACCAGTGATAGCCCGAACCACCTTAAGAATGGCAATTTTCTTGTCACCGGGAACCTCTTCGAGAACCACATCAAACTCAGTTTTCTCTTCTTCAGCCTCAGCCGCAGCACCACCAGGTGCAGCACCACCAGGTGCCATCATCATCATGCCACCAGAAGGAGCAGAGGCACTCACGCCAAAAGCTTCTTCAATTTGTTTAACCAACTCAGACGCTTCTAAAAGGGTCAGAGATTTTAGCTTTTCGAGAATTTCATCGGTTGCAGCAGACATAATTTAACTCCTTGAAAATAAGTGAAAAAAGTGGATAATTGAACAAACAAGATAGATAGATGGGGGAATGAGCTTTTAACCATTCCCTTCTTCTTTGGCCGCCATAGCCGCCATAACACGCCCAAAAGAGTTGGGGATGTCGTTGATACCCCGTCCCAAAGAACTCGGCACTTCGTTGACCCCAACGGCCAATTTGGTAGCGATAGAATTGATCGCTCCAGCTACTTGTCCGATGAGTTCTTCTTTTGACGGTAAATCAGCGATCGCCTTAACCTGCTCTTCGTTAAGAGCTTGCCCTTGCATGACACCACCGCGAAACTCGGTTTTTTTGGTGTCTTTCTTAAAGGACTGATAAGCCCTAACTGCGCTACCTACGTCATCCTTGACCAAGACAAAGGCCGATGTACCTTTTAAAAAGTCCGTCATCGGTTCCCATGCCTCATCACCTGTCACAGCTTTTTCCATAAAGGTGTTTTTAGTCACCTTACAGATAGCTCCACTGGGTTGGAGACGGTTCCGTAGATCGGTAATTTCGGCAACAGATAGACCTTGATAATCAATAACAATGCCTAATTGTGCCTCGCTCAAGAGTTCCTTGATCTCAGCGATCACCGTCGCTTTATTTTCCCTGGTTCTTCCCATTCTGCTCTCACCTCCTTAATTTTGGGAAAAAAATAAACCCCTAACAATTTGCCGGGGCTGAAGTCCAATTTAATCAGAGAAATAGTTAGCAAAACCTACCATTTACTCAGATGTCATTTTCTTCAGGCTTCAACCTCGGCAGGATATTTAAGCAAGTTGCCCCTGCTGTCTTCGGAATAAACCAAAGTTTCACTTTTTAGTTGTTAGCTTAATTGCCTTCTGCGAGGTTTATGTCTCGTAAGGCACTAATATCGACTTGAATAGAAGGCCCCATTGTAGCAGAGACAAAGATACTACGCCAGTAGCGACCCTTTGCCCCAGAGGGACG
This sequence comes from Crocosphaera watsonii WH 8501, assembly GCF_000167195.1. Classification (GTDB taxonomy): domain Bacteria; phylum Cyanobacteriota; class Cyanobacteriia; order Cyanobacteriales; family Microcystaceae; genus Crocosphaera; species Crocosphaera watsonii. Next base: position 261 of record NZ_AADV02000089.1, on the reverse strand, counting down.
TTGTTTGTCGATAGTTTCTTGTAAGGCTTTGAGATTAGCCAGCAAGTCTTCGGGGGCAAATGATGCCTTTCCAAACATAACATGAACAATGCCTGTTTTATCGGCCCTAAATTCTAATTTCCCTGCCTTAAATTCATTAATAGCGGTTTCAAGATCAGCCGTGACGGTTCCCCCTTTAGGAGAAGTCATCTAACCATGAGGACGTAGTAAACGTCCTAATTTAGCCACTTTAGGCATCATATTAGGGGTGGCGATTAAGAC
>NZ_AADV02000090.1 GCF_000167195.1 Crocosphaera watsonii WH 8501 | reverse complement strand
CGCCATGTAAGATTACCCCCATAGCCAAGCCAGCCCACGATGCTACTTAATCGCGCCCCATAACTGAATCCTTCTTTAACTCCCAATGGAACAGGACTGTAATCTGACCATCCACAACTAGGACATTTATAGAATCCGCGACGATATTCCCTGATTTCTATGGGTTGGTCTACTACTTCAGCCACTTGCTGGACTTTTTCGGGAACTACTTCATCTCGTTCCACTGAACCCCCACAAACAGGACAGTTTTCTAGTTCTAAAGGGACTATCTTATCGGGCTGACCAAAACCATTACGGGTCTTCCCTGGGTGGTCATATTTTGGTCCGCGTTTAAATCCTTTTTTGCGTTTCTTTTTGTCAGAAGGCTTTTTTAGTGGGTCTGATGATGGGGGGACTGAACTGTTTTTTGAGTTACGGTTTTTTAGCTTATCTCTCTCTTCTTTCAATTTTTCAATTTCTTGCTGTTGTGTAGAGATTTGTTGTTGTTGCTGGTCAATCAGTCTTTGTTGAAGAGATAACTGTTGTTGTGCCTTGACTAGCCACTCAATCATGAAGACATTCTTCGCCAACTGTTCATCGGCGATAGCTCTAACTAGCTTTGAATCAATGGTAGCATTTGTGGTCATAACCCCCACCATACATAAAAATCCCCGATTTTACCTTTATGTTGTCAAGACAGATTCTTTATTGCGGTGAGCAATTACTAAAAATGCGCCAGGTGGTGACATCTTTGCCCGCTTCAAAAATTCCACCCTCAAAACTTTATACAAAAAAATACTGTCCGAGAGGCGAGATGGAAAATCGGATTAAAGAACAACAATTAGACTTGTTAGCTGATAGAACTTCAACTCAAACATTTCAAAGTAATCAACTAAGATTATGGATACATTCCTGGGCTTATGTTCTCATAAATGCTTTTCGTCAACACTGTTTAAAAAAAACTTCATTGGCTAAAGCAACTGTGGGAAGAATACGTCTAAATCTTCTTAAGTTGGGAGCCAGAATAAAGATTAGTTGTAGAAGAATTATTATCGCTATAGCTAGTGCTTGTCCTTATCAAGATATTTTGTCTATTGCTAACAAAAGAATTAAAACTATTCCTAATACTGGATAAGTAGAATAAGTTGTTTTCTAAAAAAGATATCTATCATAAGTTGTTGACTGACTGATACTTTCATTTAGTCTTATTTATCGTGGAGAAAATCAAAAGTTAATATAATTATTCCCTCTTAAACTCAATTTTTGGATAATCAAAGTCAATTTTTTTATTCATCTATATTCAAAATTTCTATTAGTCCTAAAAATTATCATTTTTCATCTCTGGATTGGGCTTTCAAATTAATTTGTGAGAAATCCGGGTATAACCCCCCGGAGAGTGGGTTCCGTAACCATTAGTAGCTAAGGGGTTCGCACCACTTAAACTAAAGTCTGCATTACCACTGGCTATGATCAATAATACGCCTCCTGCGGCGATCGCTCCTAATACTTGCGCTACGATATAAGGCAATAAATCAGAGCCATTAAAGCGTTTTCCTGCTAATAAACCGAAGGAAACTGCCGGGTTAAAATGACCCCCAGAAATATGACCTACTGCATAGGCCATGGTTACAACCGTTAGTCCGAAGGCAAGGGAAACGCCTAAAAACCCTAATCCTAAAGGGTTTCCGTCTCCTCCAAAGTTAGCAGCGAGAACCGCACTCCCGCAACCTCCTAACACTAGTGCAGCTTGGCGAAAGTAATCCACCAGATTTTTACAGAAACTTTCGTGACTAGCCACGACAATGTGTTTCAATGAAACTAACGGAAGAATCTCGAAGTTGATGTCCATGATAAAAGCATTGCCAATTAACCTCTCCAACCTACAGAAAACAGTACTCCAACAAATAGTGAGAGGGACAACAAACCCCTATCGCCTTGTTAGACGAGCCAAGCTAATCTTAGCCGCAGCATCAGGAGAGAGCAATAGTTCGATTAGTCGAAGATTAGAATTAGACCGAGTACAAGTGCGTCAGTGGCGATCGCGATGGTTTGAGGAGAGAGAAAAACTGAGTGCCGCCGAAGAACAACAGGTAACGGAGAAAGCATTAATGGTCTTGATCAAAGGAATTTTAAGCGATCGCCCAAGACCTGGAACAACAAAATCCTTTACGGTCGAACAAGTAGTCCAGATTGTAGAGATCGCTTGTGAAGAATGTGAAAAATCAGACAGACCAGTGAGCCATTGGACACCTTCAGAGTTGGCGGATGAAGCCATAAAAAGAGGAATTGTCGAAAAGATTTCCCCCCGTAGTGTGGGGCGTTTTTTAAAAAGAAGCGACATTACAACCACATCTCGTTCGTTACTGGTTAAATGCCAAAATTGATGATCCCTTAAAATTTAAAAAGCAAGTCAAATATATCTGTGAACTTCATCAAGAAGCTAAAACTTTGTTAGAACAAGGAATTCATTTAATTAGTACAGATGAAATGACAGGGATTCAAGCTCTTGAGAGATTATTTCCGAACAAAAGAATCAAGCCTAAACAAGTAGAAAAAATCGAATTTGAATATGAAAGACACGGAACTTTAAGCTTGATTGCGAACTGGGATGTGGCAAGAGGAAAAGTTGTTAGTCCCTCTATTGGACCGACAAGAACAGAACAAGATTTTTCTGAACATATCCAGAGAACTATTAAGATTGATGAAAAAGCAGAATGGATTTTTATTGTAGATCAACTCAACACTCATAAATCGGAAAGCTTAGTCAAATTAGTAGCAGAAAGCTGTGGAATTACTATTGATTTGGGGAGAAAAGGAAAGGAGGGGATTTTGCAATCTATGGAGAGCAGAGCAGATTTTTTATCAGATGAATCTCATCGAATTCGCTTTGTTTATATTCCCAAACATACATCGTGGCTTAATCAAATTGAGTGTTGGTTTTCGATCTTAGTCAGGCGTTTACTCAAAAGAATTACTGTCCGTTCAACTGAAGAACTATCCCAAAAAATTCTCAATTTTATTGATTACTTTAATCAACATTTTGCTAAGCCGTTCGTTTGGAAATTTAAGGGCTTTAAAGATCATAAGTGACTGGTGGATTATTTTTGCTAAGCTGCACTAGTCCATTGATTAAAATAGACTTAACTACTGTACCTGCTGAGATTTTTTCTCTAACATCTATTCCTAATTTATTATTAATTATTTTGACTATTCCTATTTCATCAATTAAACCAGCTACTATCCCTAAATGGTCTAAATTTTTAACTTGTATTTCTTCTAAATAAGACATTTTTCGCTCTTTTTTTTACAGAGGAAACAACTTAAGCAATTATCCCACTTTTTTGTCTTCAAGAGCTTAAGCAATTATACTTAATTGTTAACCCTAGGCTTGTAGTATTTAATGCTACTTTTTGAAGTGCGGAATCTGGGTTATAACCTAGTTTAAGCTGTTCTAGAAGTTGCTTTTTTTTTAACCCACTTAAGCGATCGAACTCCTCTGTTAAGGTGATAGAATCATCTTTTATTTGACCATAGATAGGGTTTTCCGCTTTTAACCTTGGCCATAAACGTTCCATAACTGGTTGTACTAACTCTAAACTCGCTATGCGATCGCTACAGTTAGCCAAGACAGAGGGAACTCCAAACAAAAACCCTAGTGCTAGAGTTTTGATTGCGATTAATATAACTTTTCTCGGACTCATAAAGTACAGCGTGAAAATGAGACAAAACTTTTCTACTTTATTGTTAACATATATCAGGATAATAATTTTTGGTAAAGAATGTGTGTTAAAATGAGGGATGGAAGCCAAAACAGATATCATTACAAAAGAGGAAACAATCTTACAGTTTTTCTTGCGTAAAGCTAGGTTATTGGTGAATATTCAAAGGAAAATAAAACCATTATTGTTCTCTTTAAAAGCCAAAAAATAATGACAGAAAAACTATACGAAGGCAAAGCAAAGATTCTCTATACAACAGATGATCCCGATATTCTCCTAACCCATTTCAAAGATGATGCCACTGCCTTTAATGCTCAAAAGCGAGGTACTATTGTAGAAAAAGGCAAAATGAATTGTCAGATCACAGTTGCCTTATTTCAATGGTTAGAATCAAAAGGAATACCTACCCATTTAATCAAACAATCCGCCGATGACAAAATATTAGTAAAACGAGTTAAGATTATTCCCATAGAAGTAGTTGTTAGAAATATAGCAGCAGGAAGTTTATGCAGACAGACAGGGTTAGAGGAAGGATCTAAATTACCCTTTCCCTTAGTTGAATTTTACTTTAAGAATGATGAACTAGGAGATCCCTTGTTGACCCGTGATCGCCTTTTAATATTAGAACTGGCCACAGAAGAACAACTCAAACAACTACAAAACCTAGCCTTAAGTATCAATCAACATTTACAAGAATTTTTTGCCAGTTGTCAAATTACTCTAGTGGATTTTAAGCTAGAATTTGGGCTTGATAAACAGGGGAAAATTCTCTTAGCAGATGAAATTAGCCCCGATACCTGTCGACTATGGGATCAAACAGAAAAAGATCCTCAAAAGCGTGTCATGGATAAAGATCGCTTTCGTCGAGACTTAGGAAAGGTTGAAACAGCTTATCAACAAGTTCAGAAGAGAGTTTTAGAGCAATTAGGATCAGCTAAAAAGGGACTTTGATCGAGAGTTTGGGAAGTAAGGACAAGTTTGACTGGTAAGATTAGCATCAACTTTGTCAAAATAAACATTTCGCTTGGAACGGACATCTCACGATGGCTAAGCGTCTTCGCCATCGTGAGATGTCCGTGACCCGCCTAATTATACCGACTCTGACAAGCACGGTACAGAGGGGGGCTTCTCGGCGGTGAGGTAACAAAAATTGGAACAATTTGTTACAGTCGGGGTCTAAGAGACGGGTAATATGGCTCGGCTGTTAGATAAGCTGTTAGCTATCAGTTAAGTTAACCAAAAGGAACGGATAACAGTGAAAACGCTATAGCTTGATTGGGTGTGTAGGAAGTGTCAAACCAGAGCAAAAAGTTACATTTTTTCCCCTTACTGGGGATTATCCTGACAACAACAACTGTCTGGGTAGCCGAAAGGCCCTTAAGAGGGCAGAACGTCCCGTCAGTAGCCAGTATCAAAGACCCAGAAGCAACTGATTTTGAGTTTCTGGAAAATCTCACCTGGGACTCACAGACCGATGAATATTCAACAGAGGTTGAGCCTTATACCAAGGTTTCAGACATAAAAGAGGGGGTATCTTCTCCAGTGAAGTCCCAGGATGGAGTCAAGGAGCCAATAGCCAGAGATTCCAGCCCAATAATACTGGAAGATCCTTGGTTAGAAGAGTCTAGAGGCACTATTGACCCTTATCCTAGAGTTTCCACCATCCAAGCAACAACGGAAGTTGTTGCTACTGAAGATAACCATCCCAACCTCTCCGATGCCTGGTTAGAAGAGTCCTCAGAGGCAATTAACCCTTATCCCAGGGTTTCCCAACTCAAGGAGGTACAACCAAGCCCTGAACCCCCTTCTCAGTCCTCTACAGCCCCCCCAAACCATGAAGGTTTAGCCCCTCAATTAACCGTAGATACAGTATCCCAGGCTAACTTAGGCGAAGCGATCGCCCCTGAGTTAACTCAGCCACCAGAAATAGTCCAAGAAACTATTCCACTGGAGTTAACTCAACCAGCAGAAATAGCCCAAGAAACAACCCCTCCCAGTAATGGTGAAGATATCCAAGATAGGGATATTCCAGTGGTTCCCACACCAGAAGTGATTCCTGCCCCCGAAGGAGAAACCGAAGAAATAGAAACCAGCGAACAAGAACCCCGAGTCTTAGTGGTAGAAGTAGTAGTTGAAGGGGCTGAGCGAGAACTTGAAAACTTAGTTTATAACACAATACAGACTCGGCCAGGGCGTACGGCCACCCGTTCCCAACTACAAGAAGACGTAAACGCCATTTATGCCACAGGTTTCTTCGCTAACGTGGAAGTTACCCCTGCCGACACACCTTTAGGGGTAAGAATTACTTACGCCGTCGAGGTCAACCCAGTTTTAGAGCAGGTGGTAGTTAGTACCGTGCCTGATGTAGAAGATGAACGAGCTTTACCCCCTGAGAAAGTTCAAGAAATTTTTGGGGAGCAATACGGTAAAACCCTGAACCTGAGGGATCTTCAAGAAGGAATTGGCGCAATTAACGAATGGTACGCCGAACAAGGATTTGACCTAGCGCAAGTTATTGGTTCCCCCGAAGTCAGCGAAGATGGTATTGTCACCTTAGTAATCGCTGAAGGGGTGATAGAAGACATTCAGGTACGCTTTTTTGACCCAGAAGACGAACCCTTAGATGGAAGAACCCGCGACTTTATCGTTACCCGTGAAATGCAGTTAAAACCTGGGACTGTCTTTAACCGAAGAACAGCACAATTTGACCTACAAAGGATTTTTGGCTTAGGACTCTTTGAAGATGTGCGGGTTTCCTTTAGTCCAGGGGAAGACCCCAGAGAAGTAATCGTCAATGTGGATGTGGTGGAAGGTAACACCGGATCATTAGCCGCAGGGACAGGGATCAGTTCCAGTAGTGGACTGTTTGGAACCATTAGTTACCAAGAACAGAACTTAGGGGGTAACGGTCAAACCATCGGGGGTGAAGTCCAAGTTGGGGAAAGGGAACTACTATTAGATGTCAGTTTTACAGATCCGTGGATTGCTGGTGATCCTTTCCGTACCGCTTATACAGTTAACGGGTTCCGTCGTCGGACTATTTCCCTCGTCTTTGATGGGGATGATTCTTCCATTAGAACCCTTAACGGGTTTGACAGTCCTCGGGTCATTCGTACAGGGGGTGGTGTTTCCTTTGCCCGTCCCATAGCGGATAATCCCTTTACCAAACCAGACTGGCGACTCACCGCCGGGGTTAACTATCAACGGGTACAAATCGAAAACGCAGACGGGGATATTGCCCCTCTATCAGCCCCCCTCAACGGTTTTCCAGAACAACCCTTGGCCTTCAGTGACTCGGGACGGGATGACTTGTTAACCCTTAGCTTCGCTGCGGCTCAAGATTTTCGTAATAATCCCTTACGTCCCACCAGTGGTTATGTTCTTCGCTTAGGTGTAGAACAAACCCTCCCCGTAGGTTCGGGAAGTGTTACTTTTACCCGTTTGCGAGGCAATTATAGTTATTTTCTACCCCTAGATTTTATCGATTTAGGATTTATTGAAGAAGATCAACCCAAACCCCAGGCTTTAGCCTTTAATGTACAAGCCGGAACCGTATTGGAAGATTTACCCCCTTATGAAGCTTTTGTGGTGGGTGGTAGTAATTCAGTCCGAGGCTACGCAGAAGGGGAGGTGGGTAACGGACGGAGTTATTTTCAAGCAACGGCAGAATACCGCTTTCCCATTATTCCGGCGGTTGGGGCCGCTCTCTTCTTCGATTATGGGACAACCATTAAGTCTCAACGCTCTGTTCGTGGTATCCCTGGCGTAGTGCGAGGATTACCTAGTGATGGCTATGGTTATGGTTTGGGGGTGAGAATTCAATCTCCCGTCGGACCTATTAGGGTTGATTATGGCATCAATGATGACGGGGACTCTCGTATTCATTTTGGTATTGGAGAAAGATTTTAACACAGTGAACAGTTATCAGTTATCAGTTATCAGTTAAAAACCATTAATATTGGAGTTTAAAATGACATCTACTATAGAAAAAGGCATCACAGTATCCGGTATTGGTTTACATTCTGGGGCTAACACTGAAGTCAGAATATTGCCCAATTATGGAAATCAAGGCCGTTATTTTGTTCGGGTTGATTTACCAGAAAAACCCATCATTCCCGCCACTGTTTCGGCAGTGAATCAAACCTTATTATCCACAGAATTAATGGCTAATGGGGCAAAAATTCGCACTGTGGAACATTTATTAGCGGCTCTCAACGGATGTGGCATCGAAAATGCTTGCATCGAAATCGACGGGCCCGAAGTTCCCTTATTAGACGGTTCGGCTCAAAACTGGGTAGAGGCTATGCTGGAATCTGGTCTGAGTCCCTCAGAAATGGTCATAGGCAGCCCGATCACAGAACCAGTATGGGTTAGGGATGGAGATGCTTTTGTGGCTGCTATACCTGCCCCAGAAATCCGCTTTAGCTATGGTGTTGATTATCCTTACCAAGCGATCGGCAATCAATGGGTGAGTTGGAACCCCAAAAAAGAGCCATTTCAAGAGTTGATCGCCCCGGCCAGAACCTTTGGCTTTGCCGATCAAATTGAACAGTTGAAACAATCAGGGTTAATTAAAGGAGGGAGTCTAGACAACGCTTTGGTCTGCGATCGCTCTGGTTGGCTTAACCCTCCTTTACGCTTTGAAAATGAACCAGTACGCCATAAACTCTTAGATTTAATCGGCGATTTGAGTTTATTAGGAACCATTCCCCAAGCACATTTTTTAGCCTATAAAGCTAGTCATAAACTTCATGTTCAACTAGCTCAAGCCTTATCAAAAAACACGGGAGTCCAGTGACTTCTTAACCGCCGTTGTTTCTCCGTTGCTACTCAAACCCTGATGATCATGTTTCAAAAGTTAGCATTTTTACAAAAATCTAAATATAAGGAGCAATAGTTTATTTTTCTGGAGTAATTGGCGAGCTAAGACTTAAAATAATTCTTTGAATATGTGATTTTGAATATTTTTATCAATAAAAATCACAATATTGTATAAATATGCCCCTGAAAACTATAGGATACCCGGATTTCTCACAAATTAATTTGAAAGCCCAATCCAGAGATGAAAAATGATAATTTTTAGGACTAATAGAAATTTTAAATATAGATGAATAAAAAAATTGACTTTGATTATCCAAAAATTGAGTTTAAGAGGGAATAATTATATTAACTTTTGATTTTCTCCACTATAAATAAGACTAAATGAAAGTATCAGTCAGTCAACAACTTATGATAGATATCTTTTTTAAAAAACAACTTATTCTACTTATCCAGTATTAGGAATAGTTTTAATTCTTTTGTTAGCAATAGACAAAATATCTTGATAAGGACAAGCACTAGCTATAGCGATAATAATTCTTCTACAACTAATCTTTATTCTGGCTCCCAACTTAAGAAGATTTAGACGTATTCTTCCCACAGTTGCTTTAGCCAATGAAGTTTTTTTTAAACAGTGTTGACGAAAAGCATTTATGAGAACATAAGCCCAGGAATGTATCCATAATCTTAGTTGATTACTTTGAAATGTTTGAGTTGAAGTTCTATCAGCTAACAAGTCTAATTGTTGTTCTTTAATCCGATTTTCCATCTCGCCTCTCGGACAGTATTTTTTTGTATAAAGTTTTGAGGGTGGAATTTTTGAAGCGGGCAAAGATGTCACCACATGGCGCATTTTTAAGCCATCACTTCCATAACAAACTTTTGTCACTACTCTTCTTTGACAACTCTATGACTTTTCTGTTTTATAACGAATAGAGCGATACCAAGTAGAAATTGGTACTAATTTTTTAACTTCTTCTAAATCTTCTTTTTTCTGAAATAAACTATCCATTAATTCAGTTATTGGAGCTAGTTTTTTTTCATATTCATGTTTGGCTTTTTCAATTACATCATCCGCTCGTAACTTAAGAACGCCATTTGTTCCCATAGCTATAACATAATCAACTAAAGGCTGATTTTCACAAAAATAGAAGATTTCTTCACGGGCATAGGCACTATCACCCCTAACTAGGATATGAGTCTCTGACCATTTTTTCTCTAATTAGTCCGATAATTCTTTGTAATTCGTCTAAGGCTCCATCGGCTGGATCTACATTAGATGAACGAAGTTTAGCAACTAATAAATGATGCCCACAGAAAATATATAAAGGAGCATAACATACTCCGTGATAATAACTATTAAAAAATGCCCCTTCTTGATTACCATGTACTTGGTCATCCGTGACATCCATATCTAATATAATACTTAAGGGAGGTTTTTTATAAGACTCTAAAAAAAATTCGACAAAAGATTTTTCAATGGCTTCAAAGTTGGGTTCTATTTTATGATAACGACTCGTTTTTTGGTCGAGAATAGTCTCAGGACAATATTCCAATCTATTAATTGTACTTTTTCCAGCTAACCATCCCTTTTTATCTTCAAGTTCATTAAGCTTTTCTAAAGCGATCTTAAGGGCAGGATCGTGACGTAATTTATCATGGTCATTGACATCTTCATAGCCTAAAATAATTCCATAAAGCCTTTGTGCTAATAACTCATGAACGGAATGATCTACATAAGATTGATGACGATGATCTTGAAAACAGTTACCAAACTTCTCGGTAATTCCCAGCTTTTTATCCAACTCAGCTATCCAGACAATCCCCGCATCTGAAGTGATTAGTCCCCCATCAAAATTAGCGATTATTTCTTTTCCTTTCTGTTTACTAAAGTTGATTACTTGACGAGGGGTTCGGGGATGACTGGGACTCATTAAATCAGTTTAAGGTAAATTGCTTTAATAATTAAATTATAGCATATTTTATTCTAACAATCTAGTACTATTAGAGATTTTATTAATAATTTTTTTGGAAAAATTAGTGATTGATTTATCTTTTCATCTTTGTCTAATTCGGGTTGATTTTAACTTAAAATCTGACAACAGACTGTTGGGTGATTTCCGAGAAAGCTTTTCCCATAGGGGGTAATCGCTTGGACTAAAGGCTTTCAAGAAATAAAAGGAACAGAGAGTTAGCGGATCTTGGTACACAACTTTAAAATTTCATAATTGGCTTGTCTGAAAAAACAGAAGAAATAGATTAAAATGAAGAGGTAAAAAGATTAGAGAGAGTAAATTGAAGCTAAAACAGACAAATAATCCCTTAACCCCGTCGATGGTCGATGATTTACGTTTAGCAGCCTCAAAAATGACGGGAGCAGAGCGTCGTTCATTTCAAGCTGAAATGTGTCTCAAGTATTGTGGAGGAAGTGCCAGACAAACCGAAATCGTGTTTGGTTGGGGGAGAAAAAATGTTCAACTTGGATTACATGAAAAACGAACTGGGATAGTGTGTTTAGGATTACAATCAGTCAATAGTGGATGTAAAAAATGGGAGGAAAGATACCCAATAGTTGCCCAATCATTGAAAGAAATAGCCGAAGCTCACGCACAACAAAACCCCACATTTAATAACCCCATTGCCTATACAAGATTAACGGCGGCTGAAGCCATTAAACAATTAAGAAATCTAGGATATAATGGAGAGGAGGTTCCTGCTGCTTCGACAATGGCAGATATTTTAAATCGTTTGGGCTATCGATTAAGAAAAGTGGTAAAAGCTAAACCTAAAAAAAAATCTCGGAGACGGACGCTATCTTCGAGAATATAGAGAAAAAAGATAGAAAAAAAGACCCTTCTGTGAAACGTTTAAGTATGGATTGTAAAGCAACTGTGGAAATAGGAGAATATTCACGTGGCGGACAAACCAGAGGTTATAATCAAGCTCAAGATCATGATATGGGAACTAAAGAAAAATACGCTCCTTGTGGGATTGTAGATGAAGATACAGGGCAACTTTATGTAACTTTTGGAAGTTCTTATAAAACGAGTGATTTCATGGTAGATAACTTGGAGCAATGGTGGACAAGTCTGAGTATAACTGAAAAGCAGCAACTAGAGAACATCCAAATTAAAGTTGATAATGGACCAGAAAATAGTGGAATAAGAAGGCAATTTTTGAAGAGAATGGTAGAGTTTGCCGACCAAACTAAGAAATCTATTCAATTACTATATTTTCCTCCTTATCACAGTAAATATAATCCCATAGAAAGATGTTGGGGAATTTTAGAGAGGCATTGGAACGGAACACTTCTGAGAAATGCTCAAACGATGTTAGCTTGGGTAAAAACTATGACATGGAAAGGCTTAAATCCGATAGTTAAGTTAAGTAAAAAAGTTTATCAAAAAGGCATTTCTTTAACGAAAAAAGAGATGAAGGAAATTGAGAAACGTTTAGAACGTAATCCTCACTTACCTAAATGGGATATTTTGATTAGACCCAGTTAGTCTAAAAAGTTAATAAGAGTGTAAAATTAAGTGAATTTCCTTTTTAAAAATAGTCAAAGCTAATTTAAAAGTTAGCGTATTTCTTTCTTTTAGATAGGGAGGTTTTTGTTCGCGGAAAGTATCCGCGAACAACTTTTTATTTTTCCCTTTTCGCTTATTTGAGATGTTCTACAAACAGATTCTGAGAATGGGTGGGAAACTTTTTCTTGGAAATCACCTAACCCTGCTTCCATCCTGGTTTTACTAAGTCCAAAACGGAGGGTTATGTCGTTACTCTTAGGATTTTACTCCTTTGATTCCGAGTTTGGCTCCTTTAGCCAACAAACCAACAGTTATTCTGTTATAAAGGTGTAGAACGGGCTACACACTTATACTTGGTACAAGCTTTCTAGCCCAACGAATCACACCTGAATAGCCTGATCTGTCACCAGCATCAATTCCATTGAGAACAAAGCCAAAGCCATTAATCAAACTAATGCTTGAAGGTTGGTCATTACCTATCTCCTGCGAGTTCTTGAGGTCAATTGTGAGGAATTGGCTGAAACTCATTCCTCCACTATCCGTGGTTTGAACTTCAATGGTGTGGCTGTTATCGGTTTCAAAGTCCAGTAAACTGCCATTAGCCACAATTAAATGGTTATTTTCATTAATGGCAAAACGTCCCCCCGCATCATCAAGAAGATTATAAGTGTGGGTGTCTCCTGCATCGGGGTCTGAGGTGTTTAATTGGGCAATAACAGTGCCATTGGCACTGTTTTCATCAACGTTGGCAGTATTGAGGTTTGACAGTTCAACCACAGCCACAAAATTACTGCGCCCAAAGACCACATAACTCTCACCTGCTCTAGAATTGCCATTGGGGTCGGCATGATATGTCCCAATAAGAATATCAGAGAAACCATCCCCATTGACATCTCCCGCACTACTTACTGATCTGCCTGAGAAGTCATATTGATCAATACCATTGAGGACAAAACCATTGATTAAACTTATCTCTGTAGGTGCTGAATTATTTTCATCATTATCATCGTTACTAATAGTACCGACTCCTTGATTATCCTCTAAAGTAACGTTACTGCTATTAGTTTGTAAGTTACTTAAGTTACGGAAGAAGGTTTCATTATCTTCTACTATATTATCTCCAGTTACTTCCACTGTAATTTGTTGAGTGGTTTGGTTGGGATTGAAGGTTAAAGTAGTAGTTGGAATGGGGACATAATCATTATCAGCTACAGTAGCAGTGCCATCTGCTGTGGCGTAATCTACAGTAACTACTTCATCAACTAGGTTGGAAAGACTAACTGTAAATACAAAATTAGTTATACCGTTGTCTCCTTCTGTTATGGTTACATCTTCAATGGAAATCTTAGCCTCATCGTCATTCTCGATAGTACCGACTCCTTGATTATCCTCTAAAGTAACGTTACTGCTATTAGTTTGTAAGTTACTTAGGTTAAGGAAGAAGGTTTCATCATTTTCTACTATCTTATCTCCAGTTACTTCCACGATAATTTCTTTAGTGGTTTCTTCGGGATTGAAGGTTAAAGTAGTAGTTGGAATGGGGACATAATCATTATCAGCTACAGTAGCAGTGACATCTGCTGTGGTGTAATCTACAGTAACTACTTCATCAACTAGGTTGGAAAGACTAACTGTAAATACAAAATTAGTTGTGCCTTTATCTCCTTCTGTTATGGTTACATCTTCAATGTCAATAGTAGCATCATCATCATTATTGATAGTACCGATTCCTTGATTATCTCCTAACGTAACGTTACTACTATTAGTTTGTAAGTTACTTAGGTTAAGGAAGAAGGTTTCATCATTTTCTACTATCTTATCTCCATTTACTTCCACTGTAATTTGTTGAGTGGTTTCGTTGGGATTGAAGGTTAAAGTAGTAGTTGGAATGGGGACATAATCATTATCAGCTACAGTAGCAGTGCCATCTGCTGTGGTGTAATCTACAGTAACTACTTCATTAACTGGGTTGGAAAGACTAACTGTAAATACGGCGTTGGTTGTGCCGTTGTCTCCTTCAACTATGGTTACATTGTTAATGTTTATAGTGGCATTATCATCGTTATTAATTGTTCCTAATCCTTGATTATCTCCTAAAGTAATGTTACTACTGCAGCTTGGCGAAAGTAATCCACCAGATTTTTACAGAAACACATTGTCGTGACTAGCCACGACAATGTGTTTCAATGAAACTAACGGAAGAATCTCGAAGTTGATGTCCATGATAAAAGCATTGCCAATTAACCTCTCCAACCTACAGAAAACAGTACTCCAACAAATAGTGAGAGGGACAACAAACCCCTATCGCCTTGTTAGACGAGCCAAGCTAATCTTAGCCGCAGCATCAGGAGAGAGCAATAGTTCGATTAGTCGAAGATTAGAATTAGACCGAGTACAAGTGCGTCAGTGGCGATCGCGATGGTTTGAGGAGAGAGAAAAACTGAGTGCCGCCGAAGAACAACAGGTAACGGAGAAAGCATTAATGGTCTTGATCAAAGGAATTTTAAGCGATCGCCCAAGACCTGGAACAACAAAATCCTTTACGGTCGAACAAGTAGTCCAGATTGTAGAGATCGCTTGTGAAGAATGTGAAAAATCAGACAGACCAGTGAGCCATTGGACACCTTCAGAGTTGGCGGATGAAGCCATAAAAAGAGGAATTGTCGAAAAGATTTCCCCCCGTAGTGTGGGGCGTTTTTTAAAAAGAAGCGACATTACAACCACATCTCGTTCGTTACTGGTTAAATGCCAAAATTGATGATCCCTTAAAATTTAAAAAGCAAGTCAAATATATCTGTGAACTTCATCAAGAAGCTAAAACTTTGTTAGAACAAGGAATTCATTTAATTAGTACAGATGAAATGACAGGGATTCAAGCTCTTGAGAGATTATTTCCGAACAAAAGAATCAAGCCTAAACAAGTAGAAAAAATCGAATTTGAATATGAAAGACACGGAACTTTAAGCTTGATTGCGAACTGGGATGTGGCAAGAGGAAAAGTTGTTAGTCCCTCTATTGGACCGACAAGAACAGAACAAGATTTTTCTGAACATATCCAGAGAACGATTAAGATTGATGAAAAAGCAGAATGGATTTTTATTGTAGATCAACTCAACACTCATAAATCGGAAAGCTTAGTCAAATTAGTAGCAGAAAGCTGTGGAATTACTATTGATTTGGGGAGAAAAGGAAAGGAGGGGATTTTGCAATCTATGGACAGCAGAGCAGATTTTTTATCAGATGAATCTCATCGAATTCGCTTTGTTTATATTCCCAAACATACATCGTGGCTTAATCAAATTGAGTGTTGGTTTTCGATCTTAGTCAGGCGTTTACTCAAAAGAATTACTGTCCGTTCAACTGAAGAACTATCCCAAAAAATTCTCAATTTTATTGATTACTTTAATCAACATTTTGCTAAGCCGTTCGTTTGGAAATTTAAGGGCTTTAAAGATCATAAGTGACTGGTGGATTATTTTTGCTAAGCTGCACTAGGAAAAGGATAACTTGCCGCCATGATATATTCTGACTCTAAAG
>NZ_AADV02000091.1 GCF_000167195.1 Crocosphaera watsonii WH 8501 | reverse complement strand
CAACTCAGAAACCTAGAAAATGAGTTATTGCTAGAAGTTGATACAGAGTTAGACAGTTTAGAGAGAATTAAACAAATACCTCTACAATCTTCTATTTCTAGTCAAATCACCCGTGTGGGGGATATTGCCTTAGTCAGTAAAGGAATTAAACAACCACCCTCAGATATAGCAATTAGGTGATTTCCAAGAAAAAGTTTCCCACCCATTCTCAGAATCTGTTTGTAGAACATCTCAAATAAGCGAAAAGGGAAAAATAAAAAGTTGTTCGCGGATACTTTCCGCGAACAAAAACCTCCCTATCTAAAAGAAAGAAATACGCTAACTTTTAAATTAGCTTTGACTATTTTTAAAAAGGAAATTCACTTAATTTTACACTCTTATTAACTTTTTAGACTAACTGGGTCTAATCAAAATATCCCATTTAGGTAAGTGAGGATTACGTTCTAAACGTTTCTCAATTTCCTTCATCTCTTTTTTCGTTAAAGAAATGCCTTTTTGATAAACTTTTTTACTTAACTTAACTATCGGATTTAAGCCTTTCCATGTCATAGTTTTTACCCAAGCTAACATCGTTTGAGCATTTCTCAGAAGTGTTCCGTTCCAATGCCTCTCTAAAATTCCCCAACATCTTTCTATGGGATTATATTTACTGTGATAAGGAGGAAAATATAGTAATTGAATAGATTTCTTAGTTTGGTCGGCAAACTCTACCATTCTCTTCAAAAATTGCCTTCTTATTCCACTATTTTCTGCTCCATTATCAACTTTAATTTGGATGTTCTCTAGTTGCTGCTTTTCAGTTATACTCAGACTTGTCCACCATTGCTCCAAGTTATCTACCATGAAATCACTCGTTTTATAAGAACTTCCAAAAGTTACATAAAGTTGCCCTGTATCTTCATCTACAATCCCACAAGGAACGTATTTTTCTTTAGTTCCCATATCATGATCTTGAGCTTGATTATAACCTCTGGTTTGTCCGCCACGTGAATATTCTCCTATTTCCACAGTTGCTTTACAATGCATACTTAAACGTTTCACAGAAGGGTCTTTTTTTCTATCTTTTTTCTCTATATTTTCGAAGATAGCGTCCGTCTCCGAGATTTTTTTTTAGGTTTATCTTTTACCACTTTTCTTAATCGATAGCCCAAACGATTTAAAATATCTGCCATTGTCGAAGCAGCAGGAACCTCCTCTCCATTATATCCTAGATTTCTTAATTGTTTAATGGCTTCAGCCGCCGTTAATCTTGTATAGGCAATGGGGTTATTAAATGTGGGGTTTTGTTGTGCGTGAGCTTCGGCTATTTCTTTCAATGATTGGGCAACTATTGGGTATCTTTCCTCCCATTTTTTACATCCACTATTGACTGATTGTAATCCTAAACACACTATCCCAGTTCGTTTTTCATGTAATCCAAGTTGAACATTTTTTCTCCCCCAACCAAACACGATTTCGGTTTGTCTGGCACTTCCTCCACAATACTTGAGACACATTTCAGCTTGAAATGAACGACGCTCTGCTCCCGTCATTTTTGAGGCTGCTAAACGTAAATCATCGACCATCGACGGGGTTAAGGGATGATTTGTCTGTTTTAGCTTCAATTTACTCTCTCTAATCTTTTTACCTCTTCATTTTAATCTATTTCTTCTGTTTTTTCAGACAAGCCAATTATGAAATTTTAAAGTTGTGTACCAAGATCCGCTAACTCTCTGTTCCTTTTATTTCTTGAAAGCCTTTAGTCCAAGCGATTACCCCCTATGGGAAAAGCTTTCTCGGAAATCACCTTGGGAGTCAACCACAAAGACTTCATCCGCTCGAGCAACACTTTCTAAACAAGCTGGTAAATTAAGTTCTTCATTCAAAGCGGGAATGAGGACAGAAACTGGGACTTTAGTGGTTGTTTTAGCCATTGATATTAAAGGTTAATACTTAATCCATATTATAGGTAATAGGGAATCTAAGTGACAGGTCAACTCAAGAACAAAAGAACTTATCGAAAATAGTTGGGTCTAAAACCCCGCCTTTTAAGGCGCATAGTTTTTGAAGCGGAGCATAAATCTCTGTTTCAAAAACAACTTCTGACTTCTGACTTCTGACTTCGTTAACTTTCGGGGTCAATCATAATTTCATAACTGTTATATTAAGGAATGTAAAGACAACAGACTATGAAAAAAGAGACAATTAGAGACAGGACTCATGTTTGATAACCATCGACCCCCTTCTAGTGCCTCACCATCTAATCAGGAATTGAAAGAAATGTCTCTACTGGAACCATTACCGCCCCGAAGGAAACGTTGGCCTATTGTTATCGGCATCCTAGTCGTCCTAATAGGAACTGGCTCAGGGGTGACTTGGTGGTTAAGCCAACAGAACAATAACACATCTTTGGGGGCTTTTGCGCAAAAAACCCCTCCGACTTCGGTAAAATTAGCAACAATCACCACCGGAGTAGTTAAAAGTGTCTCGGATGTGGTAGGAACCTTAGAAGCTGACTCTGCCGTTATCCTCAAGCCGGAAATTACAGGCCGTATCAATCGAATTTTAGTCCAAGAAGGCGATCGCATCTCCAAAGGCCAATTAATTATGGAGTTGGATAATAGCGATTGGCAGACGGAATTATTAGAAGCTCAGGCCCAACTAGCCAACGCTCAAGCCCGTTTAGCGGAACGAGAGGCGGGCAACCGTATAGAAGATATCGAAGAAGCTAAAGCCCGTTTACGGGAGGCTAAGGCCCGTTTACGCAACGCTCAAACCGGGAGTAGTCTCGAAGAAATTGCCCAAGCTAAGGCCCAAGTTAAGGCTGCCGAGGCCCGTGCCGAGTTGGCAGAGCAACGGGTTGGGCGTTATGAAGGTTTGCAGGAGCAAGGAGCTATTTCTGCCGACGAATATCAAGAATTCGTGACAGAATCCCGTAGTGCGATCGCCGAACTCGAACAGGCCCAACGCCGTTTATCTCAACTGGAAACACGTCGTCTCATCGATATAGATGAGTTACAAGCGGTAGTTGATCGAGAAGCACAAAACTTGCGTAGGTTAGAAACAGGCCCGCGTCAAGAAGTGATTGCTCAAGCTAAGGCCGATGTAGCAGAGTCCCTTGCTCAAGTGCGTCGGGCAGAGGTTAATGTGGGTAAAACTCGCATTGTTGCCCCTATTTCTGGTGTTGTGGGAGATATTCCCGTAGATGCAGGGGATTTTGTGGATCAAGGAGATACTTTGACCAGTTTAACCGCTAATAACCTCCTCGAACTCAATTTATCCGTCCCTTTGGAAGATGCCCCCCGTTTACGTTTGGGTTTACCTGTAGAAATTATGGATAAGCAAGGTGCAACCCTGGCCAGGGGGAACATTAGTTTTATCTCTCCTGACGTGACTGCTGACTCTCAATTAGTGTTAGCTAAAGCAGACTTTCAAGGGGATAATAGAACCTTATTAAACCGTCAATTTACTCAAGCGAGAATCATCTGGCGACAGCAACCAGGGTTATTAATTCCTACCACTGCTATATCTCGATTAGGAGGACAAACTTTTGTTTTTGTAGCTAAACCCAATGATTCACAAGAAGAAGAAGCAGCCCCTTTTATTGCAGAACAGAGACAAGTTGAATTAGGAGAAATTCAAGACAATAACTATCAAGTCATTAGTGGCTTAAAACCAGGTGAAAAAATTGTTACTGCTGGTATTCTACAAGTAAGAGACGGTGCGCCTATTGCAGAAGTCAAAACTCCATAGTTACTTAATATTATTAATTTCCATAGAATTTATCAATTATTAGAAGGTTTAAGTAATGAATTTTGTTGACTTTTTTATTAAACGTCCAGTTTTTTCTTCTGTTTGCTCTTTTCTAATTTTATTAGTAGGATTAGTTAGTTTATTTAATCTACCTCTGGATAGATTTCCTGAAATTAGTCCCACCAGGGTTCAAGTTCAATCTACCTATGATGGGGCTAGTGCTGAAGTTGTAGAAAATGCTGTTACCAATGTTTTAGAACGACAAATTAATGGAATTGAAGGACTAAGATATATTAGTTCTAGCAGTAGTAATAGTGGAACCAGCAGCATTACCGTTACTTTCGACTCTTCGAGAAACCCTGATTTAGCTGCCGTTGACGTGCAAAATCAAGTTTCTGTGGTGCAATCACAGTTGCCAGATGTAGTACAAAGAACTGGGGTTCAAGTAAGAAGACAAGGGGATAATTTACTGTTGGGAATTGGTTTATTTAGTGATGATGATCGTTATGATCCTGTCTTTTTAAGTAACTATACAGATCAATATTTATTAGATGCTATCAAACGTCTTGATGGCGTGGGAAATGTCCGCATTTTTGGAGAACGTCGTTATGCAATGCGTCTCTGGTTAGACCCCAATAAGTTAGCAAGTAGAGGCTTAACTACCCAAGATGTTGTTAATGCTTTGTCAGAACAAAATTTACAGGTAGGAGCCGGAAAAATAGGCGCAGAACCCGCCCCCGAAGGACAACAATTTCAGTTCGATTTACGGGCAATTAGTCAATTAAAAGATCCTAAAGATTTTGAGAATTTATTATTAAAAACCGATGAAAATGGCGGTTTAGTTTACTTCAAAGATGTTGGTAGGGCAGAGTTAGGGGCGCAAGACTATAACACTTTTCTACGGTTTCGGGGACAAGAAGCAGTGGGAATGGGTATTTATCAAAGAACGGGATCAAATGCCTTAGAAGTTGCCCAAAAAGTTAAGGCAGAAATGGAGAGATTGTCGGTATTTTTTCCCCCTGGTTTAAAATATATTGTTGCTTTTGATACTACTGAATTTGTAGAGGAATCTTTATCGGAAGTAGTGAAAACTTTGCTCGTCGCCGTGGGCTTAGTTATTGTGGTTATTTTAATCTTTTTACAAAATTGGAGAACTACTTTAATTCCGGCTTTAACTATTCCTTTAGCCCTGATTGGAACCTTTGCTTTTATTAAAGTATTCGATTTTTCAATTAATAGTTTAACTCTATTTGGTTTAACCCTAGCTACCGGAATGGTGGTGGATGATGCCATCATTGTCGTTGAACAAATTAACCGTTATATCGAAGATAATGATATGTCTCCCCAAGCTGCTGCTAGTAAAGCTATGGGGGAATTATCATCAGCAGTTGTGGCTACTTCATTGGTGTTAATGGCGGTGTTTGTTCCAGTGGCATTTTTTCCGGGAACTACCGGGGCTTTATACCGACAGTTTGCCTTAACTATTGCTTTTTCTATTGTTATTTCTACCTTTTTAGCCTTAACTTTAACTCCTTCTTTATGCGCTTTACTTTTAAAGAAGGGACAAAAGTTACCTGGAATTTTAGGAACAATTTTCAACCAATTTAATCACCTTTTGGACTGTTTAGGAAGACAATATCAGCGATCGCTCCATACCCTAGCTAACCTGCGCTTAGCAGTTGTCGGTGTCTTCGTGGCCCTATTATTAGTCACAGTCTGGTTATATAACTTAGTTCCCACCGCTTTTACCCCAGAAGAAGATCAAGGCTATTTCATCACTATTATTCAAGCTCCTCAAGGGGTTTCCTTACAATACACTAGCAAGGTGATGAGACAGGTAGAAAACGCTATTTTAGAAGAGCCAGACGTGAGAGCAACCTTTGCTGTGGGAGGGTTCGCTTTTGGGGGGAGTAGTGCCAGTCAAGGGGTGATTTTTAGCCCCCTGAAACCCTTTAAAGAGCGTCGGGGCCCCCAACATTCCGCACAAGCAATCATCGGTAAACTATGGGGTAAGTTTAGTCAAATACCAGAAGCTAATATTTTTCCCGTTAACCCCCCTTCTATTCGAGGTTTAGGGAGTTTTGGTGGTTTTGTTTATCAACTGCAAGATCAACAGGGCAACGAGGATATTAACAAGTTAGTAGAGGTTATGGAGCCGTTAGTGGGTGCAGCTAACCAAAACCCTGCTATTGGTCGGGCATTTAGTCGCTTTTCCGCTAATACCCCTCAATATATCATCGAGGTGAACCGTAATAAGGCCCAAGCGTTACAAGTCTCCATCGACGATATTTTTAGCACCCTACAAACCGCTTTAGGTTCTCGTTATGTCAATGATTTTACCCTACAACAGCGTACCTATCGGGTTTATGTACAAGCGGATAAACAGTTTCGCTCTAACCCCCAAGATATCAATAAGTTATATGTGCGATCGCAAACCGATCAAATGGTTCCCTTATCTAACCTCGTTAGCTTGACTGCTACTACTGGCGCCCAAACCATTAACCACTATAATTTATACCGTTCTGTGGAAGTTAATGGTAGCCCTGCGCCGGGGGTGGGTTCCGGTACTGTCATAGAAACGATGGAAACTCTCTCTAAACAGTTGCTTCCCCCAGGTTTTGGTTACGAATGGTCCGGCACTTCCTTAGAAGAACTAAATTCAGCAGGTTTAGCACCGATTATTTTTGGTTTGGGGTTACTGTTTGTCTTCTTAGTATTGGCTGCACAATACGAAAATTACATCGACCCCTTAATTATTATTTTGGCGGTTCCTTTGGCTATTTTAGGAGCATTATCTGCACAATTATTAAGAGGGTTTGCTAACGATGTTTATTGTCAGATAGGGTTAGTAATGTTGATCGGTTTAGCCAGCAAAAATGCTATTTTGATTGTAGAGTTTGCTAACCAGTTACGGGATGAGGGTTTACCTTTAGTTAAAGCAGCTATAGAAGCATCACAAGAAAGGTTAAGACCAATTTTAATGACCGCAGTTTCTACATTACTGGGGATATTTCCTTTAGTAGTAGCAACCGGTGCAGGTTCGGGGAGTCGTCAGTCTTTGGGTACAGCAGTGTTTGGGGGAATGTTAGTCGCTTCTTTCTTGAGTTTATTTGTGGTCCCTATTCTTTATATTGTGATTAAAATGACCACTGAAAAATTCTTACCTAAAAAATCATCATAATACTGTGGGGGTTTAATACCATTAAACCCTTCTTTTAGTACAAGAAAACTCGCTTCACTAGGGTTTTGAGCCAAAATATTGTTCTCAAATGCTTCTATTTTTTGGTTGTTAAAGACTGTTTCTAGATGGCACTTTTTTAACCATTATAAGGTGGTTATAAGCGCACACCTTTTCCATTGTGTATATAATACCATGTCAAGTCAACCAAAAGCAAGCGGTTTTTACATTAATTAACTAAAAAATTCTTACCCACAAAAACATCATAATAGTAAGGTTCACTATTGATAAAGGTTACTTGGTCAAGATTTTGCGTATATCGCTGAACTTTCTCGGCAAAAAGAATCATGTCATCAACGTACAATCGCCATTCTCTTTTTGGTGTATTGCTAGACATAGATTTTTTCTGCGTCAATATAGGGTTTTAGTTCGGGACGTAAGGCATTTTCTGTAATCAAGTCAATAGGACATTGAAAGAGGTTTTCAAGATAAAACAATACGCCAAAGTATTTTTTTGAGTCAGCTTTTTCTGCAAAACTAATTAATATATCAATATCGCTTGTTTGAGTAGCAGTATCCCTAGCAGTGGAACCGAAGAGAGCAATTTCTTTAACTCCATATTTTTCTCGAAGTAGAGCTTTATTTTGGACAAGAAGTTCAAGGGCTTTTTCTTTTTTCATATTTATGTATCTTCTATAAATTATGGACTCATAATATACATTTTTTAAGGGATGAACAATCCTCCTGATCCCATATAATAAGGAATATCAATTTTGTCTACGTTCATTTATCATCCATATAATACCAGACAAAGTTAATTAAAGACAAGTATCTTTACATTAATCATAATCACCTAAAAAATCATTCTCTCCGAAAAAATTAAGAGGCAATGCTATCAACTTAGATTAACTTTCACTACCTAAATAAAACTGCCGATTGTTTCCTTATTTTTTCTAGTATCTTCTTTTCTAATTCTCTTCCCAATAACATCGGGGCTTACATTATAATATTTAGCTGCTTGAGTCATATTAAAGCTTAATAATTCTTCCCTTTCTAATTGATATATAGTCATTGGTTTAACGGGTGAAATCTCAATAACTTTAAGAATTTCTTGAGCAACCGCTTTTGCTAATAAGGGAGGAACTGAATTACCAATTTGTCGAAAACCATGCCATTTTGTGACATGAAATCGAAACCAATCAGGGTATGAATGTAGTCTTGCTGCTTCTCTGACAGTGATACATCTAGGGGTAAAAGGATGAATGGGACGAGGGGAAGTATGGGCCCCACGATTAATCGGTGTCCCTGCTCTTAAGGTATTACAAAAACCATCAGGATGCAACCTGAAAAAGCGACTAATGGGTTCAATTTTTCCTTGATGAGTTTCCTTAAATCTCTCTATAGATTTTTGTTGATGTTTGGTTCTTAAACTAGAGGTTAAAAGTTTTTTATTATAGTGTCTTGGGTATGAATAATCATCAATTGCATTAGACACAATTCTAAGATTTTTAATATAATTACTCGGTTTTCCATAATCAGTAATTACCCAGTCTCGTCGGTTTAATTCTGGATATTGATTAACTTCTGGTAAGTCTTGAATTGCTTCTTTTACCGTTGGAGTTGAAGGTAAATTTGAGTCATTTATGTGGGTGTAATCAGTAATAAAACTAGGGTAATTAGGTAAATTTAATCCTTTTTTACTTCCCAGTAAAAATAGTCTTTCTCTTAGTTGAGGAACCCCATAATTAGCAGAGTTTAAAATTTTATAGTCTGGTTTTACTTGATAGTTATTTTGAGCAAATTCAGCAAATATTTCTTCTAAAAACATTTGCTGTTTGCCAATCACCATACCTGGTACATTTTCTATGACGAAATAGTTCGGTTGTAACTCCAAAACTAAGCGAATAAAATGTTTAACCAAAGTATTACGATCATCCTCTAAACTTCGTTTACCCATTAAAGAAAAACCCTGACAAGGAGGACCCCCAAATACAACGTCAATGGGTTTATTTTTAATAGTTGATAACTCTCTAATCTCACTAGCTTTTATTGAGGTTACTGAAGCACAAATAGTTGTCCAGAAGGGAAAATTATAACGGTGAATACTGCAGTGAATGGGATCAATTTCCACCGAGGCTAAAACATCGAAACCAGCTTGTTCAAACCCTAATGTCATTCCCCCAACCCCGGCGAATAAATCAACAGCGATGGGACGTTTGTTGTTCATATTTTTGCTAGTAAATTTAGGTTATATTTCCAGAATAACTGGGGTATGATCGCTGGGTTTTTCTTGTTTTCTTGGTTCTATATCAATTGTACAATTAATTGCTTTTTCATACAATTTATGGGTAAGATAAAGATGATCAATGCGCCAACCTCTATTACGTTGAAATCCCCCCGATCGATAGTCCCACCAACTAAAATGCCCCCCTTCTGTTGTGAATTTTCTAAAAGCATCTTTTAACCCAATTGTCAATATATTTTGTAAGGTTTCTCGTTCTACAGGAGAAGACATAATATGTTTTTCTTTACCCTTAGAATTGTAAATATCTTTATCGTCTAAAGCAATATTAAAATCACCACAAATACACACTTCACGAGCTTCTTTTAAGATTAAATCATCCAAATAAGCTTTTAAAACTTGAAACCATTGTAACTTATATTCATATTTTTCACTCCCCAAGGAGGCTCCATTGGGAACGTATACATTAATAATACGAATATCATCAATCACCCCTGATATAATTCGTTTTTGTTCGTCAAAAGATTGGGCTTTTTCTTCTCCAACAATATCAGTAAATCCTGTAATAATATCTGTCATTGGTTGACGGCTAAAAATAGCGACACCATTATAAGCTTTTTGTCCATAAATATAAGTGTGATAACCCAATTCTTCAAAGGGTTGTCTAGGAAAGTCTTTATCGATTACTTTTGTTTCTTGTAAACAGAGAACATCAATAGAATTATTAGTTAACCAGTCAATAACATGAGGTTGTCTGGTACGAATTGAATTGACATTCCAAGTTGCAATTTTCATATTCTCTGAATAAATTTAAACAGTTAATAGTAACTCAAAGCTTGATTAAGAATAGTTACCAATAAATAATATTTTACTGGTAACTGTTCATTTATGAGGGAAGTTAACCTGCATTAGCTAATACAGAGTTTCCTGTTAAAAGTTCAACAGCAGCCTCATATTGTACGTCATCTTTTGTAGCAATTTGCCTGTAGGAAATAGGCTCTTGATTAACCACTTTATCCGGTTCAATTCCTAATTTATGGATGTCGTTATGATTAGGGGTTTCGTACTTAGCAACGGTAACGGCTAAACCAGCACCATCAGGTAACTCAAATAAGGATTGAATTAATCCTTTACCAAAGGTTTTTTCCCCTACTAATGTCGCCCTGCGATTATCTTTTAAAGCACCGGCTAAAATTTCACTAGCACTGGCAGTTCCTTGATTAACTAATAAGACTAAGGGATCATCGGTTAAGGCGGTTCCTAATGCGCTAAAACTATCTTGCACCCCTTGACGATTGACTGTGTAAACAATGGTACCTTGATCCATCCATAGACGGGCAATTTCGATACCTGCTTGCAATAGTCCACCAGGGTTATTTCTGAGGTCTAAAATGTAACCTTCGGCTCCTTCTTTTTCGAGGTTATTGATAGCGTTTGCCATTTCCTCAGCAGCATTAGCACTGAATTGATTTAGACGAATATAACCAATGGGAAGGTTGGGAGTGGGCTGATTTAAACTAGCAGTAACCGGACTCAAAGAAATGCGGTTACGGGTGATTTCTACTTCACGAATATCAGAGGTTTCTTTATGAGGTAATATGGTTAAATATACCTTAGTACCTCTAGGACCACGCATTCTGGTGGCTGCTTCGTCTAAGGTTAATGTGGTGGTATCCACATCATCGATTTTTAAAATGCGATCGCGGGCTTTAATTCCGGCTGCGTCAGCGGGAGATCCTTCGATGGGAGAGACAACTTCTAGGTTCCCTGTATCGGGATTGATATTAATTTGTAAGCCCACACCTGACAACTGCCCTGCGGTACTAACTTGTAAATTATGATACTGTTCGGGTCTTAATAAACGGGTAAAAGGTTCATCAAGGGTTGCTAACATTTCTTCGATAGTATCGTAGGTTTCTTCACGATTATCTAAAGAACGTTTCAGCAAATCTTGTCTTAATAACCACCAGTTTTGGTGGTTGAAGGTATCATCTAAATAGGATTGATTAACCAACCGCCACGACTGCAAGAGTAGCTTTTGGTTTTCTGTGAAAGCATCAGCATTGGGAGTCCAAGCAAAACAGTTGAACAAGAGGGAAAAAATAACCAGAAGAGTTACCCAAAATGCGCGTTTTCTCATGAGACAAACTAATAATATGAATAGTGTTGATTGCTTAAAGCAATTGACGAGTGTGCTTCTATTGTGCCGAAATTGTAACAGATTGACAGGATAATTGCGAATGGTTGATGACTGGGGCTTAATGGCATTAAGCTCCTACAATGGTTTATTTTTGTGGCCACCATCGCTTAATAACCACACTGCCATCTTGCCCTGTCCGGGAACATCTATCTCCCCCATTTTAGAAAATTGATAAAATTCCTGCAAGGGTTCGTACAAGTTTTGACTAACTAAAATAGAATTAGGTTTACCTTCTACAGAGTTAACGATCATCAGAAAACGGGCAATTTTTGCGGTATTTCCCATCAAATTATAAATAAATTTTTGTTTACCTAACAATCCTCCGATCACTTCACCAGAGTAAATTCCAATCCTAATCTCAAAATAATGGTGTCTTTCTTGACTAAAAGCCCGTACAATTCTTAACATTTCTAGGGCTAATTCTATCACGGCTTTATCCCGATCTAATCTCGGCACAAATAAACCACTGGCAGCTAAATAAGAAGTCCCAACTGTGCTAATTTTTTCTACATCATGACGTTGGGCTGCATCATCAAAGGCAGTAATAATATCGTTTAGAATTCCTACTGCTTTTTCAGCACTCATAAGCTCACATTCCTCATCAAATCCGACAATATTTGCTGATAATACTGTTACATGAGGAAATTTATCAGCAATTTGTTTTTCTCCTTCTTTCAATCTTTTAACGATGGGTGCTGGTAAGGTTTTTAAGAGGAGGGAATCATTTTGTCTAATTTGTTCTTCTAGGGCTTCTTTTTCTTCATCAATAGTTCTTGCCATCTTATTAAATGCAGTAGCAAGCTGATAGAATTCGTCATCAGATGGCACTGTTACAACAACATTCGTTTCTCCTGATGTTATTTTTTTTGCTCCAGAAATTAAGCGATAAATAGGCATTACTAAACGACGGGAAAGAACTAGGGAAAAAATAGTTACGATAGGAACTAAAATAGCACTGGTTACTAAGACTCGTTTGCCAAAAATTTGTATGGGTTCAAAAGCTTCACTCACATAAATTTTTGATAAAATCATCCAATCTAAACTATCAGCTAATTTTAAAGGAGCATAGGCAACTAAAGAAGGAACACCACGATAATCGTCTAAAATATCCAGTCCTTCTTCTCCATCAAGTGCTTTTTTAATGGAATTTGTGGTGATTTTTTGTAATAAAATAGGGCTATTATTAGCTTTGATTCTTTCAATAGTTCTCTCAGATTATGTTTTGCTTCTCTAGTTCTTTAAAATATTGCTCAGGCTTTTCAACTAAGAAACGGGATTGAGAGCGCATGAAATAATCTGAACCCACTAAAATAGTTTCTCCTGTTTTTCCCAGTCCATCTTTTTTCCATTGAAAATTACCGGTCATAATACGATTAATTTCATCCACTGGTAATTGAAGTAAAAGAATTCCAATTAAATTAGATTTTTGGAATATTGGACTACCAATGAAGGCTACTGGTTGACCGTAACTAGGACGAAAAGCACGAAAATCTATGACATCAAATGCTCCCCTTTCCCGATTATTTTGCAGGGTTTCAAATAAATCTGCTGCCCCACTATTAGAGTAATGCCCACTTTTTAAGCTAGTAGCAAACCCCGTGTCTTTATGTACACTGTAGACAATATTTCCTGTTTCACTATCTACCAAAAATAAATTATTATAATCAAATCTTGTGGTTATTGAACGAAAAAAGCTATTAAACTTCTGATGTATTTTGCTATATTCACTTCCATCTTTAGCCATGTCTAAAAGTTTTTTATTTTCCAAATCATAAGGATTTTTAACCAGATAGTAATATTGTAAATAACGAGAAATTTTATCTTCTGGAAAATATCTTGAAATCGTGGGATTTCCATCTACATTTATCTGCAAACGGGGGATAAAGTATTTTTGATAGAATAGCCAAATTTCAGAAGTCATATTGGTAGTAACTTCCTCGTTTTCCAGTTGATAAAACTATCGGTAAAAGATTTCATAGCCTCAATAACAGTAGGATCTTCTGCTAAAGTAATGGCATGGTTTTTAACATAGTTAAAGTAAGATTGAACTTGTCTTGCTCGAGAGTTTCTTAATTCTGTAATTTGACCGTGTATATTGTCTAAGATAACTTCTTTGCCACTGGTATAACCAACGTAACTAATGACTAAAATAGATGCAATGCTGACAGCTAGTAACATTAACATCAGTTTTGATTGAATACTTAATCGACTAAAAAATTTCATTTAGTTCTATGTTTAATCAGTCCCTATGCTTTTTAGGTTAACTTAAATATCTCTCCTCAATCTTAAAACTTTGGTGAAACTTTATTTTTACTCCCTGCGCTTTATCAACAATTAGTGTTAAATATTCTTACAAAAATCTAGATTGCAAATATTTTTTGTTATAATAAAGCCTGTTAGAGCAAACGATTAATATAGGGAAGTCAGACGAAAAGTGTCAATTAATTTTCAGGAAATTATTGCGAAACTGAACGAATTTTGGGGCAATCGCAGTTGTTTAATTGTTCAGCCCTACGATACGGAAAAAGGGGCGGGTACTATGAATCCCCATACGTTTCTCAGGGCGATCGGTCCGGAACCTTGGTCAGTGGCTTATGTGGAACCTTGTCGTCGTCCCACAGATGGTCGCTATGGAGAAAATCCTAACCGATTTCAGCATTATTATCAATATCAGGTATTAATTAAACCTTCGCCTAATGACATTCAAGAAATTTATCTAGACTCTTTAAGAGCATTGGGAATTAAACCAGAAGATCATGACATCCGTTTTGTAGAAGATAACTGGGATCTCCCACTTTGGGTGCTTGGGTGTGGGTTGGGAAGTATGGTTAGATGGAATGGAAATAACCCAATTTACTTACTTTCAGCAATGTGGTGGTATTGATTGTCGTCCCGTTTCTATTGAAATTACCTATGGTTTAGAACGCTTAGCAATGTATCTGCAAGAAGTGGAAGCTATCACTAAAATTCAGTGGAATGATAACATAAATTATGGGGATATTTTCTTACAAAGTGAGGTAGAACAATGCACCTATAATTTTGAGGCATCTGATGCAGATTTATTGTTTAAATTGTTTTCTTTATACGAACAAGAAGCTAAACAATTAATTGATCGTGGTTTAGTTTTTCCTGGCTTAGATTATGTTTTAAAATGTTCTCATTCTTTCAATTTATTAGATGCAAGAGGAGTGATTGCAGTAGCAGAAAGAACCCGTTATATTGGTCGTATTCGTAATTTAGCGCGAGAAGTTGCTAACTTATATTTACAACAACGGGAACGGTTAAATTTCCCTTTACAAAAATCTTAAATTGTTGAGATTCCTCGTCACTTTCTAATGACAGTTAAACAAAAATATCCTAACTATAGCAATCAGGTTTCTGGGTAAAACAAAGTGTTAAACCCCGACAAGGAAGCATTCGTAGGGACATAATACCATTATTTCCTGATATATTGTTGCTTCTCACATATCATTACTCATTGTTATATTGTTTGTATTCATGTAGACAGATTAATCAAACTCTGGGGCCCATATTTCTTCTACAGGAAACTCCCAACCTGGGAGTATTTCCGGGACAATAAAAAGGTCCCCATCATGAAGGGTTATTGTCTCTTTTTGCAGACTATACACTTCCATAATACGTTGTCTAGGATCAACTAAAACCCCTACCATTGTCCCTAAACTTAAAACTCTTCTATTTTTCTCGAAGCTTTTTAAGCTAT
>NZ_AADV02000092.1 GCF_000167195.1 Crocosphaera watsonii WH 8501 | reverse complement strand
ACAGAGAACGGCAGTGCAGCTTGACTCCTGCATGTNACTCTAGAGGATCCCANTTTGGGGTTTATTGCGACTTATTTCTCCAAAAATGAGACAGTAACGCTCAAAGTTGAGAAAAGAATCACTTAATCTTAGTGCTAATTTTATTTCCTTGACTTTTGAATCATTGACTAAACGATCTACTGTGGTGATGATTTGAGAAATAAGCGATCGCTCAATTTCGTTTAATTCTAAGTTAAACGAAGGAATGGGACTAGGGGTTAACAATGACCATGTATAAGGTTGAAATTGCTTATTTTTTAGTTTTATCAGTCCTTCTTGTTCCCCTAGTCGTAGTAAAGCACAACAACGGGCATAGGTGTACTGAATAATCCAGGAATTATCATGGTTTGTTGATTTTAAGGGAGAATTTTTCTGAGGATAGGAAAAAGTAGGCCAACATTGTAACCAAAGTGATAAACTGCGATCGCACAGTGTAAAGTCTAACCAACCCTGATCAAGAAGCTTGACGGTAAAGTTTAAGCATAAGTCTGGTTGTGTTGTTAAAGGTTGTTTAAGGGTGTTAAAAATTCTTTCTGCAACAGTGAAGGGAGAATCAGGGGATAATTGAAAAGCGATCGCACAACGATAGGTGATAGATTCAATTCTAGGCAAACGAAACAAAGAAATAGAGGTTTCCTTTGATGTAAGAGGAGGGAACCTCAATGTATCTGAACTTGTTAAGCGAGTCAAGAGGGACTCTTGTAATTGTTGTTGAAGAGAAATGTCGCTTAGTGTAAACTGAAATCGCACTTATTTGTCTTGGATCAACGCTATAATTGTAACAACACTTTACATTAAGTTACACAACTTAACAGCGTCCCTAATGGGAAATTTATATAATCATGCAAATAAATGAGATTAAAGCCTTTCTTGACAGTCCCGATCCTCAAAATCGCATCAAAGCGATAATAGAGTTAAGGAATCATCCAGCGAATGTGGTTGTACCCTTACTCAAACAAAGAATATATGACAAAGAGTTTGTGATTCGTTCCTATGTGGCCATGGGTTTAGGGTATAAAATGACTGACGAGGGTTTTGATATCCTGCTCAATTTAATTGACAATGATGCAGATCCCAATGTCAAAGCCGAAGCAGCTAATTCTTTGTCTAAGTATGGAGAGAAATCAATTCCCTATTTAGTTGAACTGTTTAGAAAAGAATCTCACTGGTTACTGAGGCAAAGTATCTTTGCAGCTTTAAGTGAAATGGCTTCTCCAGATGTATTTCTCAAGCTTTCCTTATGGGGACTGGATGGGGATGATTTAACGGTAAAATTAGCATCAATCTCTTATCTGCAAAACATAAAGGGAACGTCACTTGAACCGGAGGCTATCAATGTACTTCTTGATCTATGCACCAGTGACATAGTAGCCATTAGAAAGCAGGTGGCTAGAGTTTTAGGAGATTTTGATACTCCTGAAGCTAAAGCTGCATTAGTGCAATTACGAGAAGACGAAGATCATCGAGTTGTAGGTGCAACTTTAGAAGCTCTGCTTTAATTTTTTGTGTTATATCATGTTTGGGGTTTATCAATTATTAATTGTTAATTGTACATTGTTAATTGAAAAATCCCTATTTTTCATGATCACAGAAACGATAAAACAAATAACTATCTTTAAAAGGATGTTGATCTAATACATGATGAATAATTCCTCTTTCAACTAAAATTTGACCTAATTCAATGGCTTCTTCTCTGGTATAGTTATAATGTTTAACGAACCAATTGACGGCTTCTGAACCAATAAAACAAGCTGGATAAATATTAAGACGATAACGACGGTCTTGGATACTAACACCTTTATCGGAACACATTTGTTTAACTAATGCGTTGATTTCATTTTCTGTTAATCGGTCTTCTAAAGGATCTAATTCATCATCATTAAGAGAACTTCTTAAATATTGGTCAACTTCTTGATCAGATTGTGATTGAGGAGAATGTTTTGAGTCTGGGGTAGGTAATATATTTGAAATCAAATGTTTTAGATGAGAAGACTTTAGATTAAGATCCCGTTGAGGAAAAGGAATTTCAATCCCATAGTCACGCAGGTTTTTTTCTATAGCATAATTAAGTTCACTTTTAATACGAAATTGATGTCTAGGTTCTAATAACCACACTCTCAATTCAAAGTTTAAGGAACTGTCTGCAAACTCTTGAAATAAAACTTTGGGACGAGGGGTAACTAATATCTCTTTATGTTCTCTTGCTGCTTTTAATAAGGCAACTCTAACCCTTTTAATATCTGAACCATAGGCAACTCCAATAGGAAGACGAATAGCTGAAGTTGAATCTCCGTGGGACCAATTAATTACTTCACTTTCCAAAAAACGAGAATTAGGCACAATAATCGAAACACCATCCCAAGTTTTGATCTGGGTACTTCTTGCACCAACACTTTGCACTGTCCCCACTAAATCACCCAATTTAATAAAATCTCCTACTTGAATTGGTCTTTCTAAAATAATAATTAAACCACTGATGAAGTTATTAGCAATATTTTGTAGTCCAAAACCAATTCCTACCCCCAACACACTAGCAATAATAGTCAAAGCACTGAGATCCAATCCCCACAGTTGCAATAAAGTAATTAATCCTAAAAATAGCAAAATGTATTGGGTTAGGGTTCCTACGACTTCTTGAATATTTCGATTTGCTCCTAAACGACTTAATAAATAGGATTTAATTAAGAAAACTAACCCTTTGACTAAGAACCATAAACTTACAGTCAAAGCTAAAAGTAAGAGTAATTGCAGCGCAGAATAACTTTTTTGTCCTAAACTAAAAATCGGTTCCCCTAACAACATTCTTATTTGATAGACTTGACTTCTAGCTTGAGGAAATAAAGAACAAATATAAAGGATTCCACTGAACCATAAAACTAGGGGACTAACTAACAGAAAAATGCGCCAACATGATTTGATTAATGCTTTACTTAAATAAACATTAGCAAGATTTGGTTTCCAATCACGAAACCACCTTTTTTCCCACATTCCCAAACAAATTAATACACAATGAATAATAATTGTTCCTAAAATAATTCCTAAACTTAATAAAGTAGCGTTACGGACATAACTAGAACTTCGTTCTAATTGACCTCTTGCTAAAGCTTTATTTAAGTGATTTTTCCAAATAGTAGCTTGTTCAAAACTATTAATCCCTTCAATAACATCAACTTCTGTTACACTTAATAAATGACGTTTTGTGGTTTGATTACGAATGGCTGTTTGTTGCGAATCTTGAACAATAACTATTTTTATCGGTTCAGAAGAAAAAACTTCTTCTGCTAAAGCTGTATTGATAATTTCGGCTCTTTCTTCTGCCCTAAAATTTGGCAAAGAACCAACTTTAAATAATACATAACCATCGACAATAATTGGTGATTTTTGTAGCATTTCTAAGGTTGTATTTTGAGCTACATTTTTGAAAGGAAGTCCTATGATAATTAGAATCAATAAACTTAAAATAATTAATCGCCAAACCCTAAAAGATAAGAGCTTTCTTAATTTATTCATAACCAACATAAGACTTCAACAATAATATGATAAGATATCGCCATCAATTATACTTCTTTCATTGATAAACTAACCCGTTTTAATTTTTCATCTATTTCTAATACTTTCACTTTGACAACTTCTCCAACTTTGACAACTTCGTTAGTATCGTTAACAAAATAATTTGCCAGTTGAGAGATATGAATTAACCCGTCTTGATGTACTCCAATATCAATAAATGCACCAAATTTTACTACATTGGTAATAACTCCTTCTAGGATCATCCCCTCGCTTAAATCACTAATTTCTGTCACCCCTTCTTTGAAGGTTGCATACTTAAATTCTTCTCTAGGATCTCGTCCTGGTTTTTCTAATTCTGCTATAACATCTTCTAAGGTTGGTAACCCAATGGTATCGGTTACAAAGGTGTTTAAATCCAAAGATTTTAAGCGAGAACTAATGTTATTAATATCAGATAAAGAAACCCCTAATTGTTTGATAATTGTTTCAACTACTGTATAACTTTCAGGGTGTACTGCGGTATTATCTAAGGGATTTTTTCCTCCTCTAATTCTTAAAAAACCAGCTGCTTGTTCATAAGCTTTTGGTCCTAATTTGGAAACTTTTAATAATTCTTTCCTATTATTAAATATTCCGTTTTTATCCCGATAACTTACGATATTATTAGCAATGGTTGGGGTGATTCCTGAAACAAAAGTTAATAGTTGTTTTGATGCGGTATTGAGATCAACTCCCACATAATTAACACAACTTTCTACTGTTTCCTCTAGATTCTTTTTTAAGAGTTTTTGATCTACATCGTGTTGATATTGTCCCACACCAATAGATTTAGGATCAATTTTCACTAATTCTGCTAAGGGATCTTGTAATCTTCTGCCAATACTAATGGCACCTCTAACGGTAATATCTAAGTCTGGAAACTCTTCTCGTGCTAGATCGCTTGCTGAATAAATAGACGCACCCGACTCATTTACAATGACTTTGATAGGTTGATTTTCTAATGGTTTGATTACCTCCCCAACAAATTGATCGGTTTCCCGAGAAGCAGTACCATTTCCAATCGCTATTAATTCTATTTCGTACTTTTGTATTAGATTTTTTAATGTATTTTTTGCTTCTTTTTGTTTAGCTGCACCAGTATGAGGAAAGATAGCTTGATACTCTAAAAATTGACCTGTTTCTGATAAAACAGCGACTTTACAACCTGTACGAAACCCTGGATCAATAGCTAAGGTTGGTTGCATTCCTGCGGGGGGAGATAACAGTAATTCTCTTAAGTTAATTTCAAAGGTATTAATAGATTCAAGATCAGCCCAATTTTTTCTATCTGCTCTCACTTCTCTGAGTAATGAGGGTTTAATTAGTCTATTAAATGAGTCTTTAAGCATCGATTGATAAAATGCTTTTATTCCCTTATTTTTTGTCTTTATTTCTTCATTATATAAATATGCAGTTATATAGGTTTCATCAAAATCAATACTAAGGGAAATAATTTTTTCTGTTTCCCCTCTAAACAAAGCTAAAATATTATGAGGAGCTATTTTAGTTACACTAGCTTGAAAGTTACGATACATTTCATATTTTGTACTCCCTTCAGGATGCTCTTTTTTGATGCTAGAAATAAAAATACTTTCTTTCATTAAATAGTCTCGTAAATAGGCTCTTAAATTAGCTTTTTCTGCTACTTCTTCGGCTAAAATATCTGATGCACCTTGTAACGCTTCTTCAAGATTATTAACTCCTTTTTCTTCTGAGATATATTCTCCTGCTATTTCTTCTAAAGATTGTAGTTTTGCATCAGGAATATTAAGATATTTGATTGCAGTTGCTAAACCTTCTAAACCTTTTTCTCTTGCTATAGTTGCTTTAGTTCTTCGTTTGGGTTTATAAGGCAAATATAAGTCTTCTAATTCTGTTTTTGATAAACAAGATTCTATTTTTTTCTGTAATTGATCCGTTAATTTATCTTGATTTTTAATTGCTTCTAAAATTGTGTCTTTGCGTTTATCTAACTCGCTTAAATAAGTATAACGTTCCAAAATATCTCTTAACTGAGTTTCGTCTAGTGATCCTGTTTTTTCCTTACGATAACGAGCAATAAAGGGAACAGTTGCACCTTCAATTAATAATTCAAGAGACTGCTCAACTTGTTGCTGTTGTAAAGATAATTCAGTGGCAATAATTTTGTTGTAATCAAGCATAATTTAGCTTTTACTTTTGAACCATTAATACTATAACATAAGCATCCTACTTTTCAGCAATTAACAATGAACAATTAATAATTAATAATTCGGTAACAGATGAGAAAGCTGTGTTACTGTTTTTTTCATTTGTTACCAACTAAAAATTTTATTAGCTGTTAAATATAATTCTATTTTATCTAAGATAGGTAGAGTTTCTTGAGGTGTTTCATTATTAGATAGATCAGCTTTATAAACTCTAGGAGTTTGTTGAGGTTGAAAGACAAAAATTGATTTATCATCGGGATCAATTAACCAACCCAACGGACTACCATGTTCTAAACAGTGTAAAATATTATCAATAACTTTAGTTGATTTTTGATTAGGGGAAAGAATTTCTATTGTCCAGTCAGGTGCGAAAAAAATAGCACTATTTTCTGGTTCTCCTGCATTATTTAAAGGTATTTTATCCCAATACACAACCGCAATATCAGGAACCACAGAACGACCACCAAAAGTACAACGTAATTCAGGAAAAGCAAGAGCAACTTGACTCGCTTCAGCTACTAACTCTATGGCACTGGCTAATTTTAATTGTAACCGACTATGATGGGTTTTAGGCATAGGTTTTTGTATCACTTCACCATTTATATATTCCCACGCAGGAGATTCATCAATATTGGGTTTTTTAAGAAAGTCCTCAAGAGTTAAGGGTAAAATGGGTGTAGTTGTCATTAGAGATAATAAGATAATTTTGTCTTCTGTGTAGTCAATTATTTTGCTTTCATTTGTAACCAGCTAAAAATTTTATTAGCTGTTAAATCTAATTCTATTTTATCTAAGATAGGTAGAGTTTCTTGAGGTGTTTCATTATTAGATAGATCAGCTTTATAAACTCTAGGAGTTTGTTGAGTTTGAAAGACAAAAATTGATTTCTCATCGGGATCAATTAACCAACTCAACTGACTACCATGTTCTAAACAGTGTAAAATATTATCAATAACTTTAGTTGATTTTTGATTAGGGGAAATAATTTCTATTGTCCAGTCAGGAAAAGAGTTAAACTGATTAGCAATATCTCCTGCTTCTGTCACAGGTATTCTCTCCCAATAAAATACACTAACATCGGGAACAATTGAACGATTACCAAAGTTACAACGCAACTCAGGTAAACTATAAGCAATATTAGCTGTTTGAGCTACTTCGTTAATAGTTTCCCACAGTTTATATTGAAGCTTACTATGTTGTCCTTGAGGCATAGGCTTTTGTATTATTTCACCATTAGTATATTCCCACGCAGGAGATTCATCAATATTGGGTTTCCTGAGAAAGTCGTCAAGGCTTAAGGGTAAAATTGGGGTGGTAGTCATAAGGAATAGTCGATTAACACTTTATGCTAAACAAAAGTTTAGTATTCTTAGTTTAGCCTAATGATGTGCATATTTTTATTACTCAATCATCCCCAAGAATTTCCTGTGTACTAAAAGGACATTTTTCAGGAAAGACTGAAGCAGATAATTGTGTTGTTTCTATTGCTCTTTTTCGTGCTTTTTTATACACTTCTTCAATGTTCTTCAAGAAATAATTATAAAGGGTTTTAGATTCTAGTAATAATCCCAACTCATAACGGAAGTTACTAATTTCTTCTTGCCAACCTCTACCACAGTAGGGTTTTTCATTTTCCCAATAATGATATAATAATAAATGAATCAATAATTGTCTCAAATAGCTTTTAACTTTTCGTCTTTGTTCGTTTCCCAATGCCTCTATTTCCTCAGTTAAATGCTCCCAGTCTAATTGATTTACATTTCTATTTTTAACTAATTCTATGGTTTTAACTAGCCATAAATAGTAATCTTTTTCATAAATATCTGTTAATATTGTCTCTGGTAAAGGAATCATTATCTTAATCCTATTATTCTATTTATAAAACCAAAATTTTACCTTGCTTATAATTATCATACCAAAAGATAGATTAAGGGAATAGATAACTTACTTGTAGTTTCTATTCCCTCAAAATTAAACGAAACTAGGCACCGATAACACTTCCTAAAGCACGTCCCATATTAGCAGGGTTCAAAGCATCAACTGCTGCTGAGGGTTCATAGCCACAATGTACCATACAGTCTGCACATTTAGGATTACCACTAGCTTGACCATAGTTTTCCCATTCGGTTTTTTCCATTAATTCATCGAAGGTTTTATAATGTCCCTCGTTGAGAAGATAACAGGGTTTTTGCCAACCCAAAACGCTATAACTAGGACTTCCCCAAGGGGTACATTCATAATCTTTGTCCCCTACAAGAAAATCTAAAAAGAGAGGGTTATGATTAAAGTTCCATTTCTTTTGACCTAGTTTCCAAGGGGTTAAAATTTTCTGGAATAAGGCTTTAGTTTGTTCCCGTTTTAAGAAGTTTTCTTGATCCGGGGCCCACTCATAACTATAGCCAGGAGAAATCATCATCCCATCGGTTCCCAAGGTCTCCAGAAAATCAAAAAATTCCTGCATTTCTTTGGGATCGGTTCCTTCAAAAACAGTAGTGTTTGTAGTCACCCGAAACCCTTTGGCTTTGGCTGCTTTTATCCCTGCGATCGCTTTATCAAATACTCCTGGGCGATCGACACATTTATCATGATGTTCCCTCAACCCATCTAAATGCACACTAAAGCAAAAATAAGGAGAAGGTTCAAACTTATGTAAACTCTTTTCTAAGAGAATAGCGTTGGTACAAAGATAGACAAATTTCTTCCTTTCTACTAACCCTTTGACAATCTCATCAATTTGCGGGTGCAACAAGGGTTCCCCACCAGGAATAGATACCACTGGCGCACCACATTCTTCTACTGCTTTAAAGCATTCTTCGGGGGTGAGATTACGGGCTAAAATATCTGTGGGATGTTGAATTTTTCCACATCCAGAACAGGCTAAGTTACAACGGAATAAGGGTTCTAGCATCAATACCAAAGGAAAGCGTTTACGACCCTTGAAACGTTGGCTGATGATATAAGTCCCTACGCTGAGAGCTTGTTTTAATTGAACGGCCATAGATTTCTCTTCACACCATGTAATTTTTTGTTATTATAGTCTCTCTATCCAGTTATCTGGGGAAATTATTCAAAATCTTTTTGACAATTTAATAATCTTTGTTAATTTAATAATTTGTATTGTATTTGTATTTTTAATGATTTGCTTTTGAACCACAATCCTAAAAAAAGTAACTAATTATACAAAATAACCATAAAACTATCTCAAATTCTAGGGAATAATTGCAAGCAATTCTTATTAATTAACGAATTAATCAGGGGTGTAGACCATACTACTTTTTTATGTTATTATGGATGACAGTCAGGATATGCTAGAGAAATTTTAGGCTATGTGATAAAGCTAGCCTGATCTATTGAAATAATTTTTGTCATATTGGAAAGCGATCGCTAATAAACGGACTTTTGTAATATTTAAAACAAAAAAATATCAATCACTTATTTAAACTTGGTCGTAGTGACCACCAATAGCGAAAATATAGATATAGTTATCATCAAACTTATAAATTAGTCTATCTTTTTGAGATAATCTTCTTGACCAAAAACCACTAAGATTATGTTTTAAGGGTTCAGGTTTTCCTGTGCCAACAGTAGGATCTCCTCTT
The DNA here is from genome assembly GCF_000167195.1 of Crocosphaera watsonii WH 8501. Lineage (GTDB taxonomy): Bacteria > Cyanobacteriota > Cyanobacteriia > Cyanobacteriales > Microcystaceae > Crocosphaera > Crocosphaera watsonii. The sequence goes on along the minus strand of NZ_AADV02000092.1, from coordinate 5,660 downwards.
AACATTTCTTTAAGTAATTTACAAAGATTTGTATGTATTTTTTTGTCTTTTTGTCTTAATTCCTCATAAACTAACCATGTTTTTCCTTCAAATACTAATGATCTCATCTAATTCTTCATCCGTTGGGGAGTAACCTTTTCTGTGTGTATGAGTTATGGTTGAATCAGCAATTTGTTGCATTAAACTGCTATTTTGTAGGATATAAAGGGTTTCTTGTTGTTGTTCCCAGTCTTCAGCACTAATAACAATAAAATCTTGTCCATTAGTTCCCTTGACTTTAAGGGGGAGATGTTGCTTAATTACTTGTTCGATAAACTGTTTTATATTGGCTTGAAATTGATTAACATTTACAGAATTCATCGGAAATTTTGGGTTTGAAACCCCGTCCTTATAGGACGGCTTTACATATCCCTTGCGGGAGAGGGTTTTAGTATGCCGATAAGGCCGAGAACCCCCTAACTCCTTTAAGTCCCTTCGGTGCAACACAACTAAGATGTCCTGTCTAAAAGCACCTAACCAATTAGGTTTACAGATAGTCCGAACGAGGGAAGTATTCGGAAGTGTGTACCAAGCTGTGTCTCCATGCGGTATTCACCTCTTACGTTGACTAAATTGGTCCAGGCAATCCCTGCACTTTTAGGGCAGGGTTGGTGAACTGTTAATCTCTCATGGCGATTATTTCTCTTCATTATACCTTTTTGATCAGTGATCAGCTATCGGTAATTAGGTGTTCAATAATAAGCAAATCTATTTATCCTAACTCTCAACAAAGCGATCGCATTCCTGGACGTTTACGAGGTCAATGTACTGTTCCCGATGATTTTTATCAAACAGATCAAGAATTAATTACATTGTTTGAAGGATGATAACTATATAAAAACAGTAGGGTGGGTTAGACGGGAGAAATTTAGGTTGAAACGAGAATTTAACAGTCCGTCGTAACCCACCACCTCACAAGGCGATCGCTTATTCTTAGTCTTCAGCCTCAAAACTCTAGCACTATATATTTATGTACTACTTAAAAGGTGATCGCTGTGAAAATTTATGTGAAAAATGCTTGCTTTTTCTTGACTTGACATGATATTCTATAGACAATGGAAAAGGTGTGCGCTTACAACCTTCTGTTGTGGGGAATAAATGCTTAACGTTGCAACAAGCCTTTGATCAGCTGCATGATTAAACCAAGTTTTGATATAGTCTGCTGTTTTTTCAACATCAAAAGGAACAATTTCAACTTCTTTACCTCCATCAATAAAGTTTCCTGCATATCCCACAATACGGGATGTACAAATAACCTGACAAGGATAGTTGCTCAAAAATCTATTTATTTTTTTAGTTAAGGATATTCTGTCATCTTTCGGTACTTCATCCAAAGCATCCAATAATAATAAACATTTTCCTTGTTCTAGTTTTTTCTGTAAATAGTATTCAATTTTATCAATAATTTTTGGATAGTCTTTTATGAGAATGTTGGGAATAATATCAATGATTTCACCTTCTTCTCGTGCTAACTCTGATCAACGAATAAATAAGGGAAAAACAACATCATTAATTAACCTATTTTCTATATTTTCTAATTCTTCTTTAACCTTGATAACAGTTTCATTCTTTAATAAGGTAGATTTTCCCATACCTGGATCAGCAAGCACCATAATTTTTTCATGGTCTTTTTTTGCTTCCCCCAGTCAACTTTAACTGTTTTAGTTTCTTCTTTTATTCCTTTGATAGCATAAGCATCTGTTGAGTCTAAATCAAAGATACCATAGTTTCTAATTGTTTCAATTTCATGGGTAAACTGTCTTTCTAAAGTAACTTGAATGGGAATATATTGATCTTGTAGCTTAACTTTGTCTTGAGTATGGAATAGTTTTAATTCTTGATATTTTACTTGTATTTGTTGTAAAAAATGACAGTATAATTCTTTTAATTCTTATTCCGTTAGATTAGGTTTATGTTTTTTGTGAGATTTTTCGCCATAATTAGACACAGGGTTATTAATGGTTACTTCTCCACCCTTAATATTAATCCCTTGCCAATTTTCATTAGTTTCTTGATTTCCCATTATTCATAAAAAGAGTATTTTTTAGATTCATTTTTAACAGGTAATACCATATCTATAAATGGTGGGTTACGGTGGATATTAATTCCTAAATAATCTACATAGCATATTGCCACCTAACCCACCCTACGTATTAATTAAAGGTTAAAGTATTATTGCTAATAGTGTTAGTACCCCCTTTAATATTAATACCTTTCCAGTTTTCAATAACTTGTTTTGCTTCTGAGTTTTCTTGTATCATTTTACCTAATTTTTCGAGTTCTTTTTTAATTTCATCATCACTATTTGCTATTTCCTTAACAACCTCTGCTTCCATAATCTCTTGTGAGTCACTACCATCTTCTAACTTAGCTACCTTATCAGGAAACTTACTCTGTATTAACTTTAGGACATTATTAGCTTGATTTAAACCAATATCAACCAACTTATCACTGGTTTTTGCAACTATTTTTTTACGTGCTTTATCAACGGTTTGAGTGGCCAACAGTGTCAAAAAAGCTGTTACACCGCTAGTGAGTAATTCCATATTTATACCAATATCTGACTTTCTAGTATAAGTATAGCATAATCTTAATGGTGACGAAAAACATGACCTAATTTTTTAGGCAATCGCTAAACATTAACAAAGTTTAAATGATTAGTTTTCTATTAAAATATTATCCCGTTCAAATTGATTTTTAAATTCATTAATAGGATTTTCTATAGTTTCTATTTCATCCTTAATAGACTCAATATCATTCGGTGAAGCTGGTAATGTTTCCTCAACACTAGGAATTGGTTGTTCTTCAATTACTGGATTCATTCCTTCATTTACTTTTTGAATTTGTGCTAAAAAATGCTCTTGATTATGATTAAGAGAACGAGCTAAAATTAACCCTTCTTGGAAAGCAAATAAAGCAGGTTCATATTGCTCGTTTTCTAGATAAATCTCTCCAATTTTGTCATAAACTTTCATCAAACCATAATAATTATAAGATAATTGTTCCACTTGAATTAAGCGTTGATATATCTGTAAAGCATAATTTTCTTGTTCATATTCGGTGTACAAATTAGCCAATTTTGTTAATGCTTTTGCTGCCGAACCAAACTGTTGTAAAGACCAAGCTAAAGCATAAGCTTCTTGATAATTTTGACTAGCTAACTCTGGTTGATCTAATGATTGATAATCTTGGCCAATCTCAATCTTTAAAGGAGGAACAAGTTCAATGTTTTGACTAGCAAGATAACTATCTACTAATCTTTGTTTAATATTCGCTGAATTATTGGGTTGTAAAGCAGCAGTATAAATTTCCGCTAATGCTTGTAAATATAACCCTTCTTCGTAAGTATTTTGTTCCAGTTGTGCTATCTCTAATAATTCCTCATAAACAATGGCAGCATTGGGATAATCAAATTTAGCTAAATAGAGTCTTCCTAACCCTTGTAACGCTTCTTTCTCTGTAAAAGGACTGTCATTTTTTCTGGCATAGTCTAAAACTTTTTGATAAACAATAATAGAATTATCTAAACTATGTAACTTAGCATAAGCATTAGCTAAAGCAACCAAAAATCTTGGACTTAGGGGATCTTCTTGTTCCGATAATTCTTGTAATTTAACTATTCTTTGACTGATAATTTGTACATCTTCGCTACGGGTTTTATTCCAAGCAACTTCCCCAACTCGTCCCAAAGCATTAACTTCTTCTATTCTCCCTAAAACTCGTCTTAATCTTAACTCTCTGTACCAAATTTCAAAGGCAAGATTATCATTACCAACATTTGATTCTTCTTGTGCTTTTTGGTTTAATGTATCTAGTTCTATTCTCAATCTTTTTTGTTCCAATGGACTTAGAGGACGAGGAACAGAAGGAAGTAATGGATCATCTAAAGGTAATTCTAACGGGTTTAATTCTGGTTCCGGTAAGGATAAAGCACGATAATTAAACTGTATAAAATAACCAGCATAAACAATAAGAGTTAGAATAAATAAAACAGAAAGCTTATTTATAGAATTACGAAGATAAACCATAATTTTCCTCACCAAAATTTACATTAATAATCAACTTAACCGATAACCGTTCACTGATCACTAATCTAAGGTAACATTTGAGGGAGAATTATGTTACTTGGATATTAACGTGAGGAAAATTGTTAATCTAATCCTAGCTTTAATGGTTATAATAGGCTTGTCTGCTTGTAGCGAAATGCCCCAAATTCAAGCAGAAGAAAGGCTATTTCCCCAGATTAGCCTAGAATATTTAGACAAGTACGAAATACCATCCCAGATTTTCCAGGAAACCCCCATCGGTGGCTTATCAGCCATTACTTACGATCGCAAAAAGGATCGCTTCTATGCCTTGTCCGACGATCGCTCCCAACGCTCTCCTGCTCGATTTTATACCCTAAAAATAGATATTTCTAGTAATGATGAGCAAATTACTAAAATACAAGGAGTAACTGTGGAGAATGTCACCCCTCTCCAAGACGAAGCAGGACAAAATTACTCCCCGCAAACCATCGATCCAGAGGGCATTGCCTTGTCTCCTAGAGGCACTTTATTCATTTCTAGTGAAGGAATACCTAAAAAGGAAATTAACCCCTTTATCGGCGAATTTAACCCGACTACAGGACAACTTCAACAACAGATTCGTCTACCCCAAAAATATCTCATCCCCACCGATCCCGAAAGTGAACCGAGGGGAGTAGAAGAAAATCTCGGCTTTGAACCCTTAACCATCAGTGCCACCAGTACCGTCAAAGATGACCCCTTTCGCCTGTTTACTGCCACTGAAGGTTCATTGAAACAAGATACCCCCACAACCCCTCCCACAAACATTCCTGTGCGTCTGCTGCACTATGTCATCAGTCCCGTGGGTTCTCCGGTGATAGTTGCCGAACATTTATACTTATTGGATAAAAGCCCCAAAGGTGCCATTTCTAACGGGTTAACAGAATTACTAGCTTTACCCAACGAAGGTTCATGGTTAAGTTTAGAGCGAACCTTTGGCTTATTTGGTAACGGGGCAAAATTATTTCAAGTGGTTAATAGCGGTGCCTCTGATACATCAACTATTCTCAGTTTTCAACAGGGAACAGAGACCATTAAACCCCTAAGAAAAAAACTATTATTGGACTTAGAAACCTTGGAAATTGACTTAGATAATTTAGAAGGTATGACCTTTGGACCTAGATTTGCCGATGGCAGTCAAACCCTATTTTTAGTTAGTGATGATAACTTTAATGCCGAGCAAACCACCCAACTGTTACTATTTAGACTGAGTTAAATACGAAGAGGTTCGGAACTTTCAGGGGTGCTTACGGATCATGTTTTATAGCCCCAATATTTGAGGATGGGGATCAACAAAAAACCAATATGTGAATTGCGAAGCATCAAAATCAAGGACAAATATCAACCTGAGTTCGATATAAGGACATTTGCAGAAAACTATATCAAATCAGAAGTATCAAACCTCATTCCTCGTTACAACATTCTAATCCGAAATCCTAGTCCAATTCCGAATCCTTACGTGAGATTTGAACAGTATCGGGAATCTCACTCGACATCGAAAAGGGCAAATTCCGAGTTACTGAACCCTTTTCCAACCGTTTCCAAGTCGAAGGC
>NZ_AADV02000093.1 GCF_000167195.1 Crocosphaera watsonii WH 8501 | reverse complement strand
GGAAGCTTAATGTGTTCTTCAAACCAAGAAAGCACAAGTACAATAGTCATCATGTTAGGGCATTGGACTTTGGATAAAAAACAATTGTTAGCGTAAATTTTACGCTAAACATATCTCCAGAGCTAAAATAGAGAATTAAGGTGGTTTTAAAAACTCTCTTTCCATCTTTTTAGGGGATTTTAAATATTAAATAGCTTCATTCAGTTTCGGTTCCAATATAGATATCTAAGTAGCTTTCAGTTAGAGATTGAATGACTCGTTCTAATTCATCAATGAGATTTCTTCTAGTGAGTTTTTCTACAGCATCAATATGAGCAGAACTTCCGGCTCGTCCTAAATATTTATATTTGGTTTTTTTCTCATTATTAGTGGCCATAGGAAAAATTGATTCAGCAGCCTGTAGTTTATAATACCAGTAGATTGTTCCCTTTCGATTAACCTGATAACGAATAATATGACAATTAGCTGGTGCTACTTCCCCTTCCCGTTCAATTTTCTTTATTTTCTGTTTAAGAGAGCGAATTAGACTCTTAATTTGTTTGGCTCTCAGGTGGACATCTTGACTGGTCTTAAGTTCGGAATGTGATGACATTAGCCTTAACTGTAACAAACAACCTCTTTTGATGTTAGCGTATATATTCCGCTAATTAATAAGGTAATAAATTTTAAAAATGACCAAAAATGAAACGGCTACGTCTGTCGAGGAATTCCTGGTGTGGAGGTCTAACCTCTTCCAAGGACTAAAAGCTAGAAAAGAAACTATTATAGAATTACTCGATGCCCTCTCCAGTAACCAACAAGCTCACTCAGTCGTTGAATTGTCTCTCAATCCTTTATTTAGAAGAGATTATAACAGTTTATATAGAGGAATTCAAGAGTTTTTACCCACTCAAACTGACCCTAATTATGAACAGAGAATTGAGACTTTATTTTCAGCGGTATCGAGAACAATTCCTCCCACTTCAAAACATTATAACTTATTTGGTATTGACACAACTCCCTGTCCCCTTATCAGGAGAGCGAGTCCCCTCTAAACATAAAGGAGTAAATCAAGGCAATCAACAACTAAAAAAAATCTGGCAAAGTTCTTTATTTTCTGATAAATTATCTGTCTTAGTGGCTGATAGTGACTACAGCCAAAAGGATTTTATTGGGGAACAAGTTAAGCATGAAGACCTAGTTACTATTACAAGAGTTAGAAGTGACCGAGTTTTTTATCGTCAATTTATTCGGGACCCAAATCAAGCCAAAACTTCGGGACATCCCCGTTGGTATGGGGATAAATTTGACCTTAAAGATGACCAAACTTGGACTGAACCTGATGAAGTTCATCATGTTCCCTTTACAACGAAAAAAGGTCGTCAATTAACAGTGACTATTTCGGGATGGAAACAGATGTTAATGAGAGGAACTAAAAACTATAAAATGAACAATCACCCCTTTACTTTACTCCAGATTGTTGTCAGAGATCAAGAAAGAAATAGTATTTGGAAACCTATGTGGCTTATTGTTATTGGTTCTCGGCGCGATGAGTTAAGTTTAGTTGATTGTTATCAGTGTTATCGACAACGTTATGACATGGAACATCTTTTTCGATTTGGTAAACAAAGATTATTGATGACATCTTATTTAACTCCCGATGTACATCATGAAGAAAATTGGTTTAAACTAACACTTCTTTCTTCTGTAAATTTGTGGGCTGCCAGAAAATTAGCTGTGGTTTTACCCCGTGATTGGGAACAGTATTTGAAGACTAATAAATCCATCAAAATCACCCCTAGTCTAGTTCAAAGAGACTTTTCAAGAATAATTACGACCTTGGGGACTTTCGCCAAATTTCCCAAACGTCGAGGTTTTTCTTCCGGACGTATTAAAGGTTACAAAAAAGCCCCACGAACTCGTCATGATGTTATCAAGAAAGGGAGCAAAAAATCAACTGAAAACTTAAAAGCTCCTTAGTTTTCCTCAGAATCTATAGATTAGCCCTATTTGTCAGCCAATTTTATTGACTGATACAGAGCCGATATTTTGGGATTTTAGTTTAGCGTAAAATATACGCTAACAAACTTTTTTTGTCCAAAGTCCAAGCTATAGATATCTCAGAGAAAATGATCGCCATTGCCCAAGGTAAAGCAGAAAATAACAACATTAATAATATCACCTTTGAACAATTAACTATCGAAGAATTAAAGACAGCAAATTCAACTTATGATGCAGTTTTAGGATTGAGTATTTTACATTTACTAGAAGATAAAGAAACTGCGATCGCTAAAGTTTATTCTATTCTCAAACCTGGGGGGATTTTTGTTACCAGTACCACTTGTATGGGAGATTTTATGGGGTGGTTTAAACTAATTGGTCCCATTGGTAAGATTTTAGGCTTTTTCCCTTTGGTTAGAGTATTTACAGGACAAGACCTAATTGAAAGTTTAACTAATGCCGGTTTTAGCATTGACTATCAATGGCAACCCAGCAAAGATAAAGCAATATTTATTGTGGCTAAAAAGTAATCTTGTCAGGTGGGCATTGCCCACCCTACATTAACATCCTAAACAGTTTTATTCCTCCAAATCGGTGTTATTTTCTTCGGAAATATCTTCAATTACTTCTCCTTTTTCTTCTGCTTTATGTTCTTCTATAATTTGTACCACTTTTTTACGAATTTGTTGATGTCTTTCCACCCCCTCGTAGGCGAAACGGTTGAAATTATTTCTGACAATTTCTGCTTCAATATATTTGACGCGATCGCCGAGATCGGGGTGAGTAGATAACCAAGCAGGGGGACGGTTTTGGTTTTCCTCTTCCATCAGTGCCATCAGGTTGCGAAGTCCATCGGCAGCATACCCTGAAGCAGCGAGTAAACGGGTGCCAAATAAGTCCGCTTGTTCTTCCATACCACGACTGTAGCTTAAAATAGCCAAGTTACTAGCTATCCCCCCCACATAAGGAATATAATCCACTACACTGCTAGTTAAAGCTCCTTGAGTCATTTGTTGAAAGCCGTGAGAAAGGACGGAATGGGCTAATTCATGGGCTAATAAGCCAGCGATCTCTGCTTCTGAGGCAGTTCTGGCGATCGCCCCGGCATTGATAAATATTTTCCCTCCTGGCAGGGCAAAGGCGTTAACATTTTCGTCCATCACCACATAAAATTCGTATTCAAATTCATCTCTTCCAGCAACTTTAGCTAATTTTTGACCAATTTCATTGATATATCCTGTTACTTCGGGATCTTCAATCAAGGTGAGACTATTTTTAAATCCTTCGGCATAATTTTCTCCAATTGCTGATTCTCCTTGTAATAAAAGATAGCTGGTTTGTAGGGTAGAAAGTGGAGCAAAAACGTTCCCCATCAAGGCTGCTCCAATACCGCCCATGATGGCATTGCCCACCATATTCCAGGTCATTTGTTCTTGGAGATGTCCTTGATAACGGTCTAAATTTGTATCCGCTAATTCTTTAAATTCATCCCGTAAAAAATGGTCTTGATTAAATAGAGCAAATTGACGGGCAGTCAAGGAAGCAGCCAACCAATTTTCTGCTTGTTCATCTGCTTCGATTTTAGCTTTGACTATTGGTGCTTCATTAGGGTACAAAGTAACCGCATTTTCTAACACTTTTAAAGCTTCTTCCTGACGATCATCTTGAACAAGAAGTTCGGCATATTTGAGATGACCAGGAATAAATTCTGGATAGTCTTCAGACAACAATTTTAAGGGAGCAATTCGCTTACTTTCATAAACTTCGCTTTCTTGCAAACTTTCTTGATATAGTCGCCAGTAAACCGCACCTCCTGGTAATAGATATTCTGCTTCATAAACCGCTTCAGCTAAAATTTCTCGGTTTAACTCTTCTTCATTGCCAAAGGGTTCTTTCACCTCTCGATAGAATCTTTCTGCCAATAAAGTCTCGCCACATCTATAAAAATGATCCGCTTTAGCCATGGTAGGATAATCCGTGATTTCAGCTTGAGAAATAGTCAAAAGATTCTTCTCTTCCTCCTCCTGATTTTCAGTATTTACTTGCTCAATTTCAGGGGGCTTTTCTAAGGATAAAGCCGCAGCATTGCTTTGGGTTTCTTCTGTAGAATTTTCCGCAACTTCTAGAGGAGGTATAAGGGGGTGTTGCACTTGAGGCGGTGCGTCGTTACAACTATCATCGGTTGCTGTTGTTGTCTCAGTCTCAGTTATTTCTGCTTGCTCAGATTGTTCTTTTTTTACTGTTGGATTAGACTGATTTGGCTCAGAAGTTGTGTCATCGATTTCTTGGGATGTATTATTAGATAAATCAGCAATTTCAAAAGATGTGTTATTTTCAGGAATATTATCTATTTTAATAGTTTCTTTTAAAAAGGATGTTGGATTTTCCTCTATTTCTTGGGATAAAGCCAGGTTAGGATGTAGTAAACTAACTAAAATGATGGATAAATACCAGTAAAATTTCATATTTATACCTTGGTGAACAACAAATATTTTCTCTATGGTATAAACTATTTTATCTATCATTCCTACTTTTAGGATCATTTTAGATTTTAGACCATTAGTTTTCTGTGTTCAGTCATGGCAAAATGAGTGATAAAAAATGGTGGGGTTAAGGAAGTCAGAAGTCAGAAGTCAGAAGTTGTTTTTGAAACGAGGATTTAAGCCTCGCCTCAAAAACGTTTCGCTTTAAAAAGCCAGGTTTTAGACCCTATTATCTCGATAAAATAATAGGAATTAGCAAGGTAGCATCCCATTTTGGCAAAAAACTTATTCTTGGATTTTGACGAGGAGATACGGGAGATGGGGAGACGGGGGGAAATTCATCAGATCAACTATTATCAATAAAGGGCAATTGGCAACTTTGGGACGCTCCCATTAGCAGAAGACTTTTTTTAAGCATCCTTTTTCGGGACAAGATTGTTTAAACTAGAGATGAGAATCCAAAAATCTACTTAAACAACTTTATCCAGTAGCCGAACTCATTAGGACATTTAATGCTAAGACTTGAAAGAATCAGTAAAATTTACCCTAACGCAGAAGTATTGAAAGATGTCACTTGGGAAGTCAACCCAGGAGAGCGTATAGGTTTAGTGGGAGCAAATGGTGCCGGAAAATCTACTCAACTAAAAATCATTAAAGGAGAAATTGAACCGACATCGGGGGAAGTGATTCGTCCTGCTAGTCTTAAAATTGGTTATTTAACCCAAGAGTTTGAAGTCGAACCCAGTCGTAGCGTTAATCAAGAATTTTGGACTGTATTTTCTGAAGCTAATTTTATACAAGATGAATTAGCTAAAGTGACTCAAGAAATGGAAACAGCAGAGCCAGATTACTTGGATGAATTAATTCATAAATTAGATAATTTACAACGAAAGTTTGAAGCCTTAGATGGTTATGTGTTAGAAGCAGAGATAGCCAAAATGTTACCAGAGATGGGTTTTGAACTAGAAGATAGTGAGCGTTTAGTGAGTGATTTTAGTTGTGGCTGGCAAATGCGTATGAGTTTAGGAAAAATTCTCCTTCAGGAACCAGATTTATTGCTATTGGACGAACCAACAAACCACTTAGACTATGAAACCGTTGACTGGTTAGGGGCTTATCTAAAGGGGCTAAATATTCCTATGGTGATTGTCTCCCATGAACGGGAATTTTTGAACAAAATATGCACCAAAATTGTCGAAACAGAGCGAGGCATTTCTACAACTTATATTGGAAATTACTCTGACTATACTCAACAAAAAACCTTAAGCCGTGAGCTTCAAGAAAATACCTATCAACGGCAACAAAAAGAAATCGATAAACAACAAGCTTTTATCGACCGCTTCCGTGCTAGTGCCACCCGAAGTACCCAGGCGAAAAGTAGAGAAAAACAACTAGAATCAATGGATAGAGTAGAAGCTCCTATTGCTGAATTAAAGACAGTTACGTTTGAGTTTCCTCCTGCACCCAAAAGTGGTAAAGATGTTGTTTTGGTTAAAGATTTAGTCCATACCTACGATGAACAGATCCTTTTCTTAGATGCTCACCTAAACGTAGAAAGAGGCGATCGCATCGCTTTTCTGGGTCCTAATGGAGCAGGAAAATCTACTTTACTGCGCTTGATAATGGGTATAGAAAAACCTAGCGACGGTGTTGTTAGCTTGGGTAAACATAATGTTATTCCAGGGTATTTTGAACAAAACCAAGCAGAAGCTTTAAACTTAACTAAAACTGTGATGAATACCATTCACGATGAAGTACCTGACTGGAAAAATGTTGAAGTTAGAAGTCTTCTCGGCCGCTTTTTATTCAGTGGAGATACAGTATTTAAAACAGTTGAGGGTTTAAGTGGTGGAGAAAAAGCCCGTCTTGCTCTGGTAAAAATGCTTTTACAACCGGCTAATTTACTGGTGCTAGATGAACCAACTAATCACTTAGATATTCCTGCAAAAGAAATGCTAGAACAAGCACTTTCTAAATATGAGGGAACGGTTTTATTGGTTTCCCATGACCGCTATTTTATCTCACAAGTAGCCAATAAAATTGTGGAACTAAATGAAGGTGAATTGGTGGTTTATCCAGGTAATTACTATTACTACTTAGAGAAGAAAGAAGAAGAAAGATTAAAAGCAGAACAAGCAAGAATAAAAGCTGAAAAAGAAGCAAAAGCTGCTGCAAAGCGAGCTAAACAAAGAGAAAAGCAAAAGGCTAAGAAAAAAAAGTAACCTGTTTATAATAATTAGTTAACGGTAATCAGTTATTCGGTTATGACTTTATAAGTAAAGATTAACTGGTTACTGTGGCATTTATTGTCATTACTAGGTACGAGGAATCTTCTTATTTTTCTTAAAAATCTTAACTAAGAATATAGGATTTAAAGGAGCTAAACGGGTTAAGTTACCAACCGAAAGAGAGCCAGATATATTAATATTTAATAGTTGATAATTCCAGCTATTTTTCTTAATCCAATTCAAACTGATTCCTAAATTTTCTATAGTTGCTAAAGCAATAATAATTATGCCATTTTTTGCTAATTTATCTTGACAAATATCTAAAATATCAATCAAATTTCCCCCACTCCCTCCAAGAAAAATTCTATTAGGATTGGGTAATGTTTGTAACTTATTAGGAGCTTGTGCTTGAATTGATGTTATATTATTAACTTTAAATCTCTTACTGTTTTTATTAATTAAATTAATACCCATTGCTGTTTTTTCAATAGCATAAATCTGAGAGTTAGGACATAAACGAGCAATTTCAATAGAAACTGAGCCAGTTCCTGCACCAATATCCCAGATAATTTGTTGTGATTTTAAACCCAGTTCCCCTAAAATAATCATTCTAACTTCTTTTTTTGTCATCAACCCAGGACGATCTTTAAAACTTAAAAAATAATTATCTTCAACACCAAAAATAGGTAAATTTTCAAGCTCTTTTTGACTTAAATTAAGATCCTTCTTACGCAAGAGAATAACAATATTTAAGGCAGAAAACTGATAATTAGTAAGACTTGCTAATATTTGCGGGGTAAAACAATTAACTTTTTCATCGATATCTCCTAAATTTTCACAGACCCAAATATCATAATTAATGGGGATTTTTAAACTCAAGAAAAGTTCGGCGATCGCCTGGGGATTATTTTTGCTATCTGTAAGAATAGCAATTTTTTCTTGACCCTGCCGTAAGCTAGAAATTAGTTCATCTAAATGACGACCGTGGCCACTAATAATTATAGCATCATGCCAAGGTATCTTAACCCTACTAAAACCCAATTGTATGGAACTCAAATGGGGATAAAATTCTAATTCTTCTATATCAAACTGTTCTAATAATAATCTTCCTAAACCGAAAAATAGAGGATCACCGCTTACTAAAATAACAATATATTCATGATTATTTTTGATTTCCTGAAGGTTTTTAATATCCTCAAAAAAGTTCTTAATAACCATTTTATTACCAGAATGATTAGGAAAATAAGTTAAATGGCGATCGCTCCCTATTAATAAAGTAGCTTGTTCAACAATTGTCTTAGTCTTTGTTGCCAAGCTTTCTTTTCCATTTAAACCAATTCCTACAACTTTAATCATAAATTTATTAGAATAAATATTAGAAATATTGTTGAGATTTTGTAATTGTTTGAACATTATAAGTCAGTTTCATGATTGCTTTATGAATATTTATGATCTTATTTAAAAAGATTCTACTCCTCTCCTGTATTTATGATGATAAGCAAATTTTATTCGATCTTCGGTTAAATTTAAGTTGAGCTGCGATCAAAATATTATGATTTTTTATCAAAAAAAACCTCTTTTCTAAATATGTAGTTTGTTTTATTTTTTACACCATACTTTTGCTAGAGTAGATTTAATGATTACTTTCCCAAGCCAAAATAAGTAAAGAGTTAATAATAGCAGCAGCCACTGGGGAGCCTCCTTTTCTACCCTCTACAAGAATTTGAGGGACATCAATTGTTGCTAACATTTCTTTTGATTCTAATACAGAAACAAAGCCCACAGGGACTCCAATAATTAAACTAGGCTTAAGTTTTTTTTCGTTAATTTGTTGACACAAAGCAAGTAGGGCAGTAGGAGCATTACCAATAACATAAATTCCATGAGGACATTGCTGATAACATTTTAGTAAACCTGTCTCAGTTCGAGTTTTTTGGGGAAGAGCATGAGGAGCCTTTTCTATAGCTGTAATAATGGAGTTTTTAAATGTTTTAGAAACTAAGTTGATAATGCCTTGTTTTACCATTGTTACGTCTGTAATAATAGTCGTTTGATTCCTAAGAAAATTAATCCCACTATCAATGGCTTTAGGACTGAATTTAAGTAAATCAAGAAACTCAAAATCAGCCGTCGAATGGATAACTCTACGAGCTATTTGATATTCTAATAAACTGAGATTATGTTGACCAACTTCTTGATCAATAATTCTGAAACTTTCCTCAACAATGGGATGATTTAACGAAAAGTTTTTTGACATTAAGTACCTACACAAAAGCAATAATCATAGAAGTAACAATTGATTATATCTACAATTATATTCAAAATTTTATATAATTATAATATAATAAGCTAAATCTACTATATAGTCTCTATATAGGGTTTCTCGGACTCATGAGGTACACCTAATATCGAGCCTCCGAACTCCGAACTCCGAACTCCGAACTCCGAACTCCTAAAACTAGAAAACTCTGTACCTCACAAGTATGAGAAGTGCTATAGATATTCTCTGCTGATCGTAACCATTTCATTTTTGTATAAAAGTTATCAATTCTCATTGGAGTTTTACGGGGAGACGGGGGGATAGAGGATAAATTTATCCAGTTAACTATTATCGATCAAGGATAAGCAGCATTTAGGATGCTCTATGCTGATTGTACTATCTATTGACCACTGAGTAATTTGAAAAAAGTCAATGAAACAACGTTATTTGATTCTATTACCTTTCATTATTTTATTATTGGGGGGTTCTAATGCACCTATTTTGCATTCTTTTGACGTAAAAAAACTCTCCGGTAATATCCATTTAACCTTAAAACATGGGGTATGGAAATTATGGGAAGAAAAACCAGTTTATCAAAATATAACCTTAGATTTAGTCTGTGATCAAGGTAAATGTGAACCCGAAGTTTGGGGATATGCTAAAAAATTCAATCAAGATGTTGATCATCAAGGAGCTTTAGAAATAAATAATCTAGAAAAATTAAGTATTGAAGAAATTAGCACTAAACAATATCGTCGAGCATGGGAATTAAAAATTACTATAAATATTCAATCCCATCCTTGGAGTACAGAAATTTTACCAGCGGTATATAAGATTAATTTAGTTCCTTATAAAAATCAGATTATAGGTAGTTATCAAGGAAAATATAAACAAAAAAAATTACAAGGTAGCGTTACTGGCATAATAACAAAAGCTTGGCCAGCTAATATTAGTGATCACTTAGCTTTATCTCCTCAAGAACACCCCCGCCTCGTTTTTCGTAAACATCAATTATCATCTTTACAAGAAGCCACTAAAACCCCAGAAGGACAAGCAATTATAAAACAATTAGAAAAAATATTAGAACAACCTATTTATTATGATGGATATGTGCCAACTGGTGGCTATCATGCTTCTGGATATTGCTTTTTAGCTTTAATTAATAATGATAAAGAATTGGCTAATATGGGATGGAAAATAGTCGAAAAATCCCTAGAAAATCCTGGAAGAAGATTATTAGAACATTCTCCTATTGTGGCAGATGTTGCTTTAGCTTATGACTTTTGTTATTCTGTCTGGGATCAAAAGCAAATAAACACTGTTACTAATTGGTTAGGAGCACAAACAAAACAATTAGTAAAAGGCGATTCTTCTCGTAATGGTTGGAATAGTAATGCTGGTAGCACCTGGAATGCAAGAGCAAGAGGAGCAGCAGGATTAGCTGCTTTAGCTATTTTAAATGAACCTGGTATATCTAATGATAAAATCTATCATTTGATGAGAACAGCAGAACGTAATATTAAACGATATTTAAGCACCGCAATAGGTAATCGTGGTTTTGGAAGTGAAGGAGATCACTATACAACTGAACCCCTGATTCTAACTATATTTCCTTTCTTACAAGCCTACAGTAATGTAATAGGAAAAGAATTAGTTGAAGGTTCTCGTTTACAGTGGATTTTACCCCACTATCTCATGCGGATGATTCCTAATAATAATCAGTTAAATGTTACGACTTATGGACGACATCGCTACTACGCAGGTTCTGATCTTCTTGCGACAGGTTTAGTCACTCTTCCTGAAGATTTTTTACCAGCAGTGGTGCCAATTTTTGAAAACAGTTTAGGACTTAAAGGTGATCAAACTTTTGGTATAAATATGCCTCATTATGCTCCTTTTATCTTGAGCTTCTATGATAAGAAACATAATCTTAGTTCTAAAAACCCAGTTCAGCTATTTGGTTACAATTTTGTTGACCAACAAAAGGGATTTTATAATTTTAGAAATCAATGGATAAATCAAGATGATTTTGTGGCGAATATCTTCTTAAAAAAAGAGTTAATTGGCGGAACTTGGCACTATCCTGATGTGGGAAGTTTTCGCATCTCAGGGTTAGGAGAAACTTGGGCAAAAGCTGGTAAATCTAGTAATAACTGGCAAGAGGAAAATGTCGTTATCTTACCGAAAAGTTCTCCTTGGAAAACATCTAAACCCCTATTTTTTGTCTCAAACACCGATGGTTCTGGAATTGTTACCCTACAAACAAATACAAATTGGCGCAAAAATAGTGAACCACCAGTAGGAATTGCAGGTTTACGTTCCTTTGCAGTAGATTATAGTCAATCATCGGGAGTTCCTGGTTTATTCGTGTTAGTTGATCGTTTTCTTGGTAACAACGAAGCTGAAGAATTTAAGGAAAAAGTATGGATAATGCACACCGCAGGCAATGTTACAGTTAAAGATAATAGTTTTCTTATTAAAGGAAAAAATAAAACAACTATGAAAGGCACATTTGTTGTACCTGAATCTGTTAAAGTTACGACGGAAAAAACTGAAGAGGGTACTAAAATTGTGGCTACAGGGGGACAGGAATTTTTTGTGATTATGACAGTCCAAAAAAAATCTCCACCCCCATTAACAATTAAAGGATTGGGAACGGACGCAAAAGTTACGGTAGGAAAACAGAAGATATCTTTTGATCAAGATAGAATTAGGTTATCCACGATTAACCCTTAGCTAGTTTTTGGTATTTAGATAACTGTTTTAACTCCTCTTGAAAAATATCAATCTCCATATTCTCATCATTTTTAACTGATAATGATCGCTTGACTTGTCCTATATACAAAGGTAAGCTTTCACCAGTTTCAGGGTGAACTAATGTTCTCGCACGAATTGTTAATTTATTATCTATTCCGGCTGTTCTCCCATAGGAAAAGTAATCATTTGCTGCTTGTTTCAACGTTGCTTCTAATTCTGTTTCTATAATGGAAGGTTCAACCACTATAATAACCTGATTACCCCCGTTATCATAAACCCGAGAAAAACGAACGGCTCCGGGAATTTCTGTACGTTCAAATAAACCTAATCCTAACCCAAATAATCCCACAGTGAGAACTACCATAAAACTCGTAATTCCGACTAATCGGAAACGAATTCCCCACTTAAAAATAAATCCAACTATAGTTAATAATAACAAGACAACAGTGGCGATAATAGACCATTGTGTATAGCTTGAAAACCCAAGGGATGTTAATGCTTCCATCAGTAATAATTAATTGATTACACCTTTAGTATCTTAGCTCAAGTCAGATGTCTATTTTGTTTTAATGCTTATAAAGCTCTCCCACTGGCCAATCTTGCCGAGGCGGAAATGACTGCTCAGAATGTAGTATGGTTGACCCAGATTCTTGTGGTCTATTTAAACGCAAAGCTGCACCAAATCCTACACCAGCAGCAATAGCGATCGCATTAGTGATTAATAGAAATTCTAAGATAAATAACCAAGGACGAGAATTAGAAACTTTCATGAACCCCTCAACACCAGACACACCATCTGGTCATATTTTTGACCATTTACCGATAGAGCTTAACAGGAGACGCTCATTTTGCCAAGTGATTAAGAAGGGATTAAGAAGGTAATTACCATCCTCAATGATAACCATAAGAAGAATAAATCTAAAGATAATAGGACAATTTGCGGACTGTAGTTCCTGATACTAGGCAATGAAGAAAAACTAGGTTAGTCTAGTGGGTGATTAGTTTGCCTTATGTGTGAGACTACTTTTTATTAGATTACAGTTTTAATAGGTAAATTAGAATCTTAAAAAAGTATTAAGGTTTTATAATGAGGAGTGTTATCAGGAGGAAAAGGCGTGTTTACTCGATTAGCTCAACAACATCGTGATTTTGTTAGGGACTTAGTAATGAATCTGCAAGCCTTAGCCATTGTCCTCGAAAATCGTGGCTATCTGGCTTCTTGCTATACTTGTGGCGGTGAAATGAATAGTGCTTCGTTTATGGTTAGTTTAGGTAAAGATCATTTAATTCGATTTTTGGTATCCGACTATGGTATTACCTGGACGGAAATGCGAGATGATCGCGAATTAATGAAACTAGAAGGGGCAGAAGCCATTAGTCAACTACAAGAATTAGCTAACTTAATCAAATATCAAGATCACAATGAATCTTCCGAGATCATTGACGGACTATCTACTCAGGAACTCCAAAATATGGTTTAAAAGCCCCAGCTTACTCTGACTTGAGATCAACAGTAGATATAACACTGTTGATTTTTGTTTTTAACAAAATTATTGGCAGAAGTCTCAATCTACAAATTCTCAAAGAAATACCAGGATTTTAAGTGGGGACTTCTGCCAAGACTGGAACCATGGTTAATATGTTGCTCCCCAATCTCCCCAGTCCCCTCCATCTCAAAAGATAATCTAGTGAATTAAGTAATAGATGTGTATTGCTAAAAAGTTTCCACTATCCCCTCCTCAAAAAAATCCAGACTCGTAGGCAAAGCCCGAGGGTCTTCATTTTGGAAGAAAGATAAGTTAGGGAATACAAGAGGTACAGAAACTTTTTAAAGCCCCAAAACCCTTGTAGGGAGAGGGATGTAGAAAAAGTTCAAAAAAAAATTAAAAAAAGGGTTGACATTCCCTTGTGGTTTGGTTATATTTGTAAATGCGCGGTTGAGAGCGACACGCTCCACCAAGCGAACCGAACCAAGAAAATTCTATAGTTTGAAAGCTGATATTAAACACAGCCCTTGTTAGTTAAAACAATTATATTCTATTTGTTCCTAGATGTCTAGGTAACTTTTAGAAAGAAGTCAATTACTCGTTCTGTTTTTGATTCGTTGGAAGCAGGACAAAGAGTCAAATCAAACACCAACACCATGGAGAGTTTGATCCTGGCTCAGGATGAACGCTGGCGGTATGCCTAACACATGCAAGTCGAACGAAGTCTTCGGACTTAGTGGCGGACGGGTGAGTAACGCGTGAGAATCTGCCTTGAGGATGGGGACAACAGTTGGAAACGACTGCTAATACCCGATGTGCCGGAAGGTGAAAATTTTTTGCCTCAAGAGGAGCTCGCGTCTGATTAGCTAGTTGGTGGGGTAAAAGCTTACCAAGGCGACGATCAGTAGCTGGTCTGAGAGGATGAGCAGCCACACTGGGACTGAGACACGGCCCAGACTCCTACGGGAGGCAGCAGTGGGGAATTTTCCGCAATGGGCGAAAGCCTGACGGAGCAATACCGCGTGAGGGAGGAAGGCCTTTGGGTTGTAAACCTCTTTTCTCAGGGAAGAAGATCTGACGGTACCTGAGGAATAAGCATCGGCTAACTCCGTGCCAGCAGCCGCGGTAATACGGAGGATGCAAGCGTTATCCGGAATTATTGGGCGTAAAGCGTCCGCAGGTGGTCTTTCAAGTCTGCTGTCAAAGACCAGAGCTTAACTCTGGGCAGGCGGTGGGAACTGAGAGACTAGAGTTCGGGAAGGGGTAGCGGGAATCCCCAGTGTAGCGGTGAAAATGCGTAGATCTTGGGAAAGAACATCGTTGGCGAAAGGCTGCTACTGGAACCAAAATTGACCTCAGGGAACAAAACCTTGGGTAACCAAAGGGAAATAAAAACCCCCCGAAAGCCCCAACTGGAAAACGAATGGAAACTAAGGGTGTGGGTTGTATTCCACCCCGAAGCCGGGCCCATAAACCCAAGCGCGTTAAAATTTCCCGCCCTGGGGGAAACACCCCCCCCAA
>NZ_AADV02000094.1 GCF_000167195.1 Crocosphaera watsonii WH 8501 | reverse complement strand
TATCTAATGAGCAAGAATGTTATTTTATGAGAGTATAANACCCACTGGAGGTGTTATAGAAGAAATTTTTGTCTCGGGAAACCTATATTACACACAGAGGAGTAAGGAGAGGGGGACACGTATTTATATAAGAATTAAATTACCCCCTAAATTAAAGAGTATAATTTTAGCGGTTGTAATGGGGGTAAATATTTTAGAAATGTTTTATGAACACACCCGTTTCATTTGAGAGCCCAAATAGAAAGAAACAAGTTTTTAAATTGTGGAATAGGTTTTAGGAGGGGATACATAAAACCTGATCCCTTGAGGGGATTCCCCTTTTTAAAAGGCCTTTATAATTGATTTTTTGGGGAGGGGGAAGGGTAAAGTCATATAAAGCTAACCAGGAAAAATTTAAATTGGTTCAGGCTTTCGTTTAACCAATTTTTCCATAGGGGGTAGAGGGCAAGGTTTTTCGAGGATTGGCTTGGAGTCATTTTCGTTTAAAAAAGGTCTTTGGTTTCCTAGATTTTTAATAAATCTATTATCATTTGTAACACGGGTAATCGTGATATAAATGATATTAGGTTAACCTAGTAATCTCTACTAAACTATTAAATACAGGGAAAATTCATTTATTTTGTAGAGACATTTCATGAAACTTCTCTACAGTAGGTTTAAAAAAGTTATTAACCTTGTTTCTTATTCTTCTTAGCTAATTTGCGCTTAAAAGATGCACCAAAAGCAACGGCAGTTCCTGCACCTAAAATAGTTAAAGGTTCGGGGACAGTTCGGCCAGTGGTAAATAGATAAGCTGAACCACTATCAGTTCCATTATCGTCATCCAAGTAACTAGCTACTAAAGCGGTATTGCCAGACAATGACACAGAAAATCCAAATTGATCACCTGCTGCGCCATCAAGGGGGGTTAACTTTTGTAGCAAATTCCCCGTAGTAACATCAAACAGATAAGCTGAACCACTATTACTTCCATTATCGTCATCCAAGCGACTACCTACTAAAGCCATATTGCCAGACAATGACACAGAAAATCCAAATCGATCATCTGCTGCGCCATCAGATGCCTTTAACTTTTGCAGTAAATTCCCCGTAGTCACATCAAACAAATAAGCTGAACCACTATTAGTTCCATTATCGTCATCCCAATAAGCACCCACTAAAGCCATATTGCCAGACAATGACACAGATCGTCCAAATCGATCAAATTCTGCGCCATCGGG
Source organism: Crocosphaera watsonii WH 8501 (assembly GCF_000167195.1). Taxonomy (GTDB): domain Bacteria; phylum Cyanobacteriota; class Cyanobacteriia; order Cyanobacteriales; family Microcystaceae; genus Crocosphaera; species Crocosphaera watsonii. The sequence goes on along the minus strand of NZ_AADV02000094.1, from coordinate 13,461 downwards.
GGCGGTTAACTTTTGCAGCAAATTCCCCGTAGTGACATCAAACAGATAAGCTGAACCACTTCCATTATCTTCACCCCCGAAACTACCCACTAAAGCGGTATTGCCAGACAATGACACAGAAGTTCCAAATCGATCAAATTCTGCGCCATCAGGGGGTGTGAACTTTTGCAGGAAATTCCCTGTAGTGACATCAAATAGATAAGCTGAACCACTATTAGTTCCATTATCGTCATCCAAGAAACTACCCACTAAAGCCCTATTGCCAGACAATGACACAGAAATTCCAAATCGATCATCTGCTGCGCCATCAGGGGCCAGTAACTTTTGCAGTAAGTTACCTGTGGTGACATCAAATAGATAAGCTGAACCACTATTAGTTCCATTATCGTTATCCAAGCGACTACCTACTAAAGCCCTATTGCCAGACAATGACACAGAAATTCCAAATTGATCACCTGCTGCGCCATCAGGGGGGGTTAACTTTTGCAGGAAATTTCCCGTAGTGACATCAAAGATATAAGCTGAACCACTATTATTTCCATTATCGTCATCAAAGCGACTACCTACTAAAGCCCTATTGCCAGACAATGACACAGACAATCCAAATTGATCATCTGCTGCGCCATCAGAGGCCAGTAACTTTTTATCGAAGTCAAAGGCAGAAACCGAATGACTTCCTACTAAACCTAACCCCAAGGATAAACCTAGTATAGAAGTAGTGAGGGATTGAACATATAAATTATGCTTTCCCATACCTCGAAAAGTCATAAATTTTGCTAAACTAAACATGAGATTAAATAGAAATACTAAATTTTATTACCTTTATATCAAAAATTTTTACGAAAGACTTTAACGTTTATTTATGATTTTGTGTAGGGGTCAACGGCCGTTGACCCCTACAGGTTAATTGGTTATAGTTCAGGTTCAATACCAGCAGCCCTTAATTGTGCAGCTAAACGTTCAGCTTTCTGTCTTTCAACTTCAGCTTTCTGTCTTTCAACTTCAGCTTTTTGACGTTCCTCAATGGCTAATTCTGAACCCCAGAGTAACAATTCTCCGGCTTCATTCCACCAGCGTAACCAATAGCCTTTACGTTGTTCTCTAGTGCCTTCCCAAAGCCCTAAATAAAGCTGTAATTGAGGAATCCAATAACGTCCATTATCATCACTAGATTGTATTTTATATCCCGCAGATTCATCAAGTTGATAATGTTCAATTAATCCACTGTAGGGTTCAAAAATAATATAGTGAGGAACCTTGAGAATTTTCTCGTAAAAGAACCATTTTCCGGGGGGATAAGTGGGTTTAATGGAATATTCGTGACCATTGGTATCTGAAAGAAATTCCATCACAATAATAGGGGGTTCCCCTTGAAGTTGGGGGGTGTAGCTGCGCTCAATTTCCTCTTTATGCACACGAATATGAGGGATATAAGCCCAGTCGGGGGCTTTTACGACAATTTTGCCATTTACCGTAGCGCAAATGCCGTAATTGGTGGTTGTGACGGCAGTATCGGAAAGTTGACCAGCAACTTCTAAACTATCGGTTAAGGCCGCTGCTAAAGCAGGTTGATGAATATTGTCTACGGGATCATCAGGTAAGATAAAATCGTCGGGTAATTTTTCCCATTTAACGTCATAGGATGCACTGGTAACAGAAGTCATGTTACTTAGAAAATTTGTTTAGTTTTTTTATACTACACCAAAAGTTTATCCAACTGATAAACTTTTAAACCCTAATGCTGTTCTTAAAAAGGTTTCTAGATCATGATCCATGATGAGGATTAATGAAACGGAAAGACAAAGAAATTGATCGTATTTTCTAGTTTTCATTCAGGGATTTTTAGTGTTAAAATAAATTCTTGAGTTATCAATAAAAAAATTACAAAAATATTAAGCCATGATAGACGGAAAGAATGTTTTAGGAACCGATTTACAACTGTGTTGTAGTAACCCCATGACTGGTTATTATCGCGATGGTTATTGTCGTACAGGAGGGCAAGATTTTGGGGTTCATGTAGTATGCGCTCAAATGACGGCCGAATTTTTAACCTTCACAAAACAGCAAGGAAACGATCTCAGTACCCCCATTCCTGCTTATGATTTTCCTGGGCTAAAACCAGGCGATCGCTGGTGTTTATGTGCCTCTCGTTGGCAAGAAGCAAAAGAGGCCGGGGTGGCACCTCCAGTCATTTTAGACGCAACTCATATTAGAGCATTAGAAGTGGTTTCTTTGGATGAATTAAAACAGTATGCTTTATGATTTATTACTAGATAATTAACCAAAAAGCCAGACCAAAGAAAGGGATAAATCTTAATGGACGTTGTGGACTATTACTAGGAATAATAGAACTCATTAAGACGATTTGAAAAATTGCAAATAAGAAGATATCCACTGCAAATGCAATGACCACCCGACTGCTGTTTAATTGTGTCATAAAATAGGCTATTTTTTGATTGACATCACCAAATTCTGGCCGTCCGATAAATAACCAAGAAATAGCAGTCACCCCAACAATTAACCCCATCCAGCCAAAAATACGTTCTAAGATTCCCTTTTTTGGTTCTTCTTTTGTCTCTAAAATTGGTTGTTTAAATCGAAAAGCCATATAAGGTAAAAGAAAAACATTAGTTAGAAACATAGCCACACTCCAAAGGGCAAGTTTTGGAAAATCTCTTACTCGTTTATCTGCTAATAATAAAGGAAGAAACATAAAGATCCAAGCTTCAGCAAAATTAAACTGTGCTTCGATCGCAGGATGAACCACAGGAGATTCCATCGAGGAAATTCCTAAACTATTGAGAATGGGCAAAATAAAGAAAAAATTAAGGGATTCATTGAGAACTTCTGTGATAGTTTCTGGTTGTATTGCCCAAAACGGTTCACCAGGTAAAATAAAATTAGGAGAGGAACAGAGTAAAACATAAATATAAGTTCCGGCCAGAAACCAAAGAATTTTTGATAAGATTAGTTGGGTTTTGGGGGGGTTAGAATCCTTTGCCAAAAAGATTCTAACTAGAGGAGTAACTAAACGAATTATCAAAAAAGATAGTTTTCCTGGTTTCAGGGGAGGTTCCACAATATCTCTAGCAAAAATAAGTTTTCCTGTGGTTTCTGAGATACGATAAAAACTAACCCCTCTCCCATTGGGTAGAGGAATATCATCTAATTCAACGTGCCATAAAATGCCCACTTTTAAAGGATCTTCTGTGGTAATTTCATCGATAATAAATTTGAGATCATCGGGAACATTATCACAAGATTCTTGAAAGAGAGTTTTAACTGCTTCTTTCCCTTGAAATGGCTGAGAAAAGTTCATATCTTCGTAAAGACAATCATCATCAACCCATTGTATTGCTTGCTCAATATCTCGGTTATTAATAGCTTGATAAATGGATTCAATAATCTCTTTTGCTGTTTTCTGGATCATAAAAATTACTATCTACTAACGATAAAAAACCGGTCTCTTGAAAGAAACCGGAAAATTTAAACATTTAATCAAAAACTTATAAAGAAAGTCCCAATTTTAATCCTAAAATACCATGAGCGATGAACACAATGGCAACCACAGCCCCTAAATAGGCATGAAAAGCACGATAAGCTTCTTTTTTCTCACCACCAAAACCAATAAAAGGAGTAATGGCACTAACAGCCATTAAACCAAGTGCGCCGGTACCTGTCCAAAAATGACCACTACTCAAAAGATCATGGTTTTGCATCACCAAAGATAACACCCCTCCGGTGTATCCTAAAGCTACGAACAGAAAAACCCAAGGAGCTAACTGAGTGTGAGACGCACGAGTTTTTGATACCACTTCGGGATCGGTGGCGAAACGACTACGCCAACCCATATAAGCAGTCACACTACCCATTACTAATACGACAATGCCCATCATCACTGGGTGTCCCCAATGAACAATGGGTTCTGGTACACCTAAACCATTGAACCAGGCGGCCAGAGGTTCTAAAATACTTGCAAGTTTGTCTCCCATATTTTTAATGCCTTAGCATAATTTTTTTACAGCAACCATTATAATTATATTAAAGATTTGACTAAGAATTATATTTTTTGGCAACTTCTCTTAATATTTTTTTAAGTAAGTTGTTTGTTTTCCATAAATGCAACGAATTGTTGCACTAACTTGACATTGCGCCACCCTTTCTCTGCTTCTTCTGTAATAATATTTAGGGCTTCTTGATTGCTATAAGGTTGTTTATAGGGCCTGTGACTGGTTAAAGCTTCGTAAATATCTAAAATTTGGAAAATTTGTGCTAATTTGGGTATACTTTCCCCGATTAAACCATCAGGATAACCACTACCATCCCAACCTTCATGATGATGACGAATAATTTGGGCAATCCCCCGACGGTTTTGCATCGGTTTACAAATTTCTTCCCCAATTAAAACATGATTTTTGATTAATTCTCGTTCTTCTTCGTTTAATTTTCCTTGTTTCATCATCACAGCATCAGGAATAGCTACTGTGCCGATCTCATGGAGATGAGATGCTAAAATGAGATCACTAATTTCTACGGGACTTAAGTTTAAGTATTCTCCGAATCCCTGGGCGAGTTTATCGAATCTAATTCCAGATTTTCCTTCGGGTAAGTAGCGTTTTTCAAGTGCCTGAGAAATCAAGAATAAGACTTTTTGCATCTGTTCCAGCCATTCAGAAAGTCTTTTCCGTTGGATTAATAATTCTACTTCTGGCAGTAAGATCATACTTTCTAGGGGTTTACTCATGAAAGCATCAGCCATTACTTCTTGACTTTTGATACGGGATTTATTATCGTCTGCGACACTCATTAAAATAATAGGAATTGAACGAGTATCTGGATTTTGTTTTAATTCTTGACAGATATCAAAGCCGTTATAATTAGGCATTTTAAGATCCATCAAAATGAGATCGGGAGAGGCTGTTATTATTGTAGTAAAAATATCAGAAATCCCATCATGTTCAATGACATCATAACCGTTAGCACTTAACAGATCCACTGCCATGACACGACTTAAGGGGCGATCATCGATCACTAAGATTTTTGCAGCTTCAGAACTTCCAAAAATATCCACGTTTGTTAAACTTACCTTTCCATTGCCTAATTACACCAAATAGATAGCACAAAGCTATTTTTTTTCCAGAATACCAGCTATAATTTGCCCTAAAGCAATTCCTCCATCGTTAGGAGGTATATTATGGTGCCAAAAAGGGGTCAACTTTTCTTGTTTTAAGCGGAAAATTGTTCTTTCGCTTAGGTATTTATTCTGAAAACACCCCCCAGTTAAGATAATATTTTTTTGTTGACTTTTTTGGGCAATATCAATAATAATTTCAACTAAAGTATTATGAAATTTAGCTGCTATTTCTTGATGAGATGTTTTTTGTAAGATATCTTCTATAATACTTTCTATAATTAATTGCCAATCAATTACGAAAGGATAGGTTAAACCTGTAATTTGATAGGGGTAAATTTCGTCTGTTTTCAAGTCATTAATTGCGTATTCTAAGGCCATTGCACCTTGTCCTTCAAAACTGATGTTTTCACAGATTCCTATCATAGCTGCTACTGCATCAAATAATCTCCCGACACTAGAAGTTAGGGGAGTATTGAGGTTACGGGCTAACATTTGTTTAATTAGGTTTAATTCTTTGCTTGATACAGTTTCTAAGAAAGGTAATTTTAGAGAATTATTATCTCCTAATACTTCAAATAAAATAGATATGGCAATTCTTCTGGGATCTTTTACTGCTTGATCTCCTCCTGGTAATTTGAAGGTACGAAAATGAGCTATTCTTTCGTATTGATTATTATCAACCAATAAAAATTCTCCCCCCCAAATTGTGTTATCATTACCGTACCCTGTTCCGTCCCAAGTAATTCCTAAAACAGGAGCATCTAAGTTACAATTTGTGTTTAATAATGGGGTATTAGCCAAACAAGAAAGAAGATGAGCATAATGGTGTTGAACCGTAATGACGGGTAAATTTTGAGATTTTGCATATTGACTGGATACATAGTCAGGATGAGCATCACAAACTATTATCTCTGGTTCAAAATCGTATAATCCTTTTAAACTTTCCATTACTTGATTAAAAGATTTTAATGCTTCTGCTGTGCTTAAATCTCCAATATGTTGACTAATAAAAACTTGATTATTTTTGAGAATAGCTACAGTATTTTTTAAATGTCCCCCTACGGCTAAGATATTAGGATAATTATTATCTTTTTGTTGAGTATTAATTGTAATAGGAAATGGTGCGTATCCTCGCGCACGACGAATAATCATTTCTCTTCCTGCTATAACTCTAACCACAGAATCATCTACAGGACGGAGAATAGGACGATTATGAACTAAAAATAAATCTGCGATATTTTCTAATCTTTTTAAAGCTTCTTTTTCATCAATACAAATTGGTTCACTAGCAATATTGCCACTGGTTGCCACCAGAGGAAAATCAATTTTATGGAGTAGTAAATGATGTAATGGGCTAGAAGGTAACATGACCCCTAAATAGGGATTATTAGGGGCAATATTAGGGCTTAAATCATCTAATGGTGTCTTACTTTTCCTTTTTAAGAGAACAATGGGTGCTTGAGGTGAGGATAATAGTTGTGCTTCTATGTCATTAACTTCACAATAACTTTTAATTTTTTCGAGGGAAGAATTCATTAAAGCAAAAGGTTTATGAGGGCGATGTTTACGCTTTCTTAATTGTTGAACTGATTCCCTATTTTTAGCATTAACAATTAACTGAAATCCTCCTAAACCTTTTAAAGCAATAATTTGACCTTTTTTTAAAGCATTAATACTTAAATTGAGTGCATCATTATCATTACCTAATATCTCTCCTTTTTTATCCCATAATTGTAACCTTGGCCCACAAACAGGACAAGCATTTGGTTGGGCATGAAAACGCCGATCCAGAGGATTTTCATATTCTGCTTGACAAGATTCACACATAGTAAAATTTTTCATAGTTGTGTGAGGGCGATCGTAGGGTAATTCCTCAATAATTGTGTAACGGGGTCCACAATTAGTACAATTAGTAAACGGATACAAATATCGTCTATTATGGGGGTCAAAAATTTCTTGTAAACAATCAGGACAAGTAGCTAAATCTGGTAAAACAATAGCTGTTTTTTCCCCACCACTACTATGACGAATTTCAAAATTAGTATAGTTAACTGGTTCTAACCAGGTGGTTTCTAGGCTATTAATTTGGGATATAGGAGGTTTTTCTTTGTCAATTCTGGATAAAAACTTTTTTAAATTTGTTTCACTGCCTTCTACCTCAATAAATACCCCTGCTGCTGAATTATTGACCCATCCTTTCAAATTTAATTCTCTTGCCAGACGATAAATAAAAGGACGAAAACCTACTCCTTGAACTGCTCCTTGAATAATAATTTTTAGTCGATTGAATTGATTCATATTATTAATAATGGACAATGGAGAATGAATAATGGATAATGAGTTAAACTTGTACTGAATCTAGTTAGGTATATGAACTTAACTCAAAAAGTCCCTTCTCTTGGTAAAATAGTAAGTCATATAAGTTGATCAAGAGAAGTTAAGGCTTCCGTGCATTGGTCTATTTTGGTGCAATGAGAGTCACCCTTTCCAAAGATAGAACTCTCTGTTTGCCCTTAAAGCGTACTTCTAAAGTAAGACATTAAAAGTTTCTAGGGGAAAGAGTTAATCAGCTTAACCCTAGATATTTACCAGTAAGACTGGGGTGTGAAGTTTAAACCAAAGCATTACTCATCAACTAATTCGGTGTTTATCTTCCTATCTTCAGATCACTCAGACTCACTCACATTTAGCAAGGACTATTGATAGATGGAATTTTCAATCGCTACATTATTATCCCACTTCAGTGATAACAAATTGGTGGCGGCCAAACTCCTAGAAAGAAAATTGGGATGTGAAGACGAGGAAAACGTCGAAAAATTGCAGATCATCCTAGACGCATTGGAATTAATTGGCATTTTAGAAAAAGAACGCGGTAAATATCGCCGAGTTCAAGAAGATGACTTGGTAGAAGCCAAGTTACGCTGTTCGAGTAAGGGGTTTTGCTTCGCTATTCAAGACGAAGAAGACGCAGAAGACATCTATGTTCGAGAACTCCATCTCAGTAATGCTTGGAACGGCGATCGCGTCTTGGTCAAAGTTATCAAAGAAGGAACCCGTCGCCGTTCCCCAGAAGGGGAGGTTAAACTGATTTTAGAACGTGCTAACCCCTCGTTATTGGCCCAAGTAAAAAAAGAAGAACAAGAATATCAGGCCAGCCCCCTGGACGATCGCTTACTTTTTGAATTGGTTCTCGATCAAAATGGCGATAATTTAGAAAATGCCGTGGACCATCTGGTTCATGTTTCTGTGGTTCGTTATCCCATTGGGGAACATCCTCCGGTGGGACAAGTTACCCGCATTTTGGGCAGCGATGCTGAGGCGGCCGCTGATACTGATATCGTCTGTTGTAAACACGATCTTTCCCAAAGGTTCAACGAGGAAATAGAAAAAACAGCCTCAGAACTACCCATGACCTTCGATCCCCAAAGCGGTGAAAAACGGGCTGACTGGCGAGATGTTCTCACGTTTACCTTCACGGAAGATACTCAACGGGACTCTCTCTCCTTTATTGAAACCGCCTTTACCCTGGAAAGAACAGAAGAGAATGACTGGCAGTTTGCTGTCCATATAAGCGATATTGCCCACTATATTCAAGCCGAGTCTTTACTGGATAAAATTGCCAGAAAACGGGGAACGACGGTTTATTTAGGGGAAAAAGTTCTCTCGATGTTACCGGAAATGGTGACAAAATGTTATTCCCTCAAACCAGATCAAGACTTTCTAACCATCTCGGTGATCATGACCTTTGATAAAAATGGTCAACTGCTAGAATATACCATCGAACCGACGGTTATTAAGGTGGATCATCAACTCACCTATCCCGAAGTCCAGTCTATCTTAGGGAGTTTAGATCAAGTTCCCAAAAAGCAACAACCTCTGGCCGATAAACTAAAAGACCTATTTTTTACCCTTAGTCCCCTGGTTAAAGCTCAAAGGTTACAGAGAGGTGGTTTTGAACTACAACTAGAACCGCGATCGCCCTATCAAGATGAGGGAAGGGTAGGCACTTTGATCGCCTCTTCTAGGACTCCCATTCGTTCTTTGTTGACGGAGTTGGTTGTCTTAGCTAATAAGTCTGTAGCTAACCACCTACGAGCTTTAGGAGTACCAGGTATTTATTGTACCCAACCGGAACCAGACTGGGAAGAGTTAGAAGACTTACTAAAATTAGCGCAAAATTTAGGGTTAGAAGTCTCTTTGGAATCAGAGGAAGAAATTACTCCCCAAGATTACTATAATTTAACCCAAATGTTAGGCAAATCCCCCCATGTTCATGTTCTCAATTATTTACTCCATGAAACCTTAAAATCCTCTAAATATAACAGTCACCCAGGATCTCATTTTGGACTCGCTTACGATGATTGTTATACCCATTGTGTTTCTCCAGGAAAACGCTACGTTGATTTATTAATCCAACGGGTCCTAAAGTTAGTGTTTAGTGAGGGACGCGATCGCCGTACCAAACAAACTAAAACAGGGGTAAATCTCTTTAGTAGTAGCTGTCATGGCAACATTAACTGGAACGTTTTACCCCCCAATAGACAAGAGGAGTTAGAAGAGACATTTCACTTCTTAGTCACCTATCTTAATGACCGAGAAAAAACTGCTGAAGAAGCCGAAAAAGACCTCGAAGGACTGCAAAAAGCGGAGAAAATGAAGGAACGCACTGGCAAAGTTTTTAAAGGGTTAATTACAGGGGTTCAATCTTACGGTTTCTTTGTAGAAATTGAGGATTTATTAGTGGAAGGATTAGTCCATGTTAGTTCTCTAAAAGATGACTGGTATGAGTATCGTTCCCGTCATGGTTGTTTGGTGGGGCGTAAAAATCATATTGCTTATCGTTTAGGAGATGAGGTAGAAGTCGAGGTCAAAAGTGTTGATTATTATCGACAACAAATTGATCTCGTAACCGTAGGTGGCGGGAGTACCATTAATAATGGTAACTAAACAAAATGAGTAACTCATCTTAAAAGTAAATCTAGGGTTTAGCCATGCTAAACCCAGTTACCCATAATTAAATATAGCTTAACTATTTAGTTAATTATTCAGCTTTCAAGGATAAACTCACAATGAATCATCAAAAAAAAGTAACTACAGATATCCCTAAAATGGTACAGTTAAAACGGTTATTTTTACCTCTTATTATCGGTATATTACTGTGTTTAACAGGATGCGTTCGTTATGATGTTGGAATTAATTTCTATGAACAACATAATGGAGAGATCGTTCAACATATTCGTCTGGCCCAACAGTTAACCAGTTTGAGTAAAACCGAGGTCAAACAGTGGTTGAGTAGTTTAGAAAGTCGTGCAAAGTCATTACAAGGAAAGGCAAAAAAAATCTCTGATGAAGAAATTATTGTCACTATTCCTTTTAGTAATGGAAAAGAGTTAACCGATAAGTTTAATCATTTTTTTAATCCTAATTATTCTAAAATAACCTCTGGTCTAAAAGTAGAAAATCCTGAATTAGTACAACTTAAAGCAGAGATGAAGATAAAGCAAAATAACTGGATATTTTTTGAGCGCAATAAGCTGAATATTGACGTTGATCTCAGGGCTTTGGGGGTACTGTCTAACCAAGGGAATATTATTGTTAGTCCAGGATCTTTAGTGAATTTAGAGTTTGTTTTAAATGCCCCTTGGCGAGTTGAAAATTTTGCTGAAAACAGTAACTTGAATAGTGAATCAGATCCCGAAAATACTCAAGTTACTTGGCAACTAGAACTGGGTCAAATTAATCACATTGAAACATCATTTTGGGTTCCTAGTTATTTAGGGATCGGAACCGTCATAATTATTCTGATTGTCTTATTAGGATTCTACGCTAAACACCGACATTTTCCAGGAGTACAAAAGGCGGCGTGAACTACCCCAACTAATTGCAAGCAATATAGTTGGGGCTTCCAATCTCCGAAGTGAATTGCGTCTAAGAGGCAAGAAATCTTACCTCCTAGCCGTCTTACATTCCCGACCTTGGCAGTATCGCTAGTTCCTAACGACAATATCCGTAAGGCTTCATTTCTAATATTTATTGAGGCGTTTATGTCACGGTCGTGGTTTGTATGGCAATGCTCACAAGTCCAGTTTCTAACATCAAGAGGTAAGCTATCTACTTGATTTAGACAAACATGACAAGTTTTAGAACTAGGAAAAAATCTATCAACTTCAATGTAAGTTTTCCCTTCGTTTTCTGCTTTGTATTTAAGCATTGTACAGAACATTCCCCACCCACAATCACTGATAGCTTTGGCTAAGTTGTGGTTTTTATAAGTTTAATCTGATTTTTCACTCTTCTTTACATTTGACAACAAAGCTTAATATAAATTAACATCAAGATTAAATAAGTTGACGAAATGTAGCCATATCAGGACATCCACATATCATTTAATTGCTCTTTACCAAGTTTTTTAATAAAGATTTAAGATTTTGTGACATTAGCCCCTGGACAAACAAAAAGAAATTATTGTAAAAGAGTAGCAAGTAAAACTAATCCCACTGTGAGGTTAGTTGGGCTGTATTAATTGGGAGATGGCCACCGTGTCTAATTTATTTCGTTCCCTACTCTTAAGTGTCTTACTCAGCTTCGTTACCCCGGTGTTATTTGTCGGGGCTGTTTTAGGAGCATTACTCACCGTCAGTTATATCCCAGGAATTGCCTTATTGGGTGAAATGGGACAAGAACTGGTTTTATCGTTTCTTTCCACCTTTGGGGAAGGATATCCCCTACAAGGGGTGTTAACCATTGGGATAACCTGTGGTATGGTAGGCGGTTTATTCGATGTTTTTAATTTTTGTTTATACCAGGATATTCGTAGTCATTGATCTGCTTCATGAAACCTAGACAAACCTGGACAGACTTGTTGTTCAATTCCTGCTTCAACCAAGGGAGACGACTCCTTCTTGTCCACAGGCTTCCACCCTTCGACTCCGCTCCGGGTTTACCGATAAGCCATCGGCATTGTTTGTCCAACTTTCGAGATTAATAGACGCATTAAGATCCCTATCCATAACTTGACCACAATTTTGACAATGATCAACCCTTTCACATAAGAGCATATCTTGTATATTTCCACAAACTGAACAAGTTTTTGAACTAGGGAACCACCGATCTACTTTTTTTAGTAAAAAACCAAAACACTCTTGTTTATAACTCAACAACTCTCGAAAACGATATAATCCGCTCATTAGATAAGGCATCGGATGAAAAAAGAGGACAATGGTCATTGTCCCCGGAAGATTTTGATAATATTGGTTAAATTTCTCGAACAACAGGCTTATTATCAATAATCTCGCCCACCAATACCACATCAGTGACCCCAACAAATAAACCATTTTCTAGGACACCAGGAATGTTATTAATGGTTTTTTCTAAGGTAGCAGGGTCATCGATACTGTCAAACTTCACGTCAACCACCAAGTTGCCTTGATCCGTAACTACTGGGCCAGCTTTTTTAACTCCCATGCGTAAATCTGGTTTACCGCCCAATTGTTCCAACTTGCGCATCACAGGAACAACGGCTTTGGGAATCACTTCCACCGGCAAGAGGAAAGTTGAACCCAACTTATCCACCAGTTTACCGCCATCAACCACAACAATAAACTGTTCTGCTAAACTATCGACAATTTTTTCTTGGGTATGTGCTGCACCACCACCCTTAATTAAATTCTTCTGAGGATCAACCTCATCGGCTCCATCGATGGCTATATCGATGCGATCGACCACATCTAGGGTGCTTAAAGGAATATTATACTTTCTCGCCAAGACTTCTGCTTGAAACGAGGTGGTAACACCAATAATATTTTTTAAGTCTCCCGATTGTAATCGTTCACCGATATATTGTATGGCATAGGCAGTGGTTGAGCCTGTGCCTAAACCCACAATCGAATCTGACTTAACGCGGGCTGCGGCTGCTTTACCCACCTCTTGTTTCATCATGACAACCGGATCTGACATGGACGATTTCCTATAATAATCAATGGTGTCATTTTATACAGTTTTGAGACTTAAGAATAGGGGACAAGTTGGCCTTGAACACTCCACCAACGCTCATCAAAGATTATAGTTGGGGATTCTTTTTGCACGCCCGTGAAGGTGTTACCGAGAAAGGTGGTGTCCGCACCGGACCGCAAGACTTTTGCGTGGCTTACCCTCAGTAAAAGCAATCTTATCGATGTAGATGATTACTTATAGGCAAAAGGTCGTGTCTCCGAATCAAATTCTTTACCGTACCTAGTAAATATGCCCTACCTGGCATCATAACACGAGTTGTGCTTTTTGCGCAGTCCCCATCTAAATCTTTGATTTTAGATGGGGACTGCGCAAAA
>NZ_AADV02000095.1 GCF_000167195.1 Crocosphaera watsonii WH 8501 | reverse complement strand
TGAAAATATTTGCCTTTTGAAGGTTTGAACCCCCTTTTTTTTGGATTTTTCCCCCAGTTGAATAGTATTCCATTTCGGGCGTATTTTTGGTTAATCCTGGCATTTGACAATATTACCCTTTTAATGAAGACTATTTCATTTAATTAACCAGCAATACGTTAGCTTATCGGTATTCTTTACAAGTAGGCATTGGCTTCTTATTGCTTCTCACATCCATGACTCTTGCGGTAAAGTTTGTTCCTACTTACCTAATCGACCTTTTGGTAAGAGAAGTCATGGACTTAATTCGTTCCGTTGATTTGGGATTATTGGTTTTAGGTTTCATCTCTCCCCCAGGCTACTTTCAGGAATCTGTGTGGATAAGCGAAGAAGTTTTCCACTTTTCACCTTGTTCTTTTGAACACAGCCTGTCAAACAGATTAGGCTATATGGCTATTGTGAGGGTTCAAGTCGATGATTCAACGTAATGTTTAACCATGACCAATTAACTTGGGAATTTCATGTGCTGTTTCACAGTGGTTATTCCCTTTTAACCCTGCTTCCATCCTGGGTTTACTAAGTCCAAAACGGAGGGTTATGTCGTCACTCTTGGGTTTCCCCTTGATTCCGAGTTTGGCTCCAGATGCCAACAAATCAACAGTTATTCAGAAATCTTGGTGTATGTGTTGTTCGGTTATCCCTACTTAACTTGTTCGGTAAGTCGTTAGTTTTTTTTGTAACTTTCCGATTTTCTTACCTCCCGTTAGGATTTTTATCCGTTTGACTTTCTAGTTTTATTCCTTCGAGGATGCCCTTTGGGGGGTTTGTTCTTCTTAGGTCTAGTAGGTCGTTTACACCTTATTTTTACCCCTTTTTTGGGTTTCTGAACGAGCTACACGCTAAATCCTTGTCTAAGACTGGGTATTAGCTTTCTAGCTCAACGAATCGCACTCTTCTTGTAACCAAGACTTTAATAAAGGATCAATAATCAATGATGAAGGTATCACAAGTGTCGTATTTTTTCAAGTTATTTTCCGTTTTTTATCATACCCTAGTTATTGAGAACTAACTTATAAATTTGTTATAAAACTATAGAGAGCATTACAAAAGTAAATAAAACAAGGATTGATGCTGCACAAAGTGGGTTTTTTCTCTATGAGGCTTAACATTTTTTTGCCATAAATAACGAGGATTATGAGCAAGTTATGTGCTATTATTCGCAAAAGTCATTGAGGGTTGCATTCTCAGGATAAAACCAAGTGATAACTCCATAACATGAACAGAAAAAACGGGTCAATTGTAGTAGAATGTTCGTGGTAAACATAACCATAAACACTCATTAAATATCATAACAACAGTGAGAAGCGTTACATCACAAACTGGCACAATACCAGTGGATTCATGGTAACTGCATAGACTTTTTGCTATGTAAAAGATTGATAGATACTATCATTTAGTGAATTTTTGTTGTGTGAGAGATAAATCAAGTATTGTGCTAAAAATGCTTGATCATAGAACAATTATTGCCTTAATAATTGAAAAATATGGTCATAGCTTGCTTCATTTGTCACTCCTCATAAACCATCATGTCTTATACAATTTCTGAGAGTTGTCCAACTTGTAATAGTTGTCGAATTGATTGTCCAACCGATGCCATTCAAATAGAAAATGGGGAATATTGGATAGATCAAAAAAAGTGTAATAATTGCGAAGGTTATTATGAAGAACCTCAGTGTATTGTGCAATGTCCAATTAGTAGTCCTAGCCCCACCCAAGCCAAAAAAGGAAGATATAAAAATGTAACGAGAATTCCCACCTCCCCTGAAATATTTATTAACGGAAAAAATACCCCTTTTGCTTCATCTATGATCATATGGGAAGCCTGTACAGTGTTAACTTGCGCCTCAGTGCTTCCTTGGGAAAAAGACAGGGAGGGAAACCTTTATTATGAACGATCAGTTAAACAAGGGCAAGGAACAATTATATTTCGATTAAGTGATAGTTTGGATAGACAAATATCTCAATCAGTGGATTATTTATCCGAGCCAACGCAACTAGAATGTATTGATATTCGAGCAGCTTGCTTACATCTTCTATTCGCTGGCTATGCCACCACATTAGAAAATCCTTGGCAGGAAAAATTTGTTATTAGCGATCAACAAATTGAACAATATTTAGGACTAGATAAAAGAAAAGACCTCAGTAAAGCCTCAAAATTAAGTCTAATTAAACTATTAGTCCAACAAAGCTGCCAACTATTAGCTACCATTGATTGGCCCCAACAAGGAAAAGTTAAAGGGTTTACAGTACCAGAAAGTTCTATTTGGAACCTCTTAGACATTAAACATCACTTCCAAGAAGATCATTTAGGCTGTCAACATTTAATCGGGTTAACCTTTACCTTACAACCAGGACTCTGGGCGAAATATTTCTTAAATAAACAAGGGTATAGTCAGAGACTCGCCTTCTATCAGTATGGATCTTTACCCCAATTTTTGTTAAGCAGTGTCATGAGTATTTGGCAACAACATCCAGGGGCAGTGAGAATGATGCTCTGGTTACTATTTAAGAGTAAAATGGGACGAAAACAATGTATTACTGTCCCCACCTTAATGCGAGTAGCTTATGGACAAAAAAGGATTGCCCAAGCAGACATTCAACGAGAGCAAAGAAAACGTCTCATACGCACCTTTGAAAGCGATTTGGAAGTGTTAAATCATTACGGACTAAAACCCGTATTTGACCCAGTTTCCTACCCAGAAACCATACAACCCCTCTGGGTAAAATTAGAACAACTTCCAGATGATGCAGACGAAGCCTTAGACTTTTGGATTAATGATGGTTGCCAAGAACACCGTTTAACCGACTCTGGACCTAGAGGAAAATGGAATTGGTTAATGAAAGCAAGAATTCTTAACTTTGAACTTCCTCCAGAATGGGAAGAACAATTAATTAAATTTGAACAAAAAAAACAACGGAAAAATCAACGTAAAACTCGCACTAAAAAACCCCCTGAGTTCTCTGCACAGCAAATTTTAGACGCGAGAAAACGTAAAGGGTTGAGTCAAAGGGCCCTCGCTAAAGAAATCGGCAAAAGTCAAAGTTGGATTCGGGATCTTGAAAATGGTCGTTTTTCTGCCAAACCAGGAGATCGCGAAATGCTCCAAACTGTTCTAGAATTGTATTAGCTCAAAAGGCCAAAAAAGGTTTATCATAGTACCTATGTTCTGAAAATTAGGCAAAGTCTATGGAACCTTTAACCCCAGTCCAAAAAGAATTGTACGAGTGGTTGATTAAGTATATTGACGAAAATCAACACGCCCCTTCTATTCGTCAAATGATGAAAGCCATGAATCTGCGATCGCCGGCTCCGGTGCAAAGTCGTCTGGAAAGACTGAGAAACAAAGGTTACATCGACTGGATCGAAGGAAAAGCCAGAACCCTAAGAATTTTACACTATCAATCCCGAGGAATTCCCATTTTAGGAGCGATCGCCGCTGGGGGATTAGTGGAACCCTTCGTCGATGAACAGGAACGCCTAGACCTCTCCCATCTGCTCCATGGTAGCAGTTATTGGGGTTTAAGGGTGACAGGGGATAGCATGATTGAAGATTTAATCACCGATGGTGATTTAGCGATTATGCGCTCCTTAGACCCAGATGAAACCTTAAAAAATGGTGAAATTGTTGCAGCCAGAGTAGAAGGAGTGGGAACCACTTTGAAACGCTATTATCAAGAAGGAGAAATGGTGATGTTAAAGCCATCAAATCTCAACTACCAACCCATAGAACTCAACGCTAACCAAATACAAGTTCAAGGAATCTTAATCGGAGTTTGGCGTGGTTATTAACTTTAATTGGTCTGAAAAACTGTGATCTCGAAGTCCCCAAATTAAATTAGTGGGGGCTTAATATAGCCTTTCTTAGACTCATGAGATACATTCTACATCTGCTTTCTATATTTAAAAGAGGGGAGAAATGCTATGATGTTAAGCCCCCAGGTCCCAAAAACTGAGCTCAAAAAAGCACTATGCTATAATGACGGGGAGTGCATAAGCAGCTATCAGCCTCGACTATTTAGGTAATGTAAAATATATGGAAAATATACCCAATCACCTCAGCAAAATTGATGGGCAGTTAGGAAAGTTAATCATATTAGGATTTCCCTTTGAAGAGCTTGCCGTTAATGCTTCCTTTGAAGAGATGATTTACTTATTTTTGCATAATCATCTCCCTAACAAAAATGAACTGGATAACGTCACCAAAAAACTATTATCCCATCGATATCTTGACGAAAAAATATTAGATATTCTCAAAAGCGCAGCAAGTAACAAGATCGAACTTATTGAAGGGGTGAGAATAGGAGTTAGCTGTCTGACGATGGATATGGAATCCAATCGCATCGATAAAGAAGGGATTAACGGTGCGCTGAAAATTATTTCCTCGGTTCCTATTATTACAGCAGCCTATTGGCGTTTGCTTCAAGATCAACCCATTATTCAACCCCATCTGGAATTAAGCCACGGGGCTAACTACCTATATATGCTCACGGGAGAAAACCCCTCCCCTGAAAATGTCAAAACCCTAGAAATTTACCTCAATACCGTCATTGAACACGGGATGAATGCCTCAACCTTTGCCGCACGGGTGGTAATGTCCACACGCTCTGACTTTGTCTCTGCGGTTACCGCAGCCATTGGTGCTATGAAAGGAGTGCTGCACGGAGGTGCGCCAGGGCCTGTACTAGATATGTTGTTAGATATGCAAGAATCTGGAGATATCGAGGGCTATTTGCGTCATAAGTTTGAAAATAGAGAACTGTTAATGGGTTTTGGGCATCGAGTTTATCGGGTCAAAGATCCCCGAGCTATTTTACTCTCACAAGTGTCCGCCGATGTCTGGAAACGCCGAGAGGATAAAGAATTTTGGGCTTTTGCTGTGGATGTGGAAAGCACCGCTCTACGGTTACTCAGGGAATATAAACCTAATCGCAGAATTGAAACCAATGTGGAATACTACACAGCTTTAGTGTTGCATGGGTTAGGACTACCCCCTGCCTTGTTTACCTCAACCTTTACCGTCAGTCGGGTTGTCGGTTGGTTAGCCCACTGTTTGGAACAGTTAGAACTCGATCGCATTATTCGTCCGAGTTCTGTTTATACTGGCCCCACCGAACAAAAATGGTGTCCCATGGAAGAAAGATAATAGTTGAACGGAGGGGAGAACTGTTTTTCTCCCCTGAAATATATGGATTTATAACTATTAAAAAATAAAGAAACATTTTAGGTTTACAATTAAAAATTGCTCGACTAATTTTTTATAATAAATATAGTTAATAACCTATACCTCGCCACAGGAATTTATCGAATGAGTAAAGATCAAAATGCAGAATTGCCCCTTTGGGTACAGGATCGCAATACCGTCTTAGATCATGATCAAGGGGTTAAATGGCGCAACGGAGAAAAGCCAGACTACTCCTATACTGACCAATATTTACACAAAGAAAGCAAATATAATCATGCTCCTGGGTCCTTAGAGGCGATCGCTCAAAATTTAGTGAGAACCTTTGAAATGGAAGCCTCCCATAAAGCCGATCCCCAGCAATGGTTATCCATTGTTGTCGATAAATTTCAGATGAGTAGCAACGGGGGACCTAGTTATAGCGCAAAAGAGGTGAGTGATCACGGAACCTATAACCTGTTTATTGATAAAACCCCAGGTTACGATCCAGAGGCAGAAGACTTTCAATCTTCCTTTGAACTATTTCATAAAGCCTTTCCCAATGGCTTTTTATGGGAACTGATGGAAGTGCTATCTGGGCCTCCTAATGTTACCTTTAAATGGCGGCACTGGGGAACCTTTACTGGTCCTTATAAAGACCATCAACCCACGGGAGAAACCATTGAAATTAGAGGAATAAGTGTAGCTAAATTAACCGAGGATCTCAAAATTCTCTCCGTAGAACATTATTTTGATAATAGCACCTTCCTTAAAAAGTTAACTTCTGGTTGTCCAGTGGCTCATTGATTGAACGGTAAAATGAAAAGCTATATCCTCTCAGAAAGTAAGGGTTTTTGCTTGAACTAATGAGGGTTATTGTCAAGATAGTCTTGAAGTTTTTGAGTTAATTTCTGAATATAAGGCTCTTGAAAAAGGGTATGATGATATCCAGGAATTTCCTCGACTTCAATCCCTGCGGTTAAAAACTCGTTTAATTTGGATGTATTCAGTAATCGATATTCTTGAGATAAAAATAGAACAACCTTAACTTGAGAAGGTTGAGGAGAATATTTATTTCTAGCAAACATTAAAGCTTTAAGTAAATTAATATCTTTCATGTACCTAGTGCAGCTTAGCAAAAATAATCTACCAGTCACTTATGATCTTTAAAGCCCTTAAATTTCCAAACGAACGGCTTAGCAAAATGTTGATTAAAGTAATCAATAAAATTGAGAATTTTTTGGGATAGTTCTTCAGTTGAACGGATAGTAATTCTTTTGAGTAAACGCCTGACTAAGATCGAAAACCAACACTCAATTTGATTAAGCCACGATGTATGTTTGGGAATATAAACAAAGCGAATTCGATGAGATTCATCTGATAAAAAATCTGCTCTGCTGTCCATAGATTGCAAAATCCCCTCCTTTCCTTTTCTCCCCAAATCAATAGTAATTCCACAGCTTTCTGCTACTAATTTGACTAAGCTTTCCGATTTATGAATGTTGAGTTGATCTACAATAAAAATCCATTCTGCTTTTTCATCAATCTTAATCGTTCTCTGGATATGTTCAGAAAAATCTTGTTCTGTTCTTGTCGGTCCAATAGAGGGACTAACAACTTTTCCTCTTGCCACATCCCAGTTCGCAATCAAGCTTAAAGTTCCGTGTCTTTCATATTCAAATTCGATTTTTTCTACTTGTTTAGGCTTGATTCTTTTGTTCGGAAATAATCTCTCAAGAGCTTGAATCCCTGTCATTTCATCTGTACTAATTAAATGAATTCCTTGTTCTAACAAAGTTTTAGCTTCTTGATGAAGTTCACAGATATATTTGACTTGCTTTTTAAATTTTAAGGGATCATCAATTTTGGCATTTAACCAGTAACGAACGAGATGTGGTTGTAATGTCGCTTCTTTTTAAAAAACGCCCCACACTACGGGGGGAAATCTTTTCGACAATTCCTCTTTTTATGGCTTCATCCGCCAACTCTGAAGGTGTCCAATGGCTCACTGGTCTGTCTGATTTTTCACATTCTTCACAAGCGATCGCTACAATCTGGACTACTTGTTCGACCGTAAAGGATTTTGTTGTTCCAGGTCTTGGGCGATCGCTTAAAATTCCTTTGATCAAGACCATTAATGCTTTCTCCGTTACCTGTTGTTCTTCGGCGGCACTCAGTTTTTCTCTCTCCTCAAACCATCGCGATCGCCACTGACGCACTTGTACTCGGTCTAATTCTAATCTTCGACTAATCGAACTATTGCTCTCTCCTGATGCTGCGGCTAAGATTAGCTTGGCTCGTCTAACAAGGCGATAGGGGTTTGTTGTCCCTCTCACTATTTGTTGGAGTACTGTTTTCTGTAGGTTGGAGAGGTTAATTGGCAATGCTTTTATCATGGACATCAACTTCGAGATTCTTCCGTTAGTTTCATTGAAACACATTGTCGTGGCTAGTCACGAAAGTTTCTGTAAAAATCTGGTGGATTACTTTCGCCAAGCTGCACTAGAAGAAATCTCATTGATGAATTAGAACGAGTCATTCAATCTCTAACGGAAAGCTACTTAGATATCTATATTGGAACCGAAACTGAATGAAGCTATTTAATATTTAAAATCCCCTAAAAAGATGGAAAGAGAGTTTTTAAAATCACCTTAATTCTCTATTTTAGCTTTGGAGATATGTTTAGCGTAAGATTTACGCTAACAATTGTTTTTTATCCAAAGTCCAAAATTAAAGCTTGAAGGGTTTAATGGGTTCCCTATTCCCCATTTTGCCTTTATTAATGGCCTAAAAACGCAAACAAACAAAACTTTATCAGTTCACCCGTAAAAATACTTACTGTTACTGAAAGAAAGTAATAAACCTTAAATTGAGCAACTATTAATTGTGAATGATCCATTGGTAAGATAGAAGATAACTATAAATGTTTTTAATTTAAAAAACTAGATGAATGGGGAATCTTAGATATTTTGGTATTCTTTCCCTCCTACTACTCCTTGGTGTTTTAGGCAACTATTATAAATTACCCCTATTTTTTGGGGTTGATTTTCTCTTTGGTAGTATTGCTGTTTTAATTGTTGTTCATTATTACGGTATTTTTTGGGGAACTTTGGCTGGAATGATAGCAAGTAGTATTACTTACTATCTTTGGGGTCATCCTTATGCCATAATTATTTTCACTTTAGAAACTGTCTTTGTTGCCCTATTATCTCGTCGCTACCGTAATTTTGTAATCCTTGATGCTATTTTCTGGGTATTATTGGGAATACCCTTGGTAGGGTTATTTTATGGCTTTATATTACCCGTTTCTGCTTCAGGAACTATTTTAATTGCTTTAAAACAGGCTATAAACGCTATTTTTAACGCCCTCATTGCTAATTTTATTGTTTCTTATCTTCCCTTTGATAATTTAATTAATCCTCGAAAATCAAAATCATCTCTTTCTTTAAAACAAACTCTCTTTAACTTTTTCTTGGCCTTTGTTTTATTCCCCAGTCTCCTCTTAACCATGCTACAGGGAAGAGAAAGTCTGAAATTTATTGAAACAGCAATTCAAGCAGAAATTGAAACTGTCAGCATCACCATTACCGAAAATATTAACAATTGGTACACACGTAATTTTCAAGGAATGGAAACCTTGGCATTGAAATTATCTGAGTCACCAGATTTAGAAAAAACTGAAGTATTGGCATTAATTAAAAATACGTTACCTGCTTTCATGAAAATTTGTGTGACTAATGATCAGGGTATCATTGTGGATGCTTATCCCAGCACCAATAATTTAGGAGCAAAATTAACAGGAATAAATCTTACTAAAATTCTTTCCTTAGAAAAATTAGCCACTACGAAAAAACCTCAAATTAGTGAAGTAAATATCGATCAGACTGACTCTAAACCCTATATTGGCATTCAGGTTCCTATTTTTAATACCTCAAATAATAGTTTAAGGGGGGTGGTTTATGGGTATCTCGAATTATCCAAAGTCTCTGAATTAGTCGATATTCAATTAAAAGAATTTGATCTACAAACTATCCTGCTTGATAAAAGTAATCAGGTTGTTGCTGACAGTGACCAAGAGTTGAATCCAATGGATATCTTTGATTGGAAAGATGGGGGAGAAATTAATCAAAGTCCTGACTATGATACCATTTTTCAATGGCTGCCTATTGACCCAGGAAAACCCGTAATGACCCGTTGGCGTAACTCATTTTATGTTAAAGAAGTTGAGCTTTCTCCTACCTTACCCTGGTGTTTAATCATAAGAATTAAAACGGCTAATCATATTGATTATCTACAACAAATTTATATCCAGAATATGTCGGTGATGTTTTTGATTTGTTTAGTTGGGTTATTATTGGCTTTTAGTATTAGTCGTTTAATTAGTAATCCCTTAAAAAAAATAGCTGAATTCACTGAAAATTTACCTGATAAAATTTTAAATAAAGAAGAAGCAAAATCTTTACCAAAAACTAACATCAATGAGTTTTTACAGCTTACTAATAACTGTCATGTTATGATAAAAATTCTAAAAGAGCAATTTCAAGCCATTAAAGATAATAAAAATAATCTTGAAAATATTGTCCAGTTAAGAACGGAAGAATTAAGTAAATTAAATGAAAATCTCAATGAAGAAATTATTGAAAAACAGATTATAGAAGAACAATTAAGGGAAAGTGAAAGACGTTATCATTTAGCAGTATCAGGAACAAATGACGGTATTTGGGATTGGGATTTAAGGGATGATACTGTATATTATTCTCCTGTTTGGATGAAGATATTAGGTTATGAAAATAATCCCTTGCCTCATCTTTTATCTACTTGGTCAGATAATGTTCATCCTGAAGATTATGCTCAGGCAATTAAAGATATAGAAAATCATTTACAAGGTAACACAAATATCTATGAAAATTTCCATCGTATTAGACATCATGATGGTCATTATATTTGGATCGAGGCTAAAGGAAAATGTATCCGATATCAACAGGGTAAACCCTACCGCTTAGTGGGAACTATCACAGATATTACCAACAAAAAAGCGGCACAAGAAGCATTAGAAAAAGCCAAAGAAGCAGCGGAAGTAGCTAATAAAGCTAAGAGCGAATTTTTAGCTACAATGAGTCATGAAATTAGAACACCTATGAATGCAATTTTAGGTTTTTGTGACTTGCTTAAGAGTAAAATTACTGATGAAAAATCTCAGAATTATCTTGATTCAATTGATAGGATCGGAAAAGTTTTATTATCATTAATTGATGACATCTTAGATATCTCAAAAATTGAAGCAGGAAAACTAGATATCACTTATGAACCTATTAAATTGAGAGAAATCATTATTGAAATCCAGCGAATGTTTCTAGAAAAAGCAAAAGAAAAACAATTACAAATATTAGTAAACATTGAGGTAGAAGTTCCTGATGTCATTGTTTTTGACGAAATTAGACTAAGACAAATTCTTTTTAACTTAGTAGGAAATGCTATAAAATTTACTGAAGAAGGCTTGATAACTATCAGTGTTAAGAGAGACTTACTACAGTGGAAAGATGATCAGTATTGTTCTCTCGAAATAGCTATAAAAGATACAGGAATCGGTATTGCGCCAGAACAGCAGAAAAGGGTTTTTGATGTCTTTACTCAAAGCGAGGGACAAAGTAATAGAAAATATGGCGGAACTGGACTAGGATTAAGCATTACTGAGCGCTTAACCAAAATCTTAGGAGGAACTATTCAATTAGAGAGTGAACTGGGAAAAGGCAGCACTTTTACTCTGTTGTTTCCTCGAGTGGATATGGGACAGAATAAGGCTATCGTTTCCACTGAAGAAATTATTAATCTTGATTTCAATCAAATCTCACCCCTGAGTATTTTAGTCGTGGATGATGTTGCTTCAAATAGAGAATTATTAATAGAATATTTTTCAGGCACTCATCATAATATTATCCTGGCTAATGATGGTCACGAAGCTATAGAAAAAGTAAGTAATATAACAGTTGATCTAATCTTGATGGATTTACAAATGCCGAATATGGATGGATACGAAGGTGCGATTCGTTTAGCTAGAAAGCCTGTACTAAATACAGGTGTGTAGCTAGTCTAGAACCTAGAAAACTAGATAACTGTTGGTTTGTTGGCTAAAGGAGCCACACTCGGAATCAAGGGAGCAATCCTAAGAGTGACAACTTAACCCTCCGTTTTGGACTTAGTAAACTCAGGATGGAAGCAGGTTTAAAAGGGGAACCCGTCATGAAACAGCATGGCAAGTCGTTCCTCCAGTCAATTGGTCACGGTTAAGCATTACGCTGAATCATCGTCCTGAACCCTCAAGACCTCCAAGTAGCCAAATCTGTTTGACAGGCTGCGTTCAAAAGAACAAGGTGAAAAGTGGAGTTTTCTTCGTAAGATCCACAACGATTCCTAAAAGTAACCTGGGGGAGAGATGAAACCTAAAACCAATACACCCAAACCAACGGAACGAATTAAGTCCATGACTGCTCTTACCATCAGGTCGATGATGTAAGTAGTGACAAACTTAAGCGCAAGGGTCATGGATGTGAGAAGCAATTAAGTTGCTAATGCCTATTTGTAATGAATATGGATAAGCTGACGTATTGCTGGTTAATTAGAAGAAATAGTCTCTATTAGAGGTAGTTAAATGTCGAATGCGAGTATAACCAAGACTACGCCAGAATGGAACACCATAAACTGGGCAAAAGTCCAGAGGAAAGTGTTTAAGCTTCAAAAAAGAATATTTCAAGCTGTTAAATCAGGTAATAAAGTCAAAGCTAAAAAGCTTCAGAAGTTACTGTTAAAGTCACATTACGCAAAGCTCTTAGCCATTCGCAAAGTGACCCAAGACAACCAAGGTAAGAAAACTGCTGGAGTTGATGGGAAAAAGTTATTACGACCTAACCAAAGATTAAAGTTAGTTAACGAACTAAGGTTAAAAGGTTACAAAGCCAAGGCACTCAGATGGGTTTGGATACCTAAACCTGGAAGAGATGAAAAACGTGGACTGGGGATACCCACCATGAAAGATAGAGCAATGCAAGCCTTGGTTAAATCAGCCTTAGAACCATACTGGGAAGCCCAATTTGAGGGTACATCTTATGGCTTCCGTCCAGGCAGAAGCGCACAAGACGCTATCAGTAGAATATTTTTAGCAATAAAAACGAATGCAAAATATGTTCTAGATGCAGATATCGCCAAATGCTTCGACAAGATTAACCATGATTACCTACTGTCAAAAGTAGATTGTCCACACAACATCAAAAGAATCATTAAACAATGGTTGGAATGCGGTGTAATGGACAAGGGCATTTTTGAGGAAACAGATTCAGGTACACCTCAAGGTGGTGTAATAAGTCCGTTATTGGCTAACATTGCACTACACGGAATGATAATAGACATAGAAAATCACTTCCCCCGTACAAAACGGAGAGAAGATGGCAGTCTTAAACAGGGATATAAACCCAAAATCATCCGCTACGCCGATGATTTCGTAATTCTTCATACAGATTACGATGTTATTCTACAATGTAAAAATCTAGTTGCACAATGGTTAGAAAAAGTCGGATTGGAACTAAAACCAGAGAAGACTTCCATAAGACACACTCTAAAAAGTATTGTCCATAATGGTAAAACCATTGAACCAGGCTTCGATTTCCTTGGATTCAATATTAGGTCATACCCCAAGGGTAAACACCACTCTAGTAAAACAGGTGGAAAAAATGCACAACTAACTGGATTCAAAACACTAATCAAGCCAAGCAAGAAAAAAATACTAGCTCACCATGAGGCAATCAAAGAGGCCATCAAGGCCAACAAGAAAGCCCCACAAAAAGCATTAATCACAAGATTAAATCCCATAATCCGAGGATGGTGTAATTACTACCGAAATGTTTGCAGTAAGAAAACATTCAAATCCGAAGACAACATATTATGGAATATGCTTAGAGCTTGGACAGTAAGCAGGAAAAAGAAAGAGACACCATTGATTAAAGCTCTTAAAAAATATTTCTCATACGGAAAACACGGATTCTGGACATTCCAAACAAAAGGAGCAGTCCTCTATCACCACGCCGAAACAGGAATATTGAGACACACATGGGTTAAACCTGAAGCTTCACCCTATGACGGAAACTGGACTTACTGGAGCAAAAGACGAGGTACATATTCTGGGACACCAACAAGAGTCGCAAAACTCTTAAAGAAACAAAAAGGTATATGTCCTCAATGTAAGCAATACTTTACACCTGAAGACTTGATAGAAGTTGACCACATTATCCCCAAATCGAAAGGTGGAAAGGATACCTACAACAATCTTCAAGCTCTACATCGTCACTGTCATGATGTCAAAAGCAAAAATGACTACCTCTACGATTGGTTAGAAAATGGCTATGAATGGAAAGACGATGTGTTAACAGTACCTATGACAAAGGACTAATTGCCGAGAGCCGTGTGAGGTGAAAGTCTCATGCACGGTTCGGAATGGGAGTCGTGGTAGGTGACTACCACTTCGACCCCTAATCAATAGATAATGTTTTCTCGAACCACCCTTCCCCCTCTTCCCCCTCCCTGTCTCAACAGACAATTTTTCGCCGGCCGAGCAGTATTGGGGGAGGACGGACTTACAAGAAAGTTGTGGACGCTTCTAAAGCAGTATCTGTTGCACCGGCAGCATAAACCGCATAAAAATTGTTTCCAAGTATAATTTGTGCAAAAGCACCTTCAGAGTAAGATGCTTTCCAAGAAAAAGTTTCCCACCCATTCTCAGAATCTGTTTGTAGAACATCTCAAATAAGCGAAAAGGGAAAAATAAAAAGTTGTTCGCGGATACTTTCCGCGAACAAAAACCTCCCTATCTAAAAGAAAGAAATACGCTAACTTTTAAATTAGCTTTGACTATTTTTAAAAAGGAAATTCACTTAATTTTACACTCTTATTAACTTTTTAGACTAACTGGGTCTAATCAAAATATCCCATTTAGGTAAGTGAGGATTACGTTCTAAACGTTTCTCAATTTCCTTCATCTCTTTTTTCGTTAAAGAAATGCCTTTTTGATAAACTTTTTTACTTAACTTAACTATCGGATTTAAGCCTTTCCATGTCATAGTTTTTACCCAAGCTAACATCGTTTGAGCATTTCTCAGAAGTGTTCCGTTCCAATGCCTCTCTAAAATTCCCCAACATCTTTCTATGGGATTATATTTACTGTGATAAGGAGGAAAATATAGTAATTGAATAGATTTCTTAGTTTGGTCGGCAAACTCTACCATTCTCTTCAAAAATTGCCTTCTTATTCCACTATTTTCTGGTCCATTATCAACTTTAATTTGGATGTTCTCTAGTTGCTGCTTTTCATTTATACTCAGACTTGTCCACCATTGCTCCAAGTTATCTACCATGAAATCACTCGTTTTATAAGACTTCCAAAAGTTACATAAAGTG
>NZ_AADV02000096.1 GCF_000167195.1 Crocosphaera watsonii WH 8501 | reverse complement strand
CTCCCGTTCTTCTCCAACATGAATATCCCCTCTTATTGGGGCCCTCTGATACTACTCACGTTTTAGAACCGGTTCTCTAAGCCTTAAGTACCAAGNGGTAGGCATTCCCTGTGTGGTACAAGCTAGGCCATTTTAAAAGGGAATTCAAGGTCAATGGTTAAACACACCCCACAAGCAATTATTAATAACGTTACAAAACTGAATTGTTATTCCCGGACAATACTAGTTCACCACAAGCTTTTATAGAGGTCATTTAAGGCCAATAATAAGCCCCACAAGCAGCATTATTCGCAAGATTAATCCCATGATACTAAGATGGTGTAACTACTATCGAACGGTCGCAAGTAAGGAAACATTTGCATCCGAAAACAACGTACTATGGAATATGCTAAGAGCTTGGACAGTTAACAGGAAAAAGAAAAAAACACCATTGTATGAAGCCCTTAGAAAATATTTCTCATACGGAAAGTACGGAAAATGGACGTTTCAAACAGAAGAAGCAGTCCTCTACTATCATGCCGAAACGGAAATAAAGAGACATCAATTGGTTAAACCTGACGCATCACCTTATGACGGAAACTGGACTTACTGGAGTAAAAGACGGGGAACATATACCGGGACACCAGCTAGAGTATCAAGACTCTTAAAGAAACAAAAAGGTATATGCCCTCAATGTAAGCAACACTTCACACCTGAAGACTTGATAGAAGTTGACCACATTATCCCTAAATCGAAAGGTGGTTTGGATACATACAACAATCTTCAAGCTCTACATCGTCACTGTCATGAGGCCAAAAGCAAAAATGACTACCTCTATGATTGGCACTTATAATGGCTATGAATGGAAAGACGATGTATTAACAGTACCCTAGACAAGGGACTAATTGCCGAGAGCCGTGTGAGGTGAAAGTCTCACGCACGGTTCGGACTGGGAGTCGTGGTAGGTGACTACCACTTCGACCCCTAATTATACCATTCATTAGTCCGACGAAATACGTTATCTTGGCACCCTAAAATAACTATTCCCATGCCGGTTAAAGTTGCAAAAATTCCTCTCCATTTTGCTTCCCTGGCATTGTGGAGAAAATAAAGAGAAACAGCGGTTAAAACAAACATTAAAATTAGGAAAATAAATTGGAAAAAATTAGTCCCCCATAGTTGCTTTTTGATGATATCTTCCCCAATGGGATAAGCTAGTCCAAATAGAGTAATTGCTACTACCCCAGTGGATAACCAACGCCCTATTTTAACGTGTTCTGTTCCCACGATAGGAGGAATTTTACTTTTCTCTTTATTAGCAAGAGCTAAACGTCTTTGACGGGTTTGCCAGGAATAATAAGAAACAATACCAATCAAAGGAAAAACAAAAATAACCGCTAATGCAGGATGGATGATAAGTAAAAAATCGACAGGTTTCATATTAATCCGACCATGAATACTTAGTGATTGAATGTAGCATAAACAGGGCAATATTACAGGCTATAAACCTGTGTTACTGTATAATACTATATACTTATAAACTATAAAAATCTTAGCTTAAAATTTTATGAGAAAATCATAAGCAGTTGATTATATAGCTAACACAACTAACAACCATATTTTCAGAGACTACAGCTTTGACCGCTACAGTGGGTTAGAATTAATAGGGGTGTGTTGTTAATCACATTTTGATTGACCCTCAACCTTAATAATCTATAGTTTCATTTTAAAACTTATGGCAGATAATTCATCACGGAACACCATTCCATTTGAACCTGGGAATAAAAAAAAGAAGAAACAAAAGAAAAATCCAGAAACCGTTAAAAAGTCCGTTAAAAATTCCCAAAAAAAACAAAAAAGCTCTGATGATGCCAGTTTAAGTGCCATACCTGACAGCGTTAGTCAGAGAATGATCAAAAGAATGGCCATCTTTTCGGGTATTCCTACTGCGTTAGGAATGTCCTCATTTTTTATTTTTTATTGGGTTGTTACTAATGACTTGTTAGATATTCCTAATTCTGTCGTGGGTGCAATTAGTCTAGGATTATTTGGCTTAGGAGTTTTGGGATTAAGTTATGGTATATTTTCCGCCTCTTGGGATGAAAACCAGGTTGGTAGTTTGTGGGGATGGCAGGAATTTACTCAAAATTTAGGTCGTACTGTTAAAGCATGGCGTAATGCTCGAGAGGAAGCTACTAAAAAAAATTAATAACCTTAAATTCTCTAGAGTGGGTTAGGTGTATTGCTAATTTAGTTCAAAGCAGTTCACAGCCCACCAATTTAACCTAAATAAAACACAATCCACCCATCTGCTCAAATTCTTTTTCCAATAAACTAATTAACCATTCATCTCCTTTTAATTTGGCCGTTTTCATTCGTCTTTCTATGTTACGACAAAGGTTTTGTAAGTGAATTTTATCGACTTCATTGACGGTCAATTTTTCAGTAGGTTTTGCGAAAATAGGACACATTTGACCCTCTGAAACCTGAGAGATGATTACTTGAGATTCAATATGATAATCAGTGATTTTTTCCTGTTTCGATAAACTAGAATAATTTGGTCTAATATGTCTAGGATATTGATATTGCCATTTTTGCCCACTGTGTTTTTGGGTCACGGTTTGATAACCAAGATCCAGAGCATTTGATTGATCATTTTCCACAAAACCATGTTCTGAAAATTTCATTTCATATTTGGGTTTGAAACCCCCTCCTTTAAAAACGGCCTAAAAGTTGAATTATCCCCGAAATGATAATGACAAATTAATTTTGTAGATAATGGATACCCCGATAGGTCATAGGTTTGAGTCCATGACC
Source organism: Crocosphaera watsonii WH 8501 (assembly GCF_000167195.1). Classification (GTDB taxonomy): domain Bacteria; phylum Cyanobacteriota; class Cyanobacteriia; order Cyanobacteriales; family Microcystaceae; genus Crocosphaera; species Crocosphaera watsonii. The sequence continues at coordinate 11,743 of NZ_AADV02000096.1, read as the reverse complement.
ATGACGAGATGAAGTACAAGGATGATTTTTCCAATGGATACCCCGATAGGTTCCTTCAAACTCTGTATTAGTTGGTTTTAAGGTCATAGGGTCATGATTATAACTGATTCCACGAAATGACAGTTTCATAATTGATTTTCCTCTGATCGCTTTTCCCCATCTTTCTCTATTGGATGAGAAAATTGAGGAGTTTAAAAATACTTTCTGTATCTATTGTTACACTTTTTTGAGAAAATGTCAGGACTTCATAAAAATTTAACTGAAGATGACCCTGTTTTTCGGGGATTAATAGTTGATACTAGAAATGGTCAGCTATCTTGAACCCAAGCTGAGATCAATTTTCTATGGTTGCGATCGCAAGCGAACTTCTGGTTATCCTTTTGTTGATTTTATTTAATGCTATCTTTGCCCTATCGGAAATAGCCCTAGTTTCCTCTCGTAAAATTCGTTTAGAGCAAATGAGTCTCCAAGGCGATCGACGGGCAAAAATCGCTCTAGAATTGGCCAATGACCCCAACCAGATTTTATCAACGGTACAGATTGGTATTACCCTGATTGGTATTTTAGCAGGGGTTTATGGTGGGGCGAACCTCTCGGCACATTTAACGGTGGTTTTACAGCGTGTTCCTGGGTTAATGGTCCACAGTGAAGCCATTTCTATCACGTTGGTTGTCCTCTGTTTAACCTATTTATCTCTAGTGATCGGAGAATTAGTGCCTAAACGTTTAGCTTTGAGTGATCCGGAGGGAATTGCTACATTAATGGCTTTTCCTTTGTTGTATATTTCTCGTTTAGTTGCTCCTATCGTTAATTTATTAGGGACTTCTACAGATTTTATTTTATCTTTATTGGGTATTACTACCACCATCAGCGAACCTCCTGTAACCCAAGAAGAAATTAAAGTGATGTTGAGACAGGGTAAAGAAGCAGGAATGTTTGAGGAAGTGGAACATGAGATGGTGGAGAGGGTTTTGCAGTTAGGCGATCGCAGAGTTAGCAGTTTAATGACAACTCGTCCCGAAATTATTTGGTTAAATTTAGAAGATTCTGCTGAGATTAATCGTCAGAAAATTATTCATAGTACCCATACTCGTTTTCCTGTTTGTCAAGGCAGTTTAGAAGAAGTATTAGGCATTGTTCAGGTAACTAATTTATTGTCTAATTGTTTAGGTTGTCAGCAGTTTGATTTAACGGCATCTTTAGGACAACCTTTATTAGTTCCTGATAGTACCTTGGGTTTAAAAGTCTTACAATTATTTCAACAAACGGGAAATCATATTGCTTTGGTAGTGGATGAATACGGTATTATTCAGGGATTAGTGACTATTAATGATATTTTGAAAGCTATTGTAGGGGATATTCCTCGCATTGATGAAACTATTATCCCTTCTATTGTGCGTCGAGAGGACGGTTCTTGGTTAATGGATGGAACCGTAGCAGTGGATGAGTTCAAAAAAGTATTTAGACTAAAAATGATTCCAGGAGAAAAACAGGGTAATTTCCACACATTAGGAGGATTTGTTATTACTTATTTAGGGAAAATTCCTAAAGCCGCTGATAGTTTTAATTGGAAAGGTTTAAAGTTTGAGGTTATGGATATGGATGGTAATCGTGTAGATAAGGTTTTAGTTATGCCTATTAGTGAACCCTTATTTAACCAAACAACTAATGATATTTATTAATAGAAAACAGGAAAAAATAGGTAGCTTTTTAACTCTATCTCCCCTTTTTCTCTATTAAAAGTTACTTCCATTTTGATAAAGTCGATCAATTTCTTGTTGTTGAAGTAGACGTTGATCAATGACAGCATCTTGTTGATTGAAGTTTTCAATTTGCTCAAGATACTGATTACAATTAGCATTAATAGGTGGGGGAGGAGTGGTCATAGTCCTCTCTAAACAAGCTCTTTCAGTGCGTTCCCGATGAAAATGTTGCAAAATCTTTTCGGGGGTTTGAAAATAGAGTTGACGATTATGACGCATATTTTCGCGGTGAATTTCTCCACCGCAGTTAATTGCCCCAGGAATACATTCCCTAGAAGGAATGGAAATATTCGGACCGATATTACGCAGTTGAGCATCAGCTTTTGCTGGCGTAATTAAACTGAGTCCTATGGTGGTTAAAGATATGAAAACAAGGCTATGATTAAGCTTCATAGAATTACCTCGTGATAGTTAATGAAAGTCTTTCCGGTTCACAGGTGTTCACCGACAAGCTATCGGTACCTAGTGACAAATTTTTATTACTTTAGAATGGACTTAACGGGTGTCTAGAACTTATTTATAGTTTCTTCTCTGATATCTTCTTTAGCTTGTGTTTTCGCCTATTTGAGAAGAGACAAATTTATTTAGACCACGTTATAACCACCATTATACTAACACTTAATTTAAAAGGAAGTCAATCTTTAACCGATTAGGTTTGGCCATAATTTGTAAACATTAGCAATATGGGGGCTTAATATTATCAAGCCCTAAAGATAAGATATAATCCCAGATCGTAGGGTGGGCAAATAATCCTCATTATCTATCAAGGATTGAGATCATAAGATTTGCCCACCCTACATTTTCAGTCATAGATCGTAGGGTGGGCAAACTCAAGTAAATAGAAAATTAATCATCAAACCTGTATGAGTTTGCCCACCACACCTAACTAAAGCGCAATAGAGAAAAGTGGTGGGCAAATAATCCTCATTATTTATCAAAAATTCAGATCATAAAATTTGCCCACCCTACATTTTCAGTCATAGATCGTAGGGTGGGCAAAATCAAGTAAATGAAAAATTAATCATCAAACCTGTGTGAGTTTGCTCACCACACCTAACTAAAGCGCAATAGAGAAAAGTGGTGGGCAAATAATCCTCATTATTTATCAAAAATTCAGATCATAAAATTTGCCCACCCTACATTTTCAGTCATAGATCGTAGGGTGGGCAAAATCAAGTAAATGAAAAATTAATCATCAAACCTGTGTGAGTTTGCCCACCACACCTAACTAAAGCGCAATAGAGAAAAGTGGTGGGCAAATAATCCTCATTATTTATCAAAAATTCAGATCATAAAATTTGCCCACCCTACATTTTCAGTCATAGATCGTAGGGTGGGCAAAATCAAGTAAATGAAAAATTAATCATCAAAACTGTGTGAGTTTGCCCACCACACCTAACTAAAGCGCAATAGAGAAAAGTGGTGGGCAAATAATCCTCATTATTTATCAAAAATTCAGATCATAAAATTTGCCCACCCTACTTTTTATCTAACCACTGATTTAAACTATTTAAGTCCGTAAAATCAAATAAAGCAAGGGATAAATCATCTAATTGACTAGAAGATAATTCTTTGATTTTTTGTTTAGTTGTTAGAGAAAGATTACCTAATTTTAGATTAAGTTGACGTAAAATCAAACTTTGTTTTCCCTCTATTTCTCCTTTCTTTTCTCTTTGTTCTCCTTCTGATTTTATTCTTTCTTCTGGAGTTGAATAACGTTCACCATTTTCATCGTACCAATATAACCATTCTCTTTCAATTCCTTGATAAATTCCTGTTTCTTTCCCTATTCCTAAATTTAATTCTGATAACCAGATGGGTTCACCTTGTAATAATTCATATTTTCCATTATTTAATTGATAAACTTCTAATCTGGGTTTTCTTTTCCGTAAAGGATTATAAATTACATAATATAAGACTCCCATTTCTGCATAAAAATCTTTCTTTTTAGTATATTCTTTTCTCCGTTTATGAGAAACCACTTCTAATACTAAAAGAGGAACCTTTTGTTCCTCCCATAAAACATAAGATAATCTTAAATCTTCATCAATAATACGAGGAACTCCAACACTTAAAAACCCATCAGGAACAATAGCCGGTTCATAGGGATCATAATAGATACCCATATCCACCCCAAAATACCAATCTTCTCTTTCTGACCAAATTAATGCCAGAATATCTAATAAAAGATGAGGAATTAAGTCTTGTAATTGATTATCCACAGGTGTATCATCAGAGTCTGGTAAATCTTCAGCAGAGGGGAGACAATGCTTAGGATTATAGTTTAATAACATGGCATTATTTTGAGTTAGTTAAGTCTCGTAGGGGCTTAATAATATTAAGCCCGACAAAAATTGTTTATACAACAAAAATTTTCTTAAAACGGAATGGGATCATCTTCGTTACTAGAAGAAGTTGGCATAGGTTGTGACTCATCCATATCGTAGCTATCTTGATCGTAACTACTATTTTTCCTTTGAGATGATTTAGCAGTATCCAAAGAAACCACATTATCCATAGAGGAAGGGTTAGTTACCCCATCCACAGGATAAAAGCGAGAAATCACTAACTCTGCTCGTTTTTCCTTAAACCCTTCCTTACGTTCAAAAGTATTCATGGATAAACGGCCTTCCAAAATTAAGCGATCGCCTTCGGTGCAAGTTTCTTTCATCTGTGTCGCTAAACCACCCCATCCCACCACTTTTAGGGTAGCAGGGGGATCTTCGCTTCGTCGGCCTGCAAACTCCACCAACATTTGTGCAACTTCTCTTTGATTATCCGAAGTATAGCGTAATTCAGGATTCCGAATGACTTTCGCCATCAACACGCAACTATTCATTTATTTAACTTCCAAGATCAACGGTATTACTATTTTATCACTCTGCACAAGCTCCAATTTTCACTCATAATAAGAAAGAAAGCATTTACCGCAAGGAGCATTAATGATTAGTATTGATTTAGCTTTAAAATACACTCCCCTCCCTATTTCTGTACAACGCAAAGAAGTTGAGGATGCACAAGCACTTTATGAGCAGATTGTCAACTCCCTGAAGTCAGGCACTTCTGAGTTAATTGAGTTAACTTGTGAGAAACAAACGGAAAAAAAAGTTGCTGTGATGAGCGATCAAATCAGTGCTGTTATCCTATCACAGAAAGATGGTAGTGCAGCAGCAGGAAGGGTTCCTGGTTTCTTTGCTCTAGCTGACGCAGAATAGTAAATAAAGTAAAAGGCAAGGGAAAAAGAGATATTTTCTTTTTTCCTTGGGCCTAGAAAATATTGCCTTAACTATGGTTTGGGGTTTGTCGGCGAAAAGCCAAAATCATGCTAGAATTGGGGATGAATTAAGGAGAGGTGGCAGAGTGGTCGAACGCGCCCGACTTGAAATCGGGTTTGGTTAATAGCCAACGTGGGTTCGAATCCCACCCTCTCCGCTTTTTGGAGTCAGAACTCAGAAGTGAGAAGTTGCCTATCCCTATAGTAGGGATAGGCAACTTCCTAAGTATTATTCTCCTTTGCCCTCAAGCAACTAAACTGCTTGGACTTGACTTTGGGGTTGGAACTGGAAGAGAGAATAAACGACATTACGACGGATATCGATCATCATCTCTAAGAACATTTCGTAACCTTCCTGTTTATATTCAATGAGAGGGTCTTTCTGTCCGTAACCTCGTAACCCAATAGACTCCCGTAGCGCGTCCATTGACTGTAAATGTTCACGCCATAGGGTGTCTATCTGTTGCAAAATAAAGAAACGTTCTGCTTCTCGCATCAAACCAGGACGAACTTTATCCACTTGGTCTTCTTTGATGTCATAAGCTTTACGAGCTTCTTCGTGGAGAAAGATTTTCATCTCTGGGACGGTCATATCTTCCATGTCTTCAGCAGTCATATCTTCGAGGAGATACACAAACTCTTTGACCTTACTAACTAAGTTTCCTACATCCCATTCTTCGGGGGGTAACTCAGGGTTAACATAAGCGTCGACAATTTCATCCATTGTCTTCTCCGCGTATTGTAGCACTTGTTCTTTGAGGTCTAACCCTTCGAGTACCCGTCGACGTTCGGCATAAATAGCCCTTCTCTGGTTATTCATCACCTCATCGTATTCAAACACCTGTTTACGGGTGTCATAGTAGAAGGTTTCAACTTTTTTCTGGGCCCCTTCTAGGGAACGGGTTAACATTTTCGACTCGATGGGCATATCTTCCTCAACTCGGAAGGCCTCCATTAACCCGGAAACGCGATCGCCTCCAAAAATTCTTAGTAAGTTATCTTCTAAACTTAAGAAAAATTTAGTTGACCCAGGATCTCCTTGTCGTCCGGCCCTTCCCCGTAACTGGTTATCGATGCGACGGGACTCGTGACGTTCAGTAGCAATAACATGGAGTCCTCCCTTTTCTACCACTTCTTCCTGTTCTTTGTCGGTCAATGCGTCGTATTCTTCACGGATGGCTTTATAAACTTCCCGTAATTTTTCAATCACAGGGTCATCTGTGGGAGCATTTTCCGAGGCGATCGCAATTTTTTCTTCCGCTTCTAGTTCGGATAAACTTTGCTGTCCATATTCAGTAACTGCAAATTTTACTGCTACTTTGATCAGGTTTTCGGTTTCTTGGGAGAGTTGGGTGGGGAAAATATCGGCTGAGGGTTGCCATTTTTTCTTTTTGCTATCTTCACCAAAGCCTTGAGGACGACGACTACCATTGCCTCCTGTACCCCCTGCCATCAGGTTATCATCTTCTGGCATAACAATTTGAGGCATAAGATATTCCCGAATTTTTAGGCGGGCCATGTAGTCGGAGTTCCCCCCTAAAATGATATCGGTTCCTCGTCCTGCCATATTCGTCGCAATGGTAACAGCTTGTTGTCTTCCTGCTTGAGCAACAATTTCTGATTCTCTTTCTACGTTTTCGGGGCGAGCATTGAGAATGTTATGGGGAATGTTACTTTGTTGCAATAGATTAGAAATAACTTCCGATTTTTCCACACTGGTAGTACCAACAAGAATGGGACGACCTTGTTCGTGTAGTTCTTCTACTTCTGCTGCTACGGCTTTCCATTTAGCTATTTCGTTCTTATAAACCACATCAGCATAGTCATAGCGTTGGGGGGGACGGTTAGTGGGAACGATAGTTACTTGTAGGTTATAGACCTTTTCTAGTTCCGTTTCTTCGGTTTTAGCAGTTCCTGTCATCCCTGAAAGTTTGTTGTATAACAGGAAGAAGTTTTGATAGGTAATGGTGGCCAGAGTTTGGGTTTCTTTTTGGATGGGAACCCCTTCTTTAGCTTCGATCGCCTGGTGCAGTCCATCACTCCAGCGTCTTCCTGCTAAAACACGACCTGTAAATTCATCAACGATGACCACTTCTTTATTCTTGACGATGTAATTAACATCTTTGGTGAATAATTCTTTGGCTTTGATGGCGTTAAAAATGTAGTGGGCCCAAGGGTTTTCTTGATCGTAGAGATCCGTTACTCCTAATAGTTGTTCTGCGTTTTCAAACCCTTGATCCGTCATCAAAACATTACGAGCTTTTTCGTCTACTTCGTAGTCTTTGGGATCTTCCTCGTTTTCTTGTAGCTCTAGTTTTTTGGCAATTTCAGCAGCTTGAAGATATTTTTCCGTTGGTCTTTCTACTTGACCGGAAATAATTAAAGGGGTACGAGCTTCATCGATTAAAATGGAGTCAACTTCGTCGATGATGCAATAATTGGAGGGTCGTTGTACAACTTCAGCCATAGCGGTGGCCATATTGTCCCGTAAATAGTCAAATCCTAGTTCGCTGTTGGTGGTATAGGTAACGTCACAAGCATAGTTTTTCTTCCGTTCTTCTGGGTTCATTCCCGACTGTATCAGTCCCACGGTTAACCCCAGAAAACGATGGACTTGTCCCATCCATTCTGCATCCCGTCTGGCTAAATAGTCGTTAACAGTAACAATATGAACCCCTTTGCCAGTCAGTCCGTTAAGATATGCCGGCAGGGTAGCAACGAGGGTTTTTCCTTCCCCTGTCTTCATCTCGGCTATTTGTCCTTGATGGAGTACCATTCCCCCCAGTAACTGTACGTCAAAGTGACGCATTCCTAAGACTCGTTTTCCTGCTTCTCGGACAACTGCAAAGGCTTCTGGGAGAATATCCTCTAAAATATCCTCTAATTCTTCATCGTTGTTGGCTTTATCCAACATTTCCCGAAATTCAACGGTTTTTTCCCTCAGTTTTTCGTCGGATAATTGCTGAATATCTTCTTCGAGTAAGTTGATTTCCGCAACGATGGGCTGTAATTTTTTGATTTTGCGGGTATTAGGATCGCCAAATAGAGCTTTAAGCATAAGGTATCGTTTTATTCTTTATTCTATTTTATATGGTAGGTTGTCTTATCTTCTTCTCTTATTATCCTCAATTTTGTCTTGAGTGTTGTTTTGCTTTTATTCAAATATTGCTTTAAATTATCTTATTAATAAAAATATATAACTTATTTTTATTGCTTTTTCTGCTTAATCTAACTTCACGAAAAAAGAGTTTTTGCTTATTTTCCTAAAATTTGCCCGAAAATGAAGACTTGTATTTTTGTAACTTTTCAGATATACTGTTTTTGGAATAGGATAGGCTCCTTGTGAGTAAAAACAACAACAAGATTGATAAAAGCCTCTATTTTTCGTACTTTTAACCCTGTTGGGCATCAAAATAAGAGCAAAAAGACTACTGCCACCGACTATAGTTTTTATGTTCTAATAAATAATTTTTGTAAACTGAACTTGACAAACTGTGGGGATTTAAGTGGAGTCAAGATGATACAAAATAAACCATTTTTGATAGTATTTTTGATAATTATCCTTTGTTTTTCTTTATTGATGTTAGGTTTAAGATTTAAAAAAGAGGATTTTTCTCGTTTAGTGTATGGAGTATTTAGAAGCAGTTTTATTGCTCAATTTCGACACAATAATTATCAAACAGATTACTACAAAAAGAAGGGGAGAGAAGTTGAGAGAGGGTAGTGTGAGCATCCTGCTTACTGTACTCACAATAAGCTAAGTACATATAACAATCAGTTATCAGTTGAGAGAATTAAGTCTGAGTAGAAGGTAACAGGGAACGGGGAACAGAGAAGAAAAGGAATATCTGATGAATCATTGCTGATTGCTATATTGAAAATGGTGGGTTACGGTGGGAATAAAAACATCATCAGTTGATGTTATGGAAGCATTTACTGTTGAAGATTTAGTCATCTTTTTTTATTAATTTGAGAATGTCATTATTATATTGCCATTCCCGATATTGTTAAGCTCAATAAATAGAAAACAAAACATTCTGAAAAAAATAAAAATCATTCACACGATGATGCCGGTAAAATATCTTTAACTTGTTGATATTGGGATAAATAGTTTTCAAGTAGGGCAAACTGAGACGAGTTTAAACGATAATAGATCCAACGTCCTTCTTGACGAGATCGCACTAACTGAGCATCCTTAAGATTTTTCAGATGAAAAGAAAGTTTAGATTGATTAATCTCTAATTTTTCACAAAGATCACAAACACATAATTCTTGGGTTTTTAGTAAGGACAAAACTTGTAAACGAATGGGATCAGATAAAGCCCGAAACCCTAATAAAATAGCAGATGAACTGTTAGAAGTTGCGATTACCATCAATAAGTAGTCAAAATAAGTCTATTGTTTTTATCATAAAACAATAGGCAACAACTGCTCACTGCTAACTGCTAACTGATAACTGATAACTGAAGTAAATGGCTCGTCAACGTTCAAAATCCGATTTACCTACAAAAATATGTCCTGTTTGTGGCCGTTCCTTTACATGGCGCAAAAAATGGGCCAGATGTTGGGATGATGTTAAGTATTGCTCCGAAAGATGTCGCCGAAGACGTTCTCAAATACAGGATAACAACTGATGACTACAACCCAACCCAAACTGATCATTCATGGTGGTGCTAGTTCCCTAAACGATAAGGGCGGTTTAGCCAAAGTGCGTCCCATCCTCCATAATATTGTCACCGAAGTTTATCAATTATTGAACAACGGGGGAACAGCAGTGGATGCAGTGGTTAGGGGTTGTCAGTTATTGGAAAATGAACCCAGTTTCAACGCCGGAACTGGTTCGGTACTGCAATCCGATGGACAAATTCGTATGAGTGCGTCGCTGATGGAAGGGTTGAATCAAACCTTTAGCGGTGTGATTAATATTTCCCGTGTCAAAAACCCCATCAACTTAGCCAAATATCTGCAAGATGAAAGCGATCGCATTCTCTCGGATATGGGGGCTATGGAATTAGCCAGAGAACTAAATATCCCCATTTATGACCCCTTAACCGAGTTTCGGGCTAAGGAATGGATAGCAGAGTGGAAAGACGATTTTCAGAGCAAAATGGGGCGTTTATTCGCCAGTACAGAGTCGAATGAAGCACGACGGGGAACCATTGGTGTAGTTGCGTTGGATAGTCAGGGCAAAATTGCTGCTGGTACTTCTACGGGAGGAAAAGGCTTAGAAAGAATTGGCCGGGTGAGTGATTCAGCCATGCCTGCTGGTAATTATGCTACGGCCGAGGCAGGGGTAAGTTGTACTGGTGTGGGGGAAGATATTGTTAACGAATGCTTGGCTGCGCGGGTAGTGATTCGGGTGGGAGATGGCTTATCTTTGCCCGATGCCATGGAAAAGTCGATGAAAGAGTCTAAAAAACGCGATCGGGACTTAGGGGCGATCGCACTGGCTCATAATGGTGTAATTAGTTGGGGGAAAACCAGCGAAATTTTACTGGCAGCTTATCATGATGGTTCAACCATTGGGGATACTTTAGAATGGCAAACAGAAGAATTGATGGGGCATTGCTAAAAATTGCTGAGGTGAAGTATGTCAAAATATTGGGGGAATCAACAATCAAAATATGGCAATTCATCGGATTAGAATTAGTAAAGATAAATCAGAATTAGTGCAATCTTTAGTCGATTTTAATGGAGGGGTTGGACCGTTCCAAACCTACGCAGATGTGGTTACTTTTGCCGCAACATTAGGGGCTAAATATAACAAGCGTATTCCTCTTAACATTATCTCCAAAGAACCAGCACCTATCAGCTTAGAAATTTTTGTTTCTCGGGGTTATGATACAGTGATTAAACTATTAGCGATCGCCGAAACCAATGATCCTAATATTCTCTCTCTTCATGATCTACAAGCCTGGGGTTAATAATTAAGTATAATTGCTTAAGCTCTTGAAGACAAAAAAGTGGGATAATTGCTTAAGTTGTTTCCTCTGTAAAAAAAGAGCGAAAAATGTCTTATTTAGAAGAAATACAAGTTAAAAATTTAGACCATTTAGGGATAGTAGCTGGTTTAATTGATGAAATAGGAATAGTCAAAATAATTAATAATAAATTAGGAATAGATGTTAGAGAAAAAATCTCAGCAGGTACAGTAGTTAAGTCTATTTTAATCAATGGACTAGGATTTGTTTCAAGACCTCTATATTTATTCAGTCAGTTTTTTCAAGATAAAGCCATTGAGAAATTGTTAGGAGAAAGAATTAAACCTGATTACCTTAATGATGATAAAATTGGGAGAGTAATAGATGAATTATATAAATATGGACTAAATGATATTTTTATTGAAGTAGTTTTAGAAGTAATTAAAAAATTTAAAATAGACCTTAAATACTCCCATTTAGATTCCACATCATTTCATTTAGATGGAGAATATAAAAGGGAAGAAGATAAAGAGAAACAGGAAGAAGAAAAAATTATTAAAGAAAGACCAATTTTTATTAAGAAAGGATATTCTCGGGATCATAGACCAGACTTAAAACAATGTGTCTTGGATTTAATAACAAGCCAAGATGGAGATATTCCATTATTTGTGAGAGTAGGAGATGGAAATGAATCTGATAAAGCTGTATTTGGAAAAGTTTTAGTAGAATTCAAAAAGCAAATAAAGTTGATATACTCATGTTTGTGATGGTCCGAGCTGATTTAA
>NZ_AADV02000097.1 GCF_000167195.1 Crocosphaera watsonii WH 8501 | reverse complement strand
GATTATCATTATCGTTCATTCTCAATAAGCTCTCTGGTTGCCGACAATTGTTTAGGGTCGGGTAACAGAGAAAAACCGCTCTGGACTTACTTTTCAACCTACTTGTCACCCCGTGAGTTCAAAAATCATTAAGCACTAGAACTCATCAATGCCCTAACTGTAAAACAGTCTTAGATAGGGTTTGCTGAAAAAGTTTCTCCAAAATTTATGCCACTTTTGACCAAGAATTTTCTGACAAATCAATAAGTTTTAGTACATAAAAATTGTTTAAAGTATAATCAAAATTAATGAAAGGCGGTTTGATGAGTTCTCCTGTTCTATTATTAGTAAATAAGGACAAAAAAAGCGACAAAAACTGCCTCAGAAGTTTAGAAAGATTGACAACTAAAAATGTAATAGCAATAGATGTAATGGAGGTTTCAGGGAGTTTTGTCATCACGAAATTTAGGCTAAATCTTCGTTTAGCTTGTCCAAACTTTCCCTCAATAGCATTACGGAAGCATTCATCGGAGTGGGCTTGTTTCTTTTCTTCTTCACTGACATTTTTCGGAGGTCTTCCTAACTTCGGACCACTGATTCTTATCCCTCTTTCCTTACACCAATTTCTGTTTTTCCTAGTTCGATAAATTTTATCTACATGGACGGATTCGGGATAATAGCCAAACGTTTCTTTATACTTTTCTACTTGTTCTTTTAAATGACAAGATTCATTGAAGTTTTCCCAACTTATTTTGTCTAGAAACACATAGTTATCTACACAGCTTACTGAGAGTTTAGCTCCAAACTCTATTGGTTTTCCTGCTTTTCCCCTCACTATTGGACGAATATGCCGTTGAGTTAAACTTACAATTCTTTGAGGAACACTCTGGGTCTTATTCTCCCACATTGACTGTTGTTGTTCATAAACTTTTTTGATAGTCTCTAGACAATTTTTCTGTCTTTTACTCAGATTTTCCAGGGAAGCCCCAGCTTGAAATAAGTCTTCTATATTTCCTAAATTTTTCTTAAGGTATTTTAACTGTTTCCCGATAGCTTTTCTTCTTTCTTGATAAGATACTTTTCGTTTTTTAGCTACTTTTAAGTATTCCTTTCTAGCAATTATTCTAGAAGTTCTCGGCTTTTTTCTCAATTTTACTCTTAATGGTTTATAAAGATTATCTATTATTCTTTCTGTCTCAATTCTGGCTTGATTTAATATGCCTAAATCCATTGGGTATTTGATGTCTGCTGGCGCACAAGTCGCATCTAAAATTAGTTTACCTTTATTTTTTATTTTTTCTCCTTTTTCTTGGAGACAATCCTTTTTTTTTACTTCTTTATCACTCTTGTCTATTTCTCTTTTTACTATTTTTTTATTGATTTTGTTTATCAATTCTCCATCAATTCTTTTCCTAAAATGAACTAGCATTGAAGATTCCAGTGGTGGCTCTTGTTGATAACAATTTAAACCTATAAAGTATTGTAGATAGGGATTTTCTCTAATCTGTTCTATAGTTTCTCTATCACTTGTTCCTAATTTTTCCTTAATAATTAATGTCCCTAATGCCATTCTAAATAGTTTGGCTGGCGAACCTTTTTCTGCTGAAAAAAGTTTAGCATATTCTTCCTCAAAATCATCCCAAGGTATCAACTCTGCCATGATTACCCAACGATTATTGGGGGACAATTTGCCCTCGAAAGGTAATTCAAATTTTTCTGGGGGCGGTAAAGGTTGCTCCTCTTTTCGATACATTTGTTCTTAACCAACAACTGGGAGGTGTTTCTACCAATTATAGCGGTTTGTAGCCGACAAAGCTGATCTTTTTTGCGATCGCGAATATGGGTGTAACCTTTTAAAGAATAGGGTTTTGCTTTTATTCAGCAAACCCTAGATAGAGATCATAATGCAGCAATTAATATTCTTAAAAAGGCGATTCAGCGCGGTCTTGGGGGTTTCCCCCACTCGCTGTCTGAATCAAGAAGGTTTGAAATATTTGGGAAATTATCTCAACGGTAGCGTAGGGCATACGCCAACCGACCCAAACGCCTTGGGAGAGTCCGACCTCTGGGTTCTTAATGGCAACGTTGAGAATTTAAGTCGTCTCGTTGAGCAAGGAATTTCTAGCAGTGATGTGGAAAGAATCCCCCGTTAAACTGCGTTGTAACGGGGGAGTATGTCAACTCTAACCTAAGCCTAATTCTCGTTTTAGGAGGTTAATAGAGGTGTCTCCAATGTAAGATTCAGAACATATTACATCTGGAGGGCGAATAATATCATCTCTGACATTTAGGATAGCTTCTCTAACCAGAGAGTAACTAGCAGGATCACTCATAATAGTTTGTGCCGATCGCACCAAAGTTAAAAGTTGATGGCGATCGCTGGCCTGAGCAGTAATCAATAATAGATCATCTCCCCGTAAACTGTGGATGAGAATTTCTGCAACTCGAATAATACCTGGACTTAAACTAACAATTCCTAAACGAGTATCTTGTGGTAATTTTTTAATTATAGCTAATTCTTTGCCATAATCATAAATATCGATGGGAAAAACACGGTTTGCATGAGCAGAAGCGATCGAATCGGCTTCGGGGATAAAATAACGGCTAGTAACGACAGTGGCCGACTTTTTTTGAGATAAGACCTGATCCAAATCCTCCATAGAAACCAATTCTACAGGAATAGCCAAAGCCTTTTCTAACTCCTGTAAAATCAGTTCTCCTGCCCCCATATCCCTACTGGGAACCGTCACCACTAACTGCGCGCTACAGCGCAACCGCCAATCAATCACCGCTAGAGATAACTCTTTGGCTTGGGAGAGGGTTAACCCTTGCTTAAGCAGTTCATCTAAAGTTTTATGGATCAGTTTACTTTCTTGAGGATACTGGCTAAATAAAGGAGTTTCGGGCAAGGAAATATCTTGCTTATTTTGCTCCTTAACATATATTCCCGAACCGGCCATGGACTCAACTAAGCTTGCTTCTTCCAGTTGTTGATAAACCTTACTGATGGTGTTGCGATGTAGTCCCGTCATGGTAGCCAGTTGACGGGTACTGGGTAAACGATGGCCAGGGGGATATTGACGAGAGGCGATCGCAAACCGAATCTGATCGAACAGTTGTTTAGAGGCGGGAATATCACTATCAGATTGTATTTTAAATTGAAGCATAGCCACCACCCCGATTAAATCCTATTCAGATTTATGGACATAATTGTACAGTGAATCGTTCCTGATAGTTTGCCAACGGATAATTATCCATTGTCAATTGTTGAAGGTACCATATCTTCAGCGAAAAGGTCCCAAAACATCTGTTACGGTAATAGTTTGTTGATCGGTATAACCAGCAAAAGTTCTAGTAGCTACTATTTTAATTTCCACCCCCAAACCCGAGCGCAAATATTGAGATTCAATGGGTAACTTGCCGATATCAAGGGTAAATTTATCCCCCTCTAAAATAACTAAATCTTCTGGTATTTCCCCTTCATATTTGGTTGTATAATCAGACACAGTGCGAAAGCGAGGATTAGAACGAGTAACACTATAAGTAATCTCAAACTTTGTCGCAATTAAATTAGATTGATCTGCTTCATCAATCAAAGTTAATCTTAAGTCCCCTCCTCTCCTGGAGAGTCCTTCACTCTTTAAACGAGTAGCATCTTGTTTATAAATAGCATTATAGACGATAAACTGAGTAAGATTATTCCGTTGTCGCGTAGTACCTTCAATCCAAATATTATCAGGAATATTCACCCTAATGCCCTGATCACTTTCGTATTGTAACGTCATTTTTTCTTGGGCAAATTTATTAAAGGGTTGAGGGGCATTCCAAATCAATAAAAAAGAACGTTCTAAGCGTTGAACCAAGGCTAAATATTGATCATTAATCACCGAACCTGGAGCAAATAATGTCGCTGCCCCATTGCGAGTTTCCCAAATATTTTTAGACAATAAATAACCCTTATCTCTCAAAGCAGCCATAGTTACACTAGAGGCTGGTTTATCTGGTTGTAGAGGCTGATCTAAGTTTATTAAGGTCAGTTGACCAGGTAAACCCTCTCTACCGAAAGCCCCACTCACACCATTAGCCCCATTTTTGCCATCTTGACAGCGAAATTCTAGGGTCGTACAACGATAGTTAGGATCACCAGGGTTGCCATTACAGGTTTCTAGAGTCCAATAGGGTTCGCTACAGCGACAAGCTTGACCCCCCTCACCCCCAAGTCCTGCTTGTCCCCCTTTTCCTCCTGAGGCATTGACAAAGATTTGTTGTAGCTGAGATAAGTCCGTTGCGTAAACGGTTAAATAGCCCCCATTGCCCCCATCTCCACCGTTGCCACCATTGCCACCATTACCACCACTGGGGGCTAGTAGGTTATGTTTTACCCCAGTAGGTTGATTTTGACAATCAGCGTCTTCTCCCGTTTGCCCTTGCTGGCCAGGTTTACCGTCTTCTCCGGCTAAATTGAGGGTTAAGGGAGAACCATCGGCAAAAATAGTCAAATTATCACTATCTTTTCCATTGTTCCCCGAAACTCCGCCCCCGGCATTAGAACCGGTTTGACCAAAAGCTCTCACTTCTGCTGCCCTAGCCATCCCCACACACATTTTCGAGGAGGAGGGAATAGAAACCATCAAGGAACTGGCAAACAAGAGGAAAAATAAGGGTATTTTAGTTAGTGGCATTGAGGGTTTAGAACGTTAACTATCGCCACATTTTGAGACTAAAGTTGGTTTACTTTTGTTTCTTGCACAAATCTTTCGATTCTATCCATTCCTTTTTCAATGGATGCTAAATCTGTAGCATAAGAAAGACGAATACAATGATCGGCCCCGAAGGCTTTACCTGGGATAGCAGCCACTTGTTGTTTTTCTAACAACTGATCGCAAAATTCTAGGGAGTTAAGTCCTGTTTTGCTAATATCAACAAAGACATAAAACGACCCCATTGGAGTTGGACAACTGAGTTGAGGGATGGCCCTAATTTTTTCTAGGATGACTTGACGACGTTGACTAAAAGCATCGCGCATGGTTTGCAAACAAGGGGGAGATTTTGGGCTTTCTAAGGCAGCAATAGCTCCGTATTGAGCAAAGGTACAAACGTTGGAGGTGCTATGGCTTTGGATGGTGCTGACTGCTTTAATTAGTGGCTCAGGGCCGGCTAAATAACCAATACGCCACCCTGTCATGGAGTAACTTTTAGCAAATCCATTACTGATAATGGTGCGCTTCAAGATTTCTTCTCCTAGAGAGCCGATGCTGATATGTACTACCCCATCGTAGAGAATTTTCTCGTAAATTTCATCGGAAACTACCCATAAGTTATGTTCCACAATAACTTCAGCTAGGGCTTTAATTTCTGCCGGATTGTAAACTGTTCCGGTGGGATTTGAGGGAGAATTGAGTACGAATAATTTTGTCTTGCTGGTAATGGCTTGACGCAGTTGCTCTGGGGTTATTTTATAGTCGGTTTCTGCGGTGGTGTCGACAATAATTGGGTTGCCTTGGGCTAGTTTGACCATTTCTGGATAACTTAGCCAATAAGGAGCAGGGATAATGACTTCATCTCCTGGCTCAATCAAGGCCAACATTAAGTTAAATAGGGAATGTTTGCCCCCGTTAGTGACAATCACGTTATTGGGGCTATAGTTTAACTGACTATCATTATTTAACTTTCTTGCGATCGCCTCTCTGAGTCCGGGTTCTCCTGCCACTGCTCCGTATTTCGTCTTCCCTTGATCTAAAGCCGACACGGCAGCGTCTTTTATGTATTGAGGAGTATCAAAGTCCGGTTCCCCGGAACTAAAGCTACATATATCAACCCCTTGAGCCTTCATTTCTTTGGCTTTGGCGGTAATGGCTAGGGTGAGGGAGGGAGTTACTTGTGTTACCCTATTGGCCAATTGAATCATATTTTTGCTTCCCTGCCTATTTTTTCCCTAAGAGGATTATTTCCTGATAGGACGACTATATTTGTATTGTACAACTTTTTGTCTTCTAGAAAAGCTCATTTTTTCAGAAATTCTTCTAGTAAATCCATTAAATTCATTTGACATTGCAGGGGTAATAATTCCAATAGAGGAACTTCTCTTCTCCCACCTCCCAAGGAAACAGATATTTGACGAAGAATTTCGATGACACCGTCTTCGCTTACTTCCTCATTTTCTATCATGGGATAGACTTTTTCGGCTACAACGGTGTGCAGATGGGCATCAGCTAGGTAAAGATGCCACTTGGCCACATCCATATAGATATTTTCCCCGATTTCAGCGGCCAGGGATTCAACCGCTTGGGTTGTTTGATCATTAGCCATTGTATTTTTCGCTGTAGTCAGCGATGGCAGCTATATACAGTAAATGCCCCAATAGTACCACTCCCCAGATTCCTGAGAACCAGACTATCCACTCCCACTCTGCTTGTTTTAGATTGTGAACAAACCAAACACCTGAGTTACAGGCTAGGAAAGCAGCGACGTGAACAGCAAAGGTCATGCGATCATCGAGGCGACGATAGTCAGGATCGGCGCGATCGGGTTTGCGAGGCCAACGAGGAGGCATATATTTATCTCTGACGTAACTTCTTACTACTATTTTAACAGAATCTTGCTTTGATTTTTCTTGAACAGATTAGTCTTGTCTCCGTTATCACTACACTGCCCTTTTGTCAAATACTTGTCAATATATTTTACATTTGTTAACATATTGATAGATAAGGCGTTAAACACTTGCGCCGAATGATACCTATGGAGTGACAATTTATGAATAAGTATAAATACACAAAAACCAATCTTTCCAAGAATAAACAAGGTGAAGGGATGAGCTTATTATCTTTATTATTCTTTATGATGGGAGCGGTTAATGTTTATGGCCATTTACAAGGGAGTGATAACCAAATAACTACTAATGACGATAACGGTATGACTGGTTTATTAAAAGTAGGTGCTTTTGCTATGTTTTTAGCTACTGTTATCGAGCTTATTGTTGCTTAACCTTATCTTAAAGCCAAAATTATCAATGAAAGAATTATCATAAGGGAGTAAAGTAAGTTACAGACTTTACTCCCTCTATTACGTATCAATTCTCAGGTTTTGTAAACCCATAATCAGCAAAAACAGATTGACCTTTTTCTGATAATAAAAAGTCAATAAACTTTTGCGATTCTTCGGTTTTTTTGCTTTCTTTAATAACAGCGATAGGATAAATTATCGGAGAATGTGAATCTTCAGGGGCAGTGTCTGTTACCTTGACTTTACTAGATATTGTTGCATCGGTAGCATAGACAATACCAGCGTCGACGTTGCCAGTTTCTACATAAAAAAGAACCTGACGAACACTTTTTCCATAGACCAATTTTGGTGTTAGTTTATCGTAGGCTTTTAATGAGTTGAAAACCTGTTTGCCGTATTGTCCAGCAGGTACGCTATCGGGATCTCCTAAAGCAATTTTTTCTAAATCAGCCGTAGATAATGTCTCAAAAGTTACGGATGTTGTGCTGTCTTTTGGGGTGATTAAAACAAGATTGTTTGTTAATAAATTTTGACGAGTCTGTGTTAATAATAATCCTCTTTTTTCTAGCACATTCATTTGTTTAGGCGCAGCAGATATAAAGACATCTGTGGGCGCACCCTGTTCTATTTGTTGTTGCAACGAACCGGAAGAACCAAAATTATAAATAATTTCTAGGTTTGGGTTTTCTAGTTGATAAATATTTTTTACTGCTTTCATCACATCTTGCAAACTAGCAGCAACCGATATGGTTAAAGTAACTTTGGAAGGAGCTTTTGGATTAGGATTAGACGATGTACAAGCTGTTACAAAACTCGCTAATGTTAAAGCTAAAAAATGTTTTCTTTTCATAGAAATCAAGAAGGCAAGGGAATTTAACTAAAGGTTAAGATAAAATTAGTTATTTAAAAGGCATCATAAATTTTCTTATAGGCTAACATATTTTATGATGGCGTTGCATCGTCACGGGATGCTCTGGAATTTTATACTAGGTTTTTTAAGGAATTTAATAGAGTGCGATCGCCTAATAATGAAAAGAATATTGTCTTTTCTCACGGCAACTATGAATTCTGATAATAAAAGATAAATTTAGTCTTTAAGTGAACAAAATATTTGATACTTTATGTTATTATTGTGGGTAGTTGCGCTATTTTAAGAACTTTTCTATTGACTAAGAACCATGAGTAAGAGACTATCCATAGGCATTAGAGGGATGGCCACTTCTACATCGACTGCGCCAAAGGGAGCAACGGTTGTTGAGCGTAAACGTTACCCTAATTATAAAGTAATTGTCCTCAATGATGACTTTAACACATTTGATCATGTAGCTAAGTGTTTGCTGAAATATATTCCTGGAATGAGTAGCGATCGCGCTTGGGAACTCACAGAACAAGTTCATTTTGAAGGGTTAGCTACTGTCTGGACAGGACCCCAGGAACAAGCAGAATTATACCATCAACAGCTACGTCGTGAAGGGTTAACTATGGCCCCATTGGAGGAAGCATAAGTCATGACTAGAGGGGATAAAGGGAGGTTAGTCTGGAATCATTCGACTCATCTTGATGGGTTAATTCCTATACTAGAAAAACTGATTAATTATCCAGGTATTACCACCGTTACCCCTGGTGTTATTAGTCGTGCTAAAGGCCATTGTCCCCAGTTAAAACTACGGGTTTCTGTTCCCATTCGTGGTGGTTATAAGGCGATCGCACGACAAGGAAAAACAGTACAAGAAGTTTTCATTGTAACAGATTTGAGTCAAAAAGAATTAGAATCTACTATCAAAGAAGTTTTAAATAATGGATAATTAATTAAAGTTAATATCTGATCATCATTTTTAAAAAAATAATTGAGTTTATTTTTATCTTAAGATGAATATTAGAGAAGTTACTCATTTTTTCACATTTTTATTATTACTAATATTTTTATTTTTTTCGTATCCTTACTCAAATTTAGCTGATGTAGAAAGGGTTATTTTAACACCTGAAATATTACAAGAAAGAATTAAGTCTCCACAACTACAAGACGGTATTTTAACTCTTGATTTAACCTCTTTAGAAATAGATTTAACGGAAGAGAATAACGAGTTTAAGGAGGAATTTTATCGCCAAGTGCAACATTATTTAAACTATAGTGATCAAGTAACTGGTTTAGATTTTAGTCATTCTTTAATCAAGGGAGAGTTGTTAAGTAGTCGTTTAGGAATATCAATTATATTATCTCCAGAAACTTTACCCAAAAATTTAACAATAAGCGAACAGAAAATTATAGAGTCTAATAACAGATTTTCTCCCCAACCTCTAGACAATATCAACTCAATTATTTTATTTCGTGGGGCATTAAAATTTAATGAATCAATATTGACTGAAAAAATGAGTTTTTAAGACACTCTTTTTTTACAAAAAATAGAAGCAAAAAATAGTGATTTTACAAAAGACGTTAATTTTAGCAATAGTTATTTAGGTAGAAAAGTTAATTTCAGTGGCTCGATTTTTGAAGAAAATATTAACTTTAATAATAGCCAATTTTTAGAAACCGTAAAATTTAATCAAGTTCAATTTTTAGGGAATTGTGATTTTACTTACGCTAAATTTAAGCAAGTAAGTGATTTTAGTGAATCTAGTTTCAATAAGTTGGCTAACTTTAGTTACACTTTTTGGGCAGAAACAAGCAATTTTGTCAACATTAATTTTCTAGATCGCCTATTGTTCTCTAATAGTATTTTTCTAGGTTTAACAAAATTTTCAGATTCAACTTTTGAGAAAAGTATATCATTCCGTAACAGCTATTTTAAAGATTTACTCGATTTACAAGACATAAAATTATTAGGTATAATGAACTTTAGTAATGCCGAATTTTTAAAAGACAAAGGGATTAATATCACAGGATTTGCTTTTGATGCAGATGGGGCTAAGGTTTTAGGAAACACGGGAAAAATTGCCAAATTTATGTATCTCAATAGTTTAGAAGGGAATGAAACTGTTTTACTTAACTTTATTCAAAATTTTCGTAATCTAGAACAGATTTATGATGCTAATCAATTAGAATATAAAACCCAAAAATTACGGCAAAAACAATTATCAGCAGAAATAATAACAACTCCGTATCCAGACTATTGGCGAGTCAAATTTATTCAAAAAATAGGTCAGTATTTATTATTAAGTATTTTATTATTATTGAGTCAATATGGAACAAATTTTAGTTTATTATTAGGTATTGGTTTAATTACTATTGGTTATTTTGGAGTATTATTTTGGTTATTGGATCGTTGGCGAAAGCGTTATCCTAAACCGATTATTCCTAAGATTTATGATATCGTATGTATGGTTAGTAGTGGTGTTTCTTTATTCAGCATTGGCACCATCGAGATTTTCAATTCTGCTGAATATCCTTTGATTACATTATTCTGTTTAAGTTTATTATTAATTCCCATTCCTTTATCTATAGTTACTTTGATTTATCAAAAAGGAAGATATCATGATTTAATGGAAAGTTCTTATTTTCTTTTGGATGGATCGATGCGACAGTTACAATTATTAATTGTTCGTTTACCTGTTATTCCCGAATTTCCTTTTTTCCGCGATCGCTACACTCCTTTAGTGTGGGAAAAACGTTGGAATTGGTTGAATTATTATGATTTTAGTTTGAACAATTTTTTAAAATTAGGCTTTAATGATATTCGACTAAGAGATCAACATCTTCCTGGGTTAATCTCTACTTTAGTCTGGTATCAATGGATATTAGGTTCATTATATATTGCCTTATTATTATGGACGCTTTCTCGTACTATTCCAGGATTAAATTTACTGATTTATTTAAAATAAGTTGCTCAATGAATGTTTAATAAAGTGCGATTCGTTCTTATTGGACTTTGGACAAAAAAAGTTTGTTAGCGTATATTTTACGCTAAACTAAAATCCCAAAATATCGGCTCTGTATCAGTCAATAAAATTGGCTGACAAATAGGGCTAATCTATAGATTCTGAGGAAAACTAAGGAGCTTTTAAGTTTTCAGTTGATTTTTTGCTCCCTTTCTTGATAACATCATGACGAGTTCGTGGGGCTTTTTTGTAACCTTTAATACGTCCGGAAGAAAAACCTCGACGTTTGGGAAATTTGGCGAAAGTCCCCAAGGTCGTAATTATTCTTGAAAAGTCTCTTTGAACTAGACTAGGGGTGATTTTGATGGATTTATTAGTCTTCAAATACTGTTCCCAATCACGGGGTAAAACCACAGCTAATTTTCTGGCAGCCCACAAATTTACATAAGAAAGAAGTGTTAGTTTAAACCAATTTTCTTCATGATGTACATCGGGAGTTAAATAAGATGTCATCAATAATCTTTGTTTACCAAATCGAAAAAGATGTTCCATGTCATAACGTTGTCGATAACACTGATAACAATCAACTAAACTTAACTCATCGCGCCGAGAACCAATAACAATAAGCCACATAGGTTTCCAAATACTATTTCTTTCTTGAGCTCTGACAACAATCTGGAGTAAAGTAAAGGGGTGATTGTTCATTTTATAGTTTTTAGTTCCTCTCATTAACATCTGTTTCCATCCCGAAATAGTCACTGTTAATTGACGACCTTTTTTCGTTGTAAAGGGAACATGATGAACTTCATCAGGTTCAGTCCAAGTTTGGTCATCTTTAAGGTCAAATTTATCCCCATACCAACGGGGATGTCCCGAAGTTTTGGCTTGATTTGGGTCCCGAATAAATTGACGATAAAAAACTCGGTCACTTCTAACTCTTGTAATAGTAACTAGGTCTTCATGCTTAACTTGTTCCCCAATAAAATCCTTTTGGCTGTAGTCACTATCAGCCACTAAGACAGATAATTTATCAGAAAATAAAGAACTTTGCCAGATTTTTTTTAGTTGTTGATTGCCTTGATTTACTCCTTTATGTTTAGAGGGGACTCGCTCTCCTGATAAGGGGACAGCCCAAGGGACTTTTTCTGTGTCTATTTGGTCAGGTAAAGCGCAGACAACGGAATAACAATGTCCAATATTAATGGGTTTATTTCCCTTAATTGGATTGGGGTAATGAATAAAGGTTTTATCCGCTAACGTTTCGGCAAACGGTCGTGGACAGGGAGTTGTGTCAATACCAAATAAGTTATAATGTTTTGAAGTGGGAGGAATTGTTCTCGATACCGCTGAAAATAAAGTCTCAATTCTCTGTTCATAATTAGGGTCAGTTTGAGTGGGTAAAAACTCTTGAATTCCTCTATATAAACTGTTATAATCTCTTCTAAATAAAGGATTGAGAGACAATTCAACGACTGAGTGAGCTTGTTGGTTACTGGAGAGGGCATCGAGTAATTCTATAATAGTTTCTTTTCTAGCTTTTAGTCCTTGGAAGAGGTTAGACCTCCACACCAGGAATTCCTCGACAGACGTAGCCGTTTCATTTTTGGTCATTTTTAAAATTTATTACCTTATAAATTAGCGGAATATACACGCTAACATCAAAAGAGGTTGTTTGTTATAGTTAAGGCTAATGTCATCACATTCCGAACTTAAGACCAGTCAAGATGTCCACCTGAGAGCCAAACAAATTAAGAGTCTAATTCGCTCTCTTAAACAGAAAATAAAGAAAATTGAACGGGAAGGGGAAGTAGCACCAGCTAATTGTCATATTATTCGTTATCAGGTTAATCGAAAGGGAACAATCTACTGGTATTATAAACTACAGGCTGCTGAATCAATTTTTCCTATGGCCACTAATAATGAGAAAAAAACCAAATATAAATATTTAGGACGAGCCGGAAGTTCTGCTCATATTGATGCTGTAGAAAAACTCACTAGAAGAAATCTCATTGATGAATTAGAACGAGTCATTCAATCTCTAACTGAAAGCTACTTAGATATCTATATTGGAACCGAAACTGAATGAAGCTATTTAATATTTAAAATCCCCTAAAAAGATGGAAAGAGAGTTTTTAAAATCACCTTAATTCTCTATTTTAGCTCTGGAGATATGTTTAGCGTAAAATTTACGCTAACAATTGTTTTTTATCCAAAGTCCAATCAAAAGGTGAGAATATGTCTAAGACTAAACTTAAAAACATACTCTCACCTAATTGGTCACAATTCAGCTTGAATGTCTGATTTAATCGATTTTTTCCAGTTGCCAAAGAATTTGGTTTCCTTCTCGGCGAACCCTCGAAACAACCCAGTTACGCCAAGACCAATGATCACCACGACTGGTGACTGCACTGGCATTGATGTCCATTAAATCAGCTAATTCTGAGCTAGTAATTAAGTAACCTTTACTAGCGATCTCCTCAGCAACCCGTAGGGTTTCAATGAGGTTTTGAATTTCAATGACTCTCTCTTCACGGGAGAGATCGAATTCTTCAATTGTATTGACAGATGAGTCAATCATAGTAGTATCAACTTAAAATTGCAAAAGGGTGGTCTTGAGTAAACTATAAGGAAAGTCGCTAAGATTTCATTAATCTTGCTACTTTTTATCATAGCGACTTTTTCATAAAATATCAGTAAGGAGAGAACTTTTTTATCAGGAATGATTGATTTATGTTTTTTCTTGAAAATCTATAGAAGAGTAATTTCGTTTATAATAAATAAGTTTGGGGCATAATCATAGTATACCCCCTATGAATAAGATCAACAAATTTAGGTAATAACCGTGGGTTTATCCCGTCCGGTAAATTGCTTAATTTGGGCGATTTCTTCTGCTAATTGAATGAGTGGTGATAGGGCTTCTTGGGTCTCTACACCATGTTTATTGGCATCGGGTTCATAACTTTCGATGTAGACCCGTAAAGTTGCCCCTTTGGTTCCCGTTCCTGAGAGGCGGAAAACGATCCGAGAACCATCGGTAAAGCCAATACGAATTCCTTGTTTTTGGCTAACGCTACCATCTACGGGATCAGTATAAGCAAAGTCATCTGCATAGTCAACTTCATAGTTACCATAGGTTTTGCCCTTCATTTCTCCAACCTGCGATCGCAGACGCTCCATTAACTCATTTGCAGGCCCTGACTCCACTTCTTCGTAGTCATGACGGGAATAGAAGTTACGGCCGTATACCTGCCAGTGATCACGGACAATTTTTTCTACAGACTCCCCTTTAACGGCTAAAATGTTTAACCAGAAAAGCACTGCCCATAAACCGTCTTTTTCGCGAATATGGTTGGAACCTGTGCCGAAACTTTCCTCACCGCAAAGGGTGGCTTTTCCTGCATCCAATAAGTTACCAAAGAATTCCAGCCGGTGGGGGTTTCGTAACAAATCTATGCCTAGTTTAGCAGCAACCTCCGATCGGCTGCGGCACTGGTGGGCATTGATCTAGCAACTTCAGCAATACCGTCTTTATACCCTGTACTAGGGTAGCGTTGGGGTTAAACCGGTAAACTATCGCTTAGGGGTTGCCACACAATTCTTGCCTAAAACATATTTGGATCGCCGTTTCCTCGGAAAGCGGTCCAAAGTTCGGGGACTTTATCCCCAACAATATTTCACGAAACTGTGGCTAAACTAATTGGACCGGATTGTCGCGGCAAAGTTTTAGG
>NZ_AADV02000098.1 GCF_000167195.1 Crocosphaera watsonii WH 8501 | reverse complement strand
TTAACGACCGGGATCACCTTTCAGCAGTTTTTCTAGAAGTTCTCAGCGTTTTTTCTCAATTTTACTCTTAATGGTTTATAAAGATTATCTATTATTCTTTTTGTCTCAATTCTGGCTTGATTTAATATGCCTAAATCCGTTGGGTATTTGATGTCTGCTGGCGCACAAGTCGCATCTAAAATTAGTTTACCTTTATTTTTTATTTTTTCTCCTTTTTCTTGGAGACAATCCTTTTTTTTTACTTCTTTATCACTCTTGTCTATTTCTCTTTTTACTATTTTTTTATTGATTTTGTTTATCAATTCTCCATCAATTCTTTTCCTAAAATGAACTAGCATTGAAGATTCCAGTGGTGGCTCTTGTTGATAACAATTTAAACCTATAAAGTATTGTAGATAGGGATTTTCTCTAATCTGTTCTATAGTTTCTCTATCACTTGTTCCTAATTTTTCCTTAATAATTAATGTCCCTAATGCCATTCTAAATAGTTTGGCTGGCGCACCTTTTTCTGCTGAAAAAAGTTTAGCATATTCTTCCTCAAAATCATCCCAAGGTATCAACTCTGCCATGATTACCCAACGATTATTGGGGGACAATTTGCCCTCGAAAGGTAATTCAAATTTTTCTGGGGGCGGTAAAGGTTGCTCCTCTTTTCGATACATTTATTCTTGACCAACAACTGGGAGGTGTTTCTACCAATTATAGCGGTTTGTAGCCGACAAAGCTGATCTTTTTTGCGATCGCGAATATGGGTGTAACCTTTTAAAGAATAGGGTTTTGCTTTTATTCAGCAAACCCTACTTAAGATTGTCAATTAAGTTTTATTAAGTTACCGAACAACAGAAAATGGTTTTGCTAATATAAATGATAACTATTGCTAAACAGAGATTGATTTAGACGGAAATTAGTAGTAAATGGGGGAAATCTAAAAGAATTATGAAACACTTTAGAGACGAATGGATACAGGAATGGTGTGACGACAATGGATGGACAGATTTATTTAGAGAACGTTACAATCACTATTGGGCGTTTCCTCCAGGAGCAGTTATGCCGGAACCGATTCCCTCTGAAGTATTGTACTTAATTAAAGCAACAAAGGGATTTTGTGTGGAAGAAAGGACTTGGTTAACTTCAGCTATTTTAATCTCAATTGTATCGGTTGTTTTAAGTTATCTCTTAAAAAATCCCATGCCTATTGTTTTTGCTTTTGCCTTCGCTGCTGTTACTTCTGCTAAGTTAGAAATGGAAGAAATCTAAGTTTTTTGGTGTATTACGCTACGCTAATACACCCTACAATTATTTTGAGATTTATTCTCTGTCAGATTCAAAATAAGGTTGGATATTAGTCTTATTTTTTTCTCTGTCTGATTCAAAGTATTTTTGTATATTGTAATTATTCTCCTCTTCTTGAGAAGGTTTTTCCTCACTAGGTTGAGAAGGAATATTAGGGATAACGATGGAAGGACTTGAAGGTTGTTCTTCGGTTGTCTCTTTGGGGTCCGATGACTGCGGTGGTGGTTCAACGGGAATGGGAACTGCTTTGGTGGGTTCAGGGATAGGTGTTAGAGTGGGAGAGGCTTCAACTTCTGGAGTAGGGGAAGCTTCAACTTCTGGAGTAGGGGAAGCTTTAACTTCTGGAGTGGGAGAAACTTCAACTTCTGGAGTAGGAAAGGGAGTAGGAGAAGGTTGCGATCGCCTATTATTAACCGGTCTACGGTTTCTGGGTTTGGGCGGTGATAACTCTGGGGTTGGGGTTTCTTTTGGTGACTCTGGTAATACCGAAGGGGAAGAAGTAGGTTGCGATCGCTCTTTTGTCCCTAAAACGATCCCTAACATTAGTCCTCCTATGATCGCACTTGCAGCTAAAAACGATCCCAAGGCCAACAGGGCCCAAGGAGGTTGGTTTTCTTGAGTAGTGTTACTAGGGCGTTGTGGGGATGGTGGGGATAAAGATGAATTTTGTTGGTCAACAGCTATAGTTACTGCGGTGGCAAGGGGATCAAAAACCTGTAAAGCTGCTAACATTTCTTTAGCGGTGGAAAAGCGATCGCGGGGATGAAAACGTACTGTGCGATCGAGAACATCTCCTAAGTTAGACTTAATATTTGGGGCTTCCTTTCGCCATAAAACCTCCCCTGTATTGGGATCAGTAGCTAAGTATTGAGGGGTTTTCCCCGTGAGTAAAAAAATGGCAGTGAGTCCTAAACTATACAAGTCACTGGAGACAATGGGACGGCCGGCAGCTTGTTCAGAGGCCATATAACCAGGGGTTCCCAGTCCCACAGAATAGGGGGTATTACCGTTACTGTGAACCATAGTGGCCACGGTTTCTTTAACGATGCCAAAATCAATTAAAACCGGTTTTTGATCCCCACTGCGAATAATAATGTTATCTGGTTTAATATCACGGTGAATAATGCGACGATTATGGACATAATCCAACACAGGTAATATACCGATTAATATATCTTGTATTTGTTTGGGGGATAAGTTACCTTGTCGTTGATGAATTTGAGTTAAGGTTTCTCCTTCGATCCATTCTTGTACTAAGTAAAAATCCCCTCCTTCGGAAAAATAGGCGTATAGTGCAGGTATTTGGGGATGTTTTTCGCCTAATTCTTCCAAAATAGCCGCTTCTGTAGCAAATCTTTCTTTTAACCAATCAGGAATAACGTGAGAACGAACCGCCGGCTTAAGTTGTTTGATAACACATTTTTTGGCCGAGGGCAAATGGGTATCGATGGCGAGAAATGTCTCTCCAAAACCCCCTTTTCCCAAGGTTTCAAGAACTTGATAACGATTATTTAGTGTTAATGACAACATATCCCCTCCATTGCCCTAGTAAGACAAATCAAGCTTCATTGTAGCGAATCTTATTTCGTTTTTGAGTTGATTCACGCAAGGGACAAGTTCAAAGAGTAAACTTGCCCGATGTTTTATGGCAAAAATTGACTATTTTTTAGCGATAACCCAAACCGCATGAAGAACACCAGGAAAATAACCAAAAAGGGTCAATAAAATGTTAATCCAAAACGGCCATCCAATCCCAACTTGTAAGAAAACACCCAGGGGAGGGAGAAAAATCGCACAAATAATTCTAACTGCGTCCATGTTTTTCTTTAAGCATATATACACTGGTAATTATTCATAAATTGACTTGAGTTGTCAAGCTTATTTAATTTAACTATAAATATCGAGTTGGGAGAAACTTCTGAGGGGTTGGAGTTGTAAGATTTTTTGTCGACTAGAAATATACTCGTTTAAATAGTATTGATAATTAACAGGATCTTCTTCAGGATTAATGGTTTTATATTTTTTTTCACAATAATTACAATATTTTTCGAGGTTTACTTTCTCAAGGGATATTAAAGCAGCATCAATAATCAAACTTAAGCGACTACTATCTTCATATTGCTCAATTTCTCGGAAGTTTAAAAGTTTATTTACTTTCTCAGAAACCTCTGATAAGTTTGCTATGTCAGCTTCTAATTTAGAGACTAATTTTTGATCATATTCGTCATCAATATCTAATAATTTTTGCCAGATAATACGATGTTCTGAGAGACTAAAAATAAGGTTTTTATCCTCTAGCTTATCAAAAATTTCTTGACGATGTTCGGGATAATGTATATAAATCTTTAGCAAAATAGTTTCTGCTTCTTTTAATAAATTGTTCTCAGCCGTATTTTCTAGTTTAATAAAGGTTTTAGTTGTATTTTTTTGAGACAACTTAGTAAGGGGTTTACTTAACTGAGTCTGTAAATTTTTTAGGTAAAGGGTCAGTAGTCTCGCATCTCCTTGCGCAAGAATTTCTGCACAATAGCTAATATAATAACTCCGTTGATTGCTATCTGATAATTGGTTTAATAGTTTAACCATTCCTTGGGCAACTTGTTCAAAATTATCTGCTTGTTTTAAGTTTTTCTCCATTAATATTTGTTCAATTTTCCAGTTTAACCACAGGGGTGCTTTTTCTATTAATTCTTGATACTGTTCCGAACCATTATCATGAGAGTTGATAAATTCATCAGCGTCTTTGCCATCGGGAATATTGAGAATTTTTAGGTTAACTTGTCCAGAATAAATGAGTGATTCTATTTCTTTTATGGCTCTTTCCGTTGCTTTAATACCTGCTTTATCTGCATCAAAATTGAAGATAACTCCTTTGGAATCGCTATATCTTAATAACTGTTTTAATTGACTTTCACTAAACGCTGTTCCTAGAGAAGCTACTGTATTAGTAATTCCTGCTGAATGAAGGGCGATCGCATCAAAATAACCTTCGACAACAATAACTTTATCGAAAGAACGAATACTACTTTTAGCTTGATCTAAAGCGAATAAAGTCTTACCTTTATTGAATAATGGAGTTTCGGGAGAATTAAGATATTTTGGTTCATCATCCGTTAAACTTCTGCCCCCAAAAGCAATAACACGGCCTTGAATATCCTTAATAGGAATCATCAGGCGATCGCGAAAGGTATCATAATAACCATTCCCTTTTTTTCTAGGTTTAATTAGTCCTGCTTCTTCTACTAAGGCAATAGGATAACGTTTTTGTTCCACTAAATAACGATATAATGTTTCCCAACCACTGGGGGCATATCCTAAGTTGAATTTTTGTATAGTTTCGGGTTGTAATTTTCTTTTTTCGATTAAATAATTTAAAGCATTTTCTCCTAAAGTTTCTCGTAGTGCGTGTTCAAAAAAATTGCTCGTCACAGCAACAATTTCATATAATTGTTCTTTGAGAGAAAGTTCTTTTTGTACTTCTTGCCGTTTTTCAGGTTCTAAGGTTTTGAGGGGAACTTGATACCTGTTTGCTAACTCTAGGACAACTTGACTAAAAGATTGTTGTCCAATTTCCATTAAAAATTTAATCCCATTTCCCGCTGCTCCGCAACCAAAACAGTAATACATTTGCTTGCTTTGATTAACGGTAAAACTAGGAGTCTTTTCCTGATGAAAGGGACATAAACCAACATAATTTTGTCCTCTTTTTTTGAGAACAACATAATCAGAAACTATGTCATAAATGTCTATTTTTTCTTTAACTTCTTCAATGGTATCTGGATGTAGTCTAGGAAAGTTCATAATAAATATCGATTACAATCTAGAAAACTGTGTTACCCTAAAATAAAGATGCTAGGGTTGGCAAACCAAAAACTTATCTAGACTAATTATAATGGAAAAAACTTTGCCCACCTGACAAAAGTTTAAATCAACATTGATATAGTAATCAGGTTTCAGTTGTGAGAAAATCAGAAGAAGGGTAAAACAGAGTATTAAACCCCTACAAGGACATAATAGTATTATATCCTGATATATTCTCGCTTCTGACATATCATTACTGACTTCTATAACACTGTAGAAAACTATGTCAGTAGAGAAAAAAGTTTGATCTATCTTAACTTTTTTAGAAAAAGCTTTAAGTTCTAGTTTAATATAATTATATTGAATATTGTATGATCAATTATAAATCTTTAATCTGCGAAGAAACAGCCTATTTTACTGTGGGTAAAACTTTCTATCGTCCCCACAGTAAAATCACCAGAGATTTAGGAGTATTAGCTGCCAAAGTCTATAAACAAACCCAAGAAAAGTTACGGGTTTTGGATGTCATGACGGGGTGTGGGGTTCGTTCCATACGTTATTATTTAGAAAGCGATGCTGACTACATCTGGTCCAATGATAGTAACCCTGAAAATAAAGAAACTATTGAATATAATTTAGGTTTTATTTTACAAGAAAACAAAGGTAAAATAAGCTATCAAAATGCTAATAACATCTTCTTTGAATGTTATAATAATAAAGATTACTATGATTTAGTAGATGTGGATGCTTTTGGTTCACCTAATCCCTATTTAAGTACCGCATTATGGGCAACAAAAATAGGGGGATTAATCTATTTAACTTGTACAGATGGACGCACAGGAACGGGACATTTACCCGAAAAATGTTTACAAGTTTATGGATCTTATGGTCGATCCCATCCAGCAGCACAAGAACAAGTATTACGATTAATTATAGGTAGTGCCTTACAACAAGCAGCAACAATGGGATTAGGAATTGAGCCAATTTTCTCTTTTTTTACTGGACAAAATTATCGAGTTATGCTGCGTTTATTACCTAAAATTAATCTGAGTTTAGATAATTATGGTTTTCTAGGATATTGTCATCAGTGTGGAGAGTATGCAACTATTTCTTATCAACAGCTAGGTAAATCGAGATGTTATGATCAAGAAGAAAAACAGGATTATAATTATACAATTTCTGGTGCAATGTGGTTAGGTAATTTACATAATAAAGAGTATTTAAAAACCATGAAAAACTTAGCAATTAATTTAAAATGGAGAAAAGTAAGCGATTTATTATCAACCATGATCAATGAGTCTAACTTTCCTCCTTATTTTTATACTTTGGGAGAAATAGGAAGACGAGGAAAATTAGATATTCCCAAGCGATCGCAACTGATTACAGCTTTAGAAAATCAGGGTTTTTCTGCTACAATAACTCATATTAACCCCCAAGCGATTAAAACTAATGCTACTTTAAAAAAATGTATTTACATTGCATTAGTTTCCTAAAGTAGGGGTCAACGGCCGTTGACCCCTACAAAGGTAATATCTGTAGTCTAATTTGATGAAAATGGTATAATTAAAAGGACTCTCAGAAGAATTCTAATCGTGGCTATATTTAGGGTTTGCTTATATAAAATAATTAATCATTATGACTTATTCATTCTATACTGTTGATGTTTTTACTGATACTATCTTTGGAGGAAATCAATTAGCTGTATTTCCTGATGCAGAGGGTTTATCTTCTGAAATCATGCAAAAAATAGCAGCAGAATTTAATTTTTCAGAAACTGTTTTTATCTTGCCTCCTACTGTTAATAACACTACTAAACAATTACGTATTTTTACACCAACTCAAGAATTACCATTTGCTGGCCATCCCACCTTGGGTGCAGCTTATGTTTTGGGAATTAATGATGATTTAATAAACAAAAATAATGATGTAAATATTATTTTTGAGGAAGGAGTAGGGTTAGTTGCTGTCAAAATTAAATTTGAAAATAAGCAACCTATTTATACAGAATTAACCTCCCCACAACTTCCAGAATTTTCTAATAAAGTCCCATCAATAGAAGAACTAGCATCAATTTTAAGTTTGAAAATAGAAGACTTTAGAGAGGATAAATATTCTCCTCAAGCTGTTTCCTGTGGACTGCCTTTTTTGTTTGTACCTCTGCATAATAGAGAAGCATTAAAACGTATTCAATTGAATAGCAATCGCTGGCAACAAATATTAGAAAATAGTTGGGCTTCTTCCCTTTATGTCTTCTGTTTTGATCCTGAAAATGAAGGAGCAAATATTCGTGCCAGAATGTTTGCCCCTGGTTTAGGAGTAATAGAAGATCCAGCTACAGGCTCTGCTGCAACTGCTTTTGGGGGATATTTAGGCATTCGTGAAACTGCGAATGAGGAAATTTTTCACTGGCGAATAGAACAAGGGTTTGAGATGGGAAGACCAAGTTTTCTAGAAGTAAGAACAGAAAAAGTTAATGATAAAATCAACAGTATTCATGTGGGAGGAGCTTCCGTTTTAGTAACTAAAGGAACTATGGAACTTCCAACCTCTTAAAGTCTGAATATACATTTAAGTAGGGGTCAACGGCCGTTGACCCCTACAATATAGACATCTGTAGTCCAATTTAATTGTTAATTGTCCAAAGGTGTTCCATCAAGACAGGTATTAGTTAATATTGTACCTTCCATAATTGCCTGTTCCACCTGAGCGCATAATAGGTTAGCATTAGTAAAATTAGTACCTCTTAGAATGGCCCCATTGAGTACAGCTTCTTCTAAATCTGCTTGAGATAAATCAGCCCCAGAAAGATTAGTATTACTTAAATCTGCTTGTAGTAAAATAGTTCCGATTAAAGTGGCTCCTCGCAGATCACAACCCCGAAAATCAACCCCTGTAAAATCTAAATGACTTAACACAGATCCAGCTAAAAATGCCCCTGCTAAACTAATATTTTGTGCCTGAATATCCGCTAGAATAACCCCTCTTAAATCAGCATTACGACAGTCTGCATTGTTTAAATTAGCTCCCGTTAAATCTGCCCCTCTTAGATTTGTTCTCAGAGTTGCCCCCGATAAATCAGCACCGGTTAAATCTGCCCCCGATAAGTCCATTCCCGACAAATCTAGCCCCGCTAAATCTTTAATTTGTCCGTTACGAATATCTAATAAATTGATGGTTTTACTCATGATGATCTCCTGTAAATTGATATTATTTGTAGGGGCTTAATATTATTAAGTCCCTACGGTTTGTGACTTCATTTTGTGGCTTCTTCTAACCAAATAGCCTGTAGTTGACTGGGGCGACTCGGTAAACACATTAAGCCCATTTCTGCTAGTCTGACAATGTTGCCTAAAGTATCAAGCAAGTTTGGATCAAACCAGGTCTCTCGGCGAGACTCGCATTTTTCAAGAGCCTCCCCTAAACTAAGTGGAGGGCGATCTCCTCTGGGTTGGGTTAATTCTTGGAAGTAAGAAACTAAGCCTAAAATTCGCGATTCTATGCCGTTTTCTTCCCCTTTTAAACCACTAGGTTTACCACTTCCGTCCCAATGTTCCAATTGATGGCCAACAATCTCTTTTATAGCCTTTAACTCTGGCATAGTAGATAAAAGTTGTGCGCCCAAAGTTGCCCTATCTCTCCAAAAAGCGTAACTGGAATCATTGAGTTGATCGGGGGTTTGGGTAAATACTTCTTTGGGGGCTTCTGCGAGACCAATGCGATACAATAAACCTGCTAACCTTAACCGTCTCAGTTGCAGCGTGGGTAAGTCCAATAGTTGTCCGATGGTTTCTGCTAAAGCTGCCACTTGTAAAGAAGCAACACTATTATCGGGATCTCTCTCATCCACCCGTTGGGCCATGCGCAAAAACGCCTGTAACTTACTGGCCGCTAAATTTCGATTTAATTTTAATGCTTGTCCTTCTAAGTCTACCAGTTCCTTATTTTGACGGTTGATGGTGACTAACTGTTGTTGAGAAGTTTGTAAATAGGTAACAATACGAGAGACAACCCCACTGAGATCGATGGTGATGTCTTTGGGAGTTGCTGCGATCGCCTCTTGCATTTTCGTCAAGCGATCGGCTAACTCTGGGTTATAAGTCCGCACTGACTCAATTAAAATCTTAGCTGCTTTTTCTACCGGAAGACGATCAAACGTCCAGAGTCCGTAAAATTTTCGTTCTGTGTCTGTTTGGGGTTGGGTGTCAGCGCGATATTCTTCGGGGGATAGTTCCCGACACAACACCATTGCTGCGTATCCAGGGGCTAAAATGACTAAATTCCACTCTTCTACTAAAACGTCGTCGTTATTGAGGTGAACTAGGGATACATTATCTAATTTTCCTGTTTTATGACTATCAAACCCACTTTCAGCAACCGCAGAGATGGCAATATGACGAGAAGATTGGGCAATATCATAATAGCGATCGGCTTCCTGTAAGTACCATTTTCCCTGTTGAAACGTCACCAACACTAGGGGTTTTTGTTGGGGATCGTCGGGGGTACTTTTAAGAATATGGTCTTCTAAGGCGTGACAAAGGGCAACCAGGGTATTTTTGAAGTAAACACCGTAACTGGGTGGTAATTGACCGTCTGGAAGCGCGCTTTTGAGTTGGTTTAGGGTTGACTCAGGTAACATTCAGGACTACTAAAATGAGGACGTTATGATTAGTTTATCTTAAGCTATGCACAACTATAGCTTATCCTCTTGATTAATGGATCATTAACCTCAATAACTTTTACAACCTTATTTTTTTCTTTATCCATTTGATACTTAAGGCCAATATAATAGCTACAATTATAAAGAATATCGAGTTGATAATACTATTCAAAACAAAATTATTACGTCGATGACTAAATCACAAAATATTGTACGTGGAGCCTTTTTTATTGTTACTGCTGAAGTAAGTTTTGCTCTGAGTGCAGCCCTTATTAAGTTAGTATCAGATTCATTACCTAATCAATCCATTGTTTTTTTTCGCAATTTATTTGGCTTACTAATTCTCACTCCTTTATTATTAAACGCTGGTGAGAACATATTAAAAACCAACCGCTTACATTTACATCTTTTTCGTTCAGGAATTGGCATGGGAGCCATGTATTGCTTTTTCTATGCTTTAGCTAATCTTCCCTTAGCTGATTCAATGTTAATCAAATCAACTATTCCCCTAATCATCCCTTTTATCTCCTTAGCTTGGCTCAAAGAAAGTATTTCTAAGCGTATAATTCTGGCAGGTTTATTAGGATTTATCGGCGTTTTTGTAATCTTAAACCCAGATGGAAATAACACTAATTGGGCAATTTTAGTGGCCTTCAGTAGTAGTTTAATGGCCGCTTTAGCTTTCGTCACAGTTCGTCAACTTTCTTCTACTGAACCACCATTAAGAATTGTCACCTATTTTGCTATTGTTGGTCTTATTATCTCTGCTATTCCCCTAACTTGGACTTGGCAAACCCCAACCTTCCAACAATGCGTTATGTTATTGGGAGTGGGATTAACCACCACCATTGGTCAACTATTATTAACTCGTGGTTATCAAAACGCCCCTGCTTCCAGTGTGGGAATTTTTACATATACTTCTGTTCCCTTTGGTACATTTCTCGGTTGGTTATTTTGGCAAGAGTTATTAGAACCCGAATTTTATTTAGGGGCTATCTTAATCATTTTAGCTGGTGTACTTGTTTTGAGGAAGAAACTACCTTCAGCAATTAATAATTAACAATTAATAATTAATAATTACCTCTCCCTAAAAGTGAGAGGAAGGTGTCCGCCAGGGGACTGCTTTTGTCTTACTCAAATTTCCAATCTTTAATATTCCAAGTATTACGATCCCAAGGAGTTAATTCAAACCCTTGTAAACGGTTACTAATAGCAGTAACATCTGCCCGATGAACTAAAGGAATAACTACAAAATCATTAATTAAAATATCATTCATTTTAACAAAGATTTCTGCTCTTTTTTTAGGATCTAATTCTTGGGTGGCAGCTAACCATAATTTATCATATTCGGGATTACAATAGCGTGAATAATTATTACCTACCCAATTATTAGCTTTTTGTGTGATTTCATCACACTTATAATCCTTCAAATAATTACTGGGATCAGGACTATAATTCCCTGTAGTAAACATTTGTAGATCAGCATAAAAATGCTCAATTGTATCATTATTAGAAGGATCACTTGAGAAGAAAATACTGGCATCAACACTCTTTAATTCTACGTCTACCCCAATAGTTTCTAATCCTTGTTTAACAATTTCTTGGGTTTTTTGACGCAGAGGATTAACTGATGTTTGAAATACCACTTTCATCTCCACACCATTTTTATCTCTTGTCCCATCATTATTACTGTCTTTCCACCCAGCTTCATCTAATAATTGTTGAGCTTTTTCTAGATCAAATTGATAAGAAGTATTAGGAGAATTATATTCTTGGGGTAACAGTAAAATGTTAGCAGCAGGTTCACCAGTAATACCGTATAATTGTTCGCTAATAGTCTTTCTATCAATAGCCAAGCTAAAGGCTTCTCTGACTTTTTTATCCGTCAAAAAAGGATGAGGATTATTTCTATTTGCTCTTTCCCCGTCTGCTGTAGCTTGATTAGGATCAGAAAAATTTAATAAAATACGCTCGCTTAAAGTACCCAAAAGTGAAACAGTTTTTCCTTTTCCTCCTGTTTCTAATTGTTTTAAAACTGGGGCTTCTATTTGCAGGTTAAAAGCGTAGTCTGCATCCCCTGTTTGTAACACAGCACGAGCAGCAGAAGTTGCATCCCCACCTCCTTTTAATTCGATACGTTTAAAGCCCAATTCATCAGCATTTCTAAAGTAAGAATTTGGTTCAAAAACAACAACATCCCCAGGCTTAAATTCAACCACCTTATAGGGACCAGTGCCAATAGGTAATAAGTTTGCAGGAGCTTCTCTAACATTTTCTCCATTATATTCTTCGTAAATATGGCGGGGTAAAATTATACCCGATCCACCAATAAAAAACCTATTCCAAGCCGGATTCACTGTTTTAAAAGTAATTTTAACTGTGTAGTCATCAATTGCTTCAATTTGGTCAATAATTTCGTAATCCCCTGCACTGGTTGCACCAACTTGAGGATTACTTAAAAACTCATAAGTAAACACAACGTCTGCTGCTGTAAAAGGAGTCCCATCTGACCATTTAATATCCTGTTTTAATTTCCAAGTTACTGACTTGCCATCTGCTGAAATACCACCATTTTCACGGTCAGGAATTTCAGCAGCTAAAAAAGGAATTAGCTCCCCATTTTTATCATAACTAGCTAAGGGTTCTAAGGTGATTCTACTAGCCTCTAAGTCTTTTGTTCCTGTAGATAAGTGAGGATTAAGAATAGTTGGGGCTTGCCAATATAATAATTTTAATGTGTCACTATCACTTGAAGAATTGGTAATATTGCTGTCTTGGGAATTACAAGCGGTTAATATAACAGAGGTTCCAAAAAATAAAGACAATAACCAACGACAAGAACCATCATGAAATAATTTCTTTAACACAGATATAAAACTTCCTTATAGAATTTGGTTTAGGCTAAATTGTAACAGATTATTGCTCAAATGAAATGATTTAACACTTTCTATAGCAGTCGGTAATGATATATGAGAAGCGAGAATATATCAGGACATAATAGTATTATGTCCCTACGAATACGTCCTTGTCTGGGTAAAACACACTCTGTTTTACCCAGAAAGCTGATTGCTATATTTACTAGAAATCACTGAATTCTAAGCTAAAAAGTTCATTCACTTGACACAATACTACTTAATCCCAATTTCCTAAAGTAGGGGTTAACGGCCGTTAACCCCTACAATATAAACTTATGTAGTCTAAGTTGATGAAAATGCTGGTTATAAACAGAAAGTGGGAATACTAATAAAAATCCTAATAAATCTGACAATCTGATCTAAAAGTTACTTGAGACATTGCCCATAGGACAGCTTTGATCCCTTTAATTATGCCAACTTACTGAATTATCCGAAAAGATTGTTAAAAAACTTGAATTTCACTAATCAATAATTACCCACAATATACCATTATGAAACGGCTTATCCCTCGTTTAGTGACACTCCTCCCGACGCTGAGCCAGTGGGTACAGCGCGGGCTTCCCTACCTCACGATAGGACGTTACTGTTTCATCGGTCTTTTCTAGATACACAAATGTTGCCATTCACATATCCCCGTCCAGATACCTCCACAGTCAGCACCACCGACTATCCATCGGCTGCAATGTATCGAGTTTTTATCCAGAAATATTTTTCTACCCGTTTCTAGCTTCTGAGCATTGTTGATTGTCTGGGGCAATCTAGGGACGCATATCTCCACTAGCTAGAGCGATGGGGTTCGCCCTTTAACTTTTGAGCCTGTTTCCAGGTGTCGGTTAGACTGCCTTTATTGTACTGTTGACTTACTTTCTTGTCAATAATTGGGGCATCGAACCCCAATCATTGACCCGCCTTTCATCCCGACACTGACCTACGGTATAGTGCGGGGCTTCTCGACGGTTAGCTAATTCTTACCCTTTGTCTAACCCCTGTTGCCTTAAATACCCGATCTCAACCCAGTTGGGCAGAAAGTGACAGTGTTGAAACTACGATACAACAACTGACAGAGGAAGCAAAAACCCAAACACAACAAGGTCGATCTCAACAGGCCATCGACACTTGGCAACAAGTCCTCGATCTTGCCCAACAATATGACAAAAAAAGCCTACAAGCTTTTGCTTTAGTGGGTTTGGGGTTAAATTATCATGAAATGCAACAATCAAGCACCGCTTTAGAATATTATCAGGAGGCTTTACCAATAGCTCAACAAAGTGGCGATCGCCGTGTGGTAGGGGCTGCCCTCAACAATATGGGTGCTTCCTATCAAAGTTTGGGACAGTATCAAGAAGCCTTGACTTATTATGAACGAGCATTACCCATTACTCAACAAGTGGATAAACCAGCAGATATCGCCAAAACGTTGAATAATATTGGAGAAATAAACAGTATTATCGGTGAGCAAGATAATGCACTACAATACTACCAAGAAGCTTTATATATGGCGCAAAAAGTAGGAGATCCACTCCTAGAGCAAAAAATTCTCAACAACATCGCTCAGATAGGGGACTAGAGAAATTATTTATTAAATGTAAAAATATGTTGCAAAGATCAAAAAGTTTTGTTAAGATTGTAATCAAGAACTTGACTAAATCACAGCTACCGAATATGTAGGTACATCACTATGGATAACCAAGAATCTAAATTAGGCTTCACTGCATTTGCTGAAAACTGGAACGGTCGCTTAGCTATGCTCGCATTTGTAATCGGCATCGTTACCGAATACATGACCGGACAAGCATCCTC
>NZ_AADV02000099.1 GCF_000167195.1 Crocosphaera watsonii WH 8501 | reverse complement strand
CAACCCGGGAGCGCCTGACTAGTGTGATCCCGCCGCGGACTGCAGGAATCTCGATATAATCCTTTTTTGCGTTTCTTTTTGTCAGAAGGCTTTTTTAGTTGGTCTGATGATGGGGGGACTGAACTGTTTTTTGAGTTACGGTTTTTTAGCTTATCTCTCTCTTCTTTCAATTTTTCAATTTCTTGCTGTTGTGTAGAGATTTGTTGTTGTTGCTGGTCAATCAGTCTTTGTTGAAGAGATAACTGTTGTTGTGCCTTGACTAGCCACTCAATCATGAAGACATTGTTCGCCAACTGTTCATCGGCGATAGCTCTAACTAGCTTTGAATCAATGGTAGCATTTGTGGTCATAACCCCCACTATACATAAAAATCCCCGATTTTACCTTTATGTTGTCAAGACAGATTCTTTATTGCGGTGAGCAATTACAATTTAAGGTCTATTTTAAATTTTTTAATTACTTCTAAAACTACTTCAATAAAAATATCATTTAGTCCATATTTATATAATTCATCCATTACTCTCCCAATTTTATCATCATTAAGGTAATCAGGTTTAATTCTTTCTCCTAACAATTTCTCAATGGCTTTATCTTGAAAAAACTGACTGAATAAATATAGAGGTCTTGAAACAAATCCTAGTCCATTGATTAAAATAGACTTAACTACTGTACCTGCTGAGATTTTTTCTCTAACATCTATTCCTAATTTATTATTAATTATTTTGACTATTCCTATTTCATCAATTA
Source organism: Crocosphaera watsonii WH 8501 (assembly GCF_000167195.1). Taxonomy (GTDB): domain Bacteria; phylum Cyanobacteriota; class Cyanobacteriia; order Cyanobacteriales; family Microcystaceae; genus Crocosphaera; species Crocosphaera watsonii. Next base: position 13,617 of record NZ_AADV02000099.1, on the reverse strand, counting down.
AACCAGCTACTATCCCTAAATGGTCTAAATTTTTAACTTGTATTTCTTCTAAATAAGACATTTTTCGCTCTTTTTTTACAGAGGAAACAACTTAAGCAATTATCCCACTTTTTTGTCTTCAAGAGCTTAAGTAATTATACTTAATTATTAACCCCAGGCTTGTAGTATTTAATGCTACTTTTTGAAGTGCGGAATCTGGGTTGTAAGATCAGGATTCTTTGCGACCCCACTCTAGAATCTTATCTTCCTCCCAATGATGCACAAGTCGTCAAAAATCTTAGCAGCAAAATAACAAGAGAGGGCTTTACTGAATCTATCAAGGTTTGGGATGAAAATGGCTATTTGGTGGATGGTCATACACGAGTTTTCCGAGTGCTGCCCACTTTAGATGAAGATGTCACAAACAACTTATCTTTATCTTTATGCTCTCTAAGCTTTGAGTCTCTTAATGAGGTAAAAAAATGGATGTGGCTAAACCAACAAGAAAGCCGAAGGAATCTCACCGCAAATAAAGCAACAAATTGGTATTATTCCGAGGCACAAAAATTTCTCAACTCTTCTCTTGAAGAGCAAAAAGAAATGCGTAAAGGCTCTATCTATGACTCAGTTAAATATGCTTATGGACTCGATTTACTTCCTCACATTTTTGAAGAGTCTCAAGGTTTGTTCTATAGAGAAGAAATTCTCAAAGAAAACATAGTTTTTGGGAAAAAGTCAATTATTAATTGGTATTATAGCCAGTTACCTGAAATGCAAAAGCTAGTAAATGTCAAAAGTCATCGAGATTCCAATCCTAGATTGCCCAAAAATATTGATAAGCCTTTGCAAAAAGCAGAATCTAAAGAGCTTTTTTGTCTGATGGCTTAGGGTAAATTGTCATTTTCTCAAGCTTCTAAAATTATTAAATGTAAGCTTGATAAGATTCAGGTCTTGAGTAAAGATGAATCTAAAAAAGAGGTTCAAGGACTTATTGTTGAGGTTACGGTGTTAGGACGAATCGTTATCGACGAGGTTGCTGTAAATGCTGACACGCTAATTATTCCTCAAGAAAAATCCTTAGTCATTCCCCAAGAAAAAAAGATAGAGGATAGCAGAGAAGAAACGATCATTCCTAGCTATCCTACTGTTTCTAACGATCTTCGTGAGCGGTCTCAGACTTATATTGATTCTAGCACACCTCAAGATTCAAGGACGGATAATGATAGTCGATCAAGTTATAGATCATTTGATGATTTTGGAGAGGATCCTACAACTACTTTATCTCCTGAAAAAGAAAGAGCTTTGAGTCAAGTCACCCCTTTAAAAGCTTGTCAATTTTCCGATCAAGAGTTGTTTGAGGCGATCGCTAATAGACCTAAGTTACGCAAAATGCTTTATGGCACTACTAATAAATTTGCTAAGTTTGCTTTTAGGGAAATAGGGATAGAAGCGATCGCTAATTTATCCCCAGACGATTTTACATATATAGTGAAAAAAATCCTTAGAAGAAGGAATTTCTTTAGAAGAAGTAAAAGCGTGTTTTTCCGATAATCAACTTTTTGCGAGAAATGCTATTATTCTGCATGAATTGATTGATAAAGCAGAAAAAATAACTGCCGTAGCATAAGGAAAATGAACATGAAAAAACCTCAAATTGTTAAAGCTTTATCTTTGCATCAGCCTTATCCCGAATTTCTCACAAAATCTGCGATCGCCAAACACAGAAGCCTTACAGGAAGTGGGTTTGAACAGAGCGATCGCAGATTTCCCCAACCAACAGTCTGTTGTCAGATTTTAAGTTAAAATCAACCCGAATTAGACAAAGATGAAAAGATAAATCAATCACTCATTTTTCCAAAAAAAATTATTAATAAAATCTCTAATAGTACTAGATTGTTAGAATAAAATATGCTATAATTTAATTATTAAAGCAATTTACCTTAAACTGATTTAATGAGTCCCAGTCATCCCCGAACCCCTCGTCAAGTAATCAACTTTAGTAAACAGAAAGGAAAAGAAATAATCGCTAATTTTGATGGGGACTAATCACTTCAGATGCGGGGATTGTCTGGATAGCTGAGTTGGATAAAAAACTGGGAATTACCGAGAAGTTTGGTAACTGTTTTCAAGATCATCGTCATCAATCTTATGTAGATCATTCCGTTCATGAGTTATTAGCACAAAGGCTTTATGGAATTATTTTAGGCTATGAAGATGTCAATGACCATGATAAATTACGTCACGATCCTGCCCTTAAGATCGCTTTAGAAAAGCTTAATGAACTTGAAGATAAAAAGGGATGGTTAGCTGGAAAAAGTACAATTAATAGATTGGAATATTGTCCTGAGACTATTCTCGACCAAAAAACGAGTCGTTATCATAAAATAGAACCCAACTTTGAAGCCATTGAAAAATCTTTTGTCGAATTTTTTTTAGAGTCTTATAAAAAACCTCCCTTAAGTATTATATTAGATATGGATGTCACGGATGACCAAGTACATGGTAATCAAGAAGGGGCATTTTTAAATAGTTATTATCACGGAGTATGTTATGCTCCTTTATATATTTTCTGTGGGCATCATTTATTAGTTGCTAAACTTCGTTCATCTAATGTAGATCCAGCCGATGGAGCCTTAGACGAATTACAAAGAATTATCGGACTAATTAGAGAAAAATGGTCAGAGACTCATATCCTAGTTAGGGGTGATAGTGCCTATGCCCGTGAAGAAATCTTCTATTTTTGTGAAAATCAGCCTTTAGTTGATTATGTTATAGCTATGGGAACAAATGGCGTTCTTAAGTTACGAGCGGATGATGTAATTGAAAAAGCCAAACATGAATATGAAAAAAAACTAGCTCCAATAACTGAATTAATGGATAGCTTATTTCAGAAAAAAGAAGATTTAGAAGAAGTTAAAAAATTAGTACCAATTTCTACTTGGTATCGCTCTATTCGTTATAAAACAGAAAAGTCATGGAGTTGTCAAAGAAGAGTAGTGACAAAAGTTTGTTATGGAAGTGATGGCTTAAAAATGCGCCATGTGGTGACATCTTTGCCCGCTTCAAAAATTCCACCCTCAAAACTTTATACAAAAAAATACTGTCCGAGAGGCGAGATGGAAAATCGGATTAAAGAACAACAATTAGACTTGTTAGCTCATAGAACTTCAACTCAAACATTTCAAAGTAATCAACTAAGATTATGGATACATTCCTGGGCTTATGTTCTCATAAATGCTTTTCGTCAACACTGTTTAAAAAAAACTTCATTGGCTAAAGCAACTGTGGGAAGAATACGTCTAAATCTTCTTAAGTTGGGAGCCAGAATAAAGATTAGTTGTAGAAGAATTATTATCGCTATAGCTAGTGCTTGTCCTTATCAAGATATTTTGTCTATTGCTAACAAAAGAATTAAAACTATTCCTAATACTGGATAAGTAGAATAAGTTGTTTTTTAAAAAAGATATCTATCATAAGTTGTTGACTGACTGATACTTTCATTTAGTCTTATTTATCGTGGAGAAAATCAAAAGTTAATATAATTATTCCCTCTTAAACTCAATTTTTGGATAATCAAAGTCAATTTTTTTATTCATCTATATTCAAAATTTCTATTAGTCCTAAAAATTATCATTTTTCATCTCTGGATTGGGCTTTCAAATTAATTTGTGAGAAATCCGGGTTACCAAACTTCTCGGTAATTCCCAGTTTTTTATCCAACTCAGCTATCCAGAAAATCCCCGCATCTGAAGTGATTAGTCCCCCATCAAAATTAGCGATTATTTCTTTTCCTTTCTGTTTACTAAAGTTGATTACTTGACGAGGGGTTCGGGGATGACTGGGACTCATTAAATTAGTTTAAGGTAAATTGCTTTAATAATTAAGTTATAGCATATTTTATTCTAACAATCTAGTACTATTAGAGATTTTATTAATAATTTTTTTGGAAAAATGAGTGATTGATTTATCTTTTCATCTTTGTCTAATTCGGGTTGATTTTAACTTAAAATCTGACAACAGACTGTTGGTTGGGGAAATCTGCGATCGCTCTGTTCAAACCCACTTCCTGTAAGGCTTCTGTGTTTGGCGATCGCAGATTTTGTGAGAAATTCGGGCGTAGAATTTGGTCAAGTATCATATCAAGTTAATGAACAACAAGGTTATGTCTTAGTAGCGGAAATTATCCGTACAGGAGACTTAAGTTTAAATTCAATGGTTGAGGTTAATGTAGTAGGAGGAACAGCAACAGAAGGTAGTTATGAAGATTATTATTATCTCAATAATTATGTTGAATTTTATCAAGAGCAAAGCCAAGAATATGTCAGCATACAACTGAATAATGACTCAATCATTGAAGGCATTGAAACCATTGAATTAGAAATTGTCAGTGGAGAAGAAGGTGATAATAATAATTATGTAGTTGGGACTCAGAATACCACTACTATTGAGATTCTTGATGATGATACAGTCCCTGATGACCAGACTGGTGGTTTCAACATATTAATCAACAATAATTACCACAACTATCAAGAAGAAAATGTCAAGTCTTATGGAGGTGAAGAACAAGATATTACAGGAAACGTTACTCTTCCTGATACAGATACAATTAATATTACTGGCAATAACTGGAAAGCCTTAGATTTAGCCTATACCATTGCTGAAGACAGTGTTTTAACCTTTGAATTCAAGAGTGATCAACGAGGTGAAGTTCAAGGAATTGGGTTAGATAAGGATACTTTCCTTGATACCACTCTCTTTCAACTTGATGGTACTCAAGATTATGGTATTCAAGACTTCCAATACACCGATGTGGGAAATTGGCAAAGCTTTACTATTAATTTAAGCGATTACTATGCTGTTGGTGAGGTCAAAAATTATCTAGTCTTTGCCAATGATGATGATAGTCAAAGTGTTAGTAATAGTCAATTCCGTAATATTGAACTGTATGACATTAACGGCATTAATGGGAGTATCATTGATAGTGATTTTCAGGTGTTAGTTGCACTTTACAACAGTACCAACGGTAATAATTGGTACGATAACACTGGTTGGAACACCTTGAGCAATGAAAATGTAGGTGACTGGTATGGGGTGACAGTAGAAGGCGATCGCGTGGTGAGTCTCGATTTAGGTAGTGATAATTCTGCCCTACAGCAATCTGTCAATAATTTAGTCCATGCAGTTGCCTTGGAATCAGGCAACAATTTAAGTGGGGAAATTCCTGCTGAATTAGGGAATCTGTCCAACTTGCAACAGCTTGATTTATCTGGGAACGAATTAAGTGGAGATATCCCCTCAGAATTAGGAAATCTGTCTAATTTGCAAGAGCTTAATTTGTCTAGCAACGAATTAAGTGGGGACATTCCCGAAACCCTGACAGATCGCTCATTTACTCTTATCCTCGAAAATCCCCCTTATGTGGTATCGGAAATCCCTGATCAAGACATTCAACCCAATGACCCCCTCAATCTCGATATTAGTGGTCATTTTGCCGATCTCAATGAAGATACCATCACTTATGAAGCAGAGAACTTACCGGAAGGTTTAACCCTGGATGCAACCACTGGAATAATTACAGGACAAATTACCACCACAGGAACCTATAGCATTACCGTAACAGGAATCGATAACGATGGTTCAATCTCCGACACCTTTGATATAAACGTCAGTGAAGAAAAATTAGACCTCAATAACTATAATCGTGTTACAAGAGATGATCAAACCTTGGGAGAAGCAGATACCATTACCCTTGATCATAATCTGCAAACCATCACCCTCGATCGCACCTACAAAGATCCTGTTATTTTTGCCCCATCTGTCTCCTTCAATGGTAGTCAACCTGCAAGCCCTCGCATTACCAATGTTACTAGCAATAGCTTTGACATCTACATGCAAGAACCCAGTAACATGGATGGTTTTCATATCCCAGAAACCCTGAGTTATTTGGTCATGGAAAAGGGAACCTATCAACTGTCTGATGGCACCTTACTGGAAGTGGGAAGCTTGGACACAGATGCAACAACCAACAGTTCAGACAGAAACTTAACCCCTTGGCAAACCATTGAGTTTGACATCGACTTTGGTGATACCCCTGTTATCTTTAGTCAAGTGCAAACCTACAACGAAAGCGACTTCGTGCGAACTCGTCAACAGAATGCTACCTCTAATGGGTTTCAAGTGGTTATGGAAGAAGAGGAAATCAAAGCCAGAAATGGGGAAGGACATCTTAACGAAAACATTGGTTATATGGCCATTACCTCTGGTTCAGGCAATAGTAATGGGGTTGTTTTCCAAGCTGGTAGCACTGATGACAGTGTTACCCATGGTTGGTCTAACATTGATTTTGGGGATGAATTTAACAATATACCCCATTTCTTCGCTTCTATTGCCACTTATGAAGGACCCGACCCCTCTACCCTTCGTCAGCAAAATTTAACCACTAACGGTATTCAAGTCAAAGTACAAGAAGATACCACCCTTGATGGGGAAACCAACCATACAACGGAAGTGGTGAATTATTTAGCCATGGAAGGGGATAACGGGTTACAAGGAACTGCCTATGATCCCCTAACCGGAAATACCGTGATTATGGGTACCGAAGACGATGATTATCTTTTAGGACTAGCTGAGAATGATACTCGCATAGGTAAGGCTGGCAGTGATATCTTTGTCTTAGAAAGCGATCAAGGAACCGACACTATCGCTGATTTTGAATCAGGAGTTGATTTAATTGGTTTGACGGGTAATTTAAGCTTTGGTTCTTTAACCTTAACCGATCTCGGTGACGATACTTCTGTGATGTTTAATAATCAGCAGTTAGCAATTATTAAAGAAGTTGAAACTACAGATTTAACCAGTAACCATTTTGCTGAAGTTACCATCTAGTTGTTGATTTTAAACCACTATATTACCCAATAACACTGTAGAGACGTTTCATGAAACGTCTCTACAAAAGTGGGGTATGGCAAGAAGATTTAGTATTAAAGATAATTACTTAGGCTTCAATATCCGAACTCATCAACGCCTCAAAGACATCAACGTATTTAGCTGCCGGGTGCTGCCAAGATACATCGTTAGCCATGCAAGCGAGACGCATCTGTTCAAACTTAGGGGTACCGTATTCTTGCAACGCCTTCTTAATACCCACAATCATAGCCTCCACGCCTTCTTCTAGCATTGCCTCTGAAACAGCTACTCCAGGCTTATCTGGTAGAGGAATTTTACCCATTAAAAAGCCAAACTGAGGCAGTACAGTATCAACCAACCCACCCACAGGAGCGACCACAGGAATAGTACCATACATCATGGCGTACAATTGGTTCAAACCGCAGGGTTCAAAACGGGAAGGCATCAAGCAATAGTCAGCCCCGGCGGTGATCAAACGGGCTAACTCAGGGTCAAACTTAGCCACCCCTTTAGCAAAGGGGTAGGTATTCTCAAGAGCTTCTAATTTTTCCTCTAATTTTGGCGCACCGGTACCGAGAATAACCACTTGGCAGTTGAGTTTTGCCAACTCAGGCATAGCCGCCATGATCACATCAGGCCCCTTTTGGTTTTCCAAACGACCAATGAAACCCAAAATAGGAATATCTGGGTCTACTTCTAAACCGCACTCTTCTTGTAAAGCGGCCTTGCATAATTTTTTCCCACTGTCCATTGTTTCGGCATCGTAGTTAGCGGGTATGAACTTATCTTTTTTCGGATTCCAACTTTCAGCCTTAGTTCCGTTGGTAATACCCACTAAACCCACAGACTTAGCGATCGCATCCAACTCAACCCCACCGGCTGGATCTGATGTAACTTCTTTAGCAAAGTTAGGAGAAACGGTCAACGCCTGATCACAGTTTAAAAAGCCGGCCTTGAGCCAGTTAAGCATCTGCATGGGTTCGGGGGCAGTGATCGGTTTAGTGGTTTTTTCGTCCAAAGGCGGAGGAGCAAATTGTGTATTAAAAGATAAGTCAGGTAAATACTTTTCGGGCAAGTTTAGTGCCTCAAATTTGGACATGGGGAAACGTCCTTGGAAAGCAATATTATGCAGTAACAAGACAGTTTTCGCCTTCAAGAAAGTACCAGAGGATTGATAGTATTCCTTCAAATACAGAGGAAGGAGAGCCGTATGCCAATCGTTGCAGACGAAAATCGTATTTTCCCCCATCTTTCCCTTGATGCCATCCGGTCCCAAGGGAACCACTAACGGTACTGCCAGAGCAGCTTGAGCAAGCATAGAAAAGCGTTCCGAGTTATCGATGTAATCAACAGCAGCTTTGGGCCCATATAACTTTTTGTTGACTAACGGTGTCTTAGATAAGTAAACATGATGATCCACCCAAATACGATCTACGCCCTTTTTATAAGAGTGGAAGTAGCGAACCTTAGTCGCTTCTTTCCCATACTTGACTTGTTCAAGAATTCCCGTATCCCAAGCGTCTTTATATTGGTCAAAACGTGGGGCAACGGTACAAACAGTATGACCCATTTTTGCCAACTCTTCCGGTAAACCTTCAGTTACATCACCTAAACCACCTGTTTTAGAATAGGGGGCAACTTCCGTGGAGACAAAGCAAATGTTCAACATATTGATGTTAGAAGTCTTAGAAATGAATATTCGATGGACTATAAAAATTTGAATTCTCGCTCATCATACCATGTCAGCCGTTCTATAAACTTAAAAATTAGAGCATAAGACTAAAAATAGAAGATTTAAAGTTTTTATACTTGTTTTAGGTGTTAAAGTCCCCCTAATTCTCCCACCACTCCCCCGTTACTGAGGGAAGTCGAAGTACACTCCCCAAACTCCCTTTCTGTTGGCAAAAATGAATAAGTATGGGAACAATGGTTAAATATAAAATAAAAATAATACTGTAAGCAACTAGCCGATGAACGACAACGCAACTGCTAAGAACCCCTTTCTAGAAGAATTTGACTATTATTTATTTGGCCAAGGGGATCACCACCGCATTTATGAGAAGATGGGGGCCCACCTTGTTGAGGTCGATGGAGTTTCAGGGGTATATTTTGCAACTTGGGCCCCGAATGCCCACGAAGTAGCTGTAGTGGGAAATTTCAATAACTGGAACCACGAAGCGAATAAGATGAGGAGAACCGAAGTGGGAATCTGGGAATTATTTATTCCTGGCATGAACGTTGGGGATCTCTACAAATATTCTGTCAAAAATCATCATCATTATTGTGTCTATAAGACCGATCCTTATGGATATCAGCAAGAAATTCGCCCAGCAACGGCATCTGTTGTAGCGGATCTTTCCACCTATACTTGGAAGGATCAAGAATGGATAGACAAACGGGAACGGAGCAACCCTGAAAAGCAACCCATGTCTGTCTATGAGGTCCATTTAGGATCTTGGTTACACACCAGTATTGATAACCCTCCCAAAGAAGGTACCAGTCTGGCTGTAGAACAAAAACCAGGGGCCCGTTACCTCAACTATCGAGAACTAGCAGACCAACTTATCTCCTACGTCAAAGATATGGGCTACACTCATATCGAGTTACTTCCTGTGACCGAATATCCTTTTGACGGATCTTGGGGCTATCAGGTGGTTGGTTTTTATGCCCCTACTTCTCGTTATGGTCCCCCTGAAGATTTTATGTATTTTGTGGATAAATGTCACCAAGAGGGTATTGGGGTACTTTTGGACTGGGTTCCTGGCCATTTTCCCAAGGATGAACACGGTTTAGCTTATTTTGATGGTGGCCCCCTATACGAATATGAAGATTCTCGCAAGGGAGAAATTAAAACTTGGGGAACTTTAGTCTTTGACTATGGACGCAATGAAGTGCGAAACTTCCTCATTGCCAGTGCCTTATTCTGGTTCGATAAGTATCATATTGATGGCATTCGGGTGGATGCTGTGGCCTATATGATTGAATTAGATAAAGGTCGAGAAGGGGACTGGATTCCTAACCAGTACGGAGATAATGGTCATTTAGAAGCTATTAGTTTCTTACAACATTTGAATAATACCATTGCCCATAATTATCCTGGGGTGGTAACCATTGCTGAAGACTCCACTGCTTGGGGAAATGTCTCAAGACCTGCCAGCGAAGGGGGACTAGGGTTTACATTTAAGTGGAATATGGGCTGGATGAATGATACTCTTAAATACCTCAAAGAACATCCTAACCATCGTTCCAACTGTCACAATAAACTGACCTTTAGTATCTGGTACGCTTTTGATGAGAAGTTCATGTTAGCCTTGTCCCATGATGAAGTTGTTCACCTTAAGGGACATTTGGTTAATAAAATGCCTGGGGATGAATGGCAAAAAATGGCCAATGTTCGTACCTTGTTAACCTATATGTTTGCTCATCCAGGTAAGAAAACTTTATTTATGGGCATGGAGTTTGGTCAAACCTCCGAATGGCAAGAATTTCTTGATCTTGATTGGTATTTGTTGCAATACGAACCCCATAAAGGTTTAAAACGCTTGGTACAGGATCTCAATAAAATGTATATCCGAGAACCTGCTTTATACATGGAGGACTTTAGTTATGAAGGGTTCGAGTGGATCGAGGCTAATGATGCACCCAGGGGCTTAATTTCTTTTGTCCGTAAAGATCCTGCTTCGGGGGATATGATTGTGGCTGTTTGTAACTTTAAACCTTATGTCTACGAAAATTATTGGGTTGGGTTACATTATCCAGGAGAGTATGTGGAATTAATTAATTCTGACTCCCAAGTTTATTGGGGTAGTGGTGTTTGTAATCCTAGCGTTATTCACACCCGTGAATGGCATGATGCACCTTGGTCTCATGCCCTAGAAATTACGGTTCCTCCTCTGGGAGCGGTACTCTACAAGCTTAAACGCTAAGAATTTCCTTGAATGATTTCTAGAGGTATTATCAGCTAATGCCTCTTTTTTCTGTTAAATTGACCTGAAAAGTTAGATGAAAATTTTAATTGTTTTAGATGAAAATTTTAATTGTTGAAGACGAAATGGAAATCGCAAAAATCATTCAAACCACCTTAGAAAGAGAATCTTTTGATTGTTTGGTGGCTTATGATGGTTTAACTGCTTTAGATTTATTCCAAAATCAAGAACCCGATCTGATTATTTTGGACTTAATGTTACCTAAGTTAGATGGCTTAGAAGTGTGTACTCGTATTCGTCAAAAAACAACGACAAAAGATCCTTATATTTTAATGTTAACAGCGAAAGGAGAAGAAATAGATCGAGTGATTGGTCTCTCAACTGGAGCCGATGATTACTTAGTTAAACCCTTTAGTCCTATCGAATTACTGGCTAGGGTTCGCGCCTTATTAAGAAGGAGTTTAAGACATGGTGGAACCCAAAATAATGTTTACGAAACCTCTCATTTTATGGTTGATTTAGATAAACATTCTGCTATTAAAAAAGCCGATAATAATACGGAAGAAATCCTAGAATTAACTACCCTAGAATTTAATTTATTATCCACTTTTATGAGTTATCCCGGAAGGGTTTGGAGTCGTACTCAACTTATTGATAAGTTATGGGGCAATGACTTTTTTGGGGATGAAAGAGTTGTGGATACTCATGTGAGAAGATTACGAAAAAAAATTGAACCCAAGACAGCCAATCCCACTTTTATTAAAACTGTTGTAGGAGTGGGATACAAATTTGAGGATGAAACTAATTAACAATAGCTAATTTTGGCATTAAACGATTTAAAACTTGTTTTAATACCATGGCAGTCCAATCAATATCTTCTAAGGTTGTTTCTATTCCCAATGTTAAACGAATTCCCCTTAATGCTTCTTTTTCTGAGTAACCCATAGCCAATAAAATAGGACTGGGACTTAATTTTCCACTGTGACAAGCAGAACCAGCACTAATAGCAATTCCGGCTAAATTCATTTGACGGACAATCATTTTACCTGTAACTTTTTCCGTTTTATCTGTTTCAAAAGGATAATTAATTACAAAACTAACATGATGAGGAAGACGATATAATCTATCCCCCGTAGGAACCAAATAGGGACAATTTGCCATCAAATCAAAGAGGCGATCGCGTAATCCTATCAAGCGAGAACTTTCTGCTATCATCTCTGTGGCAGCTAATTCTGCCGCTAGTCCAAATCCTGCGATCATCCCTACAGCTTGGGTTCCGGATCTTGTTTTCCCTTCTTGGCCACCACCCAAGAGTAAAGGTTCAATTTTCAGACCATTACGCACATATAACGCTCCTGCCCCTTGAATTCCATAAATTTTGTGTGCAGAAAGGGATAATAAGTCAATAGGGAGTCGTTGCACATCAATAGTAACTCTTCCTGCGCTTTGTACTGCGTCTGTATGAAAGAGAATGCCATGAGCATGAGCAATATTTCCTAATTCCTCAATGGGTTGTACCGTTCCCACTTCGCTTTGACCATGAATAATGGAAATAAGCACTGTATTCGATTGAATAGCTGGTTTTAAATCCAGGGGATTTATTATCCCTTGACGATTCACTGGCAAACGAGTAACTTCCCATCCTAACCCTTCTAAATAGCGTACTGGCTCACTGATGGCTGGATGTTCAACCCTAGAGATAATCAGATGTTGAGGTGTATCATACTGTCTAGCAACTCCCAAAATGGCTAAATTATCCGCTTCTGTCCCCCCAGATGTAAAAATAACAGACTCGGGATCATTTGCATTGATAAGAGAAGCAACTTGTGTCCTGGCAATTTCCATAGTCATAGCAGCCCTTTGTCCCCACTGATGCAGACTAGAGGGGTTCCCCCATTCTTCCCTGAGAATTTGATTAACGTAGCTAACCACTTTTGAACGGGGAGGGGTTGTAGCACTATAATCTAAGTAAATTTGCATTATGGTCTAAAAATAAGAGCTTTGATTGGGCGGGAGATCAATGGGGTATTTCACCGGCCGGGTTTACATACATTATAGTCTTCGTGGGAAATAACCGCTTCTGGAGAGAGAAAGCTGCCATGATCCCGACAAATTAAGCGGTAATGTCGAGTCACGGGAATACTAATAACCCAGATTCCGCACTTCAAAATGTAGTATAAAAAAATACATAGTTTTAAAAAGTCCGAAAATCATACCTGGGCAAGAATATTTCTCTTTTCATTAAATTTTTAGGAAAAATAATCAAATTAAGAAGATTTATACTCATTGAAAACTTAGCAAGACTCAGCACAAACGAAGGAGAGTTTCCTCTTCTCATTTGATATCATTAGACTCTTATTCTTTTATTATTTTTGCTTTATCCAATTCAATTTATAGATAATATCTTTGACAAGATGCAGGTAATAAACTCAATATAAAACGCCTTTCTTCTGTTAAATTGACAATTTGTTTGACTCCGCTTAAAATCACATAATGAATACCTTGAAAACATTGAAATATCCACCTCAAAGTCGGACGCAATGTTACTTTCCCTACTTGATTATTTATTCCTTTTTTGACTCTTTTTAAACAATTTCTTAATTCTCTTTGCCCAAAGTTATAAATCAACAAACACAAAGACATTAAAAATAACATTGTTTCTATTCTTTCTGGTTTTTCAACGAAGAAACTATCAGTAAAAAATAAGGGATCTTTCAAAAATCGAAATCCTCTTTCCGTAGATTGCTGGTTTTTATAAGTTATCAGAATTTCACTAGCTTCTAATTTATTTTCCTCTACTAAGTTA
>NZ_AADV02000100.1 GCF_000167195.1 Crocosphaera watsonii WH 8501 | reverse complement strand
CTAAACTTTTCCAAATACAGCTTTATCAGATTCATTTCCATCTCCTACTCTCACAAATAATGGAATATCTCCATCTTGGCTTGTTATTAAATCCAAGACACATTGTTTTAAGTCTGGTCTATGATCCCGAGAATATCCTTTCTTAATAAAAATTGGTCTTTCTTTAATAATTTTTTCTTCTTCCTGTTTCTCTTTATCTTCTTCCCTTTTATATTCTCCATCTAAATGAAATGATGTGGAATCTAAATGGGAGTATTTAAGGTCTATTTTAATTTTTTTAATTACTTCTAAAACTACTTCAATAAAAATATCATTTAGTCCATATTTATATAATTCATCCATTACTCTCCCAATTTTATCATCATTAAGGTAATCAGGTTTAATTCTTTCTCCTAACAATTTCTCAATGGCTTTATCTTGAAAAAACTGACTGAATAAATATAGAGGTCTTGAAACAAATCCTAGTCCATTGATTAAAATAGACTTAACTACTGTACCTGCTGAGATTTTTTCTCTAACATCTATTCCTAATTTATTATTAATTATTTTGACTATTCCTATTTCATCAATTAAACCAGCTACTATCCCTAAATGGTCTAAATTTTTAACTTGTATTTCTTCTAAATAAGACATTTTTCGCTCTTTTTTTACAGAGGAAACAACTTAAGCAATTATCCCACTTTTTTGTCTTCAAGAGCTTAAGCAATTATACTTAATTATTAAACCCAGGCTTGTAGTATTTAATGCTACTTTTTGAAGTGCGGAATCTGGGTTATTAACTCCCCAAATTCTTCATGATAGTGGTCAATGGGGTTACAATTATCAACCCGGACGAGGAACAGCTGAAGTTCTACGAGACCAAGGGTTTCCGGTTCAGTTAGTTCCCTAATTCTCTTCTTTTACATTTTTTTTGTTACTGTGACCAAATTAATATTTGATCACAGTTTTTTAGTATATTTTCCTGATAAAGTCAACAAAAAATAGAGTTTATTGATAAAAATTAACAACGCTACTCATCAGGAATAGAACTGGTTAAAATAGAATTAAGGAATTAGGGTTAAAAGTTTATGATAACAACGACCTATGAAATAACACCAACGGTGAAAAGAGAAACAGCATTCATCCTTTGGTTTGAAGAAGTCGGTAGCAAAGATGTTGATTTGGTGGGAGGGAAAAACTCGTCTTTAGGGGAAATGATTCAACAATTACAACCTAAAGGGGTTAATGTTCCCACAGGATTTGCTACCACTGCTCATGCCTATCGTTACTATATCGAATCGGCAGGATTGGAGTCAAGATTAAGAGATTTATTTACTGATTTAGATGTTAATGATGTTACCAACTTACAAGAAAGAGGACAATTATCCCGATCTTTAATCTTAAATACTCCTTTCCCAAAAGAATTAGAAGCAGCCATCATTGAAGCTTATAAAATGCTTTGCGATCGCTATAGTCATGAGTGCAGTAAACTCCAGGAAAAATACAGGGAAGAATGTAAAATAGAAACCCAGAATCTTGATGTGGCAGTGCGTTCTAGTGCCACAGCCGAAGATTTACCAGAAGCAAGTTTCGCAGGACAACAAGAAACTTACCTCAATATTCATAGTGTTAAAGGTGTGTTAGAAGCTTGTCATAAATGCTTCGCTTCTTTATTCACAGATCGCGCTATTTCCTATCGTCATCATAACGGTTTTGATCACTTTGCCGTGGCCCTTTCCGTAGGGGTACAAAAGATGGTGAGATCAGATTTAGCTTCAGCCGGTGTGATGTTTTCTATTGACACAGAAACCGGATTTAAAAATGCTGCTTTAATTACCGCAGCTTATGGGTTAGGAGAAAATGTGGTACAAGGTGCCGTTAACCCGGACGAATATTATGTCTTTAAACCCACTTTACAAGACGGTTATCGTCCCATTCTAGAAAAACGGGTTGGCACTAAAGCTATTAAAATGATCTACGATACAGGGGGATCGAAACTGACTAAAAATGTGGACGTTTTGCCTGAAGAGCAAGAACAATTTTGTTTAAATGATGAAGAGATTTTAAAACTAGCAAACTGGGCTTGTATTATCGAAGATCATTACTCCCGAGTCAGGGAGACCTATACCCCCATGGACATCGAATGGGCAAAAGATGGACGCACTGGAGAACTATATATTGTCCAGGCCCGCCCAGAAACCGTACAATCCCAAAAAGCCGCTAATGTCCTGAAAACCTATAAATTACAAGACCATAGTACCGTTGTTGCTGTGGGACGCAGTGTGGGTGCCTCCATTGGTCAAGGAGAAGCCCGTGTTATCCTGGAAGCCAGTAAAATTGACCAATTTAAACCAGGGGAAGTTCTCGTTACCAACCGCACCGATCCCGACTGGGAACCGATCATGAAAAAAGCCAGTGCGATCGTTACTAACCAAGGGGGTCGAACTTGCTTTGATGGTAAGACAAAAATCCTGACTAATCAAGGGTTTATGACGTTGCGTCAAGTGTACGAACAGGGATATGAAGGGTTATCTACTTTATCACTTAATACGAAAACCCATAAAATTGAGTGGAAACCCATTTTAGATACTATGAAACGTCAGTCTGAAATGATTGATATTAGTGTCTCACAAACAGGAAGAATAACCGATAATACTTTACGTCTAACCCCTGACCATAAAATGGTCAATTTACGAGGAGGAAAGTACACAAAAACTGAAATTCAAGACCTATTGAAGCAACAAGAAATGTTGACAGTTGCTCAAACAATTCCCTCGTTAGGTAACAATAAACATCAAGAAGCGGATCTGGCTTATTTCTTAGGGGGAATCATTACAGATGGTTCAATTTATACCAGTTCAACCCGTGGAGAAGTCCAGTTTATTCAAAAAGATGTCCCTGAGAAACAGGCATTCATTAGCAAAATGAATGATTTGGCTAATAGTCTTTATGGTAAGTCTTTTACTGCGCACATAAAGCCTGTTTCTTCTAGTTATATTCGGGGACAAAAAGTTACAGGACAAGCAACTGCTTATCGACTTCATTCTAAAGCGATCGCCTATGATGTCAAAGAAAGGGAAAATAACATCACGCAACTGCTTCTAGAAAATGAAGCTGAACTTTCCTATCATTTCTTAGGAGGGGTTATTGATGGAGATGGTTGTTATCATAAGAACCGCCTTCATATCTATATTTCTGAAGAGAACTTATTACAAGCTGTAATTATTGCTTGTCTGAAAATGAATACCGTTCCTCAAGTTACTAAAAACCGCAATATTTATCATCTGCAAATTGTAGAAAAACTAGAGGTAATTTTACGCTACACCCAAAGAGTTAAAGGGGAAGTTACACCAAGAACTATTCAAACTCGCTTTTTTGCCACTCGTCAATTGTTTGAAAATCAAGAAACAGGACAAATTAAACTCCGTCAGGATAATAATTGTTTGATTTCTGATAAACAACTCCGTGAAATGGGAGAATTTGAGGAACTTATTGACGGCGATACGAGAATGCAGCGTGTCATTCAAGTAGGGGAAAAAAGTGACGGAGATGTTTACAATATTACGGTTGCTGAACACCATAATTATGTCGTTTTTACGGCTAAATATACCCCTGTTGTTGTCTGTAACTGTCACGCGGCAATTATTGCTCGTGAAATGGGAATTCCTGCAATAGTAGGTTGTGGAGATGCGACCGATAAAATCAAAACTCGTCAAGAAATCACCGTTTGTTGTTCAGAAGGAGAAAAGGGCAGGGTATATGATGGTTTATTACCTTTTGAAGTAGAAGAAACTCCTTTAGATAATTTACCTGTCACCAGAACGCAAATTTTGATGAATGTGGGCAACCCTGAAAAAGCCTTTTCTTTAGCTAATATTCCAGCGCAAGGTGTAGGTTTAGCTCGGTTAGAATTCATCATTGCCAACCATATTAAAGCCCATCCTTTGGCTTTGATGAAGTTTGACGAATTAGAGGATGAAGCGGTTAAGGAACAGATTGCAGAATTGACCAAACGCTATGATAATAAACCGCAATTTTTCGTCGACAAATTAGCTCACGGTGTGGCAACAATTGCAGCTTCATTCTATCCGAAACCTGTCATTGTACGGATGTCTGACTTTAAATCTAATGAGTATGCTAACTTATTAGGTGGACAAGGATTTGAACCGAAAGAAGATAACCCCATGATTGGTTGGCGCGGTGCATCTCGTTATTATGATCCTATGTATCGTGAAGCATTTGCTTTAGAATGTCAGGCCATGAAAACGGTACGGGATGATATGGGTTTGGTGAATGTTATCCCCATGATTCCGTTTTGTCGCACCCCAGAAGAAGGCAAAAAAGTAATTGCAGAGATGGCTAAAAATGGACTTAAACAAGGGGTTAATGGGTTGCAAATTTATGTAATGTGTGAGTTACCTAGTAACGTCATTTTAGCTGATCAATTTGCAGATGTATTTGATGGTTTTTCCATCGGTTCTAATGATTTAACTCAGCTTACTTTAGGTTTAGATCGGGACTCTGCCTTAGTTGCACAATTATTTGATGAACGCAACGAAGGGGTGAAACGCATGGTTAAATTAGCCATAGAAACTGCTAAGAAAAAAGGCCGTAAGATTGGCATTTGTGGTCAAGCACCTAGCGACTATCCAGAGTTTGCTAAATTCTTAGTAGAATTGGGAATTGATTCCATGAGTTTAAACCCTGATTCTGTCTTGAAAACCTTGTTAATGGTTGCAGAAGTTGAGAAAGGTTAGGGTGAATTTGGGTTCTCCAGGATATACTATGCTAAAAAACAGTTTTAAATCCGTGAAAGCAAAGAGTGGGCAAGCAATTAAGCTTTGAAAATCTGTAATTGTTGAGTATCAGCGTTAGATTTTTCCATCGAGGGGTATCTTTGTAAAACAAAAAATTACCTAAAACAATAATACTACCGAGTAAAACTACGGATACTTGAATTATATCCGTAGGTAATGCCGTGTTTTTTCGGCTGTACTCACCAAGTTATTAACCTACAATCAAGACTAGAAAATTGAAAAAGACTAAATAATTAATAGTAAGAGAAAAAATCATGGCCAGCGACTTACAGACTCCACTCCTCGAATATTTACGTCATAAACTAGCTATTCCTACTGATGCTTTAAAAATGGCTGTCAAGTTTACAGAAGCTTCTATGGGTTCTCTTCCCATGGTACTTTGGCAATACGGATTAATTGATTTACAACAGTTAGATGAAGTTTTAGATTGGATAGATAAACGAGATATTAACGACGTTGAATTAAGTTATTAACTTTCTTAATTGGTTAATTTTTTCGAGTCTTAGTTAAGACATTAGTTTAATAAATTAGTGAGAATGTTGATTATGACTACACCCTGCTTACCTCCTGATGATTTACCTTCTTTAGACCCTATTTACCGTGAACTTTCTTGGGAGTTAGAAGAAGTTACTGGCGAAATATTTTACAATAATTGTGATCCAATTATACAAGATGTATTAAAGCAATGCGGATGGGATATCACGATTAGAAGAAAAGGATTATTTTTAGTGGTTATTTGTCCTAATAATTCCTTAAATTGGCAAATTTTAAAATCTCTTCCCTTATTAGCTGATAGTTTACAAATGCTAAGTAATACAGCAAAAATTAGAATTTATCCCCCACCAGGAACTGGTACTCCTATGGATGTGATGGTAGAAGATTCTTTTTTGTAACTGAAATTATAACAACAATGATGAAAAAAATAGAGGGAATATAGTATCAAAGTTAGACTAACAATATATACATTTTATCCCCTAATATTACAAAGGTATTATCAAAAATTACAACATTAAACAGTCAGAACAGGTAACTGAGGTGATACTATTTGAAAAGAGTCAACAAAAACTAAATCACTATGTTGATAGCCTCCATTAACCATAGCAATTAAATCATTACTCTGGGTGAAAATATTGGAACCTTGGAATAAGTAGTCACTCTTACTACCTCCTAATTGAATTCTATCGGTTCCTGTTTGGAAATCAGCAATAAAAGCATAGTCAGAAGCACCATTACCCACATAGTAAGATGTAGCATCACCAGTAAGCAATAAACTACCAGCATCTCCTAACCAGAAGGTATCTTGACCAGCATTTCCCAATAAAAAATCAACTTCGTTCAATCCTGGTTGGACACTATTACGATCAACACCAACTAAAATATCGTTACCATCTCCTCCTAAAATAGTATCATTTCCTGTTCCTCCCTCTAGATAATCATTGCCACCTCTTCCATCAATAATGTCACTACCTCCATTACCAAAAAGACGATTTCTTTGATTATAACCAAAAATACTATCACCTTGATCAGTTCCTTCGACGTTATCAAAGTTAATAACCGTTCGACTCAAAGGACCAACAACAGGAATATTATTAACATTTAGGGTATTGGTATTAAGATCAACATTAATAGAGACAGGACTTCCTGCACTAGAAGTATCGATGGTATTATTACTAACAGAAGGCGTCAGCAATAATGGTTTCCACCAACACTAATTGATCGGTTCCCAGACTACCCTTTTCAACGGTTCCTGTGGGTAAAAGAGTAATAGATTGACCCAAAGAACCATAATTAACTGTATCATTACCAGAACCACCGTCAACTAAATCATTTCCTCCTGTTCCAAAAAAGGTATCATTCCCTCCATTAGCAATTAACTGGTTATCCTGACTATCTCCAGTAATGGTATCGCTTTGATTAGTTCCTATGAAATCATCAAAGTTGATAACAGTTCGAGTTAAAGTACCAACAAAGGGAATATTATTAACCGTTAATGCTTGATTTTGTAAATTAACATTGACAGAAACAGGCGCCCCAGCAGTAGAGGTATCAATGGTATTATTACTAGCAGAAGCATCAGCAATGATTCTTTCGACTTCCACTAGGGTATCAGTGCCAAAACCACCACCTTTTTGAATGATTCCTGTGGGAAGAAGAGTGATAGATTGACCTAAAGAACTATAGTTGACTGTATCTTTTCCGGCTTCTCCTTCAAAGATATCATCACCCTCGCTACCATAAAACGTGTCATTGCCGTTACCACCACTGATAGTGTCGTCCCCTCCATCACCATAGAGAAGATCGTTTCCATCCCCTCCACTGATGTAGTCATTTCCGTCACCACCTCTGACGAGATCGTTTCCACCTAAAGCGAAAATATCATCATCACCATCCAAACCACTAATAAAATCATTCTTGGATGTTCCGATGAGAAAGTCATCCCCAGGGGTCCCTGAGATAGGGTGATAGAAAGGAACAAGAATAGGTGTGGTGGGAACCAAAACTAATTCATCCAAGTTAAATATTAATTCATCCATGATTTTTACAAAAGTTTACATTTTATCTGTTTTAACTTTAACATATTTTTACAAACAAGGAGAAAATTCGTCTATGTATATTTCTATACATAGACGAATCAATATTGTAGTCATTAACTAATTTCGATAGTTAGTCCATAAAATAACACCATCTTTCTCATATTTAAGTTTATAATTGTTATTATTTTTCAATTTTTCAAATAAATTAGTAACAGTCTCTTCTGAGTTTTCCCATCCTGGATAACGAGTATTCAGTAAGATATAATCAAACTGTTCTATATCAATTGGTTCTCGATCTTTGATAGCTAATTTAATAACAGTACGATGGGTTAAATGAGGAGATATCTGTGGTGAAGTTAAGACTTTTACCTCGCCAGGGATTAATTTAACTGCTTCTCTCATAGCTGATGTTGTTTCTATTTGTTCTAAGTATCGAGAGGTAAAATAACCATACTTTCCTAACGCTAAAAAGGCAATGAGTGACCAAATAATAATATATCTAGGGTTGCGAATTAATCCTTTCTGTGCTACTAAAGTTGCGATTACTGACAACAACAGAAAAGGTAAAATAGCAATTGAATATTGATGTACTAAATCTTTTTGTGGCTGATAATCTGTTAATATATTTAGAGCTAAAAAAGGAATAGCAGCAACTAAAGGTGTTAAACAACGAATATTTAAGCCCCAAATAACAGGAATAAATAATAAGATAATATATTCTAAATTGGCTAAAGTAAAAACACGGCTCAAGATAATATTAGGTTGTAAAAATAAATTAGTGATGATTTCTGTTACCGAGTCCCCTAAAAAAGAATAACGTCCCACCGCAGCTACTTCATCCCCACTAAAGCGAGGAATAATTAATTGTGTGGTGATAATAAACCAAAATACACCAAGAAATAATGATATCAATCCAGACTTTTTTCTTTTTTCAAAAAATAATAACCAGACTCCCATTGCTGCAACAGTTAAAGATAAAACTGCTTTACAACTTAAAATTAAAACAATAGCAATAATAAACTGTACAAACTTCTTTGCTCTCGCTGCCAATACTGCCCAAAATATTACTGGTAAAGCAATGACTTCTGAATGAAAATCAAATAAATTAACATTAAAAATCAAAGGATAGAGTAAATAAACTCCAACTATAGTTAAAGAGAAATTATCTTTTAAACCTGCTTGCTTTGCCAATAACCATAAAGGTATAATAGCAGAAGATAAAGCCACTGCTTGGACTAAAAATAACCAATGCACATTAGGATAAATAATATAAAATAACGCCAAAGGATAAAAAATAAAAGCAGCATGATCCCCTAAAATATGATCCTCAGAAAAAGAAACAATGGGGGGTTTTCCTTGACTAATTAGATAAAGAGATTGATCAAACCAACCTAAATCTAAGGCATTAGATTGAAATAACCAATGACGTAAACTTGCACAAAAAAATAAAACTAAACTACTAATACCAAATATTAGCCAGAGTAAACGAGGAATTTTCATCATTTCCACTTTAAAAGACAGTAGAGACGTTTCATGAAACGTCTCTACATAAAGATAGATTTGATTATATCTAGTTCCTGATTTAAACCAATCTAAGTGTAAGCTCATTTATAAATCATTGATCTCTGAACTCCGAACCCCTAACTCCAAACTCATACTAATTAACGATTTTCCGACCGATAAAAAGGCTTTTTAACTACTTTCGCAGGGTACAATTTTCCTCTGATTTCTACCTCAACAGTTGTTCCTTTTTTGCTTAACTCAGTAGGAAGATAAGCTAAAGAGATCGCCTTTCCCAATGTGGGTCCGATAGTACCGCTTGTCACCTCCCCGACAATTTTGCCCCCAGAAGCCACCGGATAGTCATGACGGGCGATATGTCGTCCTTCCATTTGTAAGCCCACTAAACGCCGTTTAACCCCTTCTGTGGCTTGTTTTTCCAATACCTCTCGCCCGATAAATTGCTCTTTTTTATCCAAATGCACCAGCCATTTTAAACCAGCTTCTAAGGGAGTGGTGCGATCGTCGATATCTTGTCCATAGAGACACATAGCTGCTTCTAAACGTAGGGTATCCCTGGCCCCTAAACCACAAGGAGAGACATTGGCTTCAATTAGCGATCGCCATAACTCTTGTCCACCTTCCGAGGCGATCATCACCTCAAAACCGTCCTCTCCAGTGTATCCCGTGCGAGCGATAAAAGCAGGGTATCCTAATACCTGGGTTTCTATGTGGCCGAAGAAAGATAGTTGCGTTAGATCCGCTTCTACGAAGGGCTGTAATTTTTCCACCGTTTGGGGACCTTGTACGGCTAATAAAACCTTTTCTGGAGATAAGTCGCTAAAATTAACCTTGTGTGTCCCTAAATGCGATAATATCCACTGTTTATCCTTATCTTTAGTGGCTGCATTAGCGATAATCACAGCTTTATCTGGCCCTTGACAGTAAACGATAATATCATCGATAATGCCCCCATCTGGGTTCAATAGTACGGTATATTGAGCTTGACCAGGGTTTAAACGGCTCAAGTCCGAAGGAACAAGAGACTGTAAGAGAGAAAGCCAACCCTCTCCCTCCAAGCTAAACTTAGCCATGTGAGAAATATCAAACATTCCCACCTCGTTCCTTACCGTTTGATGTTCTAACTTTAGCCCAGTAAACTGTACCGGCATTTCCCAACCAGAAAACGCTGTCATTTTCGCTTTCTGTTCTACAATGAGATCGTATAAAGGAGTGCGCAAAAGAGAATTAGCCACGGGAATTTATTAATAATCAGCGAGTTCCATTTTAGCGTAATTTCGGCACAATTTAGCTTTTAAATAAGTTGCTCTTTAGGCTGCTACGACAAAACTTAATTGAGGGATTATTCTTTTAATTATTAAGTATCATGGATCATTTTTTTCGATTTGAACAAGAATTTATCGAGTCTTTACATTGTATTCCGATGATTGTCCGTTTCAAGTTAGATACTTGTGGGGTTAAATTAAAATTAATGCACTGGAATCAGTTTACTTCCCAAGAAAAACAAGTATTAATTAATATGGCTTGTCAAACTCAAGAAGAAGTAAAAATATATCGAGATTTTTTAGAAACATTAGTTACTGAAAAAACAGGAACTCCTGCAAAAAGTTTACCCATTGATGATAATCCCCCTTGGTTTAATAGTGAGCATATTCCTGTAGAAATTCAAGAAAAAGCAACAGAATTTAACAAAAAAATTAGTCTAGAAAAATGGGATAAACTGACCCCATTACAAAGATTTGCTCTAATTAAATTAAGTCGTCCTAGTCATGAAAATAGTAACTTTTTTCCTGCTTTAGAGGAGTTTAATTTATAACTCTGGTTTAACAGTAGATGAATTTATTGAATTACTTTAAGTTAAGGAAATTAAAGCTGACGAAACAATTGAGGAGTGATACCTGTCCAACGTTTAAAGGCACGACTAAAATGGCCTTGTGTTGAATATCCTAACGCTTCGGAAATTTCTCTAAGGGTAAGATTAGATTCTTTAAGTAGGGTTTTTGCTAGTTCAAATTGTATTTGATTAATTATTTCGGTGTAACTTATTTCTGCTTCTTTTAATCGTCTTTGTAAGGTTCGAGAACTCATCCCTGTAATGTCAGCAACTTCCTTAAGATTAGGGTAATTATTGCTTGATAAAGATTGTATGACTTGTCTGAGAGAACCAACAAAATCTCTTGCTGGAGTCGATAAATTTATAGGAGAAGAAAGATCGGGGGAATCTGTTGAGGTTTGAGTTAAACTTAAAAGAGTGGAATCAATTGCGATCGCTGTCAATTTTTGTTTATATTTAATCTCGGTATTTTGTAAAGGTTTAAATTGTTTAATACTAGAATTTTGTTTCATTTGTAAACAAATTTTTGACGGTTGCCAATGTTTTAAACCAGTCGTGTAGCGAACCAAATTAATCATTAACATTAATGTATAAGCTTCTACTGCCTTTTGTCCAACGGCAATTTCTGGAATTCCTTGACGACAAAACCAAATTTCAGAACCTTTTTCAGATAACCATAAATTAGCTTGAGAACTGTGTAATCTGGTGAATAGACAAAGACGATTTAGAGCATCATAAGCGGTTAAACTAGGGTACATTAACCCCAAAACAAAATCAAAATTTCCCTCGTTTCCTGTGTGTAAACCAAATTCAATAGCTGAACCATTTCCTTTTCCTGCTCTCTCAATAAAATCCCAAACTTGATATTCTGGTAATAATTTTTCGGGAGTATTTAAAACATCAACCCTAATTTTAGATTGTTCTAAAAATTTGTTACTATTAGCTCCAATTTTATCCATAAAAGTTAGGTAAGGTTCTAATTGACTGGCACGAATTAAAGGAATGGCTTTCACAGCAGTTTTCAATTTAGTGTATTAATATTTATTATTTTAAGGAATTTTAGCAAATTGGCGTGATCGGGTAAAGACATTTATCTGTGAGTGTGAGATCCTTAATTTTGCTGACCAAAAATTACCAGTCAGGAATGAGTTGAAAGATGAAAAAATCATTAATTTTTGCTTTGACTGCTTCTTTGGTATCAATTTTATGCAATGATTATGCTGTTGCTGACATTTTTTCTGAGGAAGCAAAATTAGGGGCGAATGCAGGGGCCATGAACTATTGTCGAGGGAATTTTATGACAGAAGATGACAATGGACGTTATAACATTTTAGCCCTGAAAACCTTAGAAGATTTTAACCGTTTATCCAGTGGGGACAAAGTGAAAGCTCTTGTCTATAAAAAAGCCGCTGAAAATGGTGATTATTTAGGGGAACCATTAACTCAAGAACGGTGTGAAAACCTACGCCAACTATTATATGTTCAATATGGTAGACCTAGTGTCAGTAATTGATAGATAGTAATCAGGTTTCAGTTGTGAGAATTAATGTTGAAACTTATCCCCCCTAACACCCCTTTGTAAGGGGGGAACTAAAGGGGGGATCATTAATGGGAGTTAGGGGGGATCTCGACAATCTCATAAATCATTACTGATTGCTATAAATTGGATCTAAGTTGTTTAGTTTGAGAGAGGTTATAGAACCATGAAAAATAGTTTGCGTCTTAGCTTTTCTGATAATTTATCTACTCCTGATTTAATTGCACTGGGTATTTCCCTTATTGCAGCTTATTTGGGACTATTTAGTGGTCATAAATCCTTCAGTAAAGAGTTAGTTCTGTTTCTACTCTTTTTAAATAGTTTGGATTTGTCCTTAGTTTTATTAATGGGTAAAAGCTTTGCCCAATACAAAGAGACCATTAGTAGCTTTTTGCGATCGCCTAAATTTATTGGGGTTGATATTTTCCCTGCTTTATTAATTGCAGAATTTATCTATGGACTTTTTCTAAAAGGTTTCTTTTTAGAACTCATGGCCTTTATCGTTACTTATTTAGTCATGAGAGTTCTGAGGTTAAAAATTATTGCCTCTCTTCATTAGGAATTAATTTGACCATCGAAATTTTACTCACAAAATAGTCAAGATCTATTATGACAAGAGCTAGTGATTTTAAAACCTTAAAATGGCGTAATATTGGCCCATTTCTGGGGGGGCCGTGGCACTTGTGTTGTCGGCCATCCCACTGATAAACAAGTTTTCTATCATGGTCATTCTTCCGGGGGACTCTGGAAAACCGAAGATGCTGGTCAATATTGGATACCCGTGGGTGATGGACAATTTAATATGGGTTCAGTGGGTGCGATCGCTATTTCTGAGCAGAACCCCGATATTATGTATGTGGGTTTAGGTGAACCTCAAATCCGTAATAGTGCATCCTGGGGAGATGGGATCTATAAAACCACCGATGGTGGTGCAACTTGGCAACATATTGGTTTAAAAGAAGCTCGTCATATTGCTAAAATTCGACTCCATCCTGATAACCCTGATGTGGTTTATGTTGCTTCCATGGGTCATGGTTTTGGCCCTAACAAAAAAAAGGGGGTTTTTCGGTCCCAAGATGGGGGTCAAACCTGGGAAAATGTCCTCTTTAAGAGTGAAAATACTGGATGTATCGACTTAATTGTTAATCCTAGCGATCCTAACGTTATTTTTGCCGCCATGTATGAGTTTGAACGCAAAACTTGGGGTGCAAAAACAGGGGGTCCAGAAAGTGGACTTTGGCGATCGCTTGATGGTGGCGATACCTGGGAAGATATTAGTGGTAATACAGGAATGCCGGCAGGACAAATGGGACGCATTGGTATTGCTATGTCTCAAGCTGATCCTAATCGTGTTTATGGTTTAATTGACTCAGAAACGAAAGCAGGGTTATATCGTTCCGATGATTTAGGGGTAAATTGGTCTTTTGTCTCTAACCCAGATTCCGCACTTCAAAATGTAGTATAAAAAAATACATAGTTTTAAAAAGTCCGAAAATCATACCTGGGCAAGAATATTTCTCTTTTCATTAAATTTTTAGGAAAAATAATCAAATTAAGAAGATTTATACTCATTGAAAACTTAGCAAGACTCAGCACAAACGAAGGAGAGTTTCCTCTTCTCATTTGATATCATTAGACTCTTATTCTTTTATTATTTTTGCTTTATCCAATTCAATTTATAGATAATATCTTTGACAAGATGCAGGTAATAAACTCAATATAAAACGCCTTTCTTCTGTTAAATTGACAATTTGTTTAACTCCGTTTAAAATCACATAATGAATACCTTGAAAACATTGAAATATCCACCTCAAAGTCGGACGCAATGTTACTTTCCCTACTTGATTATTCATTCCTTTTTTGACTCTTTTTAAACAATTTCTTAATTCTCTTTGCCCCAAGTTATAAATCAACAAACACAAAGACATTAAAAATAACATTGTTTCTATTCTTTCTGGTTTTTCAACGAAGAAACTATCAGTAAAAAATAAGGGATCTTTCAAAAATCGAAATCCTCTTTCCGTAGATTGCTGGTTTTTATAAGTTATCAGAATTTCACTAGCTTCTAATTTATTTTCCTCTACTAAGTTAGTTGCTAAAATAATTTTCCTGCTTCTTTAGTCTTTCTACTTATCTCT
>NZ_AADV02000101.1 GCF_000167195.1 Crocosphaera watsonii WH 8501 | reverse complement strand
AGACGCAACATNNNCAAGCGTGGGGGAATGAATCGAGCTCGGTACCAGATAGTTGTAGAAGAATATTATCGCTATAGCTAGTGCTTCTCCTTATCAAGATATTTTGTCTATTGCTAACAAAAGAATTAAAACTATTCCTAATACTGGATAAGTAGAATAAGTTGTTTTTTAAAAAAGATATCTATCATAAGTTGTTGACTGACTGATACTTTCATTTAGTCTTATTTATAGTGGAGAAAATCAAAAGTTAATATAATTATTCCCTCTTAAACTCAATTTTTGGATAATCAAAGTCAATTTTTTATTCATCTATATTCAAAATTTCTATTAGTCCTAAAAATTATCATTTTTCATCTCTGGATTGGGCTTTCAAATTAATTTGTGAGAAATCCGGGGAGAGCGAGTCCCCTCTAAACATAAAGGAGTAAATCAAGGCAATCAACAACTAAAAAAAATCTGGCAAAGTTCTTTATTTTCTGATAAATTATCTGTCTTAGTGGCTGATAGTGACTACAGCCAAAAGGATTTTATTGGGGAACAAGTTAAGCATGAAGACCTAGTGCAGCTTGGCGAAAGTAATCCACCAGATTTTTACAGAAACTTTCGTGACTAGCCACGACAATGTGTTTCAATGAAACTAACGGACGAATCTCGAAGTTGATGTCCATGATAAAAGCATTGCCAATTAACCTCTCCAACCTACAGAAAACAGTACTCCAACAAATAGTGAGAGGGACAACAAACCCCTATCGCCTTGTTAGACGAGCCAAGCTAATCTTAGCCGCAGCATCAGGAGAGAGCAATAGTTCGATTAGTCGAAGATTAGAATTAGACCGAGTACAAGTGCGTCAGTGGCGATCGCGATGGTTTGAGGAGAGAGAAAAACTGAGTGCCGCCGAAGAACAACAGGTAACGGAGAAAGCATTAATGGTCTTGATCAAAGGAATTTTAAGCGATCGCCCAAGACCTGGAACAACAAAATCCTTTACGGTCGAACAAGTAGTCCAGATTGTAGCGATCGCTTGTGAAGAATGTGAAAAATCAGACAGACCAGTGAGCCATTGGACACCTTCAGAGTTGGCGGATGAAGCCATAAAAAGAGGAATTGTCGAAAAGATTTCCCCCCGTAGTGTGGGGCGTTTTTTAAAAAGAAGCGACATTACAACCACATCTCGTTCGTTACTGGTTAAATGCCAAAATTGATGATCCCTTAAAATTTAAAAAGCAAGTCAAATATATCTGTGAACTTCATCAAGAAGCTAAAACTTTGTTAGAACAAGGAATTCATTTAATTAGTACAGATGAAATGACAGGGATTCAAGCTCTTGAGAGATTATTTCCGAACAAAAGAATCAAGCCTAAACAAGTAGAAAAAATCGAATTTGAATATGAAAGACACGGAACTTTAAGCTTGATTGCGAACTGGGATGTGGCAAGAGGAAAAGTTGTTAGTCCCTCTATTGGACCGACAAGAACAGAACAAGATTTTTCTGAACATATCCAGAGAACGATTAAGATTGATGAAAAAGCAGAATGGATTTTTATTGTAGATCAACTCAACACTCATAAATCGGAAAGCTTAGTCAAATTAGTAGCAGAAAGCTGTGAAATTACTATTGATTTGGGGAGAAAAGGAAAGGAGGGGATTTTGCAATCTATGGAGAGCAGAGCAGATTTTTTATCAGATGAATCTCATCGAATTCGCTTTGTTTATATTCCCAAACATACATCGTGGCTTAATCAAATTGAGTGTTGATTTTCGATCTTAGTCCGGCGTTTACTCAAAAGAATTACTGTCCGTTCAACTGAAGAACTATCCCAAAAAATTCTCAATTTTATTGATTACTTTAATCAACATTTTGCTAAGCCGTTCGTTTGGAAATTTAAGGGCTTTAAAGATCATAAGTGACTGGTGGATTATTTTTGCTAAGCTGCACTAGTAGCTTAAATAAATAGTTGGTGGGCAATGCTAAGTATAAAAATAATTCTTACTACAATATTTCTAGCTGCATTACCCACTCTACAAGGATTACTCAACAGTTTAATTATTAATTGTTAATTTTTCAACATCTTCGGGTAATATTTGCTGCATAACATAAGGGTTAATATGAGGAATATTAACTAAACGATTAGCTTGTTTTTCAATAGCTTTTTCAAACATATTTCTAACTAATCTACCATTGCCAAAACTTTTATCTCTATAATCATATAATTCCTGGAATCGGGTTAATAATATCTCTTTGGCTGCTTCTGTTAAAGTGTAATTGTGTTGATCACAAAAAGTGTCAAATATTTCTACTAATTCTTGGGGGGTATAATCTTCAAAATGAAAATAACGACTAAACCGAGATTTCAAGCCAGGATTTGAATTAATAAAACGGGTCATTTCATCTCCATAACCTGCAACAATAACTACTAATCTATCTCTGTAATCTTCCATCCTTTTCAATAACATATCGATGGCTTCTTGACCAAAATCATTGCCAGGAGCGGCAGGTTTTAAAGCATAAGCTTCATCAATAAATAAAACCCCATCTAAAGCAGAATTAACTAATTCATCCACTCTTTGGGCTGTTTGTCCCACATATCCAGCTACCATACCTGATCTATCTGTTTCAATTAAATGTCCTTTTTTAAGGATTCCTAAATGTTGATAAATTTGCCCCATTAACCTCGCAACCGTTGTTTTTCCTGTACCTGGAGAACCACAAAAGACAGAATGTAAGGTGATAGAAATAGGTTTTAAACCTTGTTTTTCCCTCAATTGTTGAACTTTGAGAAAGTTAATGTATTGACGAAATTCATCTTTTAAATGGTTGAGTCCGATTAATTCTTTTAAATCTTTTAAAATAGTTTATATTTCATTATTATTATTATCTGGATTATTATTTATCTTATTAGTTGAATTATGACTATTGATTTTAGAAGAAATACCCATTTCTTGTTTTAATCTTTTTAGTTGAGACTCAACTGAGTCAGGGTGTCCATAATAATTAGATAATTTTTTTCTCTCTTCTTCAACTATAGCACGGTAATCTTTATTCAAAGACATATCAAAAACCTCATCTAGAGAATAAATAGTTAATAGGTTAATGTCAAAATAAGCATTTCTCACAATCTAGAAGATTGTGTTACATCCTGAATGACATAATATTAGTATTCCCATAACATCATATAAAATTAACACTATGAGAAAAAATATCTAGGTAGGGGTAAACGGCCGTTTACCCCTACAAGTTTTATTGCTAATCTAGTAACTTAAATAAATAGTTGGTGGGCAATTCTAAGTATAAGAAACAATGGTTATTAAGAGATTTCTACCTGCATTACCCACCCTAAAAAGATTACTCAACAGTTTAATTATTAATTATTAACTGTTCAACGTCTTCGGGTAATATTTGTTGCATAACATAAGGGTTAACATCAGGAGTATTAACTAAACGATTAGCTTGTTTTTCAATAGCTTTTTCAAACATATTTCTAACTAATCTACCATTGCCAAAACTTTTATCTCTATAATCATATAATTCCTTGAATCGGGTCAATAATACTTCTTTTGCTGCTTCGGTTAAAGTGTAATTATGTCGCTCACAAAAAATATAAAATATTTCTACCAATTCTTGGGGGGTATAATCTTCAAAATAAAAATAACGACTAAACCGAGATTTCAAGCCAGGATTTGAATTAATAAAACGGGTCATTTCATCCCCATAACCTGCTACAATAACAACTAATCTATCTCTGTAATCTTCCATCCTTTTTAATAACATATCGATGGCTTCTTGACCAAAATCATTACCAGGATCGGCAGGTTTTAAAGCATAAGCTTCATCAATAAATAAAACACCATCTAAAGCAGAATTAACTAAGTCGTCCACTCTTTGCGCTGTTTGTCCCACATATCCAGCTACCATTCCCGATCTATCTGTTTCAATCAAATGTCCTTTTTTCAGGATTCCTAAATGTTGATAAATTTGCCCCATTAACCTCGCAACCGTTGTTTTTCCTGTACCTGGAGAACCACAAAAGACAGAATGTAAGGTAATAGGAATAGGTTTTAAACCTTGTTTCTCCCTCAATTGTTGAATTTTGATAAAGTTAATATATTGACGAACTTCATCTTTTAAATGGCTTAGTCCAATTAGTTTATCTAGTTCTTTTAATTGTTCTTCGAGACTAGACTTAGGAGGGGGGGAATAACTAGGTTGATAATGGGGAGTTGGTGATTTTTTAGATGATTCTTGTTGTCTAATTTTTTGTCGATCGTATTCAAGTTGCTGTCGTCGTTTTTCTTCCCTATTCAATTCATCTTGTTTAACTCTTTCCTGTTCTTCCTTAAGAGCTTTTCTGCGTCTAATTTCTGCTCGCAACTTAGCTTTTTCTCTTTCTAATTCTCTTTGTTGTTTCAGTAGTAATTTATAATCCTCTTCTTGTTGAACTAAACGG
Source organism: Crocosphaera watsonii WH 8501 (assembly GCF_000167195.1). Lineage (GTDB taxonomy): Bacteria > Cyanobacteriota > Cyanobacteriia > Cyanobacteriales > Microcystaceae > Crocosphaera > Crocosphaera watsonii. The sequence continues at coordinate 9,886 of NZ_AADV02000101.1, read as the reverse complement.
CGATCGCGTTCCATTTCCTGTTGCTGTTTAGACTTTTTTTGTAGTTCTTGTTGTTTAATTTTTTCTAAGTCTTCTTTCATGCGATCGCTATAGTTGGGAAAGTCTGACATTGCTTTAGCTCCAATTCCTTAAATTTAGATTATCATAAATACTAATCATAAAAATTTCCTAAATTTTTGGCTTATTTAGGGTAAAGTTTGATCCCAATCCCTAGACATTCGATACACTATACGGGAGTGTGTGTAAGTATTGTTGATAATATGAGCTATTTGTCTGGAAAAACCTTCTCTCGTTCCTTAATGATCGCTTTATTTTCTCTGATGTTGGGATTAACTACTTTACCGGTGCGGGGACAACAACGCATCTATAGTCCCATTAGTATAAAATCCGATGGACCGATCTCAGATCGCTTGACGGATCAAGATATTCCCACGGGGGAAGGTGGTTTTGCTAAAGATTATACGATACAACTACAAAGAGGGGATCAGGTAGCTATCGATCTGACTTCCGATGAATTTGATAGTGTGGTTTTATTGTTAGGGGCTGATGGTGCTACCGTTGCCGAAAATGATGATGGGCCTGACGGTAGTACCAACTCTTTGTTATTTTCTCGCATCACCGAAACCGGCCGCTATATCATCCGTGTTCGTGCTTTTGGTGAAACCGGAGGCGGTAAATTTCGCCTCAACGTTACTCGTTTACGGCCTGTGAACTGATAACAGACACAAAATCAAGGTTTCGGTCCATTCTACCACTGCACCGTAAGTGTCTCCTGTATGACCCCCAAACCGACGATTAAACCAAGCTGCCACCCCCAAGGCGATCGCCATCCCGATCCCTGTTCCCGTTAACCCTAACTGCCATAACTCAGGGTTAACAGCGATAAATACCCCTGTTGTTCCCCATAAACCCATTAACCCCCAACATAAATCTTGGGGAACTTGTAGATACTGTTTATGAAAGGCTCCTTTTCCAGTGGGTTTGAGGTAGGGATAAAAGGCGATGGCATTAACTTGTCCCCATCGTCCCCAACCGTAGGCAAGCATTAAAAACCAACCACGATGGTCAATAATGGCACTCAGAGCGACGATCTTAAGCACAATGACCATTACCCCTGCCATGACTCCAAAGGCTCCTGTAACGCTATCCTGCATCACTTCTAAGCGTTTTTGGCTGTCGGTAACGGCTAAACCATCGGCACTATCCATTACTCCATCTAAATGTAAACCGCCAGTCAAATAAATTCCTAAACCGATAATTAAAGCACTACCCACGGTTAAAGGAAATCCTATCCAGTTTAGAAGCATATCTATACTTCCTAATAACCCCCCTATCCCTAAACCAATGATAGGGGACCAACGGGCGATGGCTTGAAAATTTTTTGTCCAATGATCCGGTAAGGGAATAATTGTATAGAAAATAATAGCCCCTAATAGGGATGTGAAAAAAGCTCTCAAGTTGTTATCAATTTTATCGAACATTGAACATTTAACTAGATATATGTAGAAAATTTACGATCTTCAAATTAACCGCCATCTCGTCAAGGTTTCAGCAATGGTCAGGGAATATTGCGCTAACATGATCTTAGATGGTACTTGAACCCTAGATGAAGTAAAAAGCTTGGCTAGTTTGAAACTGGTCTTAACCTCGATGCTTAATTTTATCTAATTCCCTCATCTGATGGGAAAACACACCAAAAATTTCCCGTCCCCTGCTTTATAGCGTCGCCTTCCAAAATTGTTTCTCTGCTCCCATGAAAGAGAAAAGCTCATCTAGCTTGATCTTTCTGCTCCTACAGTTTCTCGACTGATTACCAATTGTTATGCTTTAAGGCAATTTCTTATGAGTCACCACAACCCCTCACAGCCATTCCCAGCCCCATGTATTATTGACTTTGGGATTATTATTAATGCTGAGGACATGAAACGTATTCTTAACGATCTCGGAAGGGTTCGTTACATTCATACCCTCGATGGACAAATAGAAAGCGAAGGGGAGGGATGGATCGTTGAAGTTTTTAATGATCCTGCTCAAGCAACTATTGTGGTTAATCGTTCTTTGTATCTTAATGTTCAAAGTTTCGATTACTTACAACTTCAACGTTCCGAAAAGCAAGAAGCTTATTTTGATTTGATTCAGGATCGTCGCCGTTTACGTTTGATTCCTGTTACTTACTCTTCCCCTATTCCTGAGAGTAACTCTGACATGGACCCTGCTACTTTAGAAGCTATGGTTACTCAAGTTTTGGCGGCAAAATGGGATATGCAGTTAGATGATGAGGATGATTGCCCTTTTTAGAGTTTTCCCTGAACATTTCCTCTTTGATGACGGCTTCTACGATCTTAAGGGTAGAAGCCCCATTTTTTTCTAAAAACATTCTTAAAAATAAGATTGGTTCCAGTTTCCTCGAAATACAAATTCTGTCAAGGGTTTACGACTACGAGGAGATAATTCTCTCTGTTGTAAATCTTCATCTAATTGACTAAGATTTCCTGGATATCCAATTGCGATCGCTGCTACGGGTTCATAGTCTTCAGGGATACTATAAAGGGTTCTAGCTTTATCGGCATCAAATCCCCCCATTTGATGGACAAATAATCCCAATGCTTGTGCTTGTAAGGTTAAATTTCCCACAGCGAAACCCACATCATGGAGAGCGTGACGATTAGGTTTATTGTTACGGGTAAAGGATAATTTAGCAACAGAAAGCATTAGAAGAGGAGCATCTTTTGCCCATGTTTGATTGGCTTCTACTAGACAGCTAAACAGTTTTTCGTATTCTTGAGCATTGTCTTGGGTTGCCACAATAAAAAACCAAGGTTGTTCATTAAAACAAGAAGCTGCCCATCTTGCTGCTTCTAATAAACTGGCAATTTTTTCCGGTTCAACGGGACGGATATTAAACGCTAAGGGACTCCAACGCTGTTTAATTAGTTCATGGATGGGATATTGATTATCGGCTGGTTTTTCCATGAGATTTGTTGAATGTTTTTGTATTATTTTCTCTCTACCTCATTATAGTTTCTTTGGGCCCATTCAAGAAAATAGTTATTATTGATTATTTACTATCAACTATTTTTCTTCCAATAAAGACAAAACATTTTTAGGATTCAACTTATCTTTAAACCAAACAATTTTTGCTGGCGTATCATTAAAATCAACCCCTGCTTTATCTAGGTTTAATCGTTCAGAAACGGCTAAAATAATGTTATTATTATCAGCATTCTGTACCTGATAAAATTTCTTTCTTAAATACTCAGTCCGCCAATAACCTACAATTTCCAATAAATAATCTCTTCCGTCGGGATGCACTAACCTAAAGTCAGGAATCATCACACTTCCAGGAATAGGAATTAAGTCAACTTCTCGCTCTAATTTCCAGTCGGTTTTTAACTTTTCCCATCGTTTTGCAAAAGATTCTTCTAACATACTATCATAGGTTTTCCCCCTGGAATAATGGGTTACTAAACCACAATGATCATCTAAGTTAAAGTAACTGGTTTTAATTCCCCCTGTATAAGAATCTTTGCTTTGTAACTTTGTTCTGAGACTCCATTTACTAACATGAAGTAAGGCGGGAATCATCTTTGCTAAGGATAAACCATAACGAGTGCTGGCTTTAAATAAACTGGTTGGTCCATCAATGGTAATAGTAAAACCTGTGTCAGCATCCCCTTCAATATAAGCCATCAATTGAAACAATTTTAAATAACGAAATAACAGTTTATATTCTCCTGGATCGTTACGATGAGCATTGATAACAATATAATTAGAACGATAAAAAACCCCCTGAATTTGTGATATATTATAACGATGAATTAAAGTTTCTGGTTCCGGTGGTTCAAAGCTGGTTAAGATTCTATTTTCTTGTAAATCTGCATATAAACCCCTTTCAATTTCACTGGGTAAGACTTCCCTTTTTAATTCTTCTGTTAATAAACTAGCTATTTTTTCTAGTGTTTTTGGTCTGTTTTGGGGAATAGGTAAGGATTCAGCAGCACAACTAAATACTTTTTGTCTTAATTCTTTTGGTTCCAAAGGACTAACAACTTCAAAAGTAGAAAAATGATTTTTTAATAAGTGTGCTAAGCCTCTTTTTACCCGATAATTAGGGTTATCTCCTTCTAATTCTGCTAACTTTTCGGTTAACTGTTTTTGGGTTTTATCAACACAGCTTAAAAAACAATTAATTTGCTCAGCCGCTAAACCAATTGTGCTATCATTTAAGGGTAAGCGTTTGGGGATAATAGTATCTCCACTATAACGATACATTAATAAATCTGAGGGTAACATAAGAGAATATACCTAGTTATTTATATGAAATTAACTGATAACTGATGACTCAATAACTACTCTGTTATTTTTCAATTGTTTAATGTAAGTTTTACATAAAAACTTAATAAATTGTTATATCGTATAAAGAACATTTTCATTCCTAGTTATGATAGAGGTTAAAGCGACCATTTACCGCCCTTTAGAATGTCGTCCCGATAGTTATCAAAGTTGGTACCAGCAGGGAAATAGACTCCGTGTGGACGAACTTTACCAAGAAGCGTTAAGGTGTTACGAAAAAGCCTTAGAATATTATCCAAATGATTATTGGGCTTGGTATAAAAAGGGTATGACATTAGAAGAGTTAGGACGCTACGAAGAAGCTGTCGTCAGCTATGAAAATGCAGCTAACATAGAACCAAAGAACTATTGGTCTTGGTACGATAAAGGTTGTGTCCATCTTGAAGAGTTAAAAGAGTACGAAAACGCCATTAACTGCTTCAAAAAGGCTTTATTAATTTATTCTAACGATTATTGGGCGCAATACCGCATCGGGGAAGCTTATCGTTTGTGGGAAAAATATTCCGAGGCGATCGCAGCTTATGATCAAGGGTTAGCCATCAGACCCAATGATTATTGGTCATGGTATCGTAGAGGGGACTGTTTACGCCATCAAGGGGAGTTAGAAGAAGCTTTAAGCAACTACGAAAAAGCCTTATTAATTAAACCCCGTGATTATTGGGCCTGGTATCAACAGGGACAAATTTTACAAGAACTAAACCGTTTTGAAGAGGGAATTAATTGTTATCAAAAAGCCCTAGAAGCAGAACCCAATGATCAATATGCTTGGTATTATCAAGGTCATTGTCATGCAGCTTTAAATAACAGAGATGAAGCAGTTAATTGCTTATTAGAAGCCATTGATATTGCCCCTAATACCATGCTTGAGCTTGCCGAAAATAACGATATTTTTAACAGTTATTGGCAGGACGAGAAATTAAGCAAGTTATTAGATTAATATAGCAGTTATAATGCCCCCCTTACTAAGGGGGGATGGGGGGATCAAAATGACAATTATCCATTGTCCATTATCCATTGTTAATTGTTAATTATCTTGACAATAATCCTTCATTTTTGCTCCAAACTCTTGTTCTTTTTTACCTAGTTGTTGAACTTGTTGCTGCATTAACTTAGCGGTATCAATATCTTTATCATTTAAAGCAGCTACAAATTGACGAGTAGTGTCAGCATTTCCTTGATAAATATCAGCAAAACCCATTTGATATTCTTGTAATTTTTCGTCCTCAATTTTTAACTTTTTCATTTGTTGGGAAGTCTCCTCAAAAATGTCAGCTACTTGCAACACTTTTTTGATATCTTCCCTGCGACGATAACTTTCGCTTTCCTGAGCCATTTTCTGGGTCAAAAGTATAATCTTTTGACATTGAGATATCTTGTTTTCAGCGCAACTTATCAGTAATAAGTTTACTAAAACTGATAATAAAGATAGGGGAAAAAGTAGACATTTTTTGGTCGAATATTTCCTCATGTTAAATTCCTCACTGTTTAAATAATTCCTTGATTAAGATGACTATCCTGTTATTCTTGTGGGTTTAAACTATTCACTAAAGTATGGATTAAATAAGTTAATTGTGTGAGTTGTTCCCTGGACTCTGTTTGGGCATCTACTAGGGTTTGAATAGATTCACTTAGAGCAAAAATTTGGTAACCTTGTTGTTGTATTTGTTGTTCCTGCTCTTGAACTTGTTCAACAAGATTTTCCATTTTTGCAGCCAAAGTTTCTACGGTTTCAGTAGTTGCAATTACAGTTTCTCCCATGCGTTCTAAAATATTTTCTATTTTTTGACTATTTTCAATCATTGTTTCTAAATTATACAATTTGTATTGATTGAAACTCAACAGTTATGAGTATCCATGACGCTTTTTATGCCATTGCCAAGCATCATTGACAATAGTTTTAAGCTCAAAATATTGAGGCTGCCAGCCTAAGATAGATTTTGCTTTTTCGCTGCTTCCTACTAAGATTGGTGCATCTCCAGGACGGCGATCGGTTTCTTTCACCAAAAAATCAACCCCTGTTACTTTCTTAGCCATTTCAATAACTTCTCTGACAGAAAATCTGTTACCGTTACCCAGATTAAACATTTCACTTTCCCCTCCATTGAAAAGATAGTCTAAACCCAAAACGTGAGCCGATGCTAAATCATTAACATGAATATAGTCTCTAACAGCAGTCCCATCAGGGGTTTCATAATCTGTGCCAAAAATGAAGAGATGCTCTCTTTTTTTCAAAGCAGTTAATAAAGCGAGAGGAATTAAATGGGTTTCTGGATCATGATCTTCCCCTAAATTACCAGAAGGATCAGCCCCTGATGCGTTAAAATAGCGGAACACAACAGATTTTAAACCATAAGCTCGATCAAAATCTTTGAGGATTTGTTCCACCATATATTTACTAGAAGCATAAGCATTTAAAGGGTTATTGGGATGCTTTTCCGTCATGGGAATTTCTTGGGGCATACCATAAATAGCACAGGTAGAAGAAAAAACAAACTTCTTGATATTAGCAGCTATCATTGCCTCTAATAAAGTTAAGGTTCCGGCAACATTATTTTGATAATAAATAGCAGGATCTCTAACCGATTCTCCCACAGCAATAAAAGCCGCAAAGTGCATGACAGCAGTGATATTTCTACTAGAAAATATTTGGTCTAGTAGAGTGCGATCATTCGTATCACCAACAATTAATTCAACCTTTAAAACATCTTGGACAATTTCTGGGTGACCATAGGAAAGGTTATCATAGACAATGACGTTATAACCAGCTTTTTGTAAAGATAGAACAGCATGGGAACCGATATATCCGGCTCCTCCTGTGACTAAAATGGTGGGTTTGCTATCGGACATAAGAGACTCCTGAGAATGATTTAAGGTTGATGGCCACAGCGATTGTACTTCATGGATTTTATACTAACATTTGAAAAACCAGAAACACAAAAACAATACCCCAGTTGATAACGAGTGGTAGTTCAGAATTATATAGAATCTGATTATGGTTCTATAGGGGAAAACTGTGCTAAACTATATTGTGAACTCCGCCTTCGAGGAATTACTGTTTGTAGTAATGCCCACTTTACCGTTTCTATAGACAATAATTTAACGAGATTTTGAGACCATTGCTAAACAGACAGTTCTCAAGATAAAAGCCAGAAGAGTAAGGCCACAGTCCTCCATAGTCGATGGTAACTAAAGCACAAAAATCATAAACTGACAATGTTAGATAGTCTGGATCTCAAACTAACCTTAGATAAGGAAACTTATAACAGAGAAATAGAAGCATTGATGCAGCAGTTGCGATCGCTACAAAAAGACTGTTGGGATCATAAGCTACCAGTGATCATTGTTTTGGAAGGATGGGCCGCTGCTGGGAAGGGAAAGTTATTACAGAAAACCATCGGTTATATGGACCCCCGTGGCTTTAAAGTTCATCCTATTTTATCAGCTACGGAAGAAGAGCAGAAATATCCCTTTCTTTGGCGATTTTGGCATAAATTACCCCCAAAAGGCAGTTTTGGCATTTTTTATCATAGTTGGTACACCCATCTTTTAGAAGATCGTCTCTTTGACTTAGAAACCGATGGTAGTATTCCCTTGTTAATCAGAGATATTAACGCTTTTGAGAGGCAATTAGGGGATGATGCCGTAGCCATAGCCAAATTTTGGATACATTTGAGCAAAAAAGAACTGAAAAAGCGACTAAAAAAATATGAGTCCGATGAGTTAGAATCATGGCGAGTGCGTCCAGAAGATTGGCAACAGGCCAAGGAATACGATCGCTATGCCGGCTTTGCTGAAGAAATGTTAACCTATACCAGTACCGGCCATGCTCCTTGGACACTGGTGGAAGGGGACTGTCAACGTTGGGCAAGAATCAAGGTATTATCTCAAGTTGTAGCCACCATTACCCAAGCTCTAGACCGTCTCAGACTGCCGAAAACCGATATTCCCTCTTTACCCCCCCCAAACGGAACTGCAACCCACAGAACCAGATTTTTTGGACAAAATAGATTTAGGGTTACATCTACTCAAAGATGACTATAAACAACAGTTAAGGGAGGCGCAGGTTAAATTAAGGCAGTTACAGTTACAAATTTTTCAAAAAAAGGTACCTGTTTTGGCTTTGTTTGAAGGATGGGACGCTTTTGGCGACAAATTCCTAGAGAGGGAACCATCGGTATTTTTGATAGGAGTTGGTACGGAAGAGTATTAGTAGAAAGGGTAGAAGGGTTTGCTTCTGAGCTAGAATGGCGACGCTCTTACAAAGAAATTAACGAGTTTGAAGCACAGTTAACCGCTTCAGGGTGTGTCATAGTCAAATTCTGGTTACATATCAGTTTTGAAGAACAATTAAAACGGTTTGAAGAGAGAAAGAATAACGAATTTAAGTCCTATAAATTGACAGAAGAAGACTGGAGAAACAGAGAAAAATGGTCGTTATATAATGTTGCCGTTAATCAAATGATTGCCCGTACCAACACCCCTTATGCTCCTTGGACTGTTGTACCCAGCAATGATAAATATTATGCCCGTGTTCATGTTTTAGAAACAGTAATTAATGCTGTTGAAACTGAGTTTAAAAAACGGTAATTTATCACTGCAATATAATCTATCCAGAGAAAAATAAACTTACAATAGGAAGAAAAAATAGCCATTAACATAACATTTTCTGAACATTAGCAGGATGGGTTAGACGCAGGGATGATTTTTCGGGAACCCTTATAACTTTTGATTTGCGCCGTAACCCATCACAGGTTTTTTGTCTATTTTTATCAATGGATAATTGATAAATAATTAATTTGGTAACAAACCTCTCCTTCTTGGTTTAGTTATCAGTTTCTCTAATTATAGCTTAATAGTCTTCCGAGGGTTGTCTTTACTTGGCGGTGGGGAAATTATCTGAGAAATTTGGTATACTGAACCAGAACAAAACCACTATTAATCAACTATTTAACCTCTTCCTGGCGAGAAATCCCCGATTGAGGAACGAAAATCGAGGGATGAAAGCCAGGGCAGAACTTATTGGGGAGTTTTTTGATTCCGAATATATTTCTTGATAACTTCTAGGGGCGCACCACCAGCAGAAATTACGCAATAAGAGCTTGACCATAAGACAGGTTTATAATAGAACTTTGATAACTCTATCTTAAATTCCTTGCGAAGAAGACGACTTGAGGAAGATTTTATATTTTTGACCAAAAATAGAAATATTATTATTGGGATGGAAGGATACCAATAAGTGACAATGATCGCTTTCGGGTCCAAATTCCAATAACTCACACTTCTGTTTTTCACAGGAAACCTTAAAATATTCTTCAAGTTGTTTATCATCTCTGCGGTCAATACTTTTCGTCTATACTTAGTAATAATTATTTGACCGTGATAGATAACGCCGGAAATCCTGTTCATACGTTACTCTTGCTAGGTATTCATGATTATCCATGTTGGTCGAAATGCTACACAAAGAGGACTCCGTTTCCACAAAGGGGAGATTGCGATGGGAATAACAATGTCAAGCGTGCCCGGAACGACACTT
>NZ_AADV02000102.1 GCF_000167195.1 Crocosphaera watsonii WH 8501 | reverse complement strand
AAGCACTATCACAAACCATGATACTATCAAACTTTATTTGCTTTTTGAATTCTACTAAAACTTTTCCAAATACAGCTTTATCAGATTCATTTCCATCTCCTACTCTCACAAATAATGGAATATCTCCATCTTGGCTTGTTATTAAATCCAAGACACATTGTTTTAAGTCTGGTCTATGGTCCCGAGAATATCCTTTCTTAATAAAAATTGGTCTTTCTTTAATAATTTTTTCTTCTTCCTGTTTCTCTTTATCTTCTTCCCTTTTATATTCTCCATCTAAATGAAATGATGTGGAATCTAAATGGGAGTATTTAAGGTCTATTTTAAATTGTTTAATTACTTCTAAAACTACTTCAATAAAAATATCATTTAGTCCATATTTATATAATTCATCCATTACTCTCCCGATTTTATCATCATTAAGGTAATCAGGTTTAATTCTTTCTCCTAACAATTTCTCAATGGCTTTATCTTGAAAAAACTGACTGAATAAATATAGAGGTCTTAAAACAAATCCTAGTCCATTGATTAAAATAGACTTAACTACTGTACCTGCTGAGATTTTTTCTCTAACATCTATTCCTAATTTATTATTAATTATTTTGACTATTCCTATTTCATCAATTAAACCAGCTACTATCCCTAAATAGTCTAAATTTTTAACTTGTATTTCTTCTAAATAAGACATTTTTCGCTCTTTTTTTACAGAGGAAACAACTTAAGCAATTATCCCACTTTTTTGTCTTCAAGAGCTTAAGCAATTATACTTGATTATTAACCCCAGGGTTGTAGTATTTAATGCTACTTTTTGAAGTGCAGAATCTGGGATCTAATGGGGGCGCAATTATTTGCTTGGGTGGATGGTGATTTTGTTGAGGGGGAGGCTTAAATTTTTCTTGCCCTCCAAAAAATACTTGATTTCGTCCTTTTTCTTTAGCTTCATATAAAGCTTTGTCGGCATCATTTAATAATTGTTTAGCTGACATTTCTAAGGAAGGAATTACACCAGCAACCCCTAAACTAATGGTTGCATATTTACTTACTTTTTCTGTCGCTGCCGGCAGTTTTAATTGTTTGATTGCTGTTCGTATTTGTTGGGCAACATGAATGGCTCCTGATACCTTAGTATTGGGTAAAATAATTACAAATTCTTCTCCTCCGTAACGGGCAACCATATCCCCTGGACGGTGTAAGGTATATTTAAGAGTATGAGCTACTTCTTGTAAACAGCGATCGCCTTGAAGATGACCAAAGGTATCGTTATAAGTTTTGAAAAAATCTACATCGCATAAGATTAAAGAAAGGGGCTGTTTTTCTCTGGCCATTCGTCGCCATTCTTGGTTAAAATAATGTTCAAAATAATGACGGTTAGGGATCTCCCGAATTTCTCACAAAATCTGCGATCGCCAAACACAGAAGCCTTACAGGAAGTGGGTTTGAACAGAGCGATCGCAGATTTCCCCAACCAACAGTCTGTTGTCAGATTTTAAGTTAAAATTAACCCGAATTAGACAAAGATGAAAAGATAAATCAATCACTAATTTTTCCAAAAAAATTATTAATAAAATCTCTAATAGTACTAGATTGTTAGAATAAAATATGCTATAATTTAATTATTAAAGCAATTTACCTTAAACTGATTTAATAAGTCCCAGTCATCCCCGAACTCCTCGTCAAGTAATCAACTTTAGTAAACAGAAAGGAAAAGAAATAATCGCTAATTTTGATGGGGGACTAATCACTTCAGATGCGGGGATTGTCTGGATAGCTGAGTTGGATAAAAAACTGGGAATTACCGAGAAGTTTGATAACTGTTTTCAAGATCATCGTCATCAATCTTATGTAGATCATTCCGTTCATGAGTTATTAGCACAAAGGCTTTATGGAATTATTTTAGGCTATGAAGATGTCAATGACCATGATAAATTACGTCACGATCCTGCCCTTAAGATCGCTTTAGAAAAGCTTAATGAACTTGAAGATAAAAAGGGATGGTTAGCTGGAAAAAGTACAATTAATAGATTGGAATATTGTCCTGAGACTATTCTCGACCAAAAAACGAGTCGTTATCATAAAATAGAACCCAACTTTGAAGCCATTGAAAAATCTTTTGTCGAATTTTTTTTAGAGTCTTATAAAAAACCTCCCTTAAGTATTATATTAGATATGGATGTCACGGATGACCAAGTACATGGTAATCAAGAAGGGGCATTTTTTAATAGTTATTATCACGGAGTATGTTATGCTCCTTTATATATTTTCTGTGGGCATCATTTATTAGTTGCTAAACTTCGTTCATCTAATGTAGATCCAGCCGATGGAGCCTTAGACGAATTACAAAGAATTATCGGACTAATTAGAGAAAAATGGTCAGAGACTCATATCCTAGTTAGGGGTGATAGTGCCTATGCCCGTGAAGAAATCTTCTATTTTTGTGAAAATCAGCCTTTAGTTGATTATGTTATAGCTATGGGAACAAATGGCGTTCTTAAGTTACGAGCGGATGATGTAATTGAAAAAGCCAAACATGAATATGAAAAAAAACTAGCTCCAATAACTGAATTAATGGATAGTTTATTTCAGAAAAAAGAAGATTTAGAAGAAGTTAAAAAATTAGTACCAATTTCTACTTGGTATCGCTCTATTCGTTATAAAACAGAAAAGTCATGGAGTTGTCAAAGAAGAGTAGTGACAAAAGTTTTTATGGAAGTGATGGCTTAAAAATGCGCCATGTGGTGACATCTTTGCCCGCTTCAAAAATTCCACCCTCAAAACTTTATACAAAAAAATACTGTCCGAGAGGCGAGATGGAAAATCGGATTAAAGAACAACAATTAGACTTGTTAGCTGATAGAACTTCAACTCAAACATTTCAAAGTAATCAACTAAGATTATGGATACATTCCTGGGCTTATGTTCTCATAAATGCTTTTCGTCAACACTGTTTAAAAAAAACTTCATTGGCTAAAGCAACTGTGGGAAGAATACGTCTAAATCTTCTTAAGTTGGGAGCCAGAATAAAGATTAGTTGTAGAAGAATTATTATCGCTATAGCTAGTGCTTGTCCTTATCAAGATATTTTGTCTATTGCTAACAAAAGAATTAAAACTATTCCTAATACTGGATAAGTAGAATAAGTTGTTTTTTAAAAAAGATATCTATCATAAGTTGTTGACTGACTGATACTTTCATTTAGTCTTATTTATCGTGGAGAAAATCAAAAGTTAATATAATTATTCCCTCTTAAACTCAATTTTTGGATAATCAAAGTCAATTTTTTTATTCATCTATATTCAAAATTTCTATTAGTCCTAAAAATTATCATTTTTCATCTCTGGATTGGGCTTTCAAATTAATTTGTGAGAAATCCGGGCAACCCACCTACATGACTGGGGTATCAGCAATTTATCAACAAATGCTCAACCAAGTCCAAGAAACTGAGTGGCATCATAATAACTGTTCATTACGTTTCTTAGTCAGTGGTTCCGATAGTATTGACTCAGAAACAGTATTAACATTACACGAGACTTTTAAGGTTGAGGTACGAGAATTTTATGGTATGAGTGAAGTTTCACCAATGTTTGCTGGAACTGAGAAAGGAAAACTCGCTCAACAGGAAAGCCACTCTTTGTTTGCCCTTGAACCCTGGACAATAACTTGTTTAGACTCCAATGGAGAACCCGTTGAGCAGGGAGAAGAAGGGGAAATTGCTGCCCGTGGTGGATTAATCAACCCAACCCTGAAAAAACTTGAGCAGAGAAACCTCACTGACTTTTCTGGCTGGTTTCCTACGGGGGACTGGGGATCGCTTGACGAGACAGGTGGACTACAAATCATGGGTCGGGTGGATGATAGGATTAATCGGGGAGGTCAGAAAATTGCTCCGAAAGCGGTTGAAAGAATCTTAGAACAGCACCCTTATGTAAAGAGGGCTTGTGTGTTTGGAATTCCCCATGAAATTTTTGGGCAACAGGTTGCAGCAGCTATTATTTTACATTCAGACCAGACAAAGATATTCAAAGAAAACGAACTACGGGCTTATGTAGCAGGTGAGTTACCGAATTATATGGTCCCAGAAGAAATTCTTTGTGTTGAAGCTTTCCCCACTAACCTAGTAGGAAAACTGGATCGACAAGCTTTAGTAACTCTAGTTCAACAGAAGCAAATTGAAGCCGAACAAAAGAGACAAGGACGTTATCTTGCTAATAGTTTTCCAGAAAAGAGACTTCGTGAAATTTATCAGGAATTATTACAAATTAGTGAGATTGACTTAGAAGCCGATTTTGCCGCTTTGGGAGGGGATTCCTTTCAGGCAATGTCCCTTTTAATAGAAATTGAAGATCGATTTGGCACACTTCTAACTCCAGAACAATTTTTACAACATAGTAGTATTGAGGCTTTAGCTAAGCTGTTGACCCAATCATTAGTCAATTCTCCTATGCCTCCCATTCGGCTAATTCAAGAGGGCGATGGAAAGTATCCTCTATTTGTAAGCCATTCAGTAAGTGGTATTACTTTTTATGCCACAAAGTTAGCCCAATATTTACCCCCATCACAAACGGTTTATGCTCTCAACTGGCAACCTCCCGAAGAAGATATTTCAGAGACTTTGATTTCTCTAGAACAGTATGCCAGTAATTTTGTTGAGGCAATGATAACTTGTGAGTTGGAAGGAGGTTTTTGCTTGATTGGTCATTCTTTTGGCGCTCAGTTAGCCTTTGAAATCGCTCAGCAACTTTTGTCTAGGGGATATGAAGCAGCTTTTGTTGGTTTGATTGATGATGAAGCTGATTTGCACAAACGACGTTTTGGCATCAAATCTCGACCTGCTGATCCCCAAAATATTAACGCTTATTGTAAATATCTCTTACATTCCTATGTTCCTCAAGCTTTTCCTGGGGATCTAACTTTGTTACAAGCCGAAATACACAACACAGATATCCTTGCTGATCCCTATACTGGTTGGAAAGATATTTGCTTAGGAAATGTAACTCGTTTAACCATACCAGGGAATCACATTTCTGTTATGGGAGAATCTGCTATTGCTCAATGGGCTGAAACTTTAACCCCAGATTCCGCACTTCAAAATGTAGTATAAAAAAATACATAGTTTTAAAAAGTCCGAAAATCATACCTGGGCAAGAATATTTCTCTTTTCATTAAATTTTTAGGAAAAATAATCAAATTAAGAAGATTTATACTCATTGAAAACTTAGTAAGACTCAGCACAAACGAAGGAGATTTTCCTCTTCTCATTTGATATCATTAGACTCTTATTCTTTTATTATTTTTGCTTTATCCAATTCAATTTAGAGATAATATCTTTGACAAGATGCAGGTAATAAACTCAATATAAAACGCCTTTCTTCTGTTAAATTGACAATTTGTTTAACTCCGTTTAAAATCACATAATGAATACCTTGAAAACATTGAAACATCCACCTCAAAGTCGGACGCAATGTTACTTTCCCTACTTGATTATTTATTCCTTTTTTGACTCTTTTTAAACAATTTCTTAATTCTCTTTGCCCAAAGTTATAAATCAACAAACACAAAGACATTAAAAATAACATTGTTTCTATTCTTTCTGGTTTTTCAACGAAGAAACTATCAGTAAAAAATAAGGGATCTTTCAAAAATCGAAATCCTCTTTCCGTAGATTGCTGGTTTTTATAAGTTATCAGAATTTCACTAGCTTCTAATTTATTTTCCTCTACTAAGTTAGTTGCTAAAATAAATTTTCCTGCTTCTTTAGTCTTTCTACTTATCTCTTCATCTTTTTTGATGATCAGACTAATCATTTTATAAATCTTTTCCTTTTTTTTCGAGTAAGTTTCAATCAGTTCAAATTCTTTTATTTCCAACAATCTCAATTTTTTATTAATAGCTTTTAATTTATATCGAGCAGCTTGAGGATGTTCAAATTCTTCAGATTGTATTTCTTTAAGAAATTTTTGGGATTTCTTCTCTTCTTGGGAAAGTTGTTTTTCTAGTTTTTCCAAATCACTTTTCTGTCTTTTTTCACTCAAGACTATTAACCAAGCTTGCTTGATTCCACCATAAGTAACAATTTCTTCTTTCCAGGTATAACTTTCTAAATTTAGGTCACTTCTTTTTTCTTTATCTTCATCTTTTACTTCTTCCACCTCTATATTTTGCACTAATTCTTTTGCTTTTTTTATGGTCATTGGAACTCTCGTTATCCATTTTAAATGTTGGATTATTTGGAGATTTTCTTGACCATATAAAGCACTATCACAAACCATGATACTATCAAACTTTATTTGCTTTTTGAATTCTACTAAAACTTTTCCAAATACAGCTTTATCAGATTCATTTCCATCTCCTACTCTCACAAATAATGGAATATCTCCATCTTGGCTTGTTATTAAATCCAAGACACATTGTTTTAAGTCTGGTCTATGATCCCGAGAATATCCTTTCTTAATAAAAATTGGTCTTTCTTTAATAATTTTTTCTTCTTCCTGTTTCTCTTTATCTTCTTCCCTTTTATATTCTCCATCTAAATGAAATGATGTGGAATCTAAATGGGAGTATTTAAGGTCTATTTTAAATTTTTTAATTACTTCTAAAACTACTTCAATAAAAATATCATTTAGTCCATATTTATATAATTCATCCATTACTCTCCCAATTTTATCATCATTAAGGTAATCAGGTTTAATTCTTTCTCCTAACAATTTCTCAATGGCTTTATCTTGAAAAAACTGACTGAATAAATATAGAGGTCTTGAAACAAATCCTAGTCCATTGATTAAAATAGACTTAACTACTGTACCTGCTGAGATTTTTTCTCTAACATCTATTCCTAATTTATTATTAATTATTTTGACTATTCCTATTTCATCAATTAAACCAGCTACTATCCCTAAATGGTCTAAATTTTTAACTTGTATTTCTTCTAAATAAGACATTTTTCGCTCTTTTTTTACAGAGGAAACAACTTAAGCAATTATACTTAATTATTAACCCCAGGCTTGTAGTATTTAATGCTACTTTTTGAAGTGCGGAATCTGGGTTCTTATATTAGTTTGTAAGACTTGGCTTGGGACTTTAGCCAATTCAAGAAATACCTTTTTAGCCTTTGGTAATTGGTTTTGTTGCTGGTGATAGCCAGGGAAAGGATAGCTTGCCGCCATTATGTATTCTGACTCCAACGAACACCGATCTATCGGACACTTCCTCGAAGCAATCCAGTCTTTTAACTCTCGCAAAGCATAGTTATAGGAACGGCGACAAATCTCTAGCCATTCGTCTAACATTGCCTCTTGTTTGCTGTCAGGGTATATTCGGTACGAGTAGTTGAGTGTTAGAGTAATAATAAAATTCTACCACAAAAATAATAGAATGGTAGAACAAGTTTTTATACAAGGTTGTGCTGTCGCACGTTAATATCTTGGTCGGGCTTTATCGAAAATAGTTGGGTCTAAAACCCCAACAACTTCTGTGCGATAGCGCGCCCTACGTAGTGAGGAACTTCTGACTTCTGACTTCTGACTTCGTTAACCGCACGCTAAAATCTTGGGGGTACTCACCTACGGTTCCATGCGTCCCCCTCGTTTATAGCGTGGGACTTAGCCCGACATTAAAGTTAAACCCTGATTATCTCATGTAAAAAACTTCAACTCCGAACTCCGAACTCCGAACTCCGAACTCAGGTAACTACGGTCGATGATAGCTACCCCACAGGGCAGCAGCTTGCCCACTACTGCCTTTCGTAGCTGAGTTATTATCATTACCTAACCAGATACCTGTAGCTAGGTTTTTTCGGGGAATATAACCAATAAACCATAAATCAACAGCCCTGTCTGTGGTTCCGGTTTTTCCTGCTTCCCCTAAGCCAACACTAGCTGCACGGCCAGTGCCATTAGAAATAACGGTTTTTAACATACGGGTCATGGTTCGGGAAACTTGGGGAGATAGGGCCTGTTGTCTGGCACTGTTATCGGTTTGGAAATTATAGATTTCTCGACAGGTACGCCAATCATTGTTATTGGTGCAGTCTCCTCCGTCTAAAATGCGACGAATGGCGTGGGGACGGTTCCATACACCATCGTTAGCCACAGCAGCATAGGCCCCGGTCATTTCTAAAACAGTGGTCTCACTCTGCCCTAAAACCAAGCCTGGGACGGCTTGTAATTTGGACTTAACCCCCAACCGTTGGGCTACATTAACCACACTGTTTAACCCTGCTTCTCTAGCTACTTGCAAAGCGATGGTATTTTCTGACTGTGCCATCGCTCCATACATATCCGTTTCGCCGCTACTGCGTTCACAGGGTTTATAAGCTTGGCCTTGCCATCTAATACCACCACAACTATAGGTTTTTTGGGGGGAAATACCTTTTTCCAGGGCTGCCGCGTAGGCAAATAGTTTAAAGGTTGATCCAGGTTGGCGTTTGGCTTGGGTAACTCGGTTGAACTGACTTTGTTTGTAGTCCACGCCTCCCACTAAGGCTAATATTTCCCCTGTACGGGTATCTAGAGTAACCATGGCCCCGTTAGAAAAACCGTCGGTTTTTCCCTGAGTTTTAACCGCTTGTTGTAACTTTTTTTCAGCCAATGCCTGTTTGTTTAAATCTAACCCTGTTTCGACAATAAAGTTACCTTCTTTGGCTATTTCTGTCCCTAATAACTGCCGTAGCTCCTGACGGACGTGATTATAAAAATAGGGGGCTTTATTATTGGCTAGGGCTTTTCTGGCTTGGGGACTGAGATCAATGATAGATCGCCTGGCCCGGGCTGCTTCTTCGGGGGAGATCATTCTCAAGGCTGCCATGCGATCGATAACTCTATTTCTTAACTGTACTGAGGTGTTATAATCTTGTACAGGGTGATATAAGTTGGGGGCGGGTAACATGGCCACTAGGGTTGCTGCCTCAGCAATATCAACTTCTGTGGCTGACTTATCAAAGTAAAATTGTGCTGCATCCTCAAACCCATACTTACCCACACCGAGATAAACACGGTTAAGATAGGTTTTTAGCAGAAAGTCTTTACTATAAACTGCTTCTAATTTTAAAGCGACGATCATCTCTCTAATCTTACGTTGAGCGGTGTTTTCCCTTCCTACCTCTGGGAATAAACTACGGGCCACTTGTTGGGTGAGGGTACTGGCCCCTTGACTGATACCATCGTCTTGCAAATTGACTACTATCGCCCTAAAAATACCGTAGGGATCTACGCCAATATGCCAGTAGAAGCGAGTATCTTCCGAGGCTATGAGTGCGTTGGGCAAATGGGGTGAAAAGTCCTTTAAATTCTTAACTTCTTGGTGCGGATCGTCGTTGAGGGTACTCAGAGGAGTTTGTCTATCCCTGGCGTAAACAACCACTGGCCCCGGTACTCCTTTAGGTAGGGGATGAACCTTAATTTTGCTGGTTTCCCACAACAACCAAGCTACTCCCAAGGTAATCAAAGATCCCATGCCATAGAACCCATACTTTAACACTTGTGCCCATTTTGGGGGTGGGTTATAGTAGGTTAGGGTAGCAATGTCGTTTAATTCTGGTGGTCCAAAGGTAAGGGTATCCCCATGACGTAGAAATAAATTATTAACTCTTCGTTTTTTTAAATAGATCCCATTGGTGGAGTTTTCGTCTTTGATGATGAAGTGGTGGGGGTTCTTTTGATCCCGATGCAAAGAACAATGAACTTGACTGACAATAGGGTTTAGTACCTTGATGTCTGTGTTGCTGGAACTTCTACCAATGATATGGCGATCGCCGATTAAAGGATATTTTATTAGTTTATCTTTTGGGCTTTCTTTCACCCTGATCTCGGGTACTTTTGCCCCTTTTTTTAACACCTTTTTCTTTGGGTTGGACTTCATCAAGTTTTGTACTACTTGGGTTAACAGTTGGCTTATGGGTTGCTTTTGACTCATGTTGAGATATGCTGATCGCTCATGGAAAATTTGGCTTCCCAAACCCTGTCCTCTCTTGGTCGGTCTAAAATGGGGAAGTAAATTCCTCCTCATTTGACCACTTGTCGGACTGCTTGACAATCCCTGCACTTTCAGGGCTGGTTTGGTGAAGGGTGTTTTAGCTTATTTATTATAATGACGATCATTACTATTGTGGGTGTTTCTTGAAAATTTTATAGCGTTAGAATTTTTTTGAAGAATTAGACTGAATAATTGGTAACAAAATACACAGTTAAAAATTGATTAAATTTTCAAGGGGTGGCAAAAACCTAGATTAAACTAAGTGAGAAGCAAAACTAGGACATCACAGAAGCATAGGGTTAGTAACACTCGGCTCAAGGGTTATTAGTTTGTAAGCAACTGCTAGATCAAACCATGACGAAAGCCAACTCAACACTTTGTCTAGTTAACTCATCGAACTTAACAATTATGAATCGATTTGTGAAGCAAAGACAAAGAAGAGTTTAAGGTTTCCTCTTAACCCGTTAATAACCCTGAAAATACTAACAACAAACTTTTAACCCATAAACTAAAGCAAGGAAGGTTCAATATGCTAAAAATCGCAGTTCCAAAGGAAAGTGACTTAGGAGAATTGCGAGTTGCCCTCGTTCCTGATACCGTCGCCCGCTTTATTAAGCTAGGGTTTGAAGTATTGGTTCAGTCTGGTGCTGGCTTGGGCGCACATTTTGATGACAGCGAATACGAGGCAGCCGGAGCTACCATTATCAATGGGGCTAAAGAACTATGGGAGTCTGCTGATATCCTCCTCAAAGTTGCCCCACCTGGGGAACAACAGGGAGAAGAGGAAATGAACTGGTTAAAACCCGGTGCTACCCTGATAAGTTTCCTTAACCCCTTGGCCAACCCCGAACAGGTTCAAGCTTTGGCTCAAAGGAAAATTAACTCCTTTAGCATGGAGATGATCCCCCGTACCAGTCGCGCCCAAAGTATGGATGCTCTGTCCTCTCAGGCTAATATCGCTGGCTATAAATCAGCCTTGCTCGCCGCCGCTTCTTTATCTCGTCTGTTCCCCATGATGACAACCGCCGCCGGTACCATTCCCCCGGCTAAAGTGTTAGTTATCGGTGCAGGGGTAGCTGGTTTACAAGCGATCGCCACCGCTAGACGCTTAGGGGCAGTAGTAGAAGCCTTTGATGTACGGCCTGCGGTGAAAGAAGAGGTACAAAGTGTTGGGGCGAAATTCATCGAGATCCCCATCGAAGAAGATACCGCCACCAGTCAGGGTTACGCCAAAGAAGTTGGGCAAAACACACAAGAGAAAATTCGTCAAGTTCTAACGGAACATATTAAAAAATCCGACGTAGTGATCACCACTGCCCAGGTACAAGGCAAACGCGCCCCCTTGATAGTCACAGAGGAAATGGTCTGTGAAATGAGTTCAGGGGCTGTGATTGTTGATTTAGCAGCCGGCCAAGGCGGTAACTGTGCTTGTACCGAAGCTGGTAAAGACGTTTACTACAACGGTGTAACTATTATTGGACCGTTGAATTTGCCTTCTACCTTACCCGTAGACTCTAGTAAGGTGTACGCCAAAAACCTCTTAACCTTGGTGAAATATTTGGTCAAAGACGGTGCTATTGACTTCAACTTTGAAGACGACATCGTAGAGGCAACCTGTGTCACCTACGAAGGAGAGATCCGCAACGATCGCATCAAACAAGCTTTAGCTAACTTAGTTCAAGCCTAGAAACGGAGTAATTTATGACAACTGGATTATTAATAGGTTTAGTGGTGTTCGTCTTAGCCTCCTTTGTGGGGTTTGAGGTGATCAACAAAGTGCCTCCCACCCTACACACTCCCCTGATGTCTGGGGCCAATGCTATCTCTGGTATTGCCGTAGTGGGGGCCCTACTCATTGCCGGACCCAAAGAATGGAACATTACCGTCACTTTAGGGTTAATAGCTGTTGTTTTAGCAACGGTTAACGTGGTTGGTGGTTTCTTGGTAACCGACCGGATGCTGCAAATGTTCAAGAAAAAGGGAGCATAGTTAAAGATGAACGATACTTTATGTACCGATGTTCTGTCTGGTTTAACCACTGGCATAGAACTCACCTACTTAGTAGCTGCCGCCTTGTTCATTGTTGGCTTAAAGCAGTTAGGATCACCCGCAACCGCCCGCCGAGGCAATATTATCGCTGCGGTGGGGATGTTCTTTGCTATTATTGCAACTTTAATTAATCAGTCCGTGATCAACTACGAGATGATTCTTGTAGGAGTGATCATCGGTTCTATCATCGGGGCGATCACTGCTCAAAAAGTGGCTATGACAGAAATGCCCCAAATGGTGGGTATTTTCAACGGTTTAGGGGGTGCTGCCAGTGCCTTAGTTGCTGTTGGAGAATTTTGGCGGTTATTAGACGCTGGAAAAGGTGTTCCTTTCGATGCAACCCTAGTGGCTATTTTAGGGGTGTTTATCGGTGGTGTCACCTTAACCGGTAGTTTACTAGCTTTTGCTAAGTTACAAGGGTTAGTCAGTGGTTCTCCTGTCACTTTCCCCCTACAACAACCTTTCAATATATTTCTCTTCTTGTCCTTTATTGCAGGAAGTGTTTACCTCTTCATCAACCCTGCTAACCCACCAGTTTTCTTAGGTTTAGTAGGTTTATCTTTGGTATTTGGGGTATTATTTGTCCTACCTATTGGTGGTGGCGATATGCCTGTGGTCATCTCCCTGTTAAACTCCTTCTCAGGTTTAGCAGCTAGTGCAGCAGGTTTCATCCTCATGAACAATATGCTCATCGTCGCTGGTGCGTTGGTGGGTGCATCGGGTATCATCTTAACGGAAATCATGTGTAAAGCCATGAACCGTTCTTTGGTTAGCGTTTTATTCGGTGCCTTTGGTAGTGCCGGAGGAACAGTGGCCGCTGGTTCTGGTGATGGTACTGATAAAAACGTACAGTCCATTGACCCCGAAGAAGGGGCTATGATGTTGGGTTATGCCCGTTCCGTGGTCATTGTACCTGGATATGGTATGGCAGTGGCACAAGCACAACACACCGTCAGAGAGTTGGCTAACCAACTGGAAAAAATGGGCGTTGAGGTTAAATATGCTATTCACCCCGTTGCCGGACGTATGCCCGGTCACATGAACGTTTTATTAGCAGAAGCTAACGTTCCCTATAACCAGTTACACGACATGGACGATATCAACCCTGAGTTTGAACAGACTGATGTTGCTCTGGTTATTGGT
This sequence comes from Crocosphaera watsonii WH 8501, assembly GCF_000167195.1. GTDB lineage: Bacteria > Cyanobacteriota > Cyanobacteriia > Cyanobacteriales > Microcystaceae > Crocosphaera > Crocosphaera watsonii. Next base: position 1,172 of record NZ_AADV02000102.1, on the reverse strand, counting down.
GCAAATGATGTGGTTAACCCTGCTGCACGGGCTGATCAAAGTAGTCCTATTTTTGGAATGCCTATCTTAGAAGTAGATCGGGCCCATCATACCATCGTTATTAAACGTGGTTTAAGTACCGGTTTTGCTGGTGTAGATAACGAGTTATTCTACGAAGATAAAACCGTGATGCTGTTTGGTAGCGCGCAAGATATGGTTTCTAAGTTAGTGTCTGAAGTTAAGCAACTATAATTGTTTTTTCTTCAGTTCAATAACTAATGTTATATCTCCCTATTTTATGAATGGGGAGGTATTTAGTAGAAGTCAGAAGTCAGAAGCCAGAAGTCAGAAGTCAGAAGTCAGAAGTCATAAATAGTTTGTTTTTGCTAAAATTGATGACAAATATTGGACAGCCGTGATTACATACAGAGGTGAAAACATAAGAATTATCTCTGTTAGACGTTCTAAAGACAAGGAAAAGCAAAGTTATGAACAACAAAAACGACAAATCTGAAAAACCTCTAATTAGTGCTGAAGAGTTAGATAGAATTTTTGATGAAGGGGAAGAGGATATTCTCGAATATCTTGACTTTAGTAAAGCCCGTCGTCCAGGTTTATATCTGAGTAAAATCTCAGAAAATTACCAAGAAACAATTCAAAGTAGTAAAAAAAATAAATTAATAACAAGCATCACTATGGCATTGTTAATAGCATCTTGTATTTTGGCAATATCTACCTTTTTAGATTCAGATTTAGATAGCGAGGTTTATGATTAATGGAAAGTACAGAGATAAAACAAACAATAACAAAAAGTCTCGATAATCTCAACCTTGAACAATTAGCTTTAGTTGAGAAAATATTAACAGAAATGACTACTTATTTTAAAACAAATAAATCCTTAGAAAATACTTCAGAAACCCCATCAAATAATGATGATCCCCTAGCACAATTAAGAAACAGTGATTTCATTGGTTGTTTTTCAGATGACCCCAACTTATCAGAAAATTCAGAAAACATAGCTCAAAGAATTTTATATAATGTTTAGATATGAAAACTTTAAATGAAACTAATCTCAAAAATCTCTACGAAAGCGATGAACATTTATGGTTAGAAGAAACCATAAAATTGCTGAAAGAAAACCGTTTAAATGACTTAGATATTGAACATTTAATTGAGGAGTTAGAAAGCTTGAG
>NZ_AADV02000103.1 GCF_000167195.1 Crocosphaera watsonii WH 8501 | reverse complement strand
TAAAATAAGGGTTTTTCGAGGGGCGTCCTCTTTTCCAAACGGGGGTAAACCCGTTTCAATTTAGAGAAAAAAGGGCGGCCCCGTTTTGCAACCAAGCCCCTTCAGTTTCAAGCAGGGAAGAACTTAGGGAAGGCCAACGAAAGAAACCTGGTATTGTTTCAAAAATTGTTTGGAGGAGGGTTCAAGATTGAGGCATCCTGATCAAATCCCTGGCGACTTAAAGGATCTATTTGATCAATAACCAAACTAATACCTATAAGGTCGCTAAAATTAAATCAGGGAAACATCTTATGACGAGTCGGTTAGAAATTGATTCCGCTATTAAACAATTACCAGAAAATGAAGCTCGCAATTTAGCAAAATGGCTACAAGAATATCTCAATGAGAGATGGGATAGGCACTTTGAAACAGACTNGGCATCGGGAAAATTAGACCGTCTCATCGCNCAAGCAGAAGCGGATATTGCCACAAACAAGGTGAGGGATCTCGATGAAATCCTTGGCAACGGCTGAATTTTGGAAAGCATACGCTAAACTGTCGTCTGAGATGCAGGAACAAGCACGAAAAGCATATAAACTCTGGCAGGAAAATCCAACTCATCCCTCTTTACATTTTAAAAAAGTTGGTAAGAATCTTTGGTCTGTCCGTATCAGTGGTAATTATCGAGCATTAGCGTTGAGAAAAGGAAACGATTATTACTGGATTTGGATTGGTGATCACGATGAATATGAGAGTCTTTTGAGTTAGCTGTAATTAGTTGCTGAATATCAAAATTTTCAGTTCTATAGTTCATCGCATTAGTGTATTCTGGAAAGTTAATTCCCTAAACACTTTCAATATTGCACCCCGATTTATGAAAAGCTCTAAAACAAAGAATCGTCGCTGGATTTATGCTGCCTTCGTATTGATACTCTTATCTCTAATTTCCTTTTCTATTCTACCTCTTATTAGTAGTATTGTTCAGGCTAGTCAAGGAGAGCAAGCTTCTTTAGTTACCCCTGAAACCACAAGATTAGAAAACGAAGCTTTGGGCTATCAATTGGTCTTAGAAAGGGAACCAGACAACGAAAACGCCCTCTTAGGACTCCTGGAAAACAGACTGACTCAAGGGGACTTAGAAGCTGCGATCGCTCCCTTACAACGCTTAGCCCAACTTAACCCCAAACAACCAGATTACAGTATTTTACTAGCCCAATCTCAACAACAATTAAAAAATTATCCAGAAGCCCTAAATACCTATCAACAAATTATAGTCGCTAACCCTGGAGATATGCGAGCTTTAAAAGGAATGGTGGATGTTTACCTAGAACAAAATCGTTCTCAAGATGCTATTAACTTAGTCCAAAAAACCTTAAATCAAGCGCTCGCACAACAGTCTAATGAGTCAGCAGATAAAAGTGTTTTTAATTTAACCTCTTTACAATTACTCTTAGAGGAAATTTACGGTGAACAAGAATAATACGATAAGGCTTTAGTTATTTATGATCAAGCTATTAAAGGAGATGAAAAGGATTTTCGGCCTCTATTAGCTAAAGCAATGTTATTGAGAGAACAAGGGCAAGAAGAAGAAGCCCAAACCCTAGGGTTTGCTGAATAAAAGCAAAACCCTATTCTTTAAAAGGTTACACCCATATTCGCGATCGCAAAAAAGATCAGCTTTGTCGGCTACAAACCGCTATAATTGGTAGAAACACCTCCCAGTTGTTGGTCAAGAACAAATGTATCGAAAAGAGGAGCAACCTTTACCGCCCCCAGAAAAATTTGAATTACCTTTCGAGGGCAAATTGTCCCCCAATAATCGTTGGGTAATCATGGCAGAGTTGATACCTTGGGATGATTTTGAGGAAGAATATGCTAAACTTTTTTCAGCAGAAAAAGGTGCGCCAGCCAAACTATTTAGAATGGCATTAGGGACATTAATTATTAAGGAAAAATTAGGAACAAGTGATAGAGAAACTATAGAACAGATTAGAGAAAATCCCTATCTACAATACTTTATAGATTTAAATTGTTATCAACAAGAGCCACCACTGGAATCTTCAATGCTAGTTCATTTTAGGAAAAGAATTGATGGAGAATTGATAAACAAAATCAATAAAAAAATAGTAAAAAGAGAAATAGACAAGAGTGATAAAGAAGTAAAAAAAAAGGATTGTCTCCAAGAAAAAGGAGAAAAAATAAAAAATAAAGGTAAACTAATTTTAGATGCGACTTGTGCGCCAGCAGACATCAAATACCCAACGGATTTAGGCATATTAAATCAAGCCAGAATTGAGACAGAAAGAATAATAGATAATCTTTATAAACCATTAAGAGTAAAATTGAGAAAAAAGCCGAGAACTTCTAGAAAAATTGCTAGAAAGGAATACTTAAAAGTAGCTAAAAAACGAAAAGTATCTTATCAAGAAAGAAGAAAAGCTATCGGGAAACAGTTAAAATACCTTAAGAAAAATTTAGGAAATATAGAAGACTTAATTCAAGCTGGGGCTTCCCTGGAAAATCTGAGTAAAAGACAGAAAAATTGTCTAGAGACTATCAAAAAAGTTTATGAACAACAACAGTCAATGTGGGAGAATAAGACCCAGAGTGTTCCTCAAAGAATTGTAAGTTTAACTCAACGGCATATTCGTCCAATAGTGAGGGGAAAAGCAGGAAAACCAATAGAGTTTGGAGCTAAACTCTCAGTAAGCTGTGTAGATAACTATGTGTTTCTAGAAAAAATAAGTTGGGAAAACTTCAATGAATCTTGTCATTTAAAAGAACAAGTAGAAAAGTATAAAGAAACGTTTGGCTATTATCCCGAATCCGTCCATGTAGATAAAATTTATCGAACTAGGGAAAACAGAAATTGGTGTAAGGAAAGAGGGATAAGAATCAGTGGTCCGAAGTTAGGAAGACCTCTGAAAAATGTCAGTGAAGAAGAAAAGAAACAAGCCCACTCCGATGAATGCTTCCGTAATGCTATTGAGGGAAAGTTTGGACAAGCTAAACGAAGATTTAGCCTAAATCTCGTGATGACAAAACTCCCTGAAACCTCCATTACATCTATTGCTATTATATTTTTAGTTGTCAATCTTTCTAAACTTCTGAGGCAGTTTTTGTCGCTTTTTTTGTCCTTATTTACTAATAATAGAACAGGGGAACTCATCGAACCGCCTTTCATTAATTTTGATTATACTTTAAACAATTTTTATGTACTAAAACTTATTGATTTGTCAGAAAATTCTTGGTCAAAAGTGGCATAAATTTTGGAGAAACTTTTTCAGCAAACCCTAATTTAGCCCTTGTCTTAGTTGAATCATCTTTGTTATAATGGGAGTAGTGTCTAAAATGGCGGCATAGCCAAGTGGTAAGGCAGGGGTCTGCAAAATCCTTATCCCCAGTTCGAATCTGGGTGCCGCCTTAAGTCTTTGAAGATGATAACAAAAATAACTTGTCAAAAGGAGGCAGGAACTGATAGGGTGTTCTGCCCGACATTAGCATAAATTCTTGATCATATAGAAATCAGGAATGATTCATTCCTAATTGCTATAGACAGGGTAGAATTAGTTAATCTTGACTTTTATTACTGTTTATTATTACTGTTGATCTCAGAGTATATACTATTAACCTACACTGAAACAAATCACAGTCAGTGTAGGTTATTTTTTTATCATACAAATTGCTACTTAACCTTTCTCTTAAAATATATCCTACTCTCATGAGTCAAGGTTTAGTTTCATCTGCAAATATATTCTAAATCACAAAAACATTTTAAAAATTTCTGAGAATCATAATCGGTTATGGCAATGTATTTATATCACAAAAGTCTCCATAAAGATAATAGTCTAGGGGAAAAGCAATACATTCAATTCAACAGTAAAATTACGTAATATTGACTTTTGTAACCTATTGATATTAGAATATATACTGAAAATAAAGTCTAAAAAGTAAAGAATGGTTTAGCCTATATATTTAACATATTTATTATAAATAGTCGATGATCAAAATCATATATTAATAGTGATCTCAAACACTCAGAAAAGGAAATTTTAGGAATATTGTGGAGGTATAAACCTAAAATTAATTATTTAACAAGAGCAAAATATGAACATTAAACAAGCTTCTCTAGGAATACTAGGACTAGGTATAGGTGTAGGTACTATTTTAAGTCTAGCCCCCATTAGCCCCGTTCAAGCTGGGTCACTCAACCGTAACATAGTCAATTCTGAAGGTGATGTACTAGTGCAGCTTGGCGAAAGTAATCCACCAGATTTTTACAGAAACTTTCGTGACTAGCCACGACAATGTGTTTCAATGAAACTAACGGAAGAATCTCGAAGTTGATGTCCATGATAAAAGCATTGCCAATTAACCTCTCCAACCTACAGAAAACAGTACTCCAACAAATAGTGAGAGGGACAACAAACCCCTATCGCCTTGTTAGACGAGCCAAGCTAATCTTAGCCGCAGCATCAGGAGAGAGCAATAGTTCGATTAGTCGAAGATTAGAATTAGACCGAGTACAAGTGCGTCAGTGGCGATCGCGATGGTTTGAGGAGAGAGAAAAACTGAGTGCCGCCGAAGAACAACAGGTAACGGAGAAAGCATTAATGGTCTTGATCAAAGGAATTTTAAGCGATCGCCCAAGACCTGGAACAACAAAATCCTTTACGGTCGAACAAGTAGTCCAGATTGTAGCGATCGCTTGTGAAGAATGTGAAAAATCAGACAGACCAGTGAGCCATTGGACACCTTCAGAGTTGGCGGATGAAGCCATAAAAAGAGGAATTGTCGAAAAGATTTCCCCCCGTAGTGTGGGGCGTTTTTTAAAAAGAAGCGACATTACAACCACATCTCGTTCGTTACTGGTTAAATGCCAAAATTGATGATCCCTTAAAATTTAAAAAGCAAGTCAAATATATCTGTGAACTTCATCAAGAAGCTAAAACTTTGTTAGAACAAGGAATTCATTTAATTAGTACAGATGAAATGACAGGGATTCAAGCTCTTGAGAGATTATTTCCGAACAAAAGAATCAAGCCTAAACAAGTAGAAAAAATCGAATTTGAATATGAAAGACACGGAACTTTAAGCTTGATTGCGAACTGGGATGTGGCAAGAGGAAAAGTTGTTAGTCCCTCTATTGGACCGACAAGAACAGAACAAGATTTTTCTGAACATATCCAGAGAACGATTAAGATTGATGAAAAAGCAGAATGGATTTTTATTGTAGATAAACTCAACACTCATAAATCGGAAAGCTTAGTCAAATTAGTAGCAGAAAGCTGTGGAATTACTATTGATTTGGGGAGAAAAGGAAAGGAGGGGATTTTGCAATCTATGGACAGCAGAGCAGATTTTTTATCAGATGAATCTCATCGAATTCGCTTTGTTTATATTCCCAAACATACATCGTGGCTTAATCAAATTGAGTGTTGGTTTTCGATCTTAGTCAGGCGTTTACTCAAAAGAATTACTGTCCGTTCAACTGAAGAACTATCCCAAAAAATTCTCAATTTTATTGATTACTTTAATCAACATTTTGCTAAGCCGTTCGTTTGGAAATTTAAGGGCTTTAAAGATCATAAGTGACTGGTGGATTATTTTTGCTAAGCTACACTAGGTAGTATTGCCTTCACTTGGGATGATGGCATGGTGGTCGACAATACGTTAGAGAAGTTTAACTCCTTAGAAAGTTTCTCTTTAACCGATCATAATACGATGAGCTACGATCTTAACTTTGCCCAAAAAGCACATTTCCGACAGTTTGAATATAAGAAGAGTCACCACAAGATGTCCCTGAAAATAGTTTAACCACTGCCTTATTAATTATTGCTGGATTAATTTTTCTCAAGCCCCACAAAATGTTTTAAAGATAACAGCCATAGTTACTTCTTTTATTAATCATAACCCACACTGAAACTTATCAAAATCAGTGTGGGTTGTTTTTTCTAATTAAAAAAATTTTTACCAATCTTTCTCTTTAAATAGGCCCCGAAACCAAAAAGCACTAATCCTATCCAAGATGTATGTTCAGGTACTTGTGTAACATTGACTAGATAATCCTTTGTGTTGGTTATGAGAGAGTCACCGTCTTGAGTGATCATACCGGAATTCCCTAGTGCAGCTTGGCAAAAATAATCCACCAGTTACTTGTGATCTTTAAAGCCCTTAAATTTCCAAACGAACGGCTTAGCAAAATGTTGATTAAAGTAATCAATAAAATTGAGAATTTTTTGGGATAGTTCTTCAGTTGAACGGACAGTAATTCTTTTGAGTAAACGCCTGACTAAGATCTAAAACCAACACTCAATTTGATTAAGCCACGATGTATGTTTGGGAATATAAACAAAGCGAATTCGATGAGATTCATCTGATAAAAAATCTGCTCTGCTGTCCATAGATTGCAAAATCCCCTCCTTTCCTTTTCTCCCCAAATCAATAGTAATTCCACAGCTTTCTGCTACTAATTTGACTAAGCTTTCCGATTTATGAGTGTTGAGTTGATCTACAATAAAAATCCATTCTGCTTTTTCATCAATCTTAATCGTTCTCTGGATATGTTCAGAAAAATCTTGTTCTGTTCTTGTCGGTCCAATAGAGGGACTAACAACTTTTCCTCTTGCCACATCCCAGTTCGCAATCAAGCTTAAAGTTCCGTGTCTTTCATATTCAAATTCGATTTTTTCTACTTGTTTAGGCTTGATTCTTTTGTTCGGAAATAATCTCTCAAGAGCTTGAATCCCTGTCATTTCATCTGTACTAATTAAATGAATTCCTTGTTCTAACAAAGTTTTAGCTTCTTGATGAAGTTCACAGATATATTTGACTTGCTTTTTAAATTTTAAGGGATCATCAATTTTGGCATTTAACCAGTAACGAACGAGATGTGGTTGTAATGTCGCTTCTTTTTAAAAAACGCCCCACACTACGGGGGGCAATCTTTTCGACAATTCCTCTTTTTATGGCTTCATCCGCCAACTCTGAAGCTGTCCAATGGCTCACTGGTCTGTCTGATTTTTCACATTCTTCACAAGCGATCGCTACAATCTGGACTACTTGTTCGACCGTAAAGGATTTTGTTGTTCCAGGTCTTGGGCGATCGCTTAAAATTCCTTTGATCAAGACCATTAATGCTTTCTCCGTTACCTGTTGTTCTTCGGCGGCACTCAGTTTTTCTCTCTCCTCAAACCATCGCGATCGCCACTGACGCACTTGTACTAGGTCTAATTCTAATCTTCGACTAATCGAACTATTGCTCTCTCCTGATGCTGCGGCTAAGATTAGCTTGGCTCGTCTAACAAGGCGATAGGGGTTTGTTGTCCCTCTCACTATTTGTTGGAGTACTGTTTTCTGTAGGTTGGAGAGGTTAATTGGCAATGCTTTTATCATGGACATCAACTTCGAGATTCTTCCGTTAGTTTCATTGAAACACATTGTCGTGGCTAGTCACGAAAGTTTCTGTAAAAATCTGGTGGATTACTTTCGCCAAGCTGCACTAGTCAGTAAAAAGAAACAAGTTGCACCCAAACTAAACAAGTCACTGGAGTTAAATGCTTCCCCTGACAACATTTGTTCATGAGCAGCATAACCTTGAGTCCCTATTTTTGTTCCTCTCGTTGCTACTGTTGCAGCAAAGTCTTTTGATGCGCCAAAATCAATCAATATATACTGTCCATTATCATCCCGTCGCATAATATTGTTTGGTTTAATGTCGCGGTGAATAACTTTCTTACCGTGTATAAACTCAAAAACAGGCAAAATATTGTTCAAAAACTCCCTAACTTCTGTTTCACTCCAACAAAGGTTATGTAACCTATCGATGGTTTTCCCTTCAACATATTGCTGCACCAAATATAAGTAACCATCTTCTTCAAAATAAGCCAATAACTGGGATATTTGAGGATGTTCCCCCAGTTGTTGCAGTTGTTTCGCTTCATCGTCAAATAAATCTTTTACTTTGCCAAAAACTGCCGTTCCCTGTTTCTGGGGACATAGTTGTTTAATAACACATTTTTCATTGAGTCTATCTAAGTCTTCCGCTAGATAAGTTCTTCCAAACCCACCCTCATCCGATAACAAACTCAGGGGACGATAATGGTTGCGCAGAATAGTAAGAGGAGTCCCACAAGTAATACAAAACTTTGTCCCATCAGCGTTTTCTGGTTTCGTACAATCAGGGTTTAAGCAACAAATAGTCATAACCGTAGGGGTTTAATACCATTAAACCCATCATCAATCATTTTCATGAACATGATAACCGTTTTTATCAGCGATCGCCTTCTGTTAATAGTATCGATGGTTCACCCAAATATGTTCATGGGTTTAACCCAAATATGTTTATGGGTTTAACAGTGTTAAACCCCTACGGGATCATAATTTTTGATTTTTGGGGCTGTTTCTTTTCCTTACTTCTTTGACCCCTTCAGGGTAGGTGTCAGGCGCACACTTTTTCCATCATCCTTATAATACCATGTCAAGTCAATAAAAAGCAAGCATTTTTTACATCCAGTTTCCCTTAGGTGATTTCGACTCTTAAATATACCTTCTTTTCCAATTATTCCCCTCTTTTTAAGGGGGGTAGTGGGGGGATCGCAAGGGATCTCCTTTATCAGAAATCACCTTACTGCCAAAACTCCTCTTTTTTGAGTACAAATATATCTAGCACTAGGGTTTTTGGCAAAATATGTTTGGGTAAAACACAGTATTGAGTACCATCCACCATTTGTTGAGTACAAACATATCTAGCACTAGAGTTTTGAGCAAAAAATGTCTGGGTTTAATACTGTTAAAACCCGACGCAATAATAAGAGCGATCGCTTTCCTTTCTATATTAGTTATTAGTTGTCAAAATTTTTGATTTTTGGGACTGTTTCTTGTCCTTACTTCTTTTACCCCTTCAGGGTAGGTGAAAGAAATCAGTTAAATAAATTAATGATTTACCCAAAATTATTGCCCACCTTCTCAGATAATTATAGTTTAGATCAATCATCAATTAGTTCCCGAAAATTGTTGCCTATTCTACTTACTAACCTGAGTTCGGTATCAAGAAAATTCGAGAAACCTGACTCAAATCATAAATTTAAAACCCTCATTCTCTCCGAACTCCTAACTCCGAACTCCTAACTCCTAACTCACATTACGATTTTTTTCTAAAAATAATTTAGCAATGAAAAAACTAGCAATAGTCTTACCATCTATAATTTCTCCTGATATAATACCTTGTTCAAATTCCTCAAAACTCATCAAAATAACCTCAATATCTTCATCATCATCTTGTTGAGGAGGGTGTTCTAATTTCTCTAATTCCTGTGCTAAAAACGCATAAATATATTCATCAGAATAACCAGGTGCTAAAGGAAACTCTCCTAAATAATGCCATTTCTTTGCCTCATAACCTGTCTCTTCTTGTATTTCTCTTTTAATAGTAATTGCTGGTTCTTCGTTAACTTCTAAAGTTCCGGCAGGAAATTCTAAAATTCTTTGTTCTACAGCAAAACGATACTGCTTAACTAATACTAATTTACCGTCTTGAGTAATAGGAACTGCCAAAGCACCTCCAGGATGACGAATACATTCCCAGTTTCCCTCAACCCCATTGGGTAAACGTAATTTATTAACATCAAAATTAAATTTTCTGCCTCGATAAAAAAGCTGTTGTTCTATATAAGTCGGTAATTCTTTTTCTGTTGACATAAACTTAACTAATTAATGGTTGAACACCTTCACAGTTTAACCCCTTAAGGTGTTCTTGGATCATTTTTTTTGTCATAGGATGAACCCAAGTTGCTGCAATGTCAGCTAAAGGAACCAATACAAATGCTCGATCTAACATCAGAGGATGAGGTATGGTTAAATTAGGAGTATCTAAGATTAAATCACCATACAACAATAAATCTAAATCTAGTGTTCTCGGCCCCCATTTTTCCCGACGAATACGCCCAAATTTTTGTTCTATACTCAGTAAAGTTTGTAATAAGTCTTCGGGGGTTAAACTGGTTTCTAAGATAGCACAACCATTCAAATAATTTGGTTGGAGTGGCCCGATAGGAGTAGTTTTATACCAAGGGGAATGGCCTATTAATTCAAGATAAGGATGTTGAGATAACAAGGTGATTGTTGTCTCTAAAATGTTTAACGAGTCCCCTAGATTACTCCCTAATGCGATCGCACATTTTTTGCTCATTATTAATGATACAACCTCAACCCTAATTAATTATCAACTCGTTTCATTTTTGAAAAAAAAGTTTTTCCCCAGCATCTTCTAATAAAGTATAAAGTACAGGAACCACAATTAAACTCAACACAGAAGATGTAATCAAACCACCAATAATAGCAACGGCCATGGGTTGTCTTAATTCTGCACCGGCACCCAAACCAACGGCAATAGGAAGCATCCCTAAAATAGTGGATGCAGTGGTCATAATAATCGGGCGTAACCTAATTTCTCCCGTCTTGAGTATAGCATGATGACGACTCATTCCCTGTTCTCTTAATTGGTTGGTATAATCCATCAAGAGAATTGCATTTTTGTCAAGTAATCCTAACAAAAATATTAACCCAATTAAAGAGATCATGCCAAAATCGCTTTGAGTAATTAAGAGAGCAAACATCGCCCCAACAATAGACAAAGGTAAAGATAAAAGTACCACAAAAGACTCTAAAAAGCGACCAAAAGTTAGATATAAAATTACCATCATAGACAGGATAGCAAAGAATAAAGCAATAGCAAATTCTTTAAAAATACTTTGCACTTGTGCCGATGCGCCTTGAATATCAAAAGTAACATCATTAGGTAACATTTCTTGGGCAATTTCAACAACTTCCTTGGTAACATCTCCTAAGCCAATTCCTTCCGATAAATTAGCTGTTAAGTAGATTACTCTTTGTTGTTCAAAATGCTCAATAGGTGCATTTTTTTTACCAGCAGATAGTTTAATATCCACTAATCCTGGAATACTCTCTAAGCGATTTTTCAAGAGATTAGCTGTTTTAGTTAAACTATCGAAACTGTTACTGAGTAGAGCAATTTTAAAAGGACTATCATCCCCGGTTTCAATAAAAAGAATATCCTCTACACTAATACTTCCTCCTTTCAGCTTTGGTAACTTTTCTCTAATTTTTTCTTGAACTTGGCTAGTGGTTAAACTTCGATTATCCTTGAGTTGAACATAGATTCTGCCCTTAAGAGGGTTGCCTTGATAACCAGCAATAGTATAAGCTGACTCAACATTATTTGTATCTTCTAAAATTAACCCTTCTAATTTACTCCCAACTCGATAATTTCTACCTAATAAAAAGCGTTCAGGAGAGTCCATGAATCCTTGAAACAAAGAAGGATTATTATTGTCACTATCACTTGTTTGAGGAACTTTTAAACGATTAGGAACTTTGGGATTAGGCAAAGTATAAATAACATTAAATTCCCCCCTATCTAACTTAGGAACAAACCCTTGAGGAATAAAAGGAATTAACCCTAAACCCACAACAAAACTCAGTAAAGCGATAGTCATAACTGCTTTACGATGATATAAAGACCAATTTAATATACTTCTATAGATGGGAACTAAAATAAATAATTTTTGTTTATTTTCGGACTTTCTTCTTCTCGGTTTAATCCAATACATAGCTAGAACAGGGGATAAAGTTCTTGCCACTAATAAAGAGATCAAAACCGCAGCGGACACAGTCATACCAAAAGGTTTAAAAAATTGTCCTAAGTTACCCCCAATCAAAGCAATAGGAAGAAATACAGTGGCTAAAGTTAAAGTTGAAGCAGACACAGTTAAGCCAATTTCATCTGTTCCCTTAATAGCTGCTTGTTTGGGACTCATTCCTTCATCAATATGACGGGAAATGTTTTCAACATCTACAATGGCATCATCTACAATAATACCAATTACTAAAGCTAACCCCAATAAGGTAATGGTTTCTAAATTAAACCCTGCCACTGCCATGACAATAAAAGTTCCTAACAAGGACATGGGAATAGCTAAGGCCGTGATTAAAGTAGCTTGAATATTCCCCAAAAAAGGAAAAATAACTAAAATCGCCAGAACAATAGCCCCTAATAAAGCTTCTAAAGTCGCTTGACTTGCTTCCTCTATATAATCTGCTTGGGTTTCTGCTATAACTAAACGAATATTTGGTAAATTTTCTCTTAAATTGGCTATTTGTTCTTCTACAGCAGCAGCCACATCTAAGGTATTCCCCTCAGCTTTTTTGATTACTTGAACCGCTAAAATATCCTCTTGATTTAAGCGAGTTAATGTCGGAGGATTGACTGCTGAACTATTATTATCTGTATCTCTTAAGGAACTATCTCCCAATAAATCAACCCGTCTCACCCCTCGAACTGCTTCGAGAGAGGGTATAATTTGTTCTTGAGTAATAGAGGCTAAAAGGTCTACTGGTTGCGTCTCACTGGAAATAGCATAGGTTACCGCTACCGACTCATTGAGGTTAAACGGTGTGACTTCTATGGTAGCCTCAGGGGGTAAACTTGCTTGCTTGAGGTAGTTTTTGACGGTAGTGGTAGATTGATCTAGGTTTAAACCCCCGGCAAAGGCTACATTGATGATAGTTTGCCCAGGATAAGTCGAGGAAAACAGTTCCGCATTTTCCAGCGATCGCAAAGAGGTTTCTAGGGGGTTGGTTAACTGTTTCTCCGTCTCTAGAGTGGTTTCTAAAGGGGCAGATCCCTGAACAATGACCACCGGAAAGGGAATTTCCGGAAATAAAGCATATTTGAGGGAACTAAAAGCAAATATCCCCGCCACTGCCACTGCGATCGCTATAAAAACAGTCACTCGTGCGTACTTGATGGCCACACGGGATATATTCAACTGTTCTCGCCAAGATGGTTTCATAAACGTTTGCCCTACTCACACCTATCCTACGGTTATAACAAGGTTAGCTGAAAACTAATCTTAAAAAAGTCTTCAGCTTACGGGGATGGATGACGAAATTTCCCTAATTATTGATTCAGAAGATCATCATTTTTGGGTTTATTCCTGCCAGAGAATATCATCGAGAACGCCCTGAGAACAGGTTTCTCCATAACGGGTTAGGGTTCTTCTGGCTGTATTATCCCCGTTTCTATATTGAGCGTAAAGGGTGGCAAACGCTTCAGTAGAGTATTTCTGTTTTAAGTTTGTAACTGTACAGTTACAGATTTGGATTGCTTCTGCTTCAGTTAACCCAATTTTTGTCGCTTCAGGGACACAATTATTATTATAAAATTGTGTAAAGGGGCTTGCTGCATCGGCCTTTTGAGCTAGGGATACAGTGTTTAATCCCAACAATAATATTGTCCCGACCAATAGTTTGTAAGTCTTATTCATAGGATATTTAGGCGTAATGTAAAGAATTTTATTTTCGACACGCCTCACCTCCATTTTTAGTCTACACTCACCCTTGAGGGGATGGTAAGAGTGCTTATGTCAGTTTTTCTAACTGCACAACTGACTTTGCTCCGTAGGATAACTGTTACGCTTCTTCAGAAAAATTTAGGTTTTGTCTTAATTTAGGGTTTGCTGAATAAAAGCAAAACCCTAATTAAAGGGTTACACCCATATTCGCGATCGCAAAAAAGATCAGCTTTGTCGGCTACAAACCGCTATAATTGGTAGAAGCACCTCCCAGTTGTTGGTCAAGAACAAATGTATCGAAAAGAGGAGCAACCTTTACCGCCCCCAGAAAAATTTGAATTACCTTTCGAGGGCAAATTGTCCCCCAATAATCGTTGGGTAATCATGGCAGAGTTGATACCTTGGGATGATTTTGAGGAAGAATATGCTAAACTTTTTTCAGCAGAAAAAGGTGCGCCAGCCAAACTATTTAGAATGGCATTAGGGACATTAATTATTAAGGAAAAATTAGGAACAAGTGATAGAGAAACTATAGAACAGATTAGAGAAAATCCCTATCTACAATACTTTATAGGTTTAAATTGTTATCAACAAGAGCCACCACTGGAATCTTCAATGCTAGTTCATTTTAGGAAAAGAATTGATGGAGAATTGATAAACAAAATCAATAAAAAAATAGTAAAAAGAGAAATAGACAAGAGTGATAAAGAAGTAAAAAAAAAGGATTGTCTCCAAGAAAAAGGAGAAAAAATAAAAAATAAAGGTAAACTAATTTTAGATGCGACTTGTGCGCCAGCAGACATCAAATACCCAACGGATTTAGGCATATTAAATCAAGCCAGAATTGAGACAGAAAGAATAATACGATCATCTGTAGGGATCCTCTAGAGTGTCAGCCAGCGTGCAGCTGCACTGCCGTC
>NZ_AADV02000104.1 GCF_000167195.1 Crocosphaera watsonii WH 8501 | reverse complement strand
TAGTAAATAGCAAGAGAAAACAAAGTTGTTATAACTCCAGACAAGACAAAAACCAGTGTTTGTCTATTGATTGTATGTTCTTGCCGATTGTTTTGAATAGAAAAAATAGGAAAAACCATTAAAGCTATAGCTGTCATGGCAACTGGCTGATAAAAAGAAAAACAAGAAATAAGCAAAAAGATTGCCGTTATAATCAGGGCTAGTTTATGAGATATTTTATGTTTTTTGTAAAAAACATAAAATAATAAATATGTTGCTAAAATTGAAGCCAGTAGAGGAAAAGTGAGCCAAGGACCACCAGCAATATAAATTTGATAGCCTGGTACAGTAGCAATAATCAGGGCTAAGAGAAAAGCTTCAATAGGTTTATAGTTCCAAATAATTGCCCAACGAAATATAAAAAAAGTAGCGATCGCCAAATTAAATATTGCAATTAAACGAAATAGGCTCATGGCTTCTATTCCAATTTTAGAAGCTACGAATCCTGTTAGCAGGATAAAGATAGCAAAAATGGGACGTCCTTGTGTAATTGCTACAGTATCGTGTGTAAATTCTCTCCATCTCGTTTCACTATAGGACTGAATAATCCAATTATCGTCTAGCAAAGGATAAGGTAAAAAAACTGTAGATGAATAAATGAGAAATAAAAGCAATAAAATTGTTACAAGTACTATAGCATTAAGATTAAAGTATTTTGCTTCGATAAATTTCATAAAATTACTTTCCAGGAAAATTAATCTATCGTATGTTTTTTTATTAAGTTTTTATAAATAGAGTTTTTCATATCAAAGAAACTAATGAATTGCTTAATCAAGCAAAAAGACTAACTAGTTTGTGCTAAGCTTTTAAGCAAGTCAAACATACTATTTATGGAAAAACTTCGTAATCTATGGAGAAACTATATACCATAAATTTATGTCATTCTCAAAGAAAGTACAAGGTAGTTTTTTATGAAACGAAATCTCTCAATCATAGTACCAGCCCATAATGAATCGGATAAAATAGAAGTGACAGTTAAAGAAATCATAAGTGTTGCCTCTGAAACCTTAGACGAGTACGAAATTTTAATCGTTAATGATGGTAGCACAGATAATACGGGAGTAGTTGCTGATAACCTAGCTTATCAATATGAAAAAGTTGCTGTCATTCATCAAGAAACTAATCGAGGAGTTGGTGCTGCTTACATAGCAGGTTTATGGGCAGCTAATTACGAATATCTTACTTTAGTACCAGGGGATAATGCTTTCCATATTTCAGGGATTGAAAATCTGTTTGAAGCGGTAGGAACTGCTGAATTAGTCGTATCCTATCGCAATAATATGCAAGTCAGAACCCTTCTACGTCGCCTCCTATCCATCGCTTGTACACTCTCCATGCAAATACTGACGGGATGTCGAATTCGCGATGCTCATAGTCTCTATGTTTATCCTGTTTTCTTGGCAAGGCAGATTAGGGTTAATCCAGGATACGGTTATCATATTGAAAGCCTCTCTAAACTATTAATTCGTAGTAAATCTTCTGTGGAAGTACCTGTCCGACTCAACCCAAAACCAGATACAAGTTCAGGTGTTATGAGACCTAAGGTTGTCTTTTCCTTGATCATGACCATGGTTCGCCAATATTATGAGCGACTGAATCGTTGGAGTAACCTCAAACATAGTTATCCTACCAAAAACAAACCTAGGGAAGTTTCCAAATATTGACGAAAAGTCTGATTGTTAGTTCCCTATACTAAATACCAATTTTTCTAGATACTCCTCACACATTTAATTTACTTGAGTTTTTGAAATTTGTGAATACAGTCCACTACGACGAATTCCAAATAATTTTTGAATAGTGATAATACGAGTTGCCATTTTTTTTCCTTGATTAGTAATCGTAAACTGCTCATTATTTTGAACGGCATAATTAGCCTGAGTAAGAATATTAATACGTTCGACAAAACTTGGAAGAATATATAAGTTGGTAATCTGCAAGACAGTTTCTGATTTACTAGAACAACGGGATAGAGTCGATAAAATCTTCAAGGAAATTGACTTATAAACGGCACTATAGATAAAAAGATAGATATTAAAACAAAACCAAAATAGAGCTGCGCCATGCCAATAAGGTAAACCTTTCAGGATTAACGAACTTCCCAAAATTGCTATTATATGAACCATCAGAGCATAAACAAATTGAATAATTACTGGAGAAACCGATAAAGTCATCCTCAGCAAAATCAAGACAGTAAACGCATAAATTGTAAACGAGATAAAACCTACTAAAAAAGAAAGAATTTCTGCTGTCATTGTTTTAATCCAAAAAACAAACGTAATAGTCGTGTAATTTGAGCGACTAAAAAGCCAACTTTCGCAGTAATGATTACTCGATCATTATCATAAGTTGCTAATCCAAAGTGAAACAACACACCAAGTCGATCAAGGGTAAAAGTTTCTAAAGTTTGACCATTGGTATATGCTCTAATCCAATCTTCTAGAGTAAGTGGCTGATTCTCGCGACTTAGAGCAATTAGCATAGAAAGGGTAAATCCCCAAGCGACTAAAGTCCAAAGGGTAAAATTACAAAGAATACCCGTCATTAATATTAACGCTCCCGCAAAAAAATTCGAGAGTAAGAGTGCTAGACTTTCTTGAGAGTTAGCTATTTCAAATCCTAGGGAAACTAACCACAAACCAATAATTAGCCAACAAGCAACAATAAAACGCTTTCCTAAAGCTCTAACTTTCCAGACTCCGTGAGAAAGAATGATCAGTAGAATGGG
Organism: Crocosphaera watsonii WH 8501; assembly: GCF_000167195.1. GTDB lineage: Bacteria > Cyanobacteriota > Cyanobacteriia > Cyanobacteriales > Microcystaceae > Crocosphaera > Crocosphaera watsonii. The sequence continues at coordinate 11,458 of NZ_AADV02000104.1, read as the reverse complement.
TAAACTAAGACTAGCTAATATCGCTCCCAAGATAGCCGGGGAAGGGAGAAAGTTGATATTCATCGTAAAATATGCGAGTGGAAACCCCGTCGTCTGAAAACGTCGGGGAGGAAACGAGCATCAACTAACAAGCAGTTGCTCCAACGAAATCCGCTTCCTGTTTACCAATTAACCCCGTAGAGCGTTGGAGCAACACTACTTTCGAGGCAGTAAATTGTCCCAATCTTTTCCAATTAAAATCGGAAACTGAGACTTGTTTTGCGGTATCACCAGAACACCAACCATAGAAAACCTTACCAGCCTTCTTAGCTTTGACAAAATCTCCTTTTCTAATGCCATGACGGGTAATAGTTCCTCCATATTTACGCCTTTTTCCTCCTTTGCTTGGAAGCATTAAGTGAAGTTGACGACGACTAATTGGAGGACGCTTAATGACCATAAATTGACAGGGGGTAATGGTTACATTTCCTTGCCAACTACGTCCATGATTGTTAAGTGAATGGTGAGATTTGTATTCAAGAAATTGATAACAAGCCAAGGCTATTCCATCAACAGCATGAGAACTAGCTGTTTGCTCGGATTTGTTTTTAGACTTTTCTAATCGAAGATGTTTTCTTAAATTAGAAGTTTGCCAACCTGAAATGGTATGAACATTACCCAACTTTGCTAATTGTTTGAGCATCCATTTTTGTCCTACCATAACGGCTGAAAATCCTTTTCCTGACTTTGCTCCTTTTCGCCCCGATGTTAAATCAAGATCGGCTTTGACGTACTCAAAGTAAATATCAGTAACAGGAAATACTTTGCACAATTCTTGAACTACTCTTGATTCCAGTTGACGGTTGGCTCTAATTGATGGAGGGAGTTTACCTTGTTTTCTGTTGTTAAATCGTTTTTGACGATGCGCTCTTAAGTGAAAAGGTAACTTACGATTAATTCTTCTTCCTCTTCTTCCCCGTCGCATCATCCGACGATTATCCATCCTTTCCCTTACCTTTTTGAAGGGTAGTTCAAGATGAGCAGTAAAAAGGGTAAATTTAGCTGATTGGATGGCAACACCAGAAAAGTGTTTGCCTGGGTCTAGACCACAGCTAATAGGTTGAGTTTTACTATTCAAAGGTTCGACTAAAAGTTGAACATAAAATTGCCCTAAATTGTTAAATCTTTTGATAGCTTTTCCCTCTTTAATCCACCGTCTTGCTCGACTAGGTTTAGTTGGCATTAACGGTTTTCCTTTAGGGGATAGAACAGGTACTCTTAACATGGAGATAATCCTCAGAGTATAAGTTTAAGTCTCTTCGCCTACCTAACCCCAGATGTCTTGTCTTACAACGTCCTCCCAAAAGAACTTACAGGGAATCCAGACTAGAGAAGTATCTGGAGGTGTTTAAACCGAGACTAGGCTTATAGGCTATTGCAACTCTTACGTCGCCACTTTTGGGAGTGGCAATCCCTAACTTCAACGTAGTGAAACGGAGTAAGTTAGGGTTGTTGAATTTTACGGTTTACTAGAAGATAATTTTAATTGTAACCAAGAACAATAACCAGCTAAACTTATGACTAAAATGTTGGAAAAAATCAGTAAAGAAACACTTACCGATAGTTCTTTAGGAATTCCGATAACAGCAAATAGAAGGTAATGTAATTGTTCCCGTAACCCAATTCCGTTGACCGTAATTGGGATATTAGTTAGTATGTAAATACTAGCTAAAGCACCAACGATTAGCCAAAAATTAACTTCAATATCTGACAAATTAGTAAAAAATCCCTGGTAGATAGTAGCAGTGATTGATAAGTAAACTATTCCAATAACAATAACCCCTAAAATCAGTTCAGGTTTTTGACAAACAACTCTAACTTTACCAATGAATTGGGCGAAATTTTCTTTCAGAGAACCCCAACGGCCTTCATTTGGACCAAAATTTAACACGAAATTCTCAGCTCGCGAGAATTTAGCCAATAAAAACACTCCAAAAAATAGCACAAGACAAACAGTTAATAAGTTACGGGTCACTAAAAAAACAACTGACGAAAAGTTAAAACACCAACAGATCAATGTTCCAATGATTGTTAAAGAGAAAAATCCCAAGAACCGATCTATGAAAACTGAAGCTGCTACCTGCACATAGCCTTTATTTTGACCGAGATAATAGATCCTTGCCCAGTCACCTCCAATTCCTGTGGGCAAAAAGTTGTTAAAGAAAGCAGCAATTAAGTATTGTCTCAGGAGTAAGAAAAATGGAGCTTTTATCTCCATTGAAATTAAAATTAATTGCCATCTTAAGGTATAGAGAACAATACTTAAAAAAACAACTGCTAAAGAGTATAAATAAAATACAACAGGGATTTGTTGCAGTAGTTTCCAAAAAGTAGTCCATTCGAAATTTCTAAAAAGAATATATAGGAGGATAAAAGTCCCTCCTATTTGGATAAAGAACGAAAAACGTTTAAGCAGCATCAGTGAAATGAACGTAAACTTATTGATTATTTAAAGAAAGCTAACTGTTTTTTTCTCAAACCAGTCACAGCAGCAACAACTTGTTGAGAGGTCATTCCATAACGCTTCATTAAATCTGCTTGAGAGCCATATTTATCTGGAAAAACATCAGGTAACCCAATGCGTTTAAATCTTTTCCCCTCAGAAAAATTAGCCTCAGCAATGAGTTCAGCGATCGCACTTCCTAACCCTCCCATCAGGGTATGTTCTTCTATCGTAACAACCACAGGGATAGTAGAAATATAATCTAGTAGGATTTCCTTGGGTAAAGGTTTGACAGTAGGAACATGAAGCACTGTTGCAGCAATTCCCTGTTGTGCCAATTCATCCGCTCCCTCCAGAGCGGCCTGTAAAGTCACGCCAGTGGTGATAATTAAAGCATCAGATCCCTGTCTCATGGGAATGACTTGACCAATCGCAAAAGGCACTTCATCAGTTGTTAAAATTGGCTCATTTCCTTTTCCTAAACGAATGTAAAGAGGGCCTGGATAATCAACAGTCAAGGGCATTAACCGCTTCATTTCTGCTTCATCAGCTGGGGCCACAATAGACATATTAGGGATCGTGCGTAAAATGGCGATATCATCAATAGCTAGATGGGTTGAGCCAAGAGGTGCATATACTAAACCACCCCCATTGCCAATGAGACGCACAGGAACATTGTGAAGTCCTAAATCAAGAACCAGTTGCTCAAAGCAGCGACGAGTAATAAAAGTGGCAATGGTATTGACATAAACAACTTTTCCTTCCAAAGCCAGCCCTGCTGCCATGCCAATGATATTTGCTTCATTGACTCCTTCCATAAAAAATCGTTCTGGCATCTCTTCCCTAAACTGATTGAGAGTACCAAATCCCAAATCTGAGCCAATAAAGCAAATTCTAGGATCTTCCTTAGCCAATTCGTAGACCATATCAAGACACAATTTACGCATTTTTCATCCCTCTAGTGCAGTTAACATTGCTTGAATCTCATTGTCTGAAATACGACTTTTATGATGCCAATTCAGATTATTTTCGGCAAAATCTACCCCTTTACCCTTGATAGTATGGCAGATGATAGCAGTGGGTTTATGCGTTTCTAAGGGAACTTGAGATAAGACATCTCGTAAGGCAGTAACATCATGACCATCAACTTCAACGGCGGCAAATCCGAAAGCCCGCCATTTATCGGCTAAGGGTTCTAAGTCTTGAACTTCAGTCGTCGAACCATAGGATTGATGTTTGTTATAGTCCATTAGGACGGTTAGATTACTCAGTCTGTGTTTGCCAGCACACATAGCTGCTTCCCAAATCGAACCTTCCTGAGATTCCCCATCCCCAAGAATGACAAAGGTACGATAATCAGCCTTGTCAATACGAGCATTAAGGGCAAAACCAATCCCAATTGATAAACCATGGCCAAGACTCCCAGTAGACGCTTCTACCCCTGGTACTTTGCCATATTCAGGGTGTCCACCTAAAATGCCATCGACTTGACAGAATTTGTCTAATTCGGATTCGGGAAAAAAGCCTTTATCCGCTAGAATTGCATATAACGCTAAGCATCCATGGCCTTTACTAAGAATGCAGCGGTCTCGTTCTAACCACTGAGGATTTTGAGAATCGTATCTCAAGATATCGTCGTAAAGCACTCGCAGGATTTCTATCAGTGAAAAAGATGCACCGAGGTGACCCCGACGGCTGGCTTTAAGCGTTTTAACAATCGTTTTTCGTAACTCTCTAGAACGTTTATCCAAAGCTCCGTGAGTCACAGAGCCTTCAGAAGACTTAGTAATAGTAAGGGAATTGCTCATAGTCACCTTTAATTTGAGTTAACATTTGTTTGGCTTTAGCTAGCTGTTGAGCCTGTCTTTCCCGTTTATCAATCGGATTGATATCGGCAAATCCTCGTCTGAGTAGCTGCTCCGGAATAAATTCGTTGAGTAGTATTAAACACCATTTAATGCCGAATAATGGATAGACTATTTTGACTCTGGTACTCAAGGTTTTGTTCTCGGAAAAGCCAGCTAAAATTTCTGAAAAGAACTGTTGCTTAAGAGAAAAATCTATCATCCTAGCGGGATGTAGTAAAAAATCACTGATCATTTTAGCGGGATCATCCCATCCAAAATATTCAAAATCTAAAAAGACAAGCTCTCCATTATCCTGTCTCAAAGCATTATGAAACCCATAATCTGAAGGACTCAAAGTTCGCTGCTCTAAAACAATTTCGTTGCTAAAGTCCATCAATTTCTCCTTGAGACAAGGTTGACACCAGACAATTAATTCTGATAAAAAAGGAACCAAATCATCCTGGAGAAACTGATTAAGTAATTTATTTTCTATTGTGTCTTTAGGAATTTCTAGTAATTTATTCAGGCGATTCTTGATATTATCAATAATTCCTTGAATGGATAGTTGAGCTTCTGATGCAAGATTCAAATCATGGCTGGCTGGATGCTTACTTAAGTTTTTGAGTTGAAGTAAAAAATCAACCCAGGTAGTAATGTCTTGCGATGTTACCTGGGAAATCCCTAATAGGCTCACCTGAGATATATTCATATAAAGACCATCCCTGTGATTCATTTTTTAAATAAGGCTTAGGAACAGCTTTGATTCCTTGGTCTTTTAAAAATTTTAGGGACACTAACTCAGTTTTCAAGCGATTCCTTTGCTCAGCTTTATGTTGAAAATGAGATTTGCAAAGCGAACTGAGCTCTAGTGTGACTGGTGAGTCTATAAACTTGACTATTGGTCCCTCCGTTAATTCTCTCTACTTCCGTAAAAGGATAGTTGGGAAGTTGAGGTAATATTAAGTCCAAAGAAGAACTGATAGGTGAGATCAATTTAGATTGATTAACTGAAGAAGTATTCATTAATATCTAACCAGCTACTCAGTATTTTAACATTGGAGAAAGGATGATACTGTTGATGAGGATCATATAAAATTTTCCGAATATTGTCAGGAAAACTATCTTCTTTGAATGTCTCTTCTAAATCATCAATAAAGTCGGTACAAGAAAGATTGCTAATTCTCTCTATTTTTTTTACTCTTGTTGACTCAAAATAGACTGATTTAAGAGAAAGACCTAGCCTTTCTTCATCAAACAAATTCTGTTTTTTCATCCAAGTAAAAGCCGCTTGGCGTAAATTAGTTTTGGTTGGATCAAAGTTGCCATATTCTGTTTTATGACTCACAATGTAAACTTTAATATTGTTCTGTTTGCATCTCCTAAAAAATGATGTTACGCCTTCGATTAAGGTGGCATTTGCCATTTGAGACCCGTAAGTAAAAGCTTGGAGTTTCTGCCAAGTAATATCGCCATTAGGTAATTGGCGAATTTTATCCCGAATGATTTTTTTGCTTTTTGGTGTTGTTGAATCAATCCATCCCTTCTCTACTGCTAGACGATACATTAATTGATCATAACTAACAATCGTATTATCCAAGTCAACCCCAATTACTTGCTCTGCTTTAATCATTGAACGATTATTTCATCTCCAAGGCTTGCATGGTTTTGATATTAAAGTATTTAATATCGGTCATCGCATCAGGAATTAATCCGGCTTTAAACGCTTTAACTAAATCCTCAGAAGCTTCTTCAATAGTGTGTTGAGGAACAAAGCCTAATTCTTGTTTGATTTTCTCTGAAGAAACATGATAGGAACGGTTATCATTGGTGGGAGTTGTCACAATTTCAACTTGTTTCCCAACAACATTTTGAACCATCTCAGCAATTTCTTTGACTTTATGATTTTCATATCCCGCATTAAAGATTTTTCCATCAATGGCTTCATCAGGATAGTCTAAACATTTCACATAGAGATCGGTCATATCTTCAATATGAATATTGGGGCGCTTTTGCTCTCCCCCAAAGACGGTAATTTTGCCATTATTAACCGCATGATTGGTTAGAATATTGACCGTTAAATCTAATCGTAAACGGGGTGAGTAACCACAAACGGTGGCAGGGCGTAAAATCAAGGTAATAAACCCTGGTTCCCGTTTTTCTAATAAAACTTCTTCACATAATGCTTTGTATTTAGAGTAATCGGTCAAGGGTTCTAAGGGTAAATCTTCCGTCACATTTTCCGTTTCTTTGATCCCATATACGCTTGAAGACGAAGCATAAATAAAGCGTTTTACCCCATTTTCTTTGGCAACATCAACCAAGTCTAAAAAGGCATCATAATTAATTGATTTTCCGAGTCCTGGATCTAACTCAAAACTGGGATCATTAGAAATACAGGCTAAGTGAATTACCGCATCACAACCAGGCATGATTTTTTCTAACAAATCGCGGCTACGGATATCCCCTTTAATTTGTTCTAAATTGGGATGGTGTTTCACTTCATCTAAGACATTATCGCCATAAATATAGAGATCAATTACCTTGACTTCATAACCAGCTCTGAGTAATTTCGGCACTAATACCGCCCCAACATATCCCGCACCGCCGGTAATCAAAACCTGTCTAATTTTGTCTGCCATGATTCCCTCTTGTCAAAACATTAAAAAATATTAAACCACACTTGTCTGTCATTCTGACAATGACGCAACAGCAAAAGTGAGCAAATTCCTAAAGGAAGGAATCACTGTGACTTGCGTTTGATACGCTTGTTCAGATAATAGTTTTGTATGGTCTTTGCCTGCCCCTGTTTGTACTAAAAATGCTCTCATTCCCAGGGCAATCCCTGGTTCTAAATCTCGTAGGCGATCGCCAATTACCCAACACAATTCAGGGGTTAATTGATGGTCTTTTATGGCGTTAAAAAACATCCCAGGGGCAGGTTTACGACAATTACATAGACCCCCATAAACGGGATGAGTTCCGTCAGGATGGTGAGGACAGTAATAAAAATCAGCAATCTCCCCTCCCATTTCCCTGATGTCTGTTTGTAACTGACCATGAATGGTTTCGACAGTTTCCGTGCCGAAGTAGTCTCTGGCCACCCCTGATTGATTGGTAATGACTAAGATTTTAACCCCTGCTTGATGAAAGCGTTTGAGCAAGGATTTTACGCCATCAATCCAACGAATTTTCGTCGGATCATTGAGAAAATGTTCATCTTCAATCAGAGTGCCGTCGCGATCGCATAAAATCGCTTGAGGAAGGGCAGAAATGTCCATCATACTTTCAAAATGGTTGTAGCAAATTTAAGCAATTTTGATTTCTCAATGGGGTAAGCATTGCCTAAAATGTTGGCTGACATTGCCCCTGCTAAGTTTCCTAACAAAGAACCAATGGCAATGGGTAATTCCAATTTAGCACTCATACTGGCTAAGGCTAAAAAGGCATCTCCTGCTCCCGTGGTATCTTTAACTTGTAGGGTCAAGGCAGGGGTTAATTCTTCTTCCCCTTGAGCGTTAATGCCAAGAGAACCGGATGATCCCAGGGTTAACCATCCCTGTTCAGCGTTTAAATGTCTGTGCAGCTTTTGTAAAAGATGACCGTGATCGCCATGACGACTGGAAAAAGCGAGGCGTATTTCTTGTTCATCTAAACAAAAAGAATCAGCCCGCTTATACTTGGTAATGAGGTTATAACCATGATTAGCACTATTAGTTTGACAGTTGATGGCTAAAAAGGGAGCTTGAGATTGTAGTAACTCCATAATTGACTCATCGATGAGTCCATGGCCATAGTCTGCCACTAAGACTAAATCATAGGAATTGATGGTATTATCCAAGCGATCCCAAAGTTTTTGCCTTTCATTACGAGACAACCCTTCTTCTCGCAGATAATTAATGGAAAAGAGCTTATTATAATCGTTGCGAATGCCTTGCCTTTCAATATAACGCCGTTTAATAATGGTTGGATAATCTTCTTCGTAGAGGAGATCGAGGCGAATTCGCCCATCCAAATTATTTAAAATTAAACTATGAATATCTGGCTCTGTTCCCACTACTCCTGCCACTGTGACAGAATCAGCAAAACTAGCTATATGACGGGCGATAGCCAACGATCCCCCCAAATGCTGTTCTTTCTTCTTAAACAGTGTCGAAATCACTCTCCCTTTTGAGGTTAACCCCTGTACAGAACAGTGATTAAACTCGTCAATAATCACATCCCCTAATACTAAAACGCGAAGTTTAGACATTTTCTCAACTGCGTCACGAACTTCGTCAAAGGAAAACCGTTGCGAAAACTCACTGGCGTAGGTTTTAATCTGGGGGGGAAGGGCGTTGAGATGATTGTTGATTAACTTAGTGGAACTAAAAACAATTTCCCCCGTGTAACCAATGTCTCCACCATAGGCACGAACCCTTTCGATTTCACGACCAATATTATGGGTGACATCTTGACTGGCATCTGCATATTCATGGCCCTTACAATAGATATTGGGTTGGATACGATCAATAACTTCTAGGGCAGCGGTAACCGGAGCAAGTAAAACATAATCAATACAGGCTAACGATGCCAAAGAATACAAGCGTAGGTCATCTGAAAATATCGGTCGTCCTGGCCCACGATTAACATAGGAGGCAGCAGTCACAGACACCACCAAAATATCCCCCAAGGCCTTAGCTTCTTGTAAATGGGCTAAATGTCCAGGATGAAGTAAATCAAACGTTCCATGACACAGTACAATTCTTTTCCCCTCTTGGCGAAGATTGGCTATGGTTTCTTGGCAATTTTCAAAGTCTAGATATTTTTCTGGGTGATTAATTAACATCGGCTGTAATATACTTTTAATACTTTTACCATAGTTTGAGAGAAGATGAACTTCCTGAGATCGTCAGAACAAGCATTAGGGCAAACCTTTACCAAGCAAGGTTATATAATTAAACCTACTGAAAACCGGGCTGCACTTGATCGTATTCAAGATTACACGGCCGGATTAGCGGCTCAATTCTTAGGTTTGCAGACCCCCGATGATCCTCTAATGTTCCTCAATCATATTGATCAAGTGATTGGGATTTCTCAATTGAATAATTTGCGTCTTCAAGCATTGGTAAATCTACAATCTGCGCGAATGCAATCTGCAATCCATTGACCCATTGATTTTTCTACCACACTGTTTATCATGGGGGTATTTAGGAGTATTCCTAGTATTTTTCAATGTTTAATTCCCTAGCTACTTCAGAATATAATGTTCTGCGTCCCGAAGATTTTGAGCCGCCTCTTAAGAGAAAGGAGCCGACTATACCTGGTTATTGGACACTTGAGGAAATTGCTGCCGAGATAGGGATGACTTCTCGTAAGGTTCAATATGATGTCTTAGGAAGACCAAAAAGTGGCATGAAGCCTTCTCTCAAAGGCTATAAAGTAGCTAAAGTTTTGTTAGTTCCTGATCCTGATGCTTTGGAATATATAAAAAAATATCGAAATCGTAAAAAATCTTAATAACATTTTTTTCCAAAATGGTTCCCAACTGGGAACAAAACAGATAGACTAAGTATTAGCACAAAAAACCCTGCCAACTTTCTTAGTTACTAGCAGGGCTACTTCAATAAAAATAAGTTCTTTAATTAGTAATGATCCTACCTCATCTCGGGCGGAAAAGACAAGTGCGCCCAAAAAAAATTTCTGCTACGTGGCATTCCTCTACAACGACCAGGGGGAGTAGCCTAGCATGAACTGGAAAAGATTTACCCGTCGAGATACTTGCCCCGTCTGTAATGGACAACGCCACGACTGTCGGCAAAACCTAGAAACCAACCTCATCCACTGTCGAAGTGACAACGCTAACCCCCTAGACTACATTTACCGTGGCCAGGACGCTTGGAGCTTCAATATGTGGGCTTATAAGCCCGATGCTGATGAATGGGCATCAGATCGCCATGAGGAGTGGTTACTCGAACAACAACAGAAACGGGAATTAAAAGAGCAACAGGAACGAGAACAGCTTAAGAAACTACTCCCCATCAGAGAACGAGATCAAGTTATCCGGTTAATCTTAGCTCAGTTAGAGTTAAGCGATCGCCACCGAGAAATCCTCAAAAATAGAGGCTTCACAGATACCCAGATAGATTCTGCTGGTTACCGTAGCGTCAAACAATGGCAAAAACTTGATAACCCCGTTAGTAATAGACTCTCAGGGGTGAAATGGGACGGGTTAAGCCTAATTAACCACACTGACGGAATATTAATCCCTGTACCCAATGAAGACGGGTTATATACCCATGTTCGGGTCAATGACTGCTCCCCTGACACCACCCATAAATACTATCCCCTCAGTAGTGCCAAGCGTGGAGTCAAGTATCACCTAGCATCAGGTGAGCAACCAGTAGCCGTTTATTTGCCCGATAAGCCCCCCGAAAAACAAATTATAGGGTTCACTGAGGGACTAGAGTATAAACCCCTTCTAGCGTCATTTAACTTAGGTATTCCTGTTATCGGTGCTAGTGGGGGGAACTTTGCCAGTAGTCGAGAAGCGATAGAAACAGCGATCGCCCATGTGAAGTCAGAAGTCAGAAGTTCCTCGCTCCGCTCCGGCGCTATCGCACAGAAGTCAGAAGTTGGGGAGGATGACTTTGAATTCGTGCTTTATGCTGATGCTGGCTCAATTATTAATAGTCATGTCGCCCTACAGTATCAAAAATTAGGGGAATTCCTACCTAACCTAAAAATAGCCGATTGGGGACAATTAGAAGATCAAGAAAACGGCTTAGATATTGATGAAGTTGATGTTAATAACCTTGAAATTACCTTAATTACTATTAAACGAATCAAGGAAGAATCCGATAAACTAATTACCAGCAAAAGCTTTTCAGACTGGAAAAGTGTAAACATTACCCCACGAAACGGTGACCGGATATTAGATTATGGACGCTAAGATAGTTATGTATAAATCGGGTTGTCGGGAAACCCTATTATTAGGGCTGATCTAAAACTAGCGTGAGTTGGTATGATCCTATTAAGTGGTATAAGCATTCCTTTTTAAAAAGAGTCTAGGGTGGGGAGAAGTGTTAGCACGTTAGAAATTGGAGATTTGAAATTGTAAAGATTTAAGTGCGAAAATTAAGTAGCCGGGCGG
>NZ_AADV02000105.1 GCF_000167195.1 Crocosphaera watsonii WH 8501 | reverse complement strand
CAAGCTAGGACATTTACAGAATCCGTGACGATATTCCCTGATTTCTATGGGTTGGTCTACTACTTCAGCCACTTGCTGGACTTTTCTCGTGGAACTACTTCATCTCGTTCCACTGAACCCCCACAAACAGGACAGTTTTCTAGTTCTAAAGGGACTATCTTATCTGAGCTGACCAAAACCATTACGGGTCTTCCCTGGGTGGTCATATTTTGGTCCGCGTTTAAATCCTTTTTTGCGTTTCTTTTTGTCAGAAGGCTTTTTTAGTTGGTCTGATGATGGGGGGACTGAACTGTTTTTTGAGTTACGGTTTTTTAGCTTATCTCTCTCTTCTTTCAATTTTTCAATTTCTTGCTGTTGTGTAGAGATTTGTTGTTGTTGCTGGTCAATCAGTCTTTGTTGAAGAGATAACTGTTGTTGTGCCTTGACTAGCCACTCAATCATGAAGACATTGTTCGCCAACTGTTCATCGGCGATAGCTCTAACTAGCTTTGAATCAATGGTAGCATTTGTGGTCATAACCCCCACTATACATAAAAATCCCCGATTTTACCTTTATGTTGTCAAGACAGATTCTTTATTGCGGTGAGCAATTACATCTATATAATTGTTCCTGGCAATTTTACTTAGTAGTTCCGTGGCTTCTTTGGTGGGTAAAGGATGACTAAACCAATAGCCTTGAATCTCCCTACAATCGAGATCCTCTAATATTTTTAGTTGCTCAGAGGTTTCTACCCCTTCGGCAACAACACGCATATTAAAACCTTTCCCAATGGCTAAAATAGCGGAAATTAACCCCAATTCTTCGGAGGTTCCTCGTAAGTCTCGGACGAAGTCTTGATGAAGTTTTAATGTACGGAATGAAAATTGTTTGAGGTATCCTAAGGAAGAAAAACCGCAGCCAAAATCATCTAAAGCAATACGAACCCCTAAATTTTGTAGATCCTGTAAAGTTTTACGGGCTAAATTCAAGTTTTGTCGTAGGGTTAACTCGGTAATTTCTAATTCCAACCATTGAGGATCTAGGCCAGTTTCGTCCAGAATACTAGCTACCACTGTGGCTAAATGGGGTTGCTGAAATTCCTTTGCAGATAAGTTGACTGTCACAGGAATGGGGGGTAAATTATCTTTTTGCCAAGACAAATTTTGTTCACAAGCGGTTTTTAATACCCATTTACTCAAATGTAAAATTAGGTTAGTTTTGGCGGCTAAGGGCAAAAACTTCTGGGGCATAATGACACCAAAAGCTGGGTTTTCCCACCGTAATAATGCCTCCATCCCCACAATTTTACCCGTTTTATATTCTAGTTGTGGTTGATACTCAAGGAAAAATTGTTTCTTCTCTAAAGCTTGATGTAGGAGGCTTTCTAAACGCATTAATATTTCCGCTTCTGCTGTGAGATGGGGACTATAAAATTGATAGTAATTTTTTCCTTGTTCTTTAGTCCGATATAAAGCCGTGTCTGCATTTTTTAATAACCCCTCTGCATTGTCTCCATCTTGAGGATAAATAGCAATGCCAATACTACATTTAATTTGCAAACGATGTTTACCTAAAATCAAAGGACGTTGTAGAATTTCAAAAATACGTTGGGCTAATTTAACCGTGTCTTCTGTGTTTTTAATTTGAGGTAACAACACAACAAATTCATCACTTCCCCAACGGTTCACCATATCCCCTGCACGAATACAAGAACTTAATCTTTTGGCAAAACTTTGTAATACTTTATCTCCCAAAGAATGACCTAAGGTATTATTAATATGAGTAAAGGAGTCAATATCAATAAATATAACTGCCATTAAATGTTCGTGGCGTTTGGCATGGGCTAAAGCAGTTGCTAATTGTTGCTTAAATAGTTGCCGATTGGGTAAATTGGTTAGGGGATCATGCAGAAGTTGATATTGTAGTTCTTCTTCTGCTTGTTTTCGGTCACGAATATCTCTCACAACTAAACATAAAACCTCTTGTCTTTGATAGTTTGTGAGATTTATTTTACCAGCAACGGCTAATAATGAACCATTTTGATGACGATGAAAAGACTCCCTAATTATATAAGGATTGTCTGGAGTGATTTGCTCTAATATTTGATTAAAGCTCTCTCTTTCTATCTCTAATAATTGATAAAGATTACAACCAATAATGTCAGCACTACTATAGCCTAATAGTTTACAATAAGCTTGATTTGCTTCAACGATATGCTTAGTATCTGGATTGATAACTAAAATGCCTTCTGTACTTTGCTCAAAAAAGAAACGATAACGGTCTTTTCCAGTGGTTAACTTGATTTCCCTTTTACGATACTTGGTAATTTCAAATAAATAACTTCTTAAACATTCGCTCTCTTTTAAATAATGAATATGCTGCTCAAAAAAAATATTTTCAATTTGTATTTCTCTCACAAAAGAAGTTCCTTCTTTGGGAGTTCTCTCACCAACAAGATTTTGGAGAATAGGATGTAATGCTTGTAATTTATTTAAGTCAGGAAACTTTATTTTTGCCGCAGCATTGAGATAGACAATCTGTCCTTGAAAATCAACTTCTATAATGGGATTTGGATTAGCATCAGCCAAAGATACTTGATTTTTTAAGGATTCTGACTCTGTTTTTTTCTCCCGCTTCTTAAAGGACATTGTTTGAACTTGCTCTGCGTCTTCTTCCTCATCTTCTAAGAAAATTTTATCCAGAGAAGCAATTTTATTTTCAGACAGCAACTCTTCTAAGGGGAGAGAAGTATTAATTTCTTTATTACTATCCCCTGAACCTTCTAATAAAGCCAGTTCAGAAGAATCAGCAATCATATGATAGTTGGCTTGACATTGATTGCCAAAACGGATTAAATCTCCTGGGGCTAAATCATGGGACAGGGACTGTTTTCCATTGACAGCAATGCCATTTGTACTTTTTTTTCCCTGTAAATTACCGTCAATAATGGGATAACAGGGTTGATCATTATTGCCAGTATTATCATCAATCTTTAATATAGTCGCATGATGACGGGATACTTGGCGATCGTATAACAAAATATTACTATTGGGATCGCGACCAATGGAATAAGTATTATCGGTTAAAGGGACAATACGTCTAGATTTTTGATCGGCGATTACTAACAAATGTCGGACTTCTGAAAGATTATTCATCACAGTTTATCGAAAAATTGGATTTGAAGGATACAGGTGCTAAACAGAAAAGTAACCGATAAGCATTGGTGAATGAAAAAAAATAAAAGTTTTTGTGGTAAGACAGATAGGGGCGTGCAGTCCCTAATCTTGGCGGAAATGCCAAAACCCTCCAAGAGCTATACTGATAACATTCCCGAAAACCTGGGTGAAACTAACATAATTCCTCAGTGTCTTTTTCCGAGTTTGCTAAACCTTAAGGCTGCTAAGGTTAAGATGATAATGAAAATTAATCTACTAGGTGGGGAGGAAATCCTGTGCATCCAAGTCAAAGCGATCGCCAAATGCCCAAACATCTTGATAAAGTCCTTTTTGGGGCTGCCGGTGTCTATTTTTTATTAGCATTAATGTGGGCATTCCATTATTTATCTGAGCAAAAACAACCGAAAACAGAAAAATACAGCCCTAATCCTGCTGATACTGAGTTCATCGCTTATTTACAACAGTCTTTGAATGTTATCAACCAACCCTCAAGAGAAAAAACTTTAGTCAACCCTCAAGAGAAAAAACCCTCTACCCTAGCCATCCAACCCCCTTCACCCCCCACCCCGGAAAAGGTGATAGAACGGATTTATGTGCCAATGTATCCTCCCAATCAGTCAAAAACTGCTCCTCCTTCTCTACAACCCCCCTCTACCCCTAGCAACAATCTTCCCCCTGCACCTCCCTTGCCTCCCCCTACTGCTGTCTCAACTCCTCAGCAAAATACCGTTTCTGTTCCCCCAGAAATCGCTGCTAATCCCCAACTACTTAGAAATACTGGTCATCAGTTGGTAGGGGTTTTGGAGTCGGGAGAACGATCAACTGCTATCTTTACCTTTAATGGTATGAGTCGACGCTTTGAAATTGGGGAAGCAGTGGGTAGTAGTGGTGGTATTCTTATGGGAGTGCAAAACCAACAAGCCGTTATCTATCATAATGGTCAGACTAAATATGTGGACGTTGGACAAGGTTTTTAATTGAAAATCTAGAATTTATTATTTGCTTTATGAGTATTTTTGATGATTTCAGTCGCTTTTTAGAAACACGCTTAGAGGAATTTCTCAAAAACAATCCCCATTTGGAATTACAAGCTCTTTTGGAACAATTAAGAGAACAGGAAGAAGAAGCCTTAAAATTGATTGTCGAAAAGGAAGGTCAAAAAAAACATCTAGAAGCTGAGATTTTATCTTTAGCTGAAGATATTCAAGCTTGGCATAAACGAGTAGCTAAAGCTAAAAGTGCCGGACGTTTAGATTTAGCTCAAAGGGCCCAAGAACGAGAAGCAACTCTATTACGTCAAGGTAATCAATTATGGGGTCAAATGGAAGCAGCTAAACAACAACTTGCCAATGGAAAAACCCTATTAACTCAAATTAGAAAGAGAAAGGAAGAATTACAAGCTAAGGCAAGGCAAGCTCAAGCTACTCAAGCTAAAACTAATGATGATACAAGGGGATGGAATGAGACAATTAATTACAACACCTATAATAAGGCTACTGACCCCCTAGAAGCAGAGTTTAAAAAGTGGGAATTGGATGATGAGTTAGATCAATTAAAACGAAATATGTAATTCTCTGTAGTATGTTATGGTATAATGTAGTATAGAAACGATAATATTCTAATTTATCCATTTTTGAGTATCCTAAACAAATCACTCAGTTAAACCATGTTTCAAAGCAAAACGAACTAACTCGGTACGACTATTTGTCCCCGTTTTACTAAACAAACGACTAACGTATTTTTCTACATTTCTCACACTTGTTTCTAAACGTGCCGCAATTTCTTTATTCATTAATCCCTCTGCAACTAAGTCTAAAACACTTTGTTCTCTAGGGGTTAAATCAATTTTTATTGGGGGTGGTGTCGTAGTTAAATTGTTCTGTTGTTGTCCCAGTTGTTCTTTCAATTCTCGAATTTCTTGGGCTATTTCTTCTAATTTTGCTGAATCACTACCTGCTTTTCCATTAACTTTTCTCCGTTCTAATAAATTATTAACAATTGCCTCTAATTCTTCGGGATCAAATGGTTTAGGTAAATAAGCATCACAACCAGCATTGTAACCTTTAATTCGATCCGAAGTCATTCCTCTAGCGGTTAAGAAAACAACGGGAATGCTTTGAAAACGGGGGTCATCCCGTAGCTTTTCTAAAAACTGATAACCATCCACTTCTGGCATCATAATATCAGAAATAATAACATCAGGAATTATTGTTTGTAATATTTCCCAAGCATTGGTTGCATTACTAGCAACTTTAACCGTTAAATTCCCACTATATTCTAAATAAGCTTGCACCGATTCTCTAACACTCGGTTCATCATCCACTAATAATATTGTTGCAGAATCACTCATCATTTGTATCCCCTTACTCTAATTTGAATTGTCATCTACAGAAACCGCATTAACCTCTATTGTCTCACCTTCTGGGGCATCCTCTACAACCACCTGATCGGGGTTTTGTACTTTTTCAATTATCATTTGAAATGATTCGCTTATTAATAAAGTCAGTAGCACAAAATCATCAATTTGTCCAGCAAGGGGAAAGATATCAGGGGAAATGTCTAAGGGACTGACAAAATAAACTAATGTCCCAAAAATTACCCACCAACGATATTGAGGGTGACGGATTGCGTTTCGGTACCAATCATAAATAAATTGTAAAGGAAATTTCATTATTTTTAGGTTTTTTGGGTTCTTTAGGTAAGGTAGGCA
Source organism: Crocosphaera watsonii WH 8501 (assembly GCF_000167195.1). Classification (GTDB taxonomy): domain Bacteria; phylum Cyanobacteriota; class Cyanobacteriia; order Cyanobacteriales; family Microcystaceae; genus Crocosphaera; species Crocosphaera watsonii. The sequence goes on along the minus strand of NZ_AADV02000105.1, from coordinate 8,300 downwards.
GTGCCGACCCTACTGTAAACATTTTAGCTCAAATTCCATGTCATTAGTTAGGTACGGATAACCGTTCAATTCTTGGGATACAATGATGCTTGATGGTTGTAGAGACGTTTAATTAAACATCTCTACAAAAGGAATTAAACCGATAATAATTCTTGTTCTTCTTCCGAAGAATTTTCCTTAAGTAAACCAATTAATAAAGAAGCAGGGGGTTCCTTATAAGGCCAAGCAAAGGCATGACGAAAAGCTGCATCTTGACAAGCTTGTAACTGATTAAAATCGATCACATCTTGAGTTAAAAGATTTTCAAATTCAAAAGGTAGACGAACATTATGAAGTCCGGCGTTGTCTGTACAAATGACAATATCAACCCCTGCGGCAAAACAGCGATCAAAAACTATCTTTAAGTCGGATAAATCCTCCAAAGTTCCTGTTTTTAAATAAGTAGTAGGACAAACTTCTAAACATTGATTTGCTGCGGCTAGTTGGGGTAATAATTCAGGGTATTTTAAAGGAATTTGGATACCATGACCAATTCTCATTAAATAAGGTAATAATTCAGGGTAACAACCATCAGGGGTTTCATAAACATGGCCAGTGGTGTTTAAGCCAAGGGATCTCGCATATTTATACAGATCAATAAACTCATCCAACCTTTCTCGATAATGGGAGTCACCCCCAGCAACATCAACAGCACAAACATAGTCTCGTCTTTGTGCAGCTAAATCAACAATTGCCTTATTTACCTCGTAGGGTAAACGAGAGTGCATACAGAGAATTTGACTAATAATAATGGGATATTCTTTGACTTGACTAGCTTTACCCACTATCTCCACAATATTAGCCATAGTCTCAATTCTTTGGGACTGACTAAGATGTTCTGGCGTGCGAAGATAAGGAGTATAACGTAACTCCAAATAAGCCAAATTCTCGAAAATATAAGCCCCACGAATTAAACGATAGATAAAGTAAGGAAGGGTTTCTTCCCTTTGTACACTTTCTACTAAAGTATGAAGCTCTAAGTATTCATCCAGGGTGTTTCGTTTGCGGGTGTAAAATTCCTCAAAGTTAGGGTATTCAGGAAACCGTTGCGCCATATCCGGGTTATGACGCTTGAAATACCGCCAGAGAATACGAGGAACGACAGATCCCCCCAAATGACGATGTAAGTCCGCGTATAGTGCCACAAAAACCTCCTGGTGATGTATCTTAAGATTTATTTTATAGCGATTTAGGGGAGGAATGTTACAAATTAGGAGGCAGGAAGGACAAACTGTAATTCCCTTGATAAACTAACCTATAGAAGAAAAGCGTTTAAAATTTGACCCTAACCTTAAAATTATCTTAAAAGATTAATGATCTCTATCTATATTCTTACTTATAACGAACAAGTCGATATTGCCGAATGTATCGAGTCGGTAATTAATTTATCCGATGAAGTGATTGTGGTTGACTCCTATAGTAGCGATCGCACCGTTGAAATAGCTTCTCATTACCCCGTGAAAGTTGTGCAACACGAATTTGAAAGTCACGGAAAACAACGGACTTGGATGCTGAAAAATATTCCCACAAAAAATAAATGGGTCTATATTTTAGAAGCAGATGAACGCATGACTCCAGAATTATTTGACGAATGTGTGGCAGCCAGTCAAAGTAATGAAGCGATCGGTTACTATGTAGCAGAGAGGGTCATCTTTATGGGTCGATGGATTCGTCGCAGCACCCAATACCCCCGTTATCAGATGCGTTTGTTTAAAAAAGGCGAAGTCTGGTTTGGAGATTATGGCCACACAGAAAGGGAAATTTATAGTGGAGCGATAGATTTTCTCAAAGAAACCTATCCTCACTATACCTCTGGTAAAGGCTTAAGCCGTTGGATCGACAAACATAATCGTTATTCCACCGATGAGGCCAAAGAAACCCTTTATCAATTACAACAAGGGGGGGTTAATTGGAAAAAATTACTCTTTGGTTCCACCGAAGTTGAACGCAGACGAGCTTTAAAAAATTTATCTTTAAGAATACCATTGCGTCCTGTTGTTCGTTGGTTTTATATGTATTTTATTTTAGGGGGAATTTTAGACGGCAAAGCAGGATTTGCTTGGTGTACTTTACAAGCTTTTTATGAATATTTAATCCTCCTGAAAGTAGATGAATTGAGAGAAACTAATTTAGAATCTCCCTATCCCAATTCTTTAAAATATCCCGATCCCGAAGAATCACCTAATACCTCGGAATCCTTATCTTTATAGAACGTTATTTGACATACTGCCCCGTTAAGCTGTCGCTGTAAAGAGAGTAACAACAATACCCCATAGTTGATCACTTTCGGGGTTAATTTCCACTCTTTCTCTACCTCCTGTGGGCTGGAACACTTTCATTCTTGAATAGACTATAATATGTACTTAGGTATTTTATCTTAGGATTTTTTTATTAGAGCGATGAATATTTCACCTTTTTCTCTTGGCGTTTCAATGGCGGCAGTTTCAATAGTGTCGAGTTTGTCGACATCGGCTTCAGCCTTTTCATTAGGCGATTATAATTTAGTGGTTTTTGAAGATGTTACTAGCAATTCAGACGTAGAAGGAAGTGCTTTTATTGGTGGTGATTTGTTGGGAAGCTCTTCAAATTACTGTATTAAATGTGATGCTGGAGGAAGTTTTTTTCCTTTTGATGGAGTTGGATTAAAGGTAGTTGGGGACATAGAAGGAAACCCTAAAAATGTCAATAATGGTACTGACTTGGAGTATGGTGGTAATCTCAATGCTATTGTTAATATGAATGGTGGAGGTTCCATAATTCAGAACTCGAATCTGGCTAATGAATTTACACAACTAAAAAATTTCTTAAGTAGGGTTTGCTGAAAAAGTTTCTCCAAAATTTATGCCACTTTTGACCAAGAATTTTCTGACAAATCAATAAGTTTTAGTACATAAAAATTGTTTAAAGTATAATCAAAATTAATGAAAGGCGGTTTGATAAGTTCCCCTGTTCTATTATTAGTAAATAAGGACAAAAAAAGCGACAAAAACTGCCTCAGAAGTTTAGAAAGATTGACAACTAAAAATGTAATAGCAATAGATGTAATGGAGGTTTCAGGGAGTTTTGTCATCACGAGATTTAGGCTAAATCTTCGTTTAGCTTGTCCAAACTTTCCCTCAATAGCATTACGGAAGCATTCATCGGAGTGGGCTTGTTTCTTTTCTTCTTCACTGACATTTTTCGGAGGTCTTCCTAACTTCGGACCACTGATTCTTATCCCTCTTTCCTTACACCAATTTCTGTTTTCCCTAGTTCGATAAATTTTATCTACATGGACGGATTCGGGATAATAGCCAAACGTTTCTTTATACTTTTCTACTTGTTCTTTTAAATGACAAGATTCATTGAAGTTTTCCCAACTTATTTTTTCTAGAAACACATAGTTATCTACACAGCTTACTGAGAGTTTAGCTCCAAACTCTATTGGTTTTCCTGCTTTTCCCCTCACTATTGGACGAATATGCCGTTGAGTTAAACTTACAATTCTTTGAGGAACACTCTGGGTCTTATTCTCCCACATTGACTGTTGTTGTTCATAAACTTTTTTGATAGTCTCTAGACAATTTTTCTGTCTTTTACTCAGATTTTCCAGGGAAGCCCCAGCTTGAATTAAGTCTTCTATATTTCCTGAATTTTTCTTAAGGTATTTTAACTGTTTCCCGATAGCTTTTCTTCTTTCTTGATAAGATACTTTTCGTTTTTTAGCTACTTTTAAGTATTCCTTTCTAGCAATTTTTCTAGAAGTTCTCGGCTTTTTTCTCAATTTTACTCTTAATGGTTTATAAAGATTATCTATTATTCTTTCTGTCTCAATTCTGGCTTGATTTAATATGCCTAAATCCGTTGGGTATTTGATGTCTGCTGGCGCACAAGTCGCATCTAAAATTAGTTTACCTTTGTTTTTTATTTTTTCTCCTTTTTCTTGGAGACAATCCTTTTTTTTTACTTCTTTATCACTCTTCTCTATTTCTCTTTTTACTATTTTTTTATTGATTTTGTTTATCAATTCTCCATCAATTCTTTTCCTAAAATGAACTAGCATTGAAGATTCCAGTGGTGGCTCTTGTTGATAACAATTTAAACCTATAAAGTATTGTAGATAGGGATTTTCTCTAATCTGTTCTATAGTTTCTCTATCACTTATTCCTAATTTTTCCTTAATAATTAATGTCCCTAATGCCATTCTAAATAGTTTGGCTGGCGCACCTTTTTCTGCTGAAAAAAGTTTAGCATATTCTTCCTCAAAATCATCCCAAGGTATCAACTCTGCCATGATTACCCAACGATTATTGGGGGACAATTTACCCTCGAAAGGTAATTCAAATTTTTCTGGGGGCGGTAAAGGTTGCTCCTCTTTTCGATACATTTGTTCTTGACCAACAACTGGGAGGTGTTTCTACCAATTATAGCGGTTTGTAGCCGACAAAGCTGATCTTTTTTGCGATCGCGAATATGGGTGTAACCTTTTAAAGAATAGGGTTTTGCTTTTATTCAGCAAACCCTATTTATATCATCTTCTTTTCTTTTATCATTAACATGACCATTTAATTTAATATCTGTATCAGCACAGCAAATGTTATCTTTATGATGCTTGAAAAAATATGTATTACACATATCTTCCCAAATCAATGAAAATCCTTTAATTCCCCAATATTCACCATCATCTAAATCAGGACTTAATTCACCATATAAAAAGGTTTCAATTGCTTCATAAAGTACCCAATAATCAGTATCTTTATAGTAAGTATGTTGGTCTATATTATCTAATGCTTCTTTGAGAATATTAGTTGTTTCTAAAAAGGTATCTTGAGCAAAAATTGACTGTTCGCTAGTTAAATAATCATCCTTAAAATGTTGAGCAAGAAAACTTATGTCCTGAATATGACACTTAACACTATCTGGAACATCTTCATCTAATTGTTGAACTATTTCATCAAGAATATAGCAATATAGATAAACAATATCTGTGCTTTCATAACGTAAAACTGGACGAGGTAAGTCCATTGTGTCCACATACATTGCATCATTTTCTAAGTAAACTGCTCTATCTAAATATTTATACAGTTGAGAATAATCAACATCATTTGTTCTTTTGATCTTCTTTTGAATTGAATTGATAGCTAAATCATTATAGGTTTCTAATACACGCTCAATCATTCTTAGTTTACTATAAAGTGTAACCTCTTCTCCTTCTTCAGTTTGTAAAGAAAGTCCACCAGAAGAAACCGTTGTCTGATCTTGATCTTGTTGATAATCAGGGTTATTAGTATTAATACGATTAGATTGATTATCATTTTCAAACTTACGAAAAGTGCGATACATTTTGAAAAATAAATCCCTAATCTGATCAAAATCTTTTTCCTCTTCTTCAGGAAAGTCATCAAATCCATTAGGTAACCAAAATTCATAGTCATCCCCTGATTCTGACTTACGAATTCCTACGAAATTATCATTTGGATTCTTAACTAACCTGATTTCTGAAAAATCTAACATAATTACTTTAATTGTAAAATTAATTATAGCTCATTATTTTGTTAACAAAAATATTATGAAGTTTTGTAAAATCTCCGAAAGTAACCAGCTTATCTTTATTAACTTGTAAAAGATTGACTAAAGGTTTTTTATCTCGATTAAATACACTGTCCCACATAAAAAACATTAATTTATTTTGTATTTGTGTTGAGGTAACTGGTCTTTCTTTTATAAAATATTCTCCAATCTGCTTATCCTCTATTCCACGAATAGAAGCATGATTACTTTTGATAAAATCATTAAGTTTTTTGATAAAATCAAACCATTCTTGCTCGTCTAAAGTTCCATTTTGCTCCTTCCCGTAGTTAACTTTTGGTGGTTTCGTTTTATCCCAATTTATAAATTCCCAGTCCCAACGACGTTTAAATGCACTATCCATAAAATAAATTGAATTATCTGATGTGTTCATTGTGCAAAGTATGGATAGGTTAGGAGGAATTTTTATTGATTGCTCCTTAAGATTTAAGTTCAATCCATTTACCCGACCTTGGAAAGTCAAATAACTTTTTTTCCATTTCTCTTCTCCAGGAAATTTATATTCAAATTGCTCATTTGCTAAAGGCTTTTCTTCAACTCCAATTGATTCCAATATAGTCATCAACTCAATTTTCGTGATATTAACACTATAGGATGACCAACCATCATCATCTCTATCTAGGGTTTGCTGAATAAAAGCAAAACCCTATTCTTTAAAAGGTTACACCCATATTCGCGATCGCAAAAAAGATCAGCTTTGTCGGCTACAAACCGCTATAATTGGTAGAAACACCTCCCAGTTGTTGGTCAAGAACAAATGTATCGAAAAGAGGAGCAACCTTTACCGCCCCCAGAAAAATTTGAATTACCTTTCGAGGGCAAATTGTCCCCCAATAATCGTTGGGTAATCATGGCAGAGTTGATACCTTGGGATGATTTTGAGGAAGAATATGCTAAACTTTTTTCAGCAGAAAAAGGTGCGCCAGCCAAACTATTTAGAATGGCATTAGGGACATTAATTATTAAGGAAAAATTAGGAACAAGTGATAGAGAAACTATAGAACAGATTAGAGAAAATCCCTATCTACAATACTTCATAGGTTTAAATTGTTATCAACAAGAGCCACCACTGGAATCTTCAATGCTAGTTCATTTTAGGAAAAGAATTGATGGAGAATTGATAAACAAAATCAATAAAAAAATAGTAAAAAGAGAAATAGACAAGAGTGATAAAGAAGTAAAAAAAAAGGATTGTCTCCAAGAAAAAGGAGAAAAAATAAAAAATAAAGGTAAACTAATTTTAGATGCGACTTGTGCGCCAGCAGACATCAAATACCCAACGGATTTAGGCATATTAAATCAAGCCAGAATTGAGACAGAAAGAATAATAGATAATCTTTATAAACCATTAAGAGTAAAATTGAGAAAAAAGCCGAGAACTTCTAGAATAATTGCTAGAAAGGAATACTTAAAAGTAGCTAAAAAACGAAAAGTATCTTATCAAGAAAGAAGAAAAGCTATCGGGAAACAGTTAAAATACCTTAAGAAAAATTTAGGAAATATAGAAGACTTAATTCAAGCTGGGGCTTCCCTGGAAAATCTGAGTAAAAGACAGAAAAATTGTCTAGAGACTATCAAAAAAGTTTATGAACAACAACAGTCAATGTGGGAGAATAAGACCCAGAGTGTTCCTCAAAGAATTGTAAGTTTAACTCAACCGCATATTCGTCCAATAGTGAGGGGAAAAGCAGGAAAACCAATAGAGTTTGGAGCTAAACTCTCAGTAAGCTGTGTAGATAACTATGTGTTTCTAGACAAAATAAGTTTGGAAAACTTCAATGAATCTTGTCATTTAAAAGAACAAGTAGAAAAGTATAAAGAAACGTTTGGCTATTATCCCGAATCCGTCCATGTAGATAAAATTTATCGAACTAGGGAAAACAAAAATTGGTGTAAGGAAAGAGGGATAAGAATCAGTGGTCCGAAGTTAGGAAGACCTCCGAAAAATGTCAGTGAAGAAGAAAAGAAACAAGCCCACTCCGATGAATGCTTCCGTAATGCTATTGAGGGAAAGTTTGGACAAGCTAAACGAAGATTTAGCATAAATCTCGTGATGACAAAACTCCCTGAAACCTCCATTACATCTATTGCTATTACATTTTTAGTTGTCAATCTTTGTAAACTTCTGAGGCAGTTTTTGTCGCTTTTTTTGTCCTTATTTACTAATAATAGAACAGGGGAACTCATCAAACCGCCTTTCATTAATTTTGATTATACGTTAAACAATTTTTATGTACTAAAATTTATTGATTTGTCAGAAAATTCTTGGTCAAAAGTGGCATAAATTTTGGAGAAACTTTTTCAGCAAACCCTATCTAACAATTGAAAAATTGTGCCAAATATTGCAGAAGAATTACCCCTATTAATTTCATCGATAACTAAAGCAACATTATTAGCCTTTAAACACGCTGTTTTTCTTGCTTTGTCTAATTCTAACTGCTTATCTTTATCAGATAAATTTCTAAAATTTGAAGCTCTATTGGTTATGGGATCTTTATAATGAGGTAATATATTTTTGTATGCTTGAGTTAGTGGCTTGTAAAAAATGTCCTCTATAAAAATTATATTCCACTTTACTTGCTCTAGTAATAGGCACAAGTTTTGTTCCCCAGTCAACCGTGGTATACGACGCCTGTACACTGCTTGGATGCTAGTCTGCCGACGATCCTCGAGCCTCATACCACAGCATCAAA
>NZ_AADV02000106.1 GCF_000167195.1 Crocosphaera watsonii WH 8501 | reverse complement strand
CCAAGTGGCCTTCCCAGGTCCGGTTTTTACGGACAAGGGCACGGCCGGTTAAGCTTGGCAATGGGTCAACCGGGGAAAGGATAGTATAGACAGAATCTCGCTTCTGGTAGCGTAGCCTGAATGTGGTAACCACCCTGAGCAATGTTAAAGCCTTCATTGCGACAGGGTACTAATACCGCTAANCGATAATCAGTTCGAGTCATGATTGAAGATAATGATTGATTAGTGAACATTGGTCATAAAAATACTTTTATCATATTATATGGTCATTGAGACTTTTCCTCTTTTTTAATGTTCCGTTTGGCAGTTCTGACTATTAGAGCGAATCAGTTGGTAATGTGTTCATCAAGATTAAGTTATTCTTGAGGATATTTGTTGATAAATTTTCCTCAAATCAACTATCATAACCATAGTTGGTAACCCATACACCGATACACCCATGGATTGACCAATAGACTACAATATTTGGTAACAGAAAATATTAATCACCAAGTTACTGTTGAGGAGGAAAAATTATGAAAAGATCACTTGGTTTATGCTCATTAATGCTCCTGGGTGCAATTGGTGCTAGACGAGAACTGATTGAATACACTAGATAAACCCAAATATTACTTAATGCTCAAATTCTCACCTTGGAAAATTGGTGGGAATTTTATGTAAATAGGAAGCAAATTATAGCATTTCTCGGACTCAATATGTACACCTAATATCGCGCCTCCGAACTCCGAACTCCGAACTCCGAACTCCGAACTCCTAAATCATCTAATTTGCTATAGTCAGGTAAAGTAGTATCGATTAATTTACCCTTTCTCATTACCTTGCGATCGCTTTGAGGACGGGAAAATAGTTCACTAAAATAACGGGCTTTAAATATTATTAAATCTGCGTTTAATCCCACTCCTATTTTACCTAAATTGGGTAAGTTCATCAACTGTGCTGGTACTTTATTTATACTACTAACCCAGTCATCATAAGGAGTATCTAAATGACAAATTCTTACGGATTCTTTTAATACTTCTAATCCGTCATGATCCCCAAAACCATAAAACGGATCTCGACAATTATCACTAGCAAAAGCAACAGGTATTCCTTCTTGTTTTAGTCCATAAACATCGGTCACACCTCGCATTTTTGGTGTATAATTTGCTTGTCTATCTTGCAGATATAAGTTACACATTGGTAAGGCAATAATATTAATCTTGGCTTCTTTTACTACCTTGATAGTTTCTTGTCTTAGCTTAGGATCTTGTTGGGATAAACTACAACAGTGACCACAAGTTATTTTATTTTCAAATTCCTGTCTAATGGCGGTTTCGGCTATCTTTTTTAAACAAATAGAGTCGGGATCAAGGGTCTCATCCGCATGAAAATCTAGGTCTAAGTTCCTTTCCTTTGCTAGGGTAAACACTCGCTCTAATTCTTGATCAAGTTGGGGATTTATATATGCTACTCCCCCTAATATTTGTCCATAGTCAGCTACTAAATCAGCTAGTTTTTCTCCTTCTCTGCTTAACAAATAATCTAAAGAAACCAAAGAAACTGCTTGTAAATTAAGTTTTTCTTGCCACCTATTCTTTAGTTGGTCAAACACATCAAAACTCATCTTTCCTTGTTCGCCAAATGAATCTAAATGGGTTCTAATGGCAATAGTTCCTTGAGCATAACTACATTCTAAGCCAAACTCCATCCGCCGATAAACATCTTCTCTTCTCCAGTTTTTTTGAGCATCTTTTCTAACCGTAGCTAAAGCGTCTTCAAAGGTTCCTGAAATATTCGGCGATCGCTCCCAAATATGCCCTTTATCTAGATGGGTATGACTATCTATGAAACAAGGAAAAATAATCCCTTTTTTAAGGTCAATATAAGGATGGTTTGTAAGCTCAGAACTATGAGAAATAATTGAGACAATTTTCCCTTGATTAATTTCTAAATCAACATGACATAATTTTTCTCTTGTTTGGGGTTTTATGGAAATATTTTCTAATATACAGGCAGGAACATGAGCATTTTTTAGCCAAAAATGCTCATTATCAGTTATCAGGGAACAGTTATCAGTCATCTATCTTTAATAGGGAACTTAGAAGGCAGATAGCTAACTAGCAGCTAAATATTCCTTCACGTTAGCCCGTCTTCTCCGTAGTTGGGCTAAAGCTTGATGTTCTAGTTGACGAACCCGTTCACGGCTAATGTTCATTCGTTTGCCAATTTTAGCCAAAGATAGTTCCTTGCCATCTTCTAAACCAAAACGTAGCGTCAAGACAGTTCTTTGTTGGGGGGTTAATTCAGCCATTAGATTCCTCAAGTCCTGACGCAATAATTCTTGAGTAATATACAGATCAGGAGATACCCCTTGATCTTCTAATAATTCTGAAAGTTCCGTGTCTTGATTATCTCCCACTCTCACATCTAATGAGATGGGTTGACGGGCAATACTAAGAAACTCCCGAATTTGTGAGGGTTCAATTTCTAATTCTTGGGCAATTTCCGATGGTGTCGCACTTCTCCCCAGGGTTTGAGAGAGTTCCCTCTGGGTTTTTTTGATTTTGTTGAGTTTTTCTGTAATATGAATCGGTAAGCGGATGGTACGGGACTGTTGAGCGATGGCCCGTGTGATGGCTTGGCGAATCCACCAGTAAGCATAAGTAGAAAACTTATACCCCTTGGTGGGGTCAAATTTCTCCACACCTCTTTCCAACCCTAGACTTCCTTCTTGAATGAGATCGAGGAATTCCATATTGCGCTTTTGATATTTCTTGGCAATGGCAACCACTAGGCGCAAATTCGCTTCAATCATCTTTCTTTTAGCCCTTTCACCCTGTTCCAGGGCTTGATTAAGAGCTTTTTGCTCTATTTCTAGCTCTTTAGACCATTCTTTGACTGTGGGTTCTTTGCCTAACTTGTCTGCTAGTTCCTCTTTCTTCTCCAAAAAATTCATCATTTTCTGGACTTGTTTCCCATAAATAATTTCTTGTTCATGGGTTAACAGAGGTACTCGCCCAATCTCATGCAGATAAGTCCGTACCATATCTGCTGAATACATAGGCTGTTTGGTTTTGGTGTTAACGTTAGCAGTGGGCATTTGTATTAGATGACTCCTTTCAACCTGCTTATAAAGTCTGTTGCTACTCTTATCTTTCCCAAAAATTCCCTTTGTTAATACAGAAGGACTGGAAAGAAAAGTTACAAAGTGAAGTCGATATGACTTTAACTTGTTTGTATTTTAGCTCATATATTTAGACGATGGCAAGATTTGAAAGGTTCATTGATTTGGATCATATCCCTGGAAAATTAGAATTTTGTTACAATTCCTTAGACTCATTAGGGGAAAAAGTTCGCTACCCTAGATAGGGGAAGAGGCTGAGGAAGCCTTTGTTATTCATCAATCAGGATCAATGCTATGTCGGACTTAAATCGTGGCATTATGAAGTTTGAAGGGGCTGATAAACCTGTTTTAGTAGCTGTTTCAGCCTTTTTAGTTCTCGGTGCTATTACTGCTCTAATCATCTGGGCTTTGAAAACGGCCTATGTCGTTGGTTAAGTTTTCTTGACAATTTTTTACTAACAACACAATTTTGTTAAGCTCGAACGCTAATTTTCTAACCATTGCCAAACCGAGTCCTTTACTGGGGCAGGTTTGGCTTGATTTAGCAGTGATTACCGTTATGTTACTGCTATCGGCCTTCTTTTCGGGATCGGAAACGGCCATTACGGCTTTTGATAATTTTAAGTTACGGGGATTAATTGACAAAGAGGGAGATACCTCGGGTGTTTATCGCTTAGTCTTAGAAAATCGTCGCCGTTTTATTACTAGCTTATTGATTGGTAATAATTTAGTCAATAATTTTTCAGCTATTCTCACCAGTAATTTATTTGCCATGTGGTTAGGGAGTGCTGGTTTGGGGGTTGCTACGGCAGTAGTCACCATTGTTGTGTTAATTTTTGGAGAGATCACCCCTAAAACCCTAGCTATTCTTAATACCCGTGCTTTTTTTCGTTGGTGTATTCGTCCCATTTTTTGGTTATCTAAAGTATTATCATTTCTAAAAGTTGTCCAGATTTTTGAGAGAATTACCCAGAAAACCATTCAGGTATTTCAAGGGAAATCGGACAAAAACCTCCAGGCAGGGGAATCTTTAACCGATTTACAATTAATGATCGAAATTTTGGGGGGCAAAGGAAAACTTGATTTATATAAACATCAACTCTTAAATAAAGCTTTAAGGTTAGATCAATTAATAGCTAAAGATGTAGTCAAACCTCGTCTAGAAATGATCACCATTTCCCATGAATCGAGTTTGCAAGAATTTATTGACTTATCCCTAGAAACTGGTTACTCTCGCATTCCGGTGCAGGGGGAATCAAAAGATCATATTGTGGGCATTGTCAATCTGAAAAAAGCCTTACAAACTTTGCAATCTGTGCCTAAAGAAAGACGCTCTCAAATTAAGGTAACAGAAGCAATGGATAACCCCATCTATATACCTGAAACTAAGCGCGCTCCTAGTTTATTAAAAGAAATGTTACAACAACGGCTTCATATTGCTATTGTGGTTGATGAATATGGGGGAACTGTCGGTCTACTAACCTTAGAAGATATTTTAGAGGAATTAGTTGGAGAAATTTATGATGAAAGTGATTCCCCTTATGTTCGTCAAAACTTATCCATTAGCGATCGCTTGGTTTAAATTTTTAATAGATATGCTATGAAAGAGAGTATTTTCAGAAAGTCATCTATTTTTGCCGCCTTAGGTAGTATATTTTTAATTATTATTTTTGCTATTTTATTATTTCAAGATAACAAAAGAGTCCATACTTTAGTATTAGTAACAGGGCAAAAAGAAGGTCAATATTATGCCTTTGGTCAAGCTTTATCTAAGGTCGTACATAATCATAATCATCGGATTAAAATCGAAGTTATAGAGAGCAATGATCCTCAAGAAAATCTTGAATTATTGCAGGGAAAAAAGGCAGAATTAGCCTTAGTTCAAAGTGATACAATTGTCAATAATTCCACCAAAGCAATTGCTTTTCTTTTTCCCGAGGTATTTCATTTAATGGTTCGTCAAGATGCTGGAATAAATGATATCAGTGATATTGAGGGAAAACGTATTGCTTTGATGTCAAAAGGCAGTGGTTCTTATAATATGTTTTGGAGATTGCAAGAACACTATCAATTAGATGTTGAGCAAATAAAGACTATTCCTTTACCAATTACGGAAGCACATCAAGCATTAGAAGATGGAGAAGTCGATGGGTTATTTCGGGTTGTTTCCTTAGAAAATCCTGCGGTTATTCAATTACTCAGAAATCCTCAAATAAAAATAATTCCTATTGATCAAGGAGCCGCTTTAAGATTAGAACTTCCTGCATTAGAAGTGATGTCAATTCCCAAAGGAAGTTATCATGGTGCTAGTCCCACACCTGCGGAAGATTTACCAGCCGTAGGAGTGCGAGCGGTTTTAATTACTAATAAAAAGATTAGTCGAGAAGTAATTTTTGAAATTACGAGAATATTGTACGAAGCAAGGAACGAATTAGTCCAGGAATTCATCCAAGCCGCTATGATTGAGCAGTGGGATGAAAGCCCACATTTAGGGTTTACATTTCATCCTGGTGCCTTGGATTATTATAATAAGGGTAATCCTAGTTTTATAGTAGAATATGCCGAAGCGATAGGCTTATGTTTATCCGTTTCAATGTTATTAATATCTAGTGTATGGCAACTCCGTTCCTGGTTCACAGGCAAACAAAAAAATAGAGCAGATTTATATAATTTACAACTACTGAAAATCATTGATAGTATTCAATAAACAGAAGACTTACCACAATTAAAAAAAGTCCGAAGTCAGCTTTTAGAGATGTTAAATGAAGTAATTGTTGATTTAGATAAAGATTTAATTAGTCCTGAGTCTTTTCAATCATTTACATTTCCTTGGCAAGTTGCCTTATCAGCCACCTATCAGCGAGAAAATTATTTAGCTCGTTTAGAGAATGATCACCCTAGAAAAGTCGATGAAATTCAACAAATGAAGAATCAGATGTAGCGAATAGTAAGTAGGGTGGGCAAATGGGACAATTGGATAGTTGACGAGAGTATTCTTAATCATTGCCCACCAAAACCGAGATCATTGTCTTGAAAGGGGAATGGTGGGCAAAATTAATCTCTAAGCACTATAAGAAGCAAGAATCTCCCGTTAAATCAAAGATTGTAAAGGGAGAGTGTCAACTAACAGGAACAGGAGGGTTACTGGCTGAGGGACGACGGTTAATTACCTGATCAATTAACCCATACTCTTGCGCTTCTTCTGCGGACATAAAAAAGTCCCTTTCTGTATCTTCAGCAATCTTATCTAAGGGTTGTTCGGTATGACTAGCCAAATGGTTATTTAATAATCCCTTAAGATACAAAATTTCCTTAGCTTGAATTTCGATATCTGTTGCTTGGCCTTGGGCCCCACCGAGAGGTTGGTGAATCATGATCCGAGAGTTAGGAAGACTCATGCGCTTACCCTTGGTACCAGCGCTGAGAAGAAAAGCTCCCATACTAGCAGCTAAACCAATACAAATGGTACAAACATCAGGACGTATCTGATTCATGGTATCAAAAATACCTAAACCTGCCGATACAGAACCACCAGGAGAGTTGATATAGAGGTAAATGTCCTTATCAGGGTCTTCTGCTTCGAGGAATAACAACTGAGCAACGATTAAATTGGAATTTTCATCTCTTACCTCTTGTCCGAGGAAGACAATACGTTCCCTTAAGAGACGAGAGTAAATATCAAAGGCCCGTTCCCCACGGCCAGAGGTTTCAATAACGGTTGGAATCATAAAGTCTCGATTTTTTTAGTTATTAGTTTTGATTTTAACGAGTTTTTGGGTCACTTATCAGTTAAGTCTTATTGTGACCCAAAGTTGCCAGACCCTGGTACGATAAATCCTGAAAGCTACTATAAAAAGATAATTAGGATGACACATACAGATGGCATTGCCCCTCATGGGGGTCATTTAATTAACCGTATCGCAACTCCGGCAGAAAAAGAGGAATTTTTAGCCCAAGCGGACAAATTACCGATAATTACCCTAGATAAAAGGGCCACCTCTGATTTAGTTATGATTGCTATTGGTGGTTTTAGTCCCCTCAAAGGCTTTATGGAAAGGGCTGACTACGAAACCGTAGTTGAAGAAATGCACTTGAGCAATGGGGTTCCTTGGTCTATTCCGGTTACTCTATCCGTAAGTGAGGAAGTAGCTGACTCCCTCAAAGAAGGTAACTGGGTGAGATTAGACGATCCCAGTGGTAACTTTATTGGAGTTCTAGAATTAACCCAGAAATATCACTACAATAAAACCCACGAAGCTGTTAACGTCTATAGAACCGACGAAAGTAAACATCCAGGGGTTAAAGTTATTTATGACCAAGGGGCTGTTAATTTAGCTGGCCCGGTTTGGTTATTAGAAAGGGACGATCATCTCTTATTCCCCAAATACCAAATTGATCCGGCCGAGTCTCGTAAACTATTTCAAGAAAGAGGATGGTCTACCGTTGTTGGGTTTCAAACCCGTAACCCCATCCACCGCGCCCACGAATATATTCAAAAATGCGCCTTAGAAGTGGTAGATGGACTCTTCTTGCATCCCCTTGTTGGTGCCACCAAAAGCGACGATATTCCGGCTGATGTACGGATGCGTTGTTATGAAATTATGATGGATAACTATTTTCCCCAAAATCGGGTAATTTTAGCCATTAACCCCTCAGCCATGCGCTATGCTGGCCCAAGAGAAGCTATTTTCCACGCCATCGTCCGCAAAAATTATGGCTGTACCCACTTTATTGTGGGACGAGATCACGCTGGTGTAGGAGACTATTACGGAACTTATGATGCACAGCATATTTTCGATGAATTTGATGCCGAAGCATTGGGTATTGTTCCCATGAAATTTGAACACGCTTTTTATTGTAAACGCACTGGACAAATGGCCACCAGTAAAACCAGTCCCAGTGCTAAAGAAGAACGAATTCACCTATCAGGGACAAAAGTTCGAGAAATGTTAAGACGGGGAGAAATGCCACCTGCTCAGTTTTCTCGTCCTGAAGTCGCCGCCGAGTTAATTAAAGCAATGCAGGGTTGATTAGAAGGGACGGGAGATGGGGGAGCTTTCTTGAGCAGAATATTAATATTGTTTCTAGTCTTCCCACACTTCTCTGTTACTGAGCGAAGTCGAAGTACACTTCCCACCCTCCCCTGTTACTGAGCGAAGTCGAAGTACACCCTCTACTCCCGTAAACCACGATTTGTAATAGAATAAATGAAGCCCACAAAATGGTAATAGCGGTATCTTCCCAACAGAGCAAACACAAATCATGAAATGGGATCGACGCACTTTTTTACAGACCTTACTCACCTGGGGGGTCGCTCAAGAAAGCCTTAAATGGCTATATCCAAATCGAAAAGTTCAAAAATACTATCAAACCTTAGCAGAACCCACCTCTCGGAAATTAGCTTTATTGGTGGGCATTAATGATTATGGACAAAGATACAACCTCAAAGGTTGTATTACTGATGTTGAACTACAAAAAGATTTACTGATCCATCGCTTTGGGTTTAATCCCCAAGACATACTCACTTTGACCGATAAAGAAGCCACCAGTCAAGGCATAGAAACTGCCTTTGTGGAACATTTAATCAAACAAGCCAAAGCGGGAGATGTGGTAATCTTCCATTTTAGCGGTTATGGAAATTACATTAACGTTCCTTCTGAGCTTATACCTAACTCTAATAAACAACTAGCAGGGATTATTCCTCAAGACGGAATCAGATTAAAAATAGGAAAGCCTAGCACCAAGAATATTCTTGGGGAAACCCTGCGCTTATTGGGGCGCGCGCTTTCCACAGAGAAAGTAACTATGGTTTTCGATACCAGTTACTATAGTAGCGGTCAAACCCTTCAGGGTAATCTACGAATTCGCTCTTTTCCCTATACAAGCGATAGCATAGACCCAGAAGAATTAACCTTTCAAGCAAAACTCCAAGAAAAACTTCCTAAAAACAAAGCATCCACTGAACCTGGCGTTATCCTAACTGCTACAGGGTCACAACAAGTGGCCACAGAAATGAAAGGTAATGGTTTTAGTGCAGGACTGTTTACTTATGTCTTGACCCAAAATTTATGGTCTACAGCACCAGCAAGTTCTATCAACATCACCCTCAATAAAACCACAGAACAAATACTCCCTATTATGGGGGGAGAACAACAACCCCAACAAGAAAATAGTTCTACTAAACCCCTTTTTGCCTATTATCTTCTTCCTACCACGAATAAAGGAGCAGAAGGTTTTATTAGTAAGGTTAAAGATGCCGATACAGCTATAGTTAACTTAACAGGCTTTCCCGTCAATATCATCGGACATTATGGGATTAACTCGGTATTTAACGTCATAACTAACCAATCATCATCTTCAGTCCCTTTACAACTGCGTTCTCGCAATGGCCTCGAAGCCACAGTCAGGCGACTGTCTCCAGAACAAAGTGCTAACTCCCCTTTAAAAGTTGGACAACTACTACAAGAATCTATTCGTTGTCTCCCCACAAACATCGGTCTAACCATTGCCCTTGATCCCCAATTACAACGTATCGAACGAGTAGATGCTACCAGTGCTTTTTCAGGTATTGATATTGTCTCTGATGTGGTGAGCGAAGGAGAAGAAGCAGTGGATTGTATTTTAGGTTTACGCTCCTTTTTGGGCGAATCATCCCCCCAACCCCAAGAAAAGGCGACTTACTCCCTGTTTCTCCCCGGAGGATTTCAACTACCTAATAGTACAGGAAAATCAGGAGAAGCTATTAAATCCGCTGTGGGAAGATTACGCCCCTTTTTAGAGAAACTCCTAGCCTTAAAGTTATGGGGCTTAACAGTCAACCAAACCTCTTCTAAACTCCCTTGGCGGGTTACTCTCGAAGCTCTTGAGCCTCAACCTTATGCCATCGAAAAACGGCAAACTACCCGAGCTACGCCAACCATAGCACCACCTCAAACTAGGGACAAGAATAAAGATAGTGTAACCCAAGTCCAGAATTTTCCAGGCTTACCCAAAGTAGCCAGAGGAACTCGGTTACGTTATCAATTGGAGAATCTTGGGGAAAAACCTCTTTATTATCTAATTTTGGCTATTAACAGTAACGGGCAAGCTATGGCTTATGTTCCTCCTTACGAAGAAGAAGGAGGAGCCAAAACCAATGAGCAACCTTCGATTAAACCAGGGATCAAGAATTTTGTTCCCCCCACCTCTACTGGACTCACCTGGACAACATCCAGTATCCAAGGATGGGAACAAGTCTTGGCGATCGCAGCTATCACCCCTTTTGAGAAAACCCTAGAAGCATTGCAAAAAATACCAGAGTTTAAAGGCAATAAAGAGCAAATTCTCACCTTAGATAATCCTTTAGCGGTAGCTCAAGCTCTCCTTAAAGATTTGGCTGTAGCTAGTAGCCAAACTAACACTATCCTTGAAGCTAACCCTGATAGTTATATTCTTGATGTTCGAGCTTGGTCAACTTTAAGCTTTATTTATCAAGTGATCTAAAAAAAAATAACATTAATGGACAATGGATAATTGACAACAAAATACTCTTTGAGATAGGGTTATTATTTTTGCCCATGAGTAAATCGACCCCTCGCCTTTTAGGGTAGAATGGGAGTTGAGTGTTAATTAACTCTGCATATCAAATTTATGAATAATTTGCCTCAAACCACCCTACGTCGGCTTCAGAAAATACCTCAAATTCCCAGTGTTTGGGAAGGCGATCGCCGTTGTGTCGCTGGTTTGAGAGGTAGAGTACCTAGCAACTCACCAGAAGAAGAATGTATTATTTGGGTTGATGGTTCTCAAGGGGTGGTTAGGTCTATGGATGTAGCTCCCCCCGAGGTTGGACCAGAAGCTGTGGTGAGAGCCCTTTTACGAGCCATAGAATCCCCTCATACTCCTGCCCAACCGGCCAGACCACAAAAGATTGTGGTGCGTAGCCGGGAATTACAATTTTTTTTACGAGGTGCCTTACAAAGTTTAGATATTGTCATTGATTATGCTCCAGACTTGCCGTTGATTGACCAATTGTTTCGTAGTTTTGAAACGGCTGAAGATAGTCGTCCCCCAGCCTTGCCGAACCACTACGAGTCCAAATTGTTACAAACTGCCCATGATGTGGCTCAAGCAGGTCCTTGGGATGTCCTAGCTGATCACGATATTATTTCTGTTGAATTTAATATTTGGGGAATAGATACTATTTATTTTTGTGTGATGGGAATGGCCGGAGAAGAATATGGTCTCATTCTCTATCGCTCCTTAGAATCTCTTAAACAGTTTCGTCAAGCTGCTTTGCAAGAAGAATCTACCCATAAGCTTGAACAAGCTTTTTTAGCTCAAGATTGTTGGTTTTTGAATTTTGAATTTCCTGACAACTTAGAAGACGAATTCGCTGAATATGATTTCGATGACGATGACGATGACTTTGATGGGGAGTTAAGCTTACCTCGATACGGTAGTATTCACCCCTACGAGGGTATTCGTCCATTTCTTGATGAAGAGGAAGCTAAAATTATTTACTATGCCATACAATCTTTCTTGCGATTCTTTGAACGCCATCAGTTATCTTTGGGGGAAGATGTTCTTGATAAGATTGAAAAATATTATCGCTTCACTCATACCTCACAAGAGGGTCAAAAGGAAAACATTAAATTGAAGGTTTCTACCGTTCCTCAACTAACAGCAGAATTACTAGAAGGGTTAGAAGATGATGAGGATGAGGACGAGCGACTTAGATTTCCTCTGGTTGATGATCTGATTCCTGACAATTCTTTTTTAAGTCTAGGCATGATTCCCTGGACTGTTGTTGAGGAGTTACAAGATAACCCTAAAACCTATTATCCCTTGCAGGAGGCAACCCCCAAAGGGGAAGGAATGCCTGTGGTTGTGGTGCAAACTTCTCGCCCTAAAGCCAAACAGTTGATCGAAACTCTCCAGCAAGCAGGGAATCTTCGGGGGGTTTGTTTTAACCCAGGAGAAGATCCTTGGGAAGAACTAATGTACGATTTGGGCATTTTACAAACAGGAGATAATTCTTTATTCATTTTTGGCGAATTTATGCAGGATGATCCTGAACATCAACAAGCGAGACAAAAATGGGAAAAACGCTGTCAGCAAACAGGGGGATACTGCGGTTTGGTGGTGGCCATGGGGGTGACTGGTAGTTCTCGAGGTAATCCTACTTTAAAGGATATGTTGGCTCTGTTTGAAGCCCAATATCTTGAACCAAAAGCCCTGGCCATGGGTATGTTGCAACTTACGCCTGAATCTGAATTTGACTAAAAAATGAATCAATTAGGGAATGAATTGACAAATAATAATCAAGAGTTTATTGTTTGTCCTATGACGACAGATGAAGTTAAACTAGCACTATCCTGGGCAAAAGCAGAAGGATGGAATCCAGGCATTAATGATGCTTACAATTATTACGTTACAGATAAGAAGGGATTTTTAATAGGTAAATTAAACGGTAATCCTATCAGTTGTATCTCTGTCGTTAGATATAATGAAAACTTTAACTTTATTGGAATATATATTGTTAAGTCAGAATTCCGTCATCAAGGATATGGCTTAAAAACCTTTCAAGAGGCTTTTAAGTTAATTGAAAATAAACCAGCAGCTTTAGATGCAGTTTTCCAACAAGTTCATAATTATCAAAAATGGGGTTTTAAATCAGATCATCTACATTTACGCTATAAAGGAGTCATTCAAGGACAAATTTCTCAGGATATTGTTAATATTAATGAAGTTAATTTTAATCAACTCTGTGATTATGATAGTCAGTATTTTCCTGGGTTTCGAGCGCAGTTTCTTGAACCTTGGATTAAGCAATCGAATAGTCAAGGGTATGCTGTTATAGAAAAAGATAAAATTGTTGGCTATGGAGTCATTAGAAAGTCAGTTGAAGGATTTAAAATTGCTCCCTTATTTTCTGAGAATCAAGCAATAGCAGAGAAATTATTATTAGCTTTATCAACTTACGCTAACAATAACAATATCTATATTGATGTTCCTGATCTTAATAGAGAAGCCATTTCATTAGTGACATCTTATCAAATGGAGTTAATTTTTGAATGTGTGAGAATGTACACCCATCAACCACCATTACTAAATTGGAATAAGATTTTTGGAATAACGAGTTTAGAAATTGGATAATTACTATGGTTCTCCAGGACACTATGCTAAAAAACAGTTTTAAAGCCCTTCAGCCTCACGCTAAGGGTTTTGGGAGGTGTTAATAAGTGGACAAAAATCTGTGTAAACATTATTCAACATCCTTAAATCTAATCATTGTGTTGTGTTAAGCTAAAAGTGAGAGTTCAACAGAAACAATTCGTCGAATCGAAAATCAAGTTAAAAACCGTAATTGCTCACCGCAATAAAGAATCTGTCTTGACAACATAAAGGTAAAATCGGGGATTTTCATGTATAGTGGGGGGTTATGACCAAAAAATGCTACCATTGATTCAAAGCTAGTTAGAGCTATCGCCGATGAACAGTTGGGAACAATGTCTCATGATTGAGTGGTAGTCAAGCCCACAACAGTTTCTCTTCACAAGATGTTGACCAGCACACAACAATCTCTAACAACGCAGAATTGACCACTGCCCAAACAAAAAAATAAAAACGAATCCAAACACTCCATCCCC
>NZ_AADV02000107.1 GCF_000167195.1 Crocosphaera watsonii WH 8501 | reverse complement strand
AGGAAAATTTATTTTAGCAACTAACTTAGTAGAGGAAAATAAATTAGAAGCTAGTGAAATTCTGATAACTTATAAAAACCAGCAATCTACGGAAAGAGGATTTCGATTTTTGAAAGATCCCTTATTTTTTACTGATAGTTTCTTCGTTGAAAAACCAGAAAGAATAGAAACAATGTTATTTTTAATGTCTTTGTGTTTGTTGATTTATAACTTGGGGCAAAGAGAATTAAGAAATTGTTTAAAAAGAGTCAAAAAAGGAATAAATAATCAAGTAGGGAAAGTAACATTGCGTCCGACTTTGAGGTGGATATTTCAATGTTTTCAAGGTATTCATTATGTGATTTTAAACGGAGTTAAACAAATTGTCAATTTAACAGAAGAAAGGCGTTTTATATTGAGTTTATTACCTGCATCTTGTCAAAGATATTATCTATAAATTGAATTGGATAAAGCAAAAATAATAAAAGAATAAGAGTCTAATGATATCAAATGAGAAGAGGAAACTCTCCTTCGTTTGTGCTGAGTCTTACTAAGTTTTCAATGAGTATAAATCTTCTTAATTTGATTATTTTTCCTAAAAATTTAATGAAAAGAGAAATATTCTTGCCCAGGTATGATTTTCGGACTTTTTAAAACTATGTATTTTTTTATACTACATTTTGAAGTGCGGAATCTGGGATTCATAAGTCAGCTTCCTTTGAGTTAACCTTTAAACTTAAATTTATTGTACGACAAAGGGTGAGTCCTTAAAAACCCACCCTAAACTATCAAAAACGAAACCTATTTAACAGAAGTTACTACCTCAGCGTCGGCTTTACTATGTCCATTGCCGTTACTTATTTCTAACTGCCTTGCCGCTAAATATTGATACATTTGCCAACGAGTATTAACATCCGCTTGCGCTTCTTTAAGCAATTTTTTGGCAGCATCTGGTTTACTTCTAGCTAACATTTTGAAACGGTTTTCTTGATACATAGTCTGTTCAACAGGAAGC
Organism: Crocosphaera watsonii WH 8501; assembly: GCF_000167195.1. GTDB lineage: Bacteria > Cyanobacteriota > Cyanobacteriia > Cyanobacteriales > Microcystaceae > Crocosphaera > Crocosphaera watsonii. The sequence goes on along the minus strand of NZ_AADV02000107.1, from coordinate 12,719 downwards.
TTAGGTCGTCTATTATCTAACTGTAAGGGGTTCTTTCCTTCTCCTACTAAGTCGGGATGATAACGATACAATAACCAACGTCCACTGTCTACAATGTCCTTCTGATAACTCATAGCAGTGGTCATATTGATACCGTGGGCGATACAGTGAGAATAGGCAATAATCAAAGAGACACCCTGATAGGCTTCTGCTTCTAAAAAGGCTTTGACACTATGCTCATTCTTTGCACCCATAGCTACACTGGCTACATAAACGTTACCGTAAGTCATAGCCATTAACCCTAAGTCTTTCTTGGGTGAGGGTTTACCACCAGCAGCAAACTTAGCTACAGCAGCGCGAGGTGTGGCTTTAGATGCTTGTCCCCCGGTATTAGAATAAACCTCCGTATCCATAACCAAAATGTTAACGTTGCGGCCACTGGCTAACACATGGTCCAACCCACCATAACCAATATCATAGGCCCAACCGTCACCACCGATGATCCAAACACTCTTCTTAACTAAATAGTCTGCTACAGACTGCAACATAGTAACCTTAGCTTGGGTGGTTTCGTCTAAGTTACCGTCCTTTAACTCCCCTAAACGGTGTTTAAGAATAGCTACTCGTTGTCTTTGTTCAAATATCTCCGCTTCATCTATCTGTTGGGCGTTTAATAACCCTTGGGCCAACGCTTCCCCGATCTCAGAAGCTAAACTTTTCACCAACTCCGTAGCAAACTCCCCTTGTTTATCTATCGATACACGGAACCCTAAACCGAATTCTGCGTTATCTTCAAATAGAGAGTTAGACCAGGCCGGACCCCTTCCTTCTTGGTTTTGGCTCCAGGGTGTTGTAGGTAAGTTTCCACCATAAATGGAAGAACATCCCGTGGCGTTGGCTACTACCATGCGATCGCCGAATAACTGGGTGGCTAACTTGAGATAAGGGGTTTCCCCACATCCTGCACAGGCACCGGAAAACTCAAATAAGGGTTCTTGCATCTGTTGATGGTTTATTTTGTTGAGTTTTAGGGCATTTCGGTCGGGGTTGGGGATAGATAGGAAATAGTCCCAGTTTTCTCTTTCTTGTTCCCTAATAGGCAGTTGTGGTGCCATATTAATGGCTTTTAGTTTGGGTTGAGATTTATTTTTGGCGGGACACACATCCACACAAACACCGCAACCTGTACAGTCTTCAGCAGCGACTTGGATGGTAAACTTGAGTTCTGTTTTCCTCCAGTCTGAGTCTTTGGCGTTAGCACTCTTGAAGCTGACGGGAGCATTAGTCAGGGCTGCTTCTTCATATACTTTCGAGCGAATGACGGCATGGGGACAAACTAGGACACATTTACCACATTGAACACAAATATCTTGATCCCAAACAGGTATCTCTTGGGCAACATTACGTTTTTCCCATTTTGCTGTCCCACTGGGATAAGTACCATCGCAGGGTAAGGCACTGACTGGGATCTCTTCCCCTTTCCTGGCCATTATTTTACCCAAGACATCCCTAATAAAAGCCGGTGCGGTATCTGGGATGGGATGATCCATATCGGAGGCGTTATTATCTACTTGAGTGGGAATAGTTACCTGGTGAAGATGATCTAAGGCAGCGTCAACTGCTTTCATGTTCATTTCTACGATCTGCTCCCCTTTCTTACCGTAAGTCTTACGGATGTATTTTTTGATCTGGGCGATCGCTTCTTCTTTGGGCAGTACATTAGCTAGGGCAAAGAAGCACACTTGCATAACAGTGTTTATTCTGCTCCTCATCCCTGCATTCTTGGCTACTTCGTAGGCGTTTATAACATAAACTTTGATGTTTTTGTTAAGAATATGTTCTTGGACGGTACGGGGCAGTTGTTGCCACACATATTCTGGTTCGTAGGGACTATTGATGAGAAATATTGATTCCTCGGCGGCAGGTTCTAAAAGGTCAAACTTATCTAAAAATTCCCATTGATGACAAGCGACAAAGTTGGCTTTTGTAACTAGGTAAGTGGACTGGATAGGTTTGGGTCCAAAACGGAGGTGAGATACGGTAACAGAACCGGATTTTTTGGAGTCGTAAACGAAATATCCTTGAGCGTAGTTATCGGTTTCTTCTCCAATAATTTTAATGGAGTTTTTGTTAGCACCCACTGTTCCATCTGAACCTAAACCATAGAATATTGCTCGGACAACGTTATCGGGTTCTGTGCAAAAGTTGGGATCGTAATCAATACTGGTATTGCTCAGATCGTCTTTAATACCAACAGTAAAATGATTTTTTGGTCTATCTAAAGCTAAGTTATCAAACACTCCTTTAACCATGGCCGAGGTAAACTCTTTGGAGGATAAACCATAGCGTCCGCCCACAATTTTTGGTAGGGGCATTTCTTGACAGTTTTCCATAAACCCTGTGATCACATCTACATATAAGGGTTCTCCTGCCGCTCCAGGTTCTTTGGTACGATCTAATACAGCAATTTTCTTAACTGTTTTGGGTAAGGCTGAAATTAATTTTTCTGCTGCAAAGGGACGATATAAACGAACTTTTAGGACTCCTACTTTTTCCCCTTGAGGGATTAAATGATCTACGGTTTCATGAACGGTTTCGCAACCTGAACCCATCAAAATAATTACCCTTTCTGCTTCGGGATCACCATGATATTCGTAGAGTTTATATTGCCTTCCTGTGAGTTGGGCAAACTTATCCATGGCCTTCTCTAAAACCTCGGTATAAGCTGCATAGAAGGGGTTTACCGTTTCTCTGGCCTGGAAGTAAACATCGGGGTTTTGTGCCGTTCCCCGAATAACCGGGCGATCGGGGGTTAAAGCCCTGTTGCGATGGGCGATCACCCATTCATCGTCGATCAGCGATCGCAGTACACTATCATCTAATAATTCTACTTTCTGTACTTCATGAGATGTCCTAAACCCATCAAAAAAGTGTATTCCAGGGAGTCTTGCCTCATAACTGGCTGCGGTGGTGATGGCGGCCAGATCCTGGGCTTCTTGCACAGATGCAGAGGCGATCAGAGCTAAACCTGTACTCCGGGCAGCCATTACGTCCCCGTGATCCCCGAAAATAGATAGGCCCTGTGCCGCCAGCGATCGCGCTGCAACATGGATCACTGTGGCCGTGAGTTCCCCTGCTATTTTGTAGAGGTTAGGGAGCATCAATAATAAGCCCTGAGAGGCGGTAAATGTGGTGGTTAACGCCCCTGTTTGCAATGATCCATGAATAGCCCCGGCTGCCCCTCCTTCGCTTTGCATTTCCACTACAGAGGGAACCGTACCCCAGAGGTTGGTTTTGTCTGTAGATGCCCAAGCGTCTGCCCATTCTCCCATCGGTGATGAGGGGGTGATGGGATAAATGGCGATCACTTCGTTGAGACGGTAGGCAACTCTGGCAACGGCTTCGTTGCCATCAATGGTGGCGTAGGTTTTACTGTTCATAGTGTTCTCTCTCTTTAGCGATCGATCAAGTGAAATAGTAAGTTTTGTTGCGAAGACTTGACAGTTTTGAGACAAAAGATGAGCTAGTTACCTCATTTTTTAAGGATCATTAAGGCAACATTTGGGTTGTTTCTGAGAAGGCTTGATCATAGTGATTAATGATAACACTCCCATTCCTATTATCGAATATAATTCAAACAACAGAACAATTTATTATCTTTTTTTAATGTAGTGACTCAAAATCCACTAATTCTTTTCTTAGCTTATAAAAAGGGTTTATTTGTGATTAAACCTTCTGGGGATACAGTAACTATTATTAATGATGATAATTTTCAACCCATGACTTGGGTAAATAAAAAAAAATTTTATGGTTACTATGGAAGTAGTTAAGGAAGCTAAACGATTTTACCATAAACGATTGACATCATAAGCATCAAAAGCTATATCTTTACTCAAAATAGGTATGTTTTCTATTATTGATTGAGCTATTAATAAGCGATCAAAGGGATCATTGTGATGAAAGGGTAAGCTAGTAATTAGGGTTTGCTGAATAAAAGCAAAACCCTATTCTTTAAAAGGTTACACCCATATTCGCGATCGCAAAAAAGATCAGCTTTGTCGGCTACAAACCGCTATAATTGGTAGAAACACCTCCCAGTTGTTGGTCAAGAACAAATGTATCGAAAAGAGGAGCAACCTTTACCGCCCCCAGAAAAATTTGAATTACCTTTCGAGGGTAAATTGTCCCCCAATAATCGTTGGGTAATCATGGCAGAGTTGATACCTTGGGATGATTTTGAGGAAGAATATGCTAAACTTTTTTCAGCAGAAAAAGGTGCGCCAGCCAAACTATTTAGAATGGCATTAGGGACATTAATTATTAAGGAAAAATTAGGAACAAGTGATAGAGAAACTATAGAACAGATTAGAGAAAATCCCTATCTACAATACTTTATAGGTTTAAATTGTTATCAACAAGAGCCACCACTGGAATCTTCAATGCTAGTTCATTTTAGGAAAAGAATTGATGGAGAATTGATAAACAAAATCAATAAAAAAATAGTAAAAAGAGAAATAGACAAGAGTGATAAAGAAGTAAAAAAAAAGGATTGTCTCCAAGAAAAAGGAGAAAAAATAAAAAATAAAGGTAAACTAATTTTAGATGCGACTTGTGCGCCAGCAGACATCAAATACCCAACGGATTTAGGCATATTAAATCAAGCCAGAATTGAGACAGAAAGAATAATAGATAATCTTTATAAACCATTAAGAGTAAAATTGAGAAAAAAGCCGAGAACTTCTAGAAAAATTGCTAGAAAGGAATACTTAAAAGTAGCTAAAAAACGAAAAGTATCTTATCAAGAAAGAAGAAAAGCTATCGGGAAACAGTTAAAATACCTTAAGAAAAATTTAGGAAATATAGAAGACTTAATTCAAGCTGGGGCTTCCCAGGAAAATCTGAGTAAAAGACAGAAAAATTGTCTAGAGACTATCAAAAAAGTTTATGAACAACAACAGTCAATGTGGGAGAATAAGACCCAGAGTGTTCCTCAAAGAATTGTAAGTTTAACTCAACGGCATATTCGTCCAATAGTGAGGAGAAAAGCAGGAAAACCAATAGAGTTTGGAGCTAAACTCTCAGTAATCTGTGTAGATAACTATGTGTTTCTAGACAAAATAAGTTGGGAAAACTTCAATGAATCTTGTCATTTAAAAGAACAAGTAGAAAAGTATAAAGAAACGTTTGGCTATTATCCCGAATCCGTCCATGTAGATAAAATTTATCGAACTAGGGAAAACAGAAATTGGTGTAAGGAAAGAGGGATAAGAATCAGTGGTCCGAAGTTAGGAAGACCTCCGAAAAATGTCAGTGAAGAAGAAAAGAAACAAGCCCACTCCGATGAATGCTTCCGTAATGCTATTGAGGGAAAGTTTGGACAAGCTAAACGAAGATTTAGCCTAAATCTCGTGATGACAAAACTCCCTGAAACCTCCATTACATCTATTGCTATTACATTTTTAGTTGTCAATCTTTCTAAACTTCTGAGGCAGTTTTTGTCGCTTTTTTTGTCCTTATTTACTAATAATAGAACAGGGGAACTCATTAAACCGCCTTTCATTAATTTTGATTATACTTTAAACAATTTTTATGTACTAAAACTTATTGATTTGTCAGAAAATTCTTGGTCAAAAGTGGCATAAATTTTGGAGAAACTTTTTCAGCAAACCCTAATTATGCCGGAATTTGCCGGCTATTTTTTTGCTGGGATAATAATTTGAGCTTGCTGTTACAGCACGATCATCATCACCATGATCACCATTCCCACCATTTAGAGAATGATGGTTTTACCTCCATTTCTTTTGAGAGCGATAAACCTTTTTCTATTAGGAAGTTTCAACATTTTCTAGATAATCAGTTACCTTCTAATGTCTTTCGTGCTAAGGGCATTTTATGGTTTAATGAAAGTGAGAAACGTCATATTTTTCACCTGAGTGGTAAACGCTTTTCCCTGGAAGATGAAGAATGGAAAGGGACTCCTAAAAATCAATTGGTTTTTATCGGACAAAATCTTGATACCGATAAGTTATATCAACAGGTTGACAATTGTTTATCCCTTCCTACTACAAGCAAAGGGGAAGAGTTTGGTTGATTACACCTAATTTGCTCAAGAATCCCCATCTAGGGATTCTTAAGCACGAGAAACACTTATAATATATAGTTAAATTCCATCCAGAAAATTAAATGTTAAAATACGCTTATTATCCAGGCTGTGTGGCTCAAGGAGCTTGCCGTGAACTGTCTTTATCAACAAAAGCTTTAGCAGAAGCTTTAGGCATAGAATTAATCGAACTAAAAAAAGCGGCCTGTTGTGGTTCCGGAACCTATAAAGAAGATTCTCAACTACTAGAAGATACCGTCAACGCCCGTAACATTGCTTTAGCAGAATCTCTAAATCTCCCTTTATTAACCCATTGTAGTACCTGTCAAGGGGTGATTGGTCATGTTGATGAACGGTTAAAAGAAGCCAAAAATAATGATCCTGCTTATCTTGAGACAGTCAACGGATTTCTGAAAAAAGAGCATTGTTCTCCCTATAAAGGCAGTACCGAGGTTAAACATTTATTATGGGCTTTAGTGGGTGACTATGGATTAGATAGGTTAGCTGATCAGGTAAGATATAAGCTCTCAGGATTAAAATGTGCAGGGTTTTATGGCTGTTATTTATTAAGAACTCAGGACAAACTCCCTTACGACAACCCATTTCAACCAGAATCTTTAGAAAATGTTTTTCGTGCTGTAGGAGCAACCCCTATTTATTATCGAGGAAGGACACAATGTTGTGGTTGGCCACTGTCAAGTTATGCTAAAGAAGAATCGTTTAAAATGGCAGGAACCCATATAAGAGAAGCCATAGAAGCAGGAGCAGACTGTATCGTAACCCCTTGTCCTCTCTGTCATTTAAACCTAGATTCCCGACAACCGGAAGTAGAGAAAGTTATGGGAGAAAAACTTGGGTTACCTATTTTACATTTACCCCAATTAGTGGCTTTATCTCTAGGGATTAAACCAGAAAAACTAGGGTTAAGTCGTCACGTTGTTTCGACAAAATCTGTGTTAGAAAAATTAGATATTTTGGGTTCTTCTACACCAGCTTTGACAAGATAAGATCTAAAATCTTACTTTTTAGAGATTTCTCCAAGCCGTAAGTTGTAGTCGTAGGGTGGGCAGCATCAGTTGATTTTATCTTACCAGATAGAATTTAATGGCTGCCCACCAATAGGGTTTAAATGAAACAGATAAGGGGATGGTGGGCAAAGTTTTAGGCTAATCATCACATTTAATCTGTTCTCCCTTTTGCCCACCCTACAACTAGCTTTTTCGATATTTCTCCGCCCTAAAGAAACTTGAGTGTAATTACCAAGAATCCCAGTGTATCCGTAAGTTAGACTCCTTTTTTATGCCACTTTTTCAAGGACAAAAAACGATAATAAGTCAAAAGATATACTCCTTTTTTTGCAATCAGAATTAGGGTCAAACACAACCTAGCAAACTCTAATTTGTTTAAACAAAAATACAGGGATTATTTAAAGATTCTTGTAACAATTTTTGATATTCTTGATCGCTCACTAAATAAGAGCCAAATCTAGCTAAATGCTCGTTTTGCAACTGAGCATCAAAGAGGGTAAAACCTTTCCCTCTAAGATGTTCAACTAATTTAACCATAGCCACTTTTGAGCCGTTAGGGATACGAAAAAACATGGATTCCCCGAGAAAAGCACCACCAAGGGTAATCCCTAAAATTCCCCCTGCCAACTCATCCCCTTGCCAAGTTTCAAAACTATGGGCGTATCCTGCTAGGTGTAGCTGATAATAGATATCAATAAGTTCAGGTGCGATCCAAGTGGTTTGGCGATCCGCACAACCACGACAAACCCCCATAAAATCCCGATCAATAGCCACAGAAAAGATATTTTGATTCAAAACTCGTTTTAGGGATTTTGGATAGCGGAAACGCTCATCTAGGGGGATTAAGGCACGTTGACGACTAGAATACCATCCCAATACATTATTTTCATCCCCCATTAAAAAGTAACCTTGGGCATATCCCTGTATAATGGGGTCTACATTTTCTGTAAATTCCATCCTTGATTTTCTGCACTTAATCCATTGTTATGACGGCTCAACCTATTCCTGCTATTACTTTACCCCCTATTCGTGATCCCCAACAAGAAGGGGAGTGGCTACAAGTTGCTTTGCAAAACTGGCTAAATCGAGAGTTTATACCTGAACAGGTTAATGAAATAATCTCTCAACGAGCCGCGCGAATTTTTGTGCGTCAACGACTTGAAGGGGAAAACGATCTTGGTAGTCTAGTGATCGCTATTGTCACAGAAATGCAAGCTTTTGACTTTACAGAAAGCTTTTTCAGTGAGTTTGCTGTGGCCAACGCTGTCAGCGATCTAATCATCCATAGTTTAGGCATCGATCGCTGTTGTGGCCAAAGCTGAATACACCATAATGGATAATCAACCAGTAGAATCTATATTAAACAAGAGATTTTCAACCGAATGAATAATTATCCATTATTCATTGATAATATTGGTTACCAACTTGATTTAACCACACCAGGTAATAACCCTTCGTGGGCCCATTCTCTGAGAACATTACGAGATAAGCCAAAATCACGATAATAGCCTCTAGGACGACCGGTTAACCAGCAACGGTTACGATGGCGACTAGGCGCACTATTACGAGGAAGACGTTGAATTTGACGATGAATCTCGATTTTTTCTTCAAAATCTTCTGCGTTTTCAAAAGCTTCCTTAAGGGCTGCTCGTTTTTCAGCATATTTTGCAATTAAACGCTCGCGCTTCTTTTCGCGCTCAATCATGCTTTTTTTAGCCATAGCACTTTAATTTAATATTTTCTCTTTAAAGACACCAACCTCCATTGTACCCCAAATATCATAATTTTGAGATGAACTTTATATAATATAGCTAGAATAGTCGTACTTAAAGGCTTCTACAGAAATGATCGCCGTTCCCCACTACATCAGCCCTCAAGAATATCTCGATATCGAACGCCAGAGTCAGATCCGCCATGAATATCGACGTGGTTTGGTTTATGCAATGGCTGGCGGTACAGATAACCACGATCGCATTGCCCTTAATTTATTAACTCTGATTAACTTACATTTAGGGGACTCTAAAGACTGTCGTTTTCATTCTGGTAATGTAAAAGTTCACTATAAAGATGATTTTTATTACTATCCTGATGCCTTTGTAACCTGTGATCCTCGCGATCGCCAAGATCGTTATCTTAAATGTTACCCGAAACTAATTGTTGAGGTTCTTTCATCGAGTACAGCTACTTTTGATCAAGGGGAAAAATTCAAAGATTATCAACTAATTGAAACCTTAGAAGAATATGTCTTAATTAGTCAAGAAAGGCAGCTTTTAGAATGTCGTCGCCGTAATGCTATGGGGATCTGGGAAACAACGATTTATGAGATAGGTGATCTGGTAACTTTACAAAGTATTGATCTTGAATTTGCGATCGCCGATCTTTATCGTGGCATAGATTAACTGTTCAAAAAATAATTATATAAACTTGTATGTGTGAACTACCCCAACTAATTGCAAGCAATATAGTTGGGGCTTCCAATCTCATTGGGAGTTGCGTCTAAGAGGCAAGAAATCTTACCCCCTAGCCGTCTTACATTCCCTCCATTGGCAGTCTCGCTAGTTCCTAACGAGATTATCCGTAAGGCTTCATTTCTAATATTTATTGATGCGTTTATGTCACGATCATGGGTGGTTTGACAATGTTCACAAGTCCAATTTCTAATATCAAGAGGCAAACTTTCCACTTGATTTAGACAGACATGACAAGTCTTAGAACTGGGGAAAAACCTATCAACTTCAATATAGGTTTTTCCTTCGTTTTCTGCTTTGTATTTCACCATTGTACAAAACATTCCCCAACCACAATCACTAATAGCTTTCGCTAATTTGTGATTTTTAACCATTCCCTTGACATTGAGATTTTCTACAGCAATAACTTGCTTTTCGTTGACTATCTTACGGGATAGTTTGTGCAGAAAATCTTCCCTACATCTAGAGATTTTAGAATGTACTTTAGCTACTAACCTTCTAGCCTTGTCACGGGTATTACTTCCCTTTTGTTTACGAGATAACTTTTGTTGTTTACGCTTTAAGTTCTGTTGATGTTTAGCTAAATGTCGAGGATTATCAAATTTAGAACCATCACTGGTCACAGCAAAATCAGTTAATCCTAAATCTATCCCGATGGCTTTACCGCCGACCGACTCGGATTTAAAATCCGAGTCGCAAGCGGCGGTGCATTCCGCACCTTCTGTTGAGGTTTCTGGTTTCTCTAGACCATCATCAACTGTAACTGAAGCATAGTATTTGCCATCACTATTTTTTGAGATAGTAACTGTTTTAATAGTTCCCTCAAAATCTCGGTGACTACGACAATAAACTTTACCGATTTTTCGATTTAGTTTTAGATAGTCTCCTTCAAACTTAACATTAGCAGGATAGCTCATGGACTGTCTGCCATGCTTTGACTTGAATCGAGGGAATTTTGCTCTTTTATCAAAGAAATTTTGATAAGCTCATGAGAGATTTAAGGCGACAAATTGTAAACACTGAGAATAAGCATCACTCAGCCAAGGATATTCTTTTTTCAGTCCTGGCAGGAGACCTTGGATAGCACCCCTGCTCAAGCTTTTTCCCGTCTTTTGATAAGTTTTGTGGCATAATTCTAAAGAATAATTCCAATACCATCGACAACAACCAAAAGCTTTGGCTAATGCTTGCTGTTGCTCAGTATCAGGATAAATTCTAAATTTATATGCCTTGTACATTATCATTTATTTCAGTGATCGCTAATATCATAGCACAAAGATCAGATTGAGCGGAGGCTGCGCCCTTTATTTTTTGGATTGGCATTCATGAGGGGCTGTATCTGCCGTCGCGCGGCAGATTTTATAAGCCCCGTCCCCACCTAAAATGTTGATATTTTTTGAGAATTTATAGGTGGGGACTTCTGCCAATAATTTTGTTAAAAGATTTATTTTTATTCAGCAAGCAGCGATCGCTATTGAAGATTCAACCGAATCTATCCCCACCCTATAATGCACCTTCTCCCGTATAAGCACAAAACTTAATATCAATTTGCATTCCTTGGGGAACACTTGCTACATTTACTCTAAAATCTCCTGATTGATTACCTGTCCAATATTGATTTTGATTGTTAGGAAATCTTTGAATAACTTCTAAATATTGCCCATTGGGAGCTTGTACAGAATAGTCATGAGATGTCTTTCTTTCAATAATTAATTGTTGTTCTCTAGCTAAACTTAAAAGAAAAGTATCTCCAACATTAACTCTTCCCATATATGAACCACAACTGCTCCCACGAGGAAAACTAATTCTTATATTTCTACCGTAGAATAGGATTCATCTTCAATCTATTGATTTGATGTGTGCCTTTTCTGAACAAAAATGGTGGCGCACCTTTAGAACTGAACTTCCCCCATACATATCTACTATAGAGCCTTGAAACCCTTATCTATGAAGGGATACAGCGATTAGACTCCGGTGCTGTACCCATGTATATGGTAACATATCTTAATGGACAGGGATTCTCTCTATTTGCTAAAATAGTAGTCATGTATATAGAGCGAGTTCCGAATAGAAATTCCCCCCCGGCTGTTCTGCTTCGTGAATCTTACAGAGAAGGAGAGAGAGTCAAAAAAAGAACCCTGGCAAATCTATCAACATTGCCAGATGAAGTTGTTGATAATATGAAACTGGTATTAAAAGGGGCGAAAGTTTCAATGACTGAAACGATACCCGATAATTTTGAGGTGATAAGAAGTCGTCCTCATGGTCATGTGATGGTTATATTAGAAACCATTAAAAAGTTAGGGTTAGATAAGATAATTGCCAAAACTTCTTCTCGAACTAGAAACTTAGTTTTGGGTATGATAATTGCGAGAATTATCAATCCTAAATCTAAATTAGCCACAGCCAGAGGATTTCATGAGAAAACTTTTAGTAATAGTTTAGGAAAAGTGTTAAACTTAGAAAAAGCTGATGAAGACGAACTCTATGATGCTTTGGATTGGTTAGTCAATAAACAAGAGAAAATTGAAAATAAATTAGCTAGTCTTCATCTCAATAATGGCTCATTAGTTTTATATGATGTCACCTCAACCTACCTAGAAGGGAACGGATGTGAATTAGGAAAATATGGATATAATCGAGATAAGAAGAAGGGAAAAACCCAAATAGTCTTTGGACTACTTTGTGACCAAAATGGTTGTCCTATCGCTGTAGAAGTTTTTGAAGGAAACACCTCGGATACTAGCACATTAGAAAGTCAAATAGAGAAAGTTAGGAAACGATTTGAGGTTAAGAATGTGGTGTGGGTGACAGATAGAGGTATTTTAACGTCTTCAAATATTAAAGAGTTGGTGAAAGCAGTAGAAGGATTGGATTATATCAGTGGCTTAACTAAGGCAAGCATTAGAAAATTAGCCGAAGTAGAGGCTATTCAACTAGGATTATTTGATGAAGTTAATCTCGTTGAATTTGAAAGCGAAGATTACCCAAATGAAAGATTAATTGCTTGTCGAAATCCTTTGATTGCTGCTAAAAATAGGAAACAAAGAGAAGCTCTATTAAAAATAGCAGAAGAACAATTTGAGTTAATTATCAAAGCCACCAAAAGGGAAAAAAGAGCTTTGAAAGGAGCGGATAAAATAG
>NZ_AADV02000108.1 GCF_000167195.1 Crocosphaera watsonii WH 8501 | reverse complement strand
CTTCCCCACCCATTTTGCAAATGATTATCATTATCGTTCATTCTCAATAAGCTCTCTGGTTGCCGACAATTGTTTAGGGTCGGGTAACAGAGAAAAACCGCTCTGGACTTACTTTTCAACCTACTTATCACCCCGTGAGGGCTACCTTTCTTAAACAATTTCCTGCTGCTTGAATATCGGCGTTAACCAACCAACCTTTAGCAGTCTGATACAATCCACGTTTAATCCGTTTTCCTGAGAACTTGTACCCTTTGGGTTTTTCACCATATTTTGGGACTAAATCATTATCAAGAAAACTCGCTTGTGAACTATACGCTTCTTCAATTTCAGTAAAAATGATTCCTACTGACTCTGCTAATTCTTGAATGCGGTTTTTAAGTCTTGCTGTCGGAATTTGTACAAAGTTGAGGCAGTGCGGTCTTGGGGTCTCCCCAAGTGGAGCAACTGCCGTTTGATTATTGGTTTTACCAATATTAATTGAATCTTTCTGTCTGTCATTCCATCCAAAAACAATATTGCCAATTTGATGTCTTAAGCAGTAATGAACAATGAATCTTGCTGCTTTATTAACAGCATCTTTCATCTGACAATTGCGTTTATGAGTAGCTTGTTCTAAGCTATCATCCCAGTAATCTTGGGGCTTATCTTCTTGATGCAGACAGCGAGTGGGGGAAACCCCCAAGACCGCGCTGCATCGCTTGTTTTTGTTTTGCAACGAAACGATTATACCGTTGATTAATTGACTTAACTTTTCTGCCGTTAACAATAAAAGACTTACCTTTTGTTGATATGCAACTAAGCCAATTTTCAACACCGTGATCAATTCCTAGTCCCTGCGAATAATCAAGATTAGAAGCTTTGACTAACTGGGTTTTATAGAGGTATTCCGCCCACAATTTACCATTGCTCGGAACAATTCTTACCTCTGCTATATCTTCTGGTTGAAAATTAACACCACTAGGAATAACAATTAATGGTGTTTCTAATTCTTTTCTTTGAGAATTAGCAATAGGTAAATAACAAATTCCCTCTAATGGTTTATAACGAATATTTTGAGAAGTGAAAGCAACTTGATAAAGACCTGTTTTGCTGTAACTTGGGATTTTAGGTCTATCTTTTAATTCTCCACTAAACCACATTGACAGAAGCTGGTTGTATCCTTTAATGGCTTCCATTACTGATTTAATAGTCTGTTGTCCTTGTTGTCCTCCTATTGCTTGATAATGAACGTCATCCTTGAAATCCTTACAGAGTTGAGCGTAACTGACTTTAATTGGTCTTAAACAGCGACTTATTCGGTAATTATCATTTTTGTCAAACCAAGTTTTATGATTACAATTTTCAAAGTAATCTTGACGAATTGTAAATAAAACAGAATTATATAGCTTATTTGATTGCTCACAGCACCATAGAAGGTAAGCGTGAACTTCATCATCTATATTCTCTGTTAATAAGATTTTCTGAGTGTGGTAGTTCATGTTATTATTATAGCGTTCTGCAATAACATTGCCAATATGGTCAAGAAAAACTTTACAATTAGATTAAGCGATAAAAGACTAGCTAAGCTGAGGCTCTATGCTCAACAGAAAGATAAAACCATGACTCAAGTTTTGGAAGAATGTATTGACAAGTTAAAAATAGATACGAGGGGTTAAAACCCCAGTTCGCTCCACTGCCACGCCTTAAAAGGACGTGGCTATTTCTCGCTCACAGTTTTTTGGGTATGATTAATTGGAGGTTAAACAAAACAATCTCAAACTAAAAATGACACAGTTAAATATTACAACCGAAACCCCTGTTATCAAGAATGGTGATTTAAGTATTGATAGTTATCTTGCGATGCCAGAAAAAGAGGGTATCTTTCCTGGAGTGATCGTTATTCAAGAAATTTTTGGGGTTAACGAGCATATTAGGGATGTTACTAGGCGTTTTGCTCAACAAGGATATGTTGCCATTGCCCCTGCTATATATCAACGCCTTGCCCCTGGATTTGAAACTGGTTATACTGCGGAGGCCATTGATATTGGTAAAAGGTACAAAAATCAAACCAAGGCGGACGAATTACTATCAGATATCCAAGCAACCATTGACTATCTTTATACCTTGCCTCAAGTGAAAAAAAATGGGGTAGGGACTATCGGTTTTTGTTTTGGGGGTCATGTTGTTTATTTGGTCTCTACCTTACCAGAAATTAAGGCCAGTGCCTCATTTTATGGTGCAGGAATTGTTAATTGGAAACCAGGAGAAGACGGAAAAGCCACTGTGGAGTCTACCCCCAATATTAAAGGAAAATTATACGCTTTCTTTGGTGTGGAGGATGCTAGTATTCCTGAAGAACAAGTTGATACCATTGAAAAAGCTTTACAAGATAATAATATTCCTCATCAAGTCTTTCGCTATCAAGGGGCAGAACATGGGTTTTTCTGTGATCAACGAGGTAGTTATAACCCAGAAGCTTCCCAGGATGCTTGGCCAAAAGTCTTAGAATTATTCAAGACTGAATTACTCGGATAAATGACGGTCAATTTTCTCTAAGTCTTGGGTTAATTGTTGATATTCATCGGATTGAAAACCAACCACAGATCGCACCCCTTCTAAGGTGGACATAATATTTCTTGGGTCCATAAACATGACTTTGCTACTGTCACTACTACCGATTTTAACCCCCATATCCAGGTAGTTTTGTGCTAAGAGAAATTGTAAGGCTTCACCAGCACTGGGGTCGGTTTTTAATTTTTCTGTTAGGATATCAATAGCTCTGGCGATCGCCTCGGCTTTTAGTATTTGTTGTTGACGTTCAGCCTCTGCCCGTAAAATTTCGGCTTTTTTCTGAGCTTCTGCCTCTAAAATTCTGGATTCTGCTTTACCCTGTGCGGAGTTAATAGCTGAATCTCTTTCTCCTTCAGAAGTTAAAATAGCAGCCCGTTTTTTTCGTTCAGCAGCCATCTGTAATTCCATAGAATCTTGCACTGCTTTTGAGGGCATAATATCCCTTAATTCCACCCGAGTTACTTTCACACCCCAGGGGTCGGTGGATATATCTAATTCCCTTAATAATATCTCGTTGATTTCTGTTCTAGCTGTAAATGTTTGGTCTAGTTCTAGTTTCCCAATTTCTGAGCGAATTTGCGTTAACACTAGATTAACCATAGCAGATTGTAGGCTTTCTACTTTATAATAGGCTTTCTCCATGTCCATAATTCGCCAGTAAACCACTGCATCAACGGTGATAGAAACGTTGTCTTTAGTAATACAAGATTGTGGGGGAATATCGATCACTTTTTCCCGAACTGTCTCTTTATAAACAACCCGATCAACAAAAGGAACAATAAAGTTTAATCCTGGGCTTAACTTTTTATTATAACTCCCTAGTCTTTCTACTAAATACTCATTTTTTTCATTGACGATTTTAACTGAACCAAAAACCGTTGACCCGCCTAAAAGTAAAATAACAAAAAAGAAAAACTGACCCATTTTAATAACTCCTTAATAACGATTATTTTCGGTGTAGTAAATCTATCTTCATTCATCTAAAGAATCAGGTAGAAATTCTGGTAATACTACTAAAGTGTTGCCTTTTCTGTTCACGATATAGACCTTTTGATGGGGAGAGATTAACATAGTAGGATCTGCACAAATAGCTTGCCAAGAATTACCTTCGTATATAACCCTTCCTGTCTTACCTGGGGCAATTTCTGTTAACGTTTCTCCTTCCTGTGCGTCCCCAACCCTAGAGCTTAATGATTTTTGTTTGGGAACAAATCTTCTTGAACCTACAATAGAAACTGTCGATAAACTTAACCATAAGATTACTTGTAGGGGAAAATAAGGAATCACCAGGGCGATCGCAGCTACAACAATAGCACTAATTCCCATTATAAATGCGACAAAAGCAACGGGAAAAATCGCCTCAGAAAAACAGAGAATAGCACCAGCAATTAACCAAAGTAAGGCTGAACTCACCATCGGAACATAACTAGAAGACATAAGATAATTGAACAGTTAAATTTGATCTTTGTACCAAAACAATTGATAAAAGCACAAAATTTTGTATTCACTCCCATGATAACGCTATTAACCAAGATGGGTTACACTGAAGGAGTGAAAATTTAACTTTCTTAAGGAAAATTTAAAATGATTGATTTAAGTCTCTTGTTCAACATTGCTAACTTTTATGCCTTACCCTTTTGGTTATTAATGGTTATTTTACCGAAATGGGTAGTGACACAAAAAGTCATGTCTTCTTACCTTCCCTTTGTTCCCTTAGCAGGGTTATATATTTATCTTTTTGGGGGTAGTCTTGATCCTGAGTCTGCGGAAGCTTTTTCTAATCCTACTTTACCGGTTTTAGCGCAGCTTTTTAGTCAAGAACCTGTAATGTTAACGGGATGGATACATTTTATTGTTTTGGATTTATTTACGGGTCGCTATGTTTATTTAGAAGGAAGAGAAAAAGGGATTTTTACTATTCATTCTCTGATTTTATGTTTCTTCGCTGGTCCCATTGGTTTATTGAGTCATATTGTTACTTCTTGGATACAGTTAAAAGTTTCTAAACCAGAAGAAATAGAGGCAAGTGCTACTTAATATATTTATCTTTTCTCGATAAATAATATTATCCATAAGGGCATAATATTATTATGCCCCTACAATTTCACAAATATCTGCTTTATTTAGGAGTTAGGAGTTAGGAGTTAGGGGTTCGGAGGCGCGATATTAGCTGTACATATTGACTGTGGGAAATGCTATAAGTTAAGAGCATCGCCTTAAAGCTTTGTGTCATCAAGGTTCCCCGTAGTGAACCAAATAAACTACAGTTTTACTGGTATAAGACAAATCCAGACCATTGTTAAGAAAAGTTTAGTTACTGGACTTAATTAGCTTTCTAATAAAGTAATATATTGCTCAAGTGGGTCATGATTTTTTGTTCAGTATTGCTTATTTTGGGAGAAATTATTTGGAAGTTCAAATTTTCCTGAAACATTTAACACATTTCGTAAAACAATGTCTTAAGGACACGATTGATGAGCAAAGCTTAGAATTGCGAGATTTCAGTATTGTTTTTTGGCGAAATGGTTGATTCAAAATTGCGATCTATTGTTTCTTAATACTAGAAAATCAATGTTACAGAAGATTTTAAATATCCTCAAAATTGAAAAACCCGGCAATTTTATTGAAAAGATCGGCAATTTTATTGAAAATAAGATTAAACCAATATTTACAACACTCTTATATTTGAGAGTACCTTTAACAATTGCCTTATTTTCATTATTACTTTTTGTCTTTGTAGATCAGACTTTAGACATATATCGCTCTATTGCCCTAGAGAATGATATAGACAAGGCAACTATATCAACTTTATTTGTCACCATACTCTCCATCTTAGTATGGTATTCGGGACGGTTATTAGAGTACAAAAAGAAAACAAAAAATCAATTATGGCTGAGAAGATTACCCAGATTATTAGGGGCAGTACCGTTAGCCAGCCTTAGTCTGGGCATTGTGAGAGCTAATAGTGCTGCCCCTAACTTTTTTCTCAATTGTTGGTTTATTATCTGCTGTACCGCTACAATAATGGTCTTTCTATTCTTTATTAATCGTCGCAATCTCTTTAAATCAGAGAATGCTCTAGGTTTTCTCAAGCTCAATAATGTCTTGGCTGTGGAAGATGATAACCAAGGACTATTTAGCGATCGATTTGAAAATATCTTCGTTAATGTTGCCTATATATTATTTAGTGGTTTTTCCCTGCCCATAATTGCTAGCAATTCTAAAACTTCAATTGGAGTCATAGCTATTTTTATTTTGGGAATTTTGGTCAATGGGATTCTTTTGCTTTGGCATAGAGAGCAAAAATTAGACATCTTAATTCTCTACCTAATATCTTTAGCTGCTAACTTCATATTTCTCTTTAAAATGCCGACAGTTGCCCTAGTGAATAACATAGGCACAGTAAGTATTGTCGCTATATCTCTCAGCGTTATGGTAGTTGTCTTTGCAACCATTTATCATTGGGGAATCGAAAATAAAATTCCTGCTTTAACGGCAATCATCCTCTTATTGTTAATTTCCAGTCTCCTTAACTTGAATGACAACCACCAAATCAGACAATTAGCAACCAAAGCAAATAGAGAACTACCAACACTTGAAACCAGCTTTGATAAATGGCTCGCTAGCAGAGAAGATTTTGAAAAATACAGGGAACAAGACAAACCCTATCCAGTCTATCTTGTTTCTGCTCAAGGAGGAGGGATTTTTGCAGCCTATCATGCCTCCACAGCTTTATCCAAACTCCATGATTCCTTGCCTAATTTCTCACAACATATATTTGCCATCAGTAGTGTTTCTGGAGGAAGTTTGGGAGCTTCCGCATTTTCCAGCTTAGTCAAAGAAAATATTGATAATCAAGAACCACTTGAAAAAAAAGCAATTAAACTATTTGGCCAAGACCTTTTATCCCCACTATTATCTATGGGATTATTTCCTGACTTGCTGCAAAGGTTTTTACCTTTCTCAATCAATACTTGGGATAGAGCTATTGGTTTAGAAATCGCTGCGATCGCCTTCTGGTAAATCTGGGTCAAAGGATAACTTAACACCAGAAATTTGCCCAAACTGACCAGATACACCAGGGAGTGCGCTAACACCGTGTTCCAGCACAGCCACAAGTTCCTCTTTGGTGAGGGTGAGTAAAGTTAAGCCATTATTAAAGGCTAAGGTTGTTTGGATATCGTTCTGACTAATACCCCCTTCTGGTTTAATAACCTGGCCATCAACGACAATTTCCTCGTTAGGAATTCGTACCGCTTCTGTTCCACCAGCAGGAACCACCACAGAGCCAATAGAAGCGCGAATACCTCCACCATTTTTAACCGAGGCCACAACCGTTGGATCAGCTTCTTGAGCTTCAGCCAAGTTAGCATCAGCGGTGAGGTTACCCAGGTTGGTTTCTTGGGTGCGAACACCATCAAGATCAAGGGGTTCATCGATTTCACCAGAACGGTTCCCATTGAGGAATACCTCAGAAACACCAAAGACATTGGACTCGGTGGCAATAATTTGAGCTTCGATCGCATCGGCAATCTCTTGAATTTCTGGGTCAATGAAGCCAGCAGCATTAAGATCCGCCACCCCCTGGTCATCGGTTGCATAAGCTCCCGAAATTTCGGGATCGTAGCTTTCGGGAATGATATTACCATCCCCATCAAAGTCAAGCACCAAACGACCTACATACTTGTAACTGCCATCGGTGTTAACCAGTGCGGTTGTGGTGCCACCAGCGTTAGTGATGAACTGGGGATATTCTCCTTGGATAGAATCACCTTCTCGGGGGCGATCGTTTTCATCAAAGAGACGGGTATTAGAACCACCAGCAACGATGATATCCACATTTTGCAGACGCTCTGCTAAACCTTCCTCAATAAAGAGTTGCTGCATATGAGCCAAGAGAACAACTTTGTTCATGTCTGGGTTAGCAGCCAATAAAGCATCAACCTCTAGCTGAATTTCCCTCGCTAAAGCATCGAGTTGTTCTGCTGTGGGGTTGGTATCAAAGGGACTGGGTGAAATACCCACATTACCTGGAGCAGAAATACTGCCGAGGGTGGGAGTTATGGCACCGATGACACCGATATTTTCCCCATTGACATCAATCACAGTTGAAGATGTAACGCTATTAGGTTGAGGAGCTTGCCCACCGGCAACCTCTAAACCTGCCAGGTTTTCATAGGTGGAGAAGTCGAGGTTAGTAGAGAGGTAGGGGAAGTTAGTTCCAGCGAAGTCAGCACCGAGGATTTCTCCTTCAGCCTCACCACTGATTAAACCCCCTAACACCCCTGTACCCAGGTCAAATTCGTGGTTACCCAAGGCGATCGCATCGAATCCCAGTTCGTTTTGAATTTGGATATCGGCAATACCTCCTGAACCAAATAGGGTTTGCTGAATAAAAGCAAAACCCTATTTTTTAAAAGGTTACACCCATATTCGCGATCGCAAAAAAGATCAGCTTTGTCGGCTACAAACCGCTATAATTGGTAGAAACACCTCCCAGTTGTTGGTCAAGAACAAATGTATCGAAAAGAGGAGCAACCTTTACCGCCCCCAGAAAAATTTGAATTACCTTTCGAGGGCAAATTGTCCCCCAATAATCGTTGGGTAATCATGGCAGAGTTGATACCTTGGGATGATTTTGAGGAAGAATATGCTAAACTTTTTTCAGCAGAAAAAGGTGCGCCAGCCAAACTATTTAGAATGGCATTAGGGACATTAATTATTAAGGAAAAATTAGGAACAAGTGATAGAGAAACTATAGAACAGATTAGAGAAAATCCCTATCTACAATACTTTATAGGTTTAAATTGTTATCAACAAGAGCCACCACTGGAATCTTCAATGCTAGTTCATTTTAGGAAAAGAATTGATGGAGAATTGATAAACAAAATCAATAAAAAAATAGTAAAAAGAGAAATAGACAAGAGTGATAAAGAAGTAAAAAAAAAGGATTGTCTCCAAGAAAAAGGAGAAAAAATAAAAAATAAAGGTAAACTAATTTTAGATGCGACTTGTGCGCCAGCAGACATCAAATACCCAACGGATTTAGGCATATTAAATCAAGCCAGAATTGAGACAGAAAGAATAATAGATAATCTTTATAAACCATTAAGAGTAAAATTGAGAAAAAAGCCGAGAACTTCTAGAAAAATTGCTAGAAAGGAATACTTAAAAGTAGCTAAAAAACGAAAAGTATCTTATCAAGAAAGAAGAAAAGCTATCGGGAAACAGTTAAAATACCTTAAGAAAAATTTAGGAAATATAGAAGACTTAATTCAAGCTGGGGCTTCCCTGGAAAATCTGAGTAAAAGACAGAAAAATTGTCTAGAGACTATCAAAAAAGTTTATGAATAAAAACAGTCAATGTGGGAGAATAAGACCCAGAGTGTTCCTCAAAGAATTGTAAGTTTAACTCAACCGCATATTCGTCCAATAGTGAGGGGAAAAGCAGGAAAACCAATAGAGTTTGGAGCTAAACTCTCAGTAAGCTGTGTAGATAACTATGTGTTTCTAGACAAAATAAGTTTGGAAAACTTCAATGAATCTTGTCATTTAAAAGAACAAGTAGAAAAGTATAAAGAAACGTTTGGCTATTATCCCGAATCCGTCCATGTAGATAAAATTTATCGAACTAGGGAAAACAAAAATTGGTGTAAGGAAAGAGGGATAAGAATCAGTGGTCCGAAGTTAGGAAGACCTCCGAAAAATGTCAGTGAAGAAGAAAAGAAACAAGCCCACTCCGATGAATGCTTCCGTAATACTATTGAGGGAAAGTTTGGACAAGCTAAACGAAGATTTAGCCTAAATCTCGTGATGACAAAACTCCCTGAAATCTCCATTACATCTATTGCTATTACATTTTTAGTTGTCAATCTTTCTAAACTTCTGAGGCAGTTTTTGTCGCTTTTTTTGTCCTTATTTACTAATAATAGAACAGGGGAACTCATCAAACCGCCTTTCATTAATTTTGATTATACTTTAAACAATTTTTATGTACTAAAACTTATTGATTTGTCAGAAAATTCTTGGTCAAAAGTGGCATAAATTTTGGAGAAACTTTTTCAGCAAACCCTATTATAAACCTGTCTTATGGTCAAGCTCTTATTGCGTAATTTCTGCTGGTGGTGCGCCCCTAGAAGTTATCAAGAAATATATTCGGAATCAAAAAACTCCCCAATAAGTTCTGCCCTGGCGAGAAATCCCTCGATTTTCGTTCCTCAATCGGGGATTTCTCGCCAGGAAGAGGTTAACGTTCTGACAAACTAATGGGGTGAGTCGATTATTCCAAACTAATTCATTTAACCTTGATGGTGAAGTATCTTCATTGATTGCTTCTGCTTTGAGTTGTGCGAGTTCGTTATTGTTCATGGTGAAATTGGTTAACCAATAGAATTAACTGCATCTATCAAGCATAGATGCAGTTAAAAATTGAATTTAAAAAGAATTAAGGGAAAGATAAACCTTTTTTGATTTATCTCATGCTTCTATAATACCACAAGAAACCCCGAAAGTCAAGCTAGGAGGGACTTTGAGGTTCCTTGTGGTATTAGAACGCTACTCTGAAAATAAACTTTCAGGTAAAGGACTCGATCCTTTTAAGTGGTGGTTAGCGTAATCTTTGGTAATTCCATACTTGGCTTTACCGATCGCTCCTAAGAACTCAATTCCGGCTCGTGCCTGATCTTGAGTTCTTATTACGATGCTTTGATCCCCTAATGTTGCCACCCATTGATCCTTATTCTTAAAAACAAAAAATTCGTCTCCTTCACAGTTTCCTGAGAGAAGGATTTTGTGTTTTTTTGGAATAGATAGAGTAGGTGAAAACTTATAATCTAACCCGTCTAAGAACGCATTAAATAGCTCTTGATTAGCTATTTTCAAACCTTCAAAACCGACCAATAAGACGTACCCTAGGTATGCTTTCTTGCGATCGTTACAATCTAGCTTTTTAGTTCTAGGTGTCACGCCTTTGCCAATAGCTACCCTAAAGCCATTCTTATCGCTCACAAGGTTTATTTCGCATTCTTTTAAGAAGGTTAAGAAGTGGTACGTAATCATTGGTTATTCCTCTAATTTTATTGCCTCCTATTTTTGGAGACTTGAAACCATGACACAACTTTATACCACCATACTTTATAGTATATAACAACTACTCTTGTAAGTCAAATTAGGGCAAAATTAGGGTTTAAATCGATTCGTTATCTTTCCCTCCTTACTTCTAAATGCCTCTGTAACAGCCGGTATTTCCCTTTAGGGGTTAACCCTGGTCAGGGAAGTTAACGCCCTAAAAACACCCTTAAAATGGGGGTGATATTACTACCCTACTATGGAGTAATATGTTGCTCGACAGCACAAAAAAACCGCGCTTATCTAGAGCGCGGTTAAAATTATTTGTTTTGTCCAGGGTTAAAACTAGCTTTTTTCTACTTCTTTTTGCCGTAAGTTTTTAAGCGTGGTGGCGGTGCTTTTTAAAACCCAGATTCCGCACTTCAAAATGTAGTATAAAAAAATACATAGTTTTAAAAAGTCCGAAAATCATACCTGGGCAAGAATATTTCTCTTTTCATTAAATTTTTAGGAAAAATAATCAAATTAAGAAGATTTATACTCATTGAAAACTTAGCAAGACTCAGCACAAACGAAGGAAAGTTTCCTCTTCTCATTTGATATCATTAGACTCTTACTCTTTTATTATTTTTGCTTTATCCAATTCAATTTATAGATAATATCTTTAACAAGATGCAGGTAATAAACTCAATATAAAACGCCTTTCTTCTGTTAAATTGACAATTTGTTTAACTCCGTTTAAAATCACATAATGAATACCTTGAAAACATTGAAATATCCACCTCAAAGTCGGACGCAATGTTACTTTCCCTACTTGATTATTTATTCCTTTTTTGACTCTTTTTAAACAATTTCTTAATTCTCTTTGCCCCAAGTTATAAATCAACAAACACAAAGACATTAAAAATAACATTGTTTCTATTCTTTCTGGTTTTTCAACGAAGAAACTATCAGTAAAAAATAAGGGATCTTTCAAAAATCGAAATCCTCTTTCCGTAGATTGCTGGTTTTTATAAGTTATCAGAATTTCACTAGCTTCTAATTTATTTTCCTCTACTAAGTTAGTTGCTAAAATAAATTTTCCTGCTTCTTTAGTCTTTCTACTTATCTCTTCATCTTTTTTGATGATCAGACTAATCATTTTATAAATCTTTTCCTTTTTTTCGAGTAAGTTTCAATCAGTTCAACTTCTTTTATTTCCAACAATCTAATTTTTTATAATAGCTTTAATTTATATCGAGCAGCTTGGAGGATGTTCAAATTCTTCAGATTGTATTTCTTTAAGAAATTTTTGGGATTTCTTCTCTTCTTGGAAAAGTTGTTTTTCTAGTTTGTCCAAATCACTTTTCTGTCTTTTTCACTCAAGACTATTAACCAAGTTTGCTTGATTCCACCATAAGTAACAATTTCTTCTTTCCAGGTATAACTTTCTAAATTTAGGTCACTTCTTTTTTCTTTATCTTCATCTTTTACTTCTTCCACCTCTATATTTTGCACTAATTCTTTTGCTTTTTTTATGGTCATTGGAACTCTCGTTATCCATTTTAAATGTTGGATTAGTTGGAGATTTTCTTGACCATATAAAGCACTATCACAAACCATGATACTATCAAACTTTATTTGCTTTTTGAATTCTACTAAAACTTTTCCAAATACAGCTTTATCAGATTCATTTCCATCTCCTACTCTCACAAATAATGGAATATCTCCATCTTGGCTTGTTATTAAATCCAAGACACATTGTTTTAAGTCTGGTCTATGATCCCGAGAATATCCTTTCTTAATAAAAATTGGTCTTTCTTTAATAATTTTTTCTTCTTCCTGTTTCTCTTTATCTTCTTCCCTTTTATATTCTCCATCTAAATGAAATGATGTGGAATCTAAATGGGAGTATTTAAGGTCTATTTTAAATTTTTTAATTACTTCTAAAACTACTTCAATAAAAATATCATTTAGTCCATATTTATATAATTCATCCATTACTCTCCCAATTTTATCATCATTAAGGTAATCAGGTTTAATTCTTTCTCCTAACAATTTCTCAATGGCTTTATCTTGAAAAAACTGACTGAATAAATATAGAGGTCTTGAAACAAATCCTAGTCCATTGATTAAAATAGACTTAACTACTGTACCTGCTGAGATTTTTTCTCTAACATCTATTCCTAATTTATTATTAATTATTTTGACTATTCCTATTTCATCAATTAAACCAGCTACTATCCCTAAATGGTCTAAATTTTTAACTTGTATTTCTTCTAAATAAGACATTTTTCGCTCTTTTTTTACAGAGGAAACAACTTAAGCAATTATCCCACTTTTTTGTCTTCAAGAGCTTAAGCAATTATACTTAATTATTAACCCCAGGCTTGTAGTATTTAATGCTACTTTTTGAAGTGCGGAATCTGGGATTTAAAATCCGACTCAAACGGATTAAATAAAAGAATCTTAGAGCTAGACATAGAAAAATGCTTCGACAGGATTAACCACACCTCAATCATGGAAAGGGTGATAGCCCTCCAGACAATCAAGACTGGGATATGGAGATGCTTGAAAGCAGGTGTCAATCCAGAATTTCCAGAACAAGGAACCCCCCAAGGGGGGGTGGTAAGTCCACTATTAGCTAACGTCGCATTGGACGGTATAGAAGACATCCATTACAGTATCCGCTATGCGGACGATATGGTTGTCATTCTAAAGCCTAAAGACGATGCCGACAAGATACTCAAAGACATACAAGAGTTCCTAGCAGCCAGAGGACTAAAGGTAAGTGAAAAGAAAACCAAACTCGTCAGAGCGACAGAAGGATTTGATTTTCTAGGCTGGCACTTCAAAGTGCAAACCAACGGAAAGTTCAGATGCGTCCCATCAGAGGACAATTACA
>NZ_AADV02000109.1 GCF_000167195.1 Crocosphaera watsonii WH 8501 | reverse complement strand
ATGAACGGCGATCGCGAAACCTCTTATGCAGTCAGCTTTTCAAAAATTAAATGCGATTGCCCTGCCCCCCCAAACTGTTTTGATGCGCGAGCGTCAACTCCTAAAAGAGAGAAAACAATCCGATTTTATGCTAATAATAATCAGATTGTCCTTAATCGTTTTATAACTTAAATCATGAGCTTTTTAGCAGTTTATGAATCTCATTTTACCAAACATTTAACACAAACACAGTTCGAGGCTTTTAGAATTTTACTGTGGTTGCTGACAGTACATAAACAGGTTAGAATAGAAAGGTTAGCAGCTTGTTTTCCTTTACCAATCCTTTATCAAAGTCGTCGTAAACATATCCAGAGATTCCTAGTTTTGTCAGCTTTAGCCATTCCCAGATTCTGGTTTCCTGTGATTAAAGCTATTATTTGTAAAGAATTTAAGACTGGCTCTCGTCTGATTATAACAATTGACCGAACCCAATGGAAAGATAAAAATGTTTTCATGGTTGCTGTTATCTGGAAAAAGCGGGCTTTACCCATCTATTAGACACTTTTAGGGAAAAGAGGAGCCAGCAGATTATCTGAACAACAGGCATTAATTCAACCTGTTCTTTGTCTTCTAAAAAACTATGAGTTAGTCATTCTTGGAGACCGAGAATTCCACAGTGTTAAATTAGCTTATTGGTTGAAACAAAAAAGTAAAAAACAAAAGTTATTCTTCGCTTTTCGTCAGAAACAAGGTACAAACCAGAAAAAAGATGATGAAGATTATCAAACTTTTTCGCAGTTAGGAATGAAACCTGGGATGAAGATGTTTTTAACTGGGGTTTCAGTCACTAAAAATAAAGGGTTTGGAAACTTTAATGTGGGAGCATATTGGAAAAGAAAATACAAGGGCAAACAGGAAAAAGAGCCTTGGTTTATTCTTACCAACTTAGACAGTTTATCAGAGGTCTTGAAAGTCTATCGAGCCAGGGCAGGTATTGAAGCTATGTTCAAGGATTGTAAGACAGGGGGTTATAATTTGGAGGGAAGTAAAGCCAATAATAAACGACTAAATTCCTTGATTTTATTAATAGCGATCGCTTACACTGCTACTTCTTTAAAAGGCAAAACATTTCGACAAACCAATCAAGGAAAATATATTGCTCGTCTAACTGAAAAATCAAGACGTGACCGAAGACATAGTAATTTTTGGATAGGACTTTATGGCTCTCTTTGGATTCACGCTTGGGAATTTTGCTCTGATTTTATTTCAATTATGATGAGCAATAATCCCCAGAAACTCAACAATTATAAAAAAGGGTTACAAGCCATGTCCATAATAGATAAGACGGCTTAATTCCCCTATTTTATCTTAACATAAAATAACCAGTGGGAGATGATTTATTTTAGATGTAACTATCCAAAATAAACCAATTTTTATTATTTAATAAAAACTAATATTGCCCAAGGGGTTGATTTTGAGCATCAACCCTGTGGGGGGGAGGACGGTGTAACCCTCCTCCCCCCCACACACACGGCAAGAATGATTATCATTATTGTTTATTCTCAATAAGCCCTCTAGTTTTTGACAATTTATAGAGCGATCGCCACGGCTGAAACCCTCTTTCAATCAGGGTTTTAACGGGCTTGTCACCCCGTGAGCATCTAAACCTAAACAAGTTAAAGATATCTCAAATAATAACCAGAGAAACAGTCTTGTTAATACCTTTTTGCCAGTGGTGCTAAACATTGTTTTATGATAGAAATTAATGAGGGGGTGTCTTTATAGTTCCATTGTTACCTTTTTCCCCGTAAGCTTCCTCCGTAGAACTCCCTAAAATTGTCTTTTCTTGGTTGTAGTTACTTAAGTATTGATTTTATCGTTCTTCCAAAAGAAGACCCAATTAACAACTCGATTGATTTATTAATTTTTGTTAAGCATGAGAACAGTTAGTACAGAGAAAATAAGCATATTTGTATTTTTTTGAATATATATAACGATATATCTGCTGAATATTGATTATAATTTCATTTTTTTAGCGAATTTTAATGATTAATCTTTATATCTTTATCAACCTACAAAAAGATTGAAACTCATCAACCAAGAATTAAACAAACTTGTTTGGTACTGGGAAAATGATATTCTAATCACTTCAAATCAAAAGGTAGGATGTTCCACTGACAAGGATAAATATGTTGAGTAGCCGTTTAAAAATAATTGAAAACAACTTGACCCTCACACTTTAATCTTGTCAGGTTGAGATTATGTCTTGCAACCCCGTTATGAGTTCATTTGTTTGCCCACTGAGTTTTAGCAGGTTTCCAAGCCATAATCTTTTATGGGACAAAAGATGTGCGGAATGTGGGTTACAAAATTAATACTACGGTTTAAGAAAGTTAACATTTTTTGAGGTAGAGGTCGACGGTTGTTGACCTCTATTTTTTTCTCTCAAAACAATAAAAATATATTAAGTAGGGTGCGTTAGGCACGCTATAATTTTTGGGGTGATTTACCTACTTTTTTTCTGCCGTAATGCACCACAATCCTCTTATTTGGTGTATTACGCTACGCTAATACACCCTACCATTCTCACAGTCTCTTAATCTCAGAAGTAATAATCATTAATCTTTCAACTTAACAATAAACTCTTCTAAAATAGGATTAACTAATTCTGGGGCTTCATCTTGAGGGCAATGGCCGACACCTTCTAAGGGAATAAACTGGTCCACTGTAGGATAGTTTGCCCATTCTTGACCTATTTCAATCTTTTCCCAAGGGTCTTTATCTCCCCATAAAAGAATGGTTGGACAGGTTAAACGGGGTAATAAGTCTTCTGGTAAAGGCCCTTGAGAATAACCCGTAAACGCTAAAAATACCTCTGCTGCCCCCTGATCTTGGGCCGGTTTGAGTAACAGTTCAACTAATTCATCTGTAACCGCCTCAGAACGATGATAAGCCTGTAAAAGAATGTTTTTGACAGTATTTGGTTTAGCAACTTGTTGAAAAAAGAAAGAACCGATAGCCTTATTGGTTAAAACACGCTGCATAGCATTGGCACCAACCCGACGATACCAGGGTAAACTTGCCTGTTTACGTTCGTGCAGTAATCTTAAAGAACAATTAAGGGCAGCTACTCCTAAAACCCATTCGGGATGATCTACAGCGGTTTGCATTACCACCACACAACCTATAGAATTACCCACTAAGATAGCAGGACTACCGATCACCTCTCGGCAAAAATCAACCACTTGCTGTCCCCATGTCTCAAATGTATAGTCAATTTCCTGTTTTGGGGTAGGTTTAGCCGAACCACCAAACCCGATTAAGTCCAGGGCATAACATTGACAGGAGTTGCCTAAAACGGGGAGATTTTTCCGCCAATGCCTCCAAGATGCGCCAAAACCATGCACCAATAAAACAGCAGGACCTGTGTCTCCACAATGATTATAGGTAATGGGATAACCTCGCCAATACCAGGTTTTCTCATTGTTCGGAGTAGTGGGGTTTGTGATAGAAGACTGCACCATCTCAGATTTTATGTTAAAAAAGTTTTTCTTATATACTTAACTTAACATATAGTTAATGACTCAAACTATATTCCGCCATTTCCCGAATCAGCAAAATTCTGGAACTGAGATAGGTGCTGATCAGTCCACAGTCTTCAGAAGATAGGTTTTGTTGGCTACTTAGCTTGCTAATTATATGATTGATTAAATCTGAGTCATTTAACCCTACTAAGGTTTTCCCAGAATTTTCTCCAATGATTGACCAAAGTTGTCTCATGATTGTTGTATTCACTACTTTTTTCCTCATCTCATCTATGGCGTTCGTTTAACACAAGAATATATATCCTTGTTCCTGTTGGACTTCTTCAAAATCCTAAGCAATTTATATACTATTTGCCATCCCCCATGTTGGAATTTTATTATATCTATAAAAAACTTTTTCTTTCCTTACAGAAATCTCAGAAAATTCTGACTATTTCTGAGAAACACTTCCTAAAAGTTGATACAAAAGTTTAAAATGTAAGTGAGAGTTAAGTGTAAATTAACAAAGTAAAAGTTTAATATTTCCCTAATACTCTACACAATATTAAGGATAATTACAAGCTATACTATAGTCTTTACCGATGAGCAATAAACTCTTAACGATCATTGTGCTGGTGTTACTTGGGAGTAGCTAACGTTTTTTTCGCAATAGCTTACTTAACCTATTGATTAACTTTTCTAACCAATGAATAGCTGAGTCTAACCATTCTAAAATTCTAACTAAAGGATGCTTAACATAACCAGTAGTTTTGGCTTCAGTTTCAATATAATGGGAGGATATTTTTTCTATTTTATGCTTAGACTTAGAAGTAATAGACTTTTGAGAGTTATTTGTTTTTGGTGAATTTACGAGAGATTTACCCAAATATTTTTTCTTTTTTGCAGCACTTACTTTTTTTCTTTTCTTTCTTTTGAAATCTTTTTTAGCTTGATGGGAAGATAGTTCAGACTGAGATAATAAGGCAGGGGAAGATTGAAAAGAAGAAGGAATATTGACAACGGAAAGTTGTTGCTCTAAAACATCTCCAGATAACCAGGGATCATCCATTGTTTCACCAATAAAATTATCAGCAGACACAATTGATGATTTTAACTGTTTTCGGGGTAAATCAGATGCCAATTGCTTATGAGGTATAACTTGATTAAAAAAGTAATCAACAGCAGCATAAATAAGAAATTCTATCCGAAAGGGATCTTCATTTTCAATATTTAACGACTCATTACTTTTGTGTTTAATATATTCTCTTAATAGTTGTATTTTCTCGCTAAAATAAGAAGATAATTGTAAGGATTTTATGTTATTTTCTTGCTGAGAAAACTGAGAATTAGTTGATAAAGAGGTAATCGTGTTTTGAGGTACTATAGGAACTAAAGAAGATTCTCCAAACAAGTCTATGTTCATCGCTAAAGTCCCTGTTTGCATCCAAACCATGACTTTCCAAAACCAACGAATGGGAGGTAAAACATGATTACCTTTTGTAGAAAAGTTATTTGTTAAGCCCAGGTTTACCTTGTTATCTTGTTTAAGATTATATAAATAATTAGCTGTTTCTAAACTAATATATTTTTTTAAATGCTTTTGTTGTGCCTCGGAAAGAATATCAATAATTGTGTTATCTTCAGCTACTAAAACTAGGTTATGATTCTTTATCTCATTAGCCATGCCTTGAACCATGATAGGCATTTTATTATTATTATTATTTCGTTTTTTCTGTTGACTTTTGCTTTGAGTTAGACAGCGTTCTGTTTCTTGCAAAACTCTTCTTAAAGGTTGATCAACTTTAGCAGGAGAAGTGACAGTATTATTTTTATTAGTGGGTAGTGCTTTTTGAGTAAAACCCTGTCTTAACTGTTTAGGGATTACTCGTCCTGCTTGTACCATTAAATATATAGGGTAAATGAGGATTTGTAAGCTCCATTCTACCCCTACCCTAAGATATTGTGCGCTGCGAATCAAGCGATCGCGCCATTGCCAAGATTGACGGTTGACAAAGTTAAATAGTTTACTTTTGTACGGTTGATGGTTAGAAGAGTCCATTATCAGTTATCAGTTATCAGTTATCAGTTATCAGTTATCAGTTAGCAGTTATCAGTTATGGTTCACTGTTCACTGTTCACTGTTGCAGTTTGCCTTGGTTTAATTTGAAAACTTGTTGTGTAAATTGTTCTACAAGTTCTAATTGATGGTTTACCATAATAACGGCGGTTTTGGACTCTATTGTTATAGTCTTTAACACTTCGAGCAGTTGCAAGGCTTTGTCATGATCTAAAGCAGAGGTGGGTTCATCAAATAATAAGAGTTTGGGCTGCATCATTAAACCTCTGACAATGCTGATCAGTTGTCGTTGTCCTAAAGATAGTTGTAACTCATTACGTTCTAACCAATCATCGGGAATGGGTAACTGCGATCGCCAGTATTCTAATCTTTGTTTAATTTCCGTTGAGGATAATTTTTGTAATTTTAAGGGATATGTTAAGGTATCTTCAACGGTCATACCTAATAGTTTGGGTTCCTGGGGAACTAAAACTATTTGTTGACGCAGATGAATCACTGTAAATTGTGTTAAGGGTTGAGATTGAAATAAAATTGAGCCTGTACTGGGATCTTGAAGACGATTAATCAGACGTAATAGGGTAGTTTTCCCAGAGCCAGAAGGGCCAATAATGGCTAAGCGATCGCCCTCATGAACGGTAAAAGAAATATTTTCTAGTAAGCTATGTCTCCCTAAAGGATCACTCAATCCCACATCAGATAATTGTAATAAAAATTGTGTTGGTCGTGGCATTGGAATGTTGTGATTTGTTGTCAAGAACCTATCCGCTATATAAAACTTACTCAAACTTACCCATCAGGTTTTTAGGCTGATGATAACTCGGCTTGAGTCTATTTTACTTCCTGCTTCATCCAAGGGAGTCGGCTCTGACTTGTCCACAGGCGTAACTTCGGCCATAGCTTGACCTAGTTTTTCTAAGTTTTTTGCTGCGTTTAAATCCCTAACGAGCTTGATAATGGCATTTTTCACAACAAAATACTCTTTCAGATAATAGTAACGAGTCTTTTTTCTCCCCACAGTTAGAACAAGTTTTAGAAGAAGGATAAAACCTATCTACTATAACCAGTTTTGACCCATATAATTTACTTTTGTATTCTAACTGTCTTCTGAACTCATAAAACCCCATATCTGCTATGGCTTTCGCCAATTTATGATTAGCCATCATTCCTGATACATTCAAATCTTCTATTACATTGACTGCGTGGTTTTTGCTTAAGTGTGATGTCAATTTATGTAATGTATCTTTTCTAAGATTGGCAATTATTCTATGCAGTTTCTGAACTTTTAATTTAGCTTTTTTGGAGTTAGAAGAACAGAAGCTTTTTCTGTTTAATTCTCTTTGAAGTTTAGCTAATTTAGCTGATAGTTTTTTATAAGAGTACGCTACTTCAAAAACTTCTCCTGTAGATAAGGTAGCTAAGGTTTTTACTCCCAAATCTATCCCTACTACATCTATTTCTTTGTCGGTAGCTATGGACCCTACTTCTATTCTAAAGGAAATAAACCAACGGTCAGCTTCTCTGCTGATAGTAATATTTTTCGGTTGATAGATAGTAGGTAATCTCTCATAAGTTTTCACTTTTCCTATGACGGGAACTTGGATTAAATGAGAAGATAGAATGCGAATAGTTCCATCTAAAGTAAAGCTATCATGTCGTCCTTTCTTTTTAAATTTTGGTCTTTTTTTCTTTTTCCTGAAGCAATCAAGCCAAGCAGAAGCTAAATGTCTCAGTGCAAATTGTGGAGCGCACTTAGAGACCTCATAATACCATTGATTATCGGGCTTAACTAATTTGTTTAACCATTTGTGTAAATCAATCGCTGTAGGAAATTTGATTTTTTCAGAGTCTGAACAACTTTTATTATTGTCTAAAATAGCCAGACACAAATCATTTCCCCAATTATAAGCATGACGAGCGACACCTGCATGACGAGCCAGTTGTTGACGTTGGGTTTGATTTAATTTAAGTTGGGTTTTAAAGCCTAACAACATGGCATTTTTGAGATAATGACCAAAACTGTTGAGTTTAATTGTATCATATTAGGGTTTTAAACACAAAAAACTACCTATTTATGAACTTTTTCTACTAATATGAGTAGTTTTAGGCAATATTAGGTAGGTTTTTGGGAGCAGCATCAACCCCTATTTTTACTACTCATTGACCCCTTGACCATGTTCTCGTCCTGGAACACTTTCTAAGGAGGCTAAAATAGCTTGAGAAGCAGCAATAATATCTCTTTCTTCCCCACCCAAATATAAACGTCCAAAACTCCCGATGGCCGAAACTTGCAAAATATTAATCAAAGCAGCCTTTTCTGCTTCATTAGCTGCTAAAGCTGCATAAGCAGCAGGTTGTACCTCAAGTACATATAAAGTTTGTCCTGCCAGTAACATTTGTCCCCGTCGGTTACGATTAACCAGTTGTGCTTGATAAGCGTCGATATTACGAATAATTTGACTAGAAACCACCCTTGGTTTCAGACAGTCCCTTCGGTTAACACCCAAAGCAGCCAAAATAGCTTGTCCTGCTGCCTTGGTTTCCCCTTGGTTAGTGGAATGAATTTCTAGCAGTCCGTACAGTCGTTCTACAAATTGCACCCCAGGACGAACCACCGCAGATTTCAAAGCCACATCGGTAATACGGTTAATTTCAATCCCTGGAGAAATTTCAATCCACAAGGAAGCATCCCCAGGCAAAGGTAAAAACCCTAACGCAACAGTTCCAATGTAGGCCGCGTGTTGAGATTGTAAACGATCCAAATAAACGTAACTTCTTAATTCAACGCCCAAGATATCACTCTCCCATGCTTAAACAAGGAATTAGTTCCCCTAGAACAAATTACCACGTTTGACCATATTACCTGTCGGAGAGAACGGCCGTTCGCCCCGACGGAATCAAGGAGGTGTTTAACTATACATTGCCTTTTACAAATGAAAAATTAT
Source organism: Crocosphaera watsonii WH 8501 (assembly GCF_000167195.1). Classification (GTDB taxonomy): domain Bacteria; phylum Cyanobacteriota; class Cyanobacteriia; order Cyanobacteriales; family Microcystaceae; genus Crocosphaera; species Crocosphaera watsonii. The sequence continues at coordinate 4,966 of NZ_AADV02000109.1, read as the reverse complement.
GTTATAATTCAAAAAACTCAATGATAGGGCTAGAAAATTTTTCTGCTATACCTCTTTCCAAATTGTTACAAAACTTTATATAATAGCAACAAGCAAACCTGAGTATTTATTCTTAGTCTATGGCTATCAACGAAATTCCGTGGCTCACAGCAATCATCCTCCTCCCTTTAATAGCGGCTTTTGCCATTCCTTTAATTCCCGACAAAGAAGGAAAGACAGTCCGTTGGTATGCGTTAGGGGTTGGTTTACTTAACTTTGCCTTGACAATATACGCCGTTTCCAACCAATACAGCTTTGATAACAGTGGGTTTCAACTGGAGGAAACATATCCTTGGGTTCCCCAACTGGGCTTAAACTGGTCAGTAGGCATGGATGGTTTATCCATGCCTCTAATTGTTTTATCAGGCTTAATCACAACCTTAGCCCTATTAGCATCCTGGAAGGTAGATAAAAAGCCTCGTTTATTCTATTTCCTAATGCTGGTGCTTTATAGCGCACAAATGGGCGTATTTGCAGCACAAGACTTACTATTGTTCTTCTTTATGTGGGAACTCGAGTTAGTCCCCGTCTATATATTAATTTCTATCTGGGGTGGCCCAAAGCGTCTATATGCAGCCACAAAATTTATATTATATACAGCCCTCGCCTCTATCTTTATATTAGTAGCAGCCCTGGGTATGGCTTTCTACGGTGACACAGTTACCTTTGACATAGCCCAGTTAGGAATGAAAGAATTTCCTATGGGGTTACAAGTGTTGGCCTATGCTGGTTTCTTAATTGCATTTGGTGTCAAACTGCCAATCTTTCCCCTACATACTTGGTTACCGGATGCCCATAGCCAAGCTTCAGCACCTGTCTCCATGATTTTAGCCGGTGTTTTGTTAAAAATGGGGGGTTACGGCTTAATTCGCTTTAACATTGAAATGTTGCCTGATGCCCACATTCAGTTTGCTCCCTTACTACTAATTTTAGGGGTAGTTAACGTGGTTTACGGAGCGTTTACAGCCTTTGGCCAAACCAACCTCAAACGTCGTCTAGCGTCTTCATCAATTTCTCACATGGGCTTTGTTCTCATTGGTATTGCTTCCTTTACCGAGTTAGGAATGAATGGCGCTGTTTTACAGATGATATCTCATGGTTTAATCGCTGCAGCATTATTCTTCCTTTGTGGTAGCGCTTACGAACGCACTCATACCCTGATGATGGACGAAATGGGTGGTTTAGCCGAGAAAATGCCGAAAACCTTCGCTTTATTCACGGCAGCATCCATGGCTTCCTTGGCTTTACCTGGAATGAGTGGCTTTGTGGCAGAATTAACCGTGTTCTTAGGTGTAGCTAATAGCGATGTTTACAGTTCCACCTTTAAGACAGTGGTGATATTTTTGACCGCAGTTGGTTTAATTTTAACCCCCATTTACCTCTTATCCATGTTACGAGTTGTCTTCTATGGACAGAAAAATGAAGGGTTAATGTTACCAAAATTTAACTTGGATGCTAAACCCCGTGAAGTATTCATCACAGCTTGCTTGTTACTGCCCATCATTGGTATCGGTTTATATCCCAAGTTGGCCACAACCACCTATGATGTCAAAACCGTAGAAGTAGCTTCTAAAGCTCGTTCCGCTTTACCAACCATTGCCCAGCAACAGGAAATGTCTCGTCACAATAACATTGACGAAGAGTTAGCTTCAACGGTGTTAGTTGCCCCCGAAATCGATTAACCTTTTCAGAACCGACAAATAATTGATGAACAATAATTCTGAGTGGGGTGGGCAATGTCCACTTCACTCAGAATTATTTGCGTTTTGCAAATTTATCTCCCCTAACGGTCAAATATCCACTACAATAGAGACAACAGATAAGTAAATGTACTAGCGCAATAAATACCTATGACCAGTGCCAAGTTTCAAAACCCTGTGTCTCTGTCTGGCCGAGAAATGCAAATTCTGGATCTCGTTTCAACTGGTTTGACTAATCTGGAAATTGCCCAGAAATTGGAGATTAGTAAGCGTACCGTTGATAATCATATCAGCAACATTTTGACCAAAACAAAAACAGACAATCGTGTAGAATTAGTTCGTTGGGGATTGCAATGGGGTAAAGTGTGCCTTGATGATGTCAATTGCTGCGTTCTTCCTTCTGATAGCGAAGTTGCATCCTAAATGCTTAAAAAGTTCCCTCAAGCTTTTCGGCCTTAGTATTCTGATTACTTTAGTGAGTTGTAGTGATTCTGGGTTTATTACCCCTCCAACTCAACCATTGGGAAATGTCTTAAATACTCGTTCTTCTGAACAGCATCCGCGTTTTTCCTACGAGGGTAGATATTTGGTGTTTGCATCCGATCGCCAAGGAAAGCGCAGCGTTTGGCTGTACGACCAAATTAACGGTGGTTTGTTACCCTTACCCGGGTTAAATCAACTTGGCAGCGTACAGGATCAACCCGATATTAGTGCAGACGGACGTTATATTGTTTATGTTTCCGAACAAGAGGGAAAACAAGATATTTTTGTTTACGATCGCCAAACGTCACGGGCTGATAACATTACAAAAAATATACTAGGAGAAGTGCGTCATCCCAGCATTAGCGGTAATGGACGCTTTGTTGCTTTTGAGTCCAACCGTTCGGGACAATGGGATATCATTATCTATGATAGGGGTTTAAATGCGCCCTTATCTTTGCCTTCTCAATTAAACAATTAAAGAAAGAAATTCTTAATTTTGAGATTACCTATGCTTAAATTATACTGGAAGTATTTTAGGATAACCATTGTTGGTTTGATAGTCTCTTGTTTAACGGTTATCATTGCCCCTAGTTTTGATTCATACTCCCTTGAGTTTAACTATTTAAGTCATTCCATAACGCCATCTTCATCCATCATTCTTGCTCAGTCTTCAAAAAAATCAGAAGAGTCTCTAACAGAAGAAGACGGAGAAAAAACAACAGAAGAAGCAGAAAAAGATTCCGTAGAAGTTCAAGAAGCTGATGTTTTAGTGGATGGAAAGGCTATTTTTACAATTAAAACTTCTTTAGGTGAACTTTCTCCAGAAAGTAGAGCTAAAACAGCAATGAGTAATCTGGAAGATGTAGCCCAAAATAATGCTATTACTCCTGAACAGATTAGGATCGTCAATCTTAAAGAATTGGGACTGGTTCAAGCCGATGATACTATTATAATAACCTTTGCAGAAGAAGATGCAGAGGCGGAAAGTTTGACTTTTTCGGAATTTCTCAATAAGCGTCGTGAAGAAATAGAAAATGCTATCATTGATTATCGAAAAGCCCGAACTAAAACATCAATTTCTCAGGGAATAGGTAAAGCGATAATTGCTACAATTATCGCAATTTTAAGTTTGTATTTATTAAAGAAAGTTCTCCCTTCTATTTTTGATCGTCTGCGAGCTTGGCAAAGAGAAAGACTGGATTCAGTGGAATTTCAAGGACTACAATTTATATCTGGTCGCCAAGTTGCCCAATTTATTTCTTTCCTGTTTACAGTTACCCGAATCTTTTTAGTTTTTCTCGTTTTTTATATCTATCTTCCCCTAGTATTAAGTTATTTTCCTTGGACTCAACCCATTGGAATTAAGTTATTAAGTAATTTTTGGGATTCAATTAATTTAGTTATTAGTGGGATACTTTCGTATATACCTAACCTATTTATCATTGCTGTTATTGGACTAATTGCTTATTATTCTATTCGCTTTGCACGTATTTTTTTTAATGCCATTGGAGAAGAGAGAATACGCATTAATGGTTTTTATCCAGAGTGGTCAGAACCCACTTATAACCTGATAATGTTCTTTATTATCGGATTGTCAGGTATTCTGATTTTTCCTTATTTACCCGCATCTAATTCGGCTGGATTTCAAGGAATTTCTATTTTTGCTGGTGCTTTATTTACTCTAGGTTCAACTGCTATTGTTGGGAACATTGTTAGTGGAATTGTTCTGATTTATACACGCTCATTCCAAGTAGGAGATGTGATTACAGCTAATGACAAGGCGGGGCGTGTCCTTGAGAAAAATATGTTGACGACACGAATTATGACACCAGATAATGAGGTAATTACTATTCCTAATGCAACGCTCCTTGCAAGTGATATTACTAATTATACCGCTTCGATTCGAGATCAACAAAGACCATTGGTATTAAAAACAACGGTTACATTAGGTTATGATGTTCCTTGGCGAAAAGTACATGAAGTTCTTATCAACGCCGCTAAAGATAGCGAAGGAATTATCGAAAATCCAGAACCTTTTGTCTTACAAACCAGTTTAGATGACTTTTATGTTGCCTATACAATCAAAGCCTTTACCAATACCCCTGAAAAAATGGCATTAACCTATTCAAAACTTCATCAAAGTATTCAAGATAAATGTAACGAAGCAGATATTGAAATTCTCTCACCCCATTATGCAGCTATCAGGGATGGACATCAAATTACTATTCCAGAGAATTATCTTCCCTCAGACTATCAGGCTCCAGGATTTCGGGTTGAATCTTTAGGAAACTCCCGGAAAGAAAATAATCATAACCAACAAGAACAATAAAAAGCTATAACTCCAATTCTTTTGTTGATGAAAGTTTAGAAAAAGGGTTATAAAAAAGACTCCCGGTTTGGGGTGGTAATGTGGGATCACCGATAATTTCTGTTACTCCTTTAATAACTCCCGTTAAAGGAATGGCTAAAATAACCCCCAATAAACCACCTATTTTTGCTCCGAGTAATAAAGCAATAAAAATAATAACCGGAGGGAGTCCCGTTAAATTTCCCATAATTCGTGGGGCAATTAAATTATCTTTGATTTGTTGAATTATAATAGATATGATTAATACTTGTATTGCCAGCCACCAATTAATAAAAGTCAAAATAATGGTAACAGTACCAATCCCCAAAGTGGCCCCAATAAACGGCAATATTTCCATCACTCCAATGAACACAGCAAAAAGAAGGGAAAAGGGAAT
>NZ_AADV02000110.1 GCF_000167195.1 Crocosphaera watsonii WH 8501 | reverse complement strand
TAAAAACCAGCAATCTACGGAAAGAGGATTTCGATTTTTGAAAGATCCCTTATTTTTTACTGATAGTTTCTTCGTTGAAAAACCAGAAAGAATAGAAACAATGTTATTTTTAATGTCTTTGTGTTTGTTGATTTATAACTTGGGGCAAAGAGAATTAAGAAATTGTTTAAAAAGAGTCAAAAAAGGAATAAATAATCAAGTAGGGAAAGTAACATTGCGTCCGACTTTGAGGTGGATATTTCAATGTTTTCAAGGTATTCATTATGTGACTTTAAACGGAGTTAAACAAATTGTCAATTTGACAGAAGAAAGGCGTTTTATATTGAGTTTATTACCTGCATCTTGTCAAAGATATTATCTATAAATTGAATTGGATAAAGCAAAAATAATAAAAGAATAAGAGTCTAATGATATCAAATGAGAAGAGGAAACTCTCCTTCGTTTGTGCTGAGTCTTGCTAAGTTTTCAATGAGTATAAATCTTCTTAATTTGATTATTTTTCCTAAAAATTTAATGAAAAGAGAAATATTCTTGCCCAGGTATGATTTTCGGACTTTTTAAAACTATGTATTTTTTTATACTACATTTTGAAGTGCGGAATCTGGGTTAAATGGGAGCAATGGCTTTGTTCTTAATGGTATTGATATAGGTGACGAATCAGGCTGGTCAGTGAGTGGTGCCGGGGATGTGAATGGGGATGGTTTTGATGACCTCATTATTGGGGCAAGAAGTGCCGACCCCAATGGCATTGGGCAAGCAGGAGAGAGCTATGTGGTGTTTGGCAAAGCAGGGGTTTTTTCTCCTAGTTTTGACCTGTCTTCCTTAAATGGGAGCAATGGCTTTGTTCTCAATGGTATTGATAGTGTTGACTTCTCAGGCGTATCAGTGAGTGGTGCAGGGGATGTGAATGGGGATGGTTTTGATGACCTCATCATTGGGGCAAATGGAGCCGACCCCAATGGCAATGAGCAAGCAGGAGAGAGCTATGTGGTGTTTGGTGGCCGTAATTTTGCTGCCAGTGTTGAACTGAACCACCCCAATAGTCAGTTTACTAATGTCACAGAAAACAGTCCTAATGGTACTTTTATCGCCCTCTTAAAGACGGAAGACGTGGATCAGGGAGACACCCACACTTACACCCTCATTGATGATGCAGGGGGACGTTTTGCCATCGATCAAAACAATCAGTTAGTTGTGGCCAATGGAAGTCTCCTGGACTTTGAAACTAATACTAGTCATAACATAGTTGTTCGTACAACTGACAGTGGTAACTTAAGTTTTGATCAGACTTTAACCATTAATGTTAATAATGATGATGGTGCTGTGTCCATTGATGATGTAACCCTTACAGAAGGAGATAATGGCACCACTAATGCCGTATTTACAGTTACTTTTTCGGAACCTGTTAATAACACTATCACTGTAGATTACTCCACAGCAGATGGGACAGCCACCGTTGCTGATAATGATTATGTGCCTATTTCACCTACTCCTTTAGTATTCAATCCCAACCAAACCACTCAACAAATTACCGTTGAATTGGACTTTGGACAAAAAAATTTTGTTAGCGTATATTTTACGCTAAACTAAAATCCCAAAATATCGGCTCTGTATCAGTCAATAAAATTGGCTGACAAATAGGGCTAATCTATAGATTCTGAGGAAAACTAAGGAGCTTTTAAGTTTTCAGTTGATTTTTTGCTCCCTTTCTTGATAACATCATGACGAGTTCGTGGGGCTTTTTTGTAACCTTTAATACGTCCGGAAGAAAAACCTCGACGTTTGGGAAATTTGGCGAAAGTCCCCAAGGTCGTAATTATTCTTGAAAAGTCTCTTTGAACTAGACTAGGGGTGATTTTGATGGATTTATTAGTCTTCAAATACTGTTCCCAATCACGGGGTAAAACCACAGCTAATTTTCTGGCAGCCCACAAATTTACATAAGAAAGAAGTGTTAGTTTAAACCAATTTTCTTCATGATGTACATCGGGAGTTAAATAAGATGTCATCAATAATCTTTGTTTACCAAATCGAAAAAGATGTTCCATGTCATAACGTTGTCGATAACACTGATAACAATCAACTAAACTTAACTCATCGCGCCGAGAACCAATAACAATAAGCCACATAGGTTTCCAAATACTATTTCTTTCTTGATCTCTGACAACAATCTGGAGTAAAGTAAAGGGGTGATTGTTCATTTTATAGTTTTTAGTTCCTCTCATTAACATCTGTTTCCATCCCGAAATAGTCACTGTTAATTGACGACTTTTTTTCGTTGTAAAGGGAACATGATGAACTTCATCAGGTTCAGTCCAAGTTTGGTCATCTTTAAGGTCAAATTTATCCCCATACCAACGGGGATGTCCCGAAGTTTTGGCTTGATTTGGGTCCCGAATAAATTGACGATAAAAAACTCGGTCACTTCTAACTATTGTAATAGTAACTACGTCTTCATGCTTAACTTGTTCCCCAATAAAATCCTTTTGGCTGTAGTCACTATCAGCCACTAAGGCAGATAATTTATCAGAAAATAAAGAACTTTGCCAGATTTTTTTTAGTTGTTGATTGCCTTGATTTACTCCTTTATGTTTAGAGGGGACTCGCTCTCCTGATAAGGGGACAGCCCAAGGGACTTTTTCTGTGTCTATTTGGTCAGGTAAAGCGCAGACAACGGAATAACAATGTCCAATATTAATGGGTTTATTTCCCTTAATTGGATTGGGGTAATGAATAAAGGTTTTATCCGCTAACGTTTCGGCAAACGGTCGTGGACAGGGAGTTGTGTCAATACCAAATAAGTTATAATGTTTTGAAGTGGGAGGAATTGTTCTCGATACCGCTGAAAATAAAGTCTCAATTCTCTGTTCATAATTAGGGTCAGTTTGAGTGGGTAAAAACTCTTGAATTCCTCTATATAAACTGTTATAATCTCTTCTAAATAGGGTTTGCTGAAAAAGTTTCTCCAAAATTTATGCCACTTTTGACCAAGAATTTTCTGACAAATCAATAAGTTTTAGTACATAAAAATTGTTTAAAGTATAATCAAAATTAATGAAAGGCGGTTTGATGAGTTCTCCTGTTCTATTATTAGTAAATAAGGACAAAAAAAGCGACAAAAACTGCCTCAGAAGTTTAGAAAGATTGACAACTAAAAATGTAATAGCAATAGATGTAATGGAGGTTTCAGGAAGTTTTGTCATCACGAGATTTAGGCTAAATCTTCGTTTAGCTTGTCCAAACTTTCCCTCAATAGCATTACGGAAGCATTCATCGGAGTGGGCTTGTTTCTTTTCTTCTTCACTGACATTTTTCAGAGGTCTTCCTAACTTCGGACCACTGATTCTTATCCCTCTTTCCTTACACCAATTTCTGTTTTCCCTAGTTCGATAAATTTTATCTACATGGACGGATTCGGGATAATAGCCAAACGTTTCTTTATACTTTTCTACTTGTTCTTTTAAATGACAAGATTCATTGAAGTTTTCCCAACTTATTTTGTCTAGAAACACATAGTTATCTACACAGCTTACTGAGAGTTTAGCTCCAAACTCTATTGGTTTTCCTGCTTTTCCCCTCACTATTGGACGAATATGCGGTTGAGTTAAACTTACAATTCTTTGAGGAACACTCTGGGTCTTATTCTCCCACATTGACTGTTGTTGTTCATAAACTTTTTTGATAGTCTCTAGACAATTTTTCTGTCTTTTACTCAGATTTTCCAGGGAAGCCCCAGCTTGAATTAAGTCTTCTATATTTCCTAAATTTTTCTTAAGGTATTTTAACTGTTTCCCGATAGCTTTTCTTCTTTCTTGATAAGATACTTTTCGTTTTTTAGCTACTTTTAAGTATTCCTTTCTAGCAATTTTTCTAGAAGTTCTCGGCTTTTTTCTCAATTTCACTCTTAATGGTTTATAAAGATTATCTATTATTCTTTCTGTCTCAATTCTGGCTTGATTTAATATGCCTAAATCCGTTGGGTATTTGATGTCTGCTGGCGCACAAGTCGCATCTAAAATTAGTTTACCTTTATTTTTTATTTTTTCTCCTTTTTCTTGGAGACAATCCTTTTTTTTTACTTCTTTATCACTCTTGTCTATTTCTCTTTTTACTATTTTTTTATTGATTTTGTTTATCAATTCTCCATCAATTCTTTTCCTAAAATGAACTAGCATTGAAGATTCCAGTGGTGGCTCTTGTTGATGACAATTTAAACCTATAAAGTATTGTAGATAGGGATTTTCTCTAATCTGTTCTATAGTTTCTCTATCACTTGTTCCTAATTTTTCCTTAATAATTAATGTCCCTAATGCCATTCTAAATAGTTTGGCTGGCGCACCTTTTTCTGCTGAAAAAAGTTTAGCATATTCTTCCTCAAAATCATCCCAAGGTATCAACTCTGCCATGATTACCCAACGATTATTGGGGGACAATTTGCCCTCGAAAGGTAATTCAAATTTTTCTGGGGGCGGTAAAGGTTGCTCCTCTTTTCGATACATTTGTTCTTGACCAACAACTGGGAGGTGTTTCTACCAATTATAGCGGTTTGTAGCCGACAAAGCTGATCTTTTTTGCGATCGCGAATATGGGTGTAACCTTTTAAAGAATAGGGTTTTGCTTTTATTCAGCAAACCCTAATTATTTTGAAAGAAAAAATGTGAACATTATTATTGTTCACATTAGTTAATTTATCGAAAAATCAAGGGTCTAAAACCCCGTCCTAAAGGGACGTAATATGCTAGTGCAGCTTAGCAAAAATAATCTACCAGTCACTTATGATCTTTAAAGCCCTTAAATTTCCAAACGAACGGCTTAGCAAAATGTTGATTAAAGTAATCAATAAAATTGAGAATTTTTTGGGATAGTTCTTCAGTTGAACGGACAGTAATTCTTTTCCCGAATTTCTCACAAAATCTGCGATCGCCAAACACAGAAGCCTTACAGGAAGTGGGTTTGAACAGAGCGATCGCAGATTTCCCCAACCAACAGTCTGTTGTCAGATTTTAAGTTAAAATCAACCCGAATTAGACAAAGATGAAAAGATAAATCAATCACTCATTTTTCCAAAAAAAATTATTAATAAAATCTCTAATAGTACTAGATTGTTAGAATAAAATATGCTATAATTTAATTATTAAAGCAATTTACCTTAAACTGATTTAATGAGTCCCAGTCATCCCCGAACCCCTCGTCAAGTAATCAACTTTAGTAAACAGAAAGGAAAAGAAATAATCGCTAATTTTGATGGGGGACTAATCACTTCAGATGCGGGGATTGTCTGGATAGCTGAGTTGGATAAAAAACTGAGAATTACCGAGAAGTTTGGTAACTGTTTTCAAGATCATCGTCATCAATCTTATGTAGATCATTCCGTTCATGAGTTATTAGCACAAAGGCTTTATGGAATTATTTTAGGCTATGAAGATGTCAATGACCATGATAAATTACGTCACGATCCTGCCCTTCAGACCGCTTTAGAAAAGCTTAATGAACTTGAAGATAAAAAGGGATGGTTAGCTGGAAAAAGTACAATTAATAGATTGGAATATTGTCCTGAGACTATTCTCGACAAAAAAACGAGTCGTTATCATAAAATAGAACCCAACTTTGAAGCCATTGAAAAATCTTTTGTCGAATTTTTTTTAGAGTCTTATAAAAAACCTCCCTTAAGTATTATATTAGATATGGATGTCACGGATGACCAAGTACATGGTAATCAAGAAGGGGCATTTTTTAATAGTTATTATCACGGAGTATGTTATGCTCCTTTATATATTTTCTGTGGGCATCATTTATTAGTTGCTAAACTTCGTTCATCTAATGTAGATCCAGCCGATGGAGCCTTAGACGAATTACAAAGAATTATCGGACTAATTAGAGAAAAATGGTCAGAGACTCATATCCTAGTTAGGGGTGATAGTGCCTATGCCCGTGAAGAAATCTTCTATTTTTGTGAAAATCAGCCTTTAGTTGATTATGTTATAGCTATGGGAACAAATGGCGTTCTTAAGTTACGAGCGGATGATGTAATTGAAAAAGCCAAACATGAATATGAAAAAAAACTAGCTCCAATAACTGAATTAATGGATAGTTTATTTCAGAAAAAAGAAGATTTAGAAGAAGTTAAAAAATTAGTACCAATTTCTACTTGGTATCGCTCTATTCGTTATCAAACAGAAAAGTCATGGAGTTGTCAAAGGAGAGTAGTGACAAAAGTTTGTTATGGAAGTGATGGCTTAAAAATGCGCCATGTGGTGACATCTTTGCCCGCTTCAAAAATTCCACCCTCAAAACTTTATACAAAAAAATACTGTCCGAGAGGCGAGATGGAAAATCGGATTAAAGAACAACAATTAGACTTGTTAGCTGATAGAACTTCAACTCAAACATTTCAAAGTAATCAACTAAGATTATGGATACATTCCTGGGCTTATGTTCTCATAAATGCTTTTCGTCAACACTGTTTAAAAAAAACTTCATTGGCTAAAGCAACTGTGGGAAGAATACGTCTAAATCTTCTTAAGTTGGGAGCCAGAATAAAGATTAGTTGTAGAAGAATTATTATCGCTATAGCTAGTGCTTGTCCTTATCAAGATATTTTGTCTATTGCTAACAAAAGAATTAAAACTATTCCTAATACTGGATAAGTAGAATAAGTTGTTTTAAAAAAAAGATATCTATCATAAGTTGTTGACTGACTGATACTTTCATTTAGTCTTATTTATCGTGGAGAAAATCAAAAGTTAATATAATTATTCCCTCTTAAACTCAATTTTTGGATAATCAAAGTCAATTTTTTTATTCATCTATATTCAAAATTTCTATTAGTCCTAAAAATTATCATTTTTCATCTCTGGATTGGGCTTTCAAATTAATTTGTGAGAAATCCGGGTTCAGCACTATTCGGTAAGGCGATTGCAATGCCGAGGCTCACTCCGAGTCCCATCAAACAGTTCTTTGTCGTATGCAAAGTTGAGAAAAGTCCATTTCCCCGTACATTTCGGGCGTTTAAGGCATTCATAGGAAAATCAAAAACTGTTACATTTACCTAATTTTTGTGGCAAACTGCTAACCATTGTAATGATTGTGTTAAAGAAGGTCAAGAAATATTTAGGTATTTACCCGTAAATGTTTTCGGTGTCCAATATTTAGGGCGTGTCTGCTTAGAAGATGGCGAAGGGTCTGAAGACAAAACTTGCTACATTAGGAGACTCGAGCGCTTATCTATCAACTAATTTTTGTATTGCTAGATGACGGAATTTAATTTTCGGACAAGTCCAATTATTTGTTTTCTCGCTCATTCAATTGATGCTTGCAAAAAGACCCAAAGCTGGCGACTATCCCTATAACTAAAATAGTTCGCCCTGCTGAGGGTTTTAGTCAATGTTTACGCATCAGCTACAGGAGCTAAGGTGGTGCCATTATCAAATCCAAATAATGGCATCAGCACGACTAAAATCTGCTGCTCCACCATTAAACTGGGAACGGCAGAGATGGCAGGGGTTACATCAAGGGTATTGGTATCAGAACCATCGTTAATAGCCGAGTTTAAAGTTCCACGGGAAGTGGTCACTGGTTGCAATGTGATGTTATTAGCATCGACATCAAATCCGCTTATGCTAAAACCTCGAATCTCCTGATAAGCGTAGCCATAAGCAGTAGCTGCCGCCTCAGCACTATTAGGCAAAGCGATCGCAATGCCTAGGCTCACTCCGAGTCCCATCAAACAGTTCTTTGTCGTATGCAAAGTTGAGAAAAGTCCATTTCCCCGTACATTTCGGGTGTTTAAGGCATTCATAGCAAAATCAAAAACTGTTACATTTACCTAATTTTTGTGGCAAACTGCTAACTATTGCAATTATTTTGTTAAAGAACGTCAAGAAATATTTAGGTATTTACCCGTAAATGTTTTCGGTGTCCAATATTTAGGGCGTGTCTGCTTAGAAGATGGCGAAGGGTCTGAAGACAAAACTTGCTACATTAGTATAGTCAAGCCGTTATCCATAAACTAATTTTTGTATTGCTAGATGACGGAATTTAATCAATATAGTGTTAATGAAACGTATTTTTATCACAGGCTCTAGCGGTTGTATTGGTCATTATATGGCAGAAGCTTTAATTCAAGAAACTAATCATGAACTTTACTTTTTAGTGAGAAATCATCATAAACTACAATTTAATTATCAAAGTCGTCCCAATGTTCATCTGATGATCGGTGATTTACAAAACATTGAAAAGTTCAGTGATTTTTTGAAGACGGTTAATGTAGCAATTTTAGCAGCAACAAGTTGGGGGGGGATTAACGAATCTTTTGAAATCAATGTTACTAAAACTTTAGGATTAATGAAGTTATTAGATCCTGATATTTGTGAACAGATTATTTATTTTTCCACTGCCAGTATTTTAGATAAAAATAATCAACCTTTACCGGAAGCAGGAAGATTAGGAACTAACTATATTAGGACGAAATACCAGTGTTATACTCAGTTATATAAACTCCCTATTTACAACAAAGTCACCACTGTTTTCCCTACCTTAGTCTTTGGTGGGGAACCGAATAAACCCTATTCTCATCTCTCAGGAGGGATTAAAGATGTAATTAAATGGGTTGATCTAATTCGTTGGTTTAAAGCTGATGGTAGTTTTCATTATATTCATGCTAGAGATATCGCTCAGGTTATTAGACATTTGGTAGAAAATAACCCTACTGAAGCTGATAGTAGAGATTTGGTATTAGGAAACAAAAAAGTAACTGTTAATGAAGCCATAAAAGAAATTTGTAACTATCTCAATAAAAAAATATATTTTCAAATTACTTTATATATTATTTTAGTTAACTTTTTTATCAAAGCTTTTCGCTTACGTATGGAAGACTGGGATTATTTTTCTATTAATTATCGACACTTCACTTATAAGGACACCGTAACCCCTGCCAGCTTTAATCTAGAAAATTATTGTACAACTATCGAAGATGTAATGCAATTAAGTGGGGTTTATCCTAAAAAAGATAAAAAATGAATTGATCTGTTGTTCTTTTCACCATAGGTTAAACTTCTAATTAGATTGGATCACCCTTAGTTAATCCCTGGGGGAACTTTTTCAGGGATAACTACACAAATTATTTATCATCTTCAGCTAGAGGTCAACCAAAGGCAAGTAAATTATGTTATTCTAGAGAAAATATGGAATGTATATCAAATCAAAATGCAAGCTATTACGAGTAGCCAAGCTAAAGAACAATTAGACGAACTAATAGAGCAAGTAATTCTGGATGTGGAACCAACAATTGTTTGTAATGCCCAGGGAAAAAAAGCAGTATTAATGTCTTTAGATGAGTTTAACGCTTGGCAAGAAACCCTATATTTATTATCAAATCCTGCAAATCCAGAACATTTAAGGGAATCCATTAAGCAAGCTAAATCAGGTCAGAAATCTGTGAGAAAATTAATCCAACCATGAAGATTACCTTCACGGAAGCTGCTTGGTCAGATTATGTTTGGCTACAAGAAAATAATAAAAAGCTCTTAAAACGGGTCAATTTATTGATTAAAGATATCATCAGATATCCCTTTGATGGAATTGGCAAACCTGAACCGCTTAAAGCAAATTTATCGGGATATTGGTCAAGACGTATTAGTTCTGAACATCGCTTAGTTTACGAAAGATAAGAAGAAGAATTAACAATTATTTCTTGTCGCTTCCACTATCAAAAATAAAGAAATTGATAACTTATATTTTTATGCCAGGAATGTCATTAGGAGGGAGCGAGTAATGTCATTAATGTCAAGTATTATCATTGACAGTGCTAAGGTTCAGGCATTGATCTAGTACAATTGAAGAAGTTGCACGAATAATTGATAATCAAAACTTAACAACCACTAAGCCCTATGTTTGATGCTCTCGCCGATCGCCTAGAAGATGCTTGGAAAAAATTACGGGGTCAAGATAAGATCACCGAAGCCAATATGCAAGATGCTTTGAAAGAGGTGCGACGCGCCCTCCTCGAAGCAGATGTTAACCTGCAAGTGGTTAAAACCTTCATTGCAGAAGTCGAGAAAGCTGCGATCGGTGCAGAAGTGATCGCAGGGGTTAACCCCGGTCAACAATTAATCAAAATTGTCTATGATGAATTAGTTAAGGTGATGGGGGAAAGTAACGTCCCCTTGGCACAGGCAGAAAAGTCCCCCACCGTTATTTTAATGGCCGGGTTGCAAGGGACAGGTAAAACAACCGCCACCGCCAAATTATCCCTATATCTACGTAAACAAGAACGAACTTGTTTGATGGTAGCGACAGACATCTATCGTCCCGCTGCGATCGATCAATTAAAAACCCTCGGAGAACAAATAGAAGTCCCTGTTTTTGAACTGGGAACCCAGGCCAACCCCGTTGATATCGCTACACAAGGGGTGGCCAAAGCGAAAGAAATGGGCATAGATACCGTCATCATTGATACTGCCGGGCGACTGCAAATAGACGAAGAGATGATGCTAGAATTAGCCCGTGTTAAAAAGGCGGTTAACCCTGATGATACCTTGCTTGTGGTCGATGCTATGACCGGGCAAGAAGCAGCTAACCTCACCCGTACCTTTCACGAACAAATAGGGGTTACAGGGGCTATTTTAACCAAAATGGACGGGGACACCAGAGGTGGTGCTGCCCTTTCTGTGAGGCAAATATCGGGGCAACCCATTAAATTTGTGGGGGTTGGGGAAAAAGTCGAGGCTCTGCAACCCTTTTATCCCGATCGCATGGCTTCCCGTATTTTGAGTATGGGGGATGTTTTAACCCTAGTCGAGAAGGCACAAGAAGAGATTGATCTGTCTGATGTGGAGCAGATGCAGTCGAAAATTTTAGAGGCTAAGTTTGATTTTAACGACTTCCTCAAACAAATGCGCCTGATGAAAAATATGGGGTCATTTGGCAGCATTTTGAAGATGATTCCAGGGATGAATAAACTCAGTAGTACAGATATTGAGAAGGGAGAAGGGGAACTGAAGCGTACAGAAGCTATGATCAGTTCTATGACCCTAGAAGAGAGGAAAAACCCCGATTTATTGGCAAAATCTCCTAATCGTCGCCGTCGTATTGCCAAAGGTTCCGGGCATCCCGAAGCAGAAGTCAGTAAACTGATCAAGAACTTTACCCGTATGCGAGGAATGATGCAGCAAATGGGACAAGGAGGAATGCCAGCTATGCCCGGAATGGGTGGGGGAATGCCTGGAATGGGCGGAATGCCTGGAATGGGTGGAATGTTTGGTCAAGGTGCAGCCCCAGGTTTTAGGGGTCATGGTAAAGGTAAGAAGAAAAAAGGCAAGAAAAATAAGAAAAAGAAAGGTTTTGGTAATTTATAGTTCTAGTTGTTTCCAATAAGTTTGAGATAGGATAGTATGGGTATCCTGCTCACTATCCTAACAACAATCTAGTGCAGCTTGGCGAAAGTAATCCACCAGATTTTTACAGAAACTTTCGTGACTAGCCACGACAATGTGTTTCAATGAAACTAACGGACGAATCTCGAAGTTGATGTCCATGATAAAAGCATTGCCAATTAACCTCTCCAACCTACAGAAAACAGTACTCCAACAAATAGTGAGAGGGACAACAAACCCCTATCGCCTTGTTAGACGAGCCAAGCTAATCTTAGCCGCAGCATCAGGAGAGAGCAATAGTTCGATTAGTCGAAGATTAGAATTAGACCGAGTACAAGTGCGTCAGTGGCGATCGCGATGGTTTGAGGAGAGAGAAAAACTGAGTGCCGCCGAAGAACAACAGGTAACGGAGAAAGCATTAATGGTCTTGATCAAAGGAATTTTAAGCGATCGCCCAAGACCTGGAACAACAAAATCCTTTACGGTCGAACAAGTAGTCCAGATTGTAGCGATCGCTTGTGAAGAATGTGAAAAATCAGACAGACCAGTGAGCCATTGGACACCTTCAGAGTTGGCGGATGAAGCCATAAAAAGAGGAATTGTCGAAAAGATTTCCCCCCGTAGTGTGGGGCGTTTTTTAAAAAGAAGCGACATTACAACCACATCTCGTTCGTTACTGGTTAAATGCCAAAATTGATGATCCCTTAAAATTTAAAAAGCAAGTCAAATATATCTGTGAACTTCATCAAGAAGCTAAAACTTTGTTAGAACAAGGAATTCATTTAATTAGTACAGATGAAATGACAGGGATTCAAGCTCTTGAGAGATTATTTCCGAACAAAAGAATCAAGCCTAAACAAGTAGAAAAAATCGAATTTGAATATGAAAGACACGGAACTTTAAGCTTGATTGCGAACTGGGATGTGGCAAGAGGAAAAGTTGTTAGTCCCTCTATTGGACCGACAAGAACAGAACAAGATTTTTCTGAACATATCCAGAGAACGATTAAGATTGATGAAAAAGCAGAATGGATTTTTATTGTAGATAAACTCAACACTCATAAATCGGAAAGCTTAGTCAAATTAGTAGCAGAAAGCTGTGGAATTACTATTGATTTGGGGAGAAAAGGAAAGGAGGGGATTTTGCAATCTATGGACAGCAGAGCAGATTTTTTATCAGATGAATCTCATCGAATTCGCTTTGTTTATATTCCCAAATATACATCGTGGCTTAATCAAATTGAGTGTTGGTTTTAGATCTTAGTCAGGCGTTTACTCAAAAGAATTACTGTCCGTTCAACTGAAGAACTATCCCAAAAAATTCTCAATTTTATTGATTACTTTAATCAACATTTTGCTAAGCCGTTCGTTTGGAAATTTAAGGGCTTTAAAGATCATAAGTGACTGGTGGATTATTTTTGTTAAGCTGCACTAGTTAGAGCTATCGCCGATGAACAGTTGGCGAACAATGTCTTCATGATTGAGTGGCTAGTCAAGGCACAACAACAGTTATCTCTTCAACAAAGACTGATTGGCCAGCAACAACAACAAATCTCTACACAACAGCAAGAAATTGAAAAATTGAAAGAAGAGAGAGATAAGCTAAAAAACCGTAACTCAAAAAACAGTTCAGTCCCCCCATCATCAGACCAACTAAAAAAGCCTTCTGACAAAAAGAAACGCAAAAAAGGATTTAAACGCGGACCAAAATATGACCACCCAGGGAAGACCCGTAATGGTTTTGGTCAGCCCGATAAGATAGTCCCTTTAGAACTAGAAAACTGTCCTGTTTGTGGGGGTTCAGTGGAACGAGATGAAGTAGTTCCCGAAAAAGTCCAGCAAGTGGCTGAAGTAGTAGACCAACCCATAGAAATCAGGGAATATCGTCGCGGATTCTATAAATGTCCTAGTTGTGGATGGTCAGATTACAGTCCTGTTCCATTGGGAGTTAAAGAAGGATTCAGTTATGGGGCGCGATTAAGTAGCATCGTGGGCTGGCTTGGCTATGGGGGTAATCTTACATGGCGTAAACAGGAACATTTTATAGAGTATGTCTTTGGCATTCCCATTTCTCAAGGGAAGCTTGCCAAAATGCACAAATG
>NZ_AADV02000111.1 GCF_000167195.1 Crocosphaera watsonii WH 8501 | reverse complement strand
ATTAGCACAAATTTCACAGCGAAAGGCTAACAAGAAAAAGGGAAGTAAGTCCAGAAGAAAACTAGCTAAAAGAGAAAGTCGAGAACATCAGAGAATTGCTAGGGCAAGAAAAGATCATGCTTACTCTACAGCACATAAGCTGCTAAAAACAGGAAAAAAAGTTTTCTTTCATGAAAAGCTTAATCTTAAAGGATTAAGTCGCAAAAATAAGCCCGTGCAAGATGACAATGGGAAATATCTTCCAAACGGGCAAAGTGCCAAATCAGGGCTTAATAAATCCTGGTCTGATGCTGCTTTTGGACAGTTCTTTTCAATCTTTAACTACATAGCTGAAAAAGCTGGAGTTGCTGTGATTGAAATCAATCCTGCCTATACATCCCAACTGTTGCCTTATCGTGATGAATTTGTTTTTACTGATTGCAGCATCAGAGAATATTGGGATGAAATTGAACAAGTTTCTGTTGATAGAGATATATCAGCAGCTATCAATATAAAACGAGTAGGGCTGGACGAGTTCCCTACTATAAAACGCCGTAAAGGTAAAATCGTAATAGTTGATTCTACTACTCATCTTACCTCTAAGGCAGTTCTCTCTGTCTTTCGAGGCTTGGAGAAGCCCGCACTGTAACGGTACTCCGTTCAGTGTCGGGAGTCGTCACATGATATCAAGATGAGGAATTACCAACTAACACGGGCAGCGCAAAGCTCGCCTTGCGCGTTCCCTAGGCGACTACGAATCGCCGGGGTCCCTCGTCCATCTTTCAAGTGGGAGATGTAGCGCAACACTGGTAATTTATTGCCCGTGAATATTTCTTAATAAGTGTTATTGCTTTTATTAAGTGTGTTATAATAATAGAATGATAACGATGCCAGCTTAAATCGCTGCAAAGAAGGTTAAAGAACAAGAAAAAAGGGTCAAATAATTGGCAAAAACTCCAAGCTAAAATAGCTAGAATTCATCAAAAAATCCACGATACTAGAAAAGACTGGCATTTCAAATTAGCTCATCATTTATGCGACCAAGCTGGAATGATATTTGTCGAAAATATTAACTTCAAAGCTCGCTGCTCAAGGCTTATTTGGCAAGCATACTTTAGACGCTGGTTTTGGTCAGTTTTTCAACATCTTAGCTTATGTGTGCTGGAAAAGAGGTGTCTATTTTCTCAAGGTTGATAAAGACTATACCAGCCAAATTTGCCCCAATTGTAATACTCAAACAGGCAAAAAGAATCTATCAGATAGGATTCATCATTGCCCTAATTGTGGGTATATAACAAATCGTGATGTGGCAGCTAGTCAAGTAATAAGAAATCGAGGATTAGTAGCGGTCGGACAGCCCGTGAATTAAATAGCGATGCAGCGCGGTCTTGGGGGGAACCCCCAAGACCGCGCTGCATCAAGAAGCTTCTGGAGGCGTTCTGTCGGGGCCAATCTTTGATTGGCTAGATAAGAGCCTGTGAGAGAAGAATCTCCCGAATTTAGCGTAGCGGATTCGGGAGAGTGTCAAAGATACGAGACACATCTTCTAAAGAAACCCGTTTATAGATAATTTTTCTCGGTAAAGTCAACACAACTGGACTTTTATCGCATTTTCCTAAACAACCAGCCGGAATAATCTTCGTATCTGAAGCAATTTGAGACTTAAACGCTGTTAAGAGTTTGTCCGCGCCATCTTTCTGGCAACAAATCCCCTGACAAACTAAAATCGAGCGATCGCTAAACCTTGGACTTCGGTGAATCATCCTATTAATGAATCTAAACTAGAGTAACTTCCTTTTATCTTACTTGCGCTCAAAAAAACAGTTATTGCAAAATGTTAGGAAATGTTAAGCAGTTGGGAATAATAGAAATGACTCTCACAACCCATGATCTAAACGAACGGAAGACTAATGCTAACTCAACTGACAACACTTGCCGAAAAATCTGACGGTCGCTATGCTAGTGATGCAGAACTAGAATTTCTGAAAGATTACCTAGAAGAAATCGACAAACGTATCCAAACATACGACAAAATACGGAATAATGAAGATAAACTCATCGAACAAATAGGGGTTAAAACGAAGTCTAAAAACCCCTATTTGTTCGATAAATATGGAAAAGATTTATCATCTATTTCTGAAAGAGGTCGAAGACATACAATGCGTTTTCTAGCAACGGCTATGTTATTTAATGAAACTGATAAGTTACGCCATAAACTTCTCTGGCAAAGTATAATTATGAGGGCTTTTAAAGACGAAAACCCATCTAATCTTACCTATCAAATGATGGGAGAAGTAATGAATGAACAGTTTAACGATGAGGAGATGAAATTAATTAAACCAGGCGTACAGCTTGTTCAAACCATGCTTAGTTAAAATTTATTGAATAAGGCAGTCGGAGAGAGGCAGGAGGCATAAGGGGCAATTTGATGGGGAATAAATATCCTCATTGGAGAGAACAAATTCCAGCATAGCTGCCTTCTGCCTCCCAGCCGAAGGCTGATAACAATAAACACGATTTTGAGTGATCTCCGTCACAGTTGATTAACTGAGAAAAAGATATGGTTATTGACCGCATCTGTTATATAATCTATTATTATATCGTCCTAATCAAGTCAGGATAATCGTACTGGGATGTTTTATTATGGCTGAGCAATCTAAGCAAAAGGAAAAACTATTAAAAGAAGCACTTGGAACAGATCCAGAAACTAATGAGGTTAATCTATCACCAGAAAAAATTGCTGATCCTATTAACAAAGATCTTAAAAATCGTTATCAAGGATTAATGGAGGAAGAAGAACTAGATACTTTAAAGATTTTAGAATCTAATGAAATCATCAAAGAGTTAGACTCAGGAAAACCTATTTCAGAAATAGATGTTGATCAACTGGTTGTTGATTCTCCATTTGAAAAAATTTTAGGGATATTCTCTTCAAATACACTCAATCTTAATCGAGAATTTCCTTCCATAAGTTCCTTGATTATTTCTCCCATTCCTGTTGCTTTACTAACCTTAGTTTCTGGTATTATTTTTATCAAAAAAAAAGATGCCATTTTTTGGTATCTATTAGGTGAAGATGGACTTTTAGAACAAATTACGGAAAAGTTAGGGTTAGCTAAACCCAAAGTTTCAGACACATCTATTTTCCTTCATAACCGAAATTTAGAAACGGCAAAGATTTTTGCAAAATCTGCTAAATCAGTGGACAACACTAAATTGAGTAAAGATGAATTTTTACTATTTGCTAAGATTAAATTTTGTCTTGAAGATGATCGAGAAGAATATGAGGGAATCAAAGAAAGTATTTCCCTTTTTAAGTCAGCGATGAAAGCACAAAAGAGCTATGTTATTATTAGTGAGCTTGAATCTGCGGGTCAAGGCATAAAACAAAAAGAATTTTATGATTATGCGGAGAGAACATTAGAAAATTTTGACGATTCAGAAACATTCAAAGAACAGATAAATAAAAAAATAATAGAAATTTTACCACAGGTAAAGACAGAAGAAGGTAAAGAGAAACTAAGAACTTATGCTACAGAAATACTAAATTTATCAGAGGATATATTTAGTGTACAGCTATTTTGTGTGTTTAAAAAACAAGAACTAAAAGATTTTTTGGTTTTAAAATCTATTAACGAAAATATCACAAATTTGCAAGAAACTGACGTGGTTAGCCTCAAAGCTTTAACTTGCTTGGTGATGGCTAATTATGATGATTTTGAAGCTTTGGGAGATATCATTGATGTGAAAGGCAAAAAAAGTAATCCGGATACCTATGCAAAAATTATTCAATATATTGCCCTTGGAGAAAGACATAAAAACTCTTATGGACAATTTGAACAGTTAATTAATGTTATGCGTCAATGGTATCCTATTTACCAAAAAATTAAAGACATTCGTGAAGAATACCCCAGAGAAAATTACAGACAACCCAAAGATTTTATCAAACCAATTCCTGGAATAGATCTTTACAATAAATATCGGAATTATTTAACTGATCAAAACACAGGTTCCCATTACGTTGACTTTGGAGAAGAAATGGAGTCAGCCACAACATAATGTTGATCAAAGTAATGGCCGAAAACAATTAGCCCAGAGATAAACCCTTAGACGCTAACCATTCTTGGTTGTAAAGACGAGACTGATAGCGCGCCCCACCATCACATAAGATAGTAACAATGTTATGGCCTGGTCCCATTTCTTTAGCTAAGGCGACGGCCGCCCCCACATTAATACCCACTGATCCCCCCATAAATAAGCCATCTTGGGACAACAATTGATAAACTATGCGTAATGCCTCATGGTCATCTATTTGAATAGCATCATCAATAGGAACATCCTGCATATTGGCGGTGATGCGACTGTTACCAATGCCTTCGGTGATAGAACTGCCTTCGGGTTTAATTTCTCCAGTTTTTACATAACTGTATAGACCACTGCCCATAGGATCGGCGACAATACATTTAATATTGGGATTCTTCTCCTTAAAGAATAATGCCCCACCAGCATAAGTTCCACCGGTTCCTGTAGCTGATACCCAACCGTCTACCTTGCCGTTAGTTTGCTGCCAAATTTCGGGGCCAGTGGTTTCATAATGTGCCTGTCGGTTGGCTAAATTATCGAATTGGTTAGCCCAAATCGCATTATCCAACTCTTCGGCCAGTCTCCCTGAGACTTTAACATAATTATTGGGATCTTTGTAAGGAACCGCCGGAACAGTACGAACTTCAGCCCCTAAAGTCCTTAAAAGGTCAATTTTCTCTTGTGACTGGGTTTCTGGGATGATAATCAGGCATTTATAGCCTTTAGCATTGCAAATATGGGCTAATCCGATCCCTGTATTACCTGCGGTTCCTTCAACAACGGTTCCGCCAGGTTTAAGTAGTCCTTTTTCCTCTGCATTCTTGATAATATATAAAGCAGCCCGATCTTTTACGGAACCACCAGGGTTAAGAAATTCCGCCTTTCCTAAAATATTACAGCCTGTTTCTTCGCTAAAGCTTTTTAGTCGAATGAGAGGTGTATTCCCGACAGTACCAACAAAACCTTCTTTAATATCCATAATATAGAGTGATTCGATGGACAAGTGAATTCCCTAGATACAATAGGGATAATCAATTATTGTATACTACATTTTATCAGGCAACACGGGAGCGTGAAAACTCATATTTTTAAATATGAGATGAAACGCGACGCGGCATTTAAAAATGCCCTGAATATGCTATGATATTTCAAAATTGGAAGGGTAATAAACCACTACCTAAGCTTATGATTAAGTTAGACAACAACTGTCTAAATCTAATCAAGATATAAATATAGTATTAATTAGAAGTTAGAATTGGACTAAATGTTTACTTCTAACTTCTAAATGATAAACCCTAAATTTACCCTTGATATTCTTCTAATAATTTTGGTAATTCATCATAACCGTCCACCCCAATTAATTTAATAATTTGGGTTCTATTATCTTCGAGTAACTTTTTAAATTGCTGCTCGTTTATTTTACCTTTGATAATCGTTAATAAACCTGCGGCTTGTCGATATTCAGACGACTCAATTTGATGCAAGAGATACATTCCTAAACATCCATAATAGATTGTTTTAGAGATGTCTTCCAAGCTGTAATAAGCTTCTGCTAAGTAGCTAAAATTCACCCCTTGTAAATAGGTATTACCAGAATTGAGTGCCATTTTAATTCCTTTTTCTAAAGCAGTAATAGCAGCAGAAGGTTGAGATAAAATGACATAAGCAATGCCCAAACTATTATAGGCTAAAGCCTGACTTTGATAGTCCTCTAATCTTTCTGCTAAAGTAGCACCTTGTTCTAGATAATTAATAGCTGACTCGTATATTTCAGGGGTCATTTTTTCCACTTGTTTTGCCCTAAATACTTCGCTATAACCCACATTAATTAATCCATTAGCTTCTCCTAGTTTATCTCCTGTTTGACGGGAAAACATTAATGCTCTTTGACTATAATTAATGGCTTGATCATAATCTTTTTCAGCAATACAAATCCTACTCAGATGATTAAAATTAGCTATTTCACAGGGTTTGTCAGAAGCTTCTTGAGCGATTTCTAAGGCTTCTAAATGAAATTTCTTTGCCTGTTCATAGTTACCTATAGTTAATTGAGAGTAAGCAAGTAAAGTTAGTATTCTAGCTTTTTCTTGGGTTCTTTCAACTTCCTTTAGAGGATCATCAAAATAAGTTAAAGTCTCCCGTAAATTTTCTCCTGAAAAGGAGGCAAAAATACCACCATATAAAGGAAAATCTTTCCGTTTTGTTAACTGTCTTAATGATTGTAACATCATGAGGAAATAGCCTTCCCTTAAGTTACTATTTTTCCCCGTAAAGCCCTGAGAAATTTGAGCAAAAATAACAGAAAAAATTAATAATGTACTGTAGGATAAACGCTGACCAAATTTAGCATCATAAGGTTGTTCATCAAACCATTTTACTAAACCCCTTTCTATAAAATGTAACAGTAAAATTAGTTCAACCCATGCCCTTAATTCGACTTGAGAACTCTTATCCGATACTTCTCTAATGGATTGGTTATTAGCTAAGGTTTTAAACAAGATTTTTGCTAAAGGTAAACTGGTTTTTTTCTCCCACCAAGGCCAAGGCCCTTGTTTTTCGGACCCAAAGCCTAAACTACTTTGATTTTGTTCATAAATCCAAGTAATTAACTCAGGTTCTAAACGAGAAAATTCTGTTAATCCATCTTTAATGCCGTTAGCTAATTCTAAAGTATCTAAACCCTCACTAGAATTTTTCAGAGATTGAGAGAGTTTTTGTAATTGTTCTCGATTTAAACTACTATTATTGCTTTGATCCAAACAAGGTAAAAAAGCAGCTAATAAATGTTGATCATCAGCCTCGGTAATTTGTTCTATAGCTAAAGTAAGGGTTTGTTCATTTTGATTTTCTTTTTGCCAACGTTCCCACTCCCCTTGAATAGTTTGCAACGCCCTTAAAATACGAGTAGCTTTTAATTTTTTTTCCAATTGTGCCGTTGTTTTTTGTATCTTTTCATCAAGAACACGCTCAAAAATTTCACCAGTACCTGATTCAATATCTTTGAGTAACATTCGATAGACTTGTTCTTTCGATCTAATTTTTCCCTGTAGAGTAATCTCCACAATAGAATCAATAAGTTGTTGGTAACGGTTAGCTAAAGAATTAGATTCAGACATAATGTAATAAATTGGCAATAGATAAGTTCTACAGTTGACATCTAACCTTTATTTTATCTCTTAATTAAGCCACGGGAACAATTAAAATATTAATTAAGTTTATTTTTACAAGTTAAATGATAATTATTCATTTTGCAGAGTTCACATTTTCAATAAAAAAGGAGATATAATAATCTAAAAAGACCTGACTAGCAGGTATCTAGTAACTTGATTGCTGATGAAACTTAGAGGTAATACAAATGAAGAGGGATGAGGTACTCAAAATAATCTCAGAACATGGAGAACAATTAGAAAAATTGGGTGTAAAATCTCTGTTATTATTTGGCTCAGTCGCAAGAGATGAAGCTGGCCCCGATAGTGATGTAGATTTCTTAGTAGAATTGAATGGAGAAATGGGATTATTTGAGTTTATAAAAATCCGACTATATTTGGAAGATATACTTAACTGTTCTGTTGATTTGGGAACAGAAGACGCTTTAAGAGAAAACTTACGGGAACCTGTATTAAAGGATGTAATCAATGCCTTCTAGAGAGTGGTCACTACGTATTCAAGACATCAATGATTTAACTTCCCTGCACTCACAATTACAGGAACTTTTAGACAACGAAAATAAACCCAAAAACTAACATCCATTTTTATATTGAAAAAAACATTTATTGAAAATTGATTGACTTCCCACACCCCCCACACTTATCGCAGTAACCTGAGTTAGATATAAGGAAATTTATAGACAACCGATCTTTCATCAAGAGTCTTAAACCCTGATTATCTCATGGAAAAATCTCCAACTCCGAACTCCGAACTCCGAACTCCGAACTCAGGTCAGTAGTATCACCCGAACCCCCAATGAAACTGCTACCCTAGAAGATAATTATAGTGTTTGGGATCTGGTCATCAATAACAATGGGACTAAAAAATAACTCTCGCTTTCTACGTCTTCCCCCTCTCGGTAGTTTAATCCTAATGGGAGTTGGGGTCATCTTTTTTATTTATCTTATCTATTACTACACCAATCGTTCAAATGACGAAGTTCCCATTGTACCCTATAGCGAATTCCTCGAAAAAGTTGAAAATGATAAAGTAGCCAGAGTCAAGATAGGCAACCGTCTGATTCTCTATCAACTTAAGTCTCTATCTCTCCTTTCCCCTTCCCAAGACTTATTACCCCTCCCAGAAAGCCCCTTAGACGAATCCAATAACTCAAGTAACCCTCTCCACGGATCAACCGCTTCAACCCCCTCTCAAAGACAACCTTCGAGTAATGGAGGAAAAGTTTTAGGCACTATTCCCATCGATGATCCCAATTTACCCATGTTACTCCGAGAAAAAGGTGTCATGTTTGAGGCAGCCCCACCCCCTAAAAACAGTTGGGTGAGTACCCTTTTGGCTTGGGTTATTCCCCCTGTAATCTTGGTGTTAGCCATGCAATTTTTACTCTATCGTAACGAAGATCGGGGATCGTTAGCTTTTAGTAAAAGTAAAGCTAAAGTCTATGTAGAAGGAGAAGCAGCTAGAATCACCTTTGCAGATGTGGCTGGGGCCGAAGAAGCAAAAACCGAATTAGTTGAAATTGTCGAATTCCTGAAAAACCCCGATCGCTTTAGTCGCATCGGTGCAAGAATACCCAAAGGTGTCTTATTAGTAGGTCCCCCAGGAACCGGTAAAACCCTCCTAGCTAAAGCAGTAGCAGGGGAAGCCGATGTTACCTTTTTTAGTATCTCCGCCTCGGAATTTGTGGAATTATTCGTGGGAACTGGGGCCGCTAGAGTTAGAGATTTATTCGAGCAGGCCAAAAAACAAGCCCCCTGTATCATTTTCATCGATGAATTAGATGCTATCGGGAAATCTCGTAGTGGAGGGAACGGTATCAGTGGTAGCAACGATGAACGAGAACAAACCTTAAATCAACTGTTAACCGAGATGGATGGCTTTGCCGTAGGGGATGCCACCGTCATAGTTTTAGCCGCTACCAACCGCCCAGAAAGCCTCGATGCAGCCCTGTTAAGACCAGGGCGTTTTGACCGTCAAGTATTAGTTGATCGCCCCGATCTGACCGGAAGATTAGCTATCTTAGAAATATACGCCCAACGGGTAGAAATTGACCCAGATATTAACCTCAAAGACATAGCTACCCATACCCCAGGGTTTGCCGGGGCCGACTTAGCTAACCTTGTCAATGAAGCCGCCTTATTAGCAGCGAGAAATAAACGGGAATATGTGACCCAAGCGGACTTTAAAGAAGCCATAGAAAGGGTTTTGGCTGGTTTGGAGAAGAAAAGCCGTGTTTTAGCCGATCAGGAAAAGAAAATTGTTGCTTACCACGAAGTCGGCCACGCCTTAATAGGGGCAGTCATGCCGGGGGGTGGTAAAGTTGCGAAGATTTCTATTGTGCCACGGGGGTTATCTGCCTTGGGCTATACCTTGAAAATGCCCACGGAAGACCGTTTTTTGATGAGTGACAGCGAATTTCGTCAACAAATTGCTATGTTATTGGGGGGAAGGGCCGCAGAAGAAATTGTCTTTGGTAGCGTTACTAATGGAGCCTCCGATGATTTAGAAAGGGCTACAGATATCGCTGAACGGATGGTAACAACCTATGGTATGAGTAAAATATTAGGACCCTTGGCTTACGACAAACGACAACAGGGTAATTTCTTAGGTAATAATGGTATTAACCCCCGTCGTTTGGTGAGTGAAGAAACAGCAAAAGCTATTGATGAAGAGGTGAAACAAATTGTTGATTCTGGCTATCAACAAGCTTTATCTATTCTTAATCATAACCGTGATCTCCTAGAAACAATTGCTCAACAATTATTAACAATTGAAGTAATAGAAGGAGAAGAATTACAACAATTACTTAATCAAGTAGAGGATATCACTAAACAGTGAACAGTTAACAGTTAACAGTTAACAGTGAACAGTTAATAGTTATCACTTATTTAATTTTTAATTTTAATTCAGTGCAAATTTACAGAAAATCAATAATGAAATTCAGGTATTTTAACTGATAATAATACCGTAGTATTTCCTATGACTGTCTCTAATAATCAGAATTATAAATTAACTATATTCTTATTAAATTGAGACGTTAAAAATCCATGATTAATGCTGCTTTAGAAACCGGGGAAAAATTTTGGGGAACAGATGGTAACGATACCATTGCTGGTGGTGAAGGAAATGATACTATCGGTGGTGGTAATGGAGATGACTCCCTCTCAGGAAATGGGGGAAACGATAGAATCATGGCCAGTCATGGAGATGATCAAGTTTCTGGAGGAGAGGGGAACGATCGACTATGGGGAGGTAATGGCAATGACACAGTTTCTGGTGACGATGGAGACGACACCATCTCTGGTGGAATGGGAGCAGATATCCTCGACGGAGGAGAAGGCAACGATCGCATCATCAGTCGCAGCGATGCAGGGGTACCGGATAAGGGCCACGATCACTCTCAAATGCATCCCCATCAACCCTCTCTAGACGCTGATGATAGTTTAGCTGATGATACTTTAATTGGTGGATCGGGGGCTGATACTTTCCGCTTTGAACTATTACTTAATGCCAAAGAAGAAATTATTAAAAAACACGCCGATCCCGTCACCGGTAAAGTTAACTGGAAAAACGTCGCAGGGGAAAATGGTAACGCCCATGATCATTGGGTTGATCGCATTGGTAATGAAACTATTCTCGACTTTAATAAAAGCGAAGGAGATAAAATTGAGATTGTTGGTCATACTGTAAAAGTTGATCAAATTGAGTATAAAGATGTCGATGGCGATGGAATCAACGAATCAATTATTTACTTAATTAGCGATCAAGGGGATCATGGTGGGGCCCACAACAAAGATGAACTTGGAACAATTACTGTTTATGGCGATAAGGTTGAAGAGTCGGACTTAAAAGTTAATGCTGGTGTTTACTTTGGGGCTTTTACCTCCATTTATAAGACTGTTGGAACCGATGAAAATGATCTTATTTCCGGTACCGATAATAAAGACACCATTGATGGTGGAGATGGTGATGACACCCTCAATGGTGAAGCCGGTAATGATAGAATTTTCGCTGGTGATGGAGATGACTTAGTATCTGGTGGAGATGGCAAAGATAAACTCTGGGGAAATGTAGGAAATGACACCATTTCTGGTGGTGATGGGGATGATACCATCACAGGTGGTGATGGGGATGACGTTATTACAGGAGAAGCAGGTAAAGATCGACTCTGGGGAAATGCCGACAATGACAAGATATCTGGTGGGGATGATAACGATACCCTTGGTGGAGGAGATGGTGATGATACCCTCAATGGTGATGCCGGTAACGATAAAATTTGGGCTGGTGATGGTAATGACTTAGTTTCTGGTGGTGAAGGTAGCGATCGCATCACGGGAAATGGAGGAAATGACA
This sequence comes from Crocosphaera watsonii WH 8501, assembly GCF_000167195.1. GTDB lineage: Bacteria > Cyanobacteriota > Cyanobacteriia > Cyanobacteriales > Microcystaceae > Crocosphaera > Crocosphaera watsonii. Next base: position 1,830 of record NZ_AADV02000111.1, on the reverse strand, counting down.
GTATTTCTGGTGGTGATGGGGATGATACCATCACAGGTGGTGATGGGGATGACGTTATTACAGGAGAAGCAGGTAAAGATCGACTCTGGGGAAATGCCGACAATGACAAGATATCTTGTGGGGATGATAACGATACCCTTGGTGGAGGAGATGGTGATGATACCCTCAATGGTGATGCCGGTAACGATAAAATTTGGGCTGGTGATGGTAATGACTTAGTTTCTGGTGGTGAAGGTAGCGATCGCATTACGGGAGATGGAGGAAATGACAGCATCTCTGGTGGTGAAAATGATGATACCATCACAGGTGGAGATGGAGACGATACCATCACAGGAGATGCGGGTAACGATAAACTTTGGGGAGATGGAGGAAATGACAGCATTTCTGGTGGTGAAGGCGATGATATGATCTGGGACAGAATGGGAGAAGATGTCCTAGATGGGGGAGAAGGTAATGATATCCTCATCAGTCGTAGCGACGCAGGGGAACCAGATATTGCCCAAGAAACAGATGAATCTAAAGTCTATCCTGATCAACCTTTTCTAGACGCTGATGATACTTTAATTGGTGGATTGGGTGCCGATACTTTCCGCTTTGAATTGTTACTTGATGCCAAAGATGAGATTGTTGAAAAACACGCCGATCCTATCACTGGTAAAGTTAACTGGAGAAAAGTCGCCCACAAAAATGATAACGTCCATGATCATTGGGTTAATGGTATTGGTAATGATACTATCCTTGACTTCAATAAAAGTGAAGGAGACCAAATCAGAATTGCTGGTCATACTGTACAAGTCGATGATATCGAATATCTTGATCTTAATGCGGATGGAATCGATGAATCTATTATTCACTTAATTAGTGATCAAGGGGGCAATGGTGGGGCCCATGACCAAGATAAACTAGGAACTATTACTGTTTATGGTGATCTGGTCGAAGCATCTGATTTAACAGCTAATGCTGGTGTTTTCTATGGGGCCTTTAACGCCATTTAATTATCTTGCATAATTGAATGACATCTTTTTAAATTAAGTAGGGTTTGCTGAAAAAGTTTCTCCAAAATTTATGCCACTTTTGACCAAGAATTTTCTGACAAATCAATAAGTTTTAGTACATAAAAATTGTTTAAAGTATAATCAAAATTAATGAAAGGCGGTTTAATAAGTTCCCCTGTTCTATTATTAGTAAATAAGGACAAAAAAAGCGACAAAAACTGCCTCAGAAGTTTAGAAAGATTGACAACTAAAAATGTAATAGCAATAGATGTAATGGAGGTTTCAGGGAGTTTTGTCATCACGAGATTTAGGCTAAATCTTCGTTTAGCTTGTCCAAACTTTCCCTCAATAGCATTACGGAAGCATTCATCGGAGTGGGCTTGTTTCTTTTCTTCTTCACTGACATTTTTCGGAGGTCTTCCTAACTTCGGACCACTGATTCTTATCCCTCTTTCCTTACACCAATTTCTGTTTTCCCTAGTTCGATAAATTTTATCTACATGGACGGATTCGGGATAATAGCCAAACGTTTCTTTATACTTTTCTACTTGTTCTTTTAAATGACAAGATTCATTGAAGTTTTCCCAACTTATTTTGTCTAGAAACACATAGTTATCTACACAGCTTACTGAGAGTTTAGCTCCAAACTCTATTGGTTTCCCTGCTTTTACCCTCACTATTGGACGAATATGCGGTTGAGTTAAACTTACAATTCTTTGAGGAACACTCTGGGTCTTATTCTCCCACATTGACTGTTGTTGTTCATAAACTTTTTTGATAGTCTCTAGACAATTTTTCTGTCTTTTACTCAGATTTTCCAGGGAAGCCCCAGGTT
>NZ_AADV02000112.1 GCF_000167195.1 Crocosphaera watsonii WH 8501 | reverse complement strand
GTACTCGACGTGGATCACCATTTTTTACATCCACTATTGACTGATTGTAATCCTAAACACACTATCCCAGTTCGTTTTTCATGTAATCCAAGTTGAACATTTTTTCTCCCCCAACCAAACACGATTTCGGTTTGTCTGGCACTTCCTCCACAATACTTGAGACACATTTCAGCTTGAAATGAACGACGCTCTGCTCCCGTCATTTTTGAGGCTGCTAAACGTAAATCATCGACCATCGACGGGGTTAAGGGATGATTTGTCTGTTTTAGCTTCAATTTACTCTCTCTAATCTTTTTACCTCTTCATTTTAATCTATTTCTTCTGTTTTTTCAGACAAGCCAATTATGAAATTTTAAAGTTGTGTACCAAGATCCGCTAACTCTCTGTTCCTTTTATTTCTTGAAAGCCTTTAGTCCAAGCGATTACCCCCTATGGGAAAAGCTTTCTCGGAAATTACCTTATTAATGGAGAAGATCGCACTTCTGAGGAGTTTTATTCTTTTAGTAATCATCACTTATTTGGAGTTAATTATCGTTCTCAAGTTTTAAGTTTCTATCGCTTCAAAATTCATCTTTTGAAGAAACAAATTATTACTAATCAATTTACTGATAAAGAGTTAGAAAAAAAGCAGGAAGAATTAGAAAAATTACTAGAAAAAAATTATCGACCTAATCAAGAATTATCTGAACCATTAAAACTTACTCAATTTTGGGAAGAATGGGAAAAAATGTATGGAGAAAGCGGTTTAGTTAATCCTAGAGGTGATAGTTTGTTAACGGAGTTAGCTGTGTGGGCAATTAATAGATTAAAACCTAAGTTACTAATGATAAATTATAACGATCCTGATTATGTTCATTGGGGTTATAAATCACATTATACTAGGGGTATTTCTATTATTGATCAAGGGATTAAAAGATTAGTTGATACAATTAAACTTGCTGAAGAATATAGAGATAATACAGTCTTGTGTATTGTTCCTGACTGTGGACGAGATTCTAATCCCTTTTTATCAGTCCCCTATCAACATCATTTTAATTCAAAATCTGCTCATGAAATTTTTGCACTTTTTTGGGGCAAAGGAATTAATAAAAATAAAGTTATTGAACGTCAAGTTTCACAAATTGATATTGCACCAACCATTGCGAAAATTATGGGTTTTAATGCAGAGTATGCAGAAGGAAACATTTTAGAAGAGGTATTTATTTAAAATGATGATCAAACGAACATTAGGGTTAATATTTCTGATTCTAGTTACTACTTTTTTTAGTCAAGACTTACTAACAGCTATTATTATTCTCGGATGGACTTATCGATGGGTAGGTTATTTAGTTAAACGTCGTCTATTTCGTTTATCCCCTCTATCTAACACATTTACCTGGAATCAATTTCTTATTCGAGAAAAGAATAATAATCAAGACATAAGCAACTATAGTTATCCTAAACTATGGGAAACTCCTCAGCAAATAAAATGTCTTAATCATCCTCGTTTTAAATGGTTGCATCGTATTTTATATTCTTTAAAATTACATTTTAAAATTGGATTGTCGGGAATTTTAGCAACTTGGATTTTTACCTTGATTCCTTGTTTATTATGTGCCTATGCTTGGTATGTAGGCTGGCATATTTCCTTCAATAAAATATATGAACAATCAGAAACAGGGGCCTCTCTGGGATTTTTGGGAACTATTCTTTTTACGGTTATAATGTTGTATGTTACCCTAGCACAAGCCCGTTATGCTTTAACCAAAGATTGGCGGAGTTTTTTGTCATTTAAGTCAATAAAAATCTGGGTTTGTCATCGCCCTTTACAACTATTTATATTAGCAATTAGTTATTTATTTAGTAGTTTCATTCTTTTCATTATCAAAATAATACCTGTATTTTTACCTATAATTAATCCTGATTTAGAAAGTTTAAATTCTACACAGGCACTGCAATTTCTTAATGATTATTATTTCTGGACTGGAATTATTAGTTTAGGTTTATTCTTTGCCTTGAAAATGATGGACGGATTTATTTATTCAGGGGTTTTAGTTGAAACTTGGCAAAAAAATATAGTTACTGAATATGATTTACACCAAGAAGAAATATATTATTTAAACAAGTTTCGATTTTCTTCTAACCTAACTTATTCTAATCAAAAACCCATCCAAAGAATAATTATTTCTAGTGTATCCATTGCTTATCGAAGTAGTTTAATAATACTTATTTTTTTTACTTGGTTTCTGTTTAGCTTTTTGCCCTTTATTTCAGAATTTTTTAATTATTATCCCCAAAGGGGTTTCTTAAATCAACCCCTAGTGCAAATCCCTTGTTTTCGCTATGTTCCTCAAAGCTTAGAAGACAACAAGAAAAGGGTTTAAGAGATTATTTACCTTGGCCTTGAACCACTTGTTTAAGAGTAGTAAAAGTTTCCAAGGAAATCAAGCCACGATAATGCCCTTTTTGATTAGAAACTCCTAGAAATAAGGACTCACCATAGGTGGGATGACGATCAAAACGAGGGGAATTATTAATGTATACTAAAGCACTATCAATTTCTGTGGCAAATTGACGACTTTCTGTGTAAGAATCAGTAACTAAACAATCTGCATGACCACTACTGTATTGATTAATCCAAGTAATCCCTTCAGATAAATTATCAACTATCTTAAAAGCAATAATTTTATCTAAATATGGGGTACTCCATTCCGAGGCTTTGACCGGTTTTAAATGATCCTTATATTCTTCTAATAGCCTCTCATCCCCTCTTAATTCAAATCCTTGTTCCTGTAGAATGTTGAATAATCTCACTAAAATAGAGGGTTTTTGGTCAGGACTAATTAATACTTTCTCGATCGCATTAACGGGATCTGGTTCACTACTATGACTATCCAGAATTACCCAACGGACCATCTCTAAATCAACCGTAGGAGACCAATATAAATAACAATTCCCCATGGCCGACTTTAACACAGGAGCCGTTGCCCATTGAGTAACTTGTTCAACTAAACTGGGACGGCCATAAGGAAGAACCAAACTGAGATATTGATGCTGGGTAACTAAATCTTGAATAGAAGCCCCTTGTTCGGCTGAAATTACCTCCAAACACCCTGTAGGCAGTTCTGTGTCTTTCAGAGCAGTTTGTAGTATGTCTGCAATGACCTGATTAGAATGGGTTGAAGAATTACATCCCCTTAAAAGTAGGCTATTGCCTGTTTTTAAACAAAATCCAGCAGCGATCGCCCCCAACTCAGGGAAGGTTTCATAAACCAAGGCAACTACCCCTAAAGGCTTCAACTGAGAATAGGTTCCTGCCATATTCAGCCGATAGGGGGCGTTAAACACTTGTTGGATTGGATCAGGAAGTTCCGCCAAAGATTCCAGAATTTCAACGGTATTTTTCAACCTCTCTGGGGTCAATTTTAACCAGTCAATCAATATGTCAGGAATGGCCATTTCTCGACTCATTTCCAGATCCAGGGTGTTCGCCTCCAGAATCGCATCAAAGGAACGGTTTAGCCCTTTAGCCATTGCTTTGATTCCTAGAGAGCGGTCGAGGCTGTCACTGGTTTCTAAAGCTAAGTAAGCATTATACGAGCGTTCAACCGATGTTAACAGCCAGTTAGGAGAACTTTTAATGGTCATACAATTTGTCTTAACGTCGATAGGCCAACCAGAAGATAATTGCGGGCAAAACCATGAATAAACCGGCCAAAGCGATACCAATGATGATACTTGGCCCTAAAGAGGATTGCAATGCCAACAAAAACCATCCAATTAATATTACTACCATCATGCCAGTCATGATCGGTAGATAGCCGTCTCTTAATCCAGGGCGGATAATTAACCAACGGTAGCCTGTCCAACGCCAGATTCGCTTATAAGGATAGCTGGAAGATAACTGTTCTATGTTTTGCCCATTGTCTTCCACTACAAAAATTTGCTGACAGCGATCGCAGCCAAAGGCTTCTGTGAGGACAATAGGTAAAAGATGTCCTTTTCGCCGACAGGGACAAGGATAGTCCTGATTCAAATCTATTTTTACGGGCTTATGGGGTCGTACGAGTGTCAGGGTAGTAACTCCTAAAGTTAGCTCTATATCTCTATGGTGTCCCTGATTTTTGGGATCATCTTTCTACTCAATCTAAACTTAAGATTTGGCTGTCTCAAGCTACCTATTGGACTTTGGATAAAAAACAATTGTTAGCGTAAATTTTACGCTAAACATATCTCCAGAGCTAAATAGAGAATTAAGGTGATTTTAAAAACTCTCTTTCCATCTTTTTAGGGGATTTTAAATATTAAATAGCTTCATTCAGTTTCGGTTCCAATATAGATATCTAAGTAGCTTTCAGTTAGAGATTGAATGACTCGTTCTAATTCATCAATGAGATTTCTTCTAGTGAGTTTTTCTGCAGCATCAATATGAGCAGAACTTCCGGCTCTTCCTAAATATTTATATTTGGTTTTTTTCTCATTATTAGTGGCTATAGGAAAAATTGATTCAGCAGCCTGTAGTTTATAATACCAGTAGATTGTTCCCTTTCCATTAACCTGATAACGAATAATATGACAATTAGCTGGTGCTACTTCCCCTTCCCGTTCAATTTTCTTTATTTTCTGTTTAAGAGAGCGAATTAGACTCTTAATTTGTTTGGCTCTCAGGTGGACATCTTGACTGGTCTTAAGTTCGGAATGTGATGACATTAGCCTTAACTGTAACAAACAACCTCTTTTGATGTTAGCGTATATATTCAGCTAATTTATAAGGTAATAAATTTTAAAAATGACCAAAAATGAAACGGCTACGTCTGTCGAGGAATTCCTGGTGTGGAGGTCTAACCTCTTCCAAGGACTAAAAGCTAGAAAAGAAACTATTATAGAATTACTCGATGCCCTCTCCAGTAACCAACAAGCTCACTCAGTCGTTGAATTGTCTCTCAATCCTTTATTTAGAAGAGATTATAACAGTTTATATAGAGGAATTCAAGAGTTTTACCCACTCAAACTGACCCTAATTATGAACAGAGAATTGAGACTTTATTTTCAGCGGTATCGAGAACAATTCCTCCCACTTCAAAACATTATAACTTATTTGGTATTGACACAACTCCCTGTCCACGACCGTTTGCCGAAACGTTAGCGGATAAAACCTTTATTCATTACCCCAATCCAATTAAGGGAAATAAACCCATTAATATTGGACATTGTTATTCCGTTGTCTGCGCTTTACCTGACCAAATAGACACAGAAAAAGTCCCTTGGGCTGTCCCCTTATCAGGAGAGCGAGTCCCCTCTAAACATAAAGGAGTAAATCAAGGCAATCAACAACTAAAAAAAATCTGGCAAAGTTCTTTATTTTCTGATAAATTATCTGTCTTAGTGGCTGATAGTGACTACAGCCAAAAGGATTTTATTGGGGAACAAGTTAAGCATGAAGACCTAGTTACTATTACAAGAGTTAGAAGTGACCGAGTTTTTTATCGTCAATTTATTCGGGACCCAAATCAAGCCAAAACTTCGGGACATCCCCGTTGGTATGGGGATAAATTTGACCTTAAAGATGACCAAACTTGGACTGAACCTGATGAAGTTCATCATGTTCCCTTTACAACGAAAAAAGGTCGTCAATTAACAGTGACTATTTCGGGATGGAAACAGATGTTAATGAGAGGAACTAAAAACTATAAAATGAACAATCACCCCTTTACTTTACTCCAGATTGTTGTCAGAGATCAAGAAAGAAATAGTATTTGGAAACCTATGTGGCTTATTGTTATTGGTTCTCGGCGCGATGAGTTAAGTTTAGTTGATTGTTATCAGTGTTATCGACAACGTTATGACATGGAACATCTTTTTCGATTTGGTAAACAAAGATTATTGATGACATCTTATTTAACTCCCGATGTACATCATGAAGAAAATTGGTTTAAACTAACACTTCTTTCTTATGTAAATTTGTGGGCTGCCAGAAAATTAGCTGTGGTTTTACCCCGTGATTGGGAACAGTATTTGAAGACTAATAAATCCATCAAAATCACCCCTAGTCTAGTTCAAAGAGACTTTTCAAGAATAATTACGACCTTGGGGACTTTCGCCAAATTTCCCAAACGTCGAGGTTTTTCTTCCGGACGTATTAAAGGTTACAAAAAAGCCCCACGAACTCGTCATGATGTTATCAAGAAAGGGAGCAAAAAATCAACTGAAAACTTAAAAGCTCCTTAGTTTTCCTCAGAATCTATAGATTAGCCCTATTTGTCAGCCAATTTTATTGACTGATACAGAGCCGATATTTTGGGATTTTAGTTTAGCGTAAAATATACGCTAACAAACTTTTTTTGTCCAAAGTCCAAGGTCAAGGATGCGCTCAGTTTATTAGTCCCAAGATTAACTTCAACAATGTCCGCTTTGACCGTTGCGATCTTCCTGAACAAACCCCAGTAGAACCAGTTCCCGAACCTTTAACCATTCTTGGTGCAGGAACTGCCGTTGCTTTTGGAACCAGTTTCAAACGCAAATTAGCTAAAGCTAAATCTAAAAAGAAATAGAAATACTCAATTTCTTTTTTTAAATAGAAATGTTTTTTTTATCGGGTGATAAATTCTCGTAAGAAAAACAACTTTTGTAGGGGCTTAATAAAATTAAGCCCTTTAATTATAAACATCATGAATAATTGATAATTAATATTATCCCCCAATCTGTGACATGGTACGGTTATAAATTACTGTATCATTGCCTGAGTCTCTTTCTTGATAATTAATATCTGGTTTAATAGCTAATAAGTGAGCAACTTTTTCTCTTATTTCTCTTGTCTTTGTTCCCTTTCTTAATAAGTCTTTTAGATCAATTTGTCCTGTTTCATTTAATAAACAAGGGCGTAACCAACCATCAGCAGATAAACGCATTCTATTACAGTTATCGCAGAAACATTCTGACATTTGACTAATAAATCCTAAAGTGCCTTTTGCTCCAGGAATTTTAAAGACATCAGCAGGACCATTTCCTTTAATATTACTCTCGATAAAACCCCATTTTTGTCTTATCTTATCCCTTATTTCTTCCGAAGGAACCCAGGTGCGATCGCTAAATAATTCCGCATTACCAATGGGCATAAATTCAATAAAACGAATGTGCCAATTTTTATCAATACTCAATTCAGCTAGGGCTTCAATTTCAGATTCATTGACCCCAGGAATAACCACAATATTTAATTTTAAAGGATCAAAACCCACATCATAGGCCGTTTGAATACCCTGCCAAGTGTGTTGCCAAAGATCCTTTTTTTTATGTCCAATAATTGTCTTAAATGTATCAGGATTTAAAGAATCTAAACTAATATTAATTCGTTTTAAACCTGCTTTATATAAATCTGCTGCTAAGGACGATAATAAAAAGCCATTAGTTGTCATAGATAAATCTTCTGTGGCTGATAATGAAGCAATATCCTGCACTAAATCAACGATACCAGGCCGTAATAAAGGTTCCCCACCTGTCAAGCGAAATTTAGAAAATCCTAGAGGAATAAATACTTCTTTTAATAAGGTAATAATTTCTTCATGAGTGAGTAATTCTTGACGTAAAATATAGTCTAATTCTGCCCCTTCCGGCATACAATATTGACACCTAAAATTACAGCGATCGATGAGACTAATACGAAGATAATCAACTCTATTCATGATTGAGGGTTTAAGCAAAATGGCAAGTTTGTCTCTAGTATATCAACTTTAACAATGGATAATGGATAATGGATAATGAAAAAATTAATTCTAAATCCGCGCAGACCCCTCCTGTTACCCTCCTGGGAGGGGTTAGGGGTGGGTGAAGTTCTAAATGCCTAAAATGTCATTCCGAGGTACGAGGAATCTCCCTTAACCTCTTAATCATATAGGTAGTGCAATAGTAGAGTCATAATAATCTTAAGCGCCCAAACAAATTATGAATAGTAACAATTATTCTTTTTGATTGAACCATTCTGTAATACCATTGGCTAAAAGAATAGCTAAATTTTGCTGTTGTTGCGCATCTGTTATCCATTCAAACTCTGTTGGGTTGATCATAAATCCTAATTCTAATAATACAGAAGGGGCGGCGTGGGGACGGGTTAAAGCTAAGTTATTCCAAAAGACTCCATAGGAAGGACGTTCACCTTTTTCTACTAAATAATCATGGAGAAATTTGGATAAATCTTCTGCTTGAGGATGATACCAAAACATCCCTATTCCTGCGGTATTAATGGCATCTCCATTATCAGGTAAAGCATTATAGTGAATGGATAAAGCTACGGCTGGCTTTACCTCATTAATCATTTTAACACGGTCTTGTAAGGAAACAGTTTTATCGCTTTCTCTAGTCATATAAACTGTTGCACCTCGTTTTAATAACTCTTGTTTTAACAAGTTAGAAATTACTAAATTAACAGATTTTTCTGGATAACCATTGGGTCCTCTTGCTCCTAATTCATTACCTCCATGACCCGGATCTAAAAGGATTTTTACATTTTTCAAAGGCTGACTATTTTGACTCTCCATTTTAGGGGGATGGCGGAGGGTTAAAATCAAGTTTGTACCTTCATATTTTAGATCATATCCCCATTGTTGTTCTGGATAGAGTTCAAAGTAGTATTCAATTTTACCAGGGCTAACTTGTTGCCAAGAAAAGCTTTTTATTAAAGGTTCATATTCTAAAAAGATTGTATCAGTTTGAGCCGTAGTATTATATAAAGTTAATGTAAATTTATTCCCCATTTGATTAACCGAAACAGGAACAGGTAGAGTTAAGGGAAAAATCACTTTAGTTTCTTCATTATCTTTTTCAAACTTGGCACTTTTAATAATTGCCTTTGCCGAGGATAAATTAGGAATAATCCTGGTTTCTTGTGCCTTGATCCAGGCACCATAATCAAGCTGTAACCATTCACCCTCTTGACCAATGACTGATACTGTGGTTCCTTTAGGTAAAGGAGTTAAACGAGAATAATTGGTACTAGGTCCCGTTCTAGCAACACCAGCATCTGCTGTTACTTCAACAATTTTTAGTTGATTGGGATTGAGAATATTAACGCTCCCTTCTCCTTTTTGTGCAATGGTTTTATTGTTTATTTTTAGTTGGAAATTCGGGGTTCCTAATTTTCCAAATTGATTAAATTTTGTACAACCTTGATATTTAGTAAATGAGTTGATAACAGGTTCGTTAGAATCAGTAAGAATAGAATAATTTGCAGGAAGTTCTACTGACTTATCGCGGGGTAATAAAGGAATAGTTTTATCAGCAATAGTAACAGATACTTGAGCATTAGGAGAAGCGATCGCCCCAAAACAAATAGGGGTGTTGGGCAACACTGATATTGGTTGATTAGGACTCAAAGAATTATCAGCAAAACCGCCCCCTTGAGGAATAATAGGTATTGTAGAATTACGAGTGACGGTTAAATCAATTGTTTGATTTTTGTGGCGTAAAACAAAGCGATTAACCCCTAATTTTAAAGGAAAAGATGGGGCAAAATGCCCTTGGTTACTGCGTTGTATTTTTTGCCCATTGATCGTCACATCTCCTTGAGGTGCAGCAGTGCCAATCAAAAATATTTGATCAGCAGTGGTCTGATGATTTTTCGGAGGATAAGCTATATATAAGGGCTGTTGTGCATGGGCAACCGAAGTCATAGCCGGACTAATATTAAGACTGAGAAAGCTGACAAAGGTTAATCCTAACAATTTTGACATATATTCCTCTGATAAGTGAGTTAATCAACTTATTGTACTTAATTTGCTGAACTTGGGTAGCACCTAAAACCTGAAACTGATAGCTAAATGCTGACCTTGCTGTTGATCAAAGCAAAAAAAATTTTGTCATAGGTTAAATTTACTCGAAGAATAGGGAACAATAGAAATAGATTCTTTCTAGATAAATCACAAATTACCATCGTTAAAGCTATGAATTCCGCTACCGAAGTCAAACCACAAGACACCAAAGACGAATTAATGCCAGTGGTACAAACATGGAATTTAAGTAAAGTGTATCATACTGGTTTTTGGATGAATCAAAAATTGCGATCGCTTAATGATTGCTCATTCTCTGTTTACAAAGGAGAAACCTTCGGGTTACTCGGTCCCAATGGTGCAGGGAAAACAACCCTATTGAAAATGTTATTGGGTATTGTTCGTCCCAGCACCGGCCGCGCTGTCTTATTGGGGTATCCAGTAGGAAATCTCTCTGTCAAACAAAAAATAGGTTATTTACCTGAAAATGCTTATTATTACGACTATTTAACCGCCTGGGAATTTCTGGAATTCGTCGCAGGTTTATTCCAAATTCCCAAATCGGTTCAAAAAAGACGGATTCCCGAATTAATTGATTTAGTCGGGTTGGCACAAAAAACCGCCAAAAAGAAACAATTAAGACGCTATTCTAAGGGAATGCTGCAAAGGGTTGGTATGGCCCAAGCATTGATTAATGACCCTGAAGTGGTGTTTTTCGATGAACCCATGTCGGGACTCGATCCCTTGGGACGCTATCAAGTTAGAGAAATCGTTTTATCTCTCAAAGAACAAGGAAAGACCATTTTCTTTAACTCCCATGTCTTAACCGATATCGAAAAAATCTGCGATCGCATCGCTATTTTAGCCAGAGGGGATCTATTCTGTGTGGGGTCTCTCGAAGAAATTTTAGGCCGTTCCGATGTCTATCAAGTTATTGTTCAAGGTGGTACCAAGGAAGCTCTAGAACCTTGGGTATCGGGTATTAAAGAGATTGAACATACCTGGCACGGACAATTAACAGGGAATCCCCATGATTTTATCGAATTTCTCTCCACCATAGACGCTCAACTACTTAGTTTAAACCGCGCCCGTGCTTCTCTGGAAGAATATTTCGTCCAACAACTCAGAGAAAGAGGCATTACATCGAGTCAATAAATCATGGGGTGGGTTAGGCGCAGAGATAAATTTTTATCCTTGCCGTAACCCACCATATCAAATAGCTAGTGGACTATTATATTGATCAACCATCCTCCCTCAATAATTATGACTATAGTAACCACCATTAAATCTTTGCCACTGGTTGATATTACCCTAGACAACTTCAAACCCTACGGACAGCTAATAACTCCTTCTGAAGATGGCAAGGTATACGATGAAATCGATGCTCAATTAAACCTCAAAAATGGCATCCCTAGATTCTATATTATGCGCTTAACAGAACGGGGTCGTTGCTTTAATCGCATTACTCGTCATGAACAATGTACCCAATGCCTGGGATCATTGGAAGGAAAAGAGTGGTTTTTGGGGGTTGTACCACCTGGAGACGAAAATTATCCGAATATTGAACAATTACAAGCTTTTAGGATTCCTGGTAATTGTTTTATTAAGTTAGAAGTTGGCACATGGCACGCTGGCCCCTACTTTGATCATGATTTTGTGAACTTTTATAACTTAGAGTTGAGCAATACTAATGTTGTTGATCACTTTACCTATGATTTTCTCAAGAAAGATAACTTGACCTTTGAGATAATTTCCTAGTCAAAGCCCCATCAGATGGGGCTTAATGGTATTAAGCCCCAAGAATAGATAAGTTTTACTTGTCTTTACTCTTCTTTAATATAAGAAAATATTTGGTCAAAGTTCTTTACAAAACTTGATGAATTGTTTTAGTATAGAAATGTCAAAACAAAACGTACCTTGACAAATTAATAAGGAATTATAACCATGACAACTACCTTACAACAACGCGAGAGCGTTTCTTTGTGGGAACAGTTCTGTCAGTGGGTGACAAGCACCAACAACCGCATCTATGTAGGTTGGTTCGGTACTTTAATGATCCCCACCCTCTTAACTGCTACCACCTGTTTCATCATCGCCTTCATCGCTGCTCCTCCCGTTGACATCGACGGTATTCGTGAGCCTGTAGCTGGTTCTTTACTCTACGGAAACAACATCGTTTCCGGTGCAGTAGTTCCTTCTTCCAATGCGATCGGTTTACACTTCTATCCCATTTGGGAAGCTGCTTCTTTAGATGAGTGGCTTTACAACGGCGGTCCTTACCAGTTAGTAGTATTCCACTTCTTAATCGGAGTATTCTGCTACATGGGTCGTCAGTGGGAACTTTCCTACCGTTTAGGAATGCGTCCTTGGATCTGTGTTGCATATTCTGCACCTGTATCCGCTGCTACCGCAGTATTCTTAATCTACCCCATCGGACAAGGTTCCTTCTCTGATGGAATGCCTTTAGGAATCTCTGGAACCTTTAACTTCATGTTTGTGTTCCAAGCTGAACACAACATCTTAATGCACCCCTTCCATATGTTGGGTGTTGCTGGTGTATTCGGTGGATCTTTATTCTCCGCTATGCACGGTTCCTTAGTAACCTCTTCTTTAGTTCGTGAAACCACCGAAGTTGAATCTCAAAACTACGGTTACAAATTCGGACAAGAAGAAGAAACCTACAACATCGTAGCTGCTCACGGTTACTTCGGTCGCTTAATCTTCCAATACGCTTCCTTCAACAACAGCCGTGCTTTACACTTCTTCTTAGGTGCATGGCCTGTAATTGGGATCTGGTTCACCGCAATGGGTGTATCCACCATGGCGTTCAACTTAAACGGTTTCAACTTCAACCAGTCTATCCTTGACTCTCAAGGCCGTGTAATCGGAACCTGGGCTGACGTATTAAACCGTGCAGGAATCGGAATGGAAGTAATGCACGAGCGTAACGCTCACAACTTCCCCTTAGACTTAGCTTCTGCTGAGCCTGTATCCGCTCCTGCAATCAATGGTTAATTCCTTGATAAAAACTAAATATTAGCAAAAAAGCACTCTCAGAAATGGGGGTGCTTTTTTGTTGTGGATAAGTAATAAGGAAACAGCAATCACGAAAATTGACGGATAACGTTATACGTCATCAAAGTGTAATACTATAATTGTCATTGGTGAGGAACGAGGAATCTCTGTAAGGGTCTAAAAATGAAGGATGATAGAGAGAATGGCCTAAAATAGAAACAATCCCCCAAAAAGCTATTTAGGGGACAGAAAAACATAATTTACTAATAAGGAGTATAACTCATGAGCCAAACACCAATAACGGTACAGTATCGCTAAAATTAAACAGATTAACTCCACCCATTTCTTTTCCCGTATCAACTCTGCGACCATTTTACAACGAGACAAGACTTTTCATTGCCTCGGAAAAACTCTCCAAAATAGCCCTAAAAATCTCCTATCGTTATCAGTCTACAGTTTCACCTAAATTAATACTACAAACCCAAGGTGGAATGTTAAATAAAAATTGGAGGGGGAAATTTTTTAAACCGGTGGAATTACCCTTTTATTTTTCTTTAAATCCCCTTCCTTAAAAAACTTTACTCTTGATTTTA
>NZ_AADV02000113.1 GCF_000167195.1 Crocosphaera watsonii WH 8501 | reverse complement strand
GGAAATTTGGGGGATGCGTGAAAATCTTCGAATTTGCCTACGCCTTATAGCACAGTGCCAAAGCCCCTAGGAATCGGGGGAAAGTGTGAAGAATGCAGAAGTCATTTAGCATCCCTAAACTTCGGGATATAGTCAACAAGCTAAACTTTCCCGGTTCCTGACTACCAGACAGTATTTTTGGATAGGACTGGTCATCTAGATTTATGCTATTAGGATTAGTTTGAGAAATACAATCATCACTATAGCCAAAAAGTTAACAATGTAACTAGGCTTTAGATGAGCTTATATCTAGTATTCCCGAAAATCATACCATAACTACCAAGGTCTAGAAAAATTATTTAAGCCTGTTCATGCTATATCATAAATATATAGCGTTATCATAATTGAGGTAAATCTATTTCTCCTACCTTTAAACAATGTCTAAAATCTGTAGAACTTTCTCAAAGTTTATCTAATCTCTATCAAGATATTAATTTATTTCGTTTTAATGAGCAAACGGGGGAAATTTATATACTTGCTGGGGAAAAGATCGAAATTGTAATCGCTACTAATGGAAATTGGAGGTTCATTGATGAAACCGAATTTTGAAAGCATGACTCGACAAGAATTAAAAGCTTATGTTCTAAAAAATCGAGATGATCAAGAAGCGTTAAATATATTAATGGGTCGTCGTAGTCCTGATAATGAGGCAACCTGGTACGATTTTGCTGATAATCAAGAAGTAAGTCAAGACATTCTCAAACGGAAAATTAATCAAGAAATCAAAAATTGACTCAACTTTTAACTTCATATTCAATCAAAAATCCCCCACCAAAAGGCAGGGGATTTATTAATTATCTCATGCTAACTAGGAAGTTATTTAACCAAACTTACCAGCAGTCGAAGCAATGAGGAACGCCGCGTACGTCAGTACGTAACCCACAGTAAAGTGAGCTAAACCAACGATACGAGCTTGAACGATAGAAAGAGCCACAGGCTTGTCTTTCCAACGAACTAAGTTCGCTAAAGGAGTGCGTTCGTGAGCCCAGACAATGGTTTCGATCAACTCTTGCCAATATCCACGCCAAGAGATGAGGAACATAAACCCAGTTGCCCAAACTAAGTGTCCAAATAAGAACATCCAAGCCCAAACAGAGAGGTTATTAACACCGTAGGGGTTGTAACCGTTGATTAACTGAGCAGAGTTAGCCCATAGATAGTCACGGAACCAGCCCATGAGGTAAGTAGAGTTTTCGTTGAACTGAGCAACATTACCAGTCCAAACTCCTAAATGTTTCCAATGCCAGTAGAAGGTTAACCAACCCAAGGTGTTTAACATCCAGAACATAGCGAGGTAGAAAGCATCCCAAGCAGAGATGTCACAAGTACCACCACGGCCAGGACCATCACAAGGGAAGGAGTAACCGAAGTCTTTTTTATCGGGCATTAACTTAGAACCCCGTGCATCCAACGCACCCTTAACTAAGATTAAGGTGGTGGTATGTAAACCAAGGGCGATGGCGTGGTGAACTAAGAAGTCACCAGGTCCGATGCTCAAGAACAAGGAGTTGCTACCACTGTTAATAGCATCTAACCAACCTTGTAAATAAACAGGAGCAACAAAACCACCAGTGGCTAAACTGTCAGGGTTAGATAAGAGAGTATCAAAACCGTACAGTGCTTTACCAGAAGCAGCTTGTACAAACTGAGCAAATACAGGTTCAATTAAGATTTGTTTTTCAGGAGTTCCAAAAGCAACCACAACGTCGTTATGAACATATAAACCGAGGGTGTGGAAACCGAGGAAGAGAGACACCCAACTTAAGTGGGAAATAATCGCCTCTTTGTGTTCTAGCATCCGTGCTAAAACGTTATCTTTATTCGCTTCGGGATCGTAGTCACGAACGAAGAAGATAGCACCGTGAGCAAAAGCACCCGCCATCAAGAAGCCAGCAATGTACTGGTGATGGGTATAAAGTGCAGCTTGGGTGGTGTAGTCCTTAGCGATGAAAGCATAGGACGGTAAAGAATACATATGCTGTGCCACCAAGGAGGTAATAACCCCTAAAGAAGCCAACGCTAAACCAAGTTGGAAATGTAGAGAGTTATTAACGGTGTCATATAGATTGCGATGACCAGCACCTAATCTTCCACCGGGGGGTCTGTGGGTGTTAAGAATTTCCTTAATGCTGTGACCAATACCCCAGTTAGTGCGGTACATATGACCAGCGATGATGAACAGAACTGCGATCGCCAAGTGGTGATGGGCAATATCTGTCAGCCATAACGCCTCAGTTTGGGGATGGAAACCACCTAAAAAGGTTAAAATCGCGGTTCCTGCACCTTCTGCTGTTCCGAAAACATGACCAGCTGTATCGGGATTTGCTGCATACGCGCCCCAGTTACCAGTGAAGAAGGGTAATAACCCATCTGGATGAGGGGGGGTAAACAAGAAGTTATCCCAACCAACGTGCTGTCCGCGAGCTTCGGGGATTGCAACGTGAACTAAGTGACCAGTCCAAGCTAAGGAGCTAACTCCAAATAAACCAGCTAAGTGGTGGTTTAAACGGGACTCAGCATTTTTAAACCAAGCCAAGTTAGGACGGAACTTAGGTTGTAGGTGCAACCAACCAGCGAATAAGAACAAGGCGGATAAAACCAAGAGAAAAATAGACCCTTGATAAAGATCTCCGTTGGTCGTCATCCCAATGGTGTAGAACCAGTGGTATACACCGGAATAAGCGACGTTTACAGGATAAGAAGCACCTGCTTGGGTAAAGGCATCGATCGCACCTTGACCGAACTGAGGGTCCCAGATAGCGTGGGCGATGGGACGAATGTTGAGGGGATCGGTAATCCACTGCTCGAAGTTACCTTGCCAGGCCACGTGGAAAAGGGTGCCGGAGGTCCACAGGAAGATGATGGCGATATGACCAAAGTGGGAGGCAAAAATCTTTTGATATAGATTTTCCTCGGTCATTCCATCATGGGTTTCAAAATCGTGGGCCGTGGCTATCCCGTACCAGATCCGACGAGTGGTGGGATCTTGGGCGAGATCCTGGCTAAATTTTGGAAATTTAGTTGCCATAGCTTTTTAGGAAATTCTCCTCTCTAAAACAATGAGACTAATGCTCATTTTCTGATGTAATTTATATTTGTTGCGAAGGACAGAGGGGAAAAACAGGGTTAACGCCCTCTTTAATTTCGCAGGTTTGGTATCAAAGACCCAGAGCAAAAATTGCTTAGGTGTCCTTATTACCATAGATTAGCCAATTGAGAGGCTTCTTGCCAGGAAGAATGCCCAGGTGGTAACAATTCCTCCTAACAGGTAGTGAGCGACACCCACTGCCCGACCTTGAACAATACTCAAAGCACGGGGTTGAATAGAAGGTGCAACGTTCAACTTGTTGTGAGCCCAAACAATAGACTCAATAAGTTCTTGCCAGTAGCCACGTCCACTGAAGAGGAACATTAAACTGAAGGCGAATACAAAGTGTCCTGCTAAGAACATGATGCCATAGGCTGATAACGCAGAACCATAAGAATTGATCACGTTAGCAGCTTGCGCCCAGAGGAAGTCTCTCAACCAACCGTTGATGGTGATAGCACTTTGGGCAAAATTTCCCCCTGTAATATGACCGACGTAACCATTATCGGCAACACTTCCCCAGACATCTGATTGCATTTTCCAACTGAAGTGGAAAATTACGATAGATAAGGAGTTGTACATCCAGAATAATCCTAAGAATACGTGATCCCAACCGGATACTTGGCAAAGTACCACCCCGTCCTGGACCATCACAGGGGAAACGGAAGCCTAATTCGCTCTTATCGGGAACCAGGCGAGAACTACGAGCGTAGAGAACACCTTTGAGAAGAATTAAGGCAGTTACATGGATGGTGAAAGCATGGATATGGTGAACCATGAAATCAGCAGTTCCAAGAGTAATGGGCATCATAGCCACTTTACCAGCAACTGCTATGGTGTCACCGCCAAAGGCGTAACTAGCAGTAGCTAAACTATTAGGTGCAGTAGCACCGGGAGCTAAAGTGTGAATATTTTGTACCCACTGGGCAAAGATAGGTTGTAATTGAATGGCCGAGTCCGAGAACATATCTTGAGGACGACCTAAGGCTCGCATGGTGTCGTTGTGGATGTAAAGTCCAAAGCTATGGAAACCAAGGAAAATACAAACCCAGTTGAGATGGGAAATTATCGCATCTCTGTGACGAAGCATACGGTCTAAAAGATTATTAACATTCTTGGCAGGATCGTAGTCCCGAACCATGAAGATGGCTGCGTGCGCACCTGCACCCACAATCAAGAATCCACCGATCCAGGTATGGTGAGTGAATAGTGATAATTGGGTTCCGTAGTCGATCGCTTGGTACGGATAGGGAGGCATGGCGTACATATGATGAGCCACGATGATTGTCAATGACCCTAACAGTGCCAAGTTAAGAGCTAACTGAGCGTGCCAAGAGGTGGTCAAGACTTCATATAAACCTTTATGTCCTTCTCCTGTAAACGGTCCTTTATGAGCTTCGAGGATCTCTTTCATGCTGTGACCAATACCCCAGTTGGTGCGGTACATATGACCAGCGATGATGAAGAGAACTGCGATGGCCAGGTGATGGTGTGCTGTATCAGAGAGCCATAAACCACCTGTTACGGGGTTTAATCCACCTTTGAAGGTTAAGAAGTCTGAATAAACTCCCCAGTTTAAGGTGAAGAAGGGGGTTAACCCTTGGGCAAAACTTGGATACAACTCTGCCATTTTGCTGACATCGAAAAACTCATGAGGTAAAGGAATGTCTTCAGGAGCCACTCCAGCATCCAACAGTTTGTTTACTGGCAAGGATACGTGAATTTGGTGGCCTGCCCAAGAGAGGGAGCCTAAACCCAGTAATCCTGCTAGGTGATGGTTCATCATCGATTCCACATTTTGGAACCACTCCAATTTAGGAGCTTTTTTGTGGTAATGGAACCATCCAGCAAACAACATTAAACCAGCCATGACCAAGCCACCTATGGCGGTGCAGTATAACTGGTAACTGTTGGTGTACCCTGACGCTCTCCACAGGTAAAAGAACCCAGAGGTTATTTGAATACCGTGGAAACCGCCACCCACATCGGCGTTTAAAATACCTTGGCCGACAATGGGCCAAACTACCTGTGCGCTGGGTTTAATGGCAGTTGGATTGGTTAACCAAGCTTCATAGTTGGAAAATTTTGCGCCATGAAAATACATACCGCTTAACCAGACGAAGACAACGGCTAAATGCCCGAAGTGCGCGCTAAAGATTTTTCGCGAAATATCTTCTAAGTCACTGGTTTGACTATCAAAATCGTGTGCATCGGCGTGAAGATTCCAAATCCAAGTTGTGGTTTTGGGTCCTCTGGCCAAGGTACGGTCAAAGTGTCCTGGTTTCCCCCACTTCTCAAACGAAGTAGGTACTGGATCAACGTCGACTGCTACCTTAGCCTTAGCCTCAGTAACATCTGCCATGAGTGTTCTCCTCTCTCGACAATAAATTTAAGGTTTTCCTATTGAGGACATTGTAATAGAACATTAGCAAAAATAGTATATTTTGCTTTTCTTCTGATTGCCTTTAATCTGCCTGATTCATTTTTTGTTTCAGGTAGGGGCTCTGTAACCTGATCATAAATCTTAAAGAATACTAAATGTCTTTTTAGTTTAGAAAACTTAACAATAGTTAAAATTACCCTTAATCCTTGATGGATACTTGCTTCCCGAAACAACAAAAAGAGTCATAAAGTCAAGAAACTTGACCCTTCCTTTACAAAAATTAATGTATCAAAATATTTTTTAATAAAATGTCGATATTTTTGATATTTCGAGGATCGAGTATCAGTTTTGAGGAAAGCAAAATACTGTAGGAATACTTACTATTCTATCTTTAATTATCATTGATAAATATCAATGAGTGTAGATTTGTTAAGGGAGGGTTGTTGATCTTGCTGAGTCAAAGAAATTTTTCCCGGCTAAGGCTTGCCATTTCTTAGGTATATCTGCTATTGTTAGATTTAGGGAAGAAAACTTTGTTTGATAGAGGTAAATTCCCTTTTTCACTAATTCAACAAGAACTTATTAATTGCTGTAGCTACCCCGTCCTTTTCCACATGGGGAGCAACCCATTGACTAACTTCCTTAACTGCTTCGGGTGCGCTTCCCATAGCAACACCTAACCCTGCATATTCCAACATTTCCAGATCATTAAAATTATCACCGATCGCCATTACTTGATTAGCGTCTATTCCTAATAATTCTTCTGCCAAAAAACGAACCCCGAACCCTTTACTTGCTTGGGGGTGAGTTGCTTCAAAATAAATAGGAGTTGATTGGGTCAAATAAAGTTGTTCACGGGGATAAACTTGTTGTAAATTCGCTAATAAATTGCCGATTGATTTAGGCTCACCAATGGCTAAAATTTTAGTAGTTTCTTGTTCTAAAATTGAGCGTAAATCTTTAACTAAAACTGGTTCTGTCCCTGATCTTTTACGATAAATTTCAGTTTTTTTTGTTATCTCTTGTACATATAAACGATCATCAATATAACAATGAATTTCTAGTTTATTTAACCAATCAGGTTGTTGAAAATAATCCAATAATTGATAAGAAACCTCAGAATCAACAGGAAAATGATGATGACGCACTCCTGTTAAAGGACATTGAATCCAAGCACCATTATAAGCAACAATGGGTAAATCAGAAGCAATTAACTCATGAAAACGCTTAGCAGAATAATACATCCTTCCCGTTGCTAAAGCTACCCTAATCCCCTGACTTTGTACTAATTTAATAGCTTGTTTAACCCCATCACTAACTGTATTTGAGCGACCGGCGATCGTATCATCAATATCCAAAACTAAAAGACGAATATCCATAATTTAATCAACAAAAAATAATTAGTTAAACAAAAAAAAGAGGCGAACTCTCGCCCCTTTATCGTCCTTTAAATTACTGTTCCATCTGGGATTACAGCATTTTTGATAACCACAACAATGCCATTACGAATATAGAAACCGTCATCTTCACGATTAGATTCCTCTATATTTTCCTTATTAACAATGTTGACATTGGTGCCAATGCGGGCATTTTTGTCAACGATCGCCCGTCTGATAGTGCTACCTTTGCCAATACCCACAGGAATTTTACCTTGATCCAGCAGAGACTGACGAGTATCTAAAGATTCATAAAAATCCGCTCCCATGAGCAAAGAATCTTCAACCACACAATCACTTTCGATGCGACTACGAATCCCCAAAACAGAGTTATTGATACGACAATCTTTGATCATGCACCCTTCACTGATCATGGACTCAGTAATATTGCAATTAAGAACCTTAGTAGGGGGTAAATTGCGCGCACGGGTGTAAATAGGAGCCTTTTCGTTATAGAAGCTAAAACGAGGTAAGGGCTGGCGGTTAAGAGCCAAATTCGCCTCATAGAACGCTTCAATGGTTCCGATATCTTCCCAGTACCCTTTAAATAGATAAGCTTGGAGATTATAATCCTTAGCAGAACCTGGAATAATCTCTTTACCAAAATCAGTTTGTTCTGGGTTATTTCTCAGCAAGTCAGTCAACGCCTTTTTATTGAAGACGTAGATACCCATAGATGCGATATAAGGGCTTTCTTTAGCCTGTTCTGGGTTCAACCCCAAAATTGAGGTATCAACCTGCATCTGTTTTAATGCGTCCCCTTTGGGTTTCTCAGAAAAATCGACAACGCGGCCACTGTCATCGATTTTCATTAAGCCAAAACTGGAGGCTCGTCTTTCATCAATGGGAACTACAGATAGGGTGATATCTGCACCAGTTTCCTGATGTCGTCTGACAAAATCACTATAATCCATGCGATAGAGATGATCACCAGACAAGATTAAATATTGATCCACATCCCATTCATCAAACAACCAAAGATACTGACGTACAGCGTCCGCCGTTCCTTGGAACCAACTGGGGTTTTCCGCTGTCTGTTGCGCTGCTAAAACTTCCACAAACCCATCGCTAAAGCCAGTAAAGTTATAGGTTCGTGTTAGATGTCGATTCAAAGAAGCGGAATTAAATTGAGTTAAAACGTAGATTTTGAGTATTTCTGCGTTAATACAATTGCTAATGGGAATATCAATTAAACGGTATTTCCCGGCTAAGGGGACAGCAGGTTTGGCCCGTAACTTAGTTAAGGGATACAAGCGCGTACCTGCGCCACCACCGAGTATGATTGCTAGAACTTTCTTCACAAGATAACCTCGCGATTGCCTGTTACACCTCTCAAGTCAAGTTTAGGACTGTAGGGGACAAATGGGAAGTGGGTGGAGTTCGGAGTTCGGAGTTAGGAGTTCGGAGTTCGGAGTTCGGAGTTCGGAGTTCGGAGAGTGGGGGGGAGTTTAATTTTTGTTGAAAGCGATCGCAACACAATTATTCTGTTAACTACTACAGTAAAGATAAGTGGCGATAATTGTCCTCAGGTGTTAACTCTGATGCCTGACGATGATCCTTATCAAGCACTGAGAAACGTTGCAGGGGCGTTAGTACCGGGTAGTTTACCCACTTATCAGTGTAATGATCCTAATAACTGCCCTCCAATTGAAGATTTTAGTATTTCTGTTGAAGATCAACTCTAGAAGGTTTTGTCACTTCGTAGGGTGGGCAAACTTTGTCAGATGATTAACACTTCTAGGAAGTATCTGTTTTGCCCACCACGAGATCCCCCCTTTAGTTCCCCCCTTATTAAGGGGGGTTAGAGAGGATCAGTTTCAACATTAATTCTCACAACTGAAACCTGATTCCTATATGGAGGATTTAATATTATTCAACCCCCCACATAAATCTCACATTTGCCCACCCTACAGTAACACATTTGTATTACTTGCTGAATCAAAAATATAACGATCCGCCAAAGGCGGAACCAAAAAAGGAAAAAGGAGAAAAAAGGAGAAAGGGCAAGAGGGAAAGAGGATAAAGGATCAAAGATTTCTCCCGAACACACATACTACCCGAAAACCGTAATAGAAGTCGTGGTTGCCGCGCGAACTGTTGAGGACGCGGAACGCAGAACGGCAGATATCAGGATAGTAGCCCCAAGAACCGCCCCGAAGCACTGATTTTAAATCATCTTGCCTATTTTTAGCTAAATATGCTAAATCGTATTCCAGCCAAGCACTGCCATCATTGGGCGCACCATTATAGTTATCATGCCAATCATCGGCACACCATTCCCAAACATTACCGTGCATATCGTACAACCCAAACCCATTAGCTGGAAAACGATATACAGGGGTTGTTTCCCCTTTATATACTCCCTTGGGTCCACAACCATAGGTTTTGTTGCCATTATAGTTAGCTAAACCGGTGGCGATGGTTTCCCCAAAGTAGAAGGGGGTGGTTGTTCCTGCACGACAAGCATATTCCCACTGTGCTTCTGAGGGTAGGGTATAGTTCCGTCCCGTTAGTTTCGAGAGTCGCTGACAAAACTCTACACAGCCATACTAACTAGCCGTTTCTACTGGGCGATCGCCTCCTATAAAATAAGAAGGAGCTGGTTCAAGATCAATATTTACTTTCAACTCTGTAGCTTTAGCGATCGCATACCATTGCTCTTGTGTCACGGGATATTTCCCCATGTAGTAACTGGAAAGATCAACTCGATGTTTTGGTTTTTCGTCATCAAATCCTTCTCCTCCCATCACAAAACTACCCCCAGGTATTGCTACCATTTCTAAGTTCACCCCATCAGCTAACTTTTCTTTGAACTGTTTAGCAGTACCTGATCTTGTAATTAGTCCTTGAAAAGTACCATTTTCTACCTTGACTTTCTTGGTTTCAAATGTAAATTCTTCTAGGGTAGGATGTTCATTTTCCTTGGATGGTTTTGGTTCTTGTTTGGGTTTTATAGGGGTAGAACTAGGTTTAACTGAAACTGTAGAATTTTCTTTTTGTCTAGGTGGTTGTCTTATTACAGGAGTAGAACGGGGTATAGGTTGAATAGTATTACTTCTTCTCTGTTTCTTAAGAGACACCAAAATTATCTTAAATGTGAAAAAAGTAAAACAAGGACCAAGCAAAAGGAATAAAATCAGCTTAAAATTAGTGGAGAAAAAAGAAGAGAAAACACTTGGTTTAAAGCTGACAGTAGAAGGTTGAGAGTCGATATAAGCAAAATAACTTTCTATAGGAACACCCCATTTAAAATGGTTAATGCTTCCTGACAGTGATTGAGTATCGGGACTACCTTGACTACTATTCTCTAAGCTATCCATCACCACATCCGTTTTACCATGAACAGCCACTACCCGACCCCATTTATTAATCACTGGGCCACCACTCATCCCTTGTATAGTGGTCATCTCATAGGATATAGCGTAACCTTCTGCTAAGGGAGGATCTTCGATGTTAGTAACTTTTCCTTCTGGAAATTGTAGAACTAATGTTGTTTCCCCGTCTCGTCTAGGATAACCTACCATTGCCACAGTATCACGTATCTTTATCTGAGGAGACTTATTTAATTTTAGGGGAGTATAGGGACAGTTTTCTTGATCATCAACTTGAAAAGTAACCAACGCTAAGTCTTTACCTGGTATTGGCTCAATATTAGCTGCCTTAAACAACTTTTTATCAAGATGAGGAGTTATATTAATCTGTTTACTACGCCTTACTACATGAGCAGAGGTTAATACTTTACATTGTCCCTTAGCTTTAACAAAAAATCCTGTTCCGTGTCCTTTTTTATCCCCATAAGAGATTAAAACAATACTATTTTTAGTTTCCTCAGCAATATCAGATGAAGGTTTAGTTTGACACCCTGTTAAAATGAGAAGCATCAAAGCAGAAGTTAAGAAACTGCGCCAAAGTATCATATCTATGTATGGAAATTTCTAGAACTGTTTACTATATTATAAAGTGCTTGCCAAAAAATATACTTACATAATCCAATAATGACTAAATTTTTTAACAAAATATTTTTGCTTCGTAGGGTGGGCAAACTTTGTCAGATAATCAACACTTCTAGTCAATATCTATTTTGCCCACCATCTTCACAGTTTAACCTAATATAGCGTTTCTCGGACTCAATATGTACACCTAATATTGCGCCTCCGAACTCCGAACTCCTAAAACTTTGGTTAGAAATATAGCAGTCAGGTTTCGGTTTTGAGAATTAAGTTTAAGTATTAAATCCCCCCTTTAGTTCCCCCCTTTGTAAGGGGGGAACTAAAGGGGGGATCTCGATGATCTCATGAATCATTACTGACTGCTATACATTAATTATAGTTAAAAGCGATGGCAAAAATAGACAGATTCGGGATGTATTATTATCTACATTTAATAGTTATCTTAGTTTGATTGTAACCACTGAATTATAGGTAATGATAAAGGACTTCGTTTACGAATTTTAGGGTTAATGGAGACGTGCTTAGTTGTTGCCTTAGCTATCAATTTTTCTAAATTGCTTTCGTGAAAAACTTGATAATTTATCTCAAATTCTGTTTCATTTAATTGAACTGGTGTTAAATTAATTTGTATGCGATCGCCGCAAAATAAAGGTTGATAAAAATCAATTTCAGCATAAATAATAGGAATAGCTATATCCGAATTTGTGAAAAAGGTTTTTAAATCAATTACTGCTACTTGTAAGCTATTTTCATAAGCTTCATGACAAATAGATAATAAAGCAGCAAAATACACAACTCCGGCTGCATCTGTATCAGAAAAATGAATGGTTCTATAGTAAGTCATTAACTAATTTTGGCTATGAGTTTAGATTAAATTCTAATTGACTTTGAATAGCAATCTCTTTAATAATATCTGATATTTTACCCTGCTCAATAATTATGTCAATATATTCATGTAACATAGGAAGATTAATTATTTCCTCAACAGAGTTTAAGTAATGATTAACAATTGCTTTTACTTTATATTTAAGTTTAGCTTCTTCTTGGATTTTTTCCTTAATCTTTTCTGGTGTTTCATTGGATTTTACAACAAAAGTAATGGGATATTTTTGCACCTTATCAATATCTAAAAAATATTTATTAACGTCTATAGTTTCTGTAACTTGAAAAAAACGACTTAATGGTTTCATTACAAAATCAATACCACCATCATTAGCGTTAGTTCGACCAGTTTTATAGAGGATTAAGTTATCTTCAGTAAGCTCTTCTAAAGAATAATCCCAAAATATTTTTTGTTCTCCATAAAAAGTTTTAAGAATTCCATAACTTGTAATTTCAAATACTCTTGCATCTACATTAGGTCGTAAAAGACTTTTAATAAAATTTACTGCTTCATTGTTATCTTTATTTTCAATTTCTAATAATTCATCACAATAACTCATAAAATCTCTAAATGATTGTTGACGTGCATTGACGTAAGCATCTATTATTTCCTTGATAACTATCGCAATATTATAATTAACTTTTGCAACTTTTATAATCAATAAGTTTTCATTAATCCAGTAACGACTGGTTTCTAAATCTCTTAAAATAGGTTTTTGTCCAAGAGTCGGGAAATATTTAGTAAATTCCATGTTAAGACGATGATTCAGTGCATGATTTTGTAACTTTTCTCCAAAGGGTAATTCTCGTTGACGACGGAATAAATCTGAAAATCTTGCCCCTTCATAGTCTTCGTAATTTTTTTGATTATAAAACCCTTTATTAATATAATCTTCAACTAAGACATAAAGTGCATAATGATTACCAACAGATAGTCTAGACTTTGAACCTTTATTTGCTGATTTTGTTTTAATATTCAAATATTGTAACAAGGGACTATTTTGAAAAATATCCTCAGCATTTTTATCAAAATATTTGTTCAACATTTCAAAAATAACTTGAGTAAATTGGTGATTATTGGTCATCTTTAAATAATTCTAATTGTTGGTGATTTTTTTGATAACTTTTTAAAGGTTTTTGTAAAAAAATACCATTATAATATCTAGAAATGCCTAAACGTCTTAAACCAATTTTTATGTAATCTTCTTCAATTTCAATTCCAATAGATTTTCTTCCCAATTTTTGAGCAACTGCTGAAGTGGTAAAGGTTCCCGAAAAAGGATCAAGAATAGTATCTCCAACATTACTACTTGCTAAAGTAATGCGTTTTAAAAGTGCTTCTGGTTTTTGAGTTGGATGTTTTTCATATTCTTCCATACGATAACGAACTCTGGGAAAATACCAAACATTTCCAGGAACTTTGTGAGAATTATAAACTTGAGGAATTGCTCTACGGTAATCAATTAATTTCCTTTTTGAACCTGTTTTTGCTTCTATTTTGATATCATCTCTATTAAAGGTATATGATTTAGTATTTTTGACACCATGAATTATTGGTTC
>NZ_AADV02000114.1 GCF_000167195.1 Crocosphaera watsonii WH 8501 | reverse complement strand
CCCCACACTACGGGGGGAAATCTTTTCGACAATTCCTCTTTTTATGGCTTCATCCGCCAACTCTGAAGGTGTCCAATGGCTCACTGGTCTGTCTGATTTTTCACATTCTTCACAAGAGATCGCTACAATCTGGACTACTTGTTCGACCGTAAAGGATTTTGTTGTTCCAGGTCTTGGGCGATCGCTTAAAATTCCTTTGATCAAGACCATTAATGCTTTCTCCGTTACCTGTTGTTCTTCGGCGGCACTCAGTTTTTCTCTCTCCTCAAACCATCGCGATCGCCACTGACGCACTTGTACTCGGTCTAATTCTAATCTTCGACTAATCGAACTATTGCTCTCTCCTGATGCTGCGGCTAAGATTAGCTTGGCTCGTCTAACAAGGCGATAGGGGTTTGTTGTCCCTCTCACTATTTGTTGGAGTACTGTTTTCTGTAGGTTGGAGAGGTTAATTGGCAATGCTTTTATCATGGACATCAACTTCGAGATTCTTCCGTTAGTTTCATTGAAACACATTGTCGTGGCTAGTCACGAAAGTTTCTGTAAAAATCTGGTGGATTACTTTCGCCAAGCTGCACTAGTCTAGTTCAAAGAGACTTTTCAAGAATAATTACGACCTTGGGGACTTTCGCCAAATTTCCCAAACGTCGAGGTTTTTCTTCCGGACGTATTAAAGGTTACAAAAAAGCCCCACGAACTCGTCATGATGTTATCAAGAAAGGGAGCAAAAAATCAACTAAAAACTTAAAAGCTCCTTAGTTTTCCTCAGAATCTATAGATTAGCCCTATTTGTCAGCCAATTTTATTGACTGATACAGAGCCGATATTTTGGGATTTTAGTTTAGCGTAAAATATACGCTAACAAACTTTTTTTGTCCAAAGTCCAATAAAAACACAAGATCAATTTATTTCTATTCTGACACTTTGTGATCAAACTCCTGAACAAGTTTTTGACCTTATCAGTGCTGCTAAATTTTCGGCTAATCTTTTTCTCAAACATCTTGTTATTTTAGCTGATTATGGAGGGGAACCTTTATCTAGATTAAATAAAAATTTTCAGAATGTTTTCCCTCTAAATCATCCAGATAATAGATTTATAATGGAGTTTTCCTGGAGAGAAAAAGATTACTCTTATAATTTTAAACAACTTCCCGTTAAAACCCTTAATAATAGGAAACTAGGTATTGATGGAACTACTTTAATTAAGGAGCAATCTTTAGATGATTTAAAAAAAGATATTATTATGATTTTACTTTATGGTAGTACCACAGAAGGATCAGAACAAGCAGGATTATAAAAATGCGAAATCGGTGCTTTATTTGGGAGGAAGCAAGAGCTTGATAGATATGTTAAACAAAAATATATTACGGTTAGTAGAATCACGGGAGGTGCGACAGCAAATACTTTAGGACAAGTTGCACAAAAAACAGTAATAGAATTTCTGAAAAATGATTTAGGAGAAGACTATGAAATCAAAAGTAATGCTAAAGTTAAGTTAGAAGGTTATGAAAATGATGAAGGAATACCCTTTGATATAGTTGTTCAAAAAAATGATAACATTTTGGGAATTGAAGTAAGTTTCCAAGTCACAACAAATAGTACAATTGAGAGAAAAGCGGCACAAGCAGAAACCCGTCAAAACGTAATGCACAAAAATGGTTATAAAATTGCCTATATTATTGATGGAGCAGGAAACTTTGCAAGAAGCTCGGCAATTACAAAAATTTGTCAATATAGTGATTGTACAATTGCTTATAAACAAAGAGAATTTCAACTATTAGGAAACTTTATTAGAGATGTTTTAATATGATTAATTTTATTGATCTTTTTGCTGGTATTGGAGGAATGCGTTTAGGGTTAGAATTAGCCTGTAAAAAACTAAATATAGAAACCCGTTGTATTTTAAGTTCTGAAATTGATTATAAAGCTTGTGAAACTTATGCACTAAATTTTGATGAAATACCACAAGGAGACATTAAAAATATAGATAAAATTTCATCTTTCAACTTTATTTTAGCAGGATCTCCTTGTCAACCTTTTTCTTATGCAGGAAAACATCAAGGGTTTGGAGATACTAGAGGTACTCTGTTTTTTGAAGTTGAAAGAATTTTGGATAAATATAAACCCGATGGATTTTTATTAGAAAATGTTCGAGGTTTAGTCACTCATGATAAAGGAAGAACCTTAAAAACTATTATAAATAAATTAAACGACCTAGATTATAGTGTCGAATATTTCTTATTAAACAGTAGTAATTTTAATGTTCCTCAAAATAGAGTAAGAATCTATATTGTAGGAAAAAAAGGAAGTCAACCTAATTTGACTATTAAATCAGATAAAGGAGCGATTGATTCCCATTCTTTTAAAAAGAATATTATTCAAGGTGATCTGTTTGCTCCTATAAATTATCCGACTAAACCGCTAACAGTTAAAGATATTTTAAAAGATATAGTAGAAGAAAAATACTTTTGCTCTCAAGAATTTACTAATTTACTCAATCGTGCTGTAAGAGGAAACTTTAATAAATTACATGGAACAAGACTAATTGATTTTAGAGGAGGAAACTCTTTACATTCTTGGGATTTAGGAATCAAGGGAGAATGTAGTAGTGCCGAAAGAAATTTGATGAATTTATTAATTGCTAATCGGAGAAAAAAAGTTTTCGGAACTCATCAAGATGGAAAAAGTTTGACCTTGGAACAAATAAAAATATTCTACTTAAATGATGATTTAGAACAACTGATTACAAGTTTATTAGCTAAAGGTTATCTTAAAGAAGAATGTGATAAATATGGTCCAGTATGTGGTAATTTATCCTTTGAAGTGTTTAAGTTTTTAGATCCTGATAGTATCTCTATTACCTTAACCAGTGCCGATGCTCATAGATTAGGGATTGTTATTAATAATAGACCTCGAAGACTGACCCCTAGAGAATGTGCAAGATTACAGGGTTTTCCTGATAGTTTTAAATTACATCCTGATGATAGGGCTACTTATAAACAATTAGGAAATTCCGTCAGTGTTCCTGTGGTTGAAGCAGTGATAATGGATTATTTTCAAAATAATTAGCCGAAAAAAGGTGGGCATTGCCCACCCCAAATATAACTTATTATTCTTCTATTTTCTGTACATTACCGGCTTTAACCCAACCTTGTTGTTGGCTGCGTGGGAGACGGACTTGCTGCCAATCACCATCGGCAGTGGTTTTGAGTATGATGAGTTCAGCATCGTAGCCAACACCGCCTACTCTATCGGCATCAGAAGCAGGCTGCGATCGCAGACTTAAACCGGTTGACCAAGTAACTTTAGCGCGATAAGCACCGTCGGGTAATTCTTCGGTTTCTTCTTCTTCAATCACTGGTTCAGTGGCCGCCACTTCCTCAACCGATTCAGTTTTAGTTTCTGCTTGAGTAGCAGGTTTACTTTCAGCTTTAGCTGTAGTTTCTGGGGGTTTCTCTTCGGCAAAGGTAGGTTTTTCGGGGTTAGCACTCATGCGAGAAAAAACCACATAAGCAAGGGAGGCAGTTCCCCCGACTAAGAGAAAAATACCGAGGAAAAATCCTAATAAAAATTGAAAAACGCCAGATAAACGATTCATAACGATAACAGGATATGAGATAACTTAAGGTTGCATATTAACGTTGATAGGGGTAACTTAGCCACTGTTCCCACTGAATTTGAATTGTTAGCTTTTCTTTTGATTTTGACGTTCGCCCCTGCTATCACGGCGAGGGGATTCTTCATTCGACGAGTTTCCGTTAGCCAGCAGGATTTCTCCAACCAACCAAGAGGGAATCTCTCCTGAAGCGTATGTTTGGCTGCGCCCCAACCTACTTAATCCTTTTTGCAAGATATTCTTTCCTGCGTTGATGTCTCTGTCTTCGACATAATTACAGTGAGGACAGACATGAGTTCTAGTAGATAATGTTTTTTCTACTTTTTGCCCACAATTAGAGCAAATTTGCGATGTTCCATGAGGAGGAATAGCCTTTGCTATTTTCCCATATTTATCGGCAAAATACTCTAACCATCTACGGAAAAGAAACCATCCTGCATCGCTAATCGACTTAGATAGACGACGATTTTTAACCGCCGACCCACCTTGAATTCAATTCAAGGCGTGGAATGCGCTGCCGCGTTCCTGCTGGATTTCAAATCCAGCAGGGTCGGCAGTGGAAAACGGCGGTGCATTCCGCACCATGTTCTTAACACTTAAATCTTCACAGAATAATAAGTCGTTAGACTTTACTAAACGGAGTGCCACTCTCTTGACAAACTCTTCTCGCTTTCTGCTTACTTTCAAATGTTGTAAAGCATATCGTTGTCTAGCCTTATGATAGTTATTGGATTGTTTTTTGCCTTTCTTAAACTTTTTAGATTTTCTTCTATTAAGTTTCTTAAGACGTTTTTCTGCTTTACGGTAGAATCTAGGATTAGGTTCAATATTTCCCTGGCTATCGGCTAGAAAATATTTAAGTCCTACATCCAATCCTACTGCTTTACCTGATGGCTCAATAGGTTTTATAGTGTATCTAGGATCTAGTTTTATGCAAAATTGAACGTAAAATCCATCTGCACGTCTTAGCATCCTAACTCTTTTTATTTGTTCGGGTTGAAAATAGTTAATATCCCTAGAGCCTACCAATTTTAGCATACCTATACCTTTTTTATCGGTAAAAGTAATATGCTTTTTTGTTTCTTCTAACCGCCAACCTGACACTTTATACTCGACTGAACGAGTATTGTGTTTAAACCTTGGATAACCTTTTTTACCTTTAACTTTATTTTTACAATTGTCGTAAAAACGAGTTATGGCACGAAGAGTTCTTTCTACAGCAGCTTGGCAAGCATGGGAGTTTAACTCATTGACAAAACTATATTCTTTTCTCAATCGAGTGTTGTATCGAAACATCTCAGCTTTTCCCACACCATGATTATCCATCCAGAAGCGAAGCACCTTGTTCCGAACAAACTGTGTGGTTTTAATTGCTTCATTGATGGCATCTATTTGATTTTGCTTGGGATAAATTTTGTATTCCAGAACAAACATCGATTGATACTTGACCCAACAGTATCATTTTAGCATAGTTTTTAAAACTGTGCGCCCTAAAGCGATGCAGCGCGGTCTTGGTGGTTCCCATCAAGGAGCGACTGCATCAAGACGAGCGGGGCTTGAACCCCTGATTTTTCGGTCAATTTATCCGAGTAGTATTGACTTTTCCCCTTGACTCTCACGTTACGTCATTCTTTAGCATAAGATCATCAACCGTAATCTTCTGAGAAATTGGAGTCAAGGCAAGCTATGCCAAAGCTGTTACAAATCGGGGAATTAGCAAAACAGACCGGATTATCCATTCGGACTTTGCGGTACTACGACGAGATTGGTTTACTGATGCCTTCCCATCGCACCGAGGCCGAGTATCGACTGTATAGCGAAGCCGACATTGCTAGACTTCAGCAAATTTTGTCGTTGCGACAGTTAGGGTTTGCCCTCAAGGAAATTCGCCAGTGTTTGGAGAATCCCGACTTCTCCCTAGGGAATGTCATAAATCTGCATTTGGCGCGACTCCAAGAGCAGATGGCCGTGTAGCAGTCCCTCTTTAGCAAGCTCAGCACTCTCGCCCAAAAGCTCCAAAACTCCGAATCTGTTGCGGTTGAGGATCTTATGCAGATAATAGAGAACCTGACTATGACTCAACAATATTTAACCCAAGAACAACATGATTTGCTGGAAGCTCGATTGAATCAGGGGCAGGCCGAGTGGCTCGATTTCGTGGAACAGGCAAAATCCCATATTACCCAAGGTCGTGACCTCAATGATCCAGAGGTGCGGCAAATGGCATGGCAATGGCGTTCCGACATTCGGTCATTCGTTGCTGATGACTTGCAACTCTACGAAGCCCTCATACAACTCTATCAGCAAGAGGGAGCCGAAGCCGCTAGCTGGGGTACATTAGATGCCCCCACGCTGGAATATATTCTCAAGGCGGTGGCGCTGTTGTCAGTACGGGAAGAGATGGTCGGGTTTTCGTGGGATCGCCTCACTCCTGAAACCAGTGAAGTCATGAGGAGAGGCCAGGAAGCTATGCGAGAGCTACACCTCAACTTTTTCGGCACAGAAGGGCTGATTTTAGGGCTGTTAACTGTGGAAACAACCCCAGCAGCACAGGCTTTGAAGAACCAGCACGTGTACTTGGTCATTGCACAAAACCTCATTGATGACTGGTTAGCTAAGTGTACCGTTTCTGCTACAGATATTCCGGCAGAAATTCCCTTTACGCCTCGTACCTACCGGGTGCTACAGCTAACTGCTGAGGAGGCAAACCAGCAAGGTAACAAACAGATAACCCCACAACATCTGCTGCTTGGCATTTTGCAAGAAGGGGAGACGACGGGTGGTGGTCTGGCAATGCAGGTTCTACGGGAGTGCAAAGTAGACTGTGATCTGCTAAGGCAGCAGCTTAACAGTGTCTAACCTATAATTGTGTCGCAGTTACTGGATAATACGGTTAAGGAGTCAAAGAATTCAACCCACTTTGACGAGAAGCTAACCGTGCTTTTCCAGCAGCAGCCCATTGTTGCAAAAATTCAATCTCTTCCTGTGCGGTTCTAGCTAAAGGGATAATTTGACTAGCTGCTTCTAGAATATCATCGGTGCTAAAGTCACGGTTTTGACTAAAACCAATGTGCATGGCCTCGATTAAGGTTTGTTGGATTTCTGCCCCGGAAAAATCTGGGGTTTCATAAGCCAGTCGCTTGACCTCGTAAGTCTTGAGATTATGGGGTCGCAGTCTAGATAAATGAACGTTAAAAATGGCTTCTCGTTCCCCTTGACTGGGTAAACCCACAAAGAAAATTTCGTCAAACCTACCCTTACGGAGCATTTCTGGGGGCAAAGCTTTGATATTGTTGGCAGTGGCCACCACAAAAACAGGGGATTTTTTTTCCGCTAACCAGGTAATAACGGTTCCAAAAACACGGCTAGTAGTTCCTCCGTCTCCTTTTCCTTCTACTCCGGCAAAGGCTTTATCAATCTCATCTATCCATAAGACACAAGGGGCTAAGGCTTCTGCTAAACTAATCATTTGACGGGTACGAGACTCTGACTCCCCTACTAACCCCCCAAACAGTCGCCCCACATCCAGACGCAGTAAGGGTAAGTGCCAATGGTGAGAAATGGCTTTAGCGGTGAGAGATTTTCCTGTGCCTTGAATGCCCACTAATAGCAGTCCTCGAGGGTGTGGTAAACCATAAGACCGAGCTTTTTCGCTAAAAGCTCCACCACGCCTTAGTAACCAGTCTTTAAGGTTGTCTAAACCACCAATATCGGAAATTTGTTCGGTGGCGGGATAAAAGTCTAGAATTTGGGTTTGACGGATAGATTGACGTTTTTCTTCTAAAATCAGTTCTACGTCTTCGGGTTCGATGCGTCCATGACTGGCGATACAACGGGTTAAGACACGGCGTATTCTCTCTAGGGATAGTCCTTGTGCCGCTCTAACTAATTCATCTACTAGGGTATCAGATGAGGGCTGTCCTGTGGCTCCTAAGAGGCGTTGTATTTCGCTTTTTATTTCTGTGCCTGTGGGTAGGGCAAAGTCAAGTACGGTGAGAACTTCGCTTAATTCGTCGGGAATTTGTACCTGGGGGGCAATAATGATGATATTTTTGGGTTGGGATTTTAAAGTACGGGCGAGGTTGCGCAGTTTACGGGAGATGGATACGTCTTCTAAGAACCGTTGAAAATCCCGTAAAATGAAGATTCCTCCGATATTATTGGGCAATTGTTCCACAAATTCTAATGCTTGTAGGGGGTTGCGTCTACCCACTCCTTCGTTATTGGGGTTATCTTGATAGCCATCTACAAAGTCCCAAATATAAACACTACGGTTGGGTAGGGTTTTGGAGCATTCGGCGATCGCAGTTTCCAGTCTTTCTTCTTCGCTGGTGGGAATATATATTAACGGGTAACAAGCTCGCAACAGTAGTTCAAATTCTTCTCGAAAGGTCATCATTGAATTAGAATCGTTGGTTATCTTTTTAGGATAGGGTAGACATTAACTACTTTAGCAGTCAACACTTATTTTCAGATGGATAATTGATAATTATCTTTGTTAATATCACGACAATAAACATGGTATCTATTTCCAAGAACTGGATTCACAGTCAATTAAACGCTCTAAAATAGCGATTTCCTCTTGATTATTACTTTGTCTAATTTTCTGTTCCATTCTCACGTTTAATAGTTCCATCAAAAGTCTAATTCTATAAGCTTGTTCTACTTGGGTTGTCTTTTGATAAGGATTAATGTTTTCCAATGTTTCTAAATAAGATTTTTGTTCATCAAATCCCAATAATTTAACTAGAGAATTAATAACATATTTTTGTTGAGGATTAGCAAGTTTTCCTAGATCAATAATTGGTGTATTTAGTAACTGGTTAATATCTTCTTCACTAGCCTTTTGTTGTAACCAAACTTCGGAGGTAGAAACTGGTAAGTCAGTGGTTTTTTCATCTACTTTAGCAAACCCATGAGCTTCTGAATAACTAACTCTGCCATCCTTATTATAATCAGCAGAATCTACTTTTTGACCCATACGACTAACACCACTTAATCCGGCAAAAAAACTAGAACTATAATCTTTATAATCTGCTTCATTAACTTCAGGAGTACACCCCACAGATGGTAAGGTCTTAATAGTAGCAAAAAAACCACATCTTGTCTGTTTTGTCAAGGGTTTATTTGGGTCACCATTTTCATAAATATAATTAGCAAATGAACCAGAAAAACATTGAGCCATCATGGTAACAATATGACTATCTTGAGGTAATTTATTCAAGGTATTAGATAATTTTGCTACGGTTACGGGGGTATTATTCCAGAGCATTAAGGCATTATTATCACTGTTTCTTTCATTAAGAATTCCATGACCTGTAAAATAAATAAAGATCGGTTTTTTTGTGACTTTGTTTTGATTATTTTTATCAATCCAGTTATTAACATTTTTGAGACTTGCTGAACCATCTAAACTAGGAATATTCGGTGCTTTAAAACGTTCTCTGCGTTGGGGATCAAGATAACGGATACTAGCTTCTCCATTATTTCCATTGGCAAAAAAGATGCTGGTTGATGGGGATTGAAAACCCATATTTTTAAGGGTTCTTTGGAAATAAAGAACATTTTTTTCTAAAGCTATTTCATTAGATTCAGGACTCGCACCACCAGCAATTACTAAAAAATCAGGTTCTGAGGTTTTGGGTTCACAATTTTCTTTTGATTTATCGTTTACTTGGCTAAAAAAACGAGAAATGGCTGAAGTTTGAACTGGTGGTTGAGGAGTTCGTTTCCCTTCGTCTTGTATTAAATTGAGAAACCATCCTTGAAAAGATTGATTAGCGGCAGATCCAGTAGAAGAGGATTTTCCTAATAATCCAGTTAAACTTATGGATAAGAGAACAATAGCAATTTTTTGGTAATTTTTCATTACGTAATATTAAGAAAATAGGTTGGGCAAACAAACTTATATCATTATGTCATTCCCATATGTATAATGTGTCATTCCGAGGAACGAGGAATCTCAACCCACAGAAGAACATTTCGGTAAGGGGGCGGACGGGGAGTACATTTATCCCCCTCAACTATTATCAATTGCTATCTTTATTTAAGTATTATTACGGAAGAACAATCAATCTAATTAATGTATCATTAAATTTTTATTACGAGAACTTTACTAATTTGACTATTTATATATTTAAGTATTGTTACTTAAAAGCAACCAGTCTAAGCAGTTTAAAGTGTAATTTATCATTACGAGAAAAACACCAATCTGAATATTGATATCTTTAATTGTCATTATAAATAAGTAAAAATATCAGTAACATCAATTAGTTAATATCTACAATAATTAGATAAACAGAAAAATGATTAAAATAAATTAAGATTCCTAGAAAATCAAGATAATTACGGTTTTTTTAAAAAATAATTGAGAGTAATAATAGAGGAGTGACTAATCTCACTCAACTATCTTTTATTGAATCACTGCTGATAGTAAATATATCTTGTAAAATGGTTGAAAAAACTATAGCAGCCCATAAATTAGTTAGGATACTGTTTGTCCCTCTAAATCTCATGGCGAGACAACAATACATTTAATTAAAATCCTAACCACCAATTTAAATGTGATAGCAAGTGAAAACCGAGTCTAAACTTTTAAAATTTTTTATTCACTGGGTGACATTACCAATTTTTATAGTAACTGTATAACAAAAATTATGAATACAAGATACACAGAAATATTTTTGTTTCTCTCTCGTCTTTCCCTTAGAAGTGATAAGGGATTTGCTATGGGATTTGTTTTAATTGTTGGAGTTCTCATGACAGCCACAGGAGCGGTTATGTTACTCAGAAGTGCTAGCGAAAAAGAAAAAGTTTTCCTACAAAAAAACACTTTTAAGGGGATAGCTAAAGTTGATATTGGGGTAACAAGAATTGCCCACTTTTTGAACCACACAGAACATCAACAACTGATTAAAACAGAGTGGGGAGAATGGTCAGATAAAGACTTTATCGATAAAATCGTTAAAGATGCTGAGAAGGCGGCTGCGGTTAGCGGTAACAATAACAATAACAGTAACAGTGGTAATCAATTAGAACCCCTTGATTGTAAAGGTAATCCAATTCCATGGGGAGAGGAAGAGGGAGGGGAAGAGGCAGGGGAAGAGACTGCCGATGAACCGAATTCTGATACAGAGACTTCATCTAATGAGTTTTATCCAAACGAGTTTGATGAAGATGAGTTTAAAGCAATGGTTAAGAAACTCGATAAGAATAACCCGCAGTGGATCGAGATTGATGAAAATGACCCATCTGCCGGAGAATTTCGCTTAACCAGTTATAAGTTACTGCCATTAGAAGAAGATCGGCCTGACGACAATCCGGAACCAACAATGGTTGAGCTAGAAGTAGAAGCTCGTGGACTTGATCAGGACAATGACGGTTATCTTAAATCGAATAATTCCCTCAGGAAAGTTAGTGTCAGGTTGCCTATCCTTGAAAGGTCTGAAGAGGCAAGTGAAGGGGAAGAGGCATCAGATTCTTCTTCTTCTCCGATACCAGGATTGTGGATTAGTGATACAAAAAATGGGAAAAAAGGTAGCGAAGATAACTCAAAACAGTCCAGTGGTAATCAGAAACCGATTGATGCTGTTACTTGGATAGATTGTACACAAAAAAGTGACTGGAAAAAGTCTGGCAGTGATTATGTCAATAACTCCAAATTGGCAAATGGTAAAGTTCAACAAGTCAAAAATGATTTGCCTGGCCTTCCGCCAATTCCTAGTTCACCTAAGGTTAGAGATATGGGATCTCGTGTTTGGGCTAATTGCTATGTTACCCTTCCTCTGGGGGTTAATGACAATAATTCTAGTTGCCCCAATGTTCCCAATGTCACAGATGAGCCTATTGGCAATGCCTATTACTATAAGTTTACTGGCAGTGACTCCATGAACCTGAGTAGCGTACAAATCAGAATTAATCCCCCCCCAGGTAAAAAAGTTATTATTTTTGCCAGTGGGATCATTAGTATTTCAGGAACCAGTGACTTTACGAACTATAACAAATACTATGATGAGGGAGAGGACAAATATAAGGAATTTCCTCAGGAATATCTCGATGCTCTTAAATGTCGAAGTGGAAGTGGCACAGAAACGGTAACAGCCTACATTGGCGATCTCACCGATCCCAGTAAACTAGAGATTTATAGCTCAACCTCAGACGAAGCACTAAAACTACAGGGTCAAAACATCTTCAGTGGTTTTCTTCACGCCCCTAATACTAAGCCCGAATTTCTCACAGAATCTGCGATCGCCAAACACAGAAGTCTTACAGGAAGTGGGTTTGAACAGAGCGATCGCAGATTTCCCCAACCAACAGTCTGTTGTCAGATTTTAAGTTAAAATCAACCCGAATTAGACAAAGATGAAAAGATAAATCAATCACTCATTTTTCCAAAAAAATTATTAATAAAATCTCTAATAGTACTAGATTGTTAGAATAAAATATGCTATAATTCAATTATTAAAGCAATTTACCTTAAACTGATTTAATGAGTCCCAGTCATCCCCGAACCCCTCGTCAAGTAATCAACTTTAGTAAACAGAAAGGAAAAGAAATAATCGCTAATTTTGATGGGGGACTAATCACTTCAGATGCGGGGATTGTCTGGATAGCTGAGTTGGATAAAAAACTGGGAATTACCGAGAAGTTTGGTAACTGTTTTCAAGATCATCGTCATCAATCTTATGTAGATCATTCCGTTCATGAGTTATTAGCACAAAGGCTTTATGGAATTATTTTAGGCTAGGAAGATGTCAATGACCATGATAAATTACGTCACGATCCTGCCCTTAAGATCGCTTTAGAAAAGCTTAATGAACTTGAAGATAAAAAGGGATGGTTAGCTGGAAAAAGTACAATTAATAGATTGGAATATTGTCCTGAGACTATTCTCGACCAAAAAACGAGTCGTTATCATAAAATAGAACCCAACTTTGAAGCCATTGAAAAATCTTTTGTCGAATTTTTTTTAGAGTCTTATAAAAAACCTCCCTCAAGTATTATATTAGATATGGATGTCACGGATGACCAAGTACATGGTAATCAAGAAGAGGCATTTTTTAATAGTTATTATCACGGAGTATGTTATGCTCCTTTATATATTTTCTGTGGGCATCATTTATTAGTTGCTAAACTTCGTTCATCTAATGTAGATCCAGCCGATGGAGCCTTAGACGAATTACAAAGAATTATCGGACTAATTAGAGAAAAATGGTCAGAGACTCATATCCTAGTTAGGGTGATAGTGCCTATGCCCGTGAAGAAATCTTCTATTTCTGTGAAAATCAGGCTTTAGTTGATTATGTTATAGTTATGGGGAACAAATGGGGTTCTTAAGTTACGAGCGGATGATGTATTGAAAAGGCAAACTGAATTGAAAAAAATTAGTTCATATTGGATTATGGATAGTTATTCGGAAAGGAGATTTGACAATTACAATTATACCAATCTATTGGATCGGCAATCGTATAACGAAATCCGGATGTCAAGAGATTTGCCAGTTTGTTGATGTGGTTAAAGGCCTGTGAACTTGCCGTAATTCCCTAACGTTTCAAATCTCGAAGCAGGAATGTTACACAACATCGGGAATACCATTAGTACAATGTAACCGAATTTCAGTGGCATTAACTAGACTGGAAAAT
>NZ_AADV02000115.1 GCF_000167195.1 Crocosphaera watsonii WH 8501 | reverse complement strand
GGGATGGCTGGTCCCAGAAGTCGAGAACTCACTGCAAAAGATTTTTAAAGCAACTCCCAAAAAAGGATGGCCTTATGATGCACAAAGATTGATTAACCGTCTCAAACGTCATTGGGAAGAGTGGTTCACCTTTCTAACTTATCCTGAAGTCAAACCAGATAATAATGATGCTGAGAGAGCTTTACGTCCCATTGTCATTCACCGCAAAGTAAGTGGGGGAGCAAGAAGCGACTGGGGTGCAGAGTTAGTCACCCAAATGTTCAGTTTTTTAGAGACCATGAGATTACAGGGGCAAAATGCCATTGTCCAATTATGCGAATTATTTTCATTAGCTGGTCGGAGTCCCCCAGGATTAGAGATGTAAAAGGCTCCGGAGCCGATGGGGGATAGATTTTTCTTGATCCCCCTATCTCTCTGCACAAAAATACACAAGGTTAGCGGATAATCTCCGCTAACAAAAAACTATCTTACTATTCTTTTTTTTTTCTCATATTGTTGTTTTTATTTGAGGTTTTAAAAAGACTTGATTCTGGGAATGTTAGTCATTAAAATAGCCGTAATAAATTAGCTTAAATTTTACGTTAAATCACAGGGCTTATATTTTTGTTGACTCTAGGAGTTACGCATTGACAGATGGTTTACAATGTGAATAGTCCAAACAGAGAAAGCGATCGCTGTTAACAAAAAGCAAAAAACTGATAAAATAGAGAGGATTATAAGAACTGGAGGTAGATATCCGAACTATAACGAAGAAATCAACGGCTAAATGTCATTTAGAACTCTATACTTACTATTTAATTGCTGAATCCAAATATTCGGGTTGTAATCGTTTATCCGAGATATTTGAGGATTTATCTCATGATAGTGTTAACCGTTTTTTATTAAGAGAAAGCTATAAACCTGTTGATTTATTCAATGAATTTAAACAGCACATTGAACTGAGTGGGGGAACCTTAAGTATTGATGATACAGTCATTGAAAAACTTTATAGTAATCCTAAATTAAGTAAATTTATTGGTTATTTCTGGTCAGGAAATAAACATAAAACTATCAAAGGAATTAATTTAGTTACTTTATTATATACTGACCCTAATGGAATTTCAGTCCCTCTAAATTATCGACTTTATGATAAAGAAGATAATCTGTCTAAAAATGATTATTTTCGGATGATGCTATCGGAAGTTTTAGCTTGGGGACTGAGGCCAATTTATGTAACTGGTGATAGTTGGTATTCATCTAAAGAGAACCTTAAATTTTTGAAAAAACAAGAATTAGGTTTCATGATAGGAATAGCTAAAAATCGACAAGTATCAATCGTTAAAGGACAATATCAATCCGTTGAAAGCTTAGAAATAGAGGAAAATGGGACAATTGTTTACTTAAAAGAGTTTGGCGAAGTTAAAGTATTTAAGAAACATTTCAAAAACGGGATGCTTCGTTTTTATATTTTATTTGACAAAGAAAATAAAGACTTAAGAGAAACAGATAAAACTCTATTTACTTTGTTGAAAACAACTCATTGGATTATTGAATGTTACCATCGTGCGCTCAAACAATTATGTGGTATCAATAAATTTATAGTCAGAAAATCAGAAGCTATATTGACCCATTTCTTTAGTTCTTTACGGGCTTTTATTAAACTTGAATTAATGAGAGCTAATGAGTTAATTGATAATTGGTATCAACTCCAAAGAGAATTGTCTATTGAAGTTAATCGGAATTTTATTTTAGAGCAAATAAATTTGAAATTATCAGCCTAATTTATAGATTAGTTATTGTTATTATTACGTCAATTTTAATGACTCTAATAATTAGCGATCGTTGTCTCTCTTTAAAGCTACTCATATTTAAGTTAATTTGTCAATGCGTAACTCCTACTCGTGATAGATTGCCTTGGCAAAATTGTCCTAAAATGCAGACTAAAACTACGTTAGACATTCTTGTTACAAAATGTGTAAACATTCCTGCTTAAGATCGCAAACTTCGATGGCTTTTTCAAGACTGATGTTGTTAAATTTTCTTCAAGCGAACACAAGTCTTGCCCCCTAGTTGAGTGACTAAGATGATTACAAAGATGCCCGAACTACAATCTCTCTGGGATCAGTCCCTTGGCGATTCAGGGATATGTATTGCAGTGCTTGATGGCCCTGTGGATAGATATCATCCCTGCTTCGACGGGGCTAATTTAACTCAGATGCAAACACTGGTTTCTGGTGTAGCCAATCAAGGTTCAGCATCTCAACATGGAACTCATGTTGCCAGCGTCATCTTTGGTCAACAGGGTAGTTCGGTGTTGGGTATCGCTCCTGGTTGTCGTGGGTTGCTCCTACCCATTTTCCAAGATGGCAAAGGAGATGGACTTGCCCCCTGTTCTCAAATCGACCTCGCACGGGCGATTACCCAAGCAGTTGAAGCAGGAGCCAACATTATTAATAATTAGTGGTGGTCAATTGGCGGCTTCTCCTGAATCCGACCAATTACTAGCTAATGCTGTGGGTTTGTGCCAAGAAAAGAATGTTCTCATCGTTGCTTGCTGCGGGAAATGATGGCTGCGAATGTCTTCACATTCCTGCTGCCTTGGAATCAGTGCTGGCAGTAGGAGCAATGGACGCTCAAGGTAAGCCTCTCGATTTTAGTATCTGTTATTTATTAAGAAGAAAAAAACATGAATCTTCCCATTCAATGTCAACCCGTTATGCGTAA
The DNA here is from genome assembly GCF_000167195.1 of Crocosphaera watsonii WH 8501. Taxonomy (GTDB): domain Bacteria; phylum Cyanobacteriota; class Cyanobacteriia; order Cyanobacteriales; family Microcystaceae; genus Crocosphaera; species Crocosphaera watsonii. The sequence goes on along the minus strand of NZ_AADV02000115.1, from coordinate 10,492 downwards.
TGTTTCCACTGCTGCTTTTGTTGGTGGATTTATTAGATTCCTTAAAATATCTGCTTGACACAGGGAAAAGTCCTAATGATTTTACTCTTGAAGACACTCGAAAAATGTTATCTCATTCACCAGATCAGGATGAGCAAGCAAATGTTGAAGAAGAACACAAAAGGTTGCAAGAAAGCTTAATTGTTGTCCCTGAAGATTTCAAACCAACCATTTTTGTTATCAATGATGTAATGACAAAATTTTTATATCAATATCCTGGTACTTTTGTCTTGGAAATCCTAATAACTTCATGGAGGAAACGGTTAGAAGATTTTGTATCTAAGTTTTATAGATGAATTTTGAGTTCCAATTATAACCAACAACATAAATGTCTTATGAACGATTCCAACTTCTTAATTTTGTCCTGCGACGGTGGTGGTATTCGGGGTTTAATCACCGCCATGATTATACAAGAACTAGATAAACAGATACCTTTTCTTAATCAGATTGATCTTTTTGCCGGAACTTCAACCGGTGGAATAATTGCTTTACCCGAATTTCTCACAAAATCTGCGATCGCCAAACACAGAAGCCTTACAGGAAGTGGGTTTGAACAGAGCGATCGCAGATTTCCCCAACCAACAGTCTGTTGTCAGATTTTAAGTTAAAATCAACCCGAATTAGACAAAGATGAAAAGATAAATCAATCACTCATTTTTCCAAAAAAATTATTAATAAAATCTCTAATAGTACTAGATTGTTAGAATAAAATATGCTATAATTTAATTATTAAAGCAATTTACCTTAAACTGATTTAATGAGTCCCAGTTATCCCCGAACCCCTCGTCAAGTAATCAACTTTAGTAAACAGAAAAGAAAAGAAATAATCGCTAATTTTGACGGGGGACTAATCACTTCAGATGCGGGGATTGTCTGGATAGCTGAGTTGGATAAAAAACTGGGAATTACCGAGAAGTTTGGTAACTGTTTTCAAGATCATCGTCATCAATCTTATGTAGATCATTCCGTTCATGAGTTATTAGCACAAAGGCTTTATGGAATTATTTTAGGCTATGAAGATGTCAATGACCATGATAAATTACGTCACGATCCTGCCCTTAAGATCGCTTTAGAAAAGCTTAATGAACTTGAAGATAAAAAGGGATGGTTAGCTGGAAAAAGTACAATTAATAGATTGGAATATTGTCCTGAGACTATTCTTGACCAAAAAACGAGTCGTTATCATAAAATAGAACCCAACTTTGAAGCCATTGAAAAATCTTTTGTCGAATTTTGTTTAGAGTCTTATAAAAAACCTCCCTTAAGTATTATATTAGATATGGATGTCACGGATGACCAAGTACATGGTAATCAAGAAGGGGCATTTTTTAATAGTTATTATCACGGAGTATGTTATGCTCCTTTATATATTTTCTGTGGGCATCATTTATTAGTTGCTAAACTTCGTTCATCTAATGTAGATCCAGCCGATGGAGCCTTAGACGAATTACAAAGAATTATCGGACTAATTAGAGAAAAATGGTCAGAGACTCATATCCTAGTTAGGGGTGATAGTGCCTATGCCCGTGAAGAAATCTTCTATTTTTGTGAAAATCAGCCTTTAGTTGATTATGTTATAGCTATGGGAACAAATGGCGTTCTTAAGTTACGAGCGGATGATGTAATTGAAAAAGCCAAACATGAATATGAAAAAAAAACTAGCTCCAATAACTGAATTAATGGATAGTTTATTTCAGAAAAAAGAAGATTTAGAAGAAGTTAAAAAATTAGTACCAATTTCTACTTGGTATCGCTCTATTCGTTATAAAACAGAAAAGTTATGGAGTTGTCAAAGAAGAGTAGTGACAAAAGTTTGTTATGGAAGTGATGGCTTAAAAATGCGCCATGTGGTGACATCTTTGCCCGCTTCAAAAATTCCACCCTCAAAACTTTATACAAAAAAATACTGTCCGAGAGGCGAGATAGAAAATCGGATTAAAGAACAACAATTAGACTTGTTAGCTGATAGAACTTCAACTCAAACATTTCAAAGTAATCAACTAAGATTATGGATACATTCCTGGGCTTATGTTCTCATAAATGCTTTTCGTCAACACTGTTAAAAAAACTTCATTGGCTAAAGCAACTGTGGGAAGAATACGTCTAAATCTTCTTAAGTTGGGAGCCAGAATAAAGATTAGTTGTAGAAGAATTATTATCGCTATAGCTAGTGCTTGTCCTTATCAAGATATTTTGTCTATTGCTAACAAAAGAATTAAAACTATTCCTAATACTGGATAAGTAGAATAAGTTGTTTTTTAAAAAAGATATCTATCATAAGTTGTTGACTGACTGATACTTTCATTTAGTCTTATTTATCGTGGAGAAAATCAAAAGTTAATATAATTATTCCCTCTTAAACTCAATTTTTGGATAATCAAAGTCAATTTTTTTATTCATCTATATTCAAAATTTCTATTAGTCCTAAAAATTATCATTTTTCATCTCTGGATTGGGCTTTCAAATTAATTTGTGAGAAATCCGGGTTTAGGATTAGCCAGTGGGGTTCCCATATCCCAGTTAGTTGATATATATGGTAGTTCTGGTAATTGTTCGCAGATATTTGACCCCTATAAACCTCAATCGGCTCGTGATCCAGGTTTTTTGGAAAGGTTCATTAAAGAGTTAGATAAGAGTGAAGAATTTGCTGGAATTGCAGGGATTATAAACAAGATAGATCAACTTTTGTATGTTAAATATGACAATACTGGGTTAAAAACTGTTTTGGAAAATAATCTAACACAACCCTCAAAACCCTTAGCAAAACTAAACCGTAAATTTTTAGTGACTACCTTTGAGCTAGACAATACCTCTGATGAAAACAATCCCTCTTGGAGACCAATTACACTGGACAATCTCCCAGATAATAAATTTCAGAGCCAAGATACATTAACCCTAGATGCGGCTCTTTGTACCAGTGCTGCTCCAACCTATAACAGATTAAGAAATAGACTTAGAAACTTAATTGATGAACTTCATCATAAAGTAGCTAAATTCTTAACCGAAAACTTTGATGTGATTCTATTACCTACTTTTGAAGTATCAGAAATTGTAGTCAAAAATAGCAGAAAAATTAGGTCAAAGTCAGTTAGACAGATGCTTAATTGGTCTCATTATCGTTTTAAAGAGTTTCTTAAGCACAAAGCTTTTGAAACTGGCAAGCTGGTGATAGATTGCTGTGAAGCATATACATCTAAAACTGTTAGTTGGACTGGTGAATTAGTGCAGAATTTAGGTGGGAAAAAAGTAATTAAATCTCAGTTTGACAATAAAGCAATGGATAGGGATCGATCGGGGCGCACGGGGAATTTTTCTTCGTGCTTTGGTAGATACACCCTCACTTAAAGACTCTTTGAGTGTGCATTGTTAACCCATTATCAGCAATGTTAATGAATGTTAGTAAAAAAGTATCGGCACGAGTTAATTGCTCACTATCTGCGAGCCGACTATGGATACATAAGGGGAAAGTAAATAATCTTTTGCCACCTTTTGCACAACTTCAGAACTTATATTATTAATAAGTTCTGAAAACTTTTGATCAAATTCAATTCCTAACCCTAAGGTTTCATACCATCCGTATAAGTTGGCAACTTCTGCATTGGTTTGTTTTCCTAAAGCGTATTGTCCTAATAACTTATTTTTGGCAATTTGTAGTTCTTCTGGACTTAATTCAACTTCGCATAATCTCTCTGTTTCCTGTTTTAATCCCTCAATAGCAATGTTAGTATTATCGGGAGCAGTCCCGATATAGGTAACGAAATTAGAGGGTTGTAAACGGGTGGGGAAAAAGGCAGAAACGTCATAAGCAAGTCCTTTCTTTTCCCTTAATTCCACAAATAAACGACTTGATAAACCATTACCTAAATAGGTACTTAATAGTTTTAAAACAGGATAATCAACATGATCAACACCAACGGTTAAATAACCTAACATAATGATCGCTTGTTGTGTTGCTTGATGAGTAACCATTTCCGAGGGAGAAACCGTTAGCATCGGAAGGGAAGTAAGGGTTAAACTCTGGGCAGGATTTTTCCAAGTTCCCAAATTTTTCTCAATTAATTGAACTGCTTGCTCTAAGGTAATATTTCCCGACAAACTAATAATTAAATTATCGGGACGAAAATGATCATAGTGACACTTTTGTAAGTCTTCTCGACTTACTTGACAAACGGTTTCTTCTGTGCCTAAAATCGAACGTCCATAGGGATGTTCTCCATATATTGTTTCTCGTAATTGCTTAAAAGCAACGTTAAAAGGTTGTTCTTTTTGAGAACGAATAGTTTGACAAATCAACTGTTTTTCTAGGTCTATTTCTTCTTCTGGAAAAGTAGGCGATCGCAGAATTTCTGCTAATAGGTTTAATATCTTCTCAAAGTCTCCTGAAACGGTTTTGATACTCATCACAAAATAATCTGATGCGGTATCTCCTCCTAAACCTGCTCCCATAGATTCAATGGCCTCTGCAATGTCAAAAGAGGACATAGTTTCGGTTCCTTTGGTAATTACAGTAGCTAATAAATGAAAAATACCTGCTTTTTCTGGTTTCTCCCACAAGTTACCCGCTTTTTTCCAGAAGAAACGACCGGAAACTAGGTCTGCTGTGGGATTTTCTCGAAGGATTAAAGTGATACCATTGTCTAATTGTAAACGATGAATAGATGGGGGGGCGGAAATGGTAGAAGATTTTGGCATTATTGAGTAATTTTGGTTTAATTAGCAGGGTTCCATAACGGTGATAGCATACCGTTGGGGGGATAAATATTGATAGGCAAGGTCTTGCAATTTTTCTACACTATATTGTTGAATTAGGGTAGGATAACTTAAGGCTAGTTCAGCATGGGCTAGGGTTTGATAATAACCGTATAAACCTGCTAATTGACTGGGGGTTTCTGTGGAAAAAATATAGTCATGACAGAGTAATTTTTTAGCTTTGTTTAATTCTGTTTCTGTGATAGGTTCTTGTTGTAATTGTGTTAAGCGATCGCAGATAATTTCCTCAACTTGAGAAATATTTTCAGGATTTAACCATGCTCCAATGGTAAACAAACTGGAATCTTCTTGCAAGGAAAAAGAACTTTCAATATCCATCACCAGTCCCTTGTCTTCCCTTAATTCTCGGACGAGACGGGATGTTCTGCCATCCCCTAAAATAACCGACAATATATCTAATCCTAACCCTGGTTCTAATTCATTGATTCCTGGCCCGATCCATCCCATTAATAAGCGTCCTTGGCTTAATCTAGGGGAATATATATGATTGCGCCGAATTTCTCTGAGAGGGGGTTCTGGGTTAATTTGATGGGGAGGACATCCCCACGGGGGACTAAAGTTGGAAAAGGCTTCATCTACTAAGCATAAGGCTGCGTTTTTGTCAATATCTCCCACCACTACTACTGTCATATTATCGGGTTGGTAATGGGTTCGATGAAAAGAGCGTAACTGATGGGGTGAATATTGTTTGAGTTGGGTTTCGTGTCCCAAAATTGATTTTCCGTAGGGGTGATGTTGGTATAATGTTTCACAGAGGGTTTGAAAGCAAACCCAATCAGGATCATCATAAGATGAGCGAATCTCTTCTAAAATGACATCCCTTTCTCGACTAAATTCTTCATCGGGAATTGCTGCTTGTAGTAAAATTTCCCCCAAATAGGGTAAGGTTTGCCTGAGGCGATCGCCAGGTACAGTCAAGAAAAAATGGGCATAGTCATGACTGGTAAAGGCGTTAGTAATACCTCCATTCTCTTCTACTATCTCATCAAATTTTCCTGGGTTAATTCCTTGGCTCCCCTTAAAGATCATGTGTTCTAGGAAGTGGGCCGTACCTCCCCACTGTTGCGGTTCAACCCTTGTCCCTGCTTTGATCCAAACATCCACCACAGTTACAGGAGTAACACAAATGTTCTGATGAACAAGGGTTATACCCTGATCCAGTTTGGTAACACTAAGGGGAATATTATTATTTTCACAAAGATGTTTCTGTTGTCTCAATGCCTAAAATGATTAGGTTTTATTTAATTCTAGGTTAACTTTCAACTTTTGTCTGACCTTCTCAGAGCAATGTCTGGAAACCTTGACATTAAGAACTGATCTGAAAAACCGCCGTGCCGTTTTACCTCAGTTTATGACCTGGAAGAACCAGGTGGGTATCGACCGCTTATCGTTTCTGTTTCCGAGTACAAGCTCGGTTTACTACCACGATAGCTGGTTAACGCCCTTAAACTCAAAGCATAGATCAAAAAACTTTATTGGCAGTCACCAACACAGCAGCTTTCCTCCTATACTTTATCACAAACTGAAAAGATTGTGGTTCGAGGCTTCTTCAATACAAAAGCACCATACATTAGGAGAAAGACGGTGTTTGAACAACTTTCTTGGGGTCGCCTACTGCCTATTTCCTAGTGCATAGTGCTAGAGTTTTAAGCGTTCACTTTTAAGACATTGCTTGAATCATGTAATCAAAATAAGGGGCAGTTTCTTCTGCATCCTCATTATTCAACAGTCCTAAAGCTGCGTCTTTGAGACAGCGAATAGCATCAACCATTCCGGGTACAGGAACATTGAGGGAGTTATACATTTCTTTAACTCCAATCAAGCCAATTTTTTCAATAGGTTCTTTGCTTCCTGCCAATACACCGTAGGTAACTAGACGTAAATACCAGCTATAATCCCTTAAACACTGGTTATACTGCTTTTGACCGTAGGCGTTACCCCCAGGAGAGCGATACTCTGGTCGTTTTTTAAACAAATTTTTCTGAGCTTGGTCAACGATTTTCTTTTCATTTTCCCCAAGGACTTCAGCAATGCGAACACGCTGTTGCCCTGTACTCAGAAATTCCTGGATACCCTTGAGTTCGCCACTGCTAGGATACCGGAGTTCATCGTCTGCTTTTAGAATGACTTGGCTAACTACACTCATGATAATATCAACAACAATCTCTTATCATACTGTAGTTTATCTTGAAAACGAGACAAAACCCACAGGTATCTCAGATTTTGTCTGCTCAGTGTTTTGGAGACACTTGACTATGTTCAACCGAAAAAAAATAGACATTCCCAGGCTTCAACCCTCATGGCGGGCGATTATCGGAGAATTTCCCCCTAACCAATCTTCTCAAAGTCTTTGGCACTGTCAAGGATTTTCTCTGGTTGAGGGTGTGCCTAAATTGAGCAAAAATAAACGTTTTGCTGTGGTGGGTGATGTTTCGTTAAGTAATACTGATTTATTGTTGAAAAGATTGGCAATTAATCCTAGCAGATGGCAAGAAGATCATCAAACTTTAATTGCTTGGGGTTGGGAAGAATTAGGAAAAGACTGTTTGCATTATTTGAGGGGAATTTTTAGTTTTGTTGTTTGGGATACCCATGAAAAACAAGGTTGGGCAATCCGCGATCGGGTTGGGGGTCGTACTCTTTATTATTATCAACAGGATTCTACATTTTATATCTCTCCTCGCTTAAAAAATCTATCTCCTTACTTTAAGAAAAACCTCGATTTAATTGCTTTAAGGGATTATCTTTGTACGGGTTTTATCCCAGGAAAAAGGACTTTATGGCAAGGTGTTAAGGAGCTACGTCCTGGAACTATTTTATCTCTCCCTCAAGAAAAAATTGAGACTTATTGGACTCCACAAGAAAATATCAGTCAATCCCCGTTATCTTTTGATAAGAGTTCCGAAATATTAAGAGAGTTATTAGAAACAATTATTCAAGAATACTTACCCCCTCAAGAACCAGTAGGAGTTTATTTATCTGGTGGACTTGATTCTAGTTGTGTTACTGCTTTAGCAAAACAGTTTCATCAGGAAACTGTTCATACTTATTCGATTCATTTTGGTGAAGATTATCCCAACGAATTAGAATTTTCTAGTTTAGTGGCTGCTCATTGCCAAACTAAACACCATATTTTAGCAATCTCTCCTCAAGAAATGTGGGAAAATTTGCCAATAACTATGGCTAATCTTGATAGTCCCATTGGTGATCCTTTAACGGTTCCTAATTATTTATTAGCACAGTTAGCTAAACAGGATGTCAAGGTTATTCTCAATGGAGAAGGGAGCGATCCTTGTTTTGGCGGTCCCAAAAATCAACCTATGTTATTACATTCATTGTATCATAATTCGGAGCAAAAAATAGATTTATTATCTAGTTATTTAACTTCATTTAAAAAGTGTTTTCTCGATTTACCTAATTTATTAAATCCAGATATTTTCAAGCAAGTTAAAGATGCTCCTTCCGTGTTTGAAGCCGATTTATTATCATCGGCAGATTATCTTAATCGTCTCATGTTATTAAATATAAAATTTAAGGGTTCAGACCATATTTTAAACAAGGTTAATAATTTAACTCTTTCTGGTTTATTAGAGGGAAGATCCCCTTTATTTGATAGTCGAGTTGTGGATAAAATCTTTATCCATTCCTCCTCATTATAAGTTGTCTGGTGCTAGGGAAAAAGCAATTTTAAAACAAGCAGTATCTCATTTATTACCCCAGGAAATTATTGACCGTCCTAAAAGTGGTATGATGGTTCCTGTTCATTTTTGGTTTCGTAAATTTTGGACAAGAAAAGCGAAGAGTTTGTTACTAGATAAAAAAGCAGCTATTGCTCCTTATATTGAGCGAAATACAATTAAAGATTGGTTAAATTATCGGGAAAATCTTTGGGGAAAGTACGGAATTAAGTTATGGCTATTAGTTAGTCTAGAAATTTGGCTAAGGACTTATGAATAAGAATTAACCAAAACTATCAATTCCATACAAATAAATCCCTGTTGCTGCTAAGCTACTATTATCTTCTAGGGGAATAAACAAGTCATTTCCATTATCTACAGCACTAAGAGTAATACCTCTGGTAATAATTTTTAGTAAGCTTCTAGGACTAAAAGATTCTAATTCTATAAAATTTCCTGATTCTAACCAGATTAATTCTTCTGGGGTTAAATTAGCTTTAATTTCTGATGGTAATCATTTCGCTTCTCTTGCTGATTCTCGAGTATTTAAAATAAAATACTTGGGTTTGTTCAAAATTTGTCTGGGTGAAATTCCTAGATCATAAATATTAACTGAACTATCTTTAAACCATTGTTCATTGTTGCGTAATTCATGGATTAAACTAACTCCTTTTGGACTAGCATCGTGTAACCCGTAAACTTGTAAGTCAGGATTACGTTGTAACATTTCCATAACAGTATTAAAGATACTTTGAGGATAACCATCAATACTGAGTACAGCACAGTTATTCTCAAAGTGAAAGTTGTTTCTAATAAGAAATTGAGCAATTTTTGGTTTATCGCAAATAATAGCACGATCAAAACTATAATAATTATTCTCTAAATTAACAGGATTAAATCTCTCAGTATTAGGCGAAGATAATAGATAGGATAGAGAACAATTGATTGTAGAACGATTGATTTGCTGCCAACGGTTTAACCATTGATAAACTTGACTTTGGGAAACAGCAAAAATTTGAGACATTGGCCTATTTATTTGATTTATAATTCCTAAATAAATACTACCCATTCCTAAAAGGGTAAATAAAGAAAAAAATAAAAATGAGTTCAATAAATTAATGCTAAAAAAAATACCAATTACTAGGACAGATATGCCATATAGAATTAACATTATTGAGTAATTTTTGCGACTTTGATAAGTATTCTCTTCAGATATTATCTGTTTATAAATACCTATAATAAATAGTAAGTTTATAGTCCATGAAGCTAAAGGAAAAGCAATATAACCTATTGCTGTAGCTAAAAAACTGCCTACAAATAAAGTAAACCAAATATTAAAAAAGATAACTGTAAATACTGATCCACAACCCAGATTACTAGACTTGCGTTTTAGTCGTTTATCTAAAAAATAGTGAAACTGTTTTATTGTAAAAAATAGAGTATTATCCGCAGAAATATCGCTTATAACCTTAGCAAAAAAAGGATCAGTAAATTTTGCCTTTCCTTTCATTGTCGTCGGTTCAAAAGCAAATTGATGTCCACAATAATAGCAACAACCGTTATTAGCTGTACGGTCTTTTAACTTACTATCTCGGCCACAGTTGATACATTTCATAAAATAGTTACTCCTTTTGTTTTTTAACCAAAACTATCAACACCATAAATATAACCCCCTGTTGCTGCTAAGCTACTATTATCTTCTAGGGTAATAAAAGATTGATTCCCATTATCTAAAGGACTAATACTGATACCTCTGGTAATAATTCTTAGTAAGCTTTTAGAACTAAAAGATTCTAATTCTACAAAGTTGCCCGATTCTAACCAGATTAATTCTTCTGGGGTTAAATTAGCTTTAATTTCTGATGGTAATAATTTTGCTTCTCTTGCTGATTCTGGACTGTTTAATATAACGTACTTGGGATTTTTCAAAATTTGTCTGGGTGAAATTCCTAGATCATAAATATTAACTGAACTATCTTTAAACCATTGTTCATTGTTCCGTAATT
>NZ_AADV02000116.1 GCF_000167195.1 Crocosphaera watsonii WH 8501 | reverse complement strand
GGTTGAAAATGAGAAAAAAGAAGTCGTACTTAAGTTCCGTTCACCTGATCGATATATTGCTGCTTCTCTACCTATAAGGTGATTTCCGAGAAAGCTTTTCCCATAAGGGTAATCGCTTGGACTAAAGGCTTTCAAGAAATAAAAGGAACAGAGAGTTAGCGGATCTTGGTACACAACTTTAAAATTTCATAATTGGCTTGTCTGAAAAAACAGAAGAAATAGATTAAAATGAAGAGGTAAAAAGATTAGAGAGAGTAAATTGAAGCTAAAACAGACAAATCATCCCTTAACCCCGTCGATGGTCGATGATTTACGTTTAGCAGCCTCAAAAATGACGGGAGCAGAGCGTCGTTCATTTCAAGCTGAAATGTGTCTCAAGTATTGTGGAGGAAGTGCCAGACAAACCGAAATCGTGTTTGGTTGGGGGAGAAAAAATGTTCAACTTGGATTACATGAAAAACGAACTGGGATAGTGTGTTTAGGATTACAATCAGTCAATAGTGGATGTAAAAAATGGGAGGAAAGATACCCAATAGTTGCCCAATCATTGAAAGAAATAGCCGAAGCTCACGCACAACAAAACCCCACATTTAATAACCCCATTGCCTATACAAGATTAACGGCGGCTGAAGCCATTAAACAATTAAGAAATCTAGGATATAATGGAGAGGAGGTTCCTGCTGCTTCGACAATGGCAGATATTTTAAATCGTTTGGGCTATCGATTAAGAAAAGTGGTAAAAGCTAAACCTAAAAAAAAATCTCGGAGACGGACGCTATCTTCGAGAATATAGAGAAAAAAGATAGAAAAAAAGACCCTTCTGTGAAACGTTTAAGTATGGATTGTAAAGCAACTGTGGAAATAGGAGAATATTCACGTGGCGGACAAACCAGAGGTTATAATCAAGCTCAAGATCATGATATGGGAACTAAAGAAAAATACGTTCCTTGTGGGATTGTAGATGAAGATACAGGGCAACTTTATGTAACTTTTGGAAGTTCTTATAAAACGAGTGATTTCATGCTAGATAACTTGAAGCAATGGTGGACAAGTCTGAGTATAACTGAAAAGCAGCAACTAGAGAACATCCAAATTAAAGTTGATAATGGACCAGAAAATAGTGGAATAAGAAGGCAATTTTTGAAGAGAATGGTAGAGTTTGCCGACCAAACTAAGAAATCTATTCAATTACTATATTTTCCTCCTTATCACAGTAAATATAATCCCATAGAAAGATGTTGGGGAATTTTAGAGAGGCATTGGAACGGAACACTTCTGAGAAATGCTCAAACGATGTTAGCTTGGGTAAAAACTATGACATGGAAAGGCTTAAATCCGATAGTTAAGTTAAGTAAAAAAGTTTATCAAAAAGGCATTTCTTTAACGAAAAAAGAGATGAAGGAAATTGAGAAACGTTTAGAACGTAATCCTCACTTACCTAAATGGGATATTTTGATTAGACCCAGTTAGTCTAAAAAGTTAATAAGAGTGTAAAATTAAGTGAATTTCCTTTTTAAAAATAGTCAAAGCTAATTTAAAAGTTAGCGTATTTCTTTCTTTTAGATAGGGAGGTTTTTGTTCGCGGAAAGTATCCGCGAACAACTTTTTATTTTTCCCTTTTCGCTTATTTGAGATGTTCTACAAACAGATTCTGAGAATGGGTGGGAAACTTTTTCTTGGAAATCACCTAATTAATTCCAAAAAGCCCTAACTCGAATTGGGTGGTTAGGGCGACTTAACATCCCTGATAATAGTATGGGAAATGTAATTATCAAACAATATTGTTCAGTTTAGTGGCGACGGGATCGCTGTCTTCGCCGAGTCGCCTCTTTACGTTTGCGTTTTTCTTGTGGCGTTTCAAAAAATTGGTGCTTTTTATAGTCTGTATAAATTCCAGCTTTAGCAACCTGTCGTTTAAATCGACGTAACGCAGATTCTATGGGTTCGTTTTGACCAACAACTACTTGGGTCATTATCTCAGTTTACACCTCCTGTTTTCTGTGCGTGATGTTTATTGTCCCTTAGACTGACGCTAGGAACAGTATTGAGGTATATTTCCTCAACTTGTCAATTATAACTTATTTTTGGATACCTCACCTAATAACATTGATCCCTTTAATTAACCAGCGATCGCCTTGACGAACTAGATCATAGCGAACCCGTAAATTATCTTTATAGGAACGGCCAGGTTGACTTCCTTGATAAGATTGGGCGGACTCTTTAACATTGGCATCAACTACCGCTTGATTGGGATTATTAGGACTGGGATTGAAAGAATTAACAGCAACTTGGTGTTCGTAAGTCCAGTAACTCTGATTTTGTTGTAATTGTTGTGCCTGTTTTTGCCATCGAGTCAGTACAGGATCGGCCAAAATTTTCTTGAGGGATTCTATGTCATGGTCTTTACCCAAAGCCTGTGATTTAGTCCCTAACCAGGTTTCTATAACTTGTTGCGCCCCTTCGGAGGTCAACATTCCCGTCACTGTTACCATTTGAGCATTAGCGGCCGGGATATCGATCAAAGGTCGATGGAGAGCAACGGAATACTGTCCTTCTTCTAGGGCAGATAAGGGGGCATTGCTTTGATTTAGCCAGGTTGTTGCCAGTCCAATTAATCCCACTCCCCCTAAAACAGCAACCGCCATTAAACCTAGTTTTGGGCGGAACAGAGTAACCCGACGATTATTCCGTCTTGGGGAACCCTTAGCTGGGGGTTTACTGTTGGGGATAGTTTGGGTGCTAGCTGGCTTATTGCTTGAGGATTTTTCGGAGACTGTTTCAGGTATGGGTTCAGGGTTAGGTTTTTGGGAGTTTTTCAGTCGTTTACGACGACGAGCATCCCGAATATCTATAGGGGAAGAGGAACGAACTGGTAAGGGGGGAAAGGGATCTGCAACAGGAACAGCAGTTCCATGATTATAAGTATTATGACGAGATGGTTGGATGTTCTCTTTTTTCTTTACTGGACGAGGTCTAGGCGCAATTGGAGTTAGTAGGCCATTGAGATAGGCTTGAACGCCTTGATCGGCAAAATAGTCTTTTAATGAGGGTTGTCTGCCTTGTAAGTCCCGACAATGACTAAAAACTTCCGTTTGTAGCCAATGCTCACCATAAAGGCATAAGCCAGGCAGGAGATCGGGCGCACCTTGAGATTTTTCTCGGATAAAGTTTAAAGCTTGTTGATCTTGACAACGTTTTAATGCTTGTGCTGCGGCTTCGGTTTGTCCCAACAATAAAGCGACAATGGACTGTTCAATGGATACATCTTGACGGGGTTCTAGTCCTTCGAGTACGGTTTTCGCCTCTAAGATTAAGGAGGGTTGTTTATGGGCAAAACCCTGAGCAATGAGGGCATATACCCCTAAATAAGCTGCCACAGACGAGGGACGCTGGGACTCCTCCATAAAAATGTCTTTTTGTTCAGTCGCTGTTAAATAAGTCCTAATCTGCTGAATAAATCGTAAAAAATCGTCAATTCCTAGTCCAGAGCCATCGTCTCCTTTGCCATCGATCCCCTGACGTTCTTCTAACATGGATTGTAATAATTTAATCCCTGTTTGACGAGGAGTTTTATTTTTTAGGGGCAGTGCTAATAATTCTAAAATTTGGTAGGGACGAAGCTTGTGCAGTTCTGTACGAATTTCCGTTTGTATGGAGGGAAACAGATTGTTTTTCTCTAGCAGGGTTAATCCTTGTCTTCCTGCTGAATCTGCCCCCTCATAAGCTTGTTGATGCCACTGCTCACGACTAATTTCTAGATAAGCTAAAGCAATGCTTAAGAATGTGTCACTCCGCTGCTTTGTGGCTGTATCATCAATGTTTAAGGATAAAGGAGAGGTGGGTAGTGTGGATAAATAACTTTCACCGTAGTTAATAACTAGCTCATATTCCCCCAATTCATGAAAGATCAGGAGACTGCCGGGTAATTGCTCCGGCTCAACTTCAATCTCCCAAGTAGTGACAGAGGAACTTTCTCTTATTGCTTCTGTCTCTGTGGCTGAAGACTCAGCCCCCTCTTGCTCCTGATAAGCAGATTGGGCTTGCAAAAATTGGTTTTCATATTTAGCTTTTTGGGTTGGATTCGATAAAACACTATAGGCTTGCTCAAGCAACTGTCTACGAGCTTCTATGGCCAGATCACTGTATTCCCGACGGGGTAACTGTACACTACGATCTCGATAAGCTTGCCGAAGTTGCTCATCTGTTGCTTGGGGGAAAATTCCTAATATCCTGTAGTAGTCTAGCGGTATGCGCACGGTTGACTTCCTCAGAGCAGGGTTACTTATTATATTTAACAAAGATGATTATAGGAAATCATCTATGGTATTTAAGGGACTTGATTATAAAATCAAAAATAGGTCTGGCAAAATTGTAACTTAAAGATTCCTTTTAGTAAAAATTTTTTTTATTTGTGGTAGTCAGATACACCTTACCAGATAATACCTATTCAGTATCACATTATCCCCAAAGCTCATCAAAAATGATAGTTGGGACTTCCTGACTCAAGATCAGATATTTCTGCTCATAGAGCCATTTCTGCTAAAGTGGAACAGAAGGAAATTGCTTTTTCCGCACAAAGGTCAGAAAGCTTACCTCGATCTCTGATTGTAGCGACATTTTTAATTCTTGGTTGGCTCCCTTTGATTTATAGTTCAATTGTTCTTGAATACGGTTAGAATTGTTATGGTTTCCGAACGTACTTTGCCTGAATTTAATACAGTATCGATTCAACTGACCAAAGCAGAAGGGTTAATGTTGTACGAGGATATGACCTTAGGACGCTTATTTGAGGATAAATGTGCTGAGATGTATTATCGGGGTCGAATGTTTGGCTTTGTCCATCTCTACAACGGACAAGAAGCGGTTTCTACAGGTATTATTAAAGCCTTACGCCCTGGTGAAGACTATGTATCGAGTACCTATCGGGATCACGTTCACGCCCTCAGTTGTGGGGTTCCCCCCCGAGAAGTAATGGCCGAGCTATTTGGCAAAGAAACCGGTTGCAGTAAAGGCCGTGGGGGTTCGATGCACTTATTCTCGGAAAAACACCGTCTGTTAGGGGGTTATGCTTTTGTGGCTGAGGGTATTCCCGTGGCCACAGGCGCAGCCTTTCAGAGTAAGTATAGACGGGAAATGATGGGGGATGACAGTGCCGATCAAGTGACGGCCTGTTTCTTTGGAGATGGAGCCAGCAATAATGGTCAATTTTTTGAATGTTTGAATATGGCCTCTTTGTGGAAGTTACCCATTATTTACGTAGTGGAAAATAATAAATGGGCTATTGGTATGGCCCACGATCGCGCGACTTCCGAACCTGAAATCTATAAAAAAGCCAGTGTTTTTGATATGGTGGGGGTAGAAGTGGACGGTATGGACGTTCTTGCAGTCAGGAAAGTAGCCCAAGAAGCCGTAGATAGAGCTCGTGCCGGAGAAGGCCCCACTTTGATCGAAGCTTTAACTTATCGTTTTCGGGGTCACTCCCTCGCTGATCCCGATGAACTGCGATCGCCTGATGAAAAACAGTTTTGGGGTAATAAAGATCCTATTCAACGCTTAGAAGCTTATTTAATTGAACATAATTTAGCTAATCAAAGCGAGTTGGATGAAATTAAGCAAAAGGTTCAAGCAAGTGTTGATGATGCTGTGAAATTTGCTGAAGAAAGTCCTGAACCCGATCCTAAAGAGTTATATCGTTACATATTTGCCGAAGATTAAGGCAAGAGTGAACAGTGAACAGTGATCATTTAGAAGTTGATTAATGGGTCACTGTTCACCGAATAATTAATAATTTACAGCGAGAAGCAGAAAGTTGAGAGAGAGTTCTTTTTTTTCATTGAAACCATAAAGTTTTTAAATCAGAAAGAGTGATTAACTATGAGAATAGCAATATTTTAAGGTAAAAAAGTCTGTAATTTTACTTACTAAAAATAAATTTATAAATTTTTCAGTAGTGTTATTTAAGTAGTATTGTTTAAATATCAAGTAAATAACCGAATTTTTGCCGTAAGTAATCACAGATTGGTCAGAGCTTTTCTTTGCCAGTATAAATACTTAATTACTCTTTATAAAAAATTGCAAAAATAGTTAGTTTTACGGATGATATTTTTAGAAAATGTTCTCAACAATAGTCGTGTTTAAATAGTTATATTAAACCCCAGTTATTAGTGATCTAGATCATTGCCAAAACGTGATCTGATATATATAATACATATTATATATATTCTAAACTGTTAAACTAAATTCTTGATGTTAAATAGAATCATGATGAGATTATGAACAGAAAAATAGAACTGTTAAAAATAAACACAAAAAACAAAGGTTTTACAATGGTAGAAGTTTTAGCTGTACTATTAATCTTAGGTGTACTGGCAATTGTGGCAGTTCCTATCAAAAGTTGGGCAGAAAATCCTCTAGGGGATGCTACTAAACAAACCGTTGGGATATTAAACCTGATCCGAATGCGAGCTATTTCCACCACATCAGCTTATCGAATTAAATTAGATCCTGATGTTTCTGGCAATAAATATAAAGTTGAAATCGCCAAAACAAGAGGTTGCGAAAGTTTAACTGAATTAACGGCTGATGTAGAATCAACAGAGCAAGAATTAACTGTAGCTTCAACAGAAGGTGTTAGTGGTAGGAGATAGTATTATTGTCGGTACTGATGAATATGAAAATGAAATTATAGCCACCAGTGCCTCGACAATAACATTAGGAAAACCCTTGGGTACTTCTCAAAAAGAAAAAGCAAATATTGAACTAATTAATAACTGGTTTAAGGATATTTACTTCAGCCAAGATAACCTAACATTACCGGAAGAAATCACTATCCATGGTAATCCTACTAATTGGACTCTATGTTTTGATAGTCGAGGACACGCCAACGTTTATGATCCTTTGGGAGTATTGAGTTATGACTTAACCTTAACCTTAACCAATACTGCAAATAAGAGTTCAAGTGAAATAACTATTTTTAGGGGAGGTGCCGTGAAAGTCGAATATCTTGATTAAATCAAACTTAAACCGAATAAAGCCTTAACAAATGTATAGAGGAAAGGGGGTTGATTGTGAGCTTTTATCTACTGTTTTCAAAAAAACATAAAAACTTAGGAGCTACTCTAGCTGAAAATTTAGTTTCATTTACCATAGTAACGACCACTATATCTGTGATGACTCCTATCTTCTTTTCTCAAAAAGAAGAAAATGTTAACCAAAAATTTTTAACAGGAGCTATTAATCTATCTAAAGAACATCTAGATGATTTAAGGCGACAAAAAATTATCGATCTCCCCTTGGGGAAATCAACAATTCAAAAAGAAACATCGGGGTATTCTTATGAGTTAAAACAATATATTTGTACGGAAGAACCAATTGTCAACGCCGACCAATCTGTTACTTGTAAAACGACAATAGAAAAAGAAAACAATTTACGTCACATTATTTTAAGTATTGAGAAAAATGAAAAACAAATATACAAAGTTCAAACCGCATTTACTCGCCTTAGATAGACCGAATCAAGGAATTACTCTTATGGAACTACTCACAGGAACTATGGTTTCATCGATTATTATCAACCTTGGTTTTATGGGTTTTTCCCTATCTCGACAAATGTATCTTCAGGATCAACAAACTAACGATGTTAATCAAGCCCTGCGGATTGTTTTTGAGATGGTGGGTGCTGATATTCGGCAAGCAGGAGAGGGCTTTGCTGAAGATCCTAACTTTCCGAGCGTCGTTGTTACCAAAGACGATGATGGTAATTAAGAAATTAGTATTCGACGCAGCGTATTAAGTATAAGTCTTCCTGTCTGTCGTCGGGTTGTCTCAGGAACCACTGAGGAGGTTATGGTTGTGGATGAAACCGGTTCGATCGCTGGCTGTGACGTGATTGAAAAGGATAATGGTTGGCCTGATAGTTTAGATAGTTGGAGAGATTATCGCACCTCAAATGGCAGCACAGTTCGTGCTTTTATTTACGATGGGGTTGGCAATGGAGAATTCTTCGACTATGCCGGTGAAAAAACATTTGCTGAGGACGGTTCGACTGTTACCCCCTCTCCAGATGCTGTGGCATCAGCCTCGATCACCACAGATCGTCATAGATGGGAGAATACATATGAAGCCAATGGTTCCAGTCGAATTTATCTAATTGAGGAACGTCATTATCGATTAGAAAACAATAGACTCCAGTTAACTCTTGATAACAACCCTGATGACACTTTTACTATTTTAGGCAATTTAGAGACTTTTCAAATTATTACTCATATTCAACAAGATTTATCCGCCACTTCTTCACAAAGATATACTTGTACCGTTATTCCTCCTCAAAAATCTACTGATTGCAATGTAACACTCCCCAATGATTATGTTTGGTCTCAAATAAAATTTCTGGAAATTAAGTCCAAAGTTCTCATTAACGACTCTTCTTCCTTTGCTCTGGAAACAGAACAATCTCAAAAAGTATTCCCCCGAAATATTTTGAATTATTAAAGTAATCCTACAATGAAAAAACTATCTCCAAGCACTCAAAAGTATATTTTTTTCTTAAAAAGCCTATATCAGAGCAGTAAAGGTTATACATTCATCCTAGCCCTTGCTTTAGGTTTAACTCTACATTCACTGTTAGTTGCCTACGCCGTTGTCATTAGGGTTGAGAGCATCAGTACCAAAGGTTCAGCGGACAGTAATAATGGCTTTTATGGTGCTGAAGCTGGACTTAATCGCAGAGCGGAAGAAATTAGGAAAACTTTCGTTGATTTTAATCGACCTTCAGGATCTAGTCCATCCTCTGTGGCTAACTGTCTAGATTCTGACTCTAGCAATGATGGAACTGGAGATTTTGGATGTCAGCAGTATGAGTTTGTTGCTGCTTCAGAAAGCAAAGATGGTCATCTGGCCGCCACTTATGTTGTCGAGCGCAATGGTGGACGGACCAAAGTTGGTGTTGTTCCCAGAGGGGAAGCTTACCAAAACCTCAATATGCTGGAATATAGTTATTCGGTTTACTCCATCGCCAAACGGGAAAACGCGCCTCCTTCTGAGGTAACAGCAATTTTACAACTAGACGTTAAAAGTCGTCTTGTGCCCATGTTTCAGTTTGCTGCCTTTTATGCCAATGATTTAGAAATTCTCCCCGGTCCAATCATGGATTTAAACGGGCCAATTCATACCAACGGCAATCTCTATCTTGGTGCCAATGAGAATAAAGGACTCAATATCGATGGTCAAATTACCCTTTCTGGCAATCTCTACAATAGTCGGAAGAATGATAATTCTACCTATCCCGATGGAAGGGTGACAATTATTAACGCCGCCGGGACAAGCTTTTTGAATCTTTTGTCAAAAGGGACAGGAAGAACCAACCAAACTAAAAATCCTATGGACCCTATTTTGGTTAGCACTGCTTGGGGAACTCAAGTACAATTGGGTATGGAGTCGATTTCTTTGCCCCCTCCAAGTTTTTTGGATAAGAGTGGGGAGTATTACGAAAAAGCGAACTTACGTTTTTCCTATAAACCCGTTGCCACTTCTAATTCTGACCCTGATTTAACCACTGTTCCTTTTGAAGTCACTACCGTTAATCAAGTTTCTGGCAATGCTGTTTCTTTGACAGAAGGGGAGTTACGCAGTTTACGGCAGCCTATTTTAGTTAGTGAAGAACTTGCTGACATCAGCGATAACGATTTTAAGGTTTGTAACCCTGTAAGTAACTCTCTAAACCTCTCCATTCCTGATTTAAACCCAACTGGAAATACAGAACTGACTGAACAACTGCCAGAACTTTTATATATTGCTTTGGTTTCTCAAACAACTCCCATAACTTATTCATCACTTTCTCAACCCCTTAGCAGTGGTAATTTTTCTGAAGTCAGGACATCTCTACTGGATTTAATTAACTCAAAATTTTCTCTATCTTTGTCTTCTTTGCCATCAGATATCATTAACAAAACACCCAATCAAATTGCTGGTATAGACAATCGTTGTTTTGTTAGTGCTGTTGTGCAAGATATTGGGCGAGATAGTGGTTCCCATCAATCTACGCACCGTTTTTATAACGATCGCGAAGGTCGAGATATGCGTCTTTTGCAACTTAACTTTCAAAGTTTAGCTATTTGGAATAAAGTGGGTCGCTATGTTGAATTTACTAATGGGACACTGACAGATAATGAAGAGAATGAAGGATTTTCCGCAGAAGAAAAACTGTTTAACCTAGCAAGTCCCGATAGCGATGCACCAGAAGGTTCTTTTCAAAACTTGGGACTAGGAGCAAATGACGAAACTGATGGCGGTTTAGTAATCTACGCAACAATCGATGGTGGTACCTATTCTAAAGCCCGTGGTAATACCAGTCCCTATGGTTTTGCTATTACCCAAGGACAACAATTGATGAGCTTAACAAAAAGTGATTCTCAAAGACATGGATTAGGTGTTACTTTTGCCACGGATCAAGCGGTTTATTTACAAGGGGACTATAATATTTTTAATAAACAAGCAGCAGCTATTTTAACCGATTCTATCAATGTTTTGTCCAATGCTTGTCTCAATGCTGACAAAGCTATTCACAAACATTCTGATAAAAACTGCAATACCGATAACGATGAGGGCAAAAAAGATGCAACCTCAACCACTGTTAACACTGCATTTTTGAGCGGAACTGATATTACCAACTCGAAGTTAACTTCTGCATATAATGGCGGTTTAGAAAATTACCCCCGATTTTCAGAAAATTGGGCCGAGAAAACTTTGACCTATCGTGGTTCTTTTGTTAGTTTAGGCATCCCTGAACATGTTAAAGGGAGATGGAAAAGACAAAGATGCAACGCACCTAAACGAAATTGGGATTATGATCTTGATTTGAATGATGCAGATAACTTACCTCCATTAACACCTAGATTTGTTTATTTGAGACAAGAATCTTTTATTCGTAATTTCCAACAATAACAATTAAAGACATTTTTAGAGGGCAACAACAATGATATAATGGGGAGTTATGCAGGTAAAACCTGTAATTAAGTTAGGGATTTCAAGGACAAATTATGGAACCTAAACGAGAATTTTTCCCCAGGTTGAAAAAAACGGTAATGCCTCGCCCTTATTTTGCCACAGAAAAGGATATTTTGGGACAAAGAGGAACAGCAGCAGCAATGGATGCAGCAATTTACGGTTCAAACTGGTATTTAGACAAAGAACAAGGATTAATTGAAGTTTACGAAGCAGGGGCAGCTATTAGCTTTTTTAATCTGCTCCCTCGCAAAAATAAATATGAAAAAGAAGGGCTTTATTTACGGTTAAAAATTGCTTATAGAACTACAGAAAATGCGAATGTTAACATTCGTACTTTTTCAGGGAATCATGTTACCTTAGCTAACAGTCTTACTGGTGATATGTACGATGATCCCCAAACCTATTGGTGGGTAACAGATGATTTAACCCTGAATATTAACTCTATTTTTTCGGGGGAAAAACTTTGGTTACAAAGAGTTGACTGGGAATGGATGAGTAAGGAAATTATTTATGAAGATGAAGTTTTTGGTAAAAATACAATTCTTTATCGTTCCCTAGAAGATATTCAGAAACTTTACCAAGAAAAAGAAATCACTGATGACGATGTGAAAGACTTTTTAAGAGATAAGATCAACAGTGATGACTGGTTTGCCAAAAAATGTCTCGTTATGCTACGAGAAGAACAATTAATGGGAGAAAAGTTGGTTAAACTGTTTGAAGATAGTGGACTAGAATTATCCTAGTTTAGATTGAATTAAATAGAAAAGGGAAAGTACGTAGTCAAGGCTTTAGCCTTGATTATGACTAGCTTAAGAAAGTCCTCAAGGACTTACTACGAGCTTTAGCCTTGATTATGACTAGGGAAAGTAAGTCCTAAAGGACTTACTACGGGCTTACATTATTTTTGTATCCCTACTTAAATCCAGTTGGGTAACATTCTCATAGCAAACCCTTTTGAAGATAAAGGCAGTCCTAAATACATAGGCAACCAATACATAAAAGCTAGACTTATTAATAATAAGAGGAAGATTCCAACACGACGATTTAAAAGAGAGTGACCGATTAAACATTGTTCAATAATTAGGGTTTGCTGAATAAAAGCAAAACCCTATTCTTTAAAAGGTTACACCCATATTCGCGATCGCAAAAAAGATCAGCTTTGTCGGCTACAAACCGCTATAATTGGTAGAAACACCTCCCAGTTGTTGGTCAAGAACAAATGTATCGAAAAGAGGAGCAACCTTTACCGCCCCCAGAAAAATTTGAATTACCTTTCGAGGGCAAATTGTCCCCCAATAATCGTTGGGTAATCATGGCAGAGTTGATACCTTGGGATGATTTTGAGGAAGAATCTGCTAAACTTTTTTCAGCAGAAAAAGGTGCGCCAGCCAAACTATTTAGAATGGCATTAGGGACATTAATTATTAAGGAAAAATTAGGAACAAGTGATAGAGAAACTATAGAACAGATTAGAGAAAATCCCTATCTACAATACTTTATAGGTTTAAATTGTTATCAACAAGAGCCACCACTGGAATCTTCAATGCTAGTTCATTTTAGGAAAAGAATTGATGGAGAATTGATAAACAAAATCAATAAAAAATAGTAAAAAGAGAAATAGACAAGAGTGATAAAGAAGTAAAAAAAAAGGATTGTCTCCAAGAAAAAGGAGAAAAAATAAAAAATAAAGGTAAACTAATTTTAGATGCGACTTGTGCGCCAGCAGACATCANATACCCAACGGATTTAGGCATATTAAATCAAGCCAGAATTGAGACAGAAAGAATAATAGATAATCGTTATAAACCATTAAGAGTAAAATTGAGAAAAAAGCCGAGAACTTCTAGAATAATTGCTAGAAAGGAATACTTAAAAGTAGCTAAAAACGAAAAGTATCCTATCAAGAAAGAGAAAAGCTATCGGGAAACAGTTTAAATAACCTTAAGAAAAATTTAGGAAATTTAGGAAGACTTAATTTCAGCTGGGGCTTCCCCTGGAAATCTGAATAAAAGACAGAAAATTTGTCTTGAGACTATCAAAAAGTTTTATGACAACCACGGTCAAGGGGGAAGATAAGACCCAAAAGGGTCCCCAAAAAATGAAGTTTAACTCACCCCCATATCCCCCCAAAGGGAGGGGAAAAGCCGGAAAA
>NZ_AADV02000117.1 GCF_000167195.1 Crocosphaera watsonii WH 8501 | reverse complement strand
TTTATAAAGATTATCTATTATTCTTTCTGTCTCAATTCTGGCTTGATTTAATATGCCTAAATCCGTTGGGTATTTGATGTCTGCTGGCGCACAAGTCGCATCTAAAATTAGTTTACCTTTATTTTTTATTTTTTCTCCTTTTTCTTGGAGACAATCCTTTTTTTTTACTTCTTTATCACTCTTGTCTATTTCTCTTTTTACTATTTTTTTATTGATTTTGTTTATCAATTCTCCATCAATTCTTTTCCTAAAATGAACTAGCATTGAAGATTCCAGTGGTGGCTCTTGTTGATAACAATTTAAACCTATAAAGTATTGTAGATAGGGATTTTCTCTAATCTGTTCTATAGTTTCTCTATCACTTGTTCCTAATTTTTCCTTAATAATTAATGTCCCTAATGCCATTCTAAATAGTTTGGCTGGCGCACCTTTTTCTGCTGAAAAAAGTTTAGCATATTCTTCCTCAAAATCATCCCAAGGTATCAACTCTGCCATGATTACCCAACGATTATTGGGGGACAATTTGCCCTCGAAAGGTAATTCAAATTTTTCTGGGGGCGGTAAAGGTTGCTCCTCTTTTCGATACATTTGTTCTTGACCAACAACTGGGAGGTGTTTCTACCAATTATAGCGGTTTGTAGCCGACAAAGCTGATCTTTTTTGCGATCGCGAATATGGGTGTAACCTTTTAAAGAATAGGGTTTTGCTTTTATTCAGCAAACCCTATATAAGTCCTTTTTAGAAGCATTTTTCCCTCCTTTAAGATCATGAATATCCGCACCACTTTGCTTAAGTTTAGCAATCTCATAAGGAGTCAGTAATTTATCTTGTCTCCAATTGCGGTTTGATGTCATTATGAGAGTTGATTTATTTTAAATCAGCGATCGCCCCTCTCGCCATCTGTGCAATAGCTTGATCTGTTGCTCTTGGTAACTGATAATAAGTCCCTCCAGCGGTTTGCGCCATCTCCTTGCCAAACCCAGTAGAAACAAATTTTTTCTCTGTATCTATCATCAATAATTTAATCCCTAAAGCCCGAATTTTTCCAGCAATATCTAACAACTCTTGTTTAATATCTGGCTTTTCTCCTTCGGGTATGGGTTCCCCTAAAGACTTGGCTAAAGGAATATTTCCCCGTCCATCGGTTATGGCAACGATCACCACTTGACCAATATCCCCCGACATTTTGGCATTCATCCCCACATGAACCGCTTGGGTTAACCCATGGGCCAAGGGTGAACCACCCCCACAAGGCAAGGTTTCTAGGCGTTTACGGGCTAAAGAAATGGAACGGGTGGGGGGTAACAATACGTCTGCTTGTTCCCCTCTGAAGGGTATTAAGGACACTTGGTCCCTGTTTTCATAAGCTTCTGTCAATAGACGCATCACTGCACCCTTAGCGGACTGCATCCGATTCAAGGCCATTGACCCGGAAGCATCCACTACAAAGACGATTAAAGCCCCTGCTTTCCTTGCTAAACGCTTAGAACGTATATCCCCCTGTTCGACAATTACACTGCGGCCAGGATGTCTTAAACGTCGGTATTTTTGATAGGGGGCTGCTGCCCGTAAGGTGGCATCCACGGCAATACGTCTGACTTTGCCTTTGGGTAACATGGGTTTAACGTAGCGTCCGCGATCGTCGGAAAAGATTAAGTTACGACTGCCTGACTTACCTTGGTTTTGTGCCATCTGGGCAAAATACAACACACTGGGGTCTAATATGACTCCTTCTATGTCAAAAACGAACTCTTCGGGAATACCTGGGGGTTCTTGTTCCGGTTCTTCGTTATTTTCTTCTTCCTCTTCTTGTTCATCTTGATCTTGATTAGAATCATCTTGAGGTTGCTGTGGTGGGGGAGGAGGGGGAGGTTGAGGTGCATCTTCTGGAGGAGGTTGCATCATGGTGGAACGAGGTACGATCACCAGTTCTACTGCCCTTCTTAAATCCTCTGAATTGATAGTATTTCGTCCATCTAGGGCTGCTGAGGCTTTGGCGACTCGAACGGCAAACAATTCGGCACGATGCCCTTCTACACCTCCTCTGAGGGCCTCTTCGACTAAATATTGAATCTGATCTGGGGTAATGATAACTTCTTTTAACCATTCCCTAGCAAGGATAATTTGGGTTCTAATATCGTCTATTTCTTCGTCATATTGAGCAAGAAAGCTTTGGGGAGAGTTAGCATAGTCTAAAGCTTGGTTAACCGCTTGTACTCGTTGATCTAGGGCTAATATTCCATCTGCTGAAAGGGCGAGCGCAATTCTATCTAATAAATGCCGTCTTAATGGGCCTTCTTCAGGGTTATAAGTGGAGATTAGAATGGGTTTACAGGGATGTTGAAAGCTGATCCCTTCTCTTTCTATTTGGTTTCTACCGTCGGTTAATACGCTTAAGAGTTGGTTGGATATTTGGTCGTCTAAAAGGTTGATATCATCTACATATAAGACTCCTCTATGTGCTTGTGCCAATAAACCTGGTTGAAAGATCGCTTCTCCTTGTTTAACGGACTCTTCTACATCTACCGATCCTAATAACCTATCTTCTGTGACACCGATGGGAACTTGTATAAAGGGTGCCGGGACTATTTCTGTAGTGATGTCTTCGGGGCGTTGGTTTAAATATTGTTCTTGGGTGTTGTCGTCCCATTCACTGGGTTTGTCGCGATCGCAGTTAAAGGGATTTTCTTCTATTCTTTCAATAGGGGGCAAAAGAGCGTGTATTCCCCTGGCAAGCACTGATTTGGCCGTTCCTCGTCTCCCTGCAATGACCACACCGCCTAAACCTGGGTCGACTGCTGCTAATAATAAGGCGAGTTTGATGGCTTCTTGGCCAACAACGGCAGTTAAGGGGAAGTTTAACGGGGTTGCAGTAAGGGTAGGCATTTCCAGAATATTTTGAACCACTAATGCCAATGTATCATGAACCCTGTCCGTAAATATAGGAGTTCGGAGTTCGGAGTTCGGAGTTCGGAGTTAGATATGAGGTGTACCTCATGACTGTGGAAAATGCTATATACCACCGTAGGAGTTTTTAAGGTTTGAAATTTCCTCTATCTAGATTGAGGTTTAAACTATAGCGCACTTAGTTTTTGTGAGGCGATCGCTAATGTAATAGTTAACTACTTCTGGGACTGTATATAGCAATCATTTATCAGTTGTGAGAATTAATATTGAAACTGATCCCCCCTAACCCCTCTTATTAAGGGGGGAACTAAAGGGGGGATCTAGATAATCTCATGAATCATTCGGTGATTGCTATATTATGGTTCGTTAGTGAACGTTTGTATTGCTTAGCAATAGTGGGAAGCTAACCTGTTATAACCTGTTATATATGTTGGGGTTTAAACTATAGATGCTCAGGTTTTTCATGAGCGATCGCTGTTGTCACAGTTAACTACTTCTGGGACTATATCTTATGTTTCGTTGGTGAACGTTTGTATTGCTTAGCAAGAGTCACAACCTAACCTGTTAT
Source organism: Crocosphaera watsonii WH 8501 (assembly GCF_000167195.1). Lineage (GTDB taxonomy): Bacteria > Cyanobacteriota > Cyanobacteriia > Cyanobacteriales > Microcystaceae > Crocosphaera > Crocosphaera watsonii. The sequence continues at coordinate 9,673 of NZ_AADV02000117.1, read as the reverse complement.
AACCTGTTATATATGTTGGGGTTTAAACTATAGCGCACTTAGTTTTTAATAGGCGATCGCTACTGTTACAGTTAACTACTTCTGGGACTGTATCTTATGGTTCGTTGGTGAACTTTTGTATTACTTGGCAAGAGTGACAAGCTAATCTGTTATCTAGACTGAGGTTTAAACTTGAGCATCGAGGGTTTTTATCAGGCGATCGCTACTGTAATAGTTAACTACTTTTGGGACTTTATCTTATGGTTCGTTAGTGAACGTTTGTATTGATTGGACAGAGTAACAAGCTAATCTGTTATCTAGATTGAAGTTTAAACTATAGATGCTCAGGTTTTTAATAGGCGATCGCTACTGTAATAGTTAACTACTTTTGGGACTTTATCTTATGGTTCGTTAGTGAACGTTTGTATTGATTGGCAAGAGTGACAAGCTAACCTGTTATCTAGATTGAAGTTTAAACTTGAGCATCGAGGGTTTTTAATAGGCGATCGCAGCATTGGAAAACTATCTATGATCAGGTTAGGGAATGATGCTGAACCCTTCAAACCTCTGTGCTTAGCTTGGTGAAAAAAATTTTTTGTGTATCTTGTCCCATTTCGGTGCAAGTTTGCCTCTTAGTAATTAGATGGACATTTTAGAAAGGAAACAAAACTATGCAGAATCAATTTAAGGCTATGGAACAATCATTATCAGATATAAACAGATCATTCAAAGCATTTGAAACACAAAGACAATTATTACACTCACAGGATATACTACCAAGCAAACCTAAATTGAAGCCTGTTTTTGAGAACTTAATAACAGCATCTGAAGAACGAAGACAAGTATTACATTCACAGGATATACTACCAAGCAAACCTAAATTGAAGCACGTTTTAGAGCAGTCAATATTAGATATAAAAAGGTCATTTAAAGCTTTAGAAAAACAAGTACAATTAGATATAAAAAGGTCATTTAAAGCTATTGAAAAATTAAGATTAGATACACAGAGATCATTTCATCCTAGAGAACGATCAATATCAATATTAGATACACAAACATCATTTAAAGCTATTAAACAGAAGACACAGTTAAATACACAAAGTAAAGTTAATATTTTCCATAGAGATAACTTCTATAAATTGCCACATAATTGGCTGTATATGGTTAGAGATACCATAAAATCATTAGAAAGTATCGAAGTCAGGTATAAGCAATTACTATTAGGAAAATTAGGGGAATTTGCAAGAATAAAAAATAGATTGTACTCTCGCAAGTTCAATCTTCAAAAACAAATTAAACGAGATAAAAATCTCAAGAATAATTATCAAATACCTATTAAAATTAAGTATATATGTTCTATTGTTAACATAATAGAACATATTGAAAAAATAATTGTCAAACTTTTACAATTTCAAGATAAAATTAATTTGATTAATTTTGAATATCAAACAGAAACAGAAAGAATAACACAAAATAAAATCTATAATAGTGTTAAGCAAATTATCAATAAACTTTTATTTCATTTATACAAAGAACAACGAAAATATAGAAGATGTTTTGCTTCAATTAAACATATTAATAGTGACGATTGCGATAAATCAAAGCATCTCATCATAACCTTAACTGTCTTGAACTCATCAAAAAGACAGAAGATTACCTTTGAATTTTTACAACTATTAACCGCAATAAATCGCCTCAAGAAAGATGACGGAGAAATTAGGAATGACATCCCACAATATTGGCCATCAAGTAAATATCGAAAAAAGCGAATATTTGAACCTAACCATAGGATCAACTGTTTACTCTTCTTATGAGGTTAGTATATCTAGAATATGCTAATCGAAGAAATTATCTTGACAGCGAGTTAAGCTTTGTATTAAAAGACTTTAACTTATTGTCTCCATCAGAACAAAAAAAGTTTTATGCTCTAATGAACCATATATCTTATTGTATGAAAAATCAGAAAGTTGATCATGTTGCAGAATTTGAGATTCTTGTTCAAGGTTATCAAAAAGCTCTGGTAACGATCATAAAAGAACCTATCTATAATCCCTATGGATGGTTGAAAACAACAGTTACTAAGAAAATAAGGGATATTGCTAGAAAATATTGGGGAAAAGAAACCATTGAATATAAAGATGAACTCGGAGAAACATTATTACACACAAAGCAAACTAATGCTTATACAATGATGCAAATGGAACAACTTATTGACCTTATATTTGAGTCATTAAGTGATCTCAACGTTCAAATTTTATACTTGCATAAAGTAGAAGGTTATACCTTAAAAGAAGTTAGCGAGGAACTAACGTCAAATAATGGATCATCTCTTTCTTATCCTGCTGTACGCAAACGCTATTCACGAATGATTAAAGACATCAAAGAAAATGATGATTTTCAATCAATCTATCAATCATTATTTTAATTACGGAGGACATGATCATGATTGCATCAACACAAATAAATTTTTGCTCTAACTATCTACTCCATAAACTGAGGAAAAACTTAGGAGACGAAAACCCAGAAGATACCAATCAATCAGAAAATAATCGATGTTATAACAATGAATAAATACATTCTCTACAAATTAATCTTGGAACGATTAGAAACAGTATCAGACTACTATCAATTAGTCAGTCGTGACAAAATCTCTGATCCAGAATATGACCACTTATTAACTATTCTGGAAACAGCCGAAAATGACCTGCTTCTCAGTGCTTTGCTAGAACAAATTGATTATTGTATGTTGTCTCAAAACGAAACAATGAACAAAACAACCCTCAGTCATTATCAAGAGCAAGGAGAAAAATTTAGAAGTAAATTAAAACAATTATCCTTGATGCCTAAAAAAAATTCTGACTTCCGTTAATTGTCCCAAAAATAGAATTAAATGCCTCTAGTTAGTAGCTGAGTTCAATAAACATTCAATGTCAAAAACTGCTACTAACAACAAGGATAAATATTCTAGTTTATTGTCCAAGACTGTAACAATTTTCAAGCAATCTATCACGCTGTTCTGTATTTTGTTCTATTTAACTCAATTCTCTAATTTTCCTTATCAGGAGAAAATGAAAACAATTTTTTATGCAGTCCAATTGTGTAGATACTCTCTAGAGTTGATCAAATATAAAGAATAACAAGACTCAACTGCCTTATAGCGTGGTTATAACTAACCTGTTATAACCTGTTATATAAATCGAAGTTCAAACTTGAGGATGGATGATTTTTGTAAGGCGATCGCAGTTGTCACAGTTAACTACTTCTGGGATTGTATTTTATAGTTCGTTGGTGAATTTTTGTACTAATTGAGGAGCCAATAAACTAACCTGTTATAATATGTTATAAATTTCGGGGATATAAAGTATGAACTTCAATGTGTATATCGAAGAAGAATTAGGGGAGAAGTTAAAGCAAGTTTGTCAAGTGACGGGAAAGAAACGGAATGCGATCGTTCGAGAAGCATTGGTGGCCTGGTTAGCCGAAAATCAATTATTAACTTGGTCGAAATTAATCGATAATTTTGAAGGAGATAAGAAAATTGTTCCTTTTGAGTCTTATCGCTCAGAATTACAACCTCCCACAGAAGAAGAATTACTGTAATGACTTATCTCTTAGATACCTGTACCGTCAGTGACTTTGCTAGAGGAGAAATCAACACACTGCGATATATCAAGTTAATGACACCCAGTGATGTGTTTATTTCTGCTATTACCCTGATGGAAATCAATTATGGAATGCTACTTAACCCAGAAAGGACGGCTAAAATTCGTCTTGTGATGGAAGATTTCTTAGATAGTATCACCATTTTGCCCTTGAGAGAGAGAGAAGCCAACGAAGCAGCAAAAATTCGCACTATATTAAAAGCACAAGGCACTCCTATTGGTGCTTATGATTTGTTAATTGCAGCCACCGCAAAAGTGCATTATCTTACCGTTGTCACCTCGAATGTCAAAGAATTTGAGCGAGTTCCAGAATTAAATGTAGTTAACTGGAGAACAAAGTAGTTAGTATTTCATAGTTCGTTGGTGAACGTTTGTATTGCTTGGCAAGAGGAATAATGTAACCTGTTATAACCTGTTATATAAATGGAGTTGTGCTAATAGTTCTCAGAAGAGTAACCCTGGAGATTTTCAGGGTTTAAGGGACGAAGTATGGAGGTTGCTTTATTCTTCAAGCTAGTTGCCCCTTGTACAATAACGATATATTTTCCTGCGTTAAGACGATTTCGATAGGGTAAAGCGTCCCCACTGCCTGCGGATAAAGCGACTCCACCACCGACAAAGACACTACCCATTGCCCCTCCAATAGCACCGGCAAACCCTCCTAAGATATGATTCCAGGGTTCTGCGGCCCAGTCAAAACTGTTGACTCCTGTAACTAAGTCAAACATATAACCGCCGGCAAAACCAAAGGGGACTAACCAGATAGCCATCAGCATGGCGCGTTTTTTAGCCTGTTGTCCAGGATCAATCAAACCGAATTCATCGGCGGTTTTGTACCCCTTGCCCAGGATACTCATTTGACTGGTGGGAATGCCAGCTTTTTCTAGGGCAGTGTAGGCTTCTTCTGCTTTAATGCGATCGCTAACAACAGCTACGAGATAATCCATATAAAAAGTCTTAACCTTTGATCTCCACTTTATAATCATAACCCAGCCGTGATAGTTATCACGGCTAAAGCGTCCTTAATTAATTTATTATTACTATTAACTGCTTTTTGTCGTCCTCATTCCCAATCACTTAGTTAAAATTCCCAAAGTTTTAAAGCGATTTACTGAAGGTATTTATCAGCAATTAAAACTCTTTAAGGTCTATAGTTTTGAAGTATGATGATGATTAAAATTTTACTTTTGAAAGTCCTGACAAACAAGCACATCAAAGGATTTACAATGATTGAATTGTTGGTGGTAATGTTGATAGTGGCAGTATTCGGTTCGATTGCATTACCAAACACGATGGCTGTTGTGGGAAAAGCAAAGGAAGCAGAAGCTAAACAGATGTTAAGTAGTCTTGGAGAAACGCAACAAGCCTATTATCTTGAAAACGCAAAGTTTGCCGATAAACTTGAAAATTTAGATATAGTTTTCTCTGGTTATTATTATAACTACGAGGAACCGGTTATAATAACAAATTCTCCTTATCCTGGTGTGAAACAGGGTGCTATTGCCGTAAATTCTCTAGAAAATAACACAAGAGAATATAAGTTAGGCGTTTACTATAATTCTAAGTCATTTCTTCTTGTTCTCTGTCAAAGTTTAAGCCCCAACCAGAATGCACAAGCCCCAAATATTTCAGATGGAGAATGTATTAACAGTACGAAAGTACAGTGAATTATATAGAATTTAGATTGACTAGATAATCTCTAGCAAACTCTAAAGCTTCTGCTTTATTCTCTATTTTTCCTTCGATTTGAGCAATGGAAACCTCGGTTAAAAGTTGACCAAGTTGGGGACTGGGTTTAATTTTAAGATAGTTAATTAGATCATGACCCGTAATTAAAGGGATAGGGTGTGCTAGTTTATCTTGAGGATCTAGATAATGAGAGATAAGTTTTAATATCAAGTCATTATTAATGTTTTTCCCTAAAGCTACTAAAGCAAAAATAGGGAAAATATTACCTAGTTCTAAAAACAAAAAATAGATTTCTCTCAAAGATATATTTTGCTTATCTTTTTCTAGAGATGGTAAATTGCTTAAAACCTTTAAAACTGCTTTAATATCTTGATTAGAATACTTTAAGTTAATTAACTCTTCTTTAGCTATTTTAGCATCATTGGAAACTAGACAAGTTAATCTTGCTCGTTGCAAGAGAGAGCTACTATAAACTGTGTCCTCTCCTCTCAGGGAAAAGAAATCGTTAAAATCTTCTTTTGTCAACCTATTTTGTAATAATTTAACACTGTGATCAACCCCTTGTAATAGTTGTAAATTATTATTATTAGTCCCAGAAAACCAAGGTTTTAATAAGCCGTCTTGTTCAATTTGAATAAACCAGTTACTTCCTCCCTCATTTCCTAATAAATAATTAAATTCGCTTTGGACTCGTTCAGCAGCAATTTGATTAATTAAAGAAGATAATTCGACAATAGTTTGCCTAGTTTGGGTTTCAATTGTAAAATTTAATTGAGCAGCTTGGCGATAAACACGTAATAATCTTAAGGGATCATCTTGGAGGTTTTTTACACTAATCATTCTCATGGTTTTTATTTGTAAATCTTTTAAACCATGAAAAGGATCAATTAATTTTTGTTTATGAAAATTATAGGCGATCGCATTAATTGTAAAATCTCGTCTGCTTAAATCTTTTTCGATGCTATCTCCTTCTTGTTGAGCAAAATCAACGGTTCCCTGTTTAAAAACTACTCTAGCAATGTTTCTTTTATCGTCTAAAACAACAAAACCTGCATGATATTTATTCGCAATCTTTTTAGCTGTTTCTATGACTAGGTTGGGTAAAGCAAAGTCTAAATCTAGATAATCTCTTTTACGGTTTAATAGTGCATCTCGAACCATCCCACCCACTAAATAAGCAGTGGGTGGAAGCAAGGCTAAGTCAAAGGGTAGAATATTTGGGGATAAATGGAAAGATGATCTCAGCGGTTTCATGTAAAGTAAAGAAACAAACTCTTAAAGATTAGTCAAGTTTTTGTATTATAAGTTAAATTGATAGGTAACACGAGCAAAGGAGAGTCATATGTGTATTTGTGTTAACTGTCATTATGTTGATAGGTGTCAAACCTATCACACAGTAGAGGAGCAACATCAGCAACCCCATTTAAGTAATAGTCCTACTTTTGAACCCAAAGAACCCACCATTAATGTTAACATCCGTACTAAGAAGGAATACATCGAAATGGAGTGGGATGTGGTAGGTTGTAAAAGTTTTGTACAAGACATGGGTAAATGGGTGAGATTACGCCCAGGAGAACCAATTCCTGCCTAAATATGGTTCTACTTAGAAGAGGTTGGAGAGGGTGGTGCTGAGAAACAAAGTCTGCTCACACTGCCCACACTCAATAAAAAACTTCTGCAAAAGGGTAGACATTTGCTGTTTACTGTTTTACACTAGGAAAGGTCTAAAAAAACGGCTCGGTAGCTCAGTTGGTTAGAGCAGGGGACTCATAAGCCCAAGGTCGGCAGTTCAAATCTGCCTCGAGCCATACAAAAGTAAAATATTCAAGTGACTAAGATTATTAAGATTTGTTGCGGTTAACTAACACTTTTGACTATCAGATGACTATCATTCAAGGTATCATTTTAAATGAAACACTGTGAATGCTCCCATGGCTACTGGTATCGGTGCTGCTGTTTTAGGTTATAAGTTGTTGAATAAGAACAGATAAATTATATTGTATATAGGGGTTGAAGTACAGTTTTAAACACGGAGAAAAAATGATAAACTTAGAAGAAATAACCATCAAAATATCACCAGAATTGGCTCAAATTTATCGCCAAGCTAGTACGGAGACTCAAGCACAAATACAGAGTAAAATAACAGCTTTATTAGAATCACAAATCATGTCCTATCATCAGGAAAAATTAAAAAAATTTAGGGAAACCATGGACAAATGTAGCGAAGAAGCCCAAGCCAACGGTTTAACTCCAGAAATTTTAAAATCCTTTTCGAGAAATTCCTATTATTACAGTTCAAGAATTTTTAACAAGTTATGAGTAAATTATAGGATAAATTTCCTACTTATATTGGCTGTCGGGAGAGTATGAGGAAAAAAGTATAACAGACTACATATTTAAAATTGTGGGTTACGGTGCGGATCAAAAATTATGATGTTTATCAAAACCAAACCCGTACCTAACTCACCCTACGATTTAGCTTTACTTAATTTACGTTTGAAAGTTGCTCCGAAAGCAACTGCACCTCCTGCACCAAGAATAGTTAAAGGTTCTGGTACTGTTGACTTAGTTAAAACTCTGAGATTATCTGCACCAGTACCAGTGATTGGATTGATTGTTAATGTACGAAGATCATTACTCAATATAAACTGATCGGCTGAAAAAATATTAAATCTATAATCATCATAACTGGTATTTGAAGCTCCCAGTAAACCATGAGTATTAACCAGTCTATTTGAATTTAAAATAATACCAACAATTTCTTTATCAAAGGTAACTGTTCCGTTAAAATCAATCCCCATATTAGGTCGACCAACTGGATCACTATGAAGAAACCAACTATCAATTAACATTCCCGATGATAATGTCCCTTGTGGAATACCATTTGAACTAGCATTAGGTCCATAAGTACCAGGAGAGACAACATCAACAGTCAAGTTTGATGTTAATAATAATCCTTCTTGTTCTTTGAATAAAAAGATTGTATTGTTACTTTCTACTTGTCCAAGGACTATGGATGGAGGTGCTGTAATTTGTTGAATATCACCACTAATAGTTAAAGCATTCGCTGAGTTACCCATTAAAGTAACAATACTCGTCAAAACGTATAATTTTAAAGATTTCTTTGTAAGCTCAAACATTATTAAACACCAATAATAAATTTAGCAACTAATTTATCTAACTCTAGATTATTTGTCAAGATTAGTAGATTATTTAAAACTAACTAGGGGTAATTATTAATTATTAATTGTTCATTATTAATTGCTGAAAGGTATCCTAAATAACAACTTCAACCGTATCAAACTTTTTGTCGGTATTAACTAGGGTTTGCTGAATAAAAGCAAAACCCTATTCTTTAAAAGGTTACACCCATATTCGCGATCGCAAAAAAGATCAGCTTTGTCGGCTACAAACCGCTATAATTGGTAGAAACACCTCCCAGTTGTTGGTCAAGAACAAATGTATCGAAAAGAGGAGCAACCTTTACCGCCCCCAGAAAAATTTGAATTACCTTTCGAGGGCAAATTGTCCCCCAATAATCGTTGGGTAATCATGGCAGAGTTGATACCTTGGGATGATTTTGAGGAAGAATATGCTAAACTTTTTTCAGCAGAAAAAGGTGCGCCAGCCAAACTATTTAGAATGGCATTAGGGACATTAATTATTAAGGAAAAATTAGGAACAAGTGATAGAGAAACTATAGAACAGATTAGAGAAAATCCCTATCTACAATACTTTATAGGTTTAAATTGTTATCAACAAGAGCCACCACTGGAATCTTCAATGCTAGTTCATTTTAGGAAAAGAATTGATGGAGAATTGATAAACAAAATCAATAAAAAAATAGTAAAAAGAGAAATAGACAAGAGTGATAAAGAAGTAAAAAAAAAGGATTGTCTCCAATAAAAAGGAGAAAAAATAAAAAACAAAGGTAAACTAATTTTAGATGCGACTTGTGCGCCAGCAGACATCAAATACCCAACGGATTTAGGCATATTAAATCAAGCCAGAATTGAGACCGAAAAGAATAATAGATAATCTTTATAAACCATTAAGAGTAAAATTGAGAAAAAAGGCCGAGAACTTTCTAGAAAATTGCTAGAAAGGGAAAACCTTTAAAGTTAGCTTAAAAAAACCAAAAAGTTTTCTTTTATTAAGAAAAAAAAAAAAAAGCTTTTCCGGGAAAAACCTTTAAAAATTTCCTTTAAAAAAAAATTTTTGGGAAAATTTTGGAGAAAACCTTTATTTCTCAGCCCGTGGGGCTCTCTCCTGGGAAAATTTTTGTATTTATAAACAACCAAAATAATTTCTCTAGAAGATCTTTTCTAAAAAGATTTTTTGAA
>NZ_AADV02000118.1 GCF_000167195.1 Crocosphaera watsonii WH 8501 | reverse complement strand
TTGGAGGAGATAGAATCGAGCTCGGTACCATTTGGCACGTCTTGCCCCCCATTTGCAAATGATTATCATTATCGTTCATTCTCAATAAGCTCTCTGGTTGCCGACAATTGTTTAGGGTCGGGTAACAGAGAAAAACCGCTCTGGACTTACTTTTCAACCTACTTGTCACCCCGTGAGCTATCGCGCTTATAGTGCATCCCCATTACCAGCTAAAATTTCTAGAGAATGTAAATATTTGTTAAGATAGGATTGACAGAAAAAGATTGTTGATTTTTTGAGAATAAAAAATGACTCCCACCGCAGTAATTACTGGTGCCTCAGCAGGAATTGGTCAAGCCACAGCTATTTTGTTGGCACAAAAGGGCTATAATCTCGTCCTTGCTGCTCGCACAAATGACCGTCTAGAGGCTGTAGCACAGCAAGCTATAGAACTTGGGAGTCAAGTTCTGGCAATTCCCACTGATGTCACCGACGTAAAACAGGTCAACAACCTAGTCGAAAAGGCCCTCGATACCTACACTCAAGTTGATATCTTGATCAATAATGCAGGTATCTGTATGACAGCACCAATGAGCCAAACAAGTCTTGAAGATTGGCAAAAAATTCTCAATGTTAACTTGTGGGGCTATATTTATCCTATCCATGCTCTGCTACCTCACTTCCTCTCACGTCAGCAGGGAACTATCGTCAATGTTGGTTCCTTTGGGGGAAAGATGCCTCTACCGAATATGACCGCATACTGTACCAGTAAGTATGCCGTAACTGGCTTAACAGAAACCTTGCGCCTGGAATTGGAACCAAAGGGAATTCATGTCTGTGGGGTACATCCAAGTGTGACTAACAGTGATTTCCTCGAAAGGGCTGTTTTTCGAGGGCCACAAGAAACCTACTCCGAACAAATGCGAGCTTCGATGAAAGACATACTCAACAGCCCTCTTGCCAGTCAACCGCAAGATGTAGCTAAAGCGATTTTTCAGATAATTGAGCATCCCCAAAGGGAAGTAGTGGTAGGGACTGGGGCGATCGCCACAAGTCTCTATAGCTTAGCCCCTAGCTTAAGTCAGTGGCTTCTGCAACAGTCTCAGGGCAAGTCGTAGGCTGTTTTCTTTTTATTCATTGATCCTGACTATGAAACCATCGTTTCCCGTGCATCCAAGTTGCCACCACTGAGGGTAACTTGGATGCACGGGGAAGAAGAAAAGGTAACTAGTGCAGCTTGGCGAAAGTAATCCACCAGATTTTTACAGAAAGTTTCGTGACTAGCCACGACAATGTGTTTCAATGAAACTAACGGAAGAATCTCGAAGTTGATGTCCATGATAAAAGCATTGCCAATTAACCTCTCCAACCTACAGAAAACAGTACTCCAACAAATAGTGAGAGGGACAACAAACCCCTATCGCCTTGTTAGACGAGCCAAGCTAATCTTAGCCGCAGCATCAGGAGAGAGCAATAGTTCGATTAGTCGAAGATTAGAATTAGACCGAGTACAAGTGCGTCAGTGGCGATCGCGATGGTTTGAGGAGAGAGAAAAACTGAGTGCCGCCGAAGAACAACAGGTAACGGAGAAAGCATTAATGGTCTTGATCAAAGGAATTTTAAGCGATCGCCCAAGACCTGGAACAACAAAATCCTTTACGGTCGAACAAGTAGTCCAGATTGTAGCGATCGCTTGTGAAGAATGTGAAAAATCAGACAGACCAGTGAGCCATTGGACACCTTCAGAGTTGGCGGATGAAGCCATAAAAAGAGGAATTGTCGAAAAGATTGCCCCCCGTAGTGTGGGGCGTTTTTTAAAAAGAAGCGACATTACAACCACATCTCGTTCGTTACTGGTTAAATGCCAAAGTTGATGATCCCTTAAAATTTAAAAAGCAAGTCAAATATATCTGTGAACTTCATCAAGAAGCTAAAACTTTGTTAGAACAAGGAATTCATTTAATTAGTACAGATGAAATGACAGGGATTCAAGCTCTTGAGAGATTATTTCCGAACAAAAGAATCAAGCCTAAACAAGTAGAAAAAATCGAATTTGAATATGAAAGACACGGAAATTTAAGCTTGATTGCGAACTGGGATGTGGCAAGAGGAAAAGTTGTTAGTCCCTCTATTGGACCGACAAGAACAGAACAAGATTTTTCTGAACATATCCAGAGAACGATTAAGATTGATGAAAAAGCAGAATGGATTTTTATTGTAGATAAACTCAACACTCATAAATCGGAAAGCTTAGTCAAATTAGTAGCAGAAAGCTGTGGAATTACTATTGATTTGGGGAGAAAAGGAAAGGAGGGGATTTGTAATTGCTCACCGCAATAAAGAATCTGTCTTGACAACATAAAGGTAAAATCGGGGATTTTTATGTATAGTGGGGGTTATGACCACAAATGCTACCATTGATTCAAAGCTAGTTAGAGCTATCGCCGATGAACAGTTGGCGAACAATGTCTTCATGATTGAGTGGCTAGTCAAGGCACAACAACAGTTATCTCTTCAACAAAGACTGATTGACCAGCAACAACAACAAATCTCTACACAACAGCAAGAAATTGAAAAATTGAAAGAAGAGAGAGATAAGCTAAAAAACCGTAACTCAAAAAACAGTTCAGTCCCCCCATCATCAGACCAACTAAAAAAGCCTTCTGACAAAAAGAAACGCAAAAAAGGATTTAAACGCGGACCAAAATATGACCACCCAGGGAAGACCCGTAATGGTTTTGGTCAGCCCGATAAGATAGTCCCTTTAGAACTAGAAAACTGTCCTGTTTGTGGGGGTTCAGTGGAACGAGATGAAGTAGTTCCCGAAAAAGTCCAGCAAGTGGCTGAAGTAGTAGACCAACCCATAGAAATCAGGGAATATCGTCGCGGATTCTATAAATGTCCTAGTTGTGGATAGTCAGATTACAGTCCTGTTCCATTGGGAGTTAAAGAAGGATTCAGTTATGGGGCGCGATTAAGTAGCATCGTGGGCTGGCTTGGCTATGGGGGTAATCTTACATGGCGTAAACAGGAATATTTTATAGAGTATGTCTTTGGCATTCCCATTTCTCAAGGGAGCCTTGCCAAAATGCACAAATGGTTTCAAGAAAGTTTAGAACCCTTGACCCAACAGTGGTTAAAGTACATCCAGCAGCCAGGAATCCGATGTGTTGACGAAACCAGTTATTGCATCGATGGCATCAAGTATTGGGTTTGGGTAGCCACATCAAATGAGGTCTGTGTGTTGATGTTGGCTCCCACTAGAAGCTCCGCAGAAGTCGAGAAATTGTTAGGAGCAGATTTTAAGGGCATCCTCACCAGTGACTGCTATAGTGCCTACTTTAGACAAAGTGCGATGGCCAAACAGAAATGTCTGGCACATTTAGAACGAGAGTTAGAGTCCCTTAAAACCAGTCGTTTTCAAGCGAATCGAGAATTTGCTGCCGATGTACAGCAAGTTTTAGCAACCGCCCGTATCCATTATCGTCATTATCATGCTCGAAATTTAACCCTTGAAGACTTAGGCTCCAAAAGAACAGAAGTCGAGAACTCACTGCAAAAGATTTTTAAAGCAACTCCCAAAAAAGGATGGCCTTATGATGCACAAAGATTGATTAACCGTCTCAAACGTCATTGGGAAGAGTGGTTCACCTTTCTAACTTATCCTGAAGTCAAACCAGATAATAATGATGCTGAGAGAGCTTTACGTCCCATTGTCATTCACCGCAAAGTAAGTGGGGGAGCAAGAAGCGACTGGGGTGCAGAGTTAGTCACCCAAATGTTCAGTTTTTTAGAGACCATGAGATTACAGGGGCAAAATGCCATTGTCCAATTATGCGAATTATTTTCATTAGCTGGTCGGAGTCCCCCAGGATTAGAGATGTAAAAGGCTCCGGAGCCGATGGGGGATAGATTTTTCTTGATCGCCCTATCTCTCTGCACAAAAATACAAAAGGTTAGCTGATAATCTCCGCTAACAAAAAACTATCTTACTATTCTTTTTTTTTCTCATATTGTTGTTTTTATTTGAGGTTTTTAAAAGACTTGATTCTGGGAATGTTAGTCATTAAAATAGCCGTAATAAATTAGCTTAAATTTTACGCTAAATCACAGGGCTTATATTTTTGTTGACTCAACTGATGTTGTTTGTAGTGCTTTTCAATAAGACTTTTTTGTTGCGGTGAGCAGTTACCTATAGCACACTAACTAAATTATACAACTGTTTTGAACCAGAGGCTATCTCTGAAGATTTCTTTAACGATATAGAGTTCATGATGAGTTAATAATAAGTTCCAAAAATTAATAATTAATGGTTAATAATTGTCTGACGTAAAGATTTGACTGTATCAATAATTAGTTTACTTATAATATCAATTTCTTGGCAAGTTGTGAATCTGCCTAAACCAAATCTTAGGGAACTATAAGCTAGTTTATCAGAATGACCTAATGCTTTGAGAACATGGGAGGGTTTTGTTGTGGTTGAGGTACAAGCTGAACCGGAAGAAAGAGCAACATTCCCTTGTAAAGCTAATAATAAGGCTGCTCCATCTACCCCTTCTATACTAACATTAATATTTCCTGCTAGTCGTTGTGTAGGATGTCCATTAAGATGCACTCCTTCTAAGCTTAGAAGTTGTTTTTGCAATCTATCTCTTAGTTCGGTTTGACGTTTATTTTCTGTTTCTAGTTCCTCTAATGATAACTCAATAGCTTTGCCAAATCCGACTATTTGAGGTGTATATAATGTTCCTGATCTTATCTCTTTTTCCTGTCCTCCACCGTGTAATTGTGGGGCAATATTAACTCTAGGATCACGACGACGAATATATAAAGCACCAATACCTTTTGGACCATATACTTTATGAGCAGTTAATGATAGTAAATTGATGTTCATTTCTTTGACATCTAAAGGTATTTTTCCAATAGCTTGTGCAGCATCGCTATGAAATAAAACATCTTTTTTTTGACAAATTTCTCCTATTGCTTGTAATGGTTGTAATACACCTATTTCATTATTTGCTGTCATTACTGACACTAAAATGGTTTCATTACGAATACTTTTTTCTAATAACTCTAAATCAATTAATCCATCTTTTTGTACAGGCAAATAGGTTATTTCAAAGCCTAATATTTCTAAATATTTACAGGGATCTAATACTGCTCTATGTTCGCTTTCAACAGTAATTATGTGTTGTCCTTGACTAAAATAAGCTTCAGCAACACCTTTGATCGCTAAGTTATTTGCTTCCGTTGCACCACTGGTAAAAATTATTTCTTCGGGACTACAATTAATAGCATTAGCGATAGTTTCTCTAGCTTTTTTAACTGCTGCTTCTGCTTCCCAACCATAGAGATGATTAATACTGGAAGGGTTGCCAAAATGTTCAGTAAAATAGGGTAACATTGCTTCTAATACCCTTTTATCCATTGGGGTTGTGGCATGACAGTCTAAATAGATAGGACGTTGAGACATAGGATTAATTTTAGGTTGATAATTTATGTTTAATGTATAAACAGTAACACAGCTTTCTAAACTATAACAAGTAAGATAGTTATGTTAAAATTAATAGCAAGTACAATCAATTTAATAGGGAGTGAGGGTTGCCAACACAAATACAATCGTTAAAAGCGGTAATTTTATGTCAATTACTTTCTAATAGTTTTCAGCCTATTTATGTATTTCGTTATGATAATAAATACAAAACAATTTACATTCAAGCTGGGGCATCTGAAAGTATCGCTGTTATCATTAATGCTGATGGAGAATGGGAGTTTGTCTAATGTATAATTTGAAAGAAATGACTGTTACTGAATTAAAAGAATTTATGGCTGAAAATAGAAATGATGACCAAAAATTTAGTGAAGCTTTAGGAGAATTATTACGTAGAAATCCTAATCGTAAAAAATATCCTGCTAATCAATCTTTTGAGGAGGTTGGAAAAATTATTCAGGAAAAAATCAAGGAATCTCATAATTAGTTTTATAATTTTTGTAGGGTGGACAAAGTTTTATAAATTATTAAGGAAGTCAGATAAGTATCTAACTTGCCCACCTTACTATCTAATAGATTTAGCTAATATTATAACATATTCAAAAGGTTAAGTTTTTTTATACATAGATTTATCGATAAAAATTACTTACAATAAAGTAAGTAAAATTAAGATCAAGATAATACTTATGATTCCCACAAAGATAATATTTTTTCTAGAACTGGACTTATTAACTATTTTTCCATTTACTTTAGATTGTATTACTTGAATTTTGCAGTATTTTTTAATATCTATCTGTGAGTAAGTATTAGCAAAAATCTCACAGTTTTCGACAGTTCCTTGACCTTTATTATAAACATATACTCCACTTTCTTTACCATCATGAATCTGACAGTTACGAATAGTAGGATTAGCTGCTACACCATGAATTGCAATACAAGATAAAGAATCAGAAGTAATATCACAATCATCTAAAATTAATTTACCTTGAGGAATATCTACAGTAGAATATTTATTATTATTAGTTCCTGCTTTCCCTCGTAAAGTTAATCCTTTAACTAAAGCTTTATCCGTTTCCATTAAAATACAATCAGATTCTGTACTTTCAATAATAATATTTTCCCTTAAACCATCCCCAATAATCTCTACTTCCTTATTGATAACTAAACCTTCTTTATAAGTTCCTGGACGTACCATAATCTTTGTTCCAGGTTTTGCATTTTTAATCGCTTCACTGATACTTTTATAATGATACTTATCTATACCAGTCTGACAAACAATGAGGATTTTCTCACCCAGATAAGGTGATAATGTTTGTAAAATTACTTGAGTATTAGCAGGACGTTGAGTTGCTTTTCTTGCCATTAAAATATCCAAAAAATCAGCCAACTCTTCACTAATATCTCCTGCAAACTTACGCCAGTTTAATTCATCATTATGAGGATCATATATATCAGCATCAGTAGGTTCTTTTCCTGTCAATAAATAGACAAAAGTACGCCCCAAAGCATAAAAATCAGATTGAGGTACAGCAAAACCTTTTTCTTGTTCCGGTGGTGCATATCCAGGGGTATAAATTCCTGTATTTTTATTATTTGACATGATAGTTGCTGTCACCTGACGTACTACACCAAAATCAATTAAAGATAACTGTCCATTGGGTTGAAAAATAATATTAGATGGTTTAATATCTAGATGAAAAAGGTTGTTGCTATGGACAACATCTAAAATTTCTACTAATTGTTTTAACCACTCCAAAGCTAACTTTTCATCAATGGGACGAAATTGACGATTTCTTTGATATTCTTCTAAGTCCATACCTTCTATTTTTTCCATCACAAAACAATGAATAGGGGTCTGACTATCTCTAGGAAAATAAATAAATTCTCCTTCACCTTTGGGAATACCAGGATGATTTAATTGAGGGAGAATATTAGCTTCTTGTTCAAACAATCTTACAGCATCAGGATGATCATTGTTTAAAACTTTAAGGACCTTATGAACATCATTATGAGTCACCTCATAAGTTACAGCAAACCCTCCTTTATCACTCAATAAACGAATAACCCGATATCTTCCATTTAATAATAATTCCGAACCACAAGTAATACAAAATAAATGCTTATCTGAATTTTTGGGATGAGAACAATTAGGATTAATACAAAACATTTTTAGAATTTATAATTTATAATACTGATAATTCAATAATAAATGATTATAACATTTTTCCATATTTGTAGGGTGGGTAAAGTTATTTAGGTTATCAATATTTGCGAAAATTATATATTTTGCTCACCTAAATATTTTAGCTTTATCAAATATTTTTGATAACAACAATGTTTGAAAATGGGTTAAGAAGGTGGGCAATTTTTTATAGATTACCATTAGTTAAAACAAGTACCTATTTTGCCCACCCTACGGTTTTTATAGTCATGAAAGAGTGTTGATAATAATAATGTTTGAAACTGGGTTAAGAAGGTGGTAAAACTTTTCTAGATTACCATTAGTTAAAACTGATAATTCAATAATAAATGACTATAACATTTTTCCATATTTGTAGGGTGGGCAAAGTTATTTAGGTTATCAATATTTGCGAAAATTATATATTTTGCCCACCTAAATATTTTAGCTTTATCAAATAGTTTTGATGACAACAATGTTTGAAAATGGGTTAAGAAGGTGGGCAATTTTTTATAGATTACCATTAGTTAAAACAAGTACCTATTTTGCCCACCCTACGGTTTTTATAGTCATGAAAGAGTGTTGATGATAATAATGTTTAAATTGGATTAAGAAGGTGGGAAAACTTTTCTAGATTACCATTAGTTAAAACTGATAGTTCAATAATAAATGATTATAACATTTTTCCATATTTGTAGGGTGGACAAAGTTATTTAAGTTATCAATATTTGCGAAAATTATATATTTTGCCCACCTAAATATTTTAGCTTTATCAAATAGTTTTGATGACAACAATGTTTGAAAATTAGTTAAAAAGGTGGGCAATTTTTTATAGATTACCATTAGTTAAAGCAAGTACCTTTTTGCCCATCCTACGATTTTTATAGATTAGGAATCAAAGGATAAAAAAGACAAAGGATTACTCATATTTTCGGCAAAACCAAGAATTCCTTGATCTCGATGTTCATATAATAACTCTCCATTTTCATCAAATAAAAATGTTGCTCCTCTTTGGGTTAAATAAGCAGCATCGGGAACATAAGTTTTCCAATTATTCAATACTTCTGTCATATTCCTTAATCTTAAAGTTGCTAACTCAAAAGGTCGCTGAAATGTTTCGCCTCCTGCTAAGTTAAAAAATGAACCTTTTAAGGGAGGTAAAATATTTGTCTCAACAATTTCTTTCTCTCCAATTAATTGAGGGGCTTTTTTATCCCCAGTATATCCCCTCAAAACTTCTTTTAAAGTTCCTTTGCTACCAATTCCAGCACACATTAACATTAAATTAACCCAAGCATTTTGACTCTGATTAAGGGCTGGAATTTTCCAGGTTAACCCTTCATATAAACCTAGTTTTTTATGAATACTCGCATCAGGATCAATGAATAAGTTTTCTTGAGGAAAATCTGTATATTGACAAAACTTTAAACCTGAGTTGCGATCGCCAATACCAATAGCTCTGACTGTGATATTATTAGCGATAATTTCTGCGGATTTTTTGTTCAACCACCAAGCATATTCTAGGCTATCAAAATCCCCTAATTGTGACCAAAGTAAGACTAATAAGCGAGAGGGTGATGGAGAGTTGGTTAGAAAAGGAATTTTCTGACCATCACTCACCCGTAAAGCTTCCGTTTCTTTTAAAGACTCAAAAATCTTCATCATTTTCTCCCAAAAAACAAAACATAGAAAAAAGCCCCATTCTTGACCCATTAAGCTTAAAATCAATGGAAATTTAACCAGGGGTGCAGCTAAATTATGTCAAGATAAAAATAATCAATAACTAACCGAAAAACCTAATCAATGTTAGCCAAAAGAATTTTACCCTGTTTAGATGTTAATGCAGGCCGTGTGGTTAAAGGAATTAATTTTGTGGATCTGCAAGATGCAGGGGACCCCGTAGAACTAGCTAAGGTGTACAATGATGCGGGGGCAGATGAATTAGTATTTCTCGATATCACCGCCACCCACGAACAACGAGATACCATCATTGATGTGGTTTATCGTACCGCAGAAGTGGTATTTATTCCCTTGACAGTTGGGGGAGGCATCTCAACCTTGGAACAGATTAAACTTTTGTTAAGAGCCGGTGCAGATAAAGTGAGTGTTAACTCATCTGCTGTTAAAGATCCTAACTTTATTAGTCGAGCTAGCGATCGCTTTGGTAAACAGTGTATTGTGGTGGCTATTGATGCCAAACAACGCCATGATCTCAGTAACCCTGGATGGGATGTTTATGTCAGAGGGGGACGAGAAAATACTGGCCTGGATGCGGTGCAATGGGCTTTAGAAATGGAAAAAAGGGGTGCTGGTGAACTATTGCTCACCAGTATGGACGCAGATGGAACCCAAGCTGGTTATGATTTAGAGTTAACCCGTACTATCGCTGAACAGGTAGAAATTCCCGTTATTGCCTCCGGAGGTGCAGGAAACTGTCAGCATATCTACGAAGCATTGACAGAAGGGAAAGCAGAAGCAGCTTTATTAGCTTCTTTGCTACATTATGGGCAATTAACTATTGCTGACCTCAAAAATTATCTCGGCGATCGCAAAATCCCCGTGCGCAGTAGCCCTGAATACATCTTTAGAAAACCTTGATTTTTCAGGATTTTTGATTGTCACCTCAAAAATGTGTATTAAAATAGAAAAGAAACTTAACATTTTTTAAAATATGTTAGCACCTATTTTAATACTCGACGTCGCCCTAGTTGCTTGGTCACTGCATTTGATGCAGGAGGCCGTTAATCATCAAGAGTTTTCCCTAATGTTAGCAGGCATTTTAGTCGCCCTAGCTGCTGCTGCCATGCTAGTTGTCTATTTCCTCATGGGTAATTGCTTGGCTTACTTGACAAATCTTTCTTAATATGCCAGTAGAATTCTATAAAAATTTTTATCAAATAAAAAGACTCGGAGTCCACGCCTATCACAAGCATCCCGTATTGCTGCTACCTTCCGGTCCTGACAAGGTTTGGGCGTTGTAATTGCGTAGGTCCAAGTCAATTATTATTATAACATAAAAGTATGCCAATCAGACCCCGTAATTAATTACGGGGTCTATATTATTCTTCGTCGGTGTTAAGAATTTGAGGAACCCTAAAAAATTCTCCCTCTGGGTTTGGGGCCTCTTCTAACAAAGCAGCGCAGTCGCCATAAACCTCTGATTTATCCTGACGAGTGATATTACTTAATTCAATGGCACGGGTAGTGGGAGGAACATTCTCTGTATCTAACTCGCTCAACTGCTCGAAATAGTCTAAGATGCTGCTCAGTTGACCGGAAAATTGTTCTTCTTCTGCGGAGGTAATATCCAAACGAGCTAAATGGGCGATCCTTTGGACTTGTTCTTTGTCTAACATAGATAAAGTTTCCTGTAGTTTGCTTTAGAAAAAGACATCCATTTCTGAGCGTCCTGTAATTTTAAGCCAATTTTGGGCTTCAATGTAGTTATTTGGGGCAATACGGATGGCCTGTTTCCAATATTCTGCTGCCTTATCAAACAAAGCTTCCGCTTCGTTTGTGTCACCTTCAGACTTAGCTTTTTCCCCTTGATAATGGTAGATAACAGCAATATTATTTAAAGCTGAGGGCATTTGTGGGTTTAACTCAACCGCTTCTTGATAATAGTTGAGGGCTTTTTCGTGTTCCCCATTACTGGCGTGGATAATGCCGATATTGTAAAGGATGTAACTGCGATCGTTGCCATCCTCTTCTAACTTCAGTGCCTCATAATAGTTATCTAAAGCTTCAGCATATTCCCCGTCTGCCTGGGCTGACATACCATCTCGATAGTAGACAAAAGCTTCTTTGGCTTTTTTGTTGGCTGGCAAAATTTTGAGGAGGATATCTGCCATTACAGTAAAGCTTTTATCGATAAAATTATCATTACGTTGAGTTCTAGGCATAAATTTAGGGTTAGAGAGAAAATAATATTCCCATTTTATCAAAATTTTCCCCAAGCTATTCCCTAAATGGGATGTTTGGCACTTAGTTGGACCCAACTATTTTAGATAACCAGGAATTTTTGCTTAAAAATTAAATATAAAATTTTTAGCTTCGATTAAATTTAACCCTTATCATATTAATTAGAAGTAAGATTTAGTCAGTGTTTGGTGTGAATACTGAATCAGCTTCAATGTTAAGAATTCATGACAATTCGCTTCTCTGCAAGAATACAAATGGCTGTTACCCAGGATAAGAAAAAGCATTGGTTTATCCCTCACGATCAGGCTATTCCCAGACCCAATGATGATCCAGAAATCACACAAATATTAGTCGGAATTTATACCTTAGATTTAGCCAAAATTAATGAAGTCGAGCAAACGGTTTACATTGATTTTTATCTAGGTTTACAGTGGTATGATAGCCGTTTCGATTCGGCTTTATCTAATACTAATCTTTCTCCTTATCAGCGCAAACTAGAAGAAGTTTGGCAACCTAATCTTCATATTATTAATCAACGCAATTTAGATAAAGAGTTAGATGAAATTGTTCATATCAATTCTCAGGGAATTGTTACCTATCGACAACGATATTATGGTAAATTAGCAACAAGCCTTGACTTAAGGAGGTTTCCCTTTGACGAACAAACTATTAAGATTGAACTAATTTCTTTTAGTTATTCACCTGAAGAAATTCATTTTGTCGAAGCAGAAGAACTCAATGGAATTAGTTCTGAAATTTCTTTAGTTAACTGGTCTATTATCGGACTTAGTAGCCATAGTCATGCCCATTATTTACAACCAGAACAACAAGATTATGCCAGATTTGACTATGAAATAAAAGTCAAAAGACACTCCAGTTTTTATGCTTGGCGGGTGCTATTTCCTGTGGCTTTAATTGTGTTTATGTCAGACTTAGTTTTTTGGTTAGAACCTACACAAATTATTCCACAAATTACCCTAGCTACTGCGACGATGGTGAGTTTAATTACTTATCAGTTTATTCTACGACAAGAACTGCCAAAAATGAATTATCTTACGGCAGAAGATAAAGTGATTGTGGGGTCAATGTTATTGGTGTTTATTGCTTTAGTGAAATCTGTTACCAGTATCAACTTAGTTGCAGGAGGTTATCGTGAGTTAGCCTTATCTTTAGATGATATTTTAAAACCCAGATTCCGCACTTCAAAAAGTAGCATTAAATACTACAAGCCTGGGGTTAATAATTAAGTATAATTGCTTAAGCTCTTGAAGACAAAAAAGTGGGATAATTGTTTAAGTTGTTTCCTCTGTAAAAAAAGAGCGAAAAATGTCTTATTTAGAAGAAATACAAGTTAAAAATTTAGACCATTTAGGGATAGTAGCTGGTTTAATTGATGAAATAGGAATAGTCAAAATAATTAATAATAAATTAGGAATAGATGTTAGAGAAAAAATCTCAGCAGGTACAGTAGTTAAGTCTATTTTAATCAATGGACTAGGATTTGTTTCAAGACCTCTATATTTATTCAGTCAGTTTTTTCAAGATAAAGCCATTGAG
>NZ_AADV02000119.1 GCF_000167195.1 Crocosphaera watsonii WH 8501 | reverse complement strand
AGAGGTTGTAAAAGCCAACAAGAAAGCCCCACAAGAAGTGTTAATCGCAAGATTAAACCCCATAATCCGAGGATGGTGTAATTATTACCGAACTGTAACAAGTAGAGAAACATTCTCATCCGAAGATTCAATATTATGGAATACACTTAGAGCCTGGACAGTAAACAGGAAAAAGAAAGAGACACCACTGTATGATGCCCTCAAAAAATATTTCTCATACGGAAAACAAGGGAAATGGACATTCCAAACAAGGGAATATGTCCTCTATCACCACACCGAAACGGAAATTAAGAGACATACACTGGTTAAGCCTGAATCATCACCCTACGACGGGAACTGGACTTACTGGAGCAAAAGAAGAGGTACATATACTGGGACACCAGCCAGGGTTGCGAAACTCTTAAAGAAACAGAAAGGTATATGCCCTCAATGCAAGCAACACTTCACACCTGAAGACTTGATAGAAGTTGACCACATCATCCCGAAATCGAAAGGTGGAAAGGATACTTACAACAACCTACAAGCTCTACATCGTCACTGTCACGATGCCAAAAGCAAAAATGACTACCTCTATGATTGGCACTTATAATGGCTATGAATGGAAAGACGATGTATTAACAGTACCCTAGACAAGGGACTAATTGCCGAGAGCCGTGTGAGGTGAAAGTCTCACGCACGGTTCGGAATGGGAGGAGAGGAAGGTGACTTCCTTTTCGACCCCTAATCCTAACCCGATGGTGGGGGCGGTTGTGGTGAAAAATGGGCAAATTATTGGGGAAGGCTTTCACCCTAAACCCGGCGACCCCCATGCAGAGGTTTTTGCCTTACGAGATGCGGGGGAAAATGCCGCAGGAGGCACTGTTTATGTCAATTTAGAACCCTGTAACCATTATGGCCGTACACCGCCCTGTACAGAGGCTTTAATCGCTGCTAGAGTGGCTAAAGTTGTGGTGGGTATGGTTGACCCAAACCCCCTAGTCTCAGGGAAAGGTCTTGCTAAGTTAGAAGATGCTGGGATCGAGGTAATAGTTGGGGTAGAAGAAACTGCTTGTCGTCGTCTCAATGAAGCTTTTTGTCACCGCATTCTTCATCATCAATGCTTTGGTATCTTAAAATATGCCATGACCCTTGATGGCAAAATTGCTACCAGTACGGGCCACAGTGCTTGGGTGACGGGAACAACCTCTCGGCAATTGGTTCATCAAACTAGGGCTGGTTGTGATGCGGTGATAGTTGGGGGCAATACTGTCCGACGGGATAATCCCCATTTGACCATTCATCAAGCCACAGGACGCAACCCTTTGCGAGTGGTGATGAGTCGTAATTTACACCTACCCCAAGAAGCTAATCTCTGGGATGTTCAGGTTGCACCTACCCTTGTGTTTACGGAATGGGGGAAAAATCCTTCTCTACAAGCAGAATTACGTAGTAAAGGGGTCGAAGTGCTAGAGTTATCACCCTTAAGCCCTGCTCAGGTGATGGAAGTTCTTTATGAACGGCAATTATCTAGTATTTTATGGGAATGTGGCGGCGTTTTAGGTGCGCAAGCTATTAGGGAAGGGGTGATTCAAAAAGTTATGGCTTTTATGGCCCCGAAAATTATCGGTGGGGTTTCTGCTGCTTCTCCTGTGGGTGATTTAGGCTTAGAAAAAATGTCCGATGCTTTATTATTAGAAAGTGTTATTCTTCGTCAGGTTGATCAAGATATTTTAGTCGAGGGATATTTGAATTATGGGGGTCAGAAGTGAGACGTTGCAATTTTTTTTAAGGTGATTTCCAGGATAAAATATACCTGCTTTTCCAGTTATCCCCCCCTTGTTAAGGGGGGTTAGGGGGGATCATCAGGGATCTTCTTGATCAGAAATCACCTAATAATCAGGGTATAACTTTTTTCTTCCATAGAAACAAATTAGTGTTATGCTTAAATCGACCAAGCTAGAAGAGTATCTCAACGGTAATGATAAATATAAAAAAAATCACTTTTTTCAATCGTTATCCGTCCGTATTTTTAATATTACTAATCGGTTTATTATTCCGTTCTCTGCTCGCTTTTTGGCTGTTACCTGGTTACGATGAAGGTTATTATTATCTCTATACTAAACATTTAGATTGGAGTTTTTTCGATCATCCTATTTTTGT
The DNA here is from genome assembly GCF_000167195.1 of Crocosphaera watsonii WH 8501. Classification (GTDB taxonomy): domain Bacteria; phylum Cyanobacteriota; class Cyanobacteriia; order Cyanobacteriales; family Microcystaceae; genus Crocosphaera; species Crocosphaera watsonii. The sequence goes on along the minus strand of NZ_AADV02000119.1, from coordinate 10,978 downwards.
GGCTTTAACCACTGGTTTTGGTGTTTGGTTAACTGGAATTACGTCTCCTTTTACTCTCCGTATTGGGACTTTAATTTTATACACAGCGAGCCTATATTTATTATATCTCACCAGCACTAAATTGTTTAGCGAAACATCAGCCAAAATAACTTTAATTTTGGCTTCAGTTATTCCTATTTTTCAGTTAGCTTTTGGTATTATAACCCTTCCTGATAGTCCTTTGATATTTTTTTGGTCGGCTGCTTTATATTGTGCTGCTGATGAATTTTTCTCGAAACGAACTAAACATTATATACCTAGTTATCGTCTCAGTATTTTGGGTATTTTAATCGGTTTAGCTTGTTTAAGTAAATATCATGGTTTTCTTTTAGGATTTTGTTTAGTTGGATTTTGTTTGAGTAGTAAAAATCATCGCTCTGCTTTACTTTCTCCTTGGACATTTTTAGGATTTTTCTTATTTATTATAACTTTATTTCCTTTTTTGTTCTGGAATTATCAACACGATTGGATATCTCTAAGATTTCAACTTTTTGACCGCTTTTCCCCAGTTCCTAATGCTCCAAAAACTTCCTACAATATTTTCAATGCTTTGATAGTTTTACTGGTTAATATTGGTTTATTATTTCCTACTATTGGTTTTCCTTTGTGGTGGGTAACACCTAAAAGTTTGGTCTTAGATAGTGATCAGTTATTACCTAATAAAAAATTATTTATTTATTGGATATCTTTACCTTTAACCTTGGGATTAATTATTTTAGGAGGAAAACAACAAATATTAGTCACTTGGCCAATGCCGGGTTATTGGGGGATGATTTTATTATTAGGATTTTATGGTAAACGGTGGCTAAACTATTCAAAAATATGGGTAAAGAGATGGTTGTTTGGTAGTGCGATCGCTATTAATACTGTCTTGTTATTATTATTACTACATTTGAATACAGGAGTCTTCTTTCAATCCCATGAATATGACTTTTTAAAAGGTTTTCTTACCCCCGAAACAGATCCGACAACAGAATTAATTGATGTGGAACAATTAAGAAAAAAAGTAAAGCAATCACCCCTATTATCAAACCATCTAAAACAAGCAAACTTTTTGTTCACCAATGCCTATTATTTAGCAGGGTTAATTGATTTAGCCTTAGAACCCTTAAATGATATTCCTGTTACTTGTTTTAGTTATGATAGACGAGGGTTCGACTTTTGGCCAGATACAGACCAATGGATAGGAAAAAATGCCCTTTATATCACGTTAAAAAGGTTTCATGAAATGCCAGAATTAACCAATGAGTTTCGAGCTTTTTTTACAGATATCCGAGAAATAGGTAAAGTAGAAATTGAGCGAGGGGGCGTGGTTGTTAATGTCTTTTATTTCTATGAAGCTAAGAACCTTTTAAAACCTTATGTATCAACAGAAAATTCTGTTAGATAAATTAATAATATATAGCGTTTCTTGGACTCATGAGGTAAACCCTGCCCTCCTGTAGATACGTTGCATGCAACGTATCTACAAAAAAATATGTACCTCACGAGTATGAGAAGTGCTATAGCAATTATCAGGAGGCAAAAATAGAATTATGGCTAAATTTGGGGCGATTTACTTATCTATAGATGTCACAAAAAATTCAATAGAAGAAGTCGAAAATGTTGCTGCGATTTTAGTAAAACAAGGTTATTTGTTTACAGTTAGATATCATCAAGACAGTCCCTGGATACAACTCTATATTGATGAACCAGAAAACGTTATTTCTTATGCTAAACAAGTTGCTAGAATTTTCCCTAATAAACAAACATTAGGATTAGCAGCTTATACCGTATCTGACTCCGTGAGTTTTTGTTATTTTCAAGGAGAAAATATCATCCGTCTTTTACAATCAGGGTTTAGCCAAGAAAGACAATGGGAAATCATAGAAGGAGAAAAACAAGCATGGGAGGATGAACTTTTTAGTAAATTAACCCTGGAAATTGGTAAGATAGGAATGGTTAGTTATCATATTCAACAAATTGGAGTATTATTAAATTTACCAGGGTTTGGTATTCCTCGACAGGGCGAACCTTGGACAAAAGAAGTAACCCAGGAGTAACTAAAAATGACAATTTCCTTAAACAAACATCAAACCGAAGAACTACAAAAGTTTTTCGATGAAATTGATCAAGATCATAATGGTAGAATAGATAAAGAAGAATTAAAACAGTTATTAGAAAAAATTTGGGGTAAAAACACAGACTTTGATATAAACAAAGCGGTTACATCAATCTTTAAAAAATGTGATACTAATGGTGATGGTTTTATTACCTTTGATGAATTAGCTTCTTTAGCCAAATAGAATGCAACGAGTGGCAATCAGATCAAAAAGTAGCCTATAATGGAAAGGTTGTGTAATTATTTATGTTTAAGTCCTATGGCAGTCCCTAAGAAGAAAACATCGAATGCCAAACGAGATCAACGTAAAGCTCATTGGAAGCGTGTTGCAGCTAAAGAAGCGGAAAAAGCCCTCTCTTTAGGTAAATCTGTTCTATCAGGTAGTTCTAAGAGTTTTGTTTATCCTCAAGATGAAGAGGAAGACGACGAAGAATAAAGCTAGTTTTAAGTTTAGTCGGCGATCGCTGTTTTTGTAACCTATGCTAAAAATGGCGATCGCTGTTTATTAAATTCTGCTCCATTACCCAACTAATTATAACTTGCTTGAATCGCTGTAATCACCACAGTATTAATAATATCTTCCACAGTACAACCCCGACTTAAATCATTGACCGGTTTTTTCAACCCTTGTAAAATCGGACCAATAGCGATCGCACCAGTTTCTCTTTGTACCGCTTTATAAGTATTATTGCCTGTATTTTAAGTCAGGAAAGACAAAAACTGTTGCTTCTCCTGCGACCTTTGAATCTGGCATTTTTTGCGCTGCAACAGTCCGATCAACCGCAGCATCGTATTGTATTGGACCTTCAAATAATAAGTCTGGATGGCGTTTTTTCGCCACAATAGTAGCTTGTTTAACTCTTTCTACATCTTCCCCTATTCCTGAGTTTCCTGATGAATAAGAAAGTAAAGCAACTCTGGGAAAAACCCCAAAAGTTTGGGAGGTTTCTGCGGAAATAATCGCTATTTCTGCCAATTGTTCTGCCGTAGGATTAGCATTTATTGCACAATCTCCATACACCAAAACCCTGTCTTCTAAACACATAAAAAATACAGAAGACACCTGCTTATATTCTGGCTTAGTCTTAATGATTTGTAAAGCAGGTCTAATAGTATTTCCTGTGGTATTAATCGCCCCTGAAACCATCCCATCTGCATCTCCTGCATATACCATCATTGTCCCAAAATAAGATACATCCATCAACATATCTTTGGCATTTTCTAAGGTAACTCCTTTATTTTTTCTAGCTTTATAGAGGGTTTGAGTGTACTGTTCTAATTTAGGACTTTTGATAGGGTCAATAATATTAAGTTTATCAATATCTAATTGAATACCATAACTTTGTATTGTCCGTTCAATACGATTTCTTTCTCCTAATAAAGTAATATCAACAATGTCTTGAGAAGTTAGGGTAGCTACTGCCTTAAGAATACGATTATCTTTGCCTTCTGGTAAGACAATATGACGTTTATTTGCTTTTGCTGTTTGAATTAAATTATAAGTAAACATTTTAGGAGTTATGCCATCAATTTCTATTTCATCAATTAAATGTTCTAAAATAGAAAGATTAACGTACTTATCAAAAAGTTCAATACTCCAGTTTATTTTTTCCATATCTCCTGCTTCTAAAGAACTATAAATAGTTTGTAAACGAGAAGCAGTAGGATAAGTATAAGTATCAACCCAAAGTATAGGTAAGGGATGACTCAAACCCGCAATTAATTGAGCAATAGAATTTTCTAAGTGACATTCTGTTGTTAACAGGATACCAGCTAAGTTAGGATAATTAGTCGAGTGATGTGCCTGTAATGCGCCCATGATAACATCTCCTCTATCCGATGGTGTTACCACTAAATCATTATCATTCAATTGAGTGATTGCGTGTTGCATTTGCATAGCAGCAATCAGATAATTAAAAACCAAATTATTGAGCCTTTTTTCACCGTAAAGAACCTTTGCTTGTAACTGTTCTGCAACCTCTCTCATTCTGGGACTATCTAACCTTTTATTAGAGGGTATTACAGAGAATAAATAGTTATTTTTTTATATGTATTTCGTAAATGTTCCGTTAGTTTTTGGATATCTTTTTGAGCTAATTTGTTTATAATTATGCCTAATATTTTACAATGTTTTTCTCGGTAAGAGTCAGCAATTATTTTGAGAGAGATACTAATTTCTTCTACTGATTTTTGATGACCATTACCGACAATCAAAAGAGAAGAACCTAAGGTTTTAGTAATAGCTACATTAATATCAAAAGCAAAAGCGGAATTCTCTCCCATATAGTCCGAATTTTCACAGAGAATAAAGTCGCATTTTTTCTCTAATTCTTTATATTTAGTAATAATTTTATCTAAAATTATGTCGAGTTTTTCTTGTTGCATAAGATGATTAACTTCAGAATAATATAAACCAAAGGAATCATGATAATTTTGCTGTAGGTTAAAAGAAGACAAAATAACCTCAATATGCTTATCCGACTTATTATCAACAGGATCTTGAATAATGGGTCTAAAAAATCCAACTCTTGTGGTTTTTCTAAGTATTAGTTCCAAAATTCCTAGCGCAATTAAAGATTTACCATTTTTGGGCTCTATTGTACTAATATACAGAGAATTAGTCATAAGATTTTTAGGGTAATAACCAATTTTTATTCAATCAAAAATTTTTTAGTTTTTCCGTTAAAAGTGATACAGTAACTATTAGTTCTTATTAATTATAACTGAGCAGTAGGTTGGGTTTCGTTCCTCAACCCAACAGTCTGATCACAATTTTAAGTTATTGCTTTTGAAAAATAACGGATAAATTATTAGCTGGCATTTCGACCTTTTCTTGAAAAATTAATCCCTTTTCCTCTGCAACTTTGATAACATCCTCTAAATTTCTCACTCCCCATTCTGGGTTTTGACTGCGTAAAGATTGATCAAAAGATTCATTACTAACTGCGGTATGTTTTCCTCCTTGTTTATAGGGTCCATATAAATATAAAATACCTCCCGATGGTAATATTCTTTTTGCCCCTTCCATTAACCCTAAACAAGCTGCCCAAGGGGAAATATGAATCATGTTAATATTAACAATAGTAGTAATATTCAGTTCCTGTTCTTCTATTCCCCAACTTAAACTTGCTGCATTAATATTTAATTTCGGCTGAATATTATCAACGAAACTATCTTTTCTCCATGCTTCAATGCTATCTCTTGCCATAGGATTCGGATCAGAGGGTATCCACTGACGAGGACCAAATGCAGGGGCAAAAAATAGAGAATGTTCCCCTGTTCCACTAGCAATTTCTAGAATATTTCCTGATTTTGGAAGTGCCCTTAATAATACTTCTAAAATAGGTTCTCTATTTCTTTGTGTCGCTGGTGCATATTGTTTTAAACTATCCATGATTATTCCTCTTTAAGTTAAACGTTATCAACATTATGGGCTTAATATTATTAAGCCCCTACCGAATCCGAAATAGCTTCAATAGCTGTTTCTAAAGCTAAAGAAATATGAGTCCAATGGGTTCCTCCTTGACAAAAAACTATGTAAGGTTCTCTTAATGGTCCATCGGCAGAAAATTCCGAGGTACTGCCATCAATAAATGTACCACCAGCCATCACTAATTTACTCTCATAACCTGGCATTTCTGCTGGTACGGGATCGAGATAAGAACCAACGGGAGAATAGGCTTGAATAGCACGACAAAAAGCTTTTAATTTATCAGGCGAACCTAATTTAATACCTTGGATAATATCCCGACGGGGAACGAAAGGCAAAGGATTAACCTCATAACCTAATTTATCAAAAATATAGGCAATTAAATGACTTCCCTTGATTGCTTCTCCCACCATTTGGGGGGCTAAAAACAACCCTTGAAATAACAACCGACTTTGATTCAAAGTTGCCCCTCCTTCTGTGCCAATACCAGGAGAAGTTAATCGACAGGCCGCAGCTTCTACTAATGGTTTCTTCCCTGCAATATAGCCTCCCGTGGTAACAATTGTTCCTCCTAAATTTTTAATCAAGGAACCTGCCATTAAATCGGCACCCACTGCGGTTGGTTCTATGTTTTCTACCAATTCACCATAACAATTATCCACAAAACAAACTGTATTAGAATTTTGCTCCTTGACAATTTTAATAATATCTTTAATTTCTGAAATAGATAAACTCGATCGCCAAGAATAACCGCAAGAACGCTGAATTAACACTAATCTTGTTTCTGGTTTAATAGCAGTTTTTAACCCTTCCCAATCAATGATTCCCTGATCAGTTAAGTCTAATTGCCGATAATTAATGTTAAAATCTGTTAAGGAACCTTGGCCACTGCCCCGTAAACCGATCACCTCCTCCAAGGTATCGTAGGGCGCACCGGCCACGGCTAACATTTCGTCACCTGGACGAAGTACCCCAAACAAAGCACAGGCGATCGCATGAGTTCCCGATACAAATTGTACGCGAACTATGGCCGCTTCTGCTTGCATAATCTCAGCAAAAATCTGATCCAGGGTTTCTCGCCCAAGATCGTCATGTCCATAACCAGTTACACTGGCGAAATGATGGACTCCTAAACGATGATTACGGAAAGCTACTAAGGTTTTCTTCAGGTTTTGCTTGACTTTATCGTCAATTTCCGAAAAAATCGGAATCAGGGCATTTTCTGCCTCTTTTATGAGCATTAAACTGTCCAATTGTCAACCCCAAACTTTAATCTTGTCGATAGGGATTAATCCAAACCAATGACAAAGTTATTTTCATCCCATTTATTTATACCAAACAAAGACTTATATAAGTCATTTAATTGGAAATTTAATTCAGAATTAAATATTAAGTTCCTCTCCTGGGAGGGGTTAGGGGTGAGTCTTAAAATTTTAAAATCTTTGCCACTGAAAAGTAGTTGATACTATCGTCAAGTACAATAAAGATTTGATTACTTTTAAATTCAGGTTATTACATGACTGTTGCTGCATCTAAAAAACTATCCTATGACTGGACAATTATTATTTACATGGCTTCGATACATCTCGTAGCCTTACTAGCATTTTTGCCTGGTAATTTTAGTTGGCAAGCCGTAGGTGTTACCTTGCTTTTATATTGGGTTACAGGGGCATTAGGAATTACATTGGGATTTCATCGATTAGTATCTCACCGTAGTTTTAAGTCACCAAAATGGCTAGAATATTTGTTAGTTTTCTTCGGTACATTAGCTTGTCAAGGCGGACCGATTCAATGGGTGGGGTTACACCGCATTCATCATAAATATTCTGATACCGAACCCGATCCCCATGATTCTAACAAAGGATTTTGGTGGAGTCACATGGCATGGATGTTACACCAGATTCCTGCGGATAACGATGTGCCTCGTTACACAAAAGATATTAATGAAGATCCTTTTTATAACTTCTGTCAAAGCTTCATGATTCCCATTCAAATTGTCTTAGGTTTGGCTCTTTATTTCTTAGGGGGATGGTCTTTTGTAATTTGGGGAATTTTTGTCCGTTTAGTTATGGTATTTCACTTCACTTGGTTTGTTAATAGTGCTACCCATAAATTCGGTTATCAAAGTCACGAATCTAACGATAATTCTCGTAACTGTTGGTGGGTTGCTTTATTAACCTTTGGCGAAGGATGGCACAATAATCACCATGCGTATCAATATTCTGCCCGTCATGGTTTAGCTTGGTGGGAAATTGATATTACTTGGATGACCATTCAAGTCTTACAATTTTTAGGACTCGCTAAAAATGTCAAATTAGCACCTGTTGCCGATAAAAAATAGTTATTAGCTTTTACGGGAAATGATTTAGCCTCCTCACTAAGAAATAGAGGAGGTTTTCAAATAGTTAACTGTTAGAGAAACTGTAAAATATCAAGAATATTGTCAGATTAGCATCAGCAGATGAATGCCAAGAATTTTCGGGAATAATTTTGATCTATTAACTAAGTAAATAGATAAAGTCATCAAAAAAATCAACAATTATGGTAGTATGGGAATATCAGAATTATTTTCCTAAGTTGTTGTGTCAATTTCTAATTACAAGCATCTAAGTGAATCTAACTCTCTACACCACTCACTTTAGAGCATTTTTTATGTCGATTTACGTTGGTAACTTATCTTATGATGTCACAGACGCAGACCTTGAACAAGTGTTTGCAGAATACGGCACAGTGAAAAGGGTACAATTGCTCACTGATCGAGAGACGGGAAGACCTAGAGGTTTCGGTTTTGTGGAAATGGACACAGAAACCGAGGAAGAGTCTGCCATTGAAGCATTGGACGGGGCTGAATGGATGGGCCGTGCTCTTAGAGTGAATAAAGCAAGACCCAGAGAAGATCGCAGATCCCAAGGCCGAGGTTCCACTCATCGTTATTAGACTTCGTCACTTGCTTGAATAGCGATCGCTATTCTTGTGGAATCTTTGAACCATCCGTCGATAAACCTTAATGAAGGAGATAAACTTAAATATGACTCAAATTATTCGTGGAGAAAACGAGGGCATCGAATCTGCCTTGCGTCGCTTTAAACGACAAGTAAGCAAAGCCGGAATTTTTTATGACATGAAGAAAAATCGGCATTTTGAAACTCCAATAGAAAAGCGTAAGCGTAAAGCTCTAGCTAAACAAAGACAACGGAAAAGATATTCTCGTTAAACTGTCTAATTACAAAAATGATATGCTCCCTCAAAAAGCGTCGATTGATTCCGCTTTTTGAGTACCTCTAGAATGCCTGTGATTTTAACCCAGGATTCTAAACATAGTATGTACTGAAGAACCGTCATTTAGCTAATCGCCCCCATAGCCTCGCACTATAAAAGGGCAAATTAAAGAAATAAAATCAAGAATTAAAGGTTTAGAAAAAAAGATTTATACCCTGACCAAAAAGCTCAAGAAGACTTATCCAAGTTGCGGAATTAATGGCGCAAAAAGCGAAAGAGGGTATTTAAAATGGCTTCTTCATCAGACTAATTTTGCTTACCTAAAATAACATGAGAGGCTTTCATCCATTGTCTTTCAAGGGATGGATGAAAAGCTCACGAATTGTTTTTAACCAATCGTATATAGAAGTAATTAAGGTCAATCCTGCCTATTCTAGTCGGTGAAGGGTCATGGTTAGATCATAGGCCAACAGAAAATTTTTTTCACATAATCCTGCATAACATATCCTCTGGGTTACGATACAACAATAACCTCCCGCAAAATCACCTCCTGCCTCTCTCCAACTGCCCCCTACCTCTTGCTATATATTTAACAAATGACCTTGATTAAAATTCACGAATTTAGCACAGGTGTTATCATCCAAGGGACACCCAGTCAGTGGTGGATAGCAGAATTTATGAAAGAAAGAGATTTCATGAATTCAACCTTAGATAAGATTCCCTATCCTGTTGAACGAGCCATTTCCCAAGAATTGTTAACCATTTATGACTTTCCAGAAAACACTAAATCACCTGTTATTATTGGTCGAGAAGTTAGGTATAGAAGAGAAGCATGGTCTGTTCTTGCCGTTGTAACCTTGGGGGAAGATGAACCCGGAAACAAAGTCTGTTTATATCGCTACTTTGTCACAGAGGGTTTAGGGAAAATTACTGACCTCTTAAGTTGGTATAATCGTAATCATAGACCTAGTTTTTATCCTTTTGATAGAAAAAAAGTTGGACAACATCATGATTATGATGATGATAAAACTCTTAAACACGATGCTTTAAGCAAGCTAGAATTTCAAAATCTATTAACTACCACTCGTCATCAAAGATTAGTCGTTCCTTCTTATATTAAATGTACCCCCGTAATTCTTAATCAACTAGCAGAAAGAATCAAAAAGAAAAAACAACTAATAGCTTGGGGTTTTAACGTTGAAAATATTTTCAAAAGTCGCACTTTCCAAGTTCTCCACTTAAGTCAGTCTTCCCCACTCAATCCACCAAAAGACCCCCCAACTTTCTTAAATAAACTGCTTAGGTATATCATAACAATCAACCATAACATTACAGATTTTGTTAATCATATCTATCTATCAATTGTAACTCCTATCAAAGTACCACCCTTGTTATTATTTATGATCTTTTTGGGGGGTAGTGTTCTGATCGCCCCTACCTTCCTAATTGCTTTCTTTTCTACTCAATTTTTTTATGGTTTAGTTTGGGGGTTTGGGATGATTTTTATCTTCTTTTTCGGTTTGGAGATAGGCAGACGCATTAGATAGTACATAAAAAGTGATTAATGACCTAGTGCAGCTTGGCGAAAGTAATCCACCAGATTTTTACAGAAACTTTCGTGACTAGCCACGACAATGTGTTTCAATGAAACTAACGGAAGAATCTCGAAGTTGATGTCCATGATAAAAGCATTGCCAATTAACCTCTCCAACCTACAGAAAACAGTACTCCAACAAATAGTGAGAGGGACAACAAACCCCTATCGCCTTGTTAGACGAGCCAAGCTAATCTTAGCCGCAGCATCAGGAGAGAGCAATAGTTCGATTAGTCGAAGATTAGAATTAGACCGAGTACAGGTGCGTCAGTGGCGATCGCGATGGTTTGAGGAGAGAGAAAAACTGAGTGCCGCCGAAGAACAACAGGTAACGGAGAAAGCATTAATGGTCTTGATCAAAGGAATTTTAAGCGATCGCCCAAGACCTGGAACAACAAAATCCTTTACGGTCGAACAAATAGTCCAGATTGTAGAGATCGCTTGTGAAGAATGTGAAAAATCAGACAGACCAGTGAGCCATTGGACACCTTCAGAGTTGGCGGATGAAGCCATAAAAAGAGGAATTGTCGAAAAGATTTCCCCCCGTAGTGTGGGGCGTTTTTTAAAAAGAAGCGACTACTTACAACCAAACATC
>NZ_AADV02000120.1 GCF_000167195.1 Crocosphaera watsonii WH 8501 | reverse complement strand
TTAGCTCTCATCTGATTACTTCCATTCCAAATAGTAAAGAATCTACTCAATACACCTAAATCTTGTTGACTTAAAATTAAAACTAATGAAGTGACAAAAGCTAGAACAATTGAAAGAATTATAGATGTGTTAAATCTAACTTTAAGATTATTAATAAATTCAAATCTAACATTATGATTTAAGAAATAAATTATTAAAATCAGGTTTACTATAGGGTTTGCTGAATAAAAGCAAAACCCTATTCTTTAAAAGGTTACACCCATATTCGCGATCGCAAAAAAGATCAGCTTTGTCGGCTACAAACCGCTATAATTGATAGAAACACCTCCCAGTTGTTGGTCAAGAACAAATGTATCGAAAAGAGGAGCAACCTTTACCGCCCCCAGAAAAATTTGAATTACCTTTCGAGGGCAAATTGTCCCCCAATAATCGTTGGGTAATCATGGCAGAGTTGATACCTTGGGATGATTTTGAGGAAGAATATGCTAAACTTTTTTCAGCAGAAAAAGGTGCGCCAGCCAAACTATTTAGAATGGCATTAGGGACATTAATTATTAAGGAAAAATTAGGAACAAGTGATAGAGAAACTATAGAACAGATTAGAGAAAATCCTTATCTACAATACTTTATAGGTTTAAATTGTTATCAACAAGAGCCACCACTGGAATCTTCAATGCTAGTTCATTTTAGGAAAAGAATTGATGGAGAATTGATAAACAAAATCAATAAAAAAATAGTAAAAAGAGAAATAGACAAGAGTGATAAAGAAGTAAAAAAAAAGGATTGTCTCCAAGAAAAAGGAGAAAAAATAAAAAATAAAGGTAAACTAATTTTAGATGCGACTTGTGCGCCAGCAGACATCAAATACCCAACGGATTTAGGCATATTAAATCAAGCCAGAATTGAGACAGAAAGAATAATAGATAATCTTTATAAACCATTAAGAGTAAAATTGAGAAAAAAGCCGAGAACTTCTAGAAAAATTGCTAGAAAGGAATACTTAAAAGTAGCTAAAAAACGAAAAGTATCTTATCAAGAAAGAAGAAAAGCTATCGGGAAACAGTTAAAATACCTTAAGAAAAATTTAGGAAATATAGAAGACTTAATTCAAGCTGGGGCTTCCCTGGAAAATCTGAGTAAAAGACAGAAAAATTGTCTAGAGACTATCAAAAAAGTTTATGAACAACAACAGTCAATGTGGGAGAATAAGACCCAGAGTGTTCCTCAAAGAATTGTAAGTTTAACTCAACGGCATATTCGTCCAATAGTGAGGGGAAAAGCAGGAAAACCAATAGAGTTTGGAGCTAAACTCTCAGTAAGCTGTGTAGATAACTATGTGTTTCTAGACAAAATAAGTTTGGAAAACTTCAATGAATCTTGTCATTTTAAAGAACAAGTAGAAAAGTATAAAGAAACGTTTGGCTATTATCCCGAATCCGTCCATGTAGATAAAATTTATCGAACTAGGGAAAACAGAAATTGGTGTAAGGAAAGAGGGATAAGAATCAGTGGTCCGAAGTTAGGAAGACCTCCGAAAAATGTCAGTGAAGAAGAAAAGAAACAAGCCCACTCCGATGAATGCTTCCGTAATGCTATTGAGGGAAAGTTTGGACAAGCTAAACGAAGATTTAGCCTAAATCTCGTGATGACAAAACTCCCTGAAACCTCCATTACATCTATTGCTATTACATTTTTAGTTGTCAATCTTTCTAAACTTCTGAGGCAGTTTTTGTCGCTTTTTTTGTCCTTATTTACTAATAATAGAACAGGGGAACTCATCAAACCGCCTTTCATTAATTTTGATTATACTTTAAACAATTTTTATGTACTAAAACTTATTGATTTGTCAGAAAATTCTTGGTCAAAAGTGGCATAAATTTTGGAGAAACTTTTTCAGCAAACCCTATATATACTCCATTCATCTAGACTATTATCATAAACTTCATCATCTAAAAACTCAACAATATGAGTCACTTTTGCCCTTTGAAGCAGAATCATCAAATCGCCCTTACTTGGTTTTTGAGCATTGCTTTTTTGTTTAATATCTCGCCAATTTAAACAGAAAATTTTAGCTTCTACAATTTGCATAGTTTCCGGTAGATAAGCCCAGTATTGATGGTTATCTTGATGTTTAACATTTTTAATCCATTTGAGTTTAGATATATTCATCATTATGATGTTTTTCTCAAAATTAAGTCTACACCTAACCCACCCTACTATCTGTTCCCCTCCTGGGAGGGGTTAGGGGTGGGTTAACTTCTGACCTCGTTGTTAACCTGAGTTCGGGATAAGAAAATTTATAGACAACTTTCAAAATTAGGAGTCTCAAACGCCTATTATCTCGTAAAAAAAGACTCAACTCCGAACTCCGAACTCCGAACTCCGAACTCAGGTCGTTACCCTTGAGGGGTTAACCACCCTGCGCTTAAAATGATAGTTAAGGAAATAAAAGTGATACTAAGACCCCAAGTCACTTGATTTAAGGTTTTCTCCGCACTTTTAGCAGAAGTAAATAACTGTGCTTGTCCTCCAATACCCCCTAAACCGTCTCCTTTGGGACTGTGTAAGAGGATGAGAACCACCAATAAAACCCCGGAGATGGTCCAAATAATTTGAATCAGTTGTGGTAGTGTCATCGTTTCTTTAAGAATTGTTTATGTTTTCTCATCTTACCCTAACGACCGATGCGAACAGGTGTACGATTGGCTCGAATTTCTATTTCTGCTGGTTTAATCAGCGATTCCCCCGTCATTTCTGAGGGTTTATCCAGCTGTAAAATTTGCAGGATAGTGGGGGCAATATCAGCCAGTTTGCCGTCATCTCTGAGTTCCACTAAACCACCGTGGCCGGGAATTTTTCGTTGTTCCCCTTCTACAAAAATTAAGGGAACCGGGTTGGTGGTATGTGCAGTCCAAGGGTTGCCATTTTCGTCTTTCATGGTTTCGGCGTTACCGTGATCCGCCGTAATGATAACCGTTCCCCCCAGTTTACTCACACTAGAGAGTAACTTCCCTAAACAATTATCCACGGTTTCGATCGCCTCGATGGCCGCCTCAGTATTCCCAGTATGACCCACCATATCGGGGTTAGCATAGTTAATCACAACCAAGGAATAAACGGCTTTGTCTACTGCATTACAAGCAGCTTTTGTCACCGCTTCGGCAGACATAGCTGGAGACAGATCATAAGTCGCTACCATAGGACTTTGAATCAACTCCCGATCTTCCCCTTCCAAGGGTTCTTCTAAACCCCCATTAAAGAAATAGGTGACGTGGGGATACTTTTCTGTTTCTGCCACACGAAACTGTTTTAACCCTTCACGGGCCACAACTTCCCCTAAAATATTGTTGAGGTTTTGGGGTTCAAAGGCTACTTTAACAGGTAGTTTAGGATCGTATTGGGTAAAGGTGACAAAACTCAGAGGAGTGATTAACTCCCGTTCAAAGCCGTCAAAATTAGGCACAGTCAGGGCAGAACAAAGCTGTCTGGCGCGATCAGGTCTAAAATTGAAGAAAATGACCCCATCCCCTGCTTCTATAGCTCCTGGAGCGATACGAGTGGGGGGAATAAACTCATCGGTTTTATCTTGAGAATAAAAATCTTTTAGTAGTTCAAGGGCGGAACGTCCATCCCCATCCCCATCTTGGGTAATTACATCGTAGGCCAGTTTAACCCGATCCCAACGGCGATCACGATCCATGGCATAATAACGCCCACTGACGGTGGCAATGCGCCCGATCCCCAGTTTTTCGATGTGATCCTCAATTCTGGCGATCGCTTTTACCCCATCCGTTGTGTTGGTATCTCTGCCATCGGTGATAGCATGAACGCAGACATCCTGGAGATTTTGCTTTTGCGCCAGGTTGAGAAGTCCGAATAAGTGGTCTAAATGGGAATGAACCCCACCTTCAGAACATAAACCGATCAAGTGCAGTTTCCCCTTGCGAGAAGCTACTTCTTCACACAAGCTAACTAGGGCTTTATTTTCGTAGATTGCACCCTCTTCCACTGCATCGGATATTCTTACTAACTCTTGGGGAACAATGCGCCCGGCACCAAGGTTTAGATGTCCTACCTCTGAGTTACCCATTTGACCTTGAGGTAAGCCAACTTCTTTACCCGATGTTTTAATTAGGGTTCTGGGATAGGTTGTCCACAAACAATCCATTACCGGAGTGTTTGCCATTACAACTGCGTTATCCTCTTCTGTAGGACGATAACCCCAGCCGTCTAATATTACCAGCACCACTGGAGATACAGGTGCTTGTGCCATGTTAATTCACCTACGTTGTGTTGTCCATGAGCTTCAATTATAGCATTTTTCTTATCTATTTATCGATATTTGTCTGTATTCTGGATTACTTTTTTCCTCTAGTTATCATCCTTATCTTGTTTATTTGATAATAGGCATATTTTTCGGCAATAAAGCAGTAAATAAACGGTATTTTACCCTTGAAGATTTCTCTATTCGACTTTTTGGGCTTTGTTCACTATTTTTTGCTAGACTTTAAGATAAGATTATGTTTCTAAAGTCATGAAATCCTAAAAAATAGCCTTTTTGATTATGGTATCTCAGTTTAATTCATTAGAAAATGCCCTCAAAGATCACTTTGGTTACGATCAATTTCGTCCTGGTCAAAAACAGATTATTACTGAAGCTTTAAATAATAAAGATTTATTGGTTATTATGCCCACAGGAGGCGGAAAGTCTTTATGTTTTCAACTTCCCGCATTACTCAAACCTGGGTTATGTATAGTGGTATCACCTCTCATTGCTTTAATGCAGGATCAAGTTGATTCTTTACTAGATAATGGTATCGGAGCAACTTTTTTAAATAGTACCTTAAGTCGGGAGCAGTTAAAGTCAAGAGAAAATTCTATCTTAAACGGTAAGATAAAGCTGTTATATGTGGCACCAGAACGATTGTTAAATGACAGTTTTTTGAACTTTTTAGATTTTTTAAACCAAAAAATCGGTTTATCTAGTTTTGCCATCGATGAAGCTCATTGTGTCTCTGCTTGGGGTCATGATTTTAGACCAGAATATCGGCAATTAAAACAATTAAGATTTCGCTATCCAACTGTTCCCGTAGTCGCTTTAACTGCAACAGCAACTAAACGGGTTAGAGAGGATATAATTGAACAATTAGGATTAGAAAAACCCTCGGTGCATCTGGCTAGTTTTGATCGCCCTAACTTATACTACGAAGTGCAGCAAAAATCAAGAAGAAGTTATGCTCAACTATTAAATTATATTCGCAGTCAAGAAGGTTCAGGAATTGTTTATTGTTTAAGTCGGAAAAATGTTGAAACAGTTGCGTTTAGACTACAACAGGATGGAATTGAGGCTTTACCCTATCATGCTGGAATGTATGATGATGAGAGAGCTACTAATCAAACCCGTTTTATTCGGGATGATGTGAGAATTATTGTGGCAACTGTTGCCTTTGGCATGGGAATTAATAAACCCGATGTTCGCTTTGTTGTTCATTACGATTTGCCTAGAAATTTAGAAAGTTATTATCAAGAATCTGGCCGCGCAGGAAGGGATGGAGAACCTGCAAATTGTGCTTTGTTTTTAAGCTTTGGTGATCTGAAAAAAATTGACTATTTAATCGACCAAAAAAGTAGCCCAAAAGAACAAAAAATTGCTCGTCAACAGTTACGTAAAGTAGTAGATTATGCAGAAGCAAATGAATGTAGAAGGACGATTATTTTAAGGTATTTTGGACAACAACATAACGGTAATTGTGAGAACTGTGATAATTGTAAAAATCCTAAACCTATTGAAGATTGGACTATTGAAGCACAAAAGTTTTTATCCTGTGTTGCCCGTTGCCAAGAAAGATTTGGCATGACTCATATTATCGATGTATTAAGAGGATCTAGAAAGAAGAAAATTGAAAAATATGGACACCATTTGTTATCAACCTATGGTATAGGTAAAGAAAGAAGTACAGAAGAATGGAAGATGTTAGGACGCTCATTAATACATCAAGGTTTCGTTAATGAAACCAGCGATGGATTTTCTGTTTTAAAATTGAACAAATATAGTTGGGAAATCTTTAGAAATGAGCGAAAAGTAGAAATTGCTGTAACAGAGTCTTTAAGTTCAAAAGAATTAAATGATTATAATCCCAGAAAAGCAGAAAGTGATTTATTGTTGGATAAGTTAAGACAGTTACGCAAACATTTAGCCGATCAAAATCGTATTGCACCCTACGTTATTTTTGCAGATTCTAGTTTAAGATTAATGGCACAAATTAAACCTCAAACCATAGAAGCATTTAAAAATATTTCTGGAGTAACTGCTTATAAAGCGCAACAATATGGAGATAGTTTTGTTTCGGTAATTAGGGAATTTTGTCAACAGCAAAGTTTACCCACTCCCTTACCTACTAATACCAATATGGCAACCTTACAGTTGTATCAACAAGGGTTGAGTGTTCCAGAAATTGCCGAGAGAAGAAACTTAAAACAAACTACTATTTATGGACATATTGCTGACTTAATAGAAATGAATCAACCTATTGATGTTGATAGCTTTGTTTCGGAACATAAAAAAGCCCTGATTATTAAATGTATTCAAACCATTGGAGATGGTGCGTTAAACCCTTTAAAAAATCATTTAGGAGATGATTATAGTTATGGAGAAATAAAATTAGTTCGTGCTTGGTATCGACGAGAAAATAAGTAATTTATATTTTAGACGAAATATGTGTGTAAACTACCCCAAGTTGCTCAAATAGTATCGATTAGTGATACTATTTGAGCAATGGCACTAAATAAAAAACAACAAAAAACATTGGTGAAGCTATTTGAGCAACCAGTGCGCTCAGACATCTCTTGGAAAGATATTGAGTCCCTGTTATTAGCCTTGGGAGCAGAAATATCAGAAGGGAGAGGATCGAGAGTTAGGGTGGCTCTTAATGGAGTTAGAGCGGTGTTTCACCGTCCCCACCCCCAACCTCAAACGGATAAGGGCGCAGTGGCATCAATGAGACGATTTTTAACTGAAGCAGGAGTAAGAGCCGATGAAATATAAAGGGTATGAGGCACTGGTTTCGTTAGATGATGAACAAGGAATCTTTCATGGGGAAGTAATTAATATTCGGGATGTAATAACATTTCAAGGTCAAAGCGTCTCTGAATTAAAACAAGCTTTCATTGAATCAGTGGAAGATTATTTAGAGTTTTGCGCTCAACGGGGAGAAGAACCAGAAAAACCGTTTTCAGGTCGTTTTGTGGTCAGAATTGACCCTGAGTTACATAAACAAATTTATATTAAAGCTAAACAAGAAGGAAAAAGCTTGAATACATGGGTGAGTGAAAAGTTATCTTCTGGTATGATGAATCTCTAAAAATAATAGAGAAAGAAAAACCAGGAGATGTGACTTGTGATTGGTTGTAAGCAATTATGTTTGAGGGTTTAACACTGTTAAACCCCTACGGAGATCAAAAAAGGAAGGGGTTAAACCTTCCTCACACCTAATATTAAATTAATAAGATGGAGGAAAAACCGTTGCTGCCTGAGAACTTTTAGCATCAAGAAGATGCAAAGAAGAAGATAAACCGATAACCGTAAGAGAAATTAAGGCTGTTTTGTTCATAATGAATGAATTTTTTACAGATGAAACCAAGCATAATTTGTTAAATTACGTTTTATACTTGTGATTAATTCAATAAACGCTTAAATGCTACCTCCACCTCTTATTTTGTCAATTTATCTGCTGTTCTTTTATTATTTCTTTAACATATTGCGTTTTATGCTATGGTTATCCTTGAGAAAAATCTATACTTACCTCATTAAGACTTTAATTAGGATAAAATAATAATTTATTTTAAATCTTATTTGCTTATCTAGTTATTTTTACGGAATAGCCCGATTATATCAACTTGAGAGCAAACATCAAACAAAAAAGGTATTCAACCCACGTATAAACCGAGCATCAGACCAACAAAAAGGGATAAAAAAGTCAAGTAACAAACTTTGTACATTTTTTTTAGTAATTACTTATAAAATTTCACATATACTTAAGTGAAAAATCAGGGAAATCACTTAGGTTATCATAGAGATTACAATTAAGAATATCCATAAATAAACGGTAGTTTTTATAAAGTTTTATTCTTATTATTAAGAAGATTCTATGATAAAGAAAATTCTTAAAAAGTCACGGAAATATGACCTCACTAAAAACACTACCAAAGTCTGAAAAAGTAAACGTTTGGGTATTCCCTGGACAGGGTTCTCAAAAATTAGGTATGGGAATTGATCTGCTAAAATTACCATTAGGAAAACTAAGATTAAAACAAGCTGAGAATATTCTAGGTTGGTCAATTTCTGATGTCTGGCAAAGTCAGACAAAAAAATTATCCAATACGCAGTACACTCAACCTTGTCTTTATGTTTTTATGACAGTTTTAGCTGATTTAATGAAGAAATCAGGCTATCACCCTGATGTGGTTGCTGGTTACAGCTTTGGAGAATATACTGCTTTGTATACAGCAGGAGCTTATGATTTTGAAACTGGCTTACAATTAATCCAAAAGCGAGCAGAAATTATGTCTCGGTTACCTCAAGGTTCAATGGTAACTTTAATTGGTTTTGAGGGAGATAAACTACGAGATGAAGTTTTAAAAACCGAAGATGTTTGGTTTGCCAATGATGATCCCAAATATGCTGTTATTTCTGGAACTTCTCAAGGAGTTGCCTCCATTTTATCTAATGTCCCAGTTGAGCGTGTCATTCCTTTAGAAGTTAGTGCTGCTTTTCATACACCTTTAGTAGAACCAGCTGCAAAAGAATTTCAGCCAGTTTTAGAGACTACAGCTTTTGAGCCTTTATCTATTCCTATTTTTTGCAGCACTGATTTTGTTTTTAGTCTCAGGGTCAATCAAGTTAAAGACAATTTAATTCGGCAAATTAGCCGCTCTGTAAAATGGCAAATGATTTCCCAAAGATTAATAAACCAAGGGATCAACAAAGCCATTCAATTGGGTTGTGGACAAGGGTTACTGAAACCGATGAAAAATATTGATCCTGGGTTAGAAATTAGTAATGTTGGCTCTAGCGCAGATATTGATAGTATCGTCATTCGTGATCAATTGAAAAAACTTGCGAATATCAATCCAGCAGTTATTAGGGTATAACTTGGCTTGATTCCTATTATTTTATGTATCCTATTTGATTCCTATTATTCTATCTACACTGTTGTTACCTATTATTTTTTTTGAGAGAGACAATCATGAAAACAGCAATTAGTCTTAAATACCCCAAAGAAACACAATGGCAAGAAAACTACGCAATTCTAACGGAGCAAATTGACAATTTACGCTCTTATTTACAGTTAGGGGTGGGAACAAAGGTTACTGATGGCAAAAAGATCGGAATAATTATTGATAAGAAAATCTCTTTAACCGATATTCCAGAATTTATTGTCCTTTGGTCAGGAAAGTTAACTCAAATAGAAGAACCGAGAAGACTCAAACTAGAACCTCTTATGAATCCCACTATTCAAATCGGAGATGCAATCGTTCTCAATGCTAAACATCAAACAGAAGCAGGAGAACGCTTTGAAATTAAGGAGTTTCAAGGCAATGGTTGGGTTTTAACAACAACCGATCAACAGTTTCATAGTGACTATTTTTATGCTTTTAAAATGGTCAGTCACGGATAACAGTTACCAAAATTTGTTATTGGCTTTAGGATAACTGAGTCATCTTAAGCTTATTAAGTTGTTGTTCAATCCAACGATTAAGTTCTAAGGATTTATCAGCTTCTGATTCAGGGGTGATGGAAAAAATCTGATTGGTTTCATCTATTAATCTGTAATAGTCATATTTTGTAATCTCTCCTGTCTCTAGACGAAGTTTAGCGGCGGCATAGCTTAAAGCCGCTTTTTCGTCAATTTCTTCCATAACGGCTTGTAATCGAACTTTAACAATAAATTGATCAATGATGCTTTCTGTAAACATTTTTGGTTATAGTGATAGATGTTCTGTTGGTATTATGCCCAGTTTCTTCATTAAAAGCTGTGATATTTACAAAAGTCAACCTTGATCTTGATCACATTTTTTTGAATCAATGGAGAATTATGGATCTTTGGCATTTACTTTTTCTCGGTAGCGGTGGCTTTGTTTCAGGCTTTATCGCGGGTATTTTGGGCATTGGTGGAGGAACCCTTTTAGTTCCCTTGATTGTTACCTTAGGCTATCTTCCCATTGAAGCGATCGCCACGAGTAGTTTAGCTATTCTGATGACGGCAATGTTTGGAAGTTTTCAAAATTGGTCTTTAGGCCATTTACAACTCAAAAAAGTGATTTATCTAGCGATTCCAGCTGGCTTAACAGCACAATTGGGAGTATTAGTAGCTAATAAAATTGCACCGTATCTCTTACTAGCTGGGTTTGGTTTACTTTTGCTGCTTAATGTGACTTTAATTAGTTTAAGAAAATCATTAGCTCATAAGCAACATCCAAATTCAGCACCAAAACCGACCACTCAATCTTCTGTTCAGCAAACAACAGCAAGACTCACAACGGGAGGAACCGCAGGATTTATTGCGGGATTATTTGGATTAGGCGGTGGTGTCATCATGGTGCCATTACAAGTTATTTTACTCGGAGAAAATATTAAAGCCGCCATACAAACCAGCTTAGGGGTAATTGTCATTACTGCAATTTTTGCTTGTGGAAGTCATGCCATGTCTGGGAATGTTTTATTGGCCGAGGGAATCTGTTTAGGAATTGGTGGTTTGTTCGGAGTACAATTAAGTACGCGGTTTTTACCAAAACTACCAGAAAATATGGTTATTTTCTTGTTTAGAGGATTTATGGGCTTATTAGCAGGATATATGTTTGTCAAAGCTTGGCATAGTTATTTGGCAACTTGATAGAAAAATAAAGGTTGTCGAAAATAGTTGGGTCTAAAACCCCGCCTTTTAAGGCTTATAGTTTTTGAAGCGGAGCATAAATCTCTGTTTCTTTTGACTTCGTTATCCCTTTGAGGCAGTGGTCGATGGGCCAATACTGCTC
Source organism: Crocosphaera watsonii WH 8501 (assembly GCF_000167195.1). Classification (GTDB taxonomy): domain Bacteria; phylum Cyanobacteriota; class Cyanobacteriia; order Cyanobacteriales; family Microcystaceae; genus Crocosphaera; species Crocosphaera watsonii. The sequence goes on along the minus strand of NZ_AADV02000120.1, from coordinate 1,877 downwards.
GGTTAGTAAAATTATCTGTTGAGACAGGGATGGGGAAGAGGGGGAAGAGGGGGAAGGGTGGTTCGATAAAACATTATGTATTGCTTAATTCCCCCCACACTCCCCACACTCCCCACACTCCCCACACTCCCCACACTCCCATTTCATCAACTTTTTCAGCAAAACCTAGGCAGTATTGGGAGATGGCCAGGAGGCCGGAGTTAGGTGTACCTCATGAGTCCAAGAAACGCTATATTTTTCCCGAACTTTCCTAAAGCATCCAATTAGGCATTAAATATCTCAGGGTTTTTACTTAGTTTAACTAATAATTTAATTTATAAAATAGTTAGGGTTTGCTGAATAAAAGCAAAACCCTAGTTAGTAAATACTCAACTGATAACTGATGACTGATAACTGATAACTGATAAAGATCATGGATCAAGAACAACAAGTACGACTTAATTTTCTCGACGAAGCCCACGACTGCTATGATGCCATTGAAACAGCGTTATTAGAGTTAAGAAGTTCTGATGACATCACCCAACAATTGGATCTAGCACTGCGATCGGCTCACTCTGTTAAAGGAGGGGGCGGTATGATGGGCTTTAACGCCTTAAGTAAGGTGGCTCATCGCCTCGAAGACTTCTTCAAAATTTTACGGGTTCGTCACCCTTCTACTACCATTACAACCGAGATCGAAACCTTACTTCTACAAGGGGTTGATCGTCTGCGTCAGGTCAATGAATTACATCGTCAAGGGACAGACATTGATAATGAGTGGTTAGAGGAGAACGTTAACCCCATTTTTGAACATTTACGGGATCATTTAGGGGATCTGCAAGAAGAAGACGAAAATACCTTATTTTCTCAAAATGCAGACAACGATGAACCCGTTTGGCTGATGTTTGAGGAAGGGGTAGAAACTGTTTTAGATCAATTTGAGCAAACCTATCCTTCTCTATCCCCCACTGAGTTAAAAGAAACCCTGGCCATAATAGCAGAGCAACTATCGGCCTTTGGTCAAATGGCGGATCTTGATCCCTTTATTCAACTCTGTCAGTCGGTTCAAGATCAAGCAACTCTTGTCCCAACGGAACAGTTATCCGCTTTCACTCAACAAGCTTTAACCATCTGGCGACGTTCCCACGCTTTAGTCATGCGTGGTAGTTTCGAGAAACTGCCCTCTCGTTTAGAAGGGTTTGAGCAACAAAACTCTAGTGCTAGGGTTTTAGAGTTAGAAAACAATGTTGAAGAACTTTTATTTTTGACTGAAGATGACACTGTTGAAAACTCTAGTGCTAGACTTTTCGGGTTAGAAGACAATGTTGAAGAACTTTTATTTTTGGCTGAAGATGACACTATTGAAAACTCTAGTGCTAGGGTTTTAGAGTTAGAGGAAAACTTCTCTGTCACTGAAGATGAAAGTTTTCACCTATTCGCTGAAAGCGAATCAACTGATTTTCCTCAGCTTCAAGACGAAATAGAACAAGCATTATACTTATCCTCGGACACTGTTTTAGAAAGTGCGGACTTAGCTGAGTTGCAGAATGCTTTTACTCTGGATACACCCGTTGTAGAAAGTAAGCAGACAGAGAATGATAACTTTAGCCGTCAAACCCTGAGTGAACCTGTCAACCCTCAAACCACAGGTAAAACCGTTCGGGTTCCGGTGGAGCAACTTTATCAAATTAATAGTCTGTTCGGGAAATTAGTTCTAGAGCGCAACAGTATTAACCTCCGTTTAGACAACTCACCAACTTTGTCACACTGATGCGTCAAAGGATCACTCAACCTAGAACATCTAATAATCAGTTTAAAACCTTGGTAACGATAAGCTTCCCTAAAAGGAATGTTTTGAAAACTCCCGAGTGGACTGAGGGTTACCCCTCACAGTTATC
>NZ_AADV02000121.1 GCF_000167195.1 Crocosphaera watsonii WH 8501 | reverse complement strand
TTGGTTTGCAAAGAGGCAGGCAGGTGCTGCTGCAGTCGATCTACAGGATCCCTTCCTTTACACGAAAAAAGGTCGTCAATTAACAGTGACTATTTCGGGATGGAAACAGATGTTAATGAGAGGAACTAAAAACTATAAAATGAACAATCACCCCTTTACTTTACTCCAGATTGTTGTCAGAGATCAAGAAAGAAATAGTATTTGGAAACCTATGTGGCTTATTGTTATTGGTTCTCGGCGCGATGAGTTAAGTTTAGTTGATTGTTATCAGTGTTATCGACAACGTTATGACATGGAACATCTTTTTCGATTTGGTAAACAAAGATTATTGATGACATCTTATTTAACTCCCGATGTACATCATGAAGAAAATTAGTTTAAACTAACACTTCTTTCTTATGTAAATTTGTGGGCTGCCAGAAAATTAGCTGTGGTTTTACCCCGTGATTGGGAACAGTATTTGAAGACTAATAAATCCATCAAAATCACCCCTAGTCTAGTTCAAAGAGACTTTTCAAGAATAATTACGACCTTGGGGACTTTCGCCAAATTTCCCAAACGTCGAGGTTTTTCTTCCGGACGTATTAAAGGTTACAAAAAAGCCCCACGAACTCGTCATGATGTTATCAAGAAAGGGAGCAAAAAATCAACTGAAAACTTAAAAGCTCCTTAGTTTTCCTCAGAATCTATAGATTAGCCCTATTTGTCAGCCAATTTTATTGACTGATACAGAGCCGATATTTTGGGATTTTAGTTTAGCGTAAAATATACGCTAACAAACTTTTTTTGTCCAAAGTCCAAAACATTAATCCAGGTGAAGGTAATTTAACTTTCCAAGTTAACAACACAAATGTGGCAGCGGTTCAACAGATCCTCGCCGAAGGTGGCTCAGTTGATGATATGACCTTTTCCGATGCTTTATTTACAGGGCAAAACACAAACCCTACCGCAATTCCTGAACCTTTAACCATCTTAGGTGCAGGTGCTGCTTTAGGATTTGGTGGTTTCTTTAAGAAAAAAGTAAATAAGGGAAAATCAGCTAAAAAAACAGCTAAATCTTAAGTAAGTCGATATTGACTCAACTTTAAAATTTATTTATTTCAGGAGGAGCTTAATATTATTAAGCTCCTCTTAATTTCATACCTTAGCTTAACGGTTATATAGCACTAACCATCATGGTTAGGGAGCATCCCAAAGTTGCTTTCTTGTCCTTTACTGATAATAGTTGATCTGATGAATTTCCCCCCGTCTCCCCGTCTCCCCGTCTCCCCGTCTCCCCGTCAAACTCCAAGAATAAGTTTTTTGCAAAAATGGGATGCTCCCTATGGTTAGGACGTTAAGGAGATTCCTCGTACCTCGTTTGGGACAGTTAAGGGGATAGAAAATGTCCTAACTAATTTTTGTAGTGCTATAGTGTCAATTGTGGCACAATAAAAAGTCCAGGTATTCACTTCATAGATGACCATGGCAACAGAAAACCCCGACTGGATACGTTTAGATAAAGCTCTTTCTATTGAAGCGGAAAGAGGTTTCAATAATTTACAAGGTAATCAATATAAATTTAACGAATTTTTGTGCTTTAGTTTTGGTCAAAGCCCTCCCAGTGGGACACCTATTAGCGATCGCCGCCGTTGGCAAGATTTAGCCACACAATACGCTAATTATCCAAGCCTAACTATAGCACAAAGAAAAACCTTAATTACTCAAACCCGTCAATTTTTACATGAACTAAGAACAACCTTAGAAACCCCAACAGAACCCCCATCGCCAAAGTTACCAAAAACCACAGCTATTACAGATAAAACATCGTCACTTCGTCCTGTTACTTTAGATCAATCTTTAAGTACCTTAGCAGAAGTGGGTTCTTCTAGAGGAGACTTATTAAAAAGACTGGGTTTATATACAGTCAAAGACCTGCTATTTTATTATCCCCGTGATCATATTGATTATGCGAGACAAGTTTCTATTTGTCATTTAGTTGCAGGGGAAACAGTGACCATTGTAGGAACAGTAAAACGCTGTAATTGTTTTACCAGTCCCAAAAATAAAAAATTGAGTATTTTTGAGTTAATTTTAAAAGATAATACCGGACAAATTAAACTAAATCGCTTTTTTGCTGGTGCGAGATTTACTAATAGGGGATGGCAAGAAAGACAAAAAAGATTTTATCCCGTGGGGGCGGTGGTAGCTGCATCGGGTTTAGTGAAACAAAACCGCTATGGGGTAACTTTAGAAAATCCAGAGATTGAAGTATTAGATAGCTTAGGTTCTAGTATTGATTCCCTTAAAATTGGTCGAGTTTTCCCCGTATATCCTTTAACAGAAGGGGTTGGTGCTGATTTAATTCGCAAAGCTATTATTGCTAGTTTAGAGGCTATTAAACAAATCAGAGATCCCCTACCCAGAATCTTAAGAGAAGAATATGGATTAATAGGATTAAAAGAAGCAATTAATAACATACACTTTCCCGAAAGTCCTGAATTATTAGCCCATGCCAGACGGCGTTTAGTCTTTGATGAATTCTTTTATTTACAATTAGGTTTTTTGCAACGTCGTCAAGAACAGAAACAAATTCATAATAGTGCAGTTTTTACTCCTCAAGGTAAATTAATTGAGCAGTTTAATCAGATATTACCCTTTAGTTTAACAAATGCACAACAACAAGTTATCAATGAAATTTTAGAAGATTTAAACTCAGTAACACCGATGAATCGCTTAGTACAAGGAGATGTAGGTGCTGGAAAAACAATCGTTGCTGTATTTGCCATTTTAGCCGCCTTGCAATCTAGTTATCAAGCTGCATTAATGGCACCAACAGAAGTATTAGCAGAACAACATTATCGTAAATTAGTGCCTTGGTTTAATCAGTTATATTTACCAGTAGAATTGTTGACTGGTTCTACAAAAAAGGCGAAAAGAGAAGAAATACATCGTCAATTAATTACAGGAGAATTACCCCTATTAGTGGGAACTCATGCCTTAATTCAAGACCCTGTAAACTTCCAAAAATTGGGCTTAGTCGTCATCGATGAACAACATCGCTTTGGGGTACAACAACGGGCTAAACTATTAGCAAAGGGCAAATCTCCCCACGTTTTAACTATGACTGCTACACCCATTCCCCGAACTCTAGCTTTAACTTTACACGGGGATTTAGATGTAAGTCAAATCGATGAATTACCTCCTGGAAGACAAGCTATCCAAACTACAGCACTAACGGGAAAAGAACGCACCCAAGCTTATGATTTAATTCGTAGAGAAGTGGCGCAAGGTAGACAAGTTTATATCATTTTTCCCATGATTGAAGAATCAGAAAAGTTAGACGTAAAAGCAGCAGTTGAGGAACATGAAAAACTATCAGAAAAGGTGTTTCCAGACTTCAATATCGGACTATTGCATGGACGTATGAGTTCAGCCGAAAAAGACGAAGTATTGACCGCTTTTCGAGATAATGAATATCAGATTATTGTCTCAACAACTGTCATAGAAGTTGGGGTGGATGTTCCCAATGCAACCGTGATGTTAATCGAAAATGCAGAAAGGTTTGGACTGTCCCAACTCCATCAATTAAGAGGTAGAGTAGGAAGGGGTTCTCATAAGTCTTATTGTCTGTTGATGAGTAGTAGTAAAACCCCCGATGCTAAGCAAAGATTGAGTGTATTAGAACAGTCCCAAGATGGCTTTTTTATCTCAGAAATGGACTTAAGATTTCGTGGTCCGGGAACAGTTTTGGGAACCCGTCAATCAGGTTTACCAGACTTTGCTTTAGCTAGTTTAGTGGAAGATCAAGAAGTGTTAGAATTAGCTAGATTAGCAGCCGAAAAAATTATCGTAGCGGATAAAAATTTAGGGGGTTTACCTTCACTGAAAAAAGAATTAGAAACTCGCTATAAAAAGCTGATGGGAGGAGAAATATTAACATAATTATTTGTTGATAATTATTAAAACTAATATATATAGCACTTCTCATACTTGTGAGGTACACAGTTTTCTAGTTTTAGGAGTTCGGAGGCGCGATATTCGGTGTACCGTTCGGAGTCGCGCTCACGGCGAAGCCTCATGAGTCCGAGAAACGCTATAGCAGAAATCATGGGAGCATTTGAGAACCCATGATCAGTTATTGACTAAAAATACGGTATTTTTGATTATATTCTTGAAAAATAGCTTTTTAACTATGGTTTTAGAAATCTTCTTCTAAATGTGACCAACCTTTATCAGTCAACCAACAAGAAGAAATAACCCCGTTAGGTTGGGTTGCTACACCTAAATAGCCTAAGTTTTCTAATTTTTCTACTTCCTCTGTCAAACGTAGCTTAGATAACTTTAATAAGTTGGCAATATATTTTATTTCTTTGCCGCTTCCAACATATTCTAAAAGAGTTTTTTGAAAAGTTCCGATCATTGCTTTACTCCATCTCTAGATTTGTCTTATGTGTCAATTATGCCTTGATTAACTTCACTAAGACATCGCACATCTTTACTAAATTTTTTAAATAAAAATACTAGGGAGTAAGTATATCTACTTCTTAAATAGCTTATTTTCTATGGTTTTAATCGTCTTAACCATTATATTTTGTAACAATCCTTATCATCTTAACTCAATTTGAACTACATTAACTAATCTTAACCATTTCTTTCCCTAGTTATGATAGAGGTATTCGTGTTATACCAGTTTCCTAAAGTAGGGGTTAACATCTGTAGTCTCAGTTGATGAAAATGGGATAACTTTATTTTACAGAAATAACCTTGCGATTACGTACTAAGAAAGCAAACCCTGCGCTAGTTAGAAACATCAGTAAACTATAAATAGCTGCTGGAATAGCCATACTGGGTGTGTTTAATAATGTACTAGTGCAGCTTAGCAAAAACAATCCACCAGTCACTTATGATCTTTAAAGCCCTTAAATTTCCAAACGAACGGCTTAGCAAAATGTTGATTAAAGTAATCAATAAAATTGAGAATTTTTTGGGATAGTTCTTCAGTTGAACGGACAGTAATTCTTTTGAGTAAACGCCTGACTAAGATCGAAAACCAACACTCAATTTGATTAAGCCAAGATGTATGTTTGGGAATATAAACAAAGCGAATTCGATGAGATTCATCTGATAAAAAATCTGCTCTGCTGTCCATAGATTGCAAAATCCCCTCCTTTCCTTTTCTTCCCAAATCAATAGTAATTCCACAGCTTTCTGCTACTAATTTGACTAAGCTTTCCGATTTATGAGTGTTGAGTTTATCTACAATAAAAATCCATTCTGCTTTTTCATCAATCTTAATCGTTCTCTGGATATGTTCAGAAAAATCTTGTTCTGTTCTTGTCGGTCCAATAGAGGGACTAACAACTTTTCCTCTTGCCACATCCCAGTTCGCAATCAAGCTTAAAGTTCCGTGTCTTTCATATTCAAATTCGATTTTTTCTACTTGTTTAGGCTTGATTCTTTTGTTCGGAAATAATCTCTCAAGAGCTTGAATCCCTGTCATTTCATCTGTACTAATTAAATGAATTCCTTGTTCTAACAAAGTTTTAGCTTCTTGATGAAGTTCACAGATATATTTGACTTGCTTTTTAAATTTTAAGGGATCATCAATTTTGGCATTTAACCAGTAACGAACGAGATGTGGTTGTAATGTCGCTTCTTTTTAAAAAACGCCCCACACTACGGGGGGAAATCTTTTCGACAATTCCTCTTTTTATGGCTTCATCCGCCAACTCTGAAGGTGTCCAATGGCTCACTGGTCTGTCTGATTTTTCACATTCTTCACAAGCGATCGCTACAATCTGGACTACTTGTTCGACCGTAAAGGATTTTGTTGTTCCAGGTCTTGGGCGATCGCTTAAAATTCCTTTGATCAAGACCATTAATGCTTTCTCCGTTACCTGTTGTTCTTCGGCGGCACTCAGTTTTTCTCTCTCCTCAAACCATCGCGATCGCCACTGACGCACTTGTACTCGGTCTAATTCTAATCTTCGACTAATCGAACTATTGCTCTCTCCTGATGCTGCGGCTAAGATTAGCTTGGCTCGTCTAACAAGGCGATAGGGGTTTGTTGTCCCTCTCACTATTTGTTGGAGTACTGTTTTCTGTAGGTTGGAGAGGTTAATTGGCAATGCTTTTATCATGGACATCAACTTCGAGATTCTTCCGTTAGTTTCATTGAAACACATTGTCGTGGCTAGTCACGAAAGTTTCTGTAAAAATCTGGTGGATTACTTTCGCCAAGCTGCACTAGTTTGATACATTAATTCAAGACATTCTTCTAAATCATCTCCTTCCCATGTACCTGCATGACTTAAAATTGAACTTCCTGATGCTCTTCTATAATTAATAGGTTCCAATAAATCGATTTCTTGTTTCTGCTTAATAAATTTCACAAATTCAGCAATAATTTTCAGGTTATCAACGGTGATGGTCGATAATTCTTCTGTTATTTGTTGCTGTAAGTCCAAGTTGTTCATGTTTTCAAGAATGCTTCAAAGTCAGTTTTTAGAGTATAGTTTAATTTTATCATATGATCAGGTGGGCATTGCCCACCCTACAACCTATAAAATATCCCGTCTTAAATAGGGTTGCAAAACATCAGGAATTTTCACGGTTCCATCTGCTTGTTGATAGTTCTCTAAAATAGCGGCCATTGTTCTACCAATAGCTAAACCTGAACCGTTTAATGTATGTACATATCGAGTTCCTTTTTTACCCTTTTCTTTAAAGCGAATATTTGCCCTTCTTGCTTGAAAATCCCAACAATTAGAACAACTTGAAATCTCTCGATAACTATTGGAAGAAGGCAACCACACTTCTAAATCATAACATTTTGTTGCCCCAAATCCTAAGTCTCCTGTACATAATTCTAAGACTCGATAAGGCAATTTTAATAATTGTAAAATTGCTTCTGCATCCTTGACTAATTGTTGATGTTCTACTTCTGATGTCTCAGGATGAACCAATTTAACCAATTCTACTTTATTAAATTGGTGCAGTCGAATTAGTCCCCTTGTATCCTTCCCATAACTACCAGCTTCACGACGAAAACAAGGGGTAAAGGCACAGTGTTTTATAGGTAATTTTTCTGCTTCTAAAATTTCGCTACTGTACAAATTAGTAACAGGAACTTCTGCGGTTGGTGCTAACCATAGATCATCGTCAGGAACTTTAAAACTTTCCTCGGCAAACTTTGGTAATTGTCCCGTTCCTTGCAAAGCTTCACTATTAATTAAAACGGGGGGCATTACTTCTAAATATCCTGCTGAAATCTGTTGATCTAACATAAAATTAATCAACGCTCTTTCTAAGGCTGCACCAGCACCTATTAAAGCAATGAAGCGACTTTGAGCAATTTTTACGGCTCTTTCTACTTCTAAAATGCCTAATCTTTCGGCAATTTCCCAATGGGGTAATATTTCTATTTTTGGTAAAAATTCATCTCCCCATTTACGAATTTCTACATTTTCTGTTTCATCCTTTCCTATAGGTGTAGAGTCACTAGGAAGGTTCGGGAATTTTAATAATAATGCTTCGATTTCTGCTTTTAATTGTCTTTCTTGGGGTTCGAGTTCACCTAGTTTAGTTTTAAGGGTATTTCCTTCTTCTTTTAAGGTTTTAATTTCCTCTCCTTTGGGATCAACTCCGCTTTTAATTTTCTGTCCAATTAATTTACCAATCTCATTACTGCGGGCCTGTAATTCAGTGCGAACCGATTCTAGTTCCCTGGTGGTGCGATCTCGTTCTAAAATAGGAGTTAGATCGTATTGATCCGAAGCACTACGACGGTTTAATAGTGCTTGTATGGTGTCTGGAGTTTCTCGTATCTGTTTAAGGTCTAGCACGGACAATATTACCCTTTTCTATACAGTCCCTTTGTTAGAATAGCTGATTCTGTCTGCATTAATCTATAACTTTTTACCTAACTTGTTAATTTTATCTATTTACAGAAAAATAAGTTTTACTTATATGGAGTAACATAGTAAGGTGAGCAAATCAAAAACTTCTCTAAACTGATTACTATATATACTATTATGTGTTACGAAATTGTTGAACAATTTAATGCCGCTCAAATTGAGGATTTATGTGAACTTTATAAACTTTCCTGGTGGGGTAATGATAGGCAAATTCCAGATATTAAAATTATGTTAGATAACTCCGATATTAATCTGGGAATTTGTGAGAAAAAAAGTCAAAAATTAGTGGGATTTACTCGTGTTTTAACTGACTACATTTATCGTGCTACTATTTACGTCATTATTAATTAATATTTTAATGATCCTAGATGTTAATTTTAACCCCAAACCATGACTAATCTTGCTGAGTATAAAAACATTTTGACCGATTTAATCGCTCTTAACCGCGATCGCGTGGATTATTTGGCTATTCGCTTAGAAACCTCCCAAGGAACCAGCATTATGCTACGAGGTGACAAGGTAGATACCCTCAGCGAAGGTATTTCTACTGGAGGACAAGTGCGCGCTTGTTACAAAGGAGGATGGGGGTTTGCTGCCTTTAACCAGTTATCCACCCTACCCCAACGCATTGAAGAAGCGATCGCCTCGGCTAAATTGGTGGGGGAAGATGAAACCATATTAGCGGCCATTGCACCTATCCAAACCAGTTGTCATTTACCCCTCACGGGACGAGATCCCAGACAAGTTCCCCTGGCCGAAAAAAAGGCTCTGTGTGACCACTACAACGCCATTCTACGGGGTTTAAACCACCAGATAACCACCACCGTAGTGCGCTATGGAGACAGCAATCAGAGCGTTATTTTAGCTACCTCAGACGGCACTTTAATCGAACAATCTTGGGCGGATCTAGAAATGCGTTTTTCAGCCACTGCAAGGGACGGGGACACGGTACAAACGGGACGGGAAACCACTGGATCACGGCAAGGTTACGATGATTTATTGGGATTGGATGAACAGGTAGAAGGGGCGGCCAAACGTGCCGTCAATGCCTTAGTTTTGCCTCCCGTGAAAGGCGATCGCTATACGGTGGTGATCGACCCCATTTTAACGGGATTGTTCGTTCATGAGGCTTTTGGACACCTCTCAGAAGCTGATATGTTATACGAAAATCCTGATCTTTTGGAGGTGATGAGTTTTGGGCGAAAATTTGGACCAGATACCCTACAAATTTTTGATGGGGCAGCCCCAGAAGGTCATCGAGGGAGTTATTATTACGATGATGAGGGAGTGCCGGCAACTACCACCCAGTTAATTAAAGATGGGGTGATGGTGGGGCGTTTACATTCCCGTGAAACAGCCGGAAAATTAGAGGAAAAACCCACAGGAAACGCTCGTTGTTTAAATTATCATTATCCTCCTTTGGTAAGAATGACTAATACTTGGATCGAACGAGGAAATACACCTGTTAAGGATTTATTTTCGGAGATCAAAGAAGGGGTTTATGCTAAAAATTGGTTGGGAGGAATGACCAACGGTGAGATGTTTACTTTTAGTGCCGGGGAAGCATGGATGATTAGAAATGGTGAGATTTGTGAACCGGTTCGCGATGTTACTTTATCGGGGAATGTGTTTAAAACTTTGGCAAATATTGAGGGTATAGGAGATGATTTTTATTGGGATGAATCTGGAGGTTGTGGTAAGGGTGGACAAAGTGGTTTAGCTGTTGGTTGTGGTGGACCAAGTTTAAGAATTAATGATGTAGTTGTTGGAGGAGAAGCTTAAACAGTTACCAGTTACCAGTTATCAGTTATCAGTTTTTAGGGTGGGCAATAATATTATATACGCCATTATATCCATACTACTATCATCAATCTAATTCCATAATAAGTGTAAAATGGATAAGTAGGTTATTTTTCGCCTCATGTCTTATGATGCAAACAGTCCCCATAACTATTCCTGAAAATCGAGTCATTCTCAATCAGATAACCTGGGAAACTTTTAAGCAGCTTCTCCAAGAATTAGGTGATAATCGTTCCAGTTGTTTAGCATATAATGAAGGAATCCTAGAAATTATGACACCACTAGGAAAACATGAACATAGCAAATGTTTTATTTCTGATTTAGTTGCTATTATTGCTGATGAAATGGACTTAAATATCAAAAAAATGGGTTCACTCACGTTAAAAAAAGAGATAATTAAAAAAGGGGTTGAACCTGATGCTTGTTATTATCTCAAAAATGAACCTCTTGTCAGACAAAAACAGAATATTACACTTGATCTTGATCCACCCCCTGATTTAGTCTTAGAAATTGATATGAGTAATAGTTCTCTGAATAAGTTGCCTATTTATGCTGCTTTAGGGGTTGCTGAAATTTGGCGATACAATGGGAATAATTTAACGGGTTTCATCTTCAATAATGATAGTCAAGATTATCAAGAGTCTCAATATAGTTTAGCCTTTCCTTGGTTAGAATTATCCCAACTTCTCCCCTTCCTTCAGCAAAGTTTACAAGATGGAGAGACAAAAACACTAAGAAATTTTCGTCAATGGGTTCGTCGTTTCAGTTAATTATGAAAACTTAAATCCAGTGGTTAACGACGCTATTTTATGACGTTAACACTTTTTCAACTCTTTCTAATTCTAACTCGGAAAAATAATCGATCGCCCAATTAGAAAGTCTTTGCATAAAGTGATAAGGATAGGTATTCGCAATACCAACTACCTGCATTTTAGCGCGTTTTGCTGCTTCGATACCTGTCGGTGTATCTTCAATCACTAAACAATCTTTGGGAGTCAATTGTAGGCTATTATCTAACTGATTAAAGCGTTCAACTGCTAATAAATAACCGTCGGGTTCCGGTTTACTTTTCTTGATTTCATCTCCACCAACAATCACTTCAAAACTGTTCAATATTTCGGCTTTTTCTAAAATAAATTGCACCTCAGAGAGTAATGCACCGGTTACTAATCCAATTCTGAAATTATGCTCTTGTAAATGGCTTAAAAAGTCTTTTACTTCAGGATAAATGGGCAATGTTTCTAAAGATTCAATCCTTTGTCGATAGGCCAGAGTTTTGGCTTGAATTAAATCATCCAAATAATTATCAGATGCGACTCTACCACGACGAGATAAAATATCTGATAAACAAGCCCGATCGCTTCTCCCTAAACATAATTCTTGATATTCTGAGGGTTCGGGTCGTAAATTTTCTCTTAGTAAAATTTCGTTGATTAATTCTTGATGAATTTGCTCATCATTAATAATCACCCCATTAAAATCAAAAATGACTGCTTTTAACATCTCTTTTCCTTGACTCATCAATTAAGTCTGATTCCTTTCTAGTATGATAAACTCTCTAGACAAATATGGTCAAAAATTCACCTTATTGTAACCTGAGATGGACATTTCTCGATTATGAGAGACCCCCATATTTAGCTTATTTTGTCAAATTTATTTTTTTAGTCGTTACAAAAATATAGAAAATGTCTCTGATTTTGGGGCGTTTTTGGGCTAATTTTGGGGGTGTCTCGGAAGTATCAAAATAGTTTTTTGACGACGGAATAAGAGTTAGAGGCTGTTTTTCGCAAAAATTGAATATAGTAACTCTAGTATAAAAATTAGAGTATAGCGCAAAAATCCTATGAACTCGTTTACAAATAAGAATTATTCTCAATAAATTGTTAATTTTTATTACAAGTAACGGAATGTAAATTAGGAATTTCAAAAGCAAACTTGAATAATATAAAAGCCTTGCTTATCTATGAAGGAAGACTGCGCGCAGCGAAGCGGATCTATTCGAGATCGCTAATAGGGTAAATCTAAAATTTTTATTAAGATAGCTATAAAGACTTGACAAATCGAGAGGGGGGGAAATAGTGTCGTTTTTGGACTTATTTAATTGTAAAAATCCTATTTAAGTCAATTTTAGGCTTAATAAGGTCAAAAATTGTCTGGAATTTTAACTTTGTTTTGAGGAGTATCGATGATAAATCTGAAGCCTTTAACTTCCACCCTAGCTGCATCTACGGTTATCACTGTTATGGGGGCGTTTGATGTAGCCAATGCTGCTACTTTTAATTTCTCTTTCAGTAATGAAGATGGTGCAGTCCCTGGTACAGTCGAAGGGACAATTGAATTACCTGATGGGTATGGTATTTTTGCTGCATCTAATTTGACTGTAACCTCGGCCCCTGTTGCTTTGGGATTTACCTTACCTACAATGTCGGATGAATGCCCCCGCTACATTTTTCGAGCTAAATAGGGTTTGCTGAATAAAAGCAAAACCCTATTCTTTAAAAGGTTACACCCATATTCGCGATCGCAAAAAAGATCAGCTTTGTCGGCTACAAACCGCTATAATTGGTAGAAACACCTCCCAGTTGTTGGTCAAGAACAAATGTATCGAAAAGAGGAGCAACCTTTACCGCCCCCAGAAAAATTTGAATTACCTTTCGAGGGCAAATTGTCCCCCAATAATCGTTGGGTAATCATGGCAGAGTTGATACCTTGGGATGATTTTGAGGAAGAATATGCTAAACTTTTTTCAGCAGAAAAAGGTGCGCCAGCCAAACTATTTAGAATGGCATTAGGGACATTAATTATTAAGGAAAAATTAGGAACAAGTGATAGAGAAACTATAGAACAGATTAGAGAAAATCCCTATCTACAATACTTTATAGGTTTAAATTGTTATCAACAAGAGCCACCACTGGAATCTTCAATGCTAGTTCATTTTAGGAAAAGAATTGATGGAGAATTGATAAACAAAATCAATAAAAAAATAGTAAAAAGAGAAATACACAAGAGTGATAAAGAAGTAAAAAAAAAGGATTGTCTCCAAGAAAAAGGA
>NZ_AADV02000122.1 GCF_000167195.1 Crocosphaera watsonii WH 8501 | reverse complement strand
TCTCTAAATAAGATTGGTCCTGCCGCCCATCTGACGATCCCCCTGAACTATCCCCTTTATTTGCTTTTTGAATTCTACTAAAACTTTTCCAACCACAGCTTTATCAGATTCATTTCCATCTCCTACTCTCACAAATAATGGAATATCTCCATCTTGGCTTGTTATTAAATCCAAGACACATTGTTTTAAGTCTGGTCTATGATCCCGAGAATATCCTTTCTTAATAAAAATTGGTCTTTCTTTAATAATTTTTTCTTCTTCCTGTTTCTCTTTATCTTCTTCCCTTTTATATTCTCCATCTAAATGAAATGATGTGGAATCTAAATGGGAGTATTTAAGGTCTATTTCAAATTTTTTAATTACTTCTAAAACTACTTCAATAAAAATATCATTTAGTCCATATTTATATAATTCATCCATTACTCTCCCAATTTTATCATCATTAAGGTAATCAGGTTTAATTCTTTCTCCTAACAATTTCTCAATGGCTTTATCTTGAAAAAACTGACTGAATAAATATAGAGGTCTTAAAACAAATCCTAGTCCATTGATTAAAATAGACTTAACTACTGTACCTGCTGAGATTTTTTCTCTAACATCTATTCCTAATTTATTATTAATTATTTTGACTATTCCTATTTCATCAATTAAACCAGCTACTATCCCTAAATGGTCTAAATTTTTAACTTGTATTTCTTCTAAATAAGACATTTTTCGCTCTTTTTTTACAGAGGAAACAACTTAAGCAATTATCCCACTTTTTTGTCTTCAAGAGCTTAAGCAATTATACTTAATTATTAACCCCAGGCTTGTAGTATTTAATGCTACTTTTTGAAGTGCGGAATCTGGGCTGTAAGGTGGGCATTGCCCACCCTACGGGCTTGTGCTAAAAAGCTTTTGAGTTATTGTTATACTAATATTTAGCCTCTGCTAAATCTGCATTGAATTTATCGCACCAGAGTGTTACTTCATTGTATTTATCTGGGTTAAAATCGAATGGTAAACGATAGATTTGTTTTCCTTGATCTAAATTTAAGCCAGAAAATAAAGTGTCTTCACTGAATTCATCATTTAGAGAAAACCCTATTTTTGGATCTGGTGCGCCATCAAATTTAAAATTATCTTGAAGAACTAAATAATGAATTTCTCCTTTTTTAATTATTTGAAATTCTCCACTTACTGTATGGCCACCTTGTCCAATAAAGCTACCGGTTTCGATTAATTGTCCTCCCCTCAAAATATCTTCTGCTTTTACTAATGTGGGACTCATCGCAATAGTTAATGCTGACAATAGCCAAATTACTTGTTTCATCATTTTACCCATTAATTGTAAGTTTTTTTTCAATAAAACTTATGTTGATTGATTTGATGTTTTTAGTATGTTGGATTTATCTGAGAATTTCATGACTCAATTGTGAATTAATCCTGAGAATTTGTTAGATTAGAGATGCTAATACTGGTCAGTTAAGAAAAATTGTCTGTTGAGACAAGCTTTCTTGAGCAGGGGATGCAGGGGGAGCAGAGGGAGAAAATGGGACTTCCTCCTCTGCGTCCCTTAATTAGAGCGTTTCGAGCTTAACCGAGCAGTATTGTGAGGTACACTTAATATCTAACTCCTAACTCCTAAAACTAGAAAACTGTGTACCTGACAAGTATGAAAAATACTATATTAAGTATTATTATTTTGTAAATTTTTAATTGTTTATGGATAAACAAGAGTTATTAAAGATTATTGAGAAAGCTAGGGGTGAAGAGTGGGAAGAACTTGATTTAGCAGGGAATGAGTTGACGGAACTTCCGCCAGAGATTGGTTCTTTAGTTAAGTTGAAACGCTTGATTTTAGGGAAATGGGATTCAAAAAAAGTTGAATTGATAGGTAATAATATTAGTTTTTTACCAAAGGAAATCGGACAATTAACTGCTCTTCAACAACTCTACCTCAGTGGAAATCAACTAACAGAGATACCAGCAGAAATCGGACAATTAACTTCTCTTCAACAACTCTACCTCAGTGGAAATCAACTAACAGAGATGCCAGCAGTAATCGGACAATTAACTGCTCTTCAAATACTAAACCTCAGTAGAAATAAACTAAAAGAGATACCAGCAGAAATCGGACAATTAACTTCTCTTCAAATACTAAACCTCGGTTTAAATGAACTAAGAGAGATACCAGTAGTAATCAGACAGTTAACTTCTCTTCAAGAACTCAACCTCATTAGAAATCCTTTGGTAAACCCACCGATTGAAGTTGCTAACCAAGGAATACAAGCAATTCGCAATTATTTCCGTCAAATAGAAAAAGGAAAAGATACACTTTTTGAAGCAAAACTGATTATTGTTGGGGAAGGAGGGGTAGGAAAAACAACATTAGCGAGGAGAATTAATAATCCTAAGTGTCCCTTACCTGAAGAAAAAGAATCTACCCAAGGAATTGATATTCAACAATGGAATTTTGTTATGGAAGGACAAGAAAAAGACTTTCGGGTGAATATTTGGGACTTTGGAGGACAAGAAATTTATCATGCGACCCATCAATTTTTCTTAACCAAACGGTCAGTTTATGCAGTGGTTGCCGATAATCGCCAAGAATCGCCCAATTTACCTTATTGGTTAGAAATAGTTGAATTACTCAGCAATAAAAGTCCTGTTTTGTTAATAAAAAATGAGAAAAAAGATCAAAAAGTTCAAATTAACGAAAAAGAATTAAGAGCAAGATTTGAGAATATTAAAGAGTCTTTACCCACGAACTTTGCTGCTGACAATCGTGGTTTAACGGATATTATTAATAACCTAAAATTTCAATTACAACAATTACCCCATGTAGGAACGACTTTACCAAAAACTTGGATTAATATTCGGAATGAATTAGAAAGACTTTTTAAAGAAGAACGAAAAAATTATATTTCTTTGAATGAGTATTATAAAATTTGTGAAGATATGAAAGTAACAGACAGAACTTTTCAACTAGAAATCAGTCAATTTTTACATGACATTGGGGTAATTCTACATTTTCAAGATGACCCAATATCTACTTTATATAATACAGTGATTCTTAACCCAGAGTGGGGAACCGATGCAGTGTATAAAGTATTAGATGAACCGACAGTTATTAATCAACTAGGACGATTTAATAACACAGATTTAGGCAATATTTGGAATGAAGCTAAATATGAAACAATGCAACCACAATTATTAGAATTAATGCTGAAATTTAAGTTATGTTATGAACTACCCAAGGAGAAGAATACTTATATCGCACCTCAACTATTAACCAAAGAACCCCCTGAATATGAATTTAATACCACCCAGAATTTACAATTAAAATATGAATATGAATTTTTGCCCAAAGCAATCATTATCCAGTTTATTGTGGAGATGTCCCGTTTAATTGATGAATCGAAAGTTTGGCAAAAAGGAGTCGTCTTAAAAAGAGAATCCAATGGACAGATAACTTATGCGGAAATAGTGGAAAGTTATAACCGAAGAGAAATTAATATTAGATTGGATGGAGAGGATAAAAGAGAATTCTTAGGAATTATTACGAACAAACTGGAAGAAATTCATGAAAGCTATAATCAATTACAAGTTAAAGCGTTAATTTCCTGTAATTGTGAAGTTTGTAAGGATAGTCAAAAACCGTATCTTCATTCGTTACCCGTCTTAAAAAATTTCTTAAACAAAAATAAGACAGAAGCGCAATGTCAAAAAAGCGGAATTCTAGTACCTATTTGGAACTTAATTGGTGAGATAATTGGGGAAGATATTTACAAAAGAATTACCAGTGAACGAGAAAGAATTACTAATCAAACTAATAATTTTTTTAATGATTCTCCATCAACTGAGTCACCTAATCCACCTGAATCACCTCAGCCAACCCCTCTACATCCTATAGAGAGACGTAATTTACAAGTTGGAATTATAGTATCAATACTGACTCTAATAGTAACATTTTGTGGATTAGTTTTTACTAATATCTGGAATCCTTTTAAACCATCTAACAACAATAATCAAAATCAGCAAACTAAACCATCACTAACACCATCACCGACACCATCACCATCACCATCACCATCACCTAGTCAACCATAACTCTTACCATTGAACTTATAGTTAATTCAAAAGATGTTTATATTGTAGGGGTCAACGGCCGTTGACCCCTACGGGGATGTATACCTGGAGTTTAGGAAATTGGTATTATCTTGCTTATAATTTAATCAAAGTAACTGCAATATTTCCTGAGAAACAAACGTCTACATCTGTTCCTTTTGAATGTTCCCTGTTGGCGTATTCTCCATAATAATAACACAAGTCTCCTTCCACTCGATAATTAACTGGTAAAGGATGGGTACTACCTTGACAAAAAATAATTTTAGGTTCTGGGGAACTTGTTTCTAAATGAGGTAAGTTAACGTTCCAAAAACTACCCGTTTCTAAGGTTTTATCCCAAAGAAAGTCTAACACTTTTTCTGTCCATTTGGTAGCTAATTCCCAGTTAATTGTTAAGGGACGTTTAATCCAATGAGAAATTGCAATACCAGGAATACCGTGCATTGCTGCTTCTCTAACTGCTGCTACAGTTCCAGAAATATAGACATCAACACCTAGATTTCCTCCTGCATTAATTCCAGAAAGAACCCATTTAGTATGTTTATTAAGGTGTTTTACGGCAATTCTAGTACAGTCTGCTGGCGTACCATCTATTGCGTATTCTGTCAAGGAACGCTTATCTATATGAATGGGTTTTTGGGTGGTGACACGGTGTCCACAACCGGAATGGGGTTCTTTTGGGGCAACAATAATTCCCTCTCTTCCTAATGCTTTTGATAAGGCACGAATTCCAGGGGCATCAATACCGTCATCATTGGTTAAAATAATTGTCATAATAATATTTTACTGCTTAGTTTTTTGAGTGAATAAATAAATATCATCTTTCTTATATTTTAAATTAAAATTATCATTTTGTCCAACCTTTTCTTTGATTGTTTCGATTAATTCTGGAGAACTTTCTCTCCCTGGATGTCGTTGATTTAATAAGATGTAATTGAATTGGTTAAAATCCCAAGATTCTGATCCATTTTCGGCTAATTTTATTATAGCACGTTGACTTAAATGGGGAGCAATATAAGTGGATGTTAAGACATTTCCTTGAGTCGAAATTTTACTAATTGCTTCTTTTGTTGCTTTCCAAGTATCTACAGATTCTAAATAACGAGAGGGAAAATAACCGTATTTAGCTAATGCTAAAAAACAAATTAATGACCAAGTTATTATATATTTATTTTGGCGAAACCAACTTTTTTTTGCTGATACAGTCATGATTAATACAACCATTAAAAAAGGAATAATGGGTAAAGAATATTGATGTAATAAATCTTTTTGTAGAATATTTTGAGATAACAAGTTCATTGCTAAAGTAGGAACTGCACTAATTAAAGGTGCAATATATTGCCAAGATAATCCCCAAATCACAGGTATTAATAATAGTAGTAAATATTCTAAATTGGGTAAATTAAATAATCCTTGTAATAATAACCAAGGTTTAAAGATTAAGTTTTGAGCAATTTCAGCAAAAGAATTACCTAGATAATTAAATCTTTCCAAATGACGACTAATATTAGCACTATTGTCACTAAAAATAGGAATAATTAAACGGGTACTAATAATAAACCAACTTAATCCTAACCCCATAGCAATAGATCCTAATTGCTGCTTTTTTTGAAAACAAAATAACCATAAACCCATAAATATTATTGTTAAAGATAAGACACTTTTACAACTTAAAGTTATTATAATAGCGAATATAAATAATATTATACTGTTCTCAAAAGCTCCTAAAATTGCCCACAAAATCGAAGAAACAGCAATAACATCGGGGTGAAAGTCAAATAAATTAATATTAAATATTAAAGGATAGAGTAGATAAACGATACTAATAGTTAATGATTTTGATGGAGTTAAACCATGATATTGACTTAAATAATAGATGGGTAATGCACCAAAACTTAAAACAAATGCTTGTATTAATAATAACCAATAAACAGAAGGATAAATTTTGTAAAATAAGGCTAAAGGATAAAAAATCAATGCAGCATGATCACCTAAGATATGAATGTTTAAGAAAGAAGAAATTGGGTTTTCTCCTTTACTGATTAAATAAACTGCTTGATCAAAAATAGCCAAATCCCAAGCAGTTGATTGAAATAAAATATGTTTTAAACTACTACAAATAAAAAGAATCACAATACTTATTTCAATTATGACTAAGATTGAAATAGGTTTTAAATAAGATAATTTCATTTATTTTTTAGATATAAGTTATTACTAATTAGCGTAAGTATCATCTACTTTTTTAGGAGGTAAATAACCTGATTGGATCGGAAAAGGAATTTCAATAACTTCTGCTTTATACCGTTTATGAAGTTCTTTTAAAAACTGATGTCTTATTTCTAAATGTTCAAAAAATTCTTGTTCATAAATGGTCAAGTAAATAGTGAGATTAATGCTAAAGTAATCAAATTGATTATAACGAATAAACGGTTTGTTAAGATCTTCTTCGTTGGATTCTTCCAGAGATTCATATTCTATAACTCTGTTTTCTAAAAGGCTATTTGCTACTTCTAAGGTTATTCTTTCTACAGTCTCTAAATCACTATTATAGTCCACATCTAGGGTAACAGGAAGGACAAAAAATTTATTAGGTAAGCTAAAGTTTTTGAAACTTCCTGAGAGTATTTTAGAGTTAGGAAGAACTAATAAATTATCGGTTATTTCTTGTAAGACAGTATATTTTAATTCCACATCAACAACATAACCACTTTCTCCACTCGCTAAGCGAATATAGTTCCCTGGTTGTACCTTTCCTGACATAACAATACTAACCCCAGATATCAAGTTTGTTAAGGGACTTTGCAACGCTAAACCAAGAGAGACACCACCCACTCCCAATGCAGTTAATAAAGGGGTTATTTGAATACCAATGGATTGTAATATGATTAAAACACCAAGACTATAAATAACAACTTTGGTGAGTAATTCAAATAAGGAGGTTAAGGGAGAAATTCCTTGTTCATTAGTGGTATAAGCTTTTAGTAACCCTACTAATAAACGAGAAACAATAAGGGTTGCTGAAGCGAGAAATGTAGCAATGAGAAACTTATTGATAATAAGCTGAATAGCTGGAGGAATGGGATAAATGTTTGTAGCAACTGCTACCCCTCCCAACGAAAACCAGAGAATACTAAATCCTTGAATGGAATCAATGATAATTGTGTCGTATTTCCAGTGAGTTTTAGCAGCAAGTTTTTGTATATTTTTAATCACTCGCTTTTCAAAGACAATTCCTAGAATAAACCCACAGAGAATGGCCAGCAAGGGACCAACCATTTTGATAACATCTTGTATAGTGATATTAAAGGAAAAGTTCATAATTTTAAATCCTCTAACTTTCTGAAGATTATAATACTGAATCCATAATTTATCAAGGTGATTTTTATAGACTAGGTGAGTTCGGAGTTCGGAGTTCGGAGTTCGGAGTTCGGAGTTCGGAGTTATAATTTTTTTAAGGAGATAATGAAGGTTTTAGTCTTCTCATTTGAGTCAGTTTTCTAGAAATTTCCTTATATCGAACTCAAGTATAGACTATATCACTATGTATTCTGTTTAACAGGTTAAATAAATTTTTCGTATCTCAGAATGATATTATTTATTGTTAACGAATATTTGGTAATTTTAGTTTTTTATGTTCCTCTGTTACACAATTATTTTCTAGTTTAGGGGGCAAAACTTGCCGATGTTTACGAAAATTTAGGGGCAACAATCGATAATATGGGAGAGGATTAGGTAATTCTATATGAGAATGTTTACTATTTATTTTTTCTGCTAACTCTAAATCGAAAGTATAACTATCTTTGGTCTGGGTATCCATTAGTTCAATTGTACAGTTCACCGGATAGTAATGATGGGTTGTGATAGTAAAAGAAGCATGGGTTAGATGGTATCCTCTTTGGGTTTCTAGGATTAATTCCCCAACGAGAAAATCGTGATCAATATCATCGGGAATAACTAAAGTATGGTTAAAGCGATAGGGTAATTTTTCCTCTGACAATGGGTAATCAACTCTCAGTAAAGTTTCGTCGCTTTCGGGATCAATTAATTCATAACGTAGTTTAGCGTTTACAGCAATTTCTCCCTGTATATCGCCTATGTCTATTCTTCCCGATAAATTAATTCTTTCTCCTGCATTAATAATAAAGTTATCTTCTTCTAAACTAATCTCAGGTGAAGGGGTTGTTTTTAAAGGATGCTCATTTATTTGACTCTCTTGTTGTTGCTGTTTATTGTTTAATTCAATTTCTGTTTTCTCTTGTAATAGTTTTTCTAATTGGTCTAAATACTCTTGTGCTTTATTATACTTAGTTATTTGAGCTTGTGATGTACCAGGAGAATTAGGCAACGAATTTTGTTTAGCAATGGGTAATATATTTAGATTAATGCTTTCTCTCCAACCTTCTCCTAACAACTCTGAGAAAATATCTCCATAACAAGAAACACGCAAAGAGGTTCCGGGGTTTAATTCTGTAA
The DNA here is from genome assembly GCF_000167195.1 of Crocosphaera watsonii WH 8501. GTDB lineage: Bacteria > Cyanobacteriota > Cyanobacteriia > Cyanobacteriales > Microcystaceae > Crocosphaera > Crocosphaera watsonii. The sequence goes on along the minus strand of NZ_AADV02000122.1, from coordinate 3,998 downwards.
AGGGGACAATCATCACTAACCCCTGGGAATTAATACGACGTTGATGATATAGTTGCTCTTGATCTGGGGTGCTGATATGAACATCAACCAGACTATTATAACGGTTCGATTTCGCTAAGATGCGGTATTTTCCTGGTTCTAATTCTAAGTTAGAAGAATTAGCAGGATACCATTTAATATCATCATATTTTTGGATCAAAAATTCCCAGGATGTCATGGTCTTTAGGGTGTGGAGTAGCTCATTATTTTGTATGTCTGTTCAGTTGTTCTTTAAGTTCCCCAACTTGATTAAATAATTCGCTTTGTGTCATTGTTTGTTGTTCTTTGCTTTGCAACCATTTCAGTTGCACTGTCTGATTAACTGCTTCTTCCTCTCCCAACACAAGACAAGCGATCGCCCCACTACGATCAGCCCGCTTAAACTGCTTACCAAAGGCACTCCCACTCATGTCTAATTCAACGGTTAATCCCTCTGCACGTAATTTTTGGGCCAAAAGTAACCCCTGTGCTTCTGCTGCTTCTCCTCGGGAAACTACATAGATATCGGGGGAGGTTTGGGGAGAGGGTTGTAATTTTTTGAGCAGGATAATTAATCTTTCCATACCAATGGCCCAACCGACGGCCGGGGTTGGGTTTCCTCCTAACTCTTCCACTAACCCGTCATACCTTCCCCCACCACATACCGTTGCTTGGGCCCCTAAATCATCGGAAATGATCTCAAATGCAGTATGGGTATAGTAATCTAAACCTCTGACTAAACAAGGGTTGATGTTGTATTCAATGCCAAGATCCGTTAACAGTTGTTGCACTTGGTCAAAATGTTTTTTGGAAGCATCTCCTAAATATTCCAAGATGCTAGGAGCATTTTCATTAATTTCTTTGGTGCGTTTGGCTTTACTATCGAGTATGCGTAGGGGGTTTTTCTCTAAGCGATCTTGAGAGTCGGGATCTAATTCTTCCTTGTAGGGGAGAAAATAGTTAACTAATGCTTCTCTGTAGTTTTGTCTATCATTGCGATCGCCGACGGAATTAATATCTAGTTTCAAACTTTGTAGTCCTAAAGTTTTCAAGATATCTGTAGCTAAGGCAATGACTTCTACATCTGCGCGAGGATCACCAGTACCGATTAACTCTAACCCTATTTGATGAAACTGTCTTTGACGGCCTGCTTGGGGTCTTTCGTAACGAAACATGGGGCCAAAATACCAAAGACGTTTTACTCCACCGGCAGCGTATAAGTTATTTTGTAAGTAAGCACGGACAACTCCTGCTGTACCTTCGGGACGTAAAGTTAAAGAGCGATCGCCTCTATCCCTGAAAGTATACATTTCTTTGCCCACCACATCCGTTGCTTCTCCTATCCCTCTCTCAAATAAAGAGGTTTGCTCAAAAATAGGGGGACGTATTTCATAGTACATGGCACGACTGAGTATTTGTGTCGCAACAGTTTCTACATATTGCCAGTATCCGATCTCTTCTGGCAGAATATCTTTCGTTCCTGGTGGTGTTTGTATAGTACCCATTGGGGTGTGTTTTGCCTAAAAATTTCCTAAGCTCGATGATAACTTGTTTTGAGCAACATCAGCATTGACCATCTGAGCATTGTCCCAGAAGTCCTCATCTAATTCAGGAATATCTGAGTAGTCTATATCTTCATCAGAAAGTTCGTCTAAACGAGATAATTGTTCTTTACTCAGTTGAGCTTTTTTGTGAGGATCGGGTGTGTAGTTAACGGTTGTCATAACGTTTTACCTCTCTACTGTTAGCTTTTCTTGCTGAAATCAAACGAATTACTGAACCTCTGATGGTTTGACATACTCCCCCGTTACAACGTAGTTTAACGGGGGATTCTCTCCACATCACTGCTAGAAATTCCTTGTTCAACGAGACAACTTAGATTATCAATGTTGCCATTAACAATCCAGAGGTCGGACTCTCCCAAGGCGTTTGGGTCGGTTTCTGTATGCCCTACAGTACCGTTGAGATGTTCTCCCAAGTATTTCAAACCCTTCTTGATTCAGCGCGGTCTTGGGGGAAACCCCAAGACCGCGCTGAATCGCTTTTTAAGAATATTAATTGCTGCGTTATGATCCCTATCTAAGACTGTTTTACAGTTTGGACATTGATGAGTTCTGGTACTTAATGATTTTTGAACTCTTGTGCTACAAACTGAACAGTCTTGAGTAGTGAAATGGGGAGGCACAGCAATACAAACGATGCGATAAATCTTGGCAAAATAATTCAACCACTCCGTGAATTGATACCAAGAAGCATCAGAAATTGATTTAGCAAGTTTACGGTTCTTTACTAAGTTTCTAATCTTTAAAGCCTCGTAGACCACCAGATCGTTAGACTGGACTAACGCCAAAGCATCCTTAATTGCTCTGTCTTTACGTTGTCTTGATACCTTAAGATGAAGCTTGGCAACTTTAACCCGTTGCTTGGTAATTGCTCACCGCAATAAAGAATCTGTCTTGACAACATAAAGGTAAAATCGGGGATTTTTATGTATAGTGGGGGTTATGACCACAAATGCTACCATTGATTCAAAGCTAGTGCAGCTTGGCGAAAGTAATCCACCAGATTTTTACAGAAACTTTCGTGACTAGCCACGACAATGTGTTTCAATGAAACTAACGGACGAATCTCGAAGTTGATGTCCATGATAAAAGCATTGCCAATTAACCTCTCCAACCTACAGAAAACAGTACTCCAACAAATAGTGGGAGGGACAACAAACCCCTATCGCCTTGTTAGACGAGCCAAGCTAATCTTAGCCGCAGCATCAGGAGAGAGCAATAGTTCGATTAGTCGAAGATTAGAATTAGACCGAGTACAAGTGCGTCAGTGGCGATCGCGATGGTTTGAGGAGAGAGAAAAACTGAGTGCCGCCGAAGAACAACAGGTAACGGAGAAAGCATTAATGGTCTTGATCAAAGGAATTTTAAGCGATCGCCCAAGACCTGGAACAACAAAATCCTTTACGGTCGAACAAGTAGTCCAGATTGTAGCGATCGCTTGTGAAGAATGTGAAAAATCAGACAGACCAGTGAGCCATTGGACACCTTCAGAGTTGGCGGATGAAGCCATAAAAAGAGGAATTGTCGAAAAGATTTCCCCCCGTAGTGTGGGGCGTTTTTTAAAAAGAAGCGACATTACAACCACATCTCGTTCGTTACTGGTTAAATGCCAAAATTGATGATCCCTTAAAATTTAAAAAGCAAGTCAAATATATCTGTGAACTTCATCAAGAAGCTAAAACTTTGTTAGAACAAGGAATTCATTTAATTAGTACAGATGAAATGACAGGAATTCAAGCTCTTGAGAGATTATTTCCGAACAAAAGAATCAAGCCTAAACAAGTAGAAAAAATCGAATTTGAATATGAAAGACACGGAACTTTAAGCTTGATTGCGAACTGGGATGTGGCAAGAGGAAAAGTTGTTAGTCCCTCTATTGGACCGACAAGAACAGAACAAGATTTTTCTGAACATATCCAGAGAACGATTAAGATTGATGAAAAAGCAGAATGGATTTTTATTGTAGATAAACTCAACACTCATAAATCGGAAAGCTTAGTCAAATTAGTAGCAGAAAGCTGTGGAATTACTATTGATTTGGGGAGAAAAGAAAAGGAGGGGATTTTGCAATCTATGGACAGCAGAGCAGATTTTTTATCAGATGAATCTCATCGAATTCGCTTTGTTTATATTCCCAAACATACATCGTGGCTTAATCAAATTGAGTGTTGGTTTTCGATCTTAGTCCGGCGTTTACTCAAAAGAATTACTGTCCGTTCAACTGAAGAACTATCCCAAAAAATTCTCAATTTTATTGATTACTTTAATCAACATTTTGCTAAGCCGTTCGTTTGGAAATTTAAGGGCTTTAAAGATCATAAGTGACTGGTGGATTATTTTTGCTAAGCTGCACTAGGAATTAATGCTGGTAGTTTGAGTGCTGCTGACTTTGCTTTTGCTGCTTCTCTGTAACATCTC
>NZ_AADV02000123.1 GCF_000167195.1 Crocosphaera watsonii WH 8501 | reverse complement strand
TTTTTGGCCCCAAGGGCAAGGGGGGAAAAGGATAAAGTTTTTTTTCGGTTAAAATATTTCCCCAAGGGGGACGGAGGGGGATTTGGCTCCCCACCGTTTTGGTTTTTAGATAACCCTCATTCTTGGGCCTTTTTGGCAAAGGGTGAACAAGGATGTTTAAGAGGTTATCCATTCGGACTTTCTCATTTCATAATCAACTACATTTACATTTTTATTTCATATTACAAAAAGTGTCAAGGGTTTTGCCAAAATTGTTCTGATGACNTGAGTTCGACATAAGGAAATTTATAGACAACTGATTTACATCAAAAGTCTTAAACCCTGATTATCTCAGGGAAAAACTCCAACTCCGCTGCGTAGCACGGCGTAGCCGCCCTCCGAACTCCGAACTCCGAACTCAGGTTGATGACGGAGAGGGGACTCGAACCCCTAACATTTTAGTCCCGATAACCCTCATTCTTCGGCTTAAAAAGCAAGGAATGAACAAGGATTTTTTATCTAAACGCTTCTACCAATCGAAGCTCCTCCGTCGTGGTTAACTATGTCTGAAAAAAGACGGCAGGAGAGGGATTGGAACCCTCTAACACCTTTCAGCATCATTACCTACGATAATCCTCATTTTTCGGACTGATTGGGCAAGGAGCAAACAAGGAACCTTCCTGCCTTGTCTTGTAGTATTGTAACACAATTATTGTAGTTTGTCCTATTTTTGTAGTGCGTGAATTATGGTTAGGCGATCGCGTTGTATGTGCTAAAGTCAGAAGAAGGGCTTTCAAGAGTTAATCATTTGTTCTATGGTTGCACAAGTAGATAACACCAATAAACCAGAAATTATTTATCCTGACAGCGACGGGAATCCTATGGCGGATAATACGGGACAATTTCGTTGGATTTCTACGATTAAAGCTAATTTAGACTGTTTATTTGCCGAAAATGACCAAGTATTTGTAGCAGGAGATTTGCTTTGGTATCCTCTGGAGGGTGATAATAAGAAAAGACAAGCACCTGATATTATGGTGGTGTTTGGTCGTCCCAAAGGCGATCGAGGTTCTTATCAACAGTGGAAGGAGGATAATATTGCTCCTCAAGTTGTTTTTGAGATACTTTCTCCAGGAAATACTCAAGCAGAAATGAACCGAAAATTGCTATTTTATGAACATCATGGAGTAGAAGAATATTATATTTATGACCCAAATAAAAATGATTTTAGTGGGTTAATTAAACACGAAGAAAGATTAGAAGTTATTGAAAAAATTGATAATTGGGTTAGTCCCCGTTTAGGAATTCGTTTTCAGTTAGCAGAACCAGAATTAATTATTTACTATCCTGATGGAGATCCTTTTTCTAGTTATACAGAAGAACGAAAACGGGCTGAAAGAGAACGGCAAAGGGCTGAAAATGAAAAACAAAGGGCTGAAAAATTAGCAGCAAAATTAAGGGAATTGGGTATTAATCCAGAAGACATTTAATTGGCAGATTGAAAAACTTGATTAGCTGTCAATACTAATTCAGGAAAAACCCGAGAAATGAGACTTTCTTCTCCCTTAAATAAACTAGGGTGATATTCTCCATCGATTAACTGATAAATTGAGATTCTTGGTTCTTTTGGTGTGCCGATATATCGGGTTGCTCCCTTAGCTAAATAATCAATAATCCAATATTCTTCTATTCCCAAAGCTTCATAATCATCAAACTTTTTCAAATAATCATCACGCCAATTAGAACTAACAATTTCTATCACTAATTTAGCAGATGTTCCCAAAGAACTCGATGATGCTTTTTCCCAATAAGGATCATTAACTAAATTTTCTCTATCCAAAACAATGAGATCAGGAACATAACCAGTATTTGCTTTTTTAGCTTTAATAGCAGCAGTATTAGGGGTAAAGTAAGGCAAATTTAACCTTCTAATTTCTAAGCCTAACTCAAGGGCAACAAATCCGCCAATTTCTTCATGTTTTCCTATCGGTCGCATCATTTCTACTAATTTTCCCTCGATTAATTGATATCGTTTACCATTATCTGGATAATTGTTAATATAGTCATCAAAACTAAGAAGTTTAGGAATGGTTTGGGTGGTAGTCATAGAAAATAAATTAAACAAACATTATCTATATTATATAATTAGGGGTCAAGGGCCATTGACCCCTACGAAAATGTGATTAAAATAAGATTGATAATTGTAGGGTAAACCCTCGAATAATATCTTCACCATTTAAGTAGTAGTAGGGTGGGTTAGACGGCTATAATTGAAGTTATAACAAGAAAATAATAGTCCGTCGTAACCCACCATTTTTCAACATCCAGGTGTGTTAGATAAACTATAATTTTTTTTGTGCATTACGCTACGCTAATACACCCTACAATTTTTTAAATGTTAAACAGAGTGCGATTCGTTCTTAGGGAAATAGCCTCCAAAGGCTTATAAACTAAGGCTTCTAGCTCCCCAAGCTAGATGATAACTGTCCGATTGATGGAGGTGCAAGTCCTCCCACCGAAGGTTACGGTTGACTCAAAACCTGTCCACACCGAGTAGGCTCGGAATCCTACAGAGTGAAGCTGGAATCAGGACGCAATCAGACACCGACTGCTGGTGACACTGGCGTTACAGGAGTCCTCATGATGAAATAGAACCTAGAAAAGTGACTTAAACATAGGCAGGAAAGCAGAAAGAATAGTATCCCCCTGACCTCATCAGAGAATAAACCCATCAGCATTTTTTGTTGTGACTGATTTAACCAAGGGTTTCTGATAGTCAAAATGGTTCCATCTAAAGGGACAATCAATCATCGGACGGAACGAATAAAAACGATTCTAGAGTCCCAGGAAATAGTCGAGACCTGGGTAGGCTTGACGAGATGCGGAACTCTCTAGAGTCGGGTAGGACGAAGCGTAATTGCTTCGAGGCAAATAGAAAACGATTAACCCAGATTCCGCACTTCAAAATGTAGTATAAAAAAATACATAGTTTTAAAAAGTCCGAAAATCATACCTGGGCAAGAATATTTCTCTTTTCATTAAATTTTTAGGAAAAATAATCAAATTAAGAAGATTTATACTCATTGAAAACTTAGCAAGACTCAGCACAAACGAAGGAGAGTTTCCTATTCTCATTTGATATCATTAGACTCTTATTCTTTTATTATTTTTGCTTTATCCAATTCAATTTATAGATAATATCTTTGACAATATGCAGATAATAAACTCAATATAAAACGCCTTTCTTCTGTTAAATTGACAATTTGTTTAACTCCGTTTAAAATCACATAATGAATACCTTGAAAACATTGAAATATCCACCTCAAAGTCGGACGCAATGTTACTTTCCCTACTTGATTATTTATTCCTTTTTTGACTCTTTTTAAACAATTTCTTAATTCTCTTTGCCCCAAGTTATAAATCAACAAACACAAAGACATTAAAAATAACATTGTTTCTATTCTTTCTGGTTTTTCAACGAAGAAACTATCAGTAAAAAATAAGGGATCTTTCAAAAATCGAAATCCTCTTTCCGTAGATTGCTGGTTTTTATAAGTTATCAGAATTTCACTAGCTTCTAATTTATTTTCCTCTACTAAGTTAGTTGCTAAAATAAATTTTCCTGCTTCTTTAGTCTTTCTACTTATCTCTTCATCTTTTTTGATGATCAGACTAATAATTTTATAAATCTTTTCCTTTTTTTTTCGAGTAAGTTTCAATCAGTTCAACTTCTTTTATTTCCAACAATCTCAATTTTTTATTAATAGCTTTTAATTTATATCGAGCAGCTTGAGGATGTTCAAATTCTTCAGATTGTATTTCTTTAAGAAATTTTTGGGATTTCTTCTCTTCTTGGGAAAGTTGTTTCTCTAGTTTTTCCAAATCACTTTTCTGTCTTTTTTCACTCAAGACTATTAACCAAGTTTGCTTGATTCCACCATAAGTAACAATTTCTTCTTTCCAGGTATAACTTTCTAAATTTAGGTCACTTCTTTTTTCTTTATCTTCATCTTTTACTTCTTCCACCTCTATATTTTGCACTAATTCTTTTGCTTTTTTTATGGTCATTGGAACTCTCGTTATTCATTTTAAATGTTGGATTAGTTGGAGATTTTCTTGACCATATAAAGCACTATCACAAACCATGATACTATCAAACTTTATTTGCTTTTTGAATTCTACTAAAACTTTTCCAAATACAGCTTTATCAGATTCATTTCCATCTCCTACTCTCACAAATAATGGAATATCTCCATCTTGGCTTGTTATTAAATCCAAGACACATTGTTTTAAGTCTGGTCTATGATCCCGAGAATATCCTTTCTTAATAAAAATTGGTCTTTCTTTAATAATTTTTTCTTCTTCCTGTTTCTCTTTATCTTCTTCCCTTTTATATTCTCCATCTAAATGAAATGATGTGGAATCTAAATGGGAGTATTTAAGGTCTATTTTAAATTTTTTAATTACTTCTAAAACTACTTCAATAAAAATATCATTTAGTCCATATTTATATAATTCATCCATTACTCTCCCAATTTTATCATCATTAAGGTAATCAGGTTTAATTCTTTCTCCTAACAATTTCTCAATGGCTTTATCTTGAAAAAACTGACTGAATAAATATAGAGGTCTTGAAACAAATCCTAGTCCATTGATTAAAATAGACTTAACTACTGTACCTGCTGAGATTTTTTCTCTAACATCTATTCCTAATTTATTATTAATTATTTTGACTATTCCTATTTCATCAATTAAACCAGCTACTATCCCTAAATGGTCTAAATTTTTAACTTGTATTTCTTCTAAATAAGACATTTTTCGCTCTTTTTTTACAGAGGAAACAACTTAAGCAATTATCCCACTTTTTTGTCTTCAAGAGCTTAAGCAATTATACTTAATTATTAACCCCAGGCTTGTAGTATTTAATGCTACTTTTTGAAGTGCGGAATCTGGGTCAGAAGATTGGCGATCGCTCTTTAAACATCAGGTTTCTAACTGTTTCGCTATAGTATGATTTTCCAGAACACAGGCGATCGCTCTTTAAACATCAGGTGATTAACTGTTACGCTATAGTAATATTTTAGAAGTTTCGCATTGACAGAAAATAAAAATTATGCTGTCAAAGAATTAGTGGGAGATAATTGTTCTAAAATAAACTCCCGTGCCACTTTTAAAGAAAGCTCTCTTTGGAGAGAATACCAAGACTCTATAGTTGCTTTAATTCTCATCAGTTCCAATTGACAAAATGCTCTTAAAGAACAGAAAATATGAGTAACAATAGCTTTTGTCGTTCTTACTTGAAACTTAGATAATCCACACAATTGTTTTAAAGCTCTATGATAGCATTCTATTCCCCAATGAATAGTTTGTAACTCTCTAAAATCATCGCGCTTCCAATCCATAAGTTTAGATTCATCATATAGAAAAGTAGCATAATAACGACAACTTCCGTGTTTAAAAGTCCTCTTAAATATTTTTACTTTTCCGAATTTTTTGATAATTACTATCAATCCATTATTAGGAATTTCCAACTCCTCTACTCTTTGATATTTACCTCCTTCTACTTTTACTTGTCTATTTTTGGCTATTCCTACTTGAAAATTCAGTTCTTTGTCTCTAAAAAATCTTAAATTCTCTTTAGAAGAATACCAACAGTCTGTCGTTATAGTAGAAGGTTTTACCCCCCACTTGATTACTTCTACGATCATCTCTCTTAAGTAATCATTTTTTGTTTTATTATCTAGAGGATCATAAAGGCGATAATTAATAGGCATTGATTTTCCATCATAGTCAGTATAATACAAAGTAATTAAGTTAATTCCTTTGATGGCTTTTTGATGTTTTCCTGACCAATAATAGTTGATTAAATGAGCTTTTCCTACTTGAGAGTAGTGTTTTTCAATAACGGTATCATCCCCACTTAACACTCCTCCAATCAAATTAAGGTTTCCTTGAACTTCTCTAAATAAATCTATTGGTTCATATTGCTCTCTTAGTAAGAATCTATTGGTGCTATGACGAGAAATTTCTAAAATCTCAGCTAAACGGCAGCAACCTGTGTATTTTGGCTCTGAGAGCAAGAAGTATGTATATTGATCTAGATTACATTGGGCTGTTGATGGTTTACTCCGAAGTCTTATGATTTTTCTCCTTCATTAGCGATCACCTGAAAACATCATCTGCATATTTACGCTCTTTTGTCAATGCGAAACTCCTAATAATGTGGTCAACTTCTATCAAGTCATCAGGTGTAAAGTGTTGCTTACATTGAGGACATATACCTTTTTGTTTCTTTAAGAGTTTTGCTACTCTAGTTGGTGTCCCAGTATATGTACCCCTTCTTTTACTCCAATAGGTCCAATTTCCGTCATAGGGTGATGCTTCAGGCTTTACCAGTGTATGTCTCTTTATTTCCGTTTCGGCATGATGGTAGAGGATTGCTCCTGTTGTTTGGAAGGTCCAAAATCCGTGTTTTCCGTGTGAGAAATATTTTCTGAGAGCTTTAATCAATGGTGTCTTTTTCTTTTTCCTGCTAACTGTCCGTGCTCTAAGCATCTCCCATAGTAAATAGTCTTCGGATGCGAACGTTACTTTGCTTGTTACAGTTCGGTAGTAGTTACACCATCCTCTTATAATGGGGTTTAATCTTGCGATTAGTGCTGATTGTGGGGCTTTCTTATGGGCTTTGATAACCTCTTTGATTGCCTCATGATGAGCTAGTATTTTCTTTTTGCTAGGTTTGATTAACGTTTTGAATCCAATTGTTGTGGAATTATTTCCCCCTGTTCTACCAGAGTGGTGTTCTCCTACAGGGTATGACCTGACATTGAATCCAAGAAACTCAAAACCTGGTTTAATGGTTTTTCCGTCATGTTCGATACTTTTTAACCCAGATTCCGCACTTCAAAATGTAGTATAAAAAAATACATAGTTTTAAAAAGTCCGAAAATCATACCTGGGCAAGAATATTTCTCTTTTCATTAAATTTTTAGGAAAAATAATCAAATTAAGAAGATTTATACTCATTGAAAACTTAGCAAGACTCAGCACAAACGAAGGAGAGTTTCCTCTTCTCATTTGATATCATTAGACTCTTATTCTTTTATTATTTTTGCTTTATCCAATTCAATTTATAGATAATATCTTTGACAAGATGCAGGTAATAAACTCAATATAAAACGCCTTTCTTCTGTTAAATTGACAATTTGTTTAACTCCGTTTAAAATCACATAATGAATACCTTGAAAACATTGAAATATCCACCTCAAAGTCGGACGCAATGTTACTTTCCCCACTTGATTATTTATTCCTTTTTTGACTCTTTTTAAACAATTTCTTAATTCTCTTTGCCCCAAGTTATAAATCAACAAACACAAAGACATTAAAAATAACATTTTTTCTATTCTTTCTGGTTTTTCAACGAAGAAACTATCAGTAAAAAATAAGGGATCTTTCAAAAATCGAAATCCTCTTTCCGTAGATTGCTGGTTTTTATAAGTTATCAGAATTTCACTAGCTTCTAATTTATTTTCCTCTACTAAGTTAGTTGCTAAAATAAATTTTCCTGCTTCTTTAGTCTTTCTACTTATCTCTTCATCTTTGTTTGATGATCAGACTAATCATTTTATAAATCTTTTCCTTTTTTTTCGAGTAAGTTTCAATCAGTTCAACTTCTTTTATTTCCAACAATCTCAATTTTTTATTAATAGCTTTTAATTTATATCGAGCAGCTTGAGGATGTTCAAATTCTTCAGATTGTATTTCTTTAAGAAATTTTTGGGATTTCTTCTCTTCTTGGGAAAGTTGTTTTTCTAGTTTTTCCAAATCACTTTTCTGTCTTTTTTCACTCAAGACTATTAACCAAGTTTGCTTGATTCCACCATAAGTAACAATTTCTTCTTTCCAGGTATAACTTTCTAAATTTAGGTCACTTCTTTTTTCTTTATCTTCATCTTTTACTTCTTCCACCTCTATATTTTGCACTAATTCTTTTGCTTTTTTTATGGTCATTGGAACTCTCGTTATCCATTTTAAATGTTGGATTAGTTGGAGATTTTCTTGACCATATAAAGCACTATCACAAACCATGATACTATCAAACTTTATTTGCTTTTTGAATTCTACTAAAACTTTTCCAAATACAGCTTTATCAGATTCATTTCCATCTCCTACTCTCACAAATAATGGAATATCTCCATCTTGGCTTGTTATTAAATCCAAGACACATTGTTTTAAGTCTGGTCTATGATCCCGAGAATATCCTTTCTTAATAAAAATTGGTCTTTCTTTAATAATTTTTTCTTCTTCCTGTTTCTCTTTATCTTCTTCCCTTTTATATTCTCCATCTAAATGAAATGATGTGGAATCTAAATGGGAGTATTTAAGGTCTATTTTAATTTTTTTAATTACTTCTAAAACTACTTCAATAAAAATATCATTTAGTCCATATTTATATAATTCATCCATTACTCTCCCAATTTTATCATCATTAAGGTAATCAGGTTTAATTCTTTCTCCTAACAATTTCTCAATGGCTTTATCTTGAAAAAACTGACTGAATAAATATAGAGGTCTTGAAACAAATCCTAGTCCATTGATTAAAATAGACTTAACTACTGTACCTGCTGAGATTTTTTCTCTAACATCTATTCCTAATTTATTATTAATTATTTTGACTATTCCTATTTCATCAATTAAACCAGCTACTATCCCTAAATGGTCTAAATTTTTAACTTGTATTTCTTCTAAATAAGACATTTTTCGCTCTTTTTTTACAGAGGAAACAACTTAAGCAATTATCCCACTTTTTTGTCTTCAAGAGCTTAAGCAATTATACTTAATTATTAACCCCGGCTTGTAGTATTTAATGCTACTTTTTGAAGTGCGGAATCTGGGATATAAGGAAAGTTTTAAAAAAATCATCACCCCGAACTCTGAACTCCTAACTCGCGTTTACGGTATTTTCTGGACTATCAAAAAATTAGGGTTAGTTAGGTTTTATCCTTGACTAACCCTCTGGTGACATTTATGGTTTATTTTTTATTTGAACCGTCCAAAAAGATTGCCCCATCCTTTTTTATCACTGTCAGTATCTTGAGTTTGATTAACGGGTTGTGCCGTTTCAGTTTCTTCTGATTCAATATTACTCACAGCATCAGCCAAATCGTAATTTTCGGCTAAATACTGGGCTGATTTTTCAACGGTGGGATGGTCCCAGAAGAGAGTATCTGGTAAGTCTAAATCTAACCAGTCTTCTAAGTCACCCACCAAGGTTACAGCATCGATAGAATCAAGGCCATAACGGGTAAAGGGTTCAGTAATTTTGATTTTATCAGAGTCGAGATTTAACTGCTCAGCCAACTGCTTAATCAGCCAATTTTGAACAGTTTCGACTGGTGTAGTAGCTGTTGCTTGGTCATCAAGCTTGTAGCTGGAGCTTTGAACTCGCATAAGAGGGATCCTCGTTTATCGGTGAATGAGCTAATTGATTGGACTTTGGATAAAAAACAATTGTTAGCGTAAAATTTACGCTAAACATATCTCCAGAGCTAAAATAGAGAATTAAGGTGATTTTAAAAACTCTCTTTCCATCTTTTTAGGGGATTTTAAATATTAAATAGCTTCATTCAGTTTCGGTTCCAATATAGATATCTAAGTAGCTTTCAGTTAGAGATTGAATGACTCGTTCTAATTCATCAATGAGATTTCTTCTAGTGAGTTTTTCTACAGCATCAATATGAGCAGAACTTCCGGCTCGTCCTAAATATTTATATTTGGTTTTTTTCTCATTATTAGTGGCCATAGGAAAAATTGATTCAGCAGCCTGTAGTTTATAATACCAGTAGATTGTTCCCTTTCCATTAACCTGATAACGAATAATATGACAATTAGCTGGTGCTACTTCCCCTTCCCGTTCAATTTTCTTTATTTTCTGTTTAAGAGAGCGAATTAGACTCTTAATTTGTTTGGCTCTCAGGTGGACATCTTGACTGGTCTTAAGTTCGGAATGTGATGACATTAGCCTTAACTGTAACAAACAACCTCTTTTGATGTTAGCGTATATATTCCGCTAATTTATAAGGTAATAAATTTTAAAAATGACCAAAAATGAAACGGCTACGTCTGTCGAGGAATTCCTGGTGTGGAGGTCTAACCTCTTCCAAGGACTAAAAGCTAGAAAAGAAACTATTATAGAATTACTCGATGCCCTCTCCAGTAACCAACAAGCTCACTCAGTCGTTGAATTGTCTCTCAATCCTTTATTTAGAAGAGATTATAACAGTTTATATAGAGGAATTCAAGAGTTTTTACCCACTCAAACTGACCCTAATTATGAACAGAGAATTGAGACTTTATTTTCAGCAGTATCGAGAACAATTCCTCCCACTTCAAAACATTATAACTTATTTGGTATTGACACAACTCCCTGTCCACGACGGTTTGCCGAAACGTTAGCGGATAAAACCTTTATTCATTACCCCAATCCAATTAAGGGAAATAGACCCATTAATATTGGACATTGTTATTCCGTTGTCTGCGCTTTACCTGACCAAATAGACACAGAAAAAGTCCCTTGGGCTGTCCCCTTATCAGGAGAGCGAGTCCCCTCTAAACATAAAGGAGTAAATCAAGGCAATCAACAACTAAAAAAAATCTGGCAAAGTTCTTTATTTTCTGATAAATTATCTGTCTTAGTGGCTGATAGTGACTACAGCCAAAAGGATTTTATTGGGGAACAAGTTAAGCATGAAGACCTAGTTACTATTACAAGAGTTAGAAGTGACCGAGTTTTTTATCGTCAATTTATTCGGGACCCAAATCAAGCCAAAACTTCGGGACATCCCCGTTGGTATGGGGATAAATTTGACCTTAAAGATGACCAAACTTGGACTGAACCTGATGAAGTTCATCATGTTCCCTTTACAACGAAAAAAGGTCGTCAATTAACAGTGACTATTTCGGGATGGAAACAGATGTTAATGAGAGGAACTAAAAACTATAAAATGAACAATCACCCCTTTACTTTACTCCAGATTGTTGTCAGAGCTCAAGAAAGAAATAGTATTTGGAAACCTATGTGGCTTATTGTTATTGGTTCTCGGCGCGATGAGTTAAGTTTAGTTGATTGTTATCAGTGTTATCGACAACGTTATGACATGGAACATCTTTTTCGATTTGGTAAACAAAGATTATTGATGACATCTTATTTAACTCCCGATGTACATCATGAAGAAAATTGGTTTAAACTAACACTTCTTTCTTATGTAAATTTGTGGGCTGCCAGAAAATTAGCTGTGGTTTTACCCCGTGATTGGGAACAGTATTTGAAGACTAATAAATCCATCAAAATCACCCCTAGTCTAGTTCAAAGAGACTTTTCAAGAATAATTACGACCTTGGGGACTTTCGCCAAATTTCCCAAACGTCGAGGTTTTTCTTCCGGACGTATTAAAGGTTACAAAAAAGCCCCACGAACTCGTCATGATGTTATCAAGAAAGGGAGCAAAAAATCAACTGAAAACTTAAAAGCTCCTTAGTTTTCCTCAGAATCTATAGATTAGCCCTATTTGTCAGCCAATTTTATTGACTGATACAGAGCCGATATTTTGGGATTTTAGTTCAGCGTAAAATATACGCTAACAAACTTTTTTTGTCCAAAGTCCAATGATCAAGACCATTAATGCTTTCTCCGTTACCTGTTGTTCTTCGGCGGCACTCAGTTTTTCTCTCTCCTCAAACCATCGCGATCGCCACTGACGCACTTGTACTCGGTCTAATTCTAATCTTCGACTAATCGAACTATTGCTCTCTCCTGATGCTGCGGCTAAGATTAGCTTGGCTCGTCTAACAAGGCGATAGGGGTTTGTTGTCCCTCTCACTATTTGTTGGAGTACTGTTTTCTGTAGGTTGGAGAGGTTAATTGGCAATGCTTTTATCATGGACATCAACTTCGAGATTCTTCCGTTAGTTTCATTGAAACACATTGTCGTGGCTAGTCACGAAAGTTTCTGTAAAAATCTGGTGGATTACTTTCGCCAAGCTGCACTAGTGCCTTGGTGATGATTTTGCGACCTGATCAGCAAGACTATTTAGGAACGGCGGTTATTGTGGAAGTGGCCAAGGAACTAGAAGTGCCGAAAATGTTGTTAGTGGTGAATAAAGCTTTACCTGACATAGATTTTGGTGTTCTAAAGGATAAAGTCCATGAAACCTATCAACTGCCAGTAGCAGGAATTTTACCCCTATCTACGGAGATGTTACGGTTGGGAAAGTCAAGGACTTTTTTTGCTTTACACATCCCAGACCCTTCCATTTAACAAAAGGAAGGTGCAACCGCATCCTCCTCTTCATATTCAAAAGTTAATTCCTAGAAGGGCATATTTATGGCTAAATTTTCAAAGATAAAGCCCCCCGGTTCTTCTCGGGTTGGTCCTTCCGGGAATTACAAAAGTTGCCCAAAGAAAAACCAGCCCTTAATTACTTGGATAACCCGGAAACAAAAACCTA